>CANMFP010000001.1 GCA_947497265.1 uncultured Isoptericola sp.
CGCGCGCGGGGGGGGGCCGGGGGGGGGGGCGCGCCGGCCCCCGCGGGGCGGGGGCCCCCCACCCCCGCGCGGCGGACCCGGACGTCCGCTGGCGCGACCTGCCCGAGGGCTGACCCGGAGCGGGCCGGCGAGTGCAGGGACAGCCCGACCATCAGCTCCAGCGAGCTCAGTGCGCGAAGTGGCGCGTCCCGGTGAGGTACATCGTCACGCCGGCTGCTTGCGCGGCCGCGACGACCTCCTCGTCACGGATCGACCCGCCGGGCTGGACGACGGCGCGCACCCCGGCGTCGAGCAGCACCTGCAGCCCGTCGGCGAAGGGGAAGAACGCGTCGGAGGCCGCCACGGCGCCACGGGCCCGCTCGACCGGTCCTGACTCGCCGTCGGCGAGCGTGTTCGCCCGCTCGACGGACAGGCGGCAGGAGTCCACGCGGTTGACCTGTCCCATGCCGATGCCGACGGCGGCGCCGTCGTGGGCGAGCAGGATCGCGTTCGACTTGGCCGCCCGGACGGCACGCCAGGCGAACTCGAGGTCCGCGAGCGTGGCGTCGTCGGCGGCTTCGCCGGCCGCGAGGGTCCAGGACGCCGGGTCGTCGCCGTCGGCCTGGAACCGGTCGACCTCCTGGACCAGCAGGCCGCCCGAGACCGGGCGCACCTCGACCGGCGCAGACGGTGCGCCGTCGACCTCAAGCAGCCGGATGTTCTTCTTGGCCTGCAGCACCTCGAGCGCCTCGGGCTCGAAGCCGGGGGCCACGACGACCTCGGTGAAGACCGGGGCGATCTGCTCCGCCGCGGCCTTCGTGACCACACGGTTGGCCGCGATCACGCCGCCGTAGGCGGAGACCGGGTCGGTCGCGTGGGCGCGGGCGTGCGCCTGGGCGACGTCCGCCCCGACGGCGATGCCGCACGGGTTGGCGTGCTTGATGATCGCCACCGCCGGCCCGGAGTGGTCGTGGGCGGCACGCCAGGCGGCGTCGGCGTCCACGTAGTTGTTGTAGCTCATCGCCTTGCCGTGCAGCTGGGTGGCCTGGGCCAGGCCGCTCGCGCCGTCGGTGCGGCCGTAGAGCGCGGCCGCCTGGTGCGGGTTCTCGCCGTAGCGCAGCACGTCGCTGCGCTCCCAGGTGGCACCGGTGACGTCCGGCAGCCCGGACTCGGCGGCGGACTCGTCCGGTGCGTACACCGAGGCGAACCACGAGGAGACCGCCACGTCGTACGAGGCGGTGTGGGCGAACGCCGCCGCGGCCAGGCGCTTGCGCTGGGCGAACGTGAACCCGCCGGCCTGCGCGGCCGCCACGACGTCGTCGTACCGCGCCGGGTCGACGACGACGGCGACGCTCGGGTGGTTCTTCGCGGCGGCACGGACCATGGACGGGCCGCCGATGTCGATCTGCTCGACGACGGCGTCGGGCTCGGCGCCCGAGGCGACCGTCTCGGCGAACGGGTAGAGGTTGACCACGACGAGCTCGAACGCGTCGATCTCCAGCTCGGCGAGCTGGCGCCGGTGGTCCGCCTTGCGGGTGTCCGCGAGGATCCCGGCGTGCACGCGCGGGTGCAGCGTCTTGACGCGACCCTCGAGGCACTCGGGGAATCCCGTCAGCTCCTCGACGCGCGTCACCGGGACGCCCCCGTCGGCGATACGTGCTGCCGTCGAGCCGGTGGACACGAGCTCGACGCCCGCGGCGTGCAGGGCGGTGGCGAGCTCGGTCAGCCCGGACTTGTCATAGACGCTGAGCAGGGCGCGGCGGACGGGCCGCCGGTCGTCGTCGGCGAGCTGGACGTCGGGGGACGTGGGGACTGCGGGTGCGCCGGACATCGTGGTGGTCTCCTCGGTGGTGGCCTTCGCGGAAACCCTGGCACCCAGGCGGGCGGCGCGCACGGTGGACCGGACCGGCGTCGCCGGTCGGATCGGCCGCTCCCCGGTGGTTGTCCACCCTCGCCAGTCACGACCAGGGCAGATCCTACCGGCCGGGGACGGTCACCTTCATCCCCAGGAGCCGCCAGGCTCGCAGCGCGTAGCGCTCGCGCTCGGCCGCGGGCCGACGGGTGAGGGCGGCGGCGACCATCTCGACGCCGAGGAGGACGTCGTCCGTGGTGGTCCCGGGTCGCACGTCGCCGTCGGCGAGCGCACGCTCGAGCCGGGAGCCGAGGGCTTCGGCGGTCCGTTCCCGCAGGTCGAGGAGCCGTGGGTCGGGTCGCGACTCCGGCGACGCCGACGCGAGGTCGATGCTCACCACGGAGTCGATGGCGTGGCGGGTGACCACGCCGAGGAGGTCGGCGAGGGTGACCTCGGGGTCGTGGGCGATCTCCTCGACGGTGCTGACCTGCTCCTCGAAGAGCGCGAGCACGAGCGCGATGCGGTCGGGGAAGTGGCGGTAGAGGCTGCCCTGGCCGACGCCGGCGCGGCGGGCGACGGCGTTGAGGGGCGCCTGCGCTCCGCGCTCGGCGAAGATCTCGCGTGCGGCGGCGAGGAGCGCCGCGCGGTTGCGGGCGGCCGCCCGAGGGCCGGCGTTCGCCCTCCGCGAGGCCCCGCTCACGTGTGTGCTCACGGTGCTACTTTAGGCGGAGAGAACCGGACAAGCATGTCCGGCAGTCCGGAAAGGAAGCCCATCCAGATGTCGGACCTCACCCTGAAGAACACCGTCGCCGAGTGGCTCGCGGACCCGGTCGGCGAGCACGCTCTGACCGAGATGCTCACCGAGGCAGGCGCGAGCCCCCGCTCGCTGGCACCCGCCCGACGGCTCAGCCTCGCCCGGCTCGTCAAGCTCTCGCGCGGAAAGTTCTCGGCGGAGGCGGCGGACGCCCTCGTCGCCCGCGCGGCCGAGCTCCGGGCATCGGGCGGCGCCCCCGAGACCTCCGCGACCATGCCCACGACGACGACGGCCGGCACGACGGAGACCGTCGAGCCCGCCGAGTGGGTCGAGCACGTCTCGCCCGGCCGCTTCGCCGGCCAGACCGTCGTCGTCACCGGCGCGGCCTCCGGCATCGGCCGTGCGACCGCCTCGCGGGTGGCTCGCGAAGGCGGCCGCGTCGTCGCCGTCGACATGACGCGCGGCGGGCTGGAGGAGCTGGCCGCCGAGCTCCGCGACGCCGGGGCGGGCGCCGACGTCGTCCCCGTCGTCGCGGACATCACCGACGACGCCGCGATCGCCGAGATCATGGCGGCCGCCGGAGGCCCGGTCCACGCCCTGGCGAACGTCGCGGGGATCATGGACCGGTTCGCCGCCGTGCACACCGTGGACGACGCGACGTGGGAGAAGGTCTTCGCGGTCAACGTGACGGGCACGATGAAGCTCATGCGCGCCGTCGTCCCCGGGATGCTCGCGGCGGCCGAGGGCCGGATCGTCAACGTCGCGTCCGAAGCGGGGCTGCGCGGCTCCGCATCCGGGGCCGCCTACACGGCGTCCAAGCACGCCGTCGTCGGCCTGACCAAGAACGCCGCGTTCATGTACACCGGCACGGGCGTGCGGGTGAACGCCGTCGCCCCGGGCGGGGTGGCCACCGGCATGCAGCCGCGGGACGTCGACGAGTTCGGCATGGGTCGGGTCCAGTCCGCGATGGGGATCATGGCGGACATCGCGATGCCCGAGCAGCTCGCGGCCTCGATCACGTTCCTGCTCTCGGCCGACTCCACGAACGTCAACGGCCAGGTCGTCGCCTCCGACGGCGGCTGGTCCGCCGCCTGACCCCGCCCCGCCCCCTCAGGCGGGGTCGATCACGTCGTCGGGCCAGGTGGACGGCAGCCCGATGCGCCGCACGGGGCGGGCGCACCACACGGCGACGACGGTCACGCCCAGGAGTGCCGCGAGGACGGCGAGCGCCGGCCCGATCCCCCAGGTCGCGAGCAGACCGCTGCCCACCAGCGGTGCGACCGGCAGCGCGACCAGCACGGTCAGGTCCATCACGGAGGCGAACCGGCCCTGCAGCCGGTGCGGGGTGATCGCCGCGGCGTAGCCGGCCAGCCCGGAGTTGGCCGCGGGCACCAGCACCGTCCCGAGCCCCAGGGCGACGAGGTAGACGGCGAACGACTGGCCCACGGCCATCACCCCGGCCGCGAGCGCCACGAGGGCGAGGGCGACCGGGACCAGCAGCCCGACGCGCACCGTGGCGACCAGCTTGGGGGCGAGCACCGCGCCGAGGATCATCGACACCCCGATGACGGCGGACAGCACCCCGATCTGCGCCGCGGGCGTGCCCGCGTCGGCGAGGGAGAGCGTGATGGCCAGGAGCATCCCGGTCAGGGTGATGTTGATGACGACGAAGAGCCCCAGGCACACCCGGAAGAGCGGCACCGACCAGACGTAGCGGAGCCCCTCGCGCAGCGCGGCGACCGGGTGGACCTGGCGCGCCTCGGTGGTGTCGGCGTTGAGCGGCTCGCGCACGAGCCCTGTGCACACCGCCGTGGCCAGGTGCCCCACGGCGCCGGCGACGAGCGGCGCGGCGTGCGCGATGCCGTACAGGACCCCGCCCACCGGCCCGGCGACGAGGCTCGCTGCCGCGTCGCGGCCCTGGGCGGCCGCGTAGGCCGTCGGGAGCTGCTGCTGCGGGACGACGGAGCGGAAGGCGCCGGCCACCGACGGCTCGACGAACGCTCCGGCGACGGAGGACACGAGCAGGACGGCGGTCAGGTGCACCGCGGTCAGCTCGCCGGACAGCCCGGCGGCGGCCGCGCTCGCCCAGGCGAGGGCGGCGATCCCGGCGGTGACGACGATGAGCCGACGGCGGTCGGTCCGGTCCGCCACGACACCGGCCGGCAGCGCCGCGAGCAACCCGCCCGCGTGCCCGACGGCGGTGATCACGCCGGCCTGCCAGACCGACTCGGTGAGGGCGAGCGCGAGCAGCGGGACCGCGAACGCGGCGATCCCCGCGCCGAGAGCCTCGGTGGTCAGTCCCGACATGACCAGCAGGTAGGAGCGGTTGCGCAGCAGGCTGGGCGGCTGGTCCACCGGGGACGCCGGGCCCGTTCGTGTCGTCATACGCGCAACAGTAGTTGCGCACTTAGTCATGCGCAATAGTTCTTGCGCAAGTGTTCTTGCTAGCATGCGGGCCATGGAGGAGACGTTCCTGGTGCAGAGCCCGGAGGCCCTGAAGGCGATCGCGCACCCGGTGCGGCAACGCATCCTCATGCAGCTCGTCGTCATGGAGCACGCCCGCGCCGCGGACCTCGCGCGTGCCATCGACGAGCCCGCCAACTCCGTGAGCTTCCACCTGCGCACGCTGGCGAGGGCCGGGATGGTCGTCGAGGCCCCCGAGCACGCGCGGGACAAGCGGGACCGGGTGTGGCGCAACGTCGCGAAGTCCTACCAGGTGGACCCGAGCACGCCCGGCGCGGCGGACGAGGCGATGCGTCCCGCGACCGCCTGGCTGCAGCACCTCGTCGCCCGCGCCTCGACGGGGCGGCTACCGGACGACGACGGGCGGCACCGCCTCCTGCTCGTCAACAACCTCCCCCTCACCGCTGGGGAGGCCAAGCAGTTCGGCGAGGAGCTCGTCGCCTTCCAGGAACGGTGGACCGAGCGGACCTTCGAGGCCGCGCGCTCCGACCCGTCCGCCCCGCGCGAGGTCTACCAGCTGCTGATGGCCCTGGGGCCGCGCCACGAGGAGGCCGACGACGCGGACGGGTAGGTTGACCGCGATGCCATCGCCCCGCACGCCGCAATTGAGGCCTCGCCACGTCGCCCTGATCACCCTCGGTGCCCTGGCGCTGTGCGCCCTGGCCGCCGTGCTCGGGTACCGCTGGTACACGTCGCCCGCGCAGGAGCTCGAGCGGCACCTCGCCGAGGTCGAGGCGCTGCCCGGCGTCGACCGGGCTGAGGCTCACGGCGACAGCCCGCTGCTCCCGCGGCTGCACGTCACCCTCGAGGACGCCGTCACGGCCGAGCAGGTCGCGGCCCTCGGCACGTTTGCCGAGGACGCGCTCTACGTCTCGATGTCCGCCACTCTCGGCACCGCCAGCCTGGACCCCCTGTCCGGGTGGCCGGACGGCGAGTCCGTCGACGCCTTCCTCCACTCCGCGGGGCTCGACCTGCCACCGGCCACACCCGCGACGCGCGTCGTCAGCGGGCGCACGGTCGAGCTCCTCCATCCGGAGGGAGCCGACCCTCTCGAGGCCGCGCACGAGGTCACCGCGTTCCTGACCGACGGTGCCGACGACGCGCCGCCGAGCGTCTCGTCCTTCCAGGTACGCCCGGACGTTCCCTCCCGCCGTCGGATCGCCCTCGACCGCGACCTGCTCGGCCGGGACCCGGGCCTCGTCCGGGCCGCCCTCGAGACCGCGGGGCCGCTGCGGGACCGCCTCCTGGCGCTGGACGTCCGGGGGCACGAGACCGACGTCGAGCTCTTCCTGGAGCCAGGGTCGACCGCCGACGACGAGCTCGCCCTGCGCGACGAGGTGCGTTCCGTCGTGGCGGACCTGCCCACCCACGCCGACCTGCCCGAGGGCTACCAGGTCTGGGTCGCCGTCGACATCGGCACGGGGAACGACTACTTCCAGGCCTACCCGGACCCGACGACGACGTCGTGACCGTCCGTCACCGCGCTCCGACGGCGCTCAGGCGCCGATGACGGCCTGGCGCCCCTCGACGAGCAGCCCCTCGCGCGCGACGCGCCCCACGGTCTCGACGAGCAGCGACCGCTCAGCCACCTTGATGCGTTCGTGGAGGGACGCCTCGTCGTCGCCGTCCAGCACGGGCACCGCGGCCTGGGCGATGATCGGCCCGGTGTCGACGCCGTCGTCGACCACGTGCACCGTGCAGCCGGTGACCTTGACCCCGTACGCGAGCGCGTCGCGGACACCGTGCGCGCCCGGGAACGACGGCAGCAGGGCGGGGTGGGTGTTCACGACCCTGCCGGGGAACTGCTCGAGGAACGTCGGGGCGAGGAGGCGCATGAACCCGGCGAGCACCACGTAGGCCGGCTGGAACACCGCGACGGCGTCGGTGAGCCCGAGGTTCCACGCCGCCCGGTCCTCGAAGTCCCCCGGAGCCACCACGACGGACGGCACGCCGGCCTGGCGGGCCAGCTCGAGCGCCCCCGCCCCCGGCTTGTCGGAGACGACACCGACGACGCGCGCACCGTAGGAGGGATCGTCATGGGCGGCGAGCAGCGCCGCCAGGTTCGACCCTCCCCCGGAGGCGAGGACCACGAGACGAGCACCGGGCGCGGGTTCGACAGGATGTCCGGAGGGGGTCTGCACGGCCCTCAGCCTACGGGTGCCGCACCCGCCCGACCAGGTGGTGGGCGAGCAGGACGATCGCGGCGCCGCCGCCGACCTCCGCCGCGACCAGCCCGCCGGTCAACCACACGTCGGCGCCCACGACGGCGAGCGCGCCCGCGCCCGCGGACCCGCCGGCCACCCACTGCAGGACGACCGTGAGCGCACCCGCCGCGAGCGTCGTCCCCGTCACGATCCAGACGAGGTCCCGCCACGCGACCTGGCTCGGCTCGAGGCGCTGCCACGCGAACCAGCCGCCGACGGCCCCGCACGCGACGACCAGCACGGGCGCCCAGGCAGCGTACGGCGTCGACCAGGACTCGCCCGGCAGGACGCCCAGGAGCGGGACAGCCGGCAGGGCGGCAGCCTCCGTGGTGGCCGCGGAGAAGGTTCCGCCCTCACCGACGACGAACCCCGGCCCGGCGATCCACGACGTCGCCCACACCACCAGGTTGGGCACCAGCACCGCCTGGCCGAGCAGTAGGAGCACCACACCGAGACCGCTCGCACCGAGACCGCCGGCGACCAGCGACGCGGTCTCGCGTCCCAGCACCACCCACACGCCGACGAGCAGCCCGCCGAGCCCGACGAGCAGCGCGACGCCGACGACGGCGGCACGCATCCCCAGACGGAGGGTGTCGGGCAGGTAGGGGTCCATCCGTGGCGCGAGCCCGGCCAGCAACGGACCGTCGGGCGCCGAGAACATGCCCAGCGCGATCCCGCCGCCCCCGACGACCAGCCCGCCGACGACGGCGGCACCCACCTGGACGACGACGTCCGTCGCACCGCTGGTCGCCGCGGTCGCCCCGACCACGTCCAGGACGATCGCGAGCGTGGCGGTCGCCGCGGCGTAGGTCACCGTGCCGGCGACCCACGCCGCGAGGGTCGGCACCGCCGACCGCTTCGCCGCCACGTGCAGGGTGAACAGGGCCAGCGCCGTGATGCCGAGCGGCACCACCGTCAGCGTCGCCCCGGCCGCCGACAACGGCACCCCGTGGCCGAGCAGCCACAGGCCCGTGGCGACGGCGACGCCCGCGCCGAGCCCGCCGTCGGCCCCGGACGCCGAAGGTGCGTCCAGGACGGCGACCACGGCGAGCAGGGCCACGACGGCGTACGACAGGCCGATCGACTGCACCGCGGCCCACACCCCGCTCGACCCGAGCGCAAACCGCTCCCGCAGGCGTCCCTGCGCGAGCTGCTCGACGACAGGGGCGGTTCCGGACCGGGGCGCTGCGCTCACGGCCTCATCGTCCCTCGCGCCCGGTGCGGCGTCGTCGTCCCACGCCGGGGACGGACGACGACGCCCGCCCGTCCGGGAGGCCGGCAGGGCGGGCGTCGCTCGTGGCTCAGGCGCCCTGCAGGATCTCCCGCATGAGCGCGGCCGTCTCGGACGGCGTCTTGCCGACCTTGACGCCGACGGCCTCGAGGGCCTCCTTCTTCGCCTGCGCGGTGCCGGCAGAGCCGGAGACGATGGCGCCGGCGTGGCCCATCGTCTTGCCCTCGGGGGCGGTGAAGCCCGCGACGTAGCCGACGACCGGCTTGGTGACGTGCTCCGCGATGTAGGCCGCGGCACGCTCCTCGGCGTCGCCGCCGATCTCGCCGATCATGACGATCGCCTTGGTCTCCGGGTCGTTCTCGAAGGCCTCGAGCGCGTCGATGTGCGTGGTGCCGACGATCGGGTCGCCACCGATGCCGATGGCCGTGGAGAACCCGAGGTCCTTCAGCTCGTACATCATCTGGTAGGTCAGCGTGCCCGACTTCGACACGAGACCGATCGGGCCCTTGCCGGTGATCGTGTGCGGAGTGATCCCGGCCAGGGACTCACCCGGCGTGATGATGCCAGGGCAGTTCGGGCCGATCATGCGCGTGCTCTTGCCCTGCAGGTAGGCCCAGATCTCGGCCGTGTCCTGCACCGGGACGCCCTCGGTGATGACCACGATGAGCGGCATCTCGGCGTCGACGGCCTCGATGGCCGCGTCCTTGGTGAAGGCCGGCGGCACGAACAGCACGGAGACGTTCGCGCCGGTCTCGGCCATCGCCTCCTTGACCGTGCCGAACACGGGCAGGGTGACGTCGTTGCCGTCGTGGTCCTTGTGCTCGACCGTGGTCCCGGCCTTGCGGGCGTTGACGCCGCCCACGATCTGCGCGCCCGAGTCGAGCATCAGGGCGGTGTGCTTGGCACCCATCCCGCCGGTGATGCCCTGGACGATGATCTTCGAGTCGGAGTTGAGGTAGATCGACATGGCTCTTGTGTCTCTGCTTTCGACGTCGTCTCGGGGGCGATCAGGCCGCTGCGGCCTTGGCGGCGGCAGCGTCCGCGCCACCGTCCATGGTCTCGGCCAGGGTGACCAGCGGGTGCGCGGCGTCGGCCAGGATCTGGCGGCCGAGCGCGACGTTGTTGCCGTCCAGCCGGACGACGAGCGGCTTGGTCGCCTCGTCGCCGAGGATCTCCAGCGCGCCGACGATGCCCCTCGCGACCTCGTCGCAGGCGGTGATGCCGCCGAACACGTTGACGAACACCGACTTGACCTGCGGGTCGTGCAGGATGACGTCGAGCCCGTTGGCCATCACCTCGGAGTTCGCGCCGCCACCGATGTCGAGGAAGTTGGCGGGCTTGACCCCACCGTGCTCCTCGCCGGCGTAGGCCACGACGTCGAGCGTGCTCATGACGAGCCCCGCGCCGTTGCCGATGATGCCGACCTCACCGTCGAGCTTGACGTAGTTGAGGCCGTTCGCCTTGGCCTTGGCCTCCAGCGGGTCGGCCGCCGCCTTGTCCTCGAGCTCGGCGTGGTCCGGGTGCCGCACCTCGGAGGCGTTCTCGTCGAGGGTGACCTTCCCGTCGAGCGCGATGATCTCGCCGTCCTCGGTGCGGACCAGCGGGTTCACCTCGACCAGGGTGGCGTCCTCGGCCGTGAACACGGCCCAGAGCTTGCGGATCGCGTCGGCGACGGGAGCCTTGAGGTCGTCGGCGAAGCCCGCGGCGTCCACGATCTCGGCGGCCTTGGCCTCGTCGATGCCGACGATCGGGTCGACCGCGACCTTCGCGAGGGCCTCGGGACGCTCGACGGCGAGCTGCTCGATCTCCATGCCGCCCTCGACGGAGCACATCGCCAGGTAGTTGCGGTTCGAGCGGTCCAGCAGCACCGAGAAGTAGAACTCCTCGGCGATCTTGGCGCCGGCCGCCACCATCACGCGGTGGACGGTGTGGCCCTTGATGTCCATGCCGAGGATCTCCTCGGCCTTCTGCGCGGCCTCGTCGGGCGAGTGCGCCAGCTTCACACCGCCGGCCTTGCCACGGCCGCCGGTCTTGACCTGGGCCTTGACGACGACGGTCCCGCCGCCGAGCTTCTCCGCACCTGCACGAGCCTCTTCGGGGGTCGTCGCGACGACTCCCCCGAGCACGGGCACGCCGTGCTTCTCGAAGATGTCGCGAGCCTGGTATTCGAACAGGTCCACCCTGCTGCGTCCTTCCATCGGTTGAGCCCCTGGGTCGGCAGAGGCCGGCCTGAGCGATGTCTCGACGTCAAGACATCTTGTCCAGAGTAGCCCTCTCACGCTCGACGGCGGTACGCCCCGGCAGAATTCCTGACGACACCGTGACCGATTCCACACGCCCGTCGCCCCCCGGGTCGGGGGAGCCCTTCAGAGCTTGGTGACCGGAGTGAAGCGCAGCAGCAGGCGCTTCGTCCCGTCGGCACCGAAGTCGATCTTCGCCACCGCGTTTCGACCGGCGCCCTCGAGGGACACGACCGTGCCGAGCCCGTACGCGTCGTGGGTGACCTTGTCCCCCACGTCCAACGACGGGATGTCCGCGTCGTCGCGGGGCGTCGCGGACCCGAAGCTGGCGCTGCCCGACGACGGCGCGCTCTTCCGGGTGGCACCCGTCGCGGACGAGCGGCGCTCCCCCGACGTCGTGGTCCGACCGGCCCGCGGGCCCCCGTACCCGCCGCCCCAGGCAGACGCACCGCGACGCAACGACTGCGTGGCGGACTCGGCCCGCCGCCAGTCCCACAGCTCGTCCGGGATCTCGTCGAGGAACCGGCTCGGCGGGAACTCGTTGGCCATGCCCCACGCCGACCGGGTGCCCGCCCGCGAGATGTACAGGCGCTCCCGGGCGCGGGTGATCCCCACATAGGCGAGACGCCGCTCCTCGGCCAGCTCGGCGTCGTCGTGCAGGGACCGCATGTGCGGGAACGTGCCGTCCTCCATGCCGGTGAGGAACACCACCGGGAACTCGAGCCCCTTGGCGGTGTGCAGGGTCATCAGCGTGATGACGCCCGGATCCTCCTGCGGCTCGGTCTCGTGCTCGGCGCCCCCGTCCGCGACGTCCTCGTCGGGGATCTGGTCCGCGTCGGCCACCAGGGACACCCGCTCGAGGAAGTCCGCCAGGTCACCCTCCGGGTCCAGCTCGGTGAACTCGGCGGCGACGGCGTGCAGCTCGGCCAGGTTCTCGACCCGCGTCCCGTCCTGCGGGTCGTCGCTCGCCCGCAGCTCGGCCAGGTAGCCCGTGCGGTCCAGGACCGCGCCGAGGATCTCGGCCGGGGTGGCGCCGTCGTCCACGAGCGCACGCAGCTCGCCCATCATCGCGGCGAAGACCCGCAGCGGCTTGAGCGACCGCGTCGTCATGCCGGGGATCTCGTCCACCCGGTCGAGGGCCGCGCCGAACGAGATCCGCTCGGCGTCCGCGAACCCGGCCACGAGCGACTCGGCACGGTCGCCCAGGCCACGCTTCGGCACGTTGAGCACCCGACGCAGGCTGACGTCGTCGTCCGGGTTGGCGAGCGCACGGAGGTACGCGACGGCGTCCTTGACCTCCTTGCGCTCGTAGAAGCGGGTCCCGCCGACCACCTTGTAGGGGAGGCCGACGCGGATCAGCACCTCCTCCAGCGCCCGGGACTGGGCGTTGGTGCGGTAGAAGATCGCGACGTCGCCCGGGCGCACACCGTGGCTGTCGCCGAGGCGGTCGATCTCCTGGGCGATGAACCGCGCCTCGTGGTGCTCGTCATCGGCGACGTAGCCGACGATCTTCGCACCGCCGCCCGCGTCCGTCCAGAGCCGCTTCGGCTTGCGGCCCGGGTTGCGCGAGATGACCTCGTTGGCCGCGGACAGGATGTTCTGCGTGGAGCGGTAGTTCTGCTCGAGCAGGATCGTCGTGGCGTCCGGGTAGTCCTCCTCGAACTCCACGATGTTGCGGATCGTGGCACCGCGGAACGCGTAGATCGACTGGTCGGCGTCGCCGACGACGGTCAGCTCCGCCGGGTCGAGACCTTGCTCGACCGCATCCTTCGAGGCTCCGGCGATCTCGCGCACCAGCACGTACTGCGCGTGGTTCGTGTCCTGGTACTCGTCGACGAGGACGTGCCGGAACCGGCGACGGTAGTGCTCCGCCACCGCCGGGAATGCCTGGAGGAGGTGGACAGTCGTGGCGATGATGTCGTCGAAGTCCAGGGCGTTCGCCTGCGCGAGCCGCGCCTGGTAGCGGCGGTAGACGTCGGCGAGCACCGCGTCGAACTGGATCGCCCCCGCGTCGGCGAGGCCACCACCCGCGAGCGCCCGCTCCCGCCAGCCGTCGGCCGTGGCGTCGCTGCCCGCCTGCTGGGCGTAGGTGTCGGGGTCGATCAGCTCGTTCTTCAGGTCGCTGATCCGGTGCGCGAGGGAGCGCGCCGGATACTTCTTCGTGTCCAGGTCGAGCTCGCGGCACACCAGCGTGATGAGTCGCTGGGAGTCGGCGGCGTCATAGATCGAGAAGCTGGAGCGCAGGCCCAGCGTCTTGGCCTCGCGGCGCAGGATCCGCACGCACGCGGAGTGGAACGTCGACACCCACATGCGGCTCGCCGCGGGCCCCACGAGCTGGGCGACGCGCTCGCGCATCTCCGCAGCGGCCTTGTTGGTGAACGTGATCGCCAGGATCTGGCCCGGGTGGGCGCGGCGCGTCGCGAGCAGGTGCGCGATCCGGTGCGTCAGCACCCGCGTCTTGCCCGAGCCCGCCCCGGCCACGATGAGCAGCGGCGACCCCGAGTGCACGACGGCGGCGCGCTGGTTCGGGTTCAGCCCTTCCAGCAGCGCGTCGGCGGCGGCGTTCTGCTCGGGCTCGCGCCGGTCTCCCTGCTCCGACGCGGGCGGCTGCGCCCAGTCCGGGGCGCCGTCGTCGTCCCATCGCGGTGCGGTGCGGGGAAGGCGCGCGGTGTCGCCCGACGGCGGGGCGTCGAAGCCGGGCAGCGAGAGGCTGTCGAAGAGAGAGGTCATCGTGGATCAAGGGTAGGCGCCGGAGCCGACACGACGGGACCTCAGCGCGCCGTGCGGGTGCCGCTCGGATACTGTCGCGCCATGGATCCCGTGGCCCACGGCCCTGACCTGCTGCGGACCCCGTCACGCCTGGTCAACCCTGCCACGGTCGGCGGTGCGGTCGCCGTCGGCGTCGGCCTCGTGCTGGTGCTCGTCCCGGCGGTCTCGCTCGGTCTGACCGAGACGGTGATCGCCCTCGGCCTGCTCGTCTCCGGGACGAACGACCTGTGGGACGTCGTGCGGCGCCGCCGGGCGCGGGCCACCGCACGCGCCGCCGCCGTGCTGCGCGGGTCGGCCTCCCTGGTGCTCGCGGGGGTCTTCCTGCTCTCCGGTCGCGACGCCCTGACCGCCACGCTCCTGCTCGGTGGGACATACCTGCTGTTCCGCAGCGTCGTCACGCTCGTGCTGGCCCTGTTCAGCCACGACCGGACCCGCCGCGCCCCCCGGTACGCCGGCGGCGCGGTAGGGCTCCTGCTCGGCCTGCTCGTGGTGGCCGCACCAGAGGTCGTGGAGAACTGGTTCATCGTCACGCTCGGGCTGACCGCGCTCGGTGGGGGCGCCGTCCTCCTGGCCTACGGCTATCGCGTCGCGGCCGGTCTCGTGGCGCCTCCCGAGGGCATGCGTCCCTCGCTCACGGAGATCCTGTGGACGTGGGTGGAGCGCGTCGACGTCGGCACCCGGCGCCGCGCCGAGCTGGCCGAGCAGCTCTACCTGGAACGCCCCGAGCGGGCGGCCAAGCAGGTGGCGTGGTGGACCATGCTGGTGCTGAGCGTCTGCATCGCCACCCTCGCCGTGCTGCAGGACTCCACCGCGGTGGTCATCGGCGCGATGCTGGTGGCCCCGCTCATGACGCCGATCCTCGGGCTCGCCGCCGCGGTGGTGAGCGGGTGGCCGCGGCGTGCGGCCGGTTCGCTCGTGCTGATCGTCGGAGGCGCCGCCGCCGCGGTCCTCGTCGCGTACGTCATCGCCTCGTGGGTGCCCGCCGTCGTCCCCTTCGACACCAACAGCCAGATCGGCTCGCGGGTGGACCCCACGCTGCTCGACATGCTCGTGGCGGTGGCCGCCGGGGCGGCCGGGGCGTTCGCCACCGTCGACCGCCGCGTCGCACCGTCGATCGCCGGGGTCGCGATCGCCGTTGCCCTGGTGCCCCCGCTGTCCGTCGTCGGGGTGGCGCTCGCCGCGGCCCGCCCGGGCGACGCGGCGGGAGCGATGCTGCTGTTCGCCACGAACTTCGTGTCGATCGTCCTGTCGGCCTCGGTGGTCTTCGTCCTGGCGGGTCTCGCGGACCCCCGGCGACTACGGCGCGAGGGTCGCACGGTGCTGCTCACCCTGGCACCGTTCGTCACGGCGGCGCTGCTGATCCTTGTCCCGCTGCTGCTCACCACGGACGGCCTGCTCAGCACGTCAGCGGACAGGCGGGCGGCGCAGACGGCCGTGCGGGACTGGCTCGGTGAGGACCCGTCCCTCAGCCCGACGGAGGTAACCGTCGGCGACGCCGTCGTGACCGTCGAGCTGGCCGGACCGTCCGACGACCTCCCGGCCCTGGAGGACCTGCGCGCGGCGCTCGAGGACGCGCTGGACGGCAGCTACGCCGTCGAGGTCGCCGTCACGCCCGTGGTGACGCAGCGGCTGCCGGCGTCCGGGTGAGGGCCGCCGTCCTGGTTCACGGATCGACGGCTGAAGCCTGATCTTCCGCGACGCCGACCCTCGCCGAGCGGCGCATGGGCACGTGCGGGATGCCGTCCTCGAGGTACTCGGGCCCGTCGACGACGAACCCGAACGTCCCGTACCAGCCGGCCAGCGGAGACTGCGCCCCCAGGACCACGTCCGCCTCGGGAGCAGCCGCCGACGCCGCAGCGAGCGCCGCGCGCATCAGTTCGCCCGACGCGCCGGTCCCCCGCACGTCCGGGTGGCACACGACGCGACCGATCCGCTGGACGTCGCCGTCGTCGAGCACCCGGGCGGTGCCCACGACCCGGTCGCCGTCCAGGAGCACGACATGCCGGGTGCCCGGCTCGAGGTCCCGACCGTCGAGGTCCGGGTAGGGGCAGTCCTGCTCGACGACGAACACGTCCTGGCGCAGCCGCCAGATCCCGTAGGCGGTGCGGGGGTCGAGTGCGTCGAAGGACCGGGTGAGGGTGTGCACGGCGGTCACGTGACGAAGAGCCCGACGGCCCAGACCCCGGTCGCGGCGAGCCCGCCGAGGAGCTGGACGCCGATGGTGATGGCGGTCGCCTGCAGCGCGGCGACCGTCGCGCGCCAGGCCGCCCGCACGTCACGCCGACGCAGGTACTCCATGACCAGCACCGCGAGCGTGAAGAAGAGGAACAGCCCCACCACGGGGACGACGAAGAAGCCGACGATCCCGGCCAGGCCGCCGACGGCGAGGGTCGACCAGGGCACCTCGGCGCGGCGCATGTGCCGGCCCGCCAGCAGCCACTGACCGATCTCCGCGAGGACGATCACCAGCGCCGCGACGGCGAAGCACACCCACGCCGCGGTCCCACCCGTCACCCAGGCCCACACGAGCACCGAGCCGAGCACGAGGACGTTCCCGGGCAGGATCTGGACGACGATACCGACCAGGCCCACGGCGATCGCGAGGCCGACGAGGACCTCTCCGAGCATGCTCACCGGGCGCGACCGTCCGTGGCGAGCGCCGTCGTCGTCCCGGGGATCACCAGAAGACGGCCACGAGGATGTTGGCCAGCGTCAGCGCACCGATCGTGTGCTTCAGCCCGGGGCTGACGGCGCCCGTGCCGTTGTCCGCCTTGCTCCCCTGCCGCTTGGCGACAAGGGCGAGGACCGTGATGACCAGCGCGACGGTGAGCTTGACGCCGATCTTGGGCATGGACGGGCCGTCGTCGCCCCACACGTCGCCCATCTCCGCGGTCCCGACCATGAGGACGCCCGCGACCAGCGCGGTCGCCGCCCCGTGGAACACCCCGCGGTACAGGCCTGGGCTGCGCAGCGACGCGAGGTAGCCACCGAGGACGATGGCCCACCCGACGAAGTGCAGCACCGTGAAGAGGTTGTAGAGGAACTCCATGCCGACAGCCTATCCGCGCCACGCCGCCGCGGATGGCGTCTCAATCCGTGACACTCGTCCCAGCATGCGGACCTGGGGTTTCGCGAGATGGTCGTACCGGGTTAGATTCCTCGACATGACCACGGCTGCGCCCCACTTCCTCACGACCACCCGTCGTGAGATGTCCGCGCGCCCCAGCCTGCGCATGCGCATGTGCAGCTGTCAGTGCTGCTGTCGCTGATCGCGCCCCACCTCAGCCCCCACCGCCACTGCGGATTCTGAGCACCGGCGCGCGCCGTCGGTCTCGGCCCATCTCTGCTGAGCCATCGTCGTCGCGCGTCCCGCCCCCGAGGACCCGAGGAACCCCCCAGGATGACGACGCAGACCACCTCCGCCACGCAGGCCCCCACCGACGCCCCCGCACGCCCGGCACGTGCCGCCCGGCCGAACGGCCAGTGGAAGATCGACGGCACGGCCCCGCTGAACCACAACGAGGAGTTCAAGCAGGAGTCCGACTCGCTCGCCGTGCGCGAACGGATCGAGAACGTCTACGCCCACGAGGGCTTCGACTCCATCACCGACGACGACCTGCACGGCCGTTTCCGCTGGTGGGGGCTGTACACCCAGCGCAAGCCCGGGATCGACGGCGGGCGCACGGCCACGCTCGAGCCGCACGAGCTCGAGGACCGCTACTTCATGCTCCGCGTGCGCACCGACGGCCAGGCCCTCGACCCGACCGCGCTGCGGGTGCTCGGCGACATCTCGACCGACTACGGCCGGGGCAGCGCCGACATCACCGACCGGCAGAACATCCAGTACCACTGGATCGAGGTCGAGAACGTGCCGGAGATCTGGCGTCGCCTCGACACCGTGGGCCTCGAGACGACGACGGCGTGCGGAGACTCCCCCCGCGGGTTCCTCGGCAGCCCGGTCGCGGGCGTCGCCGCCGACGAGATCATCGACCCGACGCCGGTGATCCGCGAGATCAAGCGCCTTTACATCGGCGACCCCGACCTCGCCAACCTGCCGCGCAAGTTCAAGACCGCGATCACGGGGCACCCCAGCCTCGACGTGGTCCACGAGATCAACGACGTCTCGCTCGTGGGCGTGCGACACCCCGAGCTCGGCGCCGGCTACGACCTGTGGGTCGGCGGCGCGCTGTCGACCATGCCCCGCCTCGGCGAGCGCCTCGGTGTGTTCGTCACCGCCGAGCAGGCGCCCGACGTCTGGCACGGCGTGATCCGGATCTTCCGTGACTACGGGTACCGCCGCCTGCGGAACAAGGCCCGCCTGAAGTTCCTGCTCAAGGACTGGGGCGTCGAAAAGTTCCGGAAGATCCTGGAGGACGAGTACCTCGGCTACCAGCTCCCCGACGGTCCCCCGCCGGCACCGGCCACGCGGCCGGGCGACCACGTCGGGGTCCACGAGCAGAAGGACGGCCGCTTCTACGTGGGGGCCGCGCCCGTCGTCGGGCGGGTCGGCGGCGGGACGCTCACCGGCCTCGCGGACCTCATCGAGTCGGTCGGTGCGGAGTCGGCCCGGCTGACCGCGCACCAGAAGGTCGTCATCCTCGGTGTCCCGGCCGACCGGGTGGACGAGCTGGTCGCCGGGCTCGAGCCGCTCGGCCTCACCGCCCGGCCCAGCCTGTTCCGGCGCTCGACCATGGCCTGCACCGGCATCGAGTACTGCAAGCTCGCGATCGTCGACACCAAGGACACCGCGGCGCGCGTGATCAGCGAGCTCGAGGAACGGCTCGGCGACATCGAGGGTCGCCTCGGCCGGCCGATCGAGCTCAACGTCAACGGCTGCCCCAACTCGTGCGCCCGGATCCAGACGGCCGACGTCGGGCTGAAGGGCCAGATCATCACCGTCGACGGCGAGCAGATGCCCGGCTTCCAGGTGCACCTGGGCGGCGGGCTGGTCGACGACGCACGCGAGGCCGGCGAGCTCGGCCGCACCGTGCGCGGGCTGAAGGTGCCGGCCGCGGACGTCGCCGACTACGTCGAGCGGGTCGTGCGCCGGTACGAGTCCGAGCGCGAGGTCGCCGAGACGTTCGCCCAGTGGGCCCACCGGGCCGACGAGGAGGCGTTGCAGTGACCGCCGTCTCCGTCGCCCTCGGGGTCGGCCCCAACGCGTCCGGTGCACCCTCGGGTCCCGCGTCCTCGCTGGCCGGTGCGGCCGCGGCGGCCCGGCGTCGTGCCGCGGAACGCGACCGCTCCCGTGCCCGGCACCGCGCCCGCGTCGACGGCCGGGAGCGTCGGCGTCGCTCCGACGCGGAGCTGAGCCAGATCGCCGCGCGCGGCCGCCGCGAGCTCGGCGGGTCCGGGATCGGGTCGCCCGACGAGGCGTCGGCGCACGAGGTCATCGCCTGGGCCGTCGAGCAGTTCGGTGACTCCCTCGCCGTCGCGTCCTCGATGACGGACTCCGTCCTCGCCGCGCTGGTCAGCGAGCAGCTGCCGTGGGTCGACGTCCTGTTCGGCGACACCGGCTACCACTTCGCCGAGACACTCGGCACGCGGGACGCCGTCGAGCACTCGCTCGACGTGACGATCGTCGACGTGCGCCCGCGCCTCAGCGTCGCGGAGCAGGCCGAGGCCTACGGTCCCGACCTCTTCGCCCGCGACCCGGAGGCCTGCTGCCGCATCCGCAAGGTCGAGCCCATGCGCGACATGCTCGCCGGGTACGAGGCCTGGGCCACGGGCGTGCGGCGGGCGGACTCGGGCTCGCGCGCCTCCGCCGAGCTGGTCTCCTGGGACGCGTCGAACAACCTGGTCAAGATCAACCCGATCGCGGCATGGTCGGACGACGAGCTGGTCGGATACGCGCTGGCCAACGGGCTCACCGTGAACCCGCTGCTGAACGACGGGTACCCGTCGATCGGCTGCGAGCCCTGCACCCGTCGCGTGGCCGCGGGCGAGGACGCGCGGGCCGGCCGCTGGTCCGGCGTCGACAAGTCCGAGTGCGGTCTGCACATCTGAGCCGGCGAGGATCATCGACGTGAGCGACCTCTACCCCCTCGGGCTGCGCGTGCGCGGCCGGCTCGTCGTCGTGGTCGGCGGCGGGCCGGTCGCCGGGCGCCGGGTCCGCGGCCTGCTCGACGCCGGCGCCCAGGTGCGCGTCGTGGCGCCCGGCCTCACCGACCACCTCGCCGCGCTCGTCGCGGACGGCGCCGTCGAGCACCGGGCCCGGGAGTACGCCCCCGGCGACCTCGACGGCGCCTGGCTCGTCCACACGGCGACCGGCGTCCCGGCCGTCGACGCCGCGGTGGCGGACGCCGCCGACGCGGCCCGCACCTTCTGCGTGGTCGCCTCCGACGCCGCGGCCGCCACGGCCTGGGTGCCCGCAGTCACCGAGCTGCCCGAGGAGCAGGTCACGGTCGCGGTGCACGCCGGCCGCGACCCGCGCCGCGCGGTACGGCTCCGCGACGGGGTCGCCGCCGCGCTGGAGGCCGGTGAGCTGCCGCTGCGCCGGTTCCGCCCGGCCGACGGCTCGCGGGACGACGGTGGCCCATCGCCCGGTCGAGTCGCCCTCGTGGGCGGCGGGCCCGGTGCCCCGGGGTTGGTCACCGGCCGGGGGCGCCGGCTCCTGGCGCGTGCCGACGTCGTCGTCGTGGACCGGCTCGGACCGCGCTCGCTGCTGACGACGCTGGCGGACGACGTCGAGGTGGTCGACGTCGGCAAGACCTCCGGCAACCACCCGGTACCGCAGGAGCGCATCAACGAGCTGCTGGTGGAGCACGCGCTGGCCGGCCGCGACGTGGTGCGGCTCAAGGGCGGCGACCCGTACGTGTTCGGGCGGGGCGGCGAGGAGCTGGCCGCATGCCGTGCCGCCGGGATCGAGGTCGAGGTGGTGCCCGGCGTGACGTCGGCCGTGTCGGTGCCCGCCGCCGTCGGCATCCCGGTGACGCACCGCGGCGTGGCCGCAGGGTTCAGCGTGCTGACCGCCCACGAGGCGGTGGCCCACGTGCCCGGCGGCGCCGACCACACCCTGGTGCTCCTCATGGGCGTGACCCGGCTGGCCCGGACCACGGAGGCTCTCGTCACGGCCGGCAGGCCCGCGTCCACCCCGGTGGCGGTCGTCGAGGACGGCTACGGCCCGCGCCAGCGCGCCACGTTCGGCACGCTGGGCGACATCGCCGAGCGGGCCGCCGCCGCGGGGGTGCAGCCGCCGGCCGTCACCGTGGTGGGCGATGTGGTGCGCCTCGCCGCGGGCTGGGCGTCTCACAGCACCGACGGCCAGGCGGTGAGCAGGCCGTGACACCCGGTCACGCGGACGTCACCCCGACGTTCAATCCGGCGCGTAGCGTGGCGCGCATGGCCGCCCCGACCCTGCTCGCGATCTCGCACGGCACCTCGTCGCCCGTCGGCGCCACCGCCGTGGCCACCCTGGTCGACGCCGTCGCCGCACGTCTCGAGGACGAGGTCCCCGTGCGTGCCGGGTTCGTCGATGTCCAGGAACCCGACGTGCCGACCTGCCTCGACGGTCTGCGGGGACGCACGGTGATCGTGCCGCTGCTGCTGTCGGCGGGCTTCCACGTGCACGTCGACCTGCGCCGCGAGATCGACGACGCCGTCGGCTCCGGTGCCGACGTGGCGCTCGCCGGGGCGCTCGGTCCCGACGGCCGGCTCGTCGACCTGCTCGCGCGGCGGCTGGCGGGGGCGGGCCTGGCCGCCGGCGACGTCGTCGTCCTCGCCGCCGCCGGGTCGTCAGACGCCCGCGCCGTCGCCGACTGCGAGCGCACCGGCGCGCTGCTCGCCGAGCGCACCGGGCACCCGGTCAGCGTCGGCTTCATCGCCAACGCCACGCCGCGGGTGCCCGACGTGGTCGCCAGGGCGCGTACCGAGCACCCGGGCGCACGCGTGGTGATCGCGAGCTATCTCCTCGCGCCGGGCTACTTCCAGACGCTGGCCGAGCGCGCGGGCGCCGACGTGACCACCGGTCCGCTGCTGCTCGCCGACGCCGAGGCGCCGCGCGAGCTCGTCGACATCGTGATCGAGCGCTACCGCGTCACCGTGTGAGCCGCACGCTCGCCTGGTGAGCACTCAGAGCAGGCGGCGCGCCGCCGCCCACCGCGTCAGCTCGTTGCGGTTGGAGAGCTGGAGCTTGCGCAGCACCGCCGAGACGTGGGTCTCGACGGTCTTGACCGAGATGAACAGGTCCCCCCCGACCTCCCGGTAGGTGTACCCGCGGGCGATGAGCCGCATGACCTCCTGCTCCCGCTTCGAGAGCCGGTCGAGCTCGTCGTCGGCCACCGCGACGTCCCCCGCCGCGGTGCCGAACGCGTCCAGGACGAAGCCCGCGAGGCGCGGCGAGAAGACGGCGTCGCCCGCGGCCACCCGCAGGACGGCCCCGGACAGGTCCGTCGCCGAGATGTTCTTGGTGACGTAGCCCCGCGCCCCGGCGCGGATCACCGAGACGACATCCTCGGCGGCGTCGGACACGGACAGCGCGAGGAACCGCGTCCCGGCCAGCAGGTCCGCGCATCGTCGCACCACCTCGGCACCGCCGCCGCCGTTGCCGCCGGGCAGGTGCACGTCGAGCAGGACGACGGGCGGCTGCTCGGCGTGGACGACGGCGACCGCCTCGTCGACGTCCGCGGCCTCCCCGACCACCCGTACCCGGCCGTCGAGACTCGCCCGCACGCCCGTGCGGAACATGTGGTGGTCGTCCACGAGGACGACGGGGACGGGGTTCTCGCTCACGGGTGGGCTCCTTCGTCGGCTGTCGTGTCGTGCGGGTCGCTCGCACCGGACGGTTCCGGCGCGTCCGGCGGCGTCCCCGCGCTGTGCTCCTCGCCCGCGTCCCGGGGCACGGACAGCCGTACCTCGGTCCCCCAGCCGGGCCGGCTGACCACCTCGGCCGTCCCCCCGCGGCGGCGCACCCGCCCGCAGATGGACTCGCGCACGCCGAACCGGTCGGGCGCGATGTCGTCGAGGTCGAACCCGTCCCCACGGTCGCGCACGAACATCTCCGCCGCGGCGTCCGTCACCTCGAGGTAGACGGTCACCGGCGGAGCACCGTGCACGACGGCGTTGACGAGCGCCTCGCGCGTGGCCTGCAGCAGCGCGTGGGTCGTCGCGGTGGGCGGGCAGTCCCCGACGGCCACCAGCTCGATCTCGACGGCGCGGCCGTCCTCCACCTCGGCCACCAGGTCGCGCAGCTCCGTCGCGAGCGACGTACCTGGTGCCTGCCGGTCGTCGTAGAGCCACTCGCGCAGCTCGCGCTCCTGGGCACGGGCCATGCGCGCGACCTCCTCCGCGTCGTGCGCGCGGGCGCGGATGAGCGCGAGGGTCTGCAGCACGGAGTCGTGCAGGTGGGCGGCGATGTCGGCCCGCTCGGCCTCCCTGGCGCGCGCGGCCCGCTCATCGCCGAGCTCGCGCACGAGGCGCAACCACCAGGGCGCCAGCACCAGGGCGACGCCGACCAGCACGGCGAGCGACGCGAGGGTGACGGTGAGCAGCTCCCTCGCCGGTGTGCCCTGCACGAACAGCAGCAGCACGCCCGCCGTCACGAGGACCAGCCCGCCGATCAGGCGCAGCAGCGTGCTGGAGCGCGACGGCGGCGCGCCCGTCTCCCGCGAGCGCTGCACGGCGTCGAGCTGGCTCCAGGCCAGACCGGCGCCACCGGCGACGACGAGGAGCGGCAGCCACATGGTGGGCAGGTCCCAGCCCGAGCGCAGGGCGACCAGCAGCGCCGCCACGACCAGCAGCGCCACACCGATCCCGACGTCCCGCCGGGAGAGCCCGGCGACGGGCCCGCTGCGCCGCAGCCGCGGCGCGAGGCGTGCCAGGGCAGCCGGCCGGGCCTCGTGCGCCACGTCGTGCGGGTCGCCCGCCGGCACCGTGAGCCACCAGAACACGTAGAGCGCCAGACCCATACCGCCCAGGAGCACGAGCACGACCATCGCGAGGCGGACCAGCCGGACCGGGACGTTCAGGTGTGCCGCCAGACCGGCGCACACGCCACCGAGCCACCGCCCCCGCCGGGGACGGCGCAGCGGCAGCCGCGCGGGCATCTGGATGGTCGTCACTCCCTGATCGTGGCACGTCAGGGACGCCTCCGGTGCGAGATCCGGGGTTCTCGGCACCGGTCTCAGGGTCGGTTCAGGGCTCCACCCCATGGTCCGGCCCGCCGCGGAGGGCCACGATGGAGACATGACCACGAACGACACCCCAGACCCGGACGCTCCGGGTGGTGCCGCCGAAGGCGGCACGGACGGCGCCACGGCGCCGCCACCCCCACCGTCGCCGCGACCTGCGGGCGACGGGTTCTTCGACTCCGTGCGCCGCATCGGCATCACCCGCTCCGACGACCGCTGGGTCGGAGGCGTCGCCGCCGGCATCGCCGACCGGTTCCGGCTCGACCCGCTCCTCGTGCGCGGCCTGCTGATCCTCAGCTTCTTCGTCGCGGGTGCGGGCCTCGTCCTCTACGGCATCGCGTGGGCGCTGCTCCCCGAGCGCTCGGACGGCAGGATCCACCTGCAGGAGGCGATCCGCGGCACCTTCGACGTCGCCATGGTCGGGGCAGGGGTGACCGTGCTGCTGGGCATGATCTGGGGCAGCGGGTTCTGGCCGTGGTGGGGTGGACCCGCCGAATGGGTCGCCGTGCTGCTGTGGATCGCGTTCTGGGTCGTCGTGGTGTGGCTGATCGTCAAGCTGGTGCGTTCTCGCAGCAGCGCCTCCGGCCCGCCGTCGGGCGGCGTCGCCGCCCCGGGCACCTACCCGACCGACGTGCCGCCGTCGGCCCCTTACCGACAGGAGACCGGCATGAGCCCTTCGGAGCCGTTCAGCCCCGCGCCGCAGGCCCCGTACGTCGCCCCTGCCGCGCCTCCGGCCGGCGGCACCGGTGCGGCCGCCCCCATGCCGCCGGCACCGCCCGCTCCCTACCAGCAGACGGGCGCTCCGCAGTACGCGGCGCCCCCGTCCGTCCCGCCCGTCCCGGCGGCACCGGCGGCACCGCGGCCACGCCGTACCGTCGGCGGAGGGACCGTCAGCGCGGTCGTCGGGCTCGTGCTCCTGGCCGGTGCCGCGCTGCTCGTGGCAGACCGGGTGCTGGGGATCTCCGTGCCGCTGTGGCCCACCTGGGTGGGCAGCGCCGTCGTCATCATCGGTGCGGGCATCGTCATCGGTGGCCTGCGCGGCCTGCGCGGCGGCTGGCTGACCGTGCTCGCCTGGTTCGGCATCCTCACGGCCGCGACCGTGTGGCCGAACGCCGCCGACGACGGCCCGTTGCCCTGGGAGGACACCCAGATCTCCACGATGTCCGGGACGGCGATCAGCGAAGGAACCGTCACCCCCCGGTCCGTCGCGGCGGCCGAGGACGGCATCCGGGTCCACTTCGGGGAGGCGGACATCGACCTCACCCGGCTCGACCTGTCCGACGTGACCCCGGGCGAACCTGTGGAGGTCCCGATCGACATGACCGCGGGCCGCACGGTCGTGGAGGTCCCGGCCGACACGGCCGTCGCCATCTCCGCCGACGTCAACGCGGGCAGCCTCGTGATCGAGCTCGACGACGAGCGGACGGTCACGTCCGGATTCACCGGCGGCCCCGCCCACTACGAGACCGACGAGGTCGCCGAGCTCGACGGCCCCGTGCTGCAGCTCGACATCGACGCCCGTGCGGGCGAGATCGTCATCCAGGAGGAACGATGAACAACGACCCCCAGGCACGCCCCGACGGTCCGGAGCGGGACGAGCGCACCGCCGACAGCGCGGTGCCGCCCACCCAGCAGCTCCCGTCCGACGAGGTGCCCGCGACGTCGGCCCTGCCCGCGGCACCGTCGTCGGACGACCCGCTCGCCGTCTTCGACGAGCCGGTCCGCTCCCCCGAGCCTGCGCCGATGAAGGCCGGGTCGAGCACCAGCGCCGACGACTCAGGTCACGACGCCGGAGCGGGTTCCGATGCCGGTGCGACGGCGGCCGCGGCGCCCCTCGTGCGGACCGGGCCGCGCACCACCACCATCGTGTGGGGACTCATCGTCGTCGCGATCGGTGTCGGCCTGCTCTCCCTCAGCGCCGGCGCGACCATCGACGTCGAGCTCGCCGCGATCCTGGTGCTCGGTGCGGCCGGTCTGCTGCTCGTCGTCGGCTCCGTGGCCGGTGGCGTGCGACGCCGTCGGCAGACCACGGCCTGAGGCCCGTCAGCACGAGGACGGGACGCGAAGCACGAGGCGCGGGCCTCCACCAGACGGTGGGGCCCCGCGCCTCGTGCGGTCCACGAGCCGGTCAGGCGCGCGGCGGCTCGGTCCGGTCCGGCGGCGGCGCGTCCGTGGGACGGGTCGAGTGCCGGGTCGGCGGCGTGGCGTCACCCGCCGGCAGGTCGGCGCCGTGCCGCGGCGGGGCGGACACATCGCCCTGGGACGTGTTGCCCGGCGTCTCGACCGCGACCATCGGTCCCCCGGCGAGACGCCGCAGGGCGGCACCGATCAGGATGAACAACAGCCCCAGCCCGATCACCAGCGCGCACACGCCGAACGCCACGACGGACGTGAACAGCGACGCGCGCAGGAACGACGCGTTCATGACCGTCGCGCGCACCGGATCGTCCTGGTCCAGCTCGGCGTAGGTCGCTCCGCCCGAGGCCTCCAGCGCGTGCCGGTCGATCACGTCCGCCTGCGCGTAGGCCGTCAGCGGACCGGCGACCTGCTGACCGGCGAACATGCTCGCATCGTCGGCCACGGTGATCTGCTCGTCCGCGAGCGTCATCGCGACGACGATCCAGACCACCACGCCCGCGAGGACGAGGAGGATGCCGGCGATGATCGCGATCAGCCCGATCCCGCGGGATCCTCGGGCGGGACTGACGGTGAGGGTGCTCGACATGGGTACGCCTTCCGTGGGGCAACGCTCGAGGTCAGGTCTCCGCCAACCTAGCGCGCCGCACACCGGGAAGCACAGTGGAACCTCAGGTCACAGCGGCCGAGGGACCCTTCGGGCTCACTCCCACTCGATGGTTCCCGGCGGCTTGCTCGTCACGTCGAGGACCACCCGGTTGACCTCGCTCACCTCGTTGGTGATGCGGGTCGAGATCACCGAGAGGACGTCGTAGGGCAGGCGCGTCCAGTCGGCCGTCATCGCGTCCTCGGACGAGACCGGCCGGAGCACGACCGGGTGGCCGTAGGTGCGGCCGTCGCCCTGCACGCCCACCGATCGGACGTCGGCGAGGAGCACGACAGGGCACTGCCAGATGTCGTCGTCCAGGCCCGCCCTGGTCAGCTCGGCGCGAGCGATCGCGTCCGCCTTCCGCAGGGTCTCGAGGCGGTCCGCGGTGATCTCGCCGACGATGCGGATGCCGAGGCCGGGGCCGGGGAACGGCTGGCGAGCGACGATCTCCTCCGGCACGCCGAGCTCGCGCCCGACCGCACGCACCTCGTCCTTGAAGAGCGTGCGCAGTGGCTCCACCAGGTCGAACTGCAGGTCGTCGGGCAGGCCGCCCACGTTGTGGTGGCTCTTGATGTTCGCCGCGCCCTCACCGCCGCCGGACTCCACGACGTCGGGGTAGAGGGTGCCCTGCACCAGGAACTTCACCTGCTCGCCGTGCTCACCGGCGTCCGCGACGATGTCGCGCGCGGCGTCCTCGAACACGCGGATGAACTCGCGGCCGATGATCTTGCGCTTCGTCTCCGGGTCGCTGTGGCCGGCGAGCGCGGCCAGGAAGCGCTGCCGCTCGTCACGCACCACGAGGTTGACGCCGGTGGCGGCCACGAAGTCCCGCTCGACCTGCTCCACCTCGCCCTCGCGCAGCAGACCGTGGTCCACGAACACGCAGGTGAGCTGGTCACCGACCGCCTGCTGCACCAGGGCCGCGGCGACCGAGGAGTCGACGCCGCCGGACAGCCCGCAGACGACGCGCGCGTCGCCCACCTGCGCACGGATCGCGGCGACCTGGTCGGCGATGACGTTCCCCGGCGTCCAGTCGGGCGCGAGCCCGGCGCCGGAGTAGAGGAAGTGCTCCAGCACGGCCTGCCCGTGCGCCGAGTGCTTGACCTCCGGGTGCCACTGCACGCCGTAGAGCCGGCGGCCGGCGTCCTCGAAGGCGGCGACAGGCGACCCGGACGACGTCGCGAGGACGTCGAAGCCCTCCGGCGCGGCGTGCACGGCGTCGCCGTGGCTCATCCAGGTGGTCTGGTGCTCCGGGGTGCCCGCCAGCAGCACGCCGGCCGAGCACACCTCGACCTCGGTGCCGCCGTACTCGCGCGTGCCGGTCTGCGCGACCTTCCCGCCGAGCGCCTGCGCCATCGCCTGGAACCCGTAGCAGATGCCGAGCACCGGCACGCCCGCCTCGAACAGCTCCGGGTCCACGAACGGTGCGCCGGTGGCGTACACCGACGACGGCCCGCCGGACAGGATGATCGCGGCCGGGTCCTTGGCGAGCATCTGCTCGGTGGTGAACGTGTGCGGCACGATCTCGGAGTAGACCTTGGCCTCGCGCACGCGCCGCGCGATGAGCTGCGCGTACTGGGCGCCGAAGTCGACGACGAGGACGGGGCGTGGAGTTTCCGCGGATGCAGCGGCGGGAGATGTCACCGGCACATCCTATCCAGCGCCGAGGCGGATCGGTGTCACGCAGGTACCGGCCAACGGAGGGTGACGCCACGGGAGCGCAGACGCCGCAGCTCCCAGACGGCGAGCGCCGCGACGAGCAGTGGCCCGCCGAACGACAGGCAGAGGCGCATCAGGAGGGGCACCTCGTGATCGGCGCTCGCGTCGACCCATCGCAAGGTCGCCATGGCCACGAGGACGGAAGCCAGACCCAGCGCCAGGAGCGCCCGCATCGTCGGGTGCCCGTCGATCGCGCGGCAGTAGTGCGCGACCATCAGCGGCAGCGTGTAGAACATCGTGATCATGAACCATGGGATCGCCACCGCGGCGACCGCCAGGTGGGCGACGACCATCGCGAGGATCAAGCCACCGGACGGCTCTCCAGCGGATCCCCACGACGCGCCGAGCACCAGCAGGGGCTGTCCCCCGACCAGTACGGTGAACGTCCCGACGACGAGTCCGACCGCGCCGGCCGGAGCGCCGAGAGAGACGAGCAGAGGTTTGCGGTGGCCACGCCTGGCGAGCCCCACGAGCAACAGCGACACGGCAACGAAGAGCGCGACGAGCCACGTGGCGTTCTGGTACACCGCGGCGAGCTGGTGATCGGCGATGTTGCTCAACGCATCGAACCTGGCGTCGCGCCAGACAATGTCGACAACCACGAGCAGGATCAGTCCGACGACCGAGCGCGCGACTGCCAGCCTTTCGACGAGGGGATCGGGCGTCATGTGCCGGTGGGTCGGTCGGACCACACGCTGGTGGAGCCGGAACATCGGGCGTACGACCCGGTACCACCACCAACGGAACGCGCTGCCGAGCACCACCCAACCTAGATACAGGAAGAGAGCGACGAACACGCCGTCGGGTTCGCTCCGTCGTCGTGCCATCGATCGACGAACCTACCGACCGTCCTGAGTCCGCGCACGTCAGGGACGTCGTCTGCCTCCGGGCCGCGGACGCCCGTCCGTGCGTCAGGACGTCGGGTCGCTCACGCCGTACCGCTGCTCGAGCGCGGTCAGCTTCGCCTCCGCCTCGGCGTGCACCTTCTTCTCCAGGACGAAGGACATGACGGGCACCACGCCGGCGATCACCATCGTCACGAGCCGTCCGTACCCCCAGCGCATCTTCGCCCAGAGGTCCAGCACGGTGACGAGGTAGACCACGTACACCCAGCCGTGCGCGAACGGCACCCAGCCCAGGTACGCCATGACGCCGTCGACGTCCACGAAGTGCCCGACCACATACTTGATGGTCAGCTCCACGCAGAGCACGAGCAGCATGGTGCCGGTCACCAGCGCCAGCCAGCGGTAGCGCGCCAGCGACCCGCGCGCCTTGCGGATCGCGGTGGCGGCCTGCTCGGAGGTGGACGTCGGGGCGGTGGGCTCGGGGGCGGAGGTCACCCCACGATGGTAGGCGGGAAAATGCGGTGCTCGATGTCAGCAGGGCGTCCTACTCTCAACAACTGTGCGACCCCTCCCCCTGCCCGACCCGGGCAACCCTCCCCTGACGTCCGCGTCACGGCTGCTCACCTGGCAGGCGTGGCGTCAGCGTGACGTCCTGCTCCGGTCGATGGCCGTGGGCACCGTCTCCATGCTGGCCGCAGGCAGCTCACCCCTGCTCCTCGGCCAGGCCGTCGACTCCGGCCTGGCCTCAGGGTTCGGCAGCGAGCTGCTCCTCTGGTGCGGGTGGATGCTGGTCGCCGCCGCGACCATCGTCGTCTCCGGCGTCTTCAGCCACACGTGGGACGTCGAGAACTGGCTGCGGGCCGCGTTCTCGTTCTCCGGCCTCGTCGGGGAGAAGGCCACCCGAGCCGGCCAGGCGATCACCCAGCGGCTGCCCACCGGCGAGGTCGTCGCCGCAGTCGCCAACGACGCGCTGCGGGTGGGCGACATGTTCGCCATGGCCGGACGCTTCACGGGCGGCGTGGTCACGTACGCGGTGGTCGCGGCCTACATGCTCTCCCAGGACCTCACCCTCGGGCTGGTCCTGGCGCTCGGCGTCCCCGTCGTCGCGGCGGTCCTCGCGCTGCTGGTCCGCCCGCTGCAGGCGCGCCAGCGCGTGCACCGCGAGTCCACCGGACGCCTGACCGCGCTCGGTGCCGACACCGTCTCCGGCCTCCGGATCCTGCGGGGCATCGGTGGCGAGGAGGTCTTCGCGGGTCGGTACGCCCGGCAGTCGCAGGAGGTCCGCCGGCGTGGCGTGCGCGTCGCCGCCGTGCAGTCCGTCCTCGACGGCCTGCAGGTCCTCCTGCCCGGGCTGCTGATGGCGCTCGTGCTGTGGCTCGGCGCCCGCGCCGTGGTGCGCGGCGACCTCACGAGCGGCCAGCTCGTCACGTTCTACGGCTACGCCGCGTTCCTCGCCTGGCCGGTGCAGATGGCCACCCAGATGCTGCAGATGACCACGAACGCCCTGGTCTCGGGCCGCAAGATCCTCGACGTCCTGCGGGTGACCGAGGCGACGCCGCAGCCGTCGACCCCGGCGCCCGCGCCGCCGTCGGGCAGCGAGCTCGTGGACACCACGAGCGGACTCGTCCTGCGCCCCGGCCGGGTGGTCGGTCTCGTCTGCGCCGACCCGGACGTCTCGGCGCGGCTCGCGACACGGCTCGGCCGGGTCGACGACGCCGTCGAGGCCGGCACGCCCGTGACCCTCGGCGGGGTGCGGCTCACCGCGCTGGACAAGGAGACGCTGCGGCACCGCGTGGTCGTGGCGGAGGCCACCGGGCACCTGTTCTCGGGAATCCTCGGCGAGGAGCTCGACGCGCGCGGTCGCGCGACGGAGGCCGAGCTCATGGCCGCCGTCCTGGTCGCGGACGCCCACGACGTGCTCGACTCCGTGCCCGCAGGCCTGGCCGGCGAGCTGCCCGAGAAGGGCCGGTCCTTGTCCGGCGGGCAGCGCCAGCGCGTGGCCCTCGCCCGTGCCCTGCTGACCGATCCGGAGATCCTGGTGCTGGTCGAACCCACCAGCGCCGTGGACGCGCACACCGAGGCGCGGATCGCCGCCCGGGTCGCCGAGGCGCGGCGCGGACGCACCACCCTCGTCGTCACGGCGAGCCCGCTCGTGCTCGACCACGTCGACGAGGTCGTGCTGCTCTCGACCTGCGGGTCCGTCGTCACCTCCGGCGCCCACGGCGAGCTGCTCGCCCGGGCGGACGACGACGGCGCCGCCTACCGCTCCGTCGTCGGCCGCAGCATGGACGAGGAGACCGCGACGACCGCCGCACCCGACGGCCGTGACCCCACCCTGGAAGGAGCCGCGCGATGAGCGCCACCCGTGTGCCGCCGTCCGCGGCCGACCCCCGCCGCCTGCCCGTGGCCGACGGCGGCGAGGTCAAGCGCACGGTCGGACGTCTGTTCCGCCGCCACCGGGGTGAGCTGGGCGGTGTCGCCGTGCTGCACACCGTGGCGGCGGTCGCCGGGCTCGCCGGCCCGTTCCTGCTGGGCCGGTTCATCGACGAGGTCGCGGGCGGGACCACGCTGGCCCGCGTCGACACCCTCGCCCTGATCCTCGTGGCTGCCGTGCTCGTCCAGGCCGTGGTGACCCGGTTCGCGCAGCGGCTGTCGATGATCTTCGGCGAACGGGTCTTCGCCGAGCTCCGCGAGGAGTTCATGGACACCGTCACCCGGCTGCCCCTGTCCACCGTGGAGAAGGCCGGGACGGGCGACCTCGTGGCCCGCACCACCAACGACGTCAACAAGCTGCAGCACGCGGTCCGCTTCGGCGTGCCACGGGTGCTGGTGTGCGTCGTGACCATCGGGCTCACCCTGGTCGCGTCGTTCCTCACCGACCCCGTCGTGGCGCTCGGGATCCTCGTCGGCGTGCCGGTCATCTGGGTCGCCACCCGGTGGTACCTGCGCCGGGCCACGCCGGGCTACCTGCGCGAGTCCGCGGCCTACGCCACCCTCAACGGCACCATCACCGAGGCCGTCGAGGGCGCCCGCACCACGGACGTCCTGTGGCTCGGGTCCCGGGTGCGCCGCCGGCTGCGCCGCGACCTGTCGGAGGCGTTCGCCGCCGAGAGCTACACGCTCGGCCTGCGGCTGCGGCTCATCCCCTCGCTCGACGCCGCCGTGGCGGTCGCGCCGATCTCCGTCGTCCTCTGGGGCGCCTGGCTCGCCTCGCAGGACCTCGCGAGCGTCGGCACCGTCGCGACCGTCGCGCTGTACGCCTACCAGATGGGCGGGCCCGTCTTCGACCTCGTGTTCTGGCTCGACGAGCTGCAGGTCGCCGCCGTCGCGCTCGCCCGCGTCGTCGGCGTCGGCCTGGTCGGGCCGGACCGCGTCGCCTCGGGCGAGGTCCCGGCCTCCGAGAAGGTGCACGCCCACGACGTGCGGTACGCCTACCGCGAGGGGCACGACGTGCTGCACGGGATCTCGGTGGACCTGCGGCCGGGCGAACGGCTCGCCGTCGTCGGGCCGTCCGGCGCGGGCAAGTCGACGCTCGGACGCATGCTGTCCGGCGTCCACCCACCCACCGGCGGCTCGGTGACGGTCGGCGGCGTCCCGCTGGTCGACCTGCCGCTGGAGGACCTGCGCGGCCACGTCGCGCTGGTGACCCAGGAGCACCACGTGTTCGTCGGGACCCTCGCGGAGAACCTCCGGCTGGCGGACACCACCGCCCCCGACGACGCGTTGCGGCGTGCTCTCGAGGCCGTCGACGCGCAGGCCTGGGCCGACGCCCTGCCCGCCGGGCTCGACACCGAGATCGGCTCCGGCGGGCACCCGCTGAGCCCGGCGCAGGCGCAGCAGGTCGCGCTGGCCCGGCTCGTGCTGCTCGACCCGCACACGCTGGTGCTCGACGAGGCCACGTCGCTGCTCGACCCGCGCGCGGCCCGGCACCTGGAGCGCTCGCTCAACGCCGTGCTGACCGGCCGGACCGTCGTGGCGATCGCGCACCGGCTGCACACCGCGCACGACGCCGACCGCGTCGCCGTCGTCGACGCGGGCCGGATCGCCGAGATCGGGCCGCACGACGAGCTGGTGGCGGCCGGTGGCGACTACGCACGGCTCTGGCACTCGTGGCAGCACGACGGGACGACCTCGTAGGGTCGAGGCGTGAGCAGCACCGACCCGACCGCCCCGTCCCTGCCGCCGCTCGTCGCGCCCGGCCGCGAGCTGACCGCCGAGCAGATCAGCCGGTTCGCCCGGCACCTGTCCCTGCCCGGGATCGGTGTCGAGGGCCAACGGCGCCTCGCGGCGGCCCGGGTGCTGGTGGTCGGTGCCGGTGGCCTCGGCAGCCCCGCGCTGCTCTACCTCGCGGCGGGAGGCGTCGGCACGCTGGGCGTGGTGGACGACGACGTCGTGGAGACCTCGAACCTGCAGCGCCAGGTCCTGCACGGCACCGGCGACGTGGGGCGGTCCAAGACGGCTTCCGCCCGCGAGGCCGTGGCCGACGTCGCCCCGCACGTCACCGTCGTCGAGCACCGCGAGCGTCTGACCTCCGCCAACGCGGTCGACCTGCTGCGGGGCTACGACCTCGTGCTGGACGGGGCGGACAACTTCGCGACGCGCTACCTGGTGTCGGACGCCGCGGAGATCGCGGGCGTCCCCGTCGTGTGGGGCGGCATCTACCGCTACCAGGGCCAGGTCGCGACGTTCTGGGCGGCGCCGCCCGGGGACGGCGGCGCGCCGGAGGGCGTGACGTACCGCGACGTCTTCCCCGAGCCGCCGCCGGCCGCGCTGGCCCCTGACTGCGCCACCGGCGGGGTGCTCGGTGCGATGTGCGGCACGATCGGGTCGGTCATGGCGACCGAGGCGATCAAGCTGATCACCGGCGCCGGCCGCACGCTGCTCGGGCGGCTCGCGGTCTACGACTCGTTCGACCTCACCTGGCGCCACCTGGACGTCCGCCCGGACCCGTCGCGGGAACCGGTGACCACCCTGCCCGACGACGCCGCGTACGCCACGTTCTGCGGGCTGACCCCGGCCGAGGTCCCCGACCAGGATCCCGTCACCCCCGCAGCGGTGGCTGCCCTGCGGGCGGCCGCGGCAGCCGGCGACGGCGCCGATCCGTACATCGTGGACGTGCGTGAACCGTGGGAGGTGGAGATCGCGTCCGTCGCCGGGGCGGACCACGTCAACCTGGGCGAGCTGCTCGGCCCGGCCCGGGACGACGCCGTCGTCCACGTGGCCGCCCGTGCCCAGGGACGCCCGGTGCACGTGCTGTGCAAGGTGGGCGGTCGCGCCTCGCGGGCCGCTGCGGTGCTCCGCGACGCAGGGCTGCCGGCGCGCGTGATTGCCGGCGGCATCCTCGCGTGGTCCCGCGACGTGGACCCGTCCGTCCCCGTGTACTGACCGGCCGCGTTCGGCAGTTCCAGCCCTGTTCGGCAGTTCAAGGTGCCGAACAAGGCAGGAACTGCCGAACAGGGCGACGTCAGAGGGCCAGGTCGAGCCGCCCCTCCGGCGACGACGACGCCAGCGCGCGCTCCCGCCGCGGGATCCGACCGGCACCGACCGCCAGGTGCCCCGCCTCGACGGCCAGCCGCATGGCCCGGGCCATCTGCACCGGATCCACGGCCCGCGTGACGGCGGTGGCGAGCAGCACCCCGTCGCAGCCGAGCTCCATCGCGAGCGCGGCGTCCGATGCCGTCCCGATCCCCGCGTCGAGGATCACCGGCACGGAGGCGGCCGCCGCGATCGCCTCGATGTTGCGCGGGTTGAGGATGCCGAGACCCGACCCGATGGGCGCACCCAGCGGCATGACGGCGGCGCACCCGACGTCCTCCAGGCGCCGCGCCACGATCGGGTCGTCCCCGCAGTAGGGCAGCACGGTGAAGCCGTCGCGCACCAGCTCCTCGGCGGCCTCCACGAGACCGAGGGGCTCGGGCAGGAGCGTGACGTCGTCCGCGATCACCTCCAGCTTGACCCAGTCGGTGCCGCACGCCTCCCGGGCGAGCTGCGCGGTCAGCACGGCCTCCCGCACCGAGAAGCAGCCGGCGGTGTTCGGCAGCGCGCGGATCCCCAGCCGGTCCAGCAGCCCCCACATCGAGGTGTCACCGGCTGCCGCGCCCGGCGTCGGCCGTGCCACCCTCCGCATCGCGACCGTGGTGAGCTCGGTCCCGGACGCGACCAGCGCGTCCTCCAGGGCCAGCAGGCTCGGTGCGCCGCCCGTGCCCATCACGAGGCGGGAGCCGAGCTCGACGCCGGCGATCGTCAGCACGCCGCTCACCCGCCCTGCACCGCGGTGACGACCTCGACGCGCGCCCCGGGACCCACGGTGGTGGACTCCCACGCGCCACGCGGCACGACGGCGTCGTCGAGCGCGACGGCGACGCCCTGCGGCACGCCGTCGACGACGGAGCCCGGCACCAGGCGTGCGACGAGGTCGGTCACGGGCACCGGCGCGTCCAGCGGGTAGGGCTCGCCGTTCACGACAGCGTGCGGGGCTGGCAGGGTCTCGGCCATCTCAGGCTCCTTCGAGGACGGGGGCAAAACGGTCGGGGTCGGCGACGCGCAGGGCGTCCGGCAGGGCGGCACCGGTCAGACCGGCGACGACGGCCTCGGCCGTCAGCGGTGCGAGGAGCACCCCGCCACGATGGTGGCCCGTCGCCAGGTGCAGGCCCGGCGTGGCCGTCGGCCCCACGAGCGGCAGGTTGTCGGGGGTGGCGGGTCGCGCCCGCAGCGTCGCCTCGACGAAGGCGGCCTCGTCGAGGGCCGGCACCAGCGCCCGGGCGTCCCGCAGCAGCGCGAACACTCCCCCGGCCGACGGGCGGTGGTCGTCCGGGCCCTCCTCGCTGGTGGCGCCGACGACGACCTCCCGGTGCTCCGCCGTCGTCCCCGGACCTGATCCCGTCCCGGGCTCCCGCGGCACCACGTAGACCGGGCGGCCCTGCACCCGGCCGCGCACGACATGCCCGGGGGCGGACCCGGGCGGAGCGTCGAGCCGGAGCGTCTGGCCCCGCACCGGCCGGACGGGCACGTCGACCAGCTCGCCGGACCGCCACCCGGCGGCCAGGACCACCGCCCCGGCCCGGTGCAGCGTGCCCGCCTCGTCGAGGACACCGACGACGGCGCCCCGGTCGCGTTCGAGGCGCACGGCGGCACGCTGGACGACGGCGGCACGGGGGTGGGCGTGCAGGGCGACGTCGAGCGCGGCCCTGGTCGCGCGCGGGTCGGCAACATGGTCACCCGGCACCCAGGCGGCTCCGGCGACGTGGTGCCCGAGGAGCGGTTCGCGGCGCCGTGCCTGGGCACCGGTGAGCTCGTCCGGCTGCACGCCGAGCTCGGCGTGCAGGGCGAGCCAGCGCCGCAGGTGCGCGACGTCGTCGGCGTCGTAGGCCGCCACCAGCGTGCCCGTCTCGCGCAGCCCCGAGCCGAGGCCCGTCGCGCGCAGGAGGTCAGCCGCGAAGCGGGGCCATGCGGCGAGGCCGGCCAGGCCCAGACGGGCGAGGGCGGACTCGCCGAACCACGACTCGCTGACCGGTGCGAGCATCCCGGCGGCGGCGTGCGTGGCGCCGTCCCCCGGGCTCGGGTCGAGCAGGACGACCGTCAGACCGGCCTCGACGGCGCGCCAGGCCACCGCCGTACCGACGATGCCACCGCCGACGACCACGACGTCCGGCAGCGTCCCAGGCGTTCTCATGCGTGCTCCCTTCGCTGGCATGACCCAGATCAGGTTCGACGGTCGGCGGACCTCGCCCTCTCAGCCCCGACGGGGCTCCCGTGCTGCGGCCACTGTACTGCCGCGTGGTTACGCTGGCGGCCGTGTCCCCCTCCACGCCGTCCGCCGACGCCCGCACCCGGCTCGCCGACGCCCGCCTGTACCTGTGCACCGACGCCCGGTCCTCGACCGCCGACCTGGAGGACTTCCTGCACGCGGCCCTGCGCGGCGGTGTCGACGTGGTCCAGCTCCGCGACAAGTCTCTGGACGCCGCGCGCGAGCTCGAGCTGCAGGAGCTCGTGGCGGGCGTCGCCACCGCCCACGGTGCGCTGTGGGCTGTCAACGACCGGGCCGACGTCGCCTCGCTGGCCGGGGCGCCCGTGGTGCACATGGGCCAGGGCGACCTGCCGACGTCGGCGGTGCGCAGCCTGCTCGGGACCGGCCCCGTGCTCGGACGCTCCACCCACTCCGCGCGGCAGGCCGCGGCCGCCGACGCGGACCCCGGCGTCGACTACTTCTGCGTGGGGCCGCTGTGGGCCACGCCCACCAAGCCGGGACGGGAGGCTGTCGGGCTCGACCTGCTGCGCGAGGTCGCGGCGTCGGACCCGGCCACCCCCTGGTTCGCGATCGGCGGCATCGACCGCGAACGGCTGGACGCCGTGCTGGACGCCGGTGCGCGGAGGGTCGTGGTCGTGCGCGCGATCACGGCGGCGGCCGACCCGGAACGGGCCGCGCGGGAGCTGCGTGCGCGGCTCGTCGAGCGGCTGCAGGATCAAGACGGCACGAAGTGACCTGATCGGCAGCTCGGACTGCCGACCAGGTCACCGTCCGCCGATCGGATCCGACGTCGGCTACCCGGCCGGCAGGCCCGCGATCCCGGTACCCACGGGGTCGTCCTCGCCGTCGCCACGCGGCCGACGTCGCGAGCCACGCGTGCCGCCCGCCATCTCGTCGCGCACCAACCGCACCCACAGCGCGACCGCGAACAGCCCGAACACCCACCACTGCAGGGCGTAGAAGAAGTTCTGCAGGTTCACGTCGGTGCCACCCTCGAGCACGGGGCGCGGCAGCGGCGCGGGACCCCCGGCGTCGGCGGGCACCTGCTCCGGGGACGAGCCGGTGTGCACCACGTAGGCGGTGTAGATCGGTCCGTCCCACGTGTTCGCCAGCGCGCTGGAGGCGATGTCCTGGGTCAGCGGCGGGCCACCGGGGTTCTCGGGGACGGTGCCGGTACGCACCGTCGACTCGGAGGCCTGCAGCCAGCCGTGCAGCGACACCTCCCCCGCCGGGACCTCGAGGGCCGCGTCCCCGGGCGTCGGGGAGTCGACCCAGCCGCGCACCACGGGGAGCACGGGCTCCCCGGACAGGGCCGCCCACGACGCGCCGCCCGTGCCGTCGTCCGACACGCGCAGCGGGGTGAGGACCAGATAGCCGTCGACGCCGTCCAGGGACCGCCCGGTGACGAGCATCTGGCCCGCCGGCTCGTACGTCCCGGTGACCTCGACCTCGCGCCCGACCAGCTCGCCGGGGAACGAGGACTGCGGTACGAGCACCTCGCCGAGGTCGACGGGTGCCGCCGCGGCCGCCTCTGCCGCCTCCTGCGCGGCGGCGAGGTTGGCCCGCTCGTACGCGCGGTCGATCTGCCAGACGCCCAGCCGGCCGCACACGGCCGCAGCGGCGAGGAAGATCAGCAGGATCACGATCATCCGCGGCTGGCGGGCGACCGCCCAGAAGGATCGGCGCACAGGCGGGTTCGGCACGGGGCCACGGTATCGGTGCCCGCGGCCTCTCCTGGAATCGCGTGGCGAAGGTCACCGTGCCGCGCGGCGGGCCGCTCGTGTCTCACGCTGCGCCGGGGACCGCCGTGCGATGGAATGAGCACGAACATGATCGTCCCTCTGCCCGTAGGAGCGTCAGATGAGCACCTCGACCGCCGATCCCACCACCTGGCCCGCCACCGGAGTCGCGGAGCTCTCGGACACGGACGTCGAACGTCTCGACCAGTGGTGGCGTGCCGCCAACTACCTGTCGATCGGCCAGATCTACCTGCTCGACAACCCCCTGATGCGCCGGCCCCTGGACCGCGACCACGTCAAGCCGCGGCTCCTCGGGCACTGGGGCACGACTCCGGGCCTCAACTTCCTCTACGCCCACCTCAACCGCGTCATCCGCGAGCGTCAGCAGTCCACGGTCTACGTCGCCGGCCCCGGTCACGGCGGTCCCGGGCTCGTGGCGAACACCTACCTCGAGGGCACCTACTCGGAGATCTACACCGACGTGACCCAGGACGACGAGGGGATGCGCCGGCTGTTCAAGCAGTTCTCGTTCCCCGGGGGGATCCCCTCGCACGTGGCGCCCGAGACGCCCGGCTCGATCCACGAGGGCGGCGAGCTCGGGTACGCGCTGTCGCACGCCTACGGCGCCGCGTTCGACAACCCGGACCTGCTGGTGGCGGCGGTCGTGGGCGACGGCGAGGCGGAGACCGGCCCGCTGGCCACCAGCTGGCACTCCAACAAGTTCGTCAACCCGGCGCAGGACGGCGTCGTGCTGCCGATCCTGCACCTCAACGGCTACAAGATCGCCAACCCGACGGTGCTGGACCGCATCAGCGACGACGAGCTGCACGCCCTCATGGTCGGCTACGGGCACACGCCGTACTTCTTCACGGGCGGGTTCGACGGCGAGGACCACGCGGCGGTGCACCGCCGGTTCGCCCAGCTCCTCGACGAGGTGATGGACCACATCGCGCGGATCAAGGCGGACGCCCGGGACGCGTCGCCGGGCGAGGAGCAGCGCCCCGCGTGGCCGATGATCGTCTTCCGCACACCGAAGGGCTGGACCTGCCCGCCCGAGATCGACGGGAACAAGACCGAGGGCTCCTGGCGTGCGCACCAGGTGCCGCTCGCGAGCGCCCGCGACACGCCGGAGCACCTCGAGGTGCTCCGCGACTGGCTGGAGTCCTACCGGCCGCACGAGCTCTTCGACGACGACGGCGCGCTGCGGCCCGAGATCGCGGCGGAGGCTCCGCAGGGCGAGCTGCGCATGGGCGCCAACCCGCACGCGAACGGCGGGCTGCTGCTCAAGGACCTGCGGCTGCCCGACTTCCGCGACTTCGCCGTCGACGTCCCCGAGCCGGGGGCCGCCCTGGCTGAGTCGACCCGGGTGCTCGGCAGCTGGCTCACCGAGGTGATCCGCCGCAACCCGGAGAACTTCCGCATCTTCGGACCGGACGAGGTGGCCTCGAACCGTCTCCAGGCCGTCTACGACGTCACCGACAAGCAGTGGAACGCGGAGTACCACGGGCCCGACGTCGACCAGCACCTCGCGCGCGTCGGCCGCGTCATGGAGATGCTGAGCGAGCACCAGTGCCAGGGATGGCTGGAGGGCTACCTCCTGACGGGCCGGCACGGCCTGTTCACCAGCTACGAGGCGTTCATACACATCGTCGACTCGATGTTCAACCAGCACGCCAAGTGGCTCAAGGTCACCAACCACATCCCGTGGCGCCGGCCGATCGCGTCGCTCAACTACCTGCTGTCCAGCCACACGTGGCGCCAGGACCACAACGGCTTCTCCCACCAGGACCCGGGCTTCATCGACCACGTGGTCAACAAGAAGGCCGAGATCGTGCGGGTCTACCTGCCGCCGGACGCGAACACCCTGCTGAGCACCTACGACCACTGCCTGCGCAGCCGCCAGTACGTCAACGTGGTGGTCGCCGGCAAGCAGCCCGGACCCCAGTTCCTGTCCATGGACGCCGCGATCGCCCACTGCACGCGCGGGCTGGGCATCTGGGAGTGGGCCGGCACGGAGGTCCCGGGCGAGGACCCGGACGTGGTGCTCGGCTGCGCGGGCGACATCCCCACGCTCGAGGTCCTGGCGGCCGCCGACATCCTGCGCCGCGAGCTGCCGGACCTCAAGGTCCGCGTCGTCAACGTCGTGGACCTCATGCGGCTGCAGGACGAGCGGGAGCACCCGCACGGTCTGGCGGACAAGGACTTCGACGGGCTGTTCACGCCCGACCGGCCCGTGATCTTCAACTATCACGGCTATCCGTGGCTCATCCACCGCCTGACCTACCGCCGCAACAACCACGGCAACATCCACGTGCGCGGTTACAAGGAGGAGGGCACCACCACCACGCCGTTCGACATGGCGATGCTCAACGACATCGACCGGTACCACCTGGTGCTCGACGTCATCGACCGGGTCCCCGGGCTGGGCTCCACGGTCGCCGGCCTGCGTCAGCGGATGGTCGACGCGCGCCTCGCCGCCCGGCAGCACACCCGCGAGCACGGCGAGGACATCCCCGAGGTGCGCGACTGGGTGTGGCCCGACGCCGGGCAGACGGCCACGGAGGAGGGCGGTCCGATGTACGACGCCGGCACGGCCACCGGCGGTGACAACGAGTGAAGCACGTCCGGGAGTGACCAAGCCGACGCCCCGCAACCGGTGCGCCGTCGTCGTGCATGCGATGGAATGGGCGTGACGTCCGACGCGAGCGAACAGGCAGGCAGTGAGCACACGCAGCATCTACATCGCGTCCCCCGAGGGGGACACCGGCAAGTCGACGGTCGCGCTCGGGGTGCTCGACCTCCTGGTCCGCCAGGTCCAGCGCGTGGGCGTCTTCCGGGCGGTCTCCCGGGTCCCGGAGCGGCCGGCGGCCGACGGCGGCACGGGAGTACGTGACCACGTCCTGGAGATGATGCTCGCCCATGACGGCATCGACCTGGACTACGCGGACGCCGTCGGGGTCACCTACGACGACGTCCACGCCGACCCGGACGGGTCCCTGGCCAGGATCGTGGCGCGGTACCACGCCGTCGCCGACCGGTGCGACGCCGTCGTGGTGCTCGGCACCGACTACACGGACGTCTCGGGAGCGACCGAGCTGGCGTTCAACGCGCGGGTGGCCGCCAACCTGGACGCCCCCGTGCTGCTCGTCGTCTCCGGCCGCTCGCGCGGGATCGACGACGTCGCGACCCTGACCCGGCTCAGCGTGGCGGAGCTGCGGGCGAGCCACGCCCAGCCGATCGCCGTGGTCGTCAACCGGGCCGAGGACGCCGTGACGGACGCGCCCACCGCGGTGCGCGAAGGGATCAGCGGCGAGGACCTGCCGACCTGGGTCATCCCGGAGGAGCCGTTCCTCGGCGCGCCGACCGTGGCCCAGCTCGCCGACGCCGTCGACGGCACGCTGCTGCTCGGCGACCGTGACCTCCTGGCCCGCGAGGCCCTCGACGTGATCGTGGGCGCCATGACGTTCGAGCACATGCTCGGCCACCTCGCGGACGGCACCGTGGTCATCACGCCCGGGGACCGCACGGACGTGCTGCTCGGGCTGCTGTCGGTGCAGACGGCGCAGCGCTTCCCGTCGCTCGCGGGGCTGATCCTCACCGGCGGGTACCGCCCGTCGGGCCGGTCCGGGCAGCTCGCGGCCGCCCTGGAGCCGCACGTGCCGATCATCGCCACCACGATGGACACCTACGAGGTGGCCGGTGTCGCGGCGCGGACCCGCGGCGCGATGACGGCGACGGCGCAGCGCAAGCACGACGTCGCCCGGGCCATGTTCGAGCAGCGGGTGGACGGCGCCGAGCTGCTGGCCCGCCTCGCCGTCGAGCGCACCCCCGTGGTCACCCCGCTCATGTTCGAGCACGAGCTGGTCGAACGGGCCCGCGGCGACCGCCGGCGCGTGGTGCTGCCCGAGGGCGGCGACGACCGCATCCTGCGTGCCGCCTCCACGGTGCTCGCCCGCGGCATCGCCGACCTGGTGATCCTCGGCGACGAGACGACGATCCGCGCCAGGGCCACCGAGCTGGGCCTCGACATCGACGCCGCCGAGGTGCTCTCCCCCACCGACGCCGAGCACGTGGAGCGGTTCGCCGCCGAGTACACCCGGCTGCGGGCGCACAAGGGCATGACCGTCGAGCGTGCGCGGGAGATCGTCACCGACGTGTCCTACTTCGGCACGATGATGGTCCACCTCGGGCTGGCCGACGGCATGGTCTCCGGGGCCGCGCACACCACCGCGCACACGATCCGTCCGTCGTTCGAGATCATCAAGACGAAGCCGGGCGTGTCCGTGGTGTCCTCGGTGTTCCTCATGTGCCTGCCCGACCGGGTGCTCGTCTACGGCGACTGCGCGGTCAACCCGGACCCGACGGCGGAGCAGCTCGCCGACATCGCAGCGTCGTCGGCGGCCACGGCCGAGCAGTTCGGCGTGCAGCCGCAGGTCGCCATGCTGTCCTACTCGACCGGCACCTCCGGCACCGGCGCTGACGTCGACAAGGTGCGGTCCGCCACCGACCTGGTGCGCGAGCGCCACCCCGAGCTGAGCGTCGAGGGCCCGATCCAGTACGACGCCGCGGTGGACGTCTCGGTCGCGGCCTCCAAGCTGCCCGAGTCGTCGGTGGCCGGGCGGGCGAGCGTCTTCATCTTCCCGGACCTCAACACGGGCAACAACACGTACAAGGCGGTGCAGCGCTCGGCCGGGGCGGTCGCCGTCGGCCCCGTCCTGCAAGGACTGAACAAACCGGTCAACGACCTCTCCCGTGGCGCCCTGGTCCCGGACATCGTCAACACCGTGGCGATCACCGCGATCCAGGCGCAGTCCGTCGGCACCCCCTCGAACGGAGCCCGAGCATGAGCATCATCCCCGAGCCGGACCGACCCAACCCGTTCAGCGCGTACGGTGCGCACGGCTCGGTGCTCGTGCTGAACTCCGGCTCGTCGTCGCTGAAGTACCAGCTCGTCAACCCGGTCGGCGGCGAGGCGATCGCCGCGGGCACGGTCGAGCGCATCGGCGAGGCCGGTGGCGCGACGGGCATCGTGACGCACACGTTCGCGGGCAACCGCACCCGCCGCGAGCTCGAGGTGCCCGACCACGGCGAGGCGCTGCGGTTGGCCCTCGACCTGTTCGACGAGATCGGGCCACGGCTCGCCGACGCCGGCATCTACGCCGTCGGGCACCGCGTGGTGCACGGCGGGGCGGAGTTCTCCGGACCGGCCGTCGTGGACGACGAGGTGGTGGACCGCATCGAGGCGCTCGTGCCGCTCGCCCCGCTGCACAACCCCGCCAACGTCCAGGGCATCCGGGTGGCACGCGAGCTGCTCGGCGACGTGCCGCACGTCGCCGTGTTCGACACGGCGTTCTTCCAGGCGCTGCCCGCCGAGGCCTACACCTACGCCATCGACCGCGACGTCGCCGCGGCGTACGACGTGCGCCGCTACGGGTTCCACGGCACCAGCCACCAGTACGTCACCGGCAAGGTGGCCCGCGTGCTGGGCCGGCGCGTGCAGGACCTCAACACGATCGTGCTGCACCTCGGCAACGGGGCCTCGGCGTCGGCCGTGCGGGGTGGCGTCCCCGTCGACACGTCCATGGGGCTGACGCCGCTCGAGGGTCTCGTCATGGGGACGCGGTCGGGCGACATCGACCCGGCCGTCGTGTTCCACCTCGCGCGCAACGCCGGGATGGACGTCGACGAGCTCGACACGCTGCTCAACAAGCGCTCCGGCATGCTCGGGCTCGCCGGCGTCAACGACTTCCGCGAGCTGCGTCGGCTCATCGACGACGGCGACGAGGACGCGGCGCTCGCCTTCGACGTCTACGTCCACCGCCTGCGCAAGTACGTGGGCGCCTACGCGGCCCTGCTGGGCCGTGTGGACGTCATCGCGTTCACCGCGGGCGTCGGGGAGAACGACCCGGTGGTGCGGGCCGCCGTCTGCGAGGGCCTCGAAGGCTTCGGGATCGCCGTCGACGCGGACCGCAACGCCGCGCGCGGTGGCGAGCGCATCGTCTCGCCGGACTGGACGTCCACGCTGGTCATGGTGATCCCGACCATGGAGGAGCTGGCGATCGCCCGTCAGTGCGTCGAGGCGGTCGACGGCCGCGAGCCGACAGCGGCGGTCACCTCCGGCTGAGCCGCTCACGCCCGGCGGTCGACCGCACGGCGCTTCGACCTGAGCCGGACGTGCGCCACCTGCGCTCAGGCGACGGCGAAGATCACCCCGGCGATCGCGAAGCCCATCACGCCGATGCCCGTCTCCATGACGGTCCAGGTGCGCAGCGTGGTGCGCACGTCCATGTCGAAGAACCGGCCGACCAGCCAGAAGCCCGAGTCGTTGACGTGGCTGAGCACGACGGACCCCGCGGCCACGGCGACCACGATCGCGGCCAGCTCGACGGAGCCGTAACCGCCCGCGGCCACGGCGGGCGCGATGAGTCCCGCAGCGGTGGTCAGCGCGACGGTCGCGGAGCCCTGGGCCACGCGCAGCACCGCGGCGATGACGAATCCGGCGACGATGACCGGCAGGCCCATGTCGCCCAGCACCTCGGCCAGGGCGTCGCCGATGCCGGAGGCGCGCAGCACGCCGCCGAACATGCCACCGGCCCCGGTGATGAGGATGACGGAAGCGACCGGCCCGAGCGCGGAGTCCAGCGTCTTCTCCAGGGCGGTGCCCTCGACCCCCCGGCGGCGGCCGAGCACCCACGCGGCCACCAGGACCGTGACGAGCAGCGCGACCGGGGTGGCGCCGACCAGGCCGGCGACCGCCACGGCCGTCGAGCCCTCGGCGACCCAGCCGGCCGACGCCGCGGTCTCCAGCCCGGTGTTGGCGAAGATGAGCACCAGGGGCAGCAGCAGGATGCCGACGACGGCGCCGAAGCGCGGTGGGTTCGCGATCTGGGCGTCATCGGCGCGGCCGAGGATCTCGGGCACGGGCAGCTCGAAGCGTCGTCCGGACCACCGGCCGAACAGGTAGGCGGTGACGTACCAGGTCGGCAGCGCGGCCACGAGGCCGACGAGCAGCACCGCCGCGACGTCCGCCCCGAGGAACTCGGACGCGGCCACCGGTCCGGGGTGCGGCGGCACGTAGATGTGCATCACGGAGAACGCACCGGCGACCGGCAGCCCGTACAGCAGCACGGACCCGCCGAGCCGCCGAGCGACCGCGAACACGATGGGGAGCATGACGACGAGGCCGGCGTCGAAGAAGATCGGGAACCCGAACAGCAGCGAGGCGATACCGAGCGCGAGCGGTGCGCGGCGCTCCCCGAACCGGGAGACGAGCACGTCGGTGAGGACCTTGGCGCCCCCGCTGGTCTCGACGAGCCGGCCGAGCATCGCCCCGAGCCCGACGAGCAGCGCGACCGCGGCCAGCGTCGAGCCGAACCCGTCGAGCAGCACGTCGACGATGCCGCCGCTCGGCAGACCCGCGGCGACGGCGGTCAGGAGACTGACGAGGATCAGGGCGACGAACGCGTGCAGGTGGACCTTGATGATGAGGAAGAGCAGGAGCGCGACGGCGACCGCCGCGATGGCGAGCAGCGGCCCGGCCGTGAGGGTCTGGGTCCAGTCGTCAGGCGTCATGGGTGGTCCTTCCGGGTGGTCGGGCCGGAGCATCGTGCGACGACGTCGTCCACGATCTCCTCGGGCGGTGCGGCGACGTCGGCGGCCAGCCCGTCCTCGTCGTCGTCAAGGGGTTCGAGCGTGGCGAGCTGCGACGGGAGCAGCGAGGTCGGCATGAAGTGGCCCGACCGCCCGGTCATCCGCTCGGCGAGCAGCTCGGGCGACCCGTGCAGGTGCAGGAACCACACGCGGCCGCGGGCGGCGCGCAGCACGTCGCGGTAGGAGCGCTTGAGGGCGGAGCACGTGACGACGGCGGTCCGTCCGGCATCGGCCTCGTCGCTGAGCCAGTCGCGGATCGCGGCCAGCCAGGGCGCCCGGTCGGCATCGGTCAGCGGGGTGCCCGCACTCATCTTGGCGATGTTCGCCTCGGAGTGGAACTGGTCGGCCTCGGCGTACTCGACGCCGATCCGGTCGGCCAGCAGCTGGGCGATCGTGGTCTTGCCCGAGCCGGAGACCCCCATGACGACGACGTGCGTGACGGCGTCGGCCGCCGCGTCGCGGGGGTGCTGCTCGGGACTCTGTGCGGCGGGTGTGACGTCGGTGTCCATCGGTTCGACTTCCGTGTCGGCGGGTCAGTTCCACGAGGATGCACGATTGGTAGCACCATTGCAAGCGATTGGTGCTACCAATGGCGCCCGGCATCGACCTCGGTAGGCTCACCCCATGCCGCCCCCCGCCCTGCACAGCGCCGTCCTCGACGCCGTCGGCCGGGCCATCACCAGCGGCGACATCGCCCCCGGGGCCCCGCTCACCCTCGAGTCGATCGGAACACAGCACCAGGTCTCTCGCACCGTGGCCAGGGAAGTCATGCGGATGCTCGAAGGGCTGGGGCTCGTGCGCTCCCGCCGACGGGTCGGGCTCGTCGTGCTCCCCATCGCGGAGTGGAACGTGCTCGACCCGCGGGTGATCCGCTGGCGCCTGGCCGGACCTGGCCGCGACGAGCAGCTCCGCACGCTCACCGAGCTGCGCCACGCCGTCGAGCCCCTGGCCGCCTCGGGTGCGGCGCGGCACGCGTCCCCGGCCGAGCGCGCCGAGCTCGTGGACCTCGCCGCCCGGATGCGGGTGCTCGGCGCCCGGGGCGACCTCACCGAGTTCCTCGCGCTCGACGTCCGGATGCACGAGCTGCTCCTGCGCGCGAGCGGCAACGAGATGTTCGGCGCGCTGGCCGCCGTCGTCGCCGAGGTGCTCGCCGGCCGCACCCACCTCGGCCTGATGCCCGCCGCACCCGTGCCGGAGGCGCTCGACCAGCACCAGGCCGTCGCGCACGCGGTCGCCGACGGCGACGCACCGGCTGCCGAGGCCGCGATGGCCGCGCTCGTCGGGGAGGTCCGCCGCGCTCTCGACACGGCACCGACCGGCGAGGAGACGCCGTGACCGTCCTGCTCGACCCGCCGGCCTGGCCCGCGCACGGCCGCCTCTGGTCGCACCTCGTCTCCGACGAGTCGCTGCACGAGCTGCGGACGTTCGCGCGGGCAGCCGGCATCCCCGACCGCGCCTTCGACCTCGACCACTACGACGTGCCGGAGGATCGCCACGACGACCTCGTCGCCGCCGGCGCGACCCCGGTGGACGGCGGCGAGCTGGCCCGACGCCTCGCCGCCTCGCACCTGCGGGTCCCCGGCCACGAACGACGGCGGGCCAGGCGGCCGGCGCTGCGAGCCCGGTGGGAGGCGCTCTGGCCCGACGTCGGTGACCGGTCGGCGCCCGCCGCCGGTATCGCCGTCGTCGGTGAGGACCTCGTGGACCGGTGGCGTGAGCCGCACCGGGTCTACCACGGCCGCCTCCACCTGGCCGACGTCCTCGACGCCCTCGACCTCTTGGCCAGCCAGTCCGGTGCCCCCGGCCGGGAGGCGTGGCTCGCCGCCGTCGCGCTCTGGTTCCACGACGCGGTGCACGACGGCGCCACCCCGGACGACGAGGAGCGCTCCGCCGCGCTCGCCGGCAGCCACCTGGGACCGCTCGCGCAGCACGGCGCGCTGCCGGACCGGGACGTCGCCGAGGTCGGGCGGCTCGTGCGGATGACCGCCGGGCACGACCCGGACGCCGACGACCCCGCAGGCCGCCTGGTCAGCGACGTCGACCTCGCGGTCCTCGGGGGCGACCCCGGCCGCTACGCACGCTACGTGGCCCAGGTACGCGCCGAGTACGGCGACGTCGGCGACGCGGACTTCCGCGCCGGCCGCGGCGCGGTGCTCGAACAGCTGCTCACCCTGCACACGGGGCCGGGGCTGTACCGGACCCCCGCCGCACGGCACCGTTGGGCCGACGCCGCCGAGCGGAACCTGCGCGCCGAGCTCGCCCGGCTGCGCTGATCAGGGCCGGCGCAACCGCCGCATCACCCGTATCGCCTCGGTGAGGACCTTGCTGGGCACGTCCCCGCCGAGCGCGTACAGGGTGTCCATCGACAGCCCCGCGCTCAGGCCGCGCTGCGCCACGACGCTCTGCACCTCGGTGACCGCCTCGATGGCCTCCCGGCCGTGCCGTCGTCCGAGGCCGGAGGCCTTCATCCCGCCCATCGGCGCGCCCGCCGACCCCCAGGCCTGCAGGTAGCCGTCGTTGATGACGACGGTGCCCGCCTCGACCCGCGCGGCGATGCGCCGTGCCCGGGCGACGTCCCGCGACCAGAGGGAGGCGTTGAGGCCGAACTCGGTGTCGTTCATGACCCGGACGGCCTCGTCGTCGCTGGCGACGCGCGAGACCGCCACGACCGGGCCGAACGTCTCCTCGTGCAGGCAGACGGCGTCGTGAGGGACGTCGTCGAGCACGGTCGGAGCGTAGAAGTACGGGCCGACGTCGGAGCGGTGCACCCCGCCGGCCAGGGCACGCGCTCCCTTGGCCAGGGCGTCGTCGACGTGCGCGACGACCTTGTCGAGCTGTGCGCCGGAGACCAGCGAGCCGACGTCGGCCGTGTAGTCGAGGCCGGCACCGAGGGCGAGCTCGCGCACCGCCGGGACGAACCGCTCGAGGAACTCGTCGGCGATGCGCTCGTGCAGCACGAGCCGCTCGATCGACATGCAGAGCTGACCGGCGTTGGAGAAGCAGGCCCGCACCACGCCCGGCACGGCGGCGTCGAGGTCGGCGTCCGCCGCGACGTAGAGCGGGTTCTTGCCGCCCAGCTCGAGCGTCGCGCCGATGAGCCGCTCCCCCGCCCGCGCGGCGACCTTGCGCCCCGTCGCGGTGGAGCCGGTGAACGCGATGTGGTCGACGTGGTCCACGAGCGCGGACCCGACCTCGCCCCCACCGGCCACGACCTCCAGCAGGTCGTCCGGGAGGCCCGCCTCGGCGAAGAGCTCGGCGGCCCACAGCGCGGAGAGCGTCGTCTGCGGGTCCGGCTTGAGCACGACGGCGTTGCCCGCCAGCAGCGCGGGGATCGCCTCGGAGAGCGCCAGCGTGAGGGGATAGTTCCAGGGGGCGATGACACCCACGACGCCGACGGGACGCCGGTGCACCCGCGCGCCCGTCAGCACGGGCAGCGCACCCGGCACACGACGGTCGGCGAGGTAGCGCGCCCCCCGCACCACGTAGTGGCGGCAGGTCTGCGCGACGTCGGCGACCTCCTCGAAGGCGTTGCGCCGCGACTTGCCGGACTCCATCTGGATCAGGTCGAGGATCTCCGACTGCCGGTCGAGCACCAGCGTGCCGAGCCGGTCGAGCACCCGGGCGCGCTCAGCGATCGGCCGCGCGGCCCAGTCGTGCTGGGCGGCCCGTGCCCGCTCGACGGCGCGGGCGACGTCGTCGGGACCGGAGAGCGGGACCGCAGCGAGCGGGGCGCCGGTGTACGGCAACGTGCTGCGGTGGGTGCCGGCGTCGTGGGAGGTGACGATCCTCTTGACCAGCGGGGACACGACCTCGGGTTCGAGGACGTAGGTGGACGAGGGCAGCTCTGGATCGATGAGATCGCCCAGAGCGCCGTCGCTCTCGTGCGCGGTTGCCATGGCCGACACTCTATGCGGCGCAGGTGACGGCCCCGTGAACGATGCGTCAGATGTCCGTGTCGTTCGCTCTCAGCGGGAGACGTCGAGAGTACGCCCGAGCACGGTGCACTCGACGTCCGCGTACCCGAGCGTCGCGTAGAACCCCTGGACGGCGGTGTTCGTGGTGCGGACCATCAGGCGCACCCTGCTCGCACCGGCGTCCCGCAGCCACTCCTCCGCGGCCGTGACGAGCCGTCGGCCCAGACCCGTGCCCTGGAGCTCGGGACGCACGGCCACGTAGTAGAGCCACCCGCGGTGCCCCTCGTACCCGGCCAGCACCGAGCCGACGACGGCGGAGGTCGCGTCGAGCGCGACGAGCACCGTGGACGTGGGGTTGCGCCGCGCGTCGGCGATGTCGCGGTGAGGGTCGTTCCACGGACGCGTCAGGTCGCAGTCGCGCCACAGCGCGACCACCTGCTCGACGTCGTCGTCCCTGATCTCCCGCAGGCGCGTCCCCGCCCCGACGGGATCGCTCACCGCGGCTGGTAGGGCGACATGACGACCTCGACCCGCTGGAACTCCTTGAGGTCCGAGTAGCCGGTCGTGGCCATCGCCCGGCGCAGGGCACCGACCAGGTTCGTGGTGCCGTCCGCCTGGCGGCCCGGGCCGAAGAGGATCTCCTCGAGGGTGCCGCCCGAGCCCACCGAGACCCGCTCGCCGCGCGGGAGTTGCGAGTGGTGCGCCTCGGGGCCCCAGTGCCAGCCCCGGCCGGGCGCCTCGGACGCCCTCGCGAGCGCCGCGCCGAGCATGACCGCGTCGGCGCCGCACGCCACGGCCTTGACGATGTCGCCCGACTGCCCCACCCCGCCGTCGGCGATGACGTGCACGTACCGGCCGCCGGACTCGTCGAGGTAGTCGCGTCGTGCGGCCGCGACGTCGGACACCGCGGTCGCCATCGGCGCGTGGATGCCCAGGCTGACGCGGGTGGTGTGGGCCGCCCCGCCGCCGAAGCCGACGAGCACGCCCGCAGCACCGGTGCGCATCAGGTGCAGCGCCGCGGTGTAGGTCGAGGCACCGCCGACGACCACGGGCACGTCGAGCTCGTAGATGAACCGCTTGAGGTTCAAGGGCTCGGCGTTGCCGGAGACGTGCTCCGCGGAGACGGTGGTGCCGCGGATGACGAACAGGTCGACCCCGGCGTCCACGACCGTCTGGTAGTGCTCCTGGGTGCGCTGGGGGGACAGCGCGCCGGCGACCGTCACACCCGCCGCGCGGACCTCCTTGAGGCGCTGCGTGATGAGCTCCGGCTTGATCGGCTCGGCGTAGATCTCCTGCATGCGGCGCGTCGCCTGGTCGGCGGGCAGCTCGCAGATCTCGGCGAGGAGCGTCTCCGGCGACTCGTACCGCGTCCACAGGCCCTCGAGGTCGAGGACGCCGAGCCCACCGAAGCGGCCCAGCGCGACCGCGGTGTCCGGGCTCATCACCGAGTCCATCGGCGCGGCCATGATCGGCAGGTCGAAGTGGTAGGCGTCGATCTGCCACTCCGTGGAGACGTCCTTCGGGTCGCGCGTCCGGCGCGAGGGCACCACCGCGACGTCGTCGAAGGAGTACGCACGGCGACCGCGCTTGCCACGTCCGATCTCGATCTCGTTGCTCACCCCGCAAGCGTACCGGGCACCGCGGGCGGGCTCCGGACGGTTGCCGGTGGCTGTCGGTGGCTGGTGGCATCGTCAGCGGCGAGGACACGAGGGAAGGAGTCCGGAATGGACGACACCGCCTGGACCGGTGGCCCGCTGCTCGGTTTCGACACCGAGACCACCGGGGTGGACGTGCACACCGACCGCATCGTCACCGCTGCGGTCGTGCTGCGCACGGCGACCACGACGGACGTGCGCACCTGGATGATCGACCCCGGGGTCGAGATCCCCGCCGAGGCCGCGGCCATCCACGGCGTGACCACGGAGCACGCCCGCGCCCACGGGGTGCCGCCCCGCCAGGCCCTCGCCGAGATCGCAGCGGTCCTCGCCGAGCACACCCGCGCCGGGGTACCCGTCGTGGCGTACAACGCGGCGTTCGACCTGACGCTCCTGGACGCCGAGCTGGCGCGCCACGGGCTCACCACGCTCCCCGAGCTGCTCGGCCGGCCTGTGTCCCCCGTCCTGGACCCGTTGGTCATCGACCGGTGGCAGGACCGCTACCGCCGCGGCAAGCGGCGCCTCGGCGACCTGGTCGAGCTGTACGGCATCACCGGGGAGGGCGAGCTGCACAGCGCGGACGTCGACGTCCTGGCGACCCTCGACGTGCTCGACGCCCAGCTGCACCACTACCCGGAGCTCCGGGCGGTCGCCCTGGACGCCCTGCACTCGGCCCAGCAGGACGCCCACCGCCGGTGGGCGACGAGCTTCAACGAGTGGCGACGCACGAAGGGCCTCGACGGCCCGGGAGCCTCGACGGCGTGGCCGGTCGAGCCTCCCGCGGCCGGCTGAGCCGGGTCAGGAGACCTTGTAGTTGGGTGCCTCGACGGTCATCACGATGTCGTGCGGGTGGGACTCCTTGAGGGAGGCCGACGTGATCCGCACGAACCGCCCGTTGGCCTGCAGCTCCGGCACGGTGCGGGCACCGACGTAGAACATCGTCTGGTGCAGGCCGCCCACGAGCTGGTGCGCCACCGTGGCGAGCGTCCCCTTGTAGGGCACCTGGCCCTCGACGCCCTCGGGGACGATCATGTCGTCGCTGGCGATCTCGGCCTGGAAGTACCGGTCCTTGGAGTAGGACTTCTTCCCGCGCGAGGACATGGCCCCCATCGAACCCATCCCGCGGTAGGCCTTGAACTGCTTGCCGTTGACGAGGATCTGGTCGCCCGGCGCCTCCTCGGTGCCTGCGAGCATGGACCCGAGCATCACGGCCTCCGCCCCGGCGACGATGGCCTTGCCGATCTCGCCGGAGTGGCGCATGCCGCCGTCGGCGATGACCGGGACGCCGGCCGCGCGCGCCGCCAGCGACGCCTCGTGCACGGCGGTGATCTGCGGGACGCCGACGCCGGTCACGACGCGGGTGGTGCAGATGGAGCCCGGGCCCACGCCGACCTTGATGGCGTCCGCGCCCGCGTCGACGAACGACTGCGCGCCCTCCTTGGTCGCGACGTTGCCGCCGATGACCTGGACGTCCTTGGTGGCGGGGTCGGTCTTGAGGCGACGGACCATGTCGATCAGCATCCGCACGTTGCCGTGGGCGGTGTCCGCGACGAGCACGTCGACCCCGGCGTCGATGAGGGTGGTCGCACGCTCCCAGGCGTCACCGAAGTAGCCGATGGCCGCGCCGACCATGAGCCGGCCCTGCCCGTCCTTGGACGCGTCCGGGAACTGCTCCGACTTCACGAAGTCCTTGACGGTGATCAGCCCGGCGAGGCGACCGTCGTCGTCGACGAGCGGCAGCCGCTCGAGCTTGTGCTTGCGCAGCAGCGCCGTGGCGTCGTCCCGGGAGATCCCGGCGCGGCCGGTGATCAGCGGCTGCGGCGTCATCACCTCGGAGACCGTGGTGGTGGCCCACTCGGCCACGGGGGTGAAGCGCAGGTCGCGGTTGGTCACGATCCCGACGAGCCGGCCGGCGCCGTCCAGCACCGGGAAGCCGGAGACGCGGTACTGCCCCGCCCGCTCGTCGAGCTGCTCGAGCGTGGCGTCGGGCCCGATGGTCACGGGGTTGGAGATGATGCCCGTCTGGGTGCGCTTGACCAGGTCCACCTGGTACGCCTGGTCGGCGATCGACAGGTTCCGGTGCAGGACGCCGAGGCCGCCCTGACGCGCCATCGCGATCGCCATGCGCGACTCGGTGACGGTGTCCATCGCGGCCGAGACGAGCGGGACCTTCAGCGAGATCTCCCGCGTCAGGCGGGACGTCGTGTCGATGTCCGTGGGAGCGAGGTCCGAGTACCCCGGCAGCAGCAGGACGTCGTCGTAGGTGAGGCCGAGGAATCCGAACGGGTCGTGCGCTGGCGAGGTCGTCGTCTCCGTCATGTCACGAGTCTACGGCGCACCCCGAGGCCCGCGGAGGTGCGGTCCGTCACGCAGGACGGGCCGCCGGCTCCGGGTGTCCGCGCTCAGGTGGAGACCACGGCGAGCACCTCGTGCAGCAGGCCCGTGAAGGACCGCACGCGCTGCACCTGCGCGGCGAGGGGGATCTCGGTCGCGACGTCGTCGCGGCGGAGCCCGACGAAGATCGGCAGGTCGGGGAACCCCTCGTGCACCGCGTGGACGACGTCGATGTCCGGCCGCCGCTGGGTCGTCGCCAGGACCAGGGCGGCGGGGCGCACCATCGTCACCAGCTCGAGGGAGCGCCGGGTGCTCGCGGGGCCGGTGACGATCCGTGCCGTCTTCCCCTTGGCGGTCAGGGCGGCTGCCAGCGCGTGCGCGGAGAGCGGCACGGCCTCGTCGGGCGCCGCGAAGATGAGGACGATGTTGCGCATCCGGCTCGGGTGGTTGGCCGGCGGCCCGCCGTTCTGCACCACCGCCTGCTCGAAGGCCTCGGTGAAGGACCGCAGGGCGTGCAGGGCGGCGGTGGCGAGCACGACCTCCGGCACGGCCCCCGGACCGGCGAGCACGGTCCGCTCGGCGACCCGGCTCCAGGCCGGCTCGAGGAGGTTCGCCCACCAGACGGCGGGATCGCCCTGGGCGGGGATCCGCAGCAGGTCGTCGCAGCGGCCCTGGTCGTAGGCGAGCGCCGCGTCGACGACGGCGGACACCTTGCCCGACGCGTTCTGACCCGCGCCGTGGCCCGGCGCGGCGTGCGCGCCCTGCCCCCCGCCGGGGAGCGCGCGCAGGTGCGCCCGGCCGGGTCGTCCGGCGCTCTCGCCGTCCTCGCGCACGGGGGGCGCCTCCGGTTCGGAGCTGCTCTCCGGGGGCACCGGCGGGCCGGACCTCTGCGCCTCGTCGAGCTCCTCGACGTCGGCCTCGAGCGCCGCCTGGGCGGCGTCGACGGGCGCGACGCCCTCGAGCGTGAGGCGGCGCATGACGAGCAGCCGGGCGACGTCGTCGGGGGTGTACCGCCGGTGCGAGCCGGCCGTGCGGTCGGAGGGGCCGAGCCCGTACCGCCTGTCCCAGGTCCGCAGCGTCGCCGGGGCCACGCCGAGACGGCGTGCGACGGCTGCGACAGCCAGCCCGGGGCCTGACGGGCGTGACCCGCCCGAGTCCTGGGCCGGTCGCGAGGTGGTCATGCCTCGATTCTGCCAGTGCTGCGCGTGACCGCCACTGCGGCCTGCGGCGCGTCACGATCCCGGCGAGGATCCCCGACCGAAACGAGTCACTCGTTTCGCGAAACCGGTTCACGACCTGGTCAGCCCCACATCGAACACCCAGCGTGCCCAACTTGCTCCAGCCCCTTGAACAACTTCTGCACAACTTGTAGGTTGTTCGCCATGACGGAGATCTCGAGACTGCCTGGGCCAGTCATGGAGTTGTGGGAGTGGCAGTACCAGGGCGCGTGCCGCGACGCGGACGACACCCTGTTCTTCCACCCCGAAGGTGAGCGCGGGTCGACCCGGCGGCGACGTGCGGAGGCCGCGAAGGCCATCTGCCACTCGTGCCCGGTGATGATGCAGTGCCGCGAGCAGTCGCTGCGGGTCCGCGAGCCGTACGGCGTCTGGGGCGGGCTCAGCGAGGACGAGCGCACCGCCGCGCTGGCCGGCCGCGACCGCAAGGCCGGCTGAGACTCCCCCCACGTACACGACGAGGCCCCGCATCACGGATGATGCGGGGCCTCGTACGTCAGCGTCGAGAGCTGGGGATCAGCTCACGACGACGGCGAGGATGTCGCGCGCGGAGAGCACCAGGTACTCCTCGCCCGCGTACTTGACCTCGGTGCCGCCGTACTTGCTGTAGATGACCTTGTCGCCGACCTTCACGTCGACCGGGACGCGGTTGCCCTGGTCGTCGAAACGGCCGTCGCCGACCGCCAGGACCTCGCCCTCCTGGGGCTTCTCCTTGGCGGTGTCCGGGATGACCAGGCCGGAAGCGGTCGTGGTCTCGGCCTCGACGGCCTTGACGACGATCCGGTCCTCGAGCGGCTTGATGGGGACCGACACGTCGGACCTCCTTGTTCGCGATGACTAGCTGGACTGGGACGCACCCTGTCGCTGGCCGTCGTCGCGGGTGCCGGCACAGCGTGAGCGCTGGGACCAAATCTAGGCAGCCGTTAGCACTCTGACAAGTCGAGTGCCAAGATTCCTCCCACGGCGCACCGGCGCACCGCCGCCCCCGCTCCTGAGACGATGACCCCATGGACGCGGCCTCCCTCACCAAGCTGCTCAGCCCCGAGGGCTGGGCGCTGCTCAACGCCCTGCCACCGTACGACGAGCACCAGGCGATGGTGCTGGCCACCCGGCTGCGCTCCGAGGGTGTCGACCCCGACCTCGCCGCTGCGGCCCTCACCCAGTCGCGGCTCCGCGCCCGCGCCCGCGGCAAGCTCGGGTCCTTCGCGGACGGCATGCTCCTCACCTCCGCCGGCCTCGAGCAGGCCACCCGCCTCCTCGTCGCTGCGCAGCACGCCCGCCGCTACCTCGCCGCGGGTGTCACCAAGGTCGCCGACCTCACCTGCGGCATCGGCGCGGACGCCCTCGCCTTCGCCGGCGTGGGCCTCGACGTCCTGGCCACCGACGTGGACGAGGTCACCGCCGCCCTGGCCACGGTCAACCTGCGCGCCTTCCCCGAGGCGACGGTCCGGCACGCCGACGGGCTCGGTCTCGACCTCGCCGGCGAGGGTGTCGACGGCGTGTACGCCGACCCCGCCCGCCGCACCCGGGGCGGGCGGCGCATCTTCGACCCCGCCGCCTACGCACCGCCGCTCGATGCCGTGTGGGCCCTGCGCGCCCAGGTGCCGGCGCTCGGCATCAAGGTCGGCCCCGGCATCCCGCACCACGGCCTCCCGGACGACGCCGAGACCCAGTGGGTCTCCGTCGACGGCGACGTCGTCGAGGCCGGGCTCTGGTTCGGCCCCCTCGCACCCGACGGTCCCGGCCGCTCGGCGCACGTCCTGCGCACCGGCGTCGCACCGGCGGACGACGGCGCACCCGACGGGGCCGACGGTTCCGGCACGGTGACACGCACCCTGCGGACGGGACCGCAGGACGCCGACCTGGTGCCCGACGTCGGGGCGGTCGGCGCCTACCTGTACGAGCCGGACGGCGCCGTCGTGCGGGCCGGCCTGGTGGCGCACGCGGCCGCCGAGCTCGGCGGCCGGCTCGTCGACCGGACCATCGCCTACGTCACCACCGATGCCCTCGCCCTCGCGCCGCCGTCGGGCACCGCTCCCCTCGCCACCGGCTACCGGGTGCTGGACGTCATGCCGTTCAACCTCAAGAAGCTCAAGGCGTACCTGCGCGAGCGCGGCGTCGGGCGGCTGACCGTCAAGAAGCGCGGCACCGCCGTCACCCCCGAGCAGCTCCGCTCGCAGCTCGCACTCAAGGGTGACGCGGCCGCCACCCTCGTCCTGACGCGCGTGGCCGGGCGCCAGCACGTGCTCGTCGTCGAGCCGCTCGCCACCGGTTGGTAGGACCCCGGCAGCCACCCCCGTGGCATGGAAGCATGGCCCCATGTCGCTGGACTTCGCGCCGTCCCGCCGCTCGAGCGTCGGCCTCGAGTGGGAGCTGGCGCTCGTCGACGCCGACTCCGGCAACCTGCGCCAGGTCGCGCCCGCCGTGATGGCGGCGCTCGGCCCCGACGAGCGGGCACGCTTCGTCAAGCCGGAGTTCCTGCGCAACACCCTCGAGGTCGTCTCGGACGTGTGCGACACGGTCGGGGCCGCCATCGTCGACCTGGAAGCCGGGATCGCCGCGATCCGGGACGTCGTCGAACCGATGCGGGTCGAGATCATGGGCGCCGGCACCCACCCGTTCGCGCACTGGTCGCAGCAGCAGGTCACCGACAAGCAGCGGTACGCCACCGTCGTCGACCGCACCCAGGTGTGGGGACGCCAGCAGGTCGTCTACGGCGTGCACGTGCACGTCGGGATCGAGGACCGCGCCAAGGTCCTGCCGATCGTGCGGTCACTGATGGTCTACGTCGCCCACCTGCAGGCGCTGTCGGCCTCGTCGCCCTACTGGGGCGCCGACGACACCGGGTACGCCTCCATGCGCGCGCTGATCTTCCAACAGCTGCCCACCGCCGGCCTGCCGTACCAGTTTTCCGAGTGGAGCCAGCTCGAGCAGTACGTGGACGACATGCTCAAGACCGGGGTCATCGACGACTTCACCGAGGTCCGCTGGGACGTGCGGCCCGCGCCCCACTTCGGCACCGTCGAGGTGCGGGTGTGCGACGGCACCTCCAACGTGCTCGAGCTGGCGGCGCTCGGGGCGCTCGTGCACTGCCTCGTCGAGCACTTCTCCACGCTGCTCGACGAGGGCCGGTCGCTGCCCGTCATGCCCCCCTGGTTCGTCCACGAGAACAAGTGGCGTGCCGCGCGGTACGGCATGGACGCGATCATCATCCTGGACGCCGACGGCAACGAAGAGCTGATCACCGACGCCCTGCCGCGGCTGCTCGACGAGCTCGCACCGGTCGCCGCGCGGCTCGGCTGCTCCGCCGAGCTGGACGGCATCCACGAGATCCTGCGGGCGGGCGCCTCCTACCAGCGCCAGCGCGCCGTCGCCGCCGCGCACGGCGGCGGGCAGGCCGGGCTCGAGGCCGTGGTGCGGTCGCTGGTCGGCGAGCTGCGGGCGGGGCGACCGCTGCCCCTCGGCTGACGGCCGCCTGGGCGCTTGGAAATGCGCCGTCAGCAGATTCGGCCCCTTCATCGTGCGTGGATCCGTAGGGTCACTGAGATGAAGAGCTCAGGTGTTCCGGTGGAGCTGGTATTCGTTCATGGCGCTCTGGTCCGCGACGGGGAATGGTGGTGGCGGCGAGCAGCGGACCTGCTCCGGGAACGTACTGGGATCCAGAGCCGAGCCCTCGCGCTGCCGTCGTGCGCAGAGACCGCACCCGAGCAGGTCGCGGGCGGCCTCGTCGCCGACGCGGCGGCGCTGCGCCGTGAGCTCGACGACATGGACTCCGCGATCGTCGTCGGTCACTCCTACGGGGGCACCGTCATCGCCGAAGCCGGCCGGCACCCCGCGGTCTCGCACCTGCTCTACGTCTCGTCCTACCTGCCCGAGGTCGGGCAGTCGCAGGCCGCCATCATGAGCGGTGAGGACGACCCGGTGTCGATCGGCGACAACGGTGACGGCACGCTGAGCGTCTCCGGCTACGACGCTCCCTCGTTCGGAGCCCGGTTCCTGCAGGACGCGGACGACGCGACCCAGCGTCAGGCGTGGGAGCGGGTGGCCCCGCAGGCGGCCGGCGCGTTCGTGACGCCAACCAGTGCTGCCGGCTGGCGCGGAGTCGACTCGACGTACATCGTCTGCGGGAACGATCGCAGCACCTCGGTCGAGCTGCAACGCATCCACGCGGGTCGAGCGACGCGCTCCGTCGAGCTGCCGACCGGGCACCACCCGTTCGTCTCCCACCCCGACCTGGTGGTCGATCAGGTGCAGGCCTTGCTGGAGCAGGCACCCCACCCCTCGTGAAAGCCCGTGACCTGCGCGGGCGCATCACCACCCGGCGTCAGAGCCTCTGCTCGTGCCGGACGGGCCGCAGCCGCGCGGGCGCCGTCGTCGCCTCCGGGTACTCGCAGGTGAACGTCCCGTCGTAGCCGAAGAGGAACCCGAACAACCGGTTGCGGACCTCGAGGTCGATGCGGAAGACGCCGGCATCGTCGTCGTAGCTCTCGCGCAGCGTCGCCCGGCCGGAGAAGAGCATCGGGAAGCGGAAGCTGAGCGGACCCTCGTAGAAGCGCTGCGCGCCGGAGCGCAGGAGCAGCGACCCGTCCGGCTCGACCCGCAGGTCCAGGTCGACGGCGAGGTGCTGGTGCGTGCCGAGGTAGTCCACGATGACGCCCCGGCCGGGGTCCAGGACCATCGTCGCGTCGAAGCGGCTCGGGCGCCGCTTGCCCGGGACCCAGTACTCCCGGACGAACGTGACGGTCTCGCGCCCGTGGGGGTCGCGGTAGGGGTAGTTCTCGACGGTGAAGGGCACCTCGTCGCCGACGTCCGCGACGAGGATGTTGCGCAGGCGGCCGATCTGCAGGAACGGCACCGTCCACCACGGACCGCGACGGATCCGGCGCATCACGCCCCGGCCCACGCAGGCGTACCCGCCGTCGGTCGACACCCCGAAGCGACGCCGGAGTTGGGGGTGCAGCCGGTCGAACTCCGTGCCCAGCGCGCGGCGGAAGATGCTCTCGGACGGCGTCTCGGTCACGGTGCCTCCAGGGTGTCGAGCGCGGCCGGGGCGTCGTGCATCGGGTCGCGGCCCGGGCGCCGGGTGACGCAGCGGGACGCCCGGGGCCGGTCCCGCCGCCAGAACGCCAGGACGGAGACGAGGGGCCACCGCTCGGGCGGCGTGCCCGTCTCGGCCCAGATCCGCAGGCGGTCGAAGCTCCACGCCGTCATCCACAGCACGACGGGGCGCAGCACCCGGTCCGCGGCGCGGCCGAAGCCCGGCGTGTAGTCGTAGCCGGTGACGAACCGGGTACCGCCGTCGACCGGGACGTACCGCCAGTAGCCGCGCCCGTCCCGCAGCGGCGAGGTGCGGTCGTCGGTGTCGAAGCGCAGCGCGGACGTGCAGGTGCCGTCCGGGCCTTGGCGTTCGCCCAGGGAGGTGCCGGTGCCGCGGATCGTGTGCGGGCCGACCGCCCGCTCGTAGCGGAACCGCGTGCCGCCGCCGGGCAGTTCGCCGACGGGGACGATCCGGCTGAACCGCAGGTCCCAGCGCACGTGCTGCTCCGGGTCCTGGGTCAGCTCCCAGAGCCGGTCCGTCGTCGTGCGGACGACGGTCTCCACGTACAGCGCGCGCACGCGCTCAGACCGTGATGGCGGTCAGCGGCATGGACGAGTCGACGCCGATGTCGAGGTCCGACGGCGCCACCCCGGCCCGCACGACGGCGGAGCCCAGCGCCGCGATCATCGCCCCGTTGTCGGTGCAGTAGCGGATCGGCGGGATGCGCAGGTCGATCCCGGCGGCCGCACACCGCTCCGCCGCCATCTCGCGCAGCTGGCTGTTCGCGGAGAAACCGCCGCCGATCACCAGGGTGTCCACGTCGTGCGCACGGCAGGCCGCGATCGTCTTGGCGGTGAGCACGTCGACGACGGCCGCCGCGAAGGAGGCCGCGACGTCGGCCACCGGCACCTCGCGCCCCTCGTCCTGGCAGGTCTCGACCCACCGGGCCACCGCCGTCTTGAGCCCGGAGAAGCTGAAGTCGTAGGCGTGCTTCGCCTGGTCCTTGCGCGCGGTGAGCCCGCGCGGGAACCGGATCGCCTCGGGGTCGCCCTCGCGGGCGAGCCGGTCGATGTGCGGGCCGCCCGGGTAGGGCAGGCCGAGCAAGCGGCCGACCTTGTCGAAGGCCTCCCCGGCCGCGTCGTCGAGCGTGGAACCGAGCTCGGTGACGTCGGTGGCGATGTCGTCGACGAGGAGCAGCGAGCTGTGGCCGCCGGAGACGACCAGGGCCATCGAGCGCCCGGCGAACGGGCCGTCGACGAGCTGGTTGACCGCGGCGTGGCCGATGACGTGGTTGACGCCGTACAACGGCTTGGCGAGTCCGATGGACAGCGCCTTCGCGGCGCTCGCGCCGATGGTCAGCGGGCCGACCAGGCCGGGGCCGGCGGTCACGGCGACGGCGTCGATCTCCGACAGGTCGACGTCGGCCTCGGCGAGCGCGCGGCGGATCGTCGGGACCATCGCCTCGAGGTGGGCGCGGCTGGCGACCTCCGGGATGATGCCGCCGTAGCGGGCATGTTCGTCCATCGAGCTGGCGACGGCGTCGAACAGCAGCGTGTCCCCGCGCACCAGCGCGACCCCCGTCTCGTCGCAGGAGGTCTCGATCCCGAGCACCAAGGGATCGCCACCGGTCTGGTCAGTCATGGCACCCATGATCGCATCGCGCGCGGGGCGGGCTCGGCGGGCTCGGGCCGGTCGGTCCAGCGACGTGTCGGACGTCACCGCCGTTCCAGGAATCATGCGAACGCATGGAAATGTTGGGCCGGGCATGACCGACACCGTTCTGGAGACCGCGCCGCTCGCCATCGACGAGGCCGCGGCAGACCTGCTCTTCCGCGACGCCCGCACCACCTCGCAGTGGACCGACGCCGAGGTGCCCGACGCTCGGCTCGAGGCGGCCTGGGATCTCGCCAAGCTGGGCCCGACGGCGATGAACTCCCTGCCGCTGCGCCTGCTGGTGGTCCGCTCCGGTGAGGCCAAGCAGCGTCTGGTCACGCACATGGCCGACGGCAACAAGGCGAAGGTCGACGCGGCGCCCGTGTCCCTCGTCCTGGCCTCCGACCCCGCGTTCCACGAGCACCTCGACGAGCTCTTCCCCGTGTACCCCGGCATCCGCGAGCAGCTCGCGCCCGCCGTCGATGCCCGTGAGCAGATGGCCCGCACCAACGCCCTGATCCAGGCGGGCTACCTCATCGTCGCGCTGCGTTCCGTGGGCCTCGCGGCCGGCCCGATGAACGGCATGGACTTCGCCGGTGTCGACGCCGAGTTCTTCGCCGACTCCGGCTGGAAGTCGTTCATGGTGGTCAACGTCGGTGTGGCCGACGGCGAGGGGTCGCCGTACCCGCGGAACCCGCGCCTCGCCTTCGAGCAGGTCGCCGAGATCCTCTGACCCACCTCCCGTGCGTTGTGGGCGCGATTTCTGGGCGAAATTTCTGCCTCAAAAGGGCATATCGGGCCAGAAATCGCGCCCACAACGCTCAGGGGTCGGTGGCGACGGGGCGGGCCGGGTCGTTCGACCACTGGGACCACGACCCGGGGTACAGCGCGGCGCTGACACCCACCGAGGCCAGCGCGGCCACCTCGTGCGCTGCCGTCACGCCGGACCCGCAGTAGACACCCACCGGCCGGTCCGCCGTCGCGCCCAGCGCCGCGAACCGCTCCGCCAGCTCGGACCCCGGCCGGAACGTCCCGTCCTCGGCCAGGTTCTCGACCGTGGGGGCCGAGACGGCTCCCGGGACGTGACCCGCACGCGGGTCCACCGGCTCGACCTCGCCGCGAAACCGCTCGCCCGCCCGCGCGTCGAGCAGCACACCGTCCGCCGCGAGCTCCGCGGCGTCGCCGGCGTCCAGCACGGGCATCCCGCCGGGGTGCACGACGACGTCGCCCCGCTCGCGCTCGACGGATCCCGCCTCGAGCGGGTGGCCGGCCCGCACCCAGGCCGCCAGCCCGCCGTCGAGGATCCGCACCCGCGGATGCCCGAACCAGCGCAGCAGCCACCAGGCACGCGCGGCAGACGTGCCGCCCACGGCGTCGTACACGACGACCCGCGAGCCCGTGCTGATCCCCCAGCTCCGCGCCGCCTCCTGGAAGGCGGTCGCCGACGGCAGCGGGTGGCGCCCCTCGGCGGCCGACGGCGGCGCCGCCAGGCCGGTCTCCAGGTCGACGAACACCGCGCCCGGCAGGTGGCCCGCCTCGTACTGCTCGCGGCCGTCGGCCCGCCCGAGCTCCCAGCGCACGTCGAGCAGGACGGGGGCACCCCCGGCCGGGTCCTCCAGACCGCCGAGCTGCAGGTCCGCGGCGAGCGTGGCGGCATCCACCAGCACCTCGTGGCGGGGACCGCCCGCCCACTCGCTCACGCGGCGTCCCCGGGCGCCGTCGTGCCCGCCTCCGGCACGGCCAGATCCATCCGCATCGTGTAGGCGTCCTTGTCCTCGGGCTGGTAGTAGCGCTTGCGCACCCCGAGGCGCTCGAACCCGAACTGCTCGTACAGGGCGATGGCGTGGGCGTTGTCCACCGCGACCTCGAGGAACAGCGCCCGGGCACGCAGCTCGCGGGACCGGTCGACGAGTGCCTGCAGCAGCAGCCGCCCGACCCCTCGGCTCTGGTACCTCCGCGCGGTGCCCAGGGTCATCACCTGGGCCACCTCGCCGTCGAACCACAGGCCCGCGTACCCGACCACGGGTCGCCGCCCGACGCCGTACCGCTCGGCCGCGTCGGCAGGCTCGGCCACGACGTACCACCGGCCGAGACCGGCCAGCTCGTCGGCAAGCATCCCGTACGTCCAGGCGCCCGCCCCGAAGAGCTCACGCTCCAGCTCGAGCACACGGTCGAAGTCGGCGCTCTCCAGGGGGCGGATCCGGACCTCCAGCGGGTTCTCCGTCACGCCGCACCACCCTTGACGGGCAGCGCACGCTTGGCCCCGGCCGGCTCCTGCACGTCGGGGCGGCGCAGGTACAGCGGCTCGGTCGGCAGGTCCGCACCCGCGGCACGGCGGGCCAGCGCCACCCGCGCGAGCACCGTCGCGTCCGGGACCAGCGGGGCGTCGTCGTCGGGCGGCAGGTCCTCGGGGTAGAGCGCCGCGCCCTCGCCGACGACCGCCAGGTGAGCACCTGCCTCGGCCGGGGCGTTGAGCTGCGCCGCGGCCACCTCGGCCGCCTTCCGGACCTCCGGGCCGTGCAGCGTCTCCAGGACGGGGACCCCGTGCGGCCCCTCGTGCGCGACGACGCGGTAGCGCGCCCAGTAGACCTCCTTGCGGCGGGCGTCGGTCGCGGCGAGGACCTCGTCCCCCGGCCGCAGGCCGAGGTCCGCCACGGCCTGCACCGCGAGGGCGTCGATGCTGGGCACGCCCAGGACGTCGATGCCGAGGCTGAGCGCCAGCGTGCGGGCGGTCACCAGACCGACGCGCAGGCCGGTGAAGGGAGCCGGCCCGGTGCCGCCGACGACGGCGGTCAGGTCGGTGCGCTCCAGGTCCGCCTCGGCCAGGACCTCGGCGATCAGCGGGGCGAGCGACTCGGCGTGCCGGCGGCGCTCCGTGGCGGTGCGCGCGGCGAGGCGAGCGCCGTCGTCGTCCACGAGTGCGACGGCCACGGCCGCGGAGGTGTCGAGAGCGAGAACTGCCACGGCCCCAGCCTACGGCGCACCCCCGCTACGTATTGCCGATGTCGGCAGTACGGGTCGAGATCGGCGGTGCGGACTGCCGATCTGGCTACGGATTGCCGACGTCGGCAATACGGGCGAGGTCGACGTCCGCCCAGCGCGCGCCGACACCACGGAGCACCGCGTGCCGCGTGCCGGCCCCCGGGTCCGCGTCCGGGTCGGTGTCCAGATCGGCGCCGACCCCGCCCCGGGGCCGCGCGAGTTCGATCTCGAGCCGCTCGTCGGTGAGCGCCTCCGCCAGCCCGCGGCCCCACTCGACGACGGTCACCGACTCCTCGAGCGACGAGTCCAGGTCGAGCGCGTCGAGCTCGGACAGTCCGCCGAGGCGGTAGGCGTCCACGTGCACCAGGGCGGGGCCGGGGCCGCCGTCAGGCCCCGTCGACCCCGGCAGGGGCGGGTGCTCGCGCGCCACGATGAACGTGGGCGAGGCGACCTGCCCGCGCACGCCCAGTGCCGCGCCGAGCCCTTGGGTCAGCGTGGTCTTGCCCGCGCCGAGGTCACCGGTGAGGATCACCAGGTCCCCCGCGCGCAGCACGGCGGCCAGCGCCGCGCCGAGCGCGCGGGTGGTCGCGGCGTCCGGCAGGTCGGTCTCGGTCTGCACGACGGCGTCGCTCACTGGAGCACGTCTCCTTCTGACACATACACCCGTGGCACGCGCGCGCCCAGGCGGGTGACGATCTCGTAGCTGATGGTGCCCGCGGCGTCCGCCCAGTCCTGCGCGTTGGGGACGTCGGCGTGCGCCACGCCGTCCGACGAGCCGAACAGCGTCACCACGTCCCCGGCGTGCTCGCCGGCTCCGGGGCCCAGGTCCAGCACGAACTGGTCCATGCACACACGCCCGGCCACCCGGAGCACGCGAGCGCCCGGCCCTTGCCCGACGGCGACGGGCCCGCCCGGCCCGGCGGACCCGCCCGAGGCATGCCGCGGCACGCCGTCGCCGTAGCCGACCGGCACGAGTCCGACGGTGGTGTCCTGCGACGTGGTGTACAGGTGTCCGTACGAGACGCCCTCCCCCGCGGCGACCTGCTTGACGTTCGCCAGCCGGGACCGGAACGTCATCGCCGGTCGCAACCCGTAGTCGCCCGGCACGCCGAGCGCGGGGCTGGGTGCGAACCCGTACACCGAGATGCCGGGGCGCACGAGGTCGTAGTGCAGCTCGGGCAGGGTGATCGTCGCCGCCGAGTTGGCCAGGTGGCGCACCTCGGGCCGCAGGCCGGCCGCGCCGGTCACCTCCAGCGCGGCCTCGAACGCGGCGGCCTGCCGCGCGATCGAGGGGTGCCCCGGCTCGTCGGCGCACGCCAGGTGCGAGAAGACCCCGACGACGCGCAGCTCGCCAGAAGCCTCGAAGGCCGCCGCACGGCGCGCCACGTCGGGCAGGTCCCCGGCCGCCACGCCCCCGCGGGACAGGCCGGTGTCCACCTTGAGGTGCACGCGTGCCGGCACCCCGGCAGCACGCGCCCCGGCGACCACCTCGTCGAGCGCCCAGGGTGCCGCGACCGTCACGTCGACGTCCGCCCGGAGCAGGTCGGCGAACGCCGCGCCCGGGGTCAGCAGCCACACGAGCACGCGCGCCTCGCCAGGGCCGACCGCCGCTCGGAGCGCCAGCGCTTCCGCGACCGTCGCCACTCCCAGCCAGGTCGCTCCTCCCGCGAGCGCCGCGCGGGCCGCGGGCACCAGGCCGTGCCCGTACCCGTCCGCCTTGACGACGGCCATGAGGTCCGACGACGGCGCGTGGCCGCGCAGGGCGCGCACGTTGCCGCTGATCGCGTCGAGGTCGACGGTCGCCTGGGCCGGTGTGCCGTCGTCGAGTGCGGGGAGGTTCACGGTCAGTGATTCTCTCACTGCCCGCGCGTCGCGGCGTCGATGAGAAGGGTGGCGGCGGCGTCCGCGCGCGCTCGGTCGCCGGTGACGAAGACGTCGAGCGCGAGGCCTTTGAGGCCTGAGACGAGCAGGGTCGCGCGGGCGGCCGCGTCGCTGTGCCCGACGTCGAGCGCACGGGCCAGCGCGTCGGTGACTGGTTCGATCCAGCCGCGGTGCGCGGTGGCGGCGACGTGCGCGTACTTCGTGGGCTGGTGCAGGGCGAGGGCCATCGCCTCGAGCATGAGGCGCACCCGGGGCGCCTGCTGCCCGTCGCCGGTCATCTGGGCCCACAGGTGGTGCGCCAGCGCACCGGGGGTCAGGTCCGGGGAGGCAGCGAGCAGCCCGTCGATCGAGGGTTTGCCGCGGTCGAGCATCTGGGCGATCAGCTCGTCCTTGGTGCCGAAGTAGTGGACCAGCATGCGGTCGGAGGTGCCGATCGCCCGGGCGAGGGGCCGCAGCGACAGGGTGGCGAGCCCGTGGGTGGCGGCGTGGTCGAAGGCCGCCGCGAGGAGCTCGTCGCGGCGCGTCTCGTCACGAGGTCGGATCACGCTTGCCAATGTAGCAGTCGCTACGGTTATGATCCGGTCATGAATGAAGCAGTCGCTACAGAAACCGGGTCGGGCGCATGAACCGCACCGACCTCGGAGGCACCCGGGCCCTGATCACCGGAGGCACCAGCGGCTACGGCCGCGCCCTGGCCGACCGGCTCGCCGCCCGCGGGGCGCGCGTCATGGTCGTCGGCCGGGACCCTGGCCGGCTCGACGCCGCACGGCGCGCCGGGCACACCGCAGTCCGGGCCGACCTGACCGTCCCGGACGACCGGCACGCCGCCGTCGCCCAGGCGTGCGACCAGCTCGGCGGTCTGGACCTGCTCGTACAGAGCGCCGCGGTGCAGACCGAGGTCGACCTGATCACCTACGCACCGCGCACCACCGTCCAGAAGCTCCAGGACGAGGTCGTCGCCGACCTCGTCGCGCCGATCGCCTTCACGGTCGAAGCGCTGCCCCTGCTGCGGCACGGCAGCCCGGCCCGCGTCGCGTTCGTCACGAGCACGCTCGGGTTCGCCCCCAAGCGCAGCGCCCCGGCGTACTGCGCGGCGAAGGCCGGCCTCGTCGCCTTCGCGCTCTCGTTGCGCCGCCAGCTGCACCACGAGGCGCCCACCGTGCGGTCGACGATCATCACGCTGCCCCTGGTCGACACGCCGATGACGGCCGGCCGCGCCCAGGGGGCGATGTCCTCCGCCGACGCCGCCCGCGGGACGGTCCGCGCCCTGGAACGCGGTCGCGACGACATCGACATCGGCATCGCCGGACCGTTCCGCCTCCTGCACCGGATGGCCCCGGGTGCGGCCGGGCGGATCACCCGGGACGCGTGACCCGCCGTCGGTCCGGACGCCCGTCCGGGGGCCACCCGGCGAGCGAGCGCCGCGAGACGAGCTCGCGGCGCTCGCCGGTGAGGGGGTCATCGAACGTCAGCGACCGCGCCAGGAGCTGCAGGGGACGCGCCGGGTCGTCGGGCGCGTCCGCGCGCAGCACGGGCCAGAACGGGTCGTGCAGCAGCGGCAGGCCGAGCGAGGCCATGTGCAGCCGGAGCTGGTGGGTCCTGCCGGTGTGCGGCTCGAGCCGGTACAGCCCGAGCCCGCGCTCGTCGTCGCGGGCGACCAGGTCGATCCAGGACTCGGCGTTCGGCTCGCCGGGCACCTCCTCGGCCCGCACCACCCCGCGGCGCTTGACGATGCGCGACCGCACCGTCCGCGGGAAGCCGGTACCGCCGTCGTCGCCGGTGGTTGCGGCCGGCGGCAGCGGCGCGACGGCCTCGTAGACCTTGGCCACGCGGCGCTCCTGGAAGACGAGCTGGTAAGGGCCGCGTACCTCCGGACGCAGGGTGAGCACGAGCACACCGGCCGTGGGCCGGTCGAGGCGGTGCGCGGGCACGAGGTCGGGCAGGTCGAGCGTGCGGCGCAGGTGGGTCAGCACCGTCCGGGTGACCCAGCGGCCGCGCGGCATCGTCGCCACGAGGTGCGGCTTGTCCACCACGAGCAGGTTCTCGTCGCGGTGCAGCACCTCGATGTCGGCCAGGCCGGGCACCTCCGGCTCCACCGACGGCGGGTCGCGGTACAGGTAGAGGAAGCCGCGCGGCACGTAGGGCGTGCTCGCGGTGACGGCCGTGCCGTCGCCCGTGACGACCTCGCCGGCCGCGACCTTCTCGCGCAGGCGGACGGCGTCGTCGGGAAACCTGGCGAGAAGGTAGCCGAGCGCCGTGCGGTGGCGCGCGGTCGTGGCGGCGTCGTGCGGCAGGACCAGGCGCGTCGGGTTGAGCCCGTCCCGCACCGGCAGCGGCGGGACGTGCCGGCGAGGTCCGGGTCGCGGCGGCGGGGAGGCCGGCCGGGACGAGGGCGCGTGAGACATGTGGTCATTCTCGCGCGCGGGCGGCCCGGGCCTGGTGACGCCGGCGCCGGCAGGCGAGGATGGGCGCATGAGCCTCTACGACATCCCCTTCGATCGCATGGACGGCACGTCCGCCACCCTCGCGGAGCACCGCGACGAGGTGGTCATGGTGGTCAACGTCGCCTCGCGCTGCGGCCTGACGCCCCAGTACGACACGTTGGAGGCCCTGCAGCGCAAGTACGCGGACCGCGGTTTCACCGTGGTCGGGTTCCCGAGCAACCAGTTCCTCCAGGAGCTGTCCACGGACGAGAAGATCGCGGAGTTCTGCTCCACGACGTACGGCGTGACCTTCCCGGTGGTCTCGAAGGTCAAGGTCAACGGCAAGAACGCCCACCCGCTGTACGCGGAGCTGACCAGGACGCCGGACGCGGGCGGGCACGACGGACGCATCCGGTGGAACTTCGAGAAGTTCCTCGTGCTGCCCGGCGGCGAGGTGCGGCGCTACTCCCCCACGACGGTCCCCGACGACCCGGCGATCATCGAGGCGATCGAGACCCACCTGCCGCGGTAGCACCGCGTTCACCACCCGCTGACGTCGGCTGCCAGGAGCACCCCGGCCCCGCCGGCGAAGGTGACGCCGTGGAAGGCCGCCGCCCGAGCGACCTCCCGGAACCCCCAGCGCTCGTGCAGGGCGACAGAGGACGCGTTACGGGCGTTGACCACGTAGAACGCCCGGTCCGCTCGCTCGGCGATCCAGGCGATCCGCGCCTCGTGAGCGCCGTCGCGACCCGGCGCCGCCGCCAGGACGGGACCACCGTCACCCCGCCGAGGTAGTGCCCAGCGGGTGCTTCGCCGTCGGACCGCGGGTGCAGGTGGGTCTTGGCCCACCCGGCGATCTCGCCATCCGTCGCGCCGTCCGCCACCGCGACGACCACGTACCGGCGGCTGTCGAGGATCGCCGCACGGATCCCGTCGAGGAGCAGCGCCTGCCCCGCCCCGTCCTGGACCCGTTCGACCGCCGCGAGATCGTCCACGGTGGCGGCACGGACCGTCACCGCGGCCGGCGTCCCGTGCCGGCGCGGCGCGAACTCTGCGAAGGCTCCCATGGCGAGGCCACCGTAACGCTACGCCTGCGCGACCAGCTCCGCGACGGTGGCCGGCAGCGCCTCGGCGACGTCGAGCGCCGCGACGGGGCCGCCCGGGTTCGCCCGCCGGGCCGCGTGCCCGTGCACGAGTGCGGCGGCGGCCGCGATATCGGCCGCGAGCGCCGGCCGCTCGACCACGTCGGCCGAGCGCGCCGCGAGCATCGCGCCCAGCAAACCGGCCAGGACGTCCCCGGCGCCGGCCGTGGACAGCCACGCGGGCGCGTCGGCCTGGGCGAAGGCACCGCCCGGCCCGACGACGACGGTCACGCCGCCCTTGAGCAGCACCGTCGCGCCGGTGAGCTCGTGCGCCCGGCGCGCCCATCGCAGCGGTGCCGCCTCGACGTCGCGCCGGTCGGCGCGCTCCCCGTGCCGCTGCAGCAGCGTCGCCAGCTCGCCCGCGTGCGGCGTCAGCACGAACCACGGGGGGCACGGGGGCTCCAGCAGGTCCAGCCCGCCGGCGTCGACCACGGCGGGCACGGCCCCGTGCGCCCCGGTGTCTCCGCGGGCCTCGGCGAGCCCGCCACGGCTCCGGTCGCGCTGCCCCTCGTCGTCCGTCGGCAGGCCGGGACCCACCACCCACGACTGCACCCGCCCGTGCGCGACCACGACCTCGGGGCGCACCGCCAGCACGGCGTGGCCCACGGCCTCGGGCCCGCGGTAGCGCACCATCCCGGCGCCCGCGCGCACCGCCGCCGACGCCGCGAGCACGGCGGCGCCCGGGTAGGTCGGCGTCCCGGCGACCAGGCCGACGACGCCGCGGGTGTACTTGTGGTCCGCCGGCCCGGGCACCGGCCACGCTCCGCCGACGTCGCGGGCGTCGAGCTGACGCAGTGCCGGAGCGCTCTGCGTCCCCTCGAAGGTCAGGCCGATGTCGACGACGGTGAGCTCTCCGACCGTCCGGGCCGCGGGCGGCAGCAGCAGGCCGGGCTTCGCAGCCCCGAAGGTGACCGTGCGACCGGCCGGGAGCACCGGGCCGTCGACCGTGCCGTCGTCGGCCCCGACACCCGACGGGAGGTCGACGGCGACGATCCACGGTGCCGGTGCGCCGCCCAGGGCGTCGGTGACCGCGGTGACGAGATCCGCGGCCGCTCCACGGAGCGCCCCGCGGGCGCCGATCCCGACCAGGCCGTCGAGCACGACGTCGCCGCTCACCGCGCCGGCGGCCACGGCGGCGGTCCGGGACGGGTCGGCGAACAGCTCGACGACGTGACCCCCTGCCGAGCGCAGGGCAACCAGGCCCCCCGCGTGCGTCCGCTCGGAGACCAGCACCGCCGTGACCCCCACGCCCCGGCGGGCCAGCACGACACCGGCGTGCAACGCGTCGCCCCCGTTGTTCCCGGCCCCCACGAGCAACGCGACCCGAGCGCCACGCGCGTGCCGCCGTCGGGCGCGCAGGTCGGCCAGCACCTGCATCGCGAGCGCGAAGGCGGCCCGCTCCATGAGCGGCACCCCGGCCTCCAGCAGGGGCGCCTCAGCGGCGCGGACGTCTGCCGTGCTCCATGCCTCGATCATGGTTCGAACATACGCGGCACGGCCGGACCGCATAGGCTCGGGGCCATGCGATTCGGACTCTTCATCCCGCAAGGCTGGCGCATGTCCCTCACCGACATCCCGCCCGCGCAGCACTGGGAGACGATGCTCTCCCTGCTTCACTACGCGGACAACGCGGCCGCTGGTGAGGCTGTGCCGGGCGGCGAGTTCGCGTGGGAGTCGGTGTGGGTCTACGACCACTTCCACACCGTCCCCGTGCCGAGCGACGAGGCGACGCACGAGGCGTGGTCGCTCATGGCCGCGTTCGCCGCGGCGTCCCAGCGCGTGCGTCTCGGCCAGATGTGCACCTGCATGGCCTACCGCAACCCGGCGTACCTGGCGAAGGTCGCGTCCACCGTGGACACCATCTCGGGCGGGCGCACCGAGATGGGGATCGGCGCGGGCTGGTACGAGCACGAGTGGCGCGCCTACGGCTACGGGTTCCCCCGCGCCGGCGACCGGTTGCGCGCCCTGGACGAGGGCGTGCAGATCATGGAGCGCATGTGGCGCACCGGCTCCTCGGGCACGTTCGAGGGCCAGCACTTCCAGGCCGACGGCGCGCTGTGCTACCCGCAGCCCTTGCAGCAGCTGCCCGTGGGCACCTCGAACGGCTCAGGCGGGGCCGACCTTGTCCCTTCCATCCCCCTGTGGATCGCCGGTGGCGGGGAGAAGAAGACGCTGCGCATCGCCGCCCAGCACGCGCAGTACACGAACTTCTCCGGCACACCCGAGGAGTTCCAGCACAAGTCGCAGGTCCTGGAGCAGCACTGCCGCGACGTCGGCCGGGACTTCGCCGAGATCACCCGCTCGGCGAACTACAACGTGGTCATCGGCGAGAACCAGGCCGAGATCGACGACAAGCTCGCCTGGATCGACGCCCACTTCGCCAAGTACGCCCCGGGCGAGCCGGGGCACCGCGAGAGCTCGCTGTGGCGCCACGGGCTCATGGTCGGCACCCCGGAGCAGATCGTGGAGAAACTCACGGAGATGAAGGCGCTGGGCATGACCTACGCGATCACGTACTTCGCGAACGCGGCGGGCGACCGGGACCAGATCGAGCTGTTCCAGCGCCAGGTCATCCCCGCGCTGCAGGACTGACGCGTCCGGCACTCCCCGCCGCGCGCCCCGGGTGCCGTTCTGCCGACGTCGGTAGTCCGTGTCGAGATCGGCAGTGCGGACGACCGATCTCGACACGGACTACCGACGTCGGCAAAAGGGACGGCTCCGGTCAGCCCTCGGCGACCACCATGGCCGACGAGATCCCCGCGTCGTGCGAGATCGACAGGTGCCAGTGCCGCACCCCCAGCTCGTCGGCCCGCGCCTGCACCGTGCCCCGCAGCTCGACCTCCGGAGGCCCGCCGACGACGCGGTGCACCGTGGCGTCGTGCCACTGCAGGGTGCCGGGCGCGCCCAGCGCCTTGGCGATCGCCTCCTTCGCGGCGAACCGCGCCGCCAGGGACGACGCCGGAAGGTCCCGCTCCGCCTCGGTGAAGAGCTTCTCGCGCAGGCGCGGCGTGCGCTCCAGCGTCGCCATGAACCGTGCGACGTCGACGACGTCGATCCCCACCCCGATGATCATCGGCGCACCCCGTCCTCGTCCTGGGGCTCCACGAGGTGGCGGAACCGGAACCACTTGCGCTCGAGCTCGGACTCGAGATCGACGTCGAACCTCCGGGCGACCAGCAACAGCTGCGCGAGGACGTCAGCGAGCTCGGCCCGGAACGCCCCGCCGACATCCGTGCCGTCGCCACGGTCGCGGGAGCGGCCCGACGCCGCCAGATAGGCCTGGGTCAGCTCGCCGACCTCCTCGTGCAGCTTGAGCACGAGCCAGTCGTCCGTGCGTGGCACACCGAACCGGCGCTCGTAGACCCGCGAGATGATCTCGACCTCGTCGGCCAGGCCGGCCAACGTCGTCGGACCGGACGCCGGTCCGTCCTGCTCGTCATCCATGAGGTCGATCATGCCCTCTCGACGTGGCACGATGCCTCCTTCGTCGGCCTCCACCCTCCGCGACGCCTCCGGGTCACTCGATTCCTGGTCGAGTGCCCCTGCAGCTCAGCTCCAGGCGGATGCCTCCTCCGTCGGCCTCCACCCTCCGCGACGCCTCCGGGTCACTCGATTCCTGGTCGAGTGCCCCTGCAGCTCTGCTCCAGGCGGATGCCTCCTCCGTCGGCCTCCACCCTCCGCGACGCCTCCGGGTCACTCGACGGTGACGGACTTGGCCAGGTTGCGCGGCTGGTCGACGTCGAGCCCCTTGGCGGTCGCGAGCGCCATCGCGAAGATCTGCAGCGGGACGACGGCGAGCAGCGGCTGCAGCAGCGTCGGGGCCTTCGGGATCCAGAAGACCTCGTCGGCGTACTTGCGCACCTCGTCGTCGCCGTCCTCCGCGATGACGAGCGTGCGGGCGCCGCGCGCCCGGATCTCCTGGATGTTGGAGACCACCTTGGAGTGCAGCTGGTCGCGGCCCCGCGGCGACGGGACGACGACGAAGACGGGCTGGCCCGCGTCGATCAGCGCGATGGGACCGTGCTTGAGCTCTCCGGCGGCGAACCCCTCGGCATGGATGTACGCGAGCTCCTTGAGCTTCAGCGCACCCTCCATCGCCACCGGGTAGCCGACGTGGCGACCGAGGAACAGCACCTTGTCCGCGTCGGCCATGGACCGCGCCGTCGCCCGCACGTACTCGCCGCGCTCGATGACGGTCTGCACCTTGCGGGACATGTCCCGCAGCTCGTCGAAGGTGGCGGCGATCTCGTCGGGGAACTTGTTCCCGCGCAGCTGGGCCAGGTACAGGCCGAGCACGTAGGCCGCCGTGATCTGCGCGAGGAAGGCCTTGGTGGAGGCGACGGCGATCTCGGGCCCGGCGTGCGTGTAGAGCACCGCGTCCGACTCGCGCGGGATCGTCGAGCCGTTGGTGTTGACGACGGCGATCACCTTGGCACCCTGCTCACGGGCGTGGCGCACCGCCATCAGCGTGTCCATCGTCTCGCCGGACTGCGAGATCGCGACGACGAGGGTCCCGGCGTCCACGATCGGGTCGCGGTAGCGGAACTCGTGCGCCAGCTCGACCTCCACCGGGATCCGGCACCAGTGCTCGATGGCGTACTTCGCCACGTGCCCGGCATAGGCGGCCGTGCCGCAGGCCACGACGATGATCTTGTCGACGGCGCGCAGCAGGGACTCGTCGATCCGCAGGTCGTCCAGGACGATCCGCCCGGCGGAGTCGGTCCGGCCCAGGAGCGTGTCGGCCACCGCGTGCGGCTGGTCGTGGATCTCCTTGTCCATGAAGGACTCGAAGCCGCCCTTCTCGGCGGCGGCGGCGTCCCAGTCCACGGTGAACCGCTTGCCCTCGGCCGGCGCACCGTCGAAGTCGGTCACCTGGACCGCCGTCGGCGTGATGGTCACGACCTGGTCCTGGCCGAGCTCCAGGGCCTCCTTGGTCTGCGCGACGAACGCCGCGACGTCGGACCCGAGGAAGTTCTCCCCCTCCCCGAGGCCGACCACCAGCGGCGAGTCGTGCCGCGCGCCGACGACGGTGTCGGGCACGTCGGCGTGCACGGCCAGCAGCGTGAACGTGCCGCGCAGGCGGCGGGCGGTGGCGGCCATCGCGGCGGTCAGGTCGCCGGCGGCGCGGTACTCGCGAGCCAGGAGCTGCGCGGCGACCTCGGTGTCCGTCTGCGAGAGGAAGGTCGCACCCTCGGCGGAGAGGAGCTCGTGCAGCTCGGCGAAGTTCTCGATGATGCCGTTGTGGATGACGGCGAGCTTCCCGCCGTCGGCCAGGTGCGGGTGGGCGTTGCCGTCGGTCGGCCCGCCGTGCGTCGCCCACCGGGTGTGCCCGACGGCGGCGGTGGCGGCGGGGAGCGGACGTTCGGCGAGCTCTGCCAGGAGGTTGGCCAGCTTGCCGGCCTTCTTGGCCGAGACGACGGTCTGCGAGCCCGGTCCGACGAGCGCCACGCCCGCGGAGTCGTACCCGCGGTACTCGAGGCGCCGCAGGCCTTCGAGCACCACCTCCAGCGGGCGGTCCGACGCCCCGTCCTCGACGGTCGAGGCCTGCCCTGCGAGAGTTTCCGCGGGCCCGAGCCCTGCGTATCCGACGATGCCACACATGCGCGGGAGTCTACCCAGTGCATCGGGTCCGCCCGTGCACGGCCCACCGCGTTTGCGTCGCCGGTGGGTGCCTCGGGCAGAATCGACCAGTGACCTCCTCGTCCGCGACGTCCCCTGCCGGCAACGGTGATCCGACGTCGCTCCCTCCGCTGTCGGAGCATCTTCCCCGGCTGGCCCCGGCCTCCCCCTACGTCGACTTCGACCGGGCGGCATGGAGCGGGCTGTCGGAACAGACGCCGCTGCCCCTGACCGACGAGGACGTGGCGCGCCTGCGGGGCCTCGGCGACCCCATCGACCTCGCGGAGGTCGACGCCGTCTACCGCCCGTTGTCGCGCCTGCTCAACCTGTACGTCACCGCGACGGCCGGCCTGCACCGCGCCACGTCGACGTTCCTCGGCGAGGAGCCGCCCCGCACGCCGTACGTCATCGGTGTCGCCGGGTCGGTCGCGGTCGGCAAGTCGACGACGGCGCGTGTGCTGCGGGAGATGATGGCCCGTTGGCCGGAGACCCCGAACGTCGAGCTCATCACCACCGACGGGTTCCTCTACCCCAACGCCGAGCTGGAGCGACGGGGCCTGCTCGACCGCAAGGGGTTCCCCGAGTCGTACGACCGCCGCGCCCTCATCCGCTTCCTGTCGCGCGTCAAGGCTGGCCACGCGGAGGTGTACGCCCCGGTGTACTCGCACGTGGTCTACGACATCGTCCCGGGCGAGGAGGCCGTGGTGCACCGCCCGGACGTCCTCATCGTCGAGGGCCTCAACGTGCTCCAGCCGGCGCGCTCCCTCTCGGCGACGGAGCCGACGGTGGCGGTGAGCGACTTCTTCGACTTCTCGATCTACGTCGACGCCCGGACCCGGAACATCCGCCAGTGGTACGTGGACCGGTTCCTCAAGCTGCGCCGGACGGCGTTCAGCCGCCCGGAGTCCTACTTCCGCCGCTACGCCGACCTGTCCGACGCCGAGGCCACCGAGCGCGCGCTGAGCATCTGGGAGTCGATCAACGCCCCGAACCTCGAGCAGAACGTGCTGCCCACCCGCGGCCGGGCCACGCTCGTGATGACCAAGGGGTCGGACCACTCGGTCCAGCGGGTGCGGCTACGCAAGCTCTGAGGGCTCCTCGACAAGCGCTGAGGGCTCCTCGGCGCCGGGTACCGCCACCGGGACCTGGCTGCGCATCTCCTCCAGGACCTCCTCGCGCGGGGTGAACGCCTGCACCACGCGGTCGACGACCAGCCCCAGCAACCCGCCGCCGACGACACCCACCGCCATCGCCAGCAGCGGGTCGTGGCCCAGCACCTCGGCCGCCGCGAACCCGATCAGCGTCGAGTAGCCCGCCCACAGCACCGCAGCGACGCCGGAGAACGTCATGAAGCGCCGTTGCGGGTAGCCGAGCGCTCCGGCGGTCATGTTGACCGCCACCCGGCCCACCGGGATGTAGCGGGCGGCGATGATGAAGACGGCGCCGCGGCGGGCCAGCGCCCGGCGCGCCCAGGACACCGTCTTGCGCCCCCGCGCGCTACGCATCGCGAGGAGCCGTTCGGTGCCGTAGCGCCGCCCGAAGAGATAGGCGACCTGGTCACCCAGCCACGCTCCGACGGCCGCGACGGGGATGATGAGCCACAGCCACGGCACCCCGGTGGCCTGGGCGGAGATCACGAGGGTGACGAGCACGGACTCGCTGGGGACAGGCGGGAAGAACCCGTCGATGAAGGCCGACGCAAACATGGCGGGATAGATCCAGACGGACGCGGCGATCTCGAGGATCCAGGCCTCCACCTGGTCCAGCAGCATGGTCATTCCCGGCACGAGGCCCCTCGTTCGTCAGCCGGCCTGGCCGGCGGCGGCGTCAGCACCATCCGGTGCGACGGACACCAGCGTAGGGCTCGTCCGAGGCGCGGGACATCAGGGATGTCCCCCGTTCGGGCCTGAGCGACGAACGTTCACGCGGGTTTCACAGCATCTGTCCAGCCCCTGGCCGCGACGCGTCAGGAGAGGGTGAAACCGAGGGCCGCGGCGGCCGCCGCCGGGTGCGGCGAGGCGGACCAGAACCGCGCGAGGTTGGCGTTCGACGTCAGCGACCGGGTCTGCGCACGGTCGAGGTAGAGCTCGCCGCGCAGGTGGTCCGTCTCGTGCTGGACGATCCGCGCCGGCCAGCCGACGAGCACCTCGTCGAGGTCGGCGCCGGTCTCGTCCTGGCCGGTGAGGCGGACCCGGCGGGGCCGCGCGACGACGGCCTGCCAGCCGTCCACGGACAGGCAGCCCTCGTAGAAGGCGACGCGAGAGCCCGCAGGGTCGTCGTCGGCCATCGCCTCGTAGCGGGGGTTGACGAGCACCCGGTACGGCAGCGGCGTGCGCTCCCGCTCGTCCCCGGGTATCCCGGCGTCCTCGCAGACGGCCAGGGCCAGGCCGATGCCGACCTGAGGTGCGGCGAGGCCGACGCCGGGCGCCGCGCGCATGGTGCGCCGCATCGCCTCCAGCAGACGCGGGAGCTGGTCGCCGAGCTGCCCGACGTACGGCGCTGCGGGCGACCGGAGCACCGGGTCCCCGGCCTGGACGATCGGGAGCACGCCGGGCGCATCCTCGCGGCCGAACGCGACGTCGAGCAGGTCCGCGACGGCGTCCGCCAGGGCCGGCACGACCTCGCCCGACCAGACGCTCACAGGCTGAGGCGTTCCCGCACGACGGCGGCGAGCGTCTCCGCGACACCGTCGGCCTGCGTCTGGGTCGCCGCCTCCACCATGACCCGCACGACAGGTTCCGTGCCGGAGGGACGCAGCAGGACGCGGCCCGTCTCACCCAGGAGGGCCTCGGCGTTCTCGACGGCGACCCGCAGGTCCTCGTCCGCGTCGGTCCGCGCCTTGTCGACGCCCTTGACGTTGACGAGCGTCTGCGGCAGCCGCGGGATCTCCGTCGCGAGGTCCGCCAGCCGCTTGCCGGTCGCCTTGATCCGTGCGGCCAGGTGCAGCGCCGTCAGGACGCCGTCGCCCGTCGTCGCATGCTCGGCGAGGATGATGTGGCCGGACTGCTCGCCACCGAGCCCGTACCCGTGGGCCCGCATCTCCTCGAGGACGTAGCGGTCGCCGACGCCGGTCTGGACGGTCCGCACCCCGGCGTCCCGCATCGCCAGCAGCAGCCCGAGATTGCTCATGACGGTGACGACGAGCGTCTCCCCGGGCAGCCGGCCCTCGTCCTTCAGCGCCTTGGCGAGGATGCCGAGGATCTGGTCGCCGTCCACGAGGACGCCGCCGTGGTCGACGGCGAGGCAGCGGTCCGCGTCCCCGTCGAACGCCACCCCGAAGTCCGCCTCGGCGGCCACGACGACCGCCTGCAGCTGCTCGGGGTGGGTCGAGCCCGCCTTCTCGTTGATGTTGCGCCCGTCGGGGCTCGCGTTGATGACGACGACGTCGGCACCTGCGGCACGCAGCGCGTCCGGCCCGACCTGGCTGGCGGCGCCGTTGGCGGCGTCCACCGCGATCCGCAGACCTTCGAGCGGCCGACGGTCCGGCGAGGTACCGATGCTGGCGGTCAGGTGCTCGACGTACTGCTCGGCCGCGATGCCGGTGTCGACGCGCATCCGCCCGACGTCGGCGCCGATCGGGCGCTCCCACCCGTTGCCGAGCACCGCCTCGATCTCGTCCTCGACACTGTCGTCGAGCTTCAGACCACCACGCGCGAAGAACTTGATCCCGTTGTCCGGCATCGCGTTGTGCGAGGCGGAGACCATCACGCCGAGGTCGGCGTGCATCGCGCTGACGAGGTAGGCGAGCGCGGGCGTCGGCACCACGCCGAGGTCGACCACGTCGACGCCGGAGGCCGCCAGCCCTGCTGAGACCGCGGCGGACAGGAACTCGCCGGAAGCCCGCGGGTCACGCCCGACGACCGCCTTGGGCCGGTGACCCGGCATGGTGCGGGATCCCAGCACGTGGGCTGCGGCGCTGCCGAGATCGAGCGCGAGCTCGACCGTCACGTCGCGGTTGGCCAGGCCACGGACACCGTCGGTGCCGAAGAGTCGTGCCATCAGTTGTGGTCCTCTCGGGTGGGCGCTCGGACGATCGTAGTGCGTCCGGACACGCGGACGGCCCCGCCGGAGTACCGACGGGGCCGTGCGGGGAAGCGACGGATCAGCGCTTCGAGTACTGCGGAGCCTTGCGGGCCTTCTTGAGACCGGCCTTCTTGCTCTCCACGGCACGGGGGTCGCGGGTGAGGAAGCCGGCCTTCTTCAGGGCCGCACGGTTCGCGTCACGGTCGATCTCGGTGAGCGCACGCGAGATGCCCAGGCGCAGCGCGCCGGCCTGGCCGGAGGGGCCACCTCCGGTGATGCGGGCGATGACGTCGAAACGCCCCTCGACCTCGACCAGCTTCAGCGGGTCGTTGACCAGCTGCTGGTGCACCTTGTTCGGGAAGTAGTCCTCGAGGGTACGGCCGTTGATCTTCCACTGGCCGGTGCCGGGGACGAGGCGCACGCGCGCCACGGCCTCCTTGCGGCGACCCAGGGCCTGGCCCGGGGCAGTGATGGACTGACCGCCGTTGGCCACGGGGGCAGCGGTCTCGGTGGTGTAGTTGCTGGGCGTGTTCTCGTCCAGCTCGGTGTCGACGGTGGTGTCAGCCACAGTGTTTCCTTCGCTCGGCATCGGGCAGCGGCTCAGGCCTGCTGCGAAAGCTGGGTGATCTCGAACGGCTGGGGCGTCTGCGCCGCGTGCGGGTGCTCCGCACCGCGGTAGACCTTCAGCTTCATGAGCTGGTCCCGCCCGAGCGAGTTCTTGGGGAGCATGCCGCGCACGGCCTTCTCCACGGCTTCCTCGGGGTTGTTCTCGAGGAGGTCGCCGTACTTGACGGAACGGAGGCCGCCCGGGTAGCCGGAGTGGCGGTAGGCGAGCTTGTCCTCGCGCTTGTTGCCGGAGAGGGCGACCTTGTCCGCGTTGATCACGATGACGAAGTCACCGCCGTCGACGTGCGGCGCGAAGGTCGGCTTGTGCTTCCCGCGCAGGAGCGTGGCGACCTGGCTGGCCAGGCGGCCCAGGACGACGTCGGTCGCGTCGACGACGTACCAGTCGCGCTGGATGTCGCCGGGCTTCGGGGTGTACGTACGCACGGTTCGTAACCTTTTTCGTGGTCGGTGTCGTCGGGCGAGAAGCGGCGCCCGATGAGTCAGATGTTGTACGCGGGGCCCCAGGGCGGCGTCCTGGCCTTGTGCCGTCGGACGGTGGGAACGTCGACGGCACGGGACACCGGGGCATAGCACAACGACTGGTTAGTCTAGCGGCACGCTGTCGTGGCGGTCAAAGCGATGTGCGTCACGGCCCGCGGGGCGCTGCCGTGCCGACGCCGTGCCGCTGCCGTGCCGCTGCCGTGCCGCTGCGGAGCGGGAACCGGGCTGCGCGCTCGGCCGTCCCGGTGCACCGTGGAGACATGACCGAAGACACTCCAGGCACACGACCGGATCCCGAGCTCGGGACCGAGGGCGACGGCAACCAGCTTCCCACGGAGGACACCCTCCTCGACCGCGGTACCCAGGACGCCCTCGACGAGGGGTACTCGCCCCTGGACCGCCCCCGCGCGAACCACTGGGGCGAGACGTCCTGGGAGGAGAGCCGCGGCGAGCCGCTCGACCGGCGGCTCGCCGAAGAGGAGCCCGACGTCTGGGAGCGCGACCCGCTGGACCGGCCCGACTCCTCCAGGGCGGGCCGTCTCGTCGAGGACGACGACGCCGACCCCAACGCCGACGGCACGCGCGACAACGACGTCTACGGGACGGACGCCGGGATCGACGGCGCAGGGGCCACCGCGGAGGAGGCCGCCGTCCACTGGGTCGACGAGCCGTGAGCCGGAGCGTCGCGCAGGGTGACGGCCGAGGCACGAGGCCGGCGCCCGCAGCACAGCGCAGGCCCACGGCGACCACCAGCACCGAGCCGTGAGCCGGAGCGTCGCGCCTACCGCACCTCGTCCGGCGACCGGCGCGCCCGGATGCGTGCCGCACGCGCGCCCAGCTCCTCGTCGGGCGGGTAGTCCACGCGCTCGAGCGTGAGCCCTCTCGCCGGTGCCACCGCGGCGGCCGCCGAGCGCGTCCTGCCGCCCAGCACCTGCTCCGGGGCGTCCTCGCGGCGGCGCCCCTCCCCCACGGCCAGGGACATCCCCACGAGCGCGCGCACCATCGAGTGGCAGAAGGCGTCGGCCTCGACGACCGCGACGACGAGCCCCGCGTCAGGACCGGTCGTCGGACGCGTCCAGTCGAAGCGCGTCAGCTCCCGGATGGTCGTCGCGCCCTCCCGCGGCCGGCAGTAGGCCGCGAAGTCGTGCAGGCCGACGAGCGGCTGGACGGCATCGTGCATCGCCGCGACGTCGAGCTCGCGGCGGTGCCACAGCACCCACTCCCGCGCCAACGGGTCCCGCAGCGCATGGCTGTCGGCGAGGCGGTACCGGTAGGTCCGCCCGGCCGCCGAGAACCGGGCGTCGAACCCGGCGGGCGCCCTGCTCGCACGATGCACGACGACGTCAGGCGGCAGCACGCCGGACAGCCGGTCGACCATGGCCCGGCCGGGTGACCGGTCGGACCGGCCGGGCATCGCCTCCCACCGCTCGAGCGGGAGGTCGACGTGCGCCACCTGGCCCCGGGCGTGCACGCCCGCGTCGGTCCGCCCGGCGACCGTCAACCGGGGGCGCGGCAGGCCCAGCGGTTCGGCCCGCACGATCGTGGCCAGGGCGTCCTCGAGGACACCCTGCACCGTGCGCAGCCGTGGCTGGGTCGCCCAGCCGGCGAAGTGCGTCCCGGCGTAGGCGAGGTCGAGACGCACCCGGACCGTGCCGCCGTCGGGCACCGGGTCCGGGGAAGCGGCCGAGGATCCGGGGGCGGGCGCGGGTGTCGAGGTGCTCACCCGTCCATTCTGACCGGATGATGGGGCGGTGGCCGAACTCATGACCCTCGCGGTGGACTGCGGTGGCGGCGGCATCAAGGCGAACGTCCTCGACGCCGCCGGCACCGCCCACGCCGCGCCCGTCCGCGTCCCGACGCCGTACCCGCTCCCACCCACGCTGCTCGTCGACACGGTGGCCGAGATCGCGGCGGACCTGCCGCCCGCCGACCGGCTGACCCTCGGCATGCCCGGCATGGTCCGGCACGGCGTCGTCGTGCACACGCCGCACTACGTGACGCGCTCGGGGCCACGCTCCCGGGTCGTGCCCGAGCTCGTGACGGCCTGGAGCACCTTCGACGTGCGAGCCGCGCTGAGTGCCAGGCTGGGGCTGCCGGCGCTGGTGCTCAACGACGCCGAGGTGCACGGCGCCGGGGTGATCTCGTCGTCGGGCGTGGAGCTGGTGCTCACCCTCGGCACGGGCCTCGGTTCGGCGCTGTTCGACGGCGGCCGGCTCGCCCCGCACCTCGAGTGGTCACGGGCACCGGTGCGCCGCAGCACCACCTACGACGCCTACGTCGGCGAGCCGGAGCGGCGACGGCTCGGTGACGGTCTGTGGTCCCGCCGGGTCGTGACGGTCGTCGAGGGTCTCCGGCCCGTCTTCTGGTGGGACCGGCTCTACCTGGGCGGCGGCAACGCCCGCCGGATCACGCCGTCGGCCCTGGAACGGCTCGGGGACGACGTGGTCGTCGTGCCGAACTCCGCGGCGCTGGTGGGCGGGGCGCGGGCGTGGGACCTGCTCGCCGACTGAACTCGGGCTGCCCGACGTCGGAGCGCGCCCGTTCCGCGGCGTCCGTCTCGGCGTGCGCCTCCAGGACCGCGCGGCTGAAGCCCACCGGCTGGTCGAGGCTCACGAGGTGGCGCGCGTGCGGCACCACGACGAGACGTGCGTCGGCTCCCCCGGCACGGGCCGCGGCGAGCATCGACCGCTCCTGCCCGCGGAAGTGGTCCCACTGCCCGTTGACGAGCCGGACCGGGCTGCCCGCGGCCCGCAGGGCCGCACGGGTGTCGATGCGGCCCACCTCGGCGAGCACATCCGCCATGACCTCCAGCGCGAAGCCGCCCGCCGCCAGGTCCTGACCTGACTCGGCGTCGAGCAGCCCACGGACGAACGCCTCGTTGAGCCGGGCACCGGAGTCCGGCCAGCGCTCGATCCACCGCGCGAGCCGCAACCAGCCTCCCCGCAGAGGCACGTCCGGGCTCGTGCAGCACGAGGCCGCCACGAGACCCGCGGACTGTTCCGGGAACCGGGCGCGGTGCTCGATCGCGACATAGCCCCCGAGGGACAGGCCCACCACCAGTGCCCTGCCGCCGACCTCGGCGACCGCGTCACGCACCGCCCCCACCGCCTCGTCAAGCCGGAACCGCTCGCCGCGCCGCGCGCCGTGGCCGGGCAGGTCGGGTGCGCTCACCGGGATACCGGCGTCCCGCAGCACCCCGACCTGGCGGCGCCACATGGTGCACGAGGTCCGAGAACCGTGCAGCAGGACCACCGGGAGCATGCCACCACGGTAGGGACGTCAAGGGCCCCGCACCACCTCAGTGGTGCGGGGCCCTTGACGATCACGGGGAGGGAGGACTCAGTCCTCCTTCTTCTCCTCCGCCGGAGCGTCGGTCTCGGTCGACTCGACCGGCGCCTCGGCGCTCTTCTCGTCCTTGGCCGACTTCTCAGCGGCCTTCGTGGCCTCGGCGACGACGGCCTGCTTCGGGCTGACCGGCTCCGTCACGAGCTCGATGACCGCCATGGGGGCGTTGTCGCCCTTGCGGTTGCCGACCTTCGTGATGCGGGTGTAGCCACCGTTGCGCTCGGCCATGGCCGGGGCGATCTCGGTGAACAGCGTGTGCACGACGGACTTGTCGCGCACGACCGTCAGCACCCGACGGCGGGCGTGCAGGTCGCCACGCTTGGCGAGCGTGATGAGACGCTCGGCCGTCGGACGCAGGCGCTTGGCCTTCGTCTCGGTGGTGGTGATGCGGCCGTGCTCGAAGAGCGCCGTCGCCAGGTTCGCGAGGATCAGGCGCTCGTGAGCCGGGCTGCCACCGAGCCGCGGACCCTTGGTGGGGGTAGGCATTTCTGGTTCTCCTTGAGGGTGGTACCGCGCCGCGCGGCCCCGTCATGTCGAGCGGGGCTGCTGCGGGCGCGGTGCGTCAGTACGTCTGCTCGTCGGTGTACGAGGCCTCGTCGTCCCCGCCGCTGAAGTACTGCGCGCCGGAGCCGTCGAAGTCGAGCGGCGAGTCCTTGAGCGCCAGACCGAGCTCGGCCAGCTTCTCCTTGACCTCGTTGATCGACTTCGCACCGAAGTTACGGATGTCCAGCAGGTCGGCCTCGCTGCGTGCGACGAGCTCACCGACCTGGTGGATGCCCTCACGCTTGAGGCAGTTGTACGACCGGATGGTGAGGTTGAGCTCCTCGATCGGCAGCGCCAGGTCCGCGGCCAGCGCGGTGTCCGTCGGCGACGGGCCGATCTCGATGCCCTCGGCCTCGACGTTGAGCTCCCGGGCGAGGCCGAACAGCTCGACGAGCGTCTTGCCGGCCGACGCGAGCGCGTCACGCGGTGCGATGGCCTGCTTGGTCTCGACGTCGACGATCAGCTTGTCGAAGTCCGTGCGCTGCTCGACACGGGTGGCCTCGACCTTGTAGGTGACCTTGAGGACGGGCGAGTAGATCGAGTCGACGGGGATGCGACCGATCTCGGCGTCCATGGCCTTGTTCTGCGCGGCGGACACGTAGCCACGTCCACGCTCGACGGTGAGCTCGATCTCGAGCTTGCCCTCGTCGTTGAGCGTGGCGATGTGCAGGTCGGGGTTGTGCACCTCGACGCCCGCGGGCGGCACGATGTCCGCCGCGGTCGCCGCACCGGCGCCCTGCTTGCGCAGGTACATCACGACCGGCTCGTCGTTCTCCGAGGAGACGACGAGGTTCTTGATGTTGAGGATGATCTCGGTGACGTCCTCCTTCGCACCCGGCACGGTGGTGAACTCGTGGAGCACACCGTCGATGCGGATGGAGGTGACCGCCGCGCCCGGGATGGACGACAGCAGCGTGCGGCGCAGGGAGTTGCCGAGCGTGTAGCCGAAGCCAGGCTCGAGCGGCTCGATGGAGAAGCGCGAACGGTACTCCGAGATGACCTCTTCGGTCAGTGTCGGGCGCTGTGCGATGAGCACTGTGTTGGTCCTTTCAGTGTGCGTCCGCTATATGACGCATCACGGCTCCGCGGTCTCGCGCGGTCCCGGGCGGGACTCGGTCCACCCGCCCGGGCAGAGTGCCGGCTGAGCCTGCGCAGGCGCAGGCTCAGCCGGCAGTCCAGACGATCAGACGCGGCGACGCTTCGGGGGGCGGCAGCCGTTGTGCGCCTGGGGCGTCACGTCCTGGATCGAGCCGACCTCGAGGCCGGTCGCCTGCAGGGAGCGGATGGCGGTCTCACGACCGGAACCCGGGCCCTTGACGAAGACGTCGACCTTCTTGACGCCGTGCTCCTGCGCGCGGCGGGCGGCCGACTCGGCGGCCAGTTGTGCGGCGTACGGGGTCGACTTGCGGGAGCCCTTGAAGCCGACGTGGCCGGCGGACGCCCACGAGATGACGGCACCCGAGGGGTCCGTGATCGACACGATGGTGTTGTTGAAGGTGCTCTTGATGTGCGCCTGGCCGAGCGGGACGTTCTTCTTGTCCTTGCGGCGGGGCTTGCGCGCGGCGCTTGCGCGAGTCTTGGGAGGCATATCTGCAAATACTCCTGGTCTGAGGTCGTCGGACCGGGGCGGACGTCAGGCGGGCTGACGCGCTCCACGGACTGCTGGCGTCAGCGGGCCTTCTTCTTGCCCGCGACGGTGCGCTTCTTACCCTTGCGGGTACGCGCGTTGGTCTTGGTGCGCTGACCGCGCACCGGCAGTCCGCGACGGTGACGCAGACCCTGGTAAGTACCGATCTCCACCTTGCGGCGGATGTCGGCAGCGACCTCGCGACGGAGGTCACCCTCGAGCTGGTAGTTCCCCTCGAGGTAGTCGCGCAGCGCGACGAGCTCGGCGTCGCCGAGCTCCTTCACGCGCGCGTCCGGGGAGATCCCCGTCGCTGCGACGGTCTGCTCGGCGCGGGTACGACCGACGCCGTAGATGTAGGTGAGCGCGACCACGATCCGCTTCTCGCGGGGGAGGTCTACGCCGACAAGACGTGCCATGTGCCTCTCGGCTCCTGTACTGCTCTCCAGAGGTCTCCCGCACCCGCCTCCCGCGATGACCGCGGGCCCCGGCCCCTGGACCGGAGGTTCCCCCGCCGCCTCGGAGGGCGGTCGGGTTCGTGCTGGTGCGCTGTGCGCGGTCGTCCTGGATCAGGACGACCACGAAGTCATGCTGCTGCGATCAGCCCTGGCGCTGCTTGTGGCGCTGGTTCTCGCAGATCACCATGACGCGACCGTGCCGGCGAATCACCTTGCACTTGTCGCAGATCTTCTTGACGCTCGGCTTGACCTTCATCAGTGTTCCTCCGCCGCCTCCCTGGCCGACCCGTGCGGGGCCGGCCGCACAGGCGGCGATGTAGATCGGGTGGGGGGATGACGACTACTTGTAGCGGTAGACGATCCGGCCACGGGACAGGTCGTACGGGCTGAGCTCCACGACGACCCGGTCCTCGGGGAGGATCCGGATGTAGTGCTGCCGCATCTTGCCCGAGATGTGTGCGAGAACCTTGTGCCCGTTGGCCAGCTCCACGCGGAACATCGCGTTCGGCAAGGCCTCGACCACGCTGCCCTCGATCTCGATGACACCGTCCTTCTTTGCCATGTCCTCCGCTAACTCTCGTCTGTGTCTCTCGACGGACTGCTGCCACGCGCCTCCGACCTGTCGTGGCGGCACCAGGACAGGACGTCAGGAACGTGGATCGCGTGCTTCCGTTCGGCAGGCCGTTGTCCCGAGCTCGGGACAGCGCGCACGACGGACTACACCCGACAGGCAATCCTACTCCATCCGGCCCGAACAGCAACCTTGACCTCGGTCACAGCGGGACCGGGCCGACGCCGAAGGGCTCGAGGCCCGAAGCGCCCAGGTCGGCAGCGGTCAGCACCGCCACTCCCCCGTCCAGGACGGCGACCGTGTGCTCCCAGTGCGCTGCCCGTGACCCGTCGGTCGTGACCACCGTCCAGTCGTCCTCGAGCACGCGGGTCCCCGCGCCGCCGAGCGTGACCATCGGCTCGACCGCCAGGCACATGCCAGGACGCAGCCGCGGGCCGCGGTCCGAGGCCGCGAAGTTGAGGACGTCCGGCGGCTGGTGCATCGCCGTGCCGATGCCGTGGCCCGTGTACTCCTCGACGAGGCCATACCCGGTGCCCAGCAGCTCGGCGGACAGCTCGACCGACGCCTCGACCGCCACCCCGACGTCCCCGACACGACGGCCTTCGGCGAGCGCCGCGATGCCGGCCCACATCGCGGTACGCGTGGCCCGGACGAGCCCTTGCCCGGCCACGTCACCGCCGCCGGACGGATCGTCGACGTCCACCGCACCCGACTCCCCCAGGAGGAAGGAGAGCGCGGAGTCGCCGTGCCACCCCTCCACGATCGCACCGCAGTCCACGGAGACCAGGTCGCCGGCCGCGAGCACGCGCCGGCCGGGGATGCCGTGGACGACCTCCTCGTTCACCGACGTGCAGATCGACGCCGGGAAACCGTGGTACCCGAGGAAGGACGGCTCGGCGCCGGCCTCGGCGATCACCGCGGCGGCCACGGCGTCCAGGTCAGCCGTCGTCGTGCCCGGGCGCGCCGCCGCACGCACCGCGGCGAGCGCGTCCGCCACGACCAGCCCGGCACGCCGCATGAGACGCACCTGGTCGAGGCTCTTGAGCTCGATCCGCGGCCGGGGACGGAACACGCCGGCTCAGCCGAGCTGCTGGGCGAGCGCGGCGACGATGCGGTCCGTGACCTCGGAGATGTCCCCGAGACCGTCGACCTGGGCGAGGATGCCCCGCTCTGCGTAGGCCGCCGTGAGCGGCGCCGTCTCGGCGTCGTAGATGTCCAGCCGACGCTCGATCGCCGCGGGGGTGTCGTCCTCGCGCCCTTCGGTCTCCGCGCGCTTCGCGATGCGCTCCAGCAGCTCGTCCCGCTCCGCGGTCAGCTCGATGACGCCGTCGAGCTCCCAGCCGAGGTCGGCCAGGATCCCGTCCAGCGCCTCCACCTGGTGGGCGTTGCGCGGGTAGCCGTCCAGGAGGAAACCGCCCCGGACGTCGTCCTCCGCGAGGCGGTCGCGGACCATCGAGTCCGTGATCTCGTCGGGGACCAGCTCACCTTTGGCCGAGTACTCCTGCGCGAGCTTGCCCAGCTCCGTGCCGCCCGCGATGTTGGCACGGAAGATGTCTCCGGTGGAGATCGCGGGGATCGTGAAGATCTCCGCGAGGCGGGCCGCTTGGGTGCCTTTGCCGGCCCCCTGTGGGCCCATGATCACCAGACGCGTGACAGGTCCTTCGGCGCTGGGGGCGCCGTGGAGCTCGCGGCGGGTGGTCGGGGTGTTCGTCTCGGTCAACGGAGGAACCCTTCGTAGTGTCGCTGCTGGAGCTGGGAGTTGACCTGCTTCACGAACTCGAGGCCGACGCCGACGATGATGAGGATCGACGTGCCACCGAACGGGATGTTCGTCGTGACGCCCAGGAGGACCAGCACCAGCGTCGGGATGAGCGCGACGATGGCGAGATAGAGCGCGCCCGCCGACGTGATCCGGGTGATCACGAAGTCGAGGTACTCGGCCGTGGGCCGGCCGGCGCGGATACCGGGGATGAAGCCCCCGTACTTCTTCATGTTGTCCGCGACCTCGTCCGGGTTGAACGTGATCGACGTGTAGAAGAACGCGAAGAAGATGATCATCAGGACGTACAGCGCGATGTACAGCGCCTGGTTCTGCTGAGCGATGTTGTTGGAGATCCAGACGACCCAGTCGGCGGTCTGGTCGCCGAACTGGGCGAGCAGCGCGGGGATCGCCAGGATCGAGGCGGCGAAGATCACGGGGATGACGCCGGCCATGTTGATCTTGATCGGGATGTAGGTGCTGGTCCCGCCGTACATGCGGCGACCCACCATGCGCTTGGCGTACTGCACCGGGATCCGGCGCTGCGACTGCTCGACGAAGACGACGATGCCGATCACCAGGACGATCACCAGGATCATGATGATGAAGTTCAGCGCGCCGTTCGCACCGCCGGCGATCGACCACAGCGCCGTCGGGAAGCTCGCGATGATCGAGGTGAAGATCAGCAGCGACATGCCGTTGCCGATCCCCTTCTCGGTGATGAGCTCGCCCATCCACATCACGAGGCCGGTGCCGGCAGTCATCGTCACCACCATGAGCGCCGCCGTCATGAAGCTGTCGTCGACGACGACGTCGAGGCCGCAGCCCGGGAACAGCAGCCCGGTGCGCGCCGTCGTGATGATCGTGGTCGACTGCAGGATCGCCAGGGCGATGGTGAGGTAGCGCGTGTACTGGGTCAGCTTCGCCTGGCCCGACTGCCCCTCCTTGTGGAGGGCCTCGAAGCGCGGGATGACGACTCGCAGCAGCTGCGTGATGATGCTCGCCGTGATGTACGGCATGATCCCGAGCGCGAAGACCGACAGCTGCAGGAGCGCGCCACCACTGAAGGTGTTGACGAGGCCGAGCAGCGAGGTCTCGCCCTCGAGCGTCGCCACGCACTGCTGGACGTTGCCGTAGTCGACGCCCGGGGTCGGGATGAACGACCCCACGCGGAAGAGCGCCATGATGGCGATCGTGAACAGCAGCTTGCGCCGCAGGTCCGGTGTCCGGAAAGCCCGGCCGAATGCGCTGAGCACCTATCCTCCTGACCCGCCGCGGCGGGGTGTCGTGTCGCCGGAGTCCGGCGAGGTGTGGCGCGCCCCGTCGCGGCCGTAGCCGCGGCGTCGGCGCACCGACTCGGTCGTGGTCCGGCCGGGATTCCCGACGATCACCGCTCGCGCAGCGAACGTCGCGAGCAGAACGGACCGTGACGGATTCTACGTGCCTCAGGAAGTGACCTGTGCCACGTGCGTCGGACGAAAGTAGCAGATCGTCCGATCTCGGTCGCTTCGAGAGGTCGTCCCGGACCGGTCGTCACCCGTGCCGGGACAGCACGGAGGGCCGGCAGCGCGCGTGCGCCACCGGCCCTTCCGTCAGTTCTCAGTCCTCCGAGACGGAGCCACCGGCCGCAAGGATCTTCTCCTTGGCGGACGCCGAGACCGCGTCGACCGCGATCTCCAGCTTCACGGTGACCTCGCCCGTGCCGAGCACCTTCACCGGCTGACCCGAACGGACCGCGCCCTTGGCGACGAGGCCCTCGACGGTGACGGAGCCACCCTCGGGGTACAGCGCGGCAAGCTTGTCCAGGTTCACGACCTGGTACTCGACGCGGAACGGGTTCTTGAAGCCACGGAGCTTCGGCAGGCGCATGTGCAGGGGAACCTGCCCGCCCTCGAAGCCCGCGGGAACCTGGTAGCGAGCCTTCGTACCCTTGGTACCGCGGCCCGCCGTCTTGCCCTTCGACGCCTCACCACGACCCACACGGGTCTTGGCCTTCTTGGCGCCGGCAGCCGGACGCAGGTGGTGGACCTTCAGCGGCTGGGCCGCCGCGTTCTTCTCGGTGCTGTCGGCCATGATCACTCGACCTCCTCGACGGTGACGAGGTGCGCCACCGTGGTGACCATGCCACGGATCTCCGGGCGGTCCTCCTTCACGGCGGTGTCGCCGATCCGCTTGAGGCCGAGGGTCCGCAGCGTGTCACGCTGGTTCTGCTTGCCGCCGATGGCGGACTTGACCTGGGTGACCTTCAGGCGAGCCATCACGCACCCACCTTCTCGTCGGCCTTCTTCTCGCCCCTCGCGGCGAGACCGGCGGCCTGGGCACGCAGGAGCGGGGCCGGAGCCACGTCCTCGAGCGGCAGACCACGGCGCGCGGCCACGGCGGCCGGCTCCTCGAGGCCCTTGAGGGCCGCGACGGTGGCGTGGACGATGTTGATCGCGTTCGAGGAACCGAGCGACTTGCTCAGCACGTCGTGGATACCGGCGCACTCCAGCACGGCACGCACCGGACCACCGGCGATCACACCGGTACCCGGGGAGGCCGGGCGCAGGAACACGACTCCGGCAGCCTCCTCACCCTGGATGGGGTGCGGGATGGTGCCCTGGATGCGCGGGACGCGGAAGAAGTTCTTCTTCGCCTCCTCGACACCCTTGGCGATCGCCGAGGGCACCTCCTTGGCCTTGCCGTAGCCGACGCCGACGGTCCCGTCGGCGTCACCCACGACGACCAGGGCGGTGAAGCTGAAGCGACGACCACCCTTGACGACCTTGGAGACGCGGTTGATCGTGACCACGCGCTCGACGAAGGCGTTCTTGTCGTCGCGGGGGTTGTTGCGGCGGTCGTCGCGCTTGGAGCGGCGACCGTCGTTCTTGGACTCGTTGGCGCCCTGGGGGGCGCCGGTGTTGCGCTGCCCTGCAGCCATCAGAGGATCCTCATCTTCCGTGCGAAAGTGGTCGTCATCACAGCGCCAGACCGCCTTCGCGGGCGCCGTCGGCGACCGCAGCCACCCGACCGTGGTACTTGTTGCCGCCGCGGTCGAAGACCACGGCGTCGATCCCGGCGGCCTTGGCACGCTCGGCGACGAGCTCGCCGACCTTGCGGGCCTTGGCGGTCTTGTCGTCGCCGGAGGCGCGCAGGTCGGCCTCGAGCGTCGAGGCGGACGCCACGGTCTTGCCGACCGTGTCGTCGACGACCTGCACCACCATGTGGCGCGAGGAGCGGGTCACGACGAGGCGCGGACGCTCCGTGGTGCCCTTGACCTTCTTGCGCAGGCGAAGGTGACGGCGCTGACGAGCGACGCTCTTGCCCTTGCCCAGAACCTTGAGAGCCATCACTTACCAGCCTTTCCGACCTTGCGACGGACGACCTCGTCGGCGTAGCGCACACCCTTGCCCTTGTACGGCTCGGGCTTGCGGATCTTGCGGATGTTCGCCGAGACCTCGCCCACCTGCTGCTTGTCGATGCCGGACACCGAGAACTTCGTCGGGCTCTCGACCGCGAAGGTGATGCCCTCCGGGGCGGTGACCTTCACCGGGTGCGAGAAGCCGAGGGCGAACTCGAGGTCGCTGCCCTTGGCGGTCACGCGGTAACCGGTGCCGACGATCTCGAGCTTCTTCTCGTAGCCGTTGGTCACGCCGGTGATCATGTTGGCCAGCAGGGTGCGGGTGAGGCCGTGCAGGGCACGGGACTCACGCTCTTCGTCGGGACGAGCGACCTTGAGGGCGCCGTCCTCCTGCTCGACCGTGATGGGGGCGGGCACCGAGTGCTCGAGGGACCCCTTGGGGCCCTTCACAGTCACGAGTGCGCCGCTGATGGTGACATCCACGCCGGCCGGGACCGGAACGGGGAGCTTGCCGATTCGAGACATTGGCGTCTCTCCTTTCCGATTACCAGACGTAGGCGAGGACTTCGCCGCCCACACCCTTGTCCTGCGCCTGACGGTCAGTCAGGAGGCCGGAGGAGGTGGACAGGATGGCCACGCCGAGGCCGCCGAGGACCTTGGGCAGATTGGTGGACTTCGCGTAGACACGCAGACCAGGCTTGGACACGCGCCGCACGCCGGTGAGGGCGCGCTCGCGGGTCGGGCCGTACTTGAGGTTGATGGTGAGGTTCTTGCCCACCTTCGCGTCCTCGACGGTCCAGCCGGTGACGTAACCCTCGGCCTGCAGGATCTCCGCGATCCGCGACTTCAGCTTCGAGAACGGCATCGTGACCGTGTCGTGGTGCGCCGAGTTCGCGTTACGCAGACGCGTCAGCATGTCTGCGATCGGGTCGGTCATAGTCATATCGGGCTCCAGCCCTTCCTCGCCGGGGTATCCGTGCGGTGCTCAGCGGAGCACCGCACGGACCTGCGGCGTAGTTGTTTTACCAGCTGCTCTTGGTGACGCCGGGGAGCTCACCGCGGTGGGCCATCTCCCGCAGGCAGATCCGGCACAGGCCGAACTTGCGGTAGACCGAGTGCGGACGACCGCACCGCTGGCACCGGGTGTAGGCGCGCACGGCGAACTTCGGCTTGGCGTTCGCCTTGTTGATCAGGGCCTTCTTCGCCATGTCAGCTCTCCTTGAAGGGGAAACCGAGACGGCGCAGCAGGGAGCGGCCCTCGTCGTCGGTCGTCGCCGTGGTCACGACCGTGATGTCCATACCGCGGACCCGGTCGATCTTGTCCTGGTCGATCTCGTGGAACATCGACTGCTCCGTGAGACCGAACGTGTAGTTGCCGTGCCCGTCGAACTGCTTCGGGCTCAGGCCGCGGAAGTCGCGGATACGCGGCAGCGCGACCGACAGCAGCCGGTCGAGGAACTCCCACATGCGGTCGCCGCGCAGCGTGACGTGCGCACCGATCGGCATGCCCTCACGCAGCTTGAACTGCGCGATGGACTTCTTCGCTCGGTTGATCTGCGGCTTCTGACCGGTGATCGCGGTCAGGTCGCGGATCGCGCCCTCGATGAGCTTCGAGTCCTTCGCCGCGTCTCCGACGCCCATGTTGACGACGATCTTCGTCAGACCGGCGACCTGGTGGAGGTTCGAGTGACCGAACTCCTCCTGGAGCGCGGCGAGGATCTCCTCGCGGTACTTCTGCTTGAGACGAGGCAGTGCCGGGGCCTCGATGACCTCGTCGTGAGTCGTCGCAGCCATATCAGATGTCCTTCCCGGAACGCTTGGCGTAGCGGACGCGCACGGTACGCGTGCGACCGTCCTGCTCGACCTCCTCGAGACGGAACCCGACGCGCGTCGGCTTCTTGTCCTCGGGGTCGACCAGCATCACGTTGGAGACGTGGATCGGCGCCTCGACGGTCTCGATGCCACCCGTGCGGGTGCCACGCGACGTCTGGCCGGCCTTCACGTGCTTGGTCACGCGCTGGATGCCCTCGACGATGACGCGGTCGCTGTCGGTGAGCACCTCGAGCACGCGGCCCGTCAGGCCCTTGTCACGACCGGCGATCACGATCACCTGGTCGCCCTTCTTGATCTTCGCCATGGTCAGAGCACCTCCGGGGCCAACGAGATGATCTTCATGAACCGCTTGTCACGCAGCTCACGGCCGACGGGGCCGAAGATGCGCGTTCCACGCGGCTCGCCGTCGGTCTTGAGGATGACGGCGGCGTTCTCGTCGAACTTGATGTAGGAACCGTCGGGACGACGGCGCTCCTTGACGGTCCGGACGATGACGGCCTTGACCACGTCGCCCTTCTTCACGTTGCCGCCCGGGATCGCGTCCTTGACGGTGGCGACGATGGTGTCGCCGATACCGGCGTAGCGACGTCCGGATCCACCGAGAACGCGGATGCAGAGAATCTCCTTGGCACCCGTGTTGTCGGCGACCCGCAGTCGCGACTCCTGCTGGATCATCGATTGATCTCCTGTCGTCGAGCTGGTTCTCGGCCCGGGCTGTCCCAGGCGAGCCTTGCCGAACGGATAGTTGCTGTGGTGGGGACCCGACGCATACGTGTGTCACACCGCGCCCCCACCGGGAAGGACTGTCTTACTTGGCCTTCTCGAGGATCTCCACCAGTCGCCACCGCTTGGTCGCGGACAGCGGGCGGGTCTCCATGATGACGACCAGGTCGCCGATGCCGGCGGAGTTCTGCTCGTCGTGCACCTTGACCTTGTTGGTACGGCGCATGACCTTGCCGTAGAGCGGGTGCTTCACGCGGTCCTCGACCTCGACGACGATGGTCTTGTCCATCTTGTCGCTGACGACGTATCCGCGACGCACCTTGCGGGTTGCCCGCTCCTCGGTGGTCACCGTCTCGGTGTTCTCGCTCATCAGTGCCTCACTCACTCACGCTCGGGGCCGTACGGATGCCGAGCTCGCGCTCGCGCAGGACCGTGTAGATCCGCGCGATGTCACGCTTGACCGCCTTGAGGCGGCCGTGCGACTCGAGCTGGCCGGTGGCGGCCTGAAAGCGCAGGTTGAAGAGCTCCTGCTTCTGCTCCTTGAGCTTCGCGACGAGAGCCTCGTCGTCGAAGCCGTCGAGGTCGGCCGGGGCAAGCCCCTGGGTACCGATTGCCATCAGTTCGCACCACCTTCGCGCACCACGAAACGGCACTTCATCGGGAGCTTGTGCATCGCGCGGCGCAGGGCCTCGCGAGCAAGCTCCTCAGGGACTCCGGCCAGCTCGAAGACGATGCGGCCGGGCTTGACGTTGGCGACCCACCACTCGGGCGAACCCTTACCGGAACCCATGCGGGTCTCGGCAGGCTTCTTCGTGAGCGGGCGGTCCGGGTAGATGTTGATCCAGACCTTGCCGCCACGCTTGATGTGGCGGGTCATCGCGATACGAGCAGCCTCGATCTGGCGGTTCGTGACGTAGGCGGGCTCGAGAGCCTGGATGCCGTAGTCGCCGAACGAGATCGTGGTGCCACCCTTGGCCATGCCGGAGCGCTTCGGGTGGTGCTGCTTGCGGTGCTTGAGCCTGCGCGGGATCAGCATGACTCAGGCCTCCGTTCCGGACTCTGGGGCCGCGGCCTGCTCGGCCGGGGCCGGCGCGTCGGACGCAGCGGGGGCCTCGGCAGCGGGCTGCTGCTTCGGCTGCGACGGACGCTCGTTGCGGTCGTTGCGGCGCGGGCCACCACGACGCTCGGGTCCGCCACGGCCACCACGGCCCTGGCGCGGACCGGCGGCGGCCTGCTGCGCGGCGAACTCCTTCTCGGTCATGTCGCCCTTGTAGACCCAGACCTTCACGCCGATGCGGCCGAAGGTCGTGCGGGCCTCGAAGAAGCCGTAGTCGATGTTCGCGCGGAGGGTGTGCAGGGGCACGCGGCCCTCGCGGTAGAACTCCGACCGGCTCATCTCGGCGCCGCCGAGGCGGCCGGCGACCTGGACGCGGATGCCCTTCGCACCGGCGCGCTGCGCGGACTGGATGCCCTTGCGCATGGCGCGGCGGAAAGAGACACGGCTCGCCAGCTGCTCGGCGATGCCCTGCGCGACGAGCTGAGCGTCGATCTCCGCGTTCTTGACCTCGAGGATGTTGAGCTGCACCTGCTTGCCGGTGAGCTTCTCGAGCTCACCGCGGATGCGGTCGGCCTCAGCACCACGACGGCCGATGACGATGCCCGGACGTGCCGTGTGGATGTCCACGCGAACACGGTCACGGGTGCGCTCGATCTCGACCTTGGAGATGCCGGCCCGTTCGAGACCCGTGCTCATGAGCTTCCGGATCTCGACGTCCTCACGGACGTAGTCGCGGTACCGCTGCCCAGGCTTGGTGCTGTCGGCGAACCAGCGCGACCGGTGGTCGGTGGTGATGCCGAGGCGGTACCCGTGCGGGTGAATCTTCTGCCCCACTATCGGGCCCCTTCCTTCTGCTCACGCGGTGCGACGACCACGGTGATGTGGCTGGTGCGCTTGAGGATCTGGCTCGCACGCCCCTGGGCCCGCGGTCGGAACCGCTTGAGAGTCGGGCCCTCGTCCACGTACACCTCGGAGACCACGTACTCGGTCTCGTCGAAGCGCTCGCTCGCGCGGTCGGCCTTGACCCTGGCATTCGCCACAGCGGACTCGACGACCTTGCGGACCGGCTCGCTCGCGGCCTGCGGCGCGAACTTCAGCACCGCGACGGCCTCGACGGCCTGCTTGCCACGGATGAGGTCCACGACGCGCCGGGCCTTCTGGGGCGTGACACGGACGAACCGCGCCTGCGCCTTGGCTTCCATTGCTGTCCTGCTTCCTTTTCTCAGACCGTCAGGGTCGCCCCGCTCAGCGGCGGCGGCCCTTCTTGTCGTCCTTCACGTGGCCGCGGAAGGTCCGCGTGGGAGCGAACTCGCCGAGCTTGTGGCCGACCATCGCCTCGGTCACGAAGACCGGGGTGTGCTTGCGACCGTCGTGCACGGCGAAGGTGTGACCGAGGAAGTCGGGCGTGATGACCGACCGACGGGACCAGGTCTTGATGACGTTCTTGGTCCCCTTCTCGTTCTGGACGTCCACCTTCTTCTGCAGGTGGTCGTCGACGAAGGGGCCCTTCTTCAGGCTACGAGGCATCTGTCAGGCTCCTATCAGCGCTTCTTGCCGGTGCGGCGACGGCGGACGATCATCTTGTCGCTCGACTTGTTCGGACGGCGGGTCCGGCCCTCGGGCTGACCCCAGGGGCTGACCGGGTGGCGACCACCGGAGGTCTTGCCCTCACCACCACCGTGGGGGTGGTCGACCGGGTTCATGACGACACCGCGGACGGTCGGGCGGATGCCCTTCCAGCGGTTACGTCCGGCCTTGCCCCAGTTGATGTTCGACTGCTCGGCGTTGCCGACCTCGCCGACCGTCGCGCGGCAGCGCAGGTCGACGTTGCGGATCTCGCCGGACGGCATGCGCAGCTGGCCGTACGGCCCTTCCTTCGCGACGAGCTGCACGGACGCACCCGCGGAGCGGGCGATCTTCGCGCCGCCGCCGGGGCGGAGCTCGACGGCGTGCAGCACGGTACCGGTCGGGATGTTGCGCAGCGGCAGGTTGTTGCCGGGCTTGATGTCGGCGCCGGGACCGGCCTCGACGGTGTCACCCTGCGACAGCTTGTTCGGCGCCACGATGTAGCGCTTGGTGCCGTCCGCGTAGTGCAGCAGCGCGATGCGCGCCGTGCGGTTCGGGTCGTACTCGATGTGCGCGACCTTGGCCGGCACGCCGTCCTTGTCGTGACGACGGAAGTCGATCACGCGGTAGGCGCGCTTGTGGCCACCACCCTTGTGGCGGGTCGTGATCCGACCGGAGTTGTTGCGACCGCCGGTCTTCGACAGCGGACGAACCAGCGACTTCTCCGGCTCAGAGCGCGTGATCTCGACGAAGTCGGCAACGCTCGAGCCACGGCGGCCGGGCGTCGTCGGCTTGTGCTTACGGATTCCCATGGAAGTTGTCCTCGATCTGCTCTCGTCCGGCTCAGCCGACCGGACCACCGAAGATGTCGATCGAACCCTCGCGGAGGGTGACGATCGCACGCTTCGTGTCCTTGCGCTTGCCCAGGCCGTAACGCGTACGACGCGTCTTGCCCTTGCGGTTGATCGTGTTCACCGAGGCGACCTTGACACCGAAGACCTGCTCGACCGCGATCTTGATCTCGGTCTTGTTGGCGTCCGGGTCCACGACGAAGGTGTACTTGCCCTCGTCGAGGAGGTTGTAGGACTTCTCGGAGACGACCGGCGCGATCAAGATGTCGCGCGGGTCCTTCGTCACGGCGGTCACTTGGTGGCCTCCTTCTCGGATGCAGCCTCGACCTCGGCCTCGCCCTCCGTCGCGACCGCCTTCACCGACTTGCCCGTGGTCGGGCCCGCCAGGAACGCGTCGAGCGCGCCCTGCGTGAAGACGACGTCGTCGGAGACGAGCACGTCGTAGGTGTTCAGCTGGTCCGCGGTCAGCAGGTGGACCTGCTCGACGTTGCGGAGCGACTTGATGGTCAGCTCGTCCGAGCGCTCCGTGACGACCAGCACGTGCTTACGGTCCGTCAGCTTGGCGATCGTGCCGAGCGCGGTCTTGGTCGACGGGACACCGTCGACACCGAAGCCCGACACCACGTGCACGCGGCCCGCGCGAGCGCGGTCCGAGAGAGCACCGCGCAGGGCGGCCGCCTTCATCTTCTTCGGCGTGCGCTGGTCGTACTTGCGCGGCTGCGGGCCGTGGACGGTGCCACCGCCGGCGAACTGCGGGGCGCGGGTCGAACCCTGACGGGCGCGGCCGGTGCCCTTCTGCTTGTACGGCTTGCGGCCACCGCCGCGAACCTCGCCGCGGGTCTTGGTGGACGCGGTGCCCTGACGCGACGCAGCGCGCTGGGCGACGACCACCTGGTGGATCAGCGGGACGTTCGTGGCGACGTCGAAGACCTCGGCGGGGAGCTCGGCGGTGCCGGACTTCTTGCCGGTGGCGTCGAGCACGTCGACGTTCAGGTTAGCCATCTGTCTCAGGCTCCCTTCGCGGCGGTACGGACGAGGACGATGCCGCCCTTGGGGCCGGGGACCGCGCCCTTGACGAGCAGCAGACCCTTCTCCGCGTCGACCGCGTGGACGGTCAGGTTCTGGACGGTCTTGCGGGCGTGGCCCATGCGACCGGCCATCCGCATGCCCTTGAACACGCGCGAGGGCGTGGAGGCGCCGCCGATCGAACCCGGCTTGCGGTGGTTGCGGTGCGCACCGTGCGAGGCGCCCACGCCGGCGAAGCCGTGACGCTTCATGACGCCGGCGGTGCCCTTGCCCTTGGTGGTTCCGACGACGTCGACCACGGTCCCGGCCTCGAAGGCCTCGGCGGTGATCTCCTGACCGGTCGTGTACTCACCGGCGTTGTCGGTACGGACCTCGACGAGGTGACGGCGCGGCGTGACGCCGGCCTTCTCGAAGTGGCCCTTGAGCGGCTTGGTGACCTTGCGCGGGTCGATCTGGCCGGCGGCGAGCTGGACGGCTGCATAGCCGTCGGCCTCCGCGTCGCGGACCTGCGTCACCACGTTGGTGGGGACGGCGACGACGGTGACCGGCACGAGCTTGCCCGCGTCGTCCCACGTCTGCGTCATGCCGAGCTTGGTGCCGAGCACCGCGGTCATGTTCTTCTGCTGGTTGGTCATGATCTCCAGCCTCAGAGCTTGATCTCGATGTTCACGTCAGCCGGCAGATCGATGCGCATGAGCGAGTCGACCGCCTTCGGCGTGGGATCGATGATGTCGATCAGGCGCTTGTGCGTGCGCATCTCGAAGTGCTCACGGCTGTCCTTGTACTTGTGAGGCGACCGGATGACGGTGAAGACGTTCTTCTCCGTCGGCAGCGGCACCGGACCCACGACCGTCGCACCAGCGCGTGTCACCGTGTCGACGATCTTGCGCGCCGAGCTGTCGATGACCTCGTGGTCGTAGGACTTGAGCCGGATGCGGATCTTCTGTCCCGCCATGGCGTCGTCTGACTCTCTCTCTCGAACCGCTAATGTCCGACCCCCGCGCTCGGGCGTGTCGCATAGCGCGAGACGCTCGGGCACACACCTGTCCGGCGTTGGGGCCGTTGATTGTGGACCGCTGCGCGGACCACGACGTATGTCCAGCCTGTCGAGACGTGTGTCCGTGGGGCGTTCCGCGTATCGACAGCAGGCATCCCCACGATCCCCTCCGAGGAGGGGGACCGCTCCAGGCGCCGCCACCGGCCTGAGGCCGTGACGTGCACCGCGGTGCTACACACTGTTCGACACGAGAAAGAACGCGCCCGTGACAGGCAACTTGACCATCTTGCCATATGGGGAGCCGGGAGACCAACTCCTCCGGGGTGTGACGCCGGACGCACCCGAGGCCCGGGCCCCCGCGGGGGCCCGGGCCTCGGACGGACCGGTGGAGCTCAGCTCCCCACGATCACCGAGTGATCAGGTGATCACTTGACGATCTTGGTGACACGGCCGGAACCGACCGTGCGACCACCCTCACGGATGGCGAAGCCGAGGCCCTCCTCCATGGCGATCGGCTGGATCAGCTCGACCGACATGTCGGTGTTGTCGCCGGGCATGACCATCTCGGTGCCCTCAGGCAGCGTGATGACGCCGGTGACGTCCGTGGTCCGGAAGTAGAACTGCGGACGGTAGTTCGAGTAGAACGGGTTGTGGCGGCCGCCCTCGTCCTTGCCCAGGATGTAGACCTGCGCCTCGAAGTTCGTGTGCGGGGTGATCGAACCCGGCTTCACGACGACCTGGCCACGCTCGACGTCCTCGCGCTTGAGGCCACGCAGGAGGAGACCGGTGTTGTCGCCGGCCTGCGCCTGGTCCATCTGCTTGTGGAAGGTCTCGATACCGGTGACCGTCGTCTTCTGCGGGGAGCGGATGCCGACGATCTCGACCTCGGAGTTGATGTCGAGCGTGCCACGCGCCACCTTGCCGGTGACGACGGTGCCACGACCGGTGATCGTGAAGACGTCCTCGATGGGCATGAGGAACGGCTTGTCGAGCTCACGCTGCGGCTCGGGGACGTTCTCGTCCACGGCCTCCATGAGCTCCAGGACCTTCTTGGTCCACTCGGGGTCACCCTCGAGCGCCTTGAGGCCGGAGACGCGGACGACCGGAGCGTTGTCGCCGTCGAACTCCTGCGACGACAGCAGCTCGCGGACCTCCATCTCGACGAGCTCGAGGAGCTCCTCGTCCTCGACCATGTCGGACTTGTTGAGCGCCACGAGCAGGTAGGGGACGCCCACCTGGCGGGCCAGGAGGACGTGCTCGCGCGTCTGGGCCATCGGGCCGTCCGTCGCGGCGACCACGAGGATGGCACCGTCCATCTGCGCCGCACCGGTGATCATGTTCTTGATGTAGTCGGCGTGACCCGGCGCATCGACGTGAGCGTAGTGACGGTTCGGCGTCTCGTACTCGATGTGCGAGATGTTGATCGTGATACCGCGCTGCTTCTCCTCGGGCGCGGCATCGATCTCGTCGAAGTTCTTCAGCTGGTTCGACGGGAGGTCGGGGTACGTCTCGGCGAGCGTCTTCGAGATCGCGGCCGTCAGCGTCGTCTTACCGTGGTCGACGTGACCGATGGTGCCGATGTTGACGTGCGGCTTGGTCCGCTCGAACTTGGCCTTAGCCACTGGGGTCCTCCTGGGACTTGGGTAGATGTTCCGAACGTTGCGAGTGTCGGCCGATCAAGCCTAAACCCTCGGGGCGTTGCGGTTTCCTACAGGTTGATGGTTGTGCAGGTGTTCGACCTGTGGGGACTCACTCGCCCCGGGTCTTCTTGATGATCTCCTCAGCCACGGCCTTGGGAACCTCGCCATAGCTGTCGAACTGCATCGAGTACACGGCGCGGCCCTGCGTCTTGGAACGCAGGTCCCCGATGTACCCGAACATCTCGCTCAACGGTACCTGGGCGCGCACGACCTTGACGCCCGTCGCGTCCTCCATGGACTGGATCATCCCACGGCGTGAGTTGATGTCGCCGATGACCTCGCCCATGTACTCCTCGGGCGTGCGCACCTCGACGGCCATGATGGGCTCCAGCAGCACCGGGTCGGCGCGCCGGACACCCTCCTTGAACACCATGGATCCAGCGATCTTGAACGCCATCTCCGAGGAGTCGACGTCGTGGTACGCACCGTCGAGGAGCGTGGCCTTGACACCGACCACCGGGAACCCGGCCAGCACACCCTGCTGCATGGCCGACTGGATACCGGCGTCCACCGACGGGATGTACTCACGCGGGATCCGACCGCCGGTGACCGCGTTGGCGAACTCGTAGAGCTCGTTCTCCGTGGTCTCCAGCGGCTCGAAGGTCACCTGGACCTTCGCGAACTGACCCGAACCACCGGTCTGCTTCTTGTGCGTGTAGTCGATCTTCTCCGCCTTGCGACGGATCGTCTCGCGGTACGCGACCTGCGGCTTGCCGACGTTGGCCTCGACCTTGAACTCCCGCTTCATGCGGTCGACGAGGATGTCGAGGTGGAGCTCGCCCATACCGCCGATGACGGTCTGGCCGGTCTCCTCGTCCAGCTTGACGCGGAACGTCGGGTCCTCCTCGGCGAGCTTCTGGATCGCCGTGGAGAGCTTTTCCTGGTCCGCCTTGGTCTTCGGCTCGATGGCCACGTCGATCACGGGCTCCGGGAAGGTCATCGACTCGAGGATGACCTGGGAGTCCGAGGCGCTCAGGGTGTCACCGGTGGTGGTGTCCTTGAGCCCGATGAACGCGTAGATGTGGCCGGCCTGGGCCTCGGGGACCGGGTTCTCCTTGTTGGAGTGCATCTGGAAGAGCTTCCCGATGCGCTCCTTCTTGCCCTTGGTCGTGTTGTAGACCTGGGCGCCCTGCTCGACCTTGCCCGAGTAGACCCGGACGTAGGTGAGCTTGCCGAAGAACGGGTGCGAGGCGACCTTGAACGCCAGCGCGGAGAAGGGCTCCGAGGCGTCCGAGTGACGCTCGATGATCTTCTCCTCGTCCTTGGCGTCGTGACCCTGGACGGGCGGGACGTCGAGCGGCGACGGAAGGTAGTCGATGACAGCGTCGAGCATGGGCTGCACGCCCTTGTTCTTGAACGCCGAGCCGCAGAGGACCGGGAAGGCCTCCGAGTTGACGACGAGCTTGCGGATGCCGCCCTTGATCTCGTCGATCGTCAGCTCTTCGCCACCGAGGTACTTCTCGAGCAGCTCCTCGTCCGTCTCCGCGACGGCCTCGATGAGCTCGGCGCGGTACTCCTCGGCCTTGGCCTGGAGGTCGGTGGGGATCTCCTCGACCTCGTAGGTCTCGCCGAGCTTGGTCTCGCCGTGCCAGACCAGTGCCTTCATCTGGAGCAGGTCGACGACGCCGGTGAAGTCGTTCTCCGCACCGATCGGCAGCTGGATGACCAGCGGCTTCGCCTTGAGGCGCTCGACGATCGTCTTCACGGTGAAGTAGAAGTCGGCACCGAGCTTGTCCATCTTGTTGACGAAGCAGATGCGCGGCACGTCGTACTTGTCGGCCTGACGCCACACGGTCTCCGACTGGGGCTCGACGCCCTCCTTGCCGTCGAACACGGCGACGGCACCGTCGAGGACACGGAGCGAACGCTCCACCTCGACGGTGAAGTCCACGTGCCCCGGGGTGTCGATGATGTTGATCTGGTTGTCGCCCCAGTAGCAGGTCGTCGCGGCGGACGTGATCGTGATGCCGCGCTCCTGCTCCTGCTCCATCCAGTCCATCGTCGACGCACCGTCGTGCGTCTCACCGACCTTGTAGTTGACACCCGTGTAGTACAGGATGCGCTCGGTGGTGGTGGTCTTTCCGGCATCGATGTGGGCCATGATGCCGATGTTGCGGACCTTCTTCAGGTCGGTCAGCACGTCGAGTGCCACGGTGTCTTACCCCTCGGGTCAGTGGGACGTCGGGAACCGGTGCGGAGACCCGGCTTCTGCCGGCTCCAGATCCGCGGACGACCCCGGGATGCTCCCGAGGTCGTCCGAGCGCATCACCAGCGGTAGTGCGCGAAGGCCTTGTTGGACTCGGCCATCTTGTGCATGTCCTCGCGGCGCTTGACCGCGGCACCGAGGCCGTTCGAGGCGTCGAGGATCTCGTTCATCAGACGCTCGGTCATCGTCTTCTCGCGACGAGCACGCGAGAAGTCGGTGAGCCAGCGCAGAGCGAGCGTCGTCGACCGCGACGGCCGGACGTCGACCGGGACCTGGTAGGTCGCGCCGCCGACTCGGCGGGAGCGGACCTCGAGGGCCGGACGGACGTTCTCGAGCGCACGCTTGAGGACGACGACCGGGTCCTGGTCGGTCTTGTCACGAACACCCTCGAGGGCGCCGTAGACGATCGACTCGGCGGTGGACTTCTTACCGTCGAGCAGGACCTTGTTGATCAGCTGCGTCACGACGGGCGACCCGTAGACGGGGTCGACGATGAGCGGCCGCTTGGGGGCCGGACCCTTACGAGGCATCAGGCCTTCTCCTTCTTCGCGCCGTACCGGGAACGCGCCTGCTGACGGCCCTTGACACCCTGGGTGTCGAGCGCGCCGCGCACGATCTTGTAGCGGACACCGGGAAGGTCCTTCACACGGCCGCCGCGCACGAGCACGATCGAGTGCTCCTGGAGGTTGTGGCCGACACCCGGGATGTAGGCCGTGACCTCGATACCGGAGGAAAGCTTCACACGCGCGACCTTGCGGAGCGCGGAGTTCGGCTTCTTGGGGGTGGTGGTGTACACACGGGTGCACACGCCGCGCCGCTGAGGGGAACCCTTGAGGGCCGGGGTCTTCGACTTCCCGGCCTTCGAGGTCCGGCCCTTGCGGACGAGCTGCTGGATCGTAGGCACTACGTCTCCGTCGTCTCTCGAGCTCACGAGGGCCTGTCGGCCCTCGACGGTGGTCTGTCTGGCTTGTGCGTGCCGATCGCAGGCGGCACCCGCGATCCTCACGGACCGCAACGCCACTTACCACCGGCTCGATGGCCCGGGTCCGCTCCCCCGTTCTCGCGAACGGTCCGAGCAGTCATCCGGGATGCTCGTGCACGCATCGGCGGCGCCTCCGGCGACTCTCCCGAGAGATGCTCTGGAGCACTTCTCGGACGACCAGCGGGATGCACGGTGCGACGGCACGGGCACGGCTTCCTAGGCTACCGCCGGAAGCAAGCATGGTCAAAGGACGAGACAACCCTCCGGGTGTGACGTCCGTCGCCCGCCCCGACAACCGCCCCTGACCCGCGCCGATGCACCCGAGCCGCCTTCGCCGTCGTCGTCCCCGCGCCGAACAGGAATCAGCGGAAGTCGCCGAAGTCCAGGTCCTCCAGCGGGATCGCCTCGCCCGAGCCCATGCCGAGGGTCGGGAAGTCGATCTCGTCGTAGCCGAAGCTCGGGTAGAGCTCCGCCTTCGCCTGCTCGGTCGGCTCGACCTCGATGTTCCGGTAGCGGGGCAGACCCGTACCGGCGGGGATGAGCTTACCGATGATGACGTTCTCCTTGAGGCCCAGCAGCGGGTCCCGACGACCGCTCATCGCCGCCTCGGTGAGGACCCGGGTCGTCTCCTGGAAGGAGGCGGCCGAGAGCCACGAGTCGGTGGCGAGCGAGGCCTTCGTGATACCCATCAGCTCCGGACGGCCGGCGGCCGGCTGGCCACCCTCCGCCACGGCCTTGCGGTTCGCGTCCTCGAAGCGGGTGCGCTCCGCGAGCTCACCCGGCAGCAGCGCGGCGTCCCCGGCGTCCAGCACGGTCACGCGACGCAGCATCTGCCGCACGATGACCTCGATGTGCTTGTCGTGGATGTCCACACCCTGCGAGCGGTACGTGTCCTGCACCGCGTCGACGAGCTGCTTCTGGGCGGCACGCGGGCCGAGGATGCGCAGGACCTTCTTCGGGTCGACCGCACCCTGCACCAGCTGGGTGCCGACAGCGACGTGGTCGCCGTCCGCGATCAGCAGGCGCGCACGCTTGGTGACGGGGTAGCGGATCTCCTCGCCGCCGTCGTCCGGCGTGAGCACAAGGTGACGCGTGCGCTCGGTGTCCTCGATCGCGACCCGACCGGTGTACTCCGCGATCGGCGCCTCACCCTTGGGGGTGCGGGCCTCGAAGAGCTCGGTCACGCGGGGAAGACCCTGCGTGATGTCCTCCGCGGAGGCGACACCACCGGTGTGGAAGGTACGCATCGTCAGCTGCGTGCCCGGCTCACCGATCGACTGCGCCGCGATGATGCCGACGGCCTCGCCGATGTCCACGAGCTTGCCCGTGGCCAGGGAGCGGCCGTAGCACTTGGCGCAGGTGCCCACGCGCGACTCGCAGGTCAGGACCGAGCGGACCCGGACCTCCTCGATGCCGGCCGCGATCACCTTGTCGATGATGATGTCGCCCGCGTCGGAACCGGCCTCGGCGATGACCGTGCCGTCCTCCGCCACGACGTCCGTGGCGAACGTCCGCGAGTAGATCGACGTCTCCACGCGAGCGTCCGGCACCAGCTGGTCGCCGATCCGCTCGGCCACCGGCAGCGGCAGACCGCGCTCGGTGCCGCAGTCGTCCTCACGGATGATGACGTCCTGCGACACGTCGACGAGCCGACGCGTCAGGTAGCCGGAGTCCGCCGTCCGCAGCGCCGTGTCCGCGAGGCCCTTGCGGGCACCGTGGGAGGCGATGAAGTACTCGAGGACGGACAGGCCCTCGCGGTAGTTGGACTTGATCGGGCGCGGGATGATCTCGCCCTTCGGGTTCGCCACGAGACCGCGCATGCCGGCGATCTGACGGACCTGCATCCAGTTACCACGGGCACCCGAGGAGACCATGCGGTACAGCGTGTTCCGCTCGTCGTTCTCGAGGTGGTCGCGCATGACGGAAGCGATCTTGTCGGTCGCCTGGGTCCAGATCTCGATGAGCTCCTGACGGCGCTCGTCGTCGGTGATCAGGCCCTTCTCGTACTGGCCCTGGACCTTGAGCGCGCGTGCCTCGTGCTCGTCGAGGATCTCGTTCTTCTCCACCGGCATCGCGACGTCGGTGATCGAGATCGTCACGCCCGAGCGGGTCGCCCACCGGTAGCCGGCGTCCTTGAGCGCGTCGAGCGACGTCGCGACGTCGACCTTCGGGTAGCGCTCCGCCAGGTCGTTGACGATCGCGGAGAGCTCCTTCTTGCCGACGATCTCGTTCTGGAACGGGTAGTCGACGGGAAGTGCCTCGTTGAAGAGCGTGCGACCGAGCGTGGTCTCGAACAGCAGCGGCTGACCCGGCTCCCAGCCCTCGGGGGCCACGAAGCCGCGGCTCGGCGCCACCAGGTCCGACATGCGCACCTTGATCGTCGCGTTGATGTCGAGCTGACCACGGTCGAACGCCATGATCGCCTCGGCTTGCGACGCGAACACGCGACCCTCGCCCTCGGCACCCGGGCGGTCCGCCGTCAGGTGGTGCAGACCGATGATCATGTCCTGGGAGGGCATGGTCACCGGACGGCCGTCCGAGGGCTTCAGGATGTTGTTGCTCGAGAGCATGAGGATGCGGGCCTCGGCCTGCGCCTCCGCGCTCAGCGGCAGGTGGACGGCCATCTGGTCACCGTCGAAGTCGGCGTTGAACGCGCCGCACACGAGCGGGTGCAGGTGGATCGCCTTGCCCTCGACGAGCTGCGGCTCGAACGCCTGGATGCCCAGACGGTGCAGGGTGGGCGCACGGTTGAGCAGCACGGGGTGCTCGGTGATGACCTCCTCGAGCACGTCCCACACCACGGAACGCGTCCGCTCGACCATCCGCTTGGCGGACTTGATGTTCTGCGCGTGGTTGAGCTCCACGAGCCGCTTCATGACGAACGGCTTGAACAGCTCGAGCGCCATCTGCTTCGGCAGGCCGCACTGGTGCAGCTTGAGCTGCGGGCCGACCACGATGACCGAACGGCCCGAGTAGTCGACACGCTTGCCGAGCAGGTTCTGACGGAACCGGCCCTGCTTGCCCTTGAGCATGTCGGAGATCGACTTCAGCGGACGGTTGCCGGGGCCCGTGACCGGGCGACCGCGGCGGCCGTTGTCGAACAGCGAGTCGACGGCCTCCTGCAGCATCCGCTTCTCGTTGTTGACGATGATCTCGGGCGCGCCGAGGTCGAGCAGCCGCTTGAGGCGGTTGTTCCGGTTGATGACACGGCGGTACAGGTCGTTGAGGTCCGACGTCGCGAAGCGCCCACCGTCGAGCTGCACCATCGGGCGCAGGTCCGGCGGGATGACCGGCACGGCGTCGAGCACCATGGCCGACGGCGAGTTCGTCGTCGTGAGGAACGCGTTGACGACCTTGAGGCGCTTCAGCGCCCGGGTCTTGCGCTGCCCCTTGCCGCTGCGGATGATCTCGCGCAGCGTCTCGGCCTCGGCGTCCAGGTCGAAGCTCTCGAGACGCTTCTGGATCGCCGCGGCGCCCATCGAGCCCTCGAAGTAGGTGCCGTAACGGTCGACGAGCTGCCGGTACAGCATCTCGTCACCCTCGAGGTCGGCGACCTTGAGGTTCTTGAACCGGTCCCAGACCTGCTCCAGGCGGTCGAGCTCCGCGTCCGAGCGCTTGCGCAGCTGCGCCATCTCGCGCTCGGCGGAGTCACGCACCTTGCGGCGCGCGTCGGCCTTGGCCCCCTCGGCCTCGAGCTCGGCCAGGTCGGCCTCGAGCTTCTGGGCGCGGGTGTTGATGTCGTTGTCGCGCCGGTCGGTGATCTCCTTCTTCTCCAGGTCGATCTCGTTCTGGAGGTTCGGGAGGTCTTCCTGGCGCGCCTCGTCGTCGACCCACGTGATCATGTAGGCCGCGAAGTAGATGACCTTCTCCAGGTCCTTGGGCGCCAGGTCGAGCAGGTAGCCCAGGCGGGAGGGCACACCCTTGAAGAACCAGATGTGCGTGACGGGGGCCGCGAGCTCGATGTGACCCATGCGCTCACGGCGCACCTTGGACCGCGTGACCTCGACACCGCAGCGCTCGCAGATGATGCCCTTGAAGCGCACCCGCTTGTACTTGCCGCAGTAGCACTCCCAGTCCCGGGTGGGGCCGAAGATCTTCTCGCAGAAGAGCCCGTCCTTCTCCGGCTTCAGGGTGCGGTAGTTGATGGTCTCGGGCTTCTTCACCTCGCCGTGCGACCAGGCACGGATGTCGTCGGCCCTGGCCAGGCCGATACGCAGCTCGTCGAAGACGTTGACGTCGAGCAAGATGTCCTACTTCCTCAAAGCTTTTCGGATGTTCCGTAGTTCAGCTGGTCGCTGGATCAGATCTCGTCGACCGTGGTGGCGGAGTTGGGCCGGCGGGAGAGGTCGATGCCGAGCTCTTCCGCGGCGCGGTACACCTCGTCGTCGGACTCCTTCATCTCGATCTGCACGCCGTCGCTCGAGAGCACCTCGACGTTCAGGCAGAGCGACTGCATCTCCTTGAGGAGGACCTTGAAGGACTCCGGGATGCCCGAGTCGGGGATGTTCTCGCCCTTGACGATCGCCTCGTAGACCTTGACGCGGCCCGGGATGTCGTCGGACTTGATGGTGAGCAGCTCCTGGAGCGTGTAGGCCGCTCCGTACGCCTCGAGCGCCCACACCTCCATCTCGCCGAACCGCTGACCGCCGAACTGCGCCTTACCACCCAGCGGCTGCTGCGTGATCATCGAGTACGGGCCGGTCGAGCGCGCGTGGATCTTGTCGTCGACGAGGTGGTGGAGCTTGAGGATGTACATGTAGCCCACCGCGACCGGGTCCGGGAACGGCTCGCCGGAACGGCCGTCGAACAGCGCCGCCTTGCCGTCGAGACCGACCATGCGGTCGCCGTCGCGGTTCGGCAGCGTCGTCGAGATGAGGCCGCGCAGCGCGTCCTCCTCCAGACCGTCGAACACCGGCGTGGCCACCGGGACGCCCGGCTCGGAACGCTTGGCGTGCTCCGGGAGCTTCTCGCGCCACTGCAGGTCGTCGCCCTCGGCGAGCTCGACGTCCCAGCCTCGGCTGGCGACCCAGCCCAGGTGGGTCTCGAGCACCTGGCCGACGTTCATACGACCGGGCACACCGAGCGGGTTGAGCACGATGTCCACGGGCGTGCCGTCGGGCAGGAAGGGCATGTCCTCCTGCGGGAGGATCTTGGAGATGACGCCCTTGTTGCCGTGACGGCCGGCGAGCTTGTCACCGACGGTGATCTTGCGGCGGTTGGCGATGTAGACGCGCACCAGCTGGTTCACGCCGGCGGGCAGCTCGTCGCCGTCCTCCCGGTTGAACTCGCGCACGCCGATCACGGTGCCGGACTCGCCGTGGGGAACCTTGAGGGACGTGTCACGGACCTCGCGGGCCTTCTCGCCGAAGATCGCGCGCAGCAGGCGCTCCTCCGGGGTCAGCTCGGTCTCACCCTTCGGCGTGACCTTGCCGACGAGCACGTCGCCGGCCCCGACCTCGGCACCGATGCGGATGATGCCGCGCTCGTCGAGGTCCGCCAGGACGTCCTCGGAGACGTTCGGGATGTCCCGCGTGATCTCCTCGGGGCCGAGCTTGGTGTCGCGCGCGTCGACCTCGTGCTCCTCGATGTGGATCGAGGACAGGACGTCGTCCTCCACGAGGCGCTGCGACAGGATGATCGCGTCCTCGTAGTTGTGACCTTCCCAGGACATGAACGCCACGAGCAGGTTGCGACCCAGCGCGAGGTCGCCCTCGTCGGTCGCGGGACCGTCGGCGAGCACGGAGCCCACCTCGACCCGCTGGCCGGCGTCGACCAGCACGCGCTGGTTGTAGCTCGTGCCCTGGTTCGAGCGGCGGAACTTCGCCGCGCGGTACGTGGTCGTCGTCGCGTCGTCGTTCTCGACCGTGATGAGGTCGGCGGAGACCTGCGTGACCACACCGGGCTTCGCCGCGACGATGACGTCACCGGCGTCGACGGCGGCACGGCGCTCCATGCCGGTACCGACCAGCGGCGCCTCCGAGCGCACCAGCGGCACGGCCTGACGCTGCATGTTGGCGCCCATGAGCGCGCGGTTCGCGTCGTCGTGCTCGAGGAACGGGATGAGCGCGGTCGCGACCGACACCATCTGGCGCGGCGAGACGTCCATGTAGTCGACGTCGGCCGCCAGGATGTCGTCCGTCTCGCCGCCCTTGGTACGGACCAGGACGCGGTCGAGCGCGAAGGAGCCGTCCTCGTTCAGCGTGGTGTTCGCCTGCGCGATGACGTGACGGTCCTCGTCGTCGGCCGTGAGGTAGACGACCTCGTCGGTGACCTTGCCGGCCACGACCTTGCGGTACGGCGTCTCGATGAAGCCGAACGGGTTGATGCGGCCGAAGGACGCGAGCGAACCGATCAGGCCGATGTTCGGGCCCTCCGGCGTCTCGATCGGGCACATGCGGCCGTAGTGCGACGGGTGGACGTCACGGACCTCCATGCCTGCGCGGTCGCGAGAGAGGCCGCCCGGGCCGAGCGCGGAGAGTCGACGCTTGTGCGTCAGGCCCGCGAGCGGGTTGTTCTGGTCCATGAACTGCGACAGCTGCGAGGTGCCGAAGAACTCGCGGATCGAGGCCACCACGGGACGGATGTTGATCAGGGTCTGCGGCGTGATCGCCTCGACGTCCTGCGTCGTCATCCGCTCGCGCACGACGCGCTCCATCCGGGACAGACCCGTGCGGACCTGGTTCTGGATGAGCTCGCCCACGGCGCGGATGCGGCGGTTGCCGAAGTGGTCGATGTCGTCGGTCTCGACGCGGACCTCGTAGGGCTCGCCGTCGCGGGTGCCGTCGATCGTCGCCTTGTCGGCGTGCAGCGCGGCGAGGTACTTGATCGTCGCGACGACGTCGGTGACCGAGAGCGTGCTCTCGCTCAGCTCCGCCGAGACGCCGACCTTCTTGTTCATCTTGTAGCGGCCGACCTTCGCGAGGTCGTAGCGCTTCGGGTTGAAGTAGAAGTTCTCGACGAGCGCACGACCGGCCTCGACCGTCGGCGGCTCGCCCGGACGGATCTTGCGGTACAGGTCGACGAGGGCCTCGTCCTGGGTGTGGACGTGGTCCTTCTCGAGGGTGTCGAGGATCGTCGGGAACTCGGCGAACTCCTCGCGGATCTCCGACTCCGTCAGGCCGAGCGCCTTGAGCAGCACGGTCACCGGCTGCTTGCGCTTGCGGTCGACGCGCACGCCGACGGCGTCACGCTTGTCGATCTCGAACTCGAGCCACGCGCCGCGCGACGGGATGATCTTGGCGGAGTAGACGTCCTTGTCGCTCGTCTTGTCCGGCGTCCGCTCGAAGTAGACGCCCGGGGACCGCACGAGCTGCGAGACGACGACGCGCTCGGTGCCGTTGATGACGAACGTGCCGCGGTCGGTCATGAGCGGGAAGTCGCCCATGAACACCGTCTGGCTCTTGATCTCACCGGTGGTGTAGTTGACGAACTCGGCCGTGACGAACAGCGGGGCCGCGTACGTGAAGTCCTTCTCCTTGCACTCGTCCACCGTGTACTTCGGGGGCTCGAAGCGGTGGTTGGAGAAGGAGAGCGACATGGACTGGCCGAAGTCCTCGATCGGGGAGATCTCCTCGAAGATCTCCTCGAGACCGGAAGCGTCCGGGACGTCGTGCCGACCGGCCTCGACCGCGGCCGCGACCCGGGCCTGCCAGGCCTCGTTCCCCAGGAGCCAGTCGAAGCTCTCGACCTGGAGCCCGAGGAGGTCGGGCGCCTGGAGCGGCTCGTGGATCCGGGCGAAGGAGACGCGGCGGGAGGCGGTGCGGTTCGCGATGGCGTCGGCGGACGGAGCAGAAGGGGTGCGCGAGGCAGCCAAGAGGGGTCCTTCCCTGCAGTTCGATGGCACGCTGTACGCTCGTGCTGCGACGGGCGCCGAGCCGCGGGCGAAGGGCCGCCACGACGAGCCACCGGGGAGTGACCACGGTGGGCTCAAGGAGGCGGGACATCGTCGGCGGGGAGGGGCGTCAGGGCACAGGCGAGCGCAAAGCGCTAGCGTAGCCGAAGCCGTGGACCGTGTCCACCCGCGGGGGCACGCGAGCAGACGCCCTCGGCTTCGCTGATTGTGAGGACGTTGTCTCGGTGGCCGCCATATGCCGCCCAAGAAACGGTACCCACTGACGTTACCGCCCACCAGGCCCCGGGACCACCCGGACGACGGAGCCGTTGCTCACACTCCCCCGGTCCCTCACAGGTCCCCCACGCAGCGACGACGAAGGCCCGCTCCCCGAGGGGAACGGGCCTTCGTGCCGGAGACTCCGCGACCGAGGTCGCGGCATCACCCGTGAGTGCGGCTCAGGCCGCGAGGCTCACTTGAGGGTGACGGTGGCGCCGGCGCCCTCGAGCGCCTCCTTGGCCTTCTCCGCGGCGTCCTTGTCGACGCCCTCGACGACCGGCTTCGGCGCGCCGTCGACCAGGTCCTTGGCCTCCTTGAGACCGAGGGACGTGAGCGCGCGCACCTCCTTGATGACCTGGATCTTCTTGTCGCCGGCCGACTCGAGGACGACGTCGAACTCGGTCTGCTCCTCGGCAGCCTCGGCCTCGCCGCCACCGGCGGGGGCGCCCGCGGCAGCCACGGCGACCGGAGCGGCGGCGGTGACGTCGAACTTCTCCTCGAAGGCCTTCACGAACTCGGAGAGCTCGATGAGGGTGAGCTCCTCGAAGGCGGACAGGAGCTCGTCGGTGCTGAGCTTCGCCATGATGTGGCGTTCCTTTCAATCAGCGCTTCGCGGGCCGGACGGCCCGCCAGAAGCAGGGGTTGTGTGTCTGGGCGGCCGCCAGGTCAGGCGGCGACGCCCTCCGAGTCCTGCTTCTGACGCAGGGCATCGATGACTCGGGCGACCTGGGCCGGCTTGGCGGAGAAGGCGTACGCCGCACGCGTCAGCGTGGCCTTCAGCCCACCAGCCACCTTGGCCAGCAGAACCTCGCGGGACTCGAGGTCCGCGAGCTTCGTGATCTCCGCAGCGGTCAGCGGGTTCCCGTCGAGGACACCGCCCTTGATGACCAGTGCAGGGTTCGCCTTGGCGAAGTCACGCAGGCCCTTGGCGGCCTCGACCGGGTCCCCGGTCACGAACGCGATCGCAGAGGGGCCCTTGAGGTCGGCGTCGAGACCCTCGACACCCGCCTCCTTGGCCGCGATCGTCGTCAGCGTGTTCTTCACCACGGCGTAGGTTGCGTTGCCGCGCAGCGACCGCCGCAGCTCCTGGAGCTGCGTGACGGTGAGCCCGCGGTACTCGGTCAGCACGGCCGCGTTCGTCTCACGGAGCTGGTCCGCGATCTGCGCGACGGCGGCTGCCTTGTCCGGCCTCGCCATGGCAATCCTTCCGGTGGTGGAGCCACCGGTCACCCCGGGAAAGAGAAAGAGCCCCGGCGCAGGCGCACGGGGCTCGGAAACACACAGCGGAACTGTGGGATCGTCGTCTGTGTCACCTGCGCAGGCCCCCGCTCTTCGCGGGACTTCGGTCTGGCGCGTCCACCTGCGTGGGCAGCGCCGGACGACCGGCGGTCTTGGGTTACTCGAACACCTTACACGACGACGGCGGCGGTGCGGCACCCGAGGCGGGAGGCACGCGTCACAGCGGGCCTCACCGAGTTCTCGAACGTGGCAGTGCTACCACTCGCCCGACCTTCCGAAGCAGACCAGAGGAACGGGCTCCGGCTCGTCCACGATGGCGTTCGCCAAGGCCACGCCCGGCCGTGTCCCGGCCTTCAGCTCCCGGTGCAGCGCCGGCATGACACGCACGGCGACGTCGTCTCGCAGGGGCGCGACGGCCGCGACCACCGCACGCGCACCCATTCTCAGCAGCACACTCGTCAGTCCCAGCGGTTCTCCCCCGTGGCGCATGCTCATGGACCCGACGTCGCACGCCGAGAGGACGACAACCGATTGCGACAGGTCCTGCCCGTCCAGCTCGTGCGCGAACAGCGGCCCGTCGGCCAGCGCGAGGCGAGAGAACATCGGGTTCTCGGGCTCGTGAGTACCGTGCGCCGCGATGTGGACGACGGCGGCGCCCCCGATGGCGTCTGCCACCGCCTCGCATCGCGCGTCCTCACCGGTCAGACATCTGGTCGTACCTCGCCAGACATCCGCCACCGCACGCGCCTCGGTGGGTGCACCGCTGAGATCGGGACCCGCGACCGCGACCCCCCGTCCTGGCCGCCAGCTCCCGGTGCCGCGGTCGACCCACGAGTTCACCACGGTCGACAGACCTCGCCGAGACGGCAGCGCCGCCCAGGGAAGAGAAACCAGGCGGTCGCGGGCAGCGACGAACACCGGGCCGGTGACGTCCAGCTTCCGGAGCAGGACGTCGTCCACCCAGGTGAGCTCACGCGTCAGGGACCGCAGGGCCGTCCCGCGCAACGGAGCCGGGATGAGCGAGTTCGCGACGATCCGAAGGTCGGCCCGCATCCGGTGTGCATGTTCTCTCAGCTCGTCGACGGCAAGGAGATCCACCAGACGTGAACCCTCCTGGTCCACGCGGAGGACGAGCACGCGGCCACGACGCAACGTGAAGTTGAGGATCACTCTGTCGTCGCCGGCTGCGCTGAGGTCTGCCTGCATCCCACGTGCGGTGGCGGGTTGTGGAACCTCCGCGTTGCCGCTGACGTACCACGACCGTTCTCGCGCGCGGTTCTGGAGCCTGCGCGCCTCCCGGTGCAGACGACTCTGCTCGTCGGCGGCGCCTGGGGTCGCGCGGAGCTGTCGGGCCCGGTCGAAGAGCCGCCTGGCGCCGGCGACGAGCGCGGCCGTCTCCTCGTCGTCGGGTGGATGCACACGGCCTGCTCCGGCAAAGGTGGCACGGCCTCGCTCCAGTGCGTCGAAGACGGAGGCCGCCCGCCCGGTGGCGAGCGCTGCGTCCACATCGACGTGCTGGAGACGTATGCCGTGTGCGGCCGCGGCTGTCACCGCCTCGACAGCCCCCAGCCTCTGCCGCTGGGTCGCGAGGAGGGAGTGTCCCCGCCGCACCGCACGAAGGCCCGCTCGCCGGTCCCCTCCCCCGAACGCCACAAGAGCCTGGACCACCTCGCGACGCACCCGCGCGCCGAGCGGCAGGTCTCCGCTCGACGGAACACGTTGTAGCTCCCCCTGGGCCTCGGTCGCCCTTCCCGCCCGGGCGAACGCCTCGGCCGCGACGAGGCTTGCGTCGACGGCGACGCGTTCAGCTCCTGCTGTCGACTCCGCTCGTTCTCGGAGACCCGTGGCAGCCTGAGCGAGACGCTCCAGCTCCCGCGACCTGCCGCTTCCCTCCTGGTGACGTCCGTGCTTCGCATCGAGAACGATGAGCTCCGCCCGGAGCTCGACGAGCACGAGTCCTGCCCGCCGTGCACGAGCACCCGCCCGCTGCGCCAGGCGAGCCGCCTCCTCGTTCCGGTCGAGCGCGACCAAGCAGCGGGCCCGAGTGATCTGCGCGTCCAACAGGTCACGAGACCCATGACTCGCCGCGAGCAGCTGCGAGGCCTCGGTGAGCGCCGCCTCAGCGTCCGTCAGCAGCCCTGCCTCCAGCAGCACCGTCGCCTTGTCGACCAGTCCGACGCCGGCATGCTCAGGAGGTGCCGCCGACGCGGCCGAGTCCATCGCTCGCAGTGCGGCCGGCAGGTCGCCACGCAGGTAGTACGCATAGCCCAGGTTGTGTTCCGCCATCGGACGGAACACCACCTCCGCGTCACCGCGAGCGAGATCGCGACACCTTTCGAAGTCGCGAGCTGCCGCCTCGACGTCACCCCGCTCGAGATGGAGCGACCCACGGTTGAGGAGGGCTGGGACCATCTCCTCCTCGTCACTCATGTGCTCGAGTGCCGCATCGAGCTCGTGCTTGGCGCTCCGGAGATCGCCCGTACGAAGGAGCTGCAACCCCCTGTTCCCACGAACAGTGGCCACCAGTGCATCGTCGTTCGCGTCCCGCGCCCACCGCGCAGCCTCCTCGAGGACGTCCAGCACCGATTCCTGCCCGGCGCCGAGCTCTGTGCTGCAGGCGGCCAGCCCGACGAGTGCGCGCGCACGCACCGCGGAGGCCTCCGCCCGAGGCACCCCATCACCCAGCGCGTCGAGCCGGCGCAGAGCTGTGCGGTACATCTGTGCGGCACGTCCGAAGTGGCGATTCACGCGGGCCCGGGCGCGGGCATCGGCCACCTGAGCCATCACGGCGGCCAGCCCGTCGTCCATCGGTCACCCCATGTCTGCTCACCCAGGCTCGGCCGCGCCACCGAGCTCGAGGCCGGTCGCGGCGGTCACCGCATCCCAGATGTCCCTGACTCTCCCCTCGACAGTAGCGTCACCAGCATCGTGACGAGGAACCCGGACCGCGAGCAGCTCCCTGGCGATCTCTCCGGCAAGGACCGGTGCCGCGAACGACGTCCCGCTCCACGTCGCGAAGCCGCCTTGAAAACCCTCGGGATCGATCGTCGCGCGGTGACTGTCGGCGTACTTCTCCTTCATCCGCACCGACGGCGTCAGAGGCCCGTCCAGCGTCGTCGGAACGGTGCTGACGAGAGCCGCGCCCGGCCGCACGCACGTCACCCACGGCCCGTCGTTGCTGAACAAGGCTGTCGTTCCGTCCGGGTTCCGGGCTCCGACACTGAGGATCGGCGGTCGATCGGCCGACGTGTCACGGGGGCAGGTGATGCGTACCGGGTCGCTTCGTCGATCGACCTCCGGTGCGAAGGCTGCCGGGTACGACGGTCGCGTCTCACCGTCGTTGCCCGACGCCACGACGACGGCGACACCCGACTCCCGGAGCGTGGCGAGCACCTGCGACAACGGATGGTCCCACTGCAGGTCCTCCGGTCGTTCGTGGTAGTAGCCCATCGCCAGCACGACGACGTCGATCGGCACGAACCCCGCGTGCCCGGCGAGCCCGCGCTGGTGGTAGCGGTTCAGCCGACGGAGGGACTCGATGACCTCCGACTCGACGGCCACACCGGCCCCGCCGACGGCGCGGACAGGCAGGATCCGGGCATCGGCACAGACCTGGTGCACGATGCCGGCGATGAAGGTCCCGTGGCCTGCGACAGGATCGAGCGGACCGGTCAACGGAGCGGTGCTGGTCCCGCCGATCTCTGCGTCCTCCTCGGGCGACGCCGCGAGGGGGAACGTCCCGATGGGCCCGTCCGGCAGGCGAGCGTCACGGATCACGACGCCGTTGCCGTCGTCCCTCGACGCGTCTCCCGTGTAGGTCCCGAACCACTCGTGCGTCCCGACACCCGTGTCGACGATCGCGACGACGGGCCGGACCGCACCCGACGGCGTCCTCGCGTCGTCGCCGTCCGGGCGTTCCTGCCGTACGGGGCGGCTGCCGAGCCACTGGACGGGTGCGCGGCCGCCCGACCCCGGAACTCCGTACTCGGGCAGACCGTGCGAGGTGAACGGGTGCGACGTGAACGGGTGCGACGTGAACGGGTGCGAGGTGAACGGATGCGACGTGAACGGGTGCGACGTGAACGGATGCGACGTGAACGGATGCGAGGTGAACGGATGCGACGTGAACGGGTGCGACGTGAACGGGACCGCGAGCATGACGTGGTCCAGGCTCAACCGCCATCCTGTCGTGGTGTCGTCGGCGTCGGCCTCGAGCACCTCCCACGCGTCGGGCTGCCGGTCCGGCCGGTCGGTCAGCAGGCGGAGGACGAACCCGAACTCAGGGTCGACGCGGTCCAGCAGGTCCGCTCGTGATGACCTCGCGGTCGGCTCGACATCCTGCCTGAACCGCACCTCGAGACCGACTCGACAACCCTGCCTGCGCGCCTCCCGCTCGACCAGAGTGGCCGATTCCTCGGACTCCGGCGCGGCCACCTCGAGGACGTCGCTCGATCCCCCGGCGTCATCAACCTGTCGAAGACGCGCACGGATGCTCTGTGGTAGATCACCGTGGACCAGGAGTCGGTCGGCCAGATACCAGGTGGGCCCCACGTCGTGCCGGCCTGGACGGCGCCGCACCGAGTTGGGGTCGAGGTACCGGACGACGGGACCCGGTCCTCGCATGCTCGGACCGACAGGGCTCTCGCTCACGTGCTCCTCCTCAGGGGCGGGCACGGAAGCGCCCGCAGGTCAGACAGGAATGGGCGCTCTACAGCTCGATGACGGGTGTCGTGATGGGGACGTCGTCCTGCTCGACGAGCAGGCTGGCCAGTCCGCGCGGCACGTCCTCGAGGACGAACCGTCCGTCGTCGTCCGCGGTGCTGCGGTGGTCGCCGTCGGGACGGCGCAGGACGATCGTCAGCGTGTCCGCGGGCGCGATCCAGCCGTCGACACGCACCGTCCGCGGAGTGTTGCCCGGAGACAGCGCGATCATCACGGTGAGCCGTTCGTGCGTGAAGGTGATGGTGCGGGTCTCGAGCGGCGGCGCGTCGCTGCGTACCGTGCCCGCGGGCGCCTCGAGGACCATGAGCTCCATGACCTCCGACTCGAGGCCTGCGAGGGTGATGGCGAACAGCGACCGCTCGACGAGCCCGTCCGGCACCGGGTCGAGGCGCTCGTCCAGCTCAGCGAGCCGGGCGAGCAGGGCGACGTCCGAGGCGTCCAGCGGGTCCTCCGCTCCGGGGACGTCGTCGAAGTAGGTCATGTCCATGAGGTCTCCCCGTGCTCGGTGAGGAGGGTGCGTAGCTTGGCGAGGCACCGTCCCCGGGTGGCGCCGATGCTCCCGACCGGCATGCCGATCGCGGCGGAGATGGACCGGTAGTCCGGACGGTCGGCGAGGGAGACGAGGCGCAGCAGCTCCTGGCACCGTGCCGGCAGCTCGCGCAGCGCACCCCACAGCAGCCGGTCGCGCTCGTTCCGCAGGACCTCTGCCTCCGGACCCGGGGTCGGGTCAGGCAGGGTCGCGGAGGTCTCGGTGTCGTCGTCGGGCAGGTCCGTGCGCCGCTGCTCGTCGGCACGTGCCTTGCGGACGACCTCCCAGGCGGCGCGCCGTGCCGTCACCAGCAGCCACTTGAGTGTGGCCTTCGGTTCGGAGATCGAGTCCACGTGGCTCACGAGCGCCGCCCACGTCTGCTGGACGACGTCGTCGGCCGCCTCGCGAGGCACGCCCTGGGCGCGCACCGTCCGCCACAGCAGCGGGGTCGCCTCGCGGACGAACTCCCGCATGGCGTCCGTGCGGCCGTCGCGATAGCCCAGCAGGGCTGCCGCCGCTCGGTCACCGAGGCTCTCCGTCTCGGGTGGGCTGGTCATCTCTCGTCGCGCGTCCTCGTGGTCCTGGCTGCCGGACGCTCCGGCGGCTGCCCACGAGCCTAGGGCGGGGCGTGGGGACGCGCGGCGTCCTCCGGGTCCGCCCATGACATTTCACCCTCCGCACGATCAGCTCTGTCGTGGGGAGGGAGGCAGCAGGGCTCTGTCTGATACATCGACCCACGATCGTCCCGGGCCGGGAACGACGACGGCCCGGCACCCTCGCGAGAAGGGCACCGGGCCGTCGTGGCGCGGAGAGCGGTGTCAGCTCTCCATCAGGCGCGTGGTGCGCGACTGGTCGAGCGGGATGCCCGGGCCGAACGTCGTCGCCAGCGTCGCCTTCGTGATGTAGCGGCCCTTCGAGGACGACGGCTTGAGCCGCAGGACCTCGTCCAGGGCGGCGCCGTAGTTCTCCACCAGCTGCTCCTCGGAGAACGAGGCCTTGCCGATGATGAAGTGGAGGTTCGCGTGCTTGTCGACGCGGAACTCGATCTTGCCGCCCTTGATGTCGTTCACGGCCTTGGTGACGTCCATGGTCACGGTGCCGGTCTTCGGGTTCGGCATGAGGCCGCGGGGACCGAGGACCTTGCCGAGACGACCGACCTTGCCCATGAGGTCCGGCGTGGCCACGGCCGCGTCGAAGTCGGTGTAGCCGCCGGCGACCTTGGCGATGAGGTCGTCGCCGCCGACCTCGTCGGCGCCGGCCGCCATGGCCTCCTCGGCCTTCGGGCCGTTCGCGAACACGACCACGCGAGCGGTCTTGCCCGTGCCGTGCGGCAGGTTGACCGTGCCGCGGACCAGCTGGTCCGCCTTGCGCGGGTCGACGCCGAGGCGGAAGGCCACCTCGAGGGTCGCGTCCGCCTTCGAGGAGGCGGACTCCTTCGCCAGCTTCACGGCCTCGAGGGGCGTGTAGAGGTTCTCGCGGTCGATCTTCGCCGCGGCGGCGCGGTACGCCTTGCTGCGCTGTGCCATCTGCATGTCTCCTTGCTGCAGTCGTGGTTCGTCGGGTCTGCGCAGACCCTCCCACGTGCCCGACGACTGTCGTCGGGACTTGTCGTCCCTGGTGGGACTCCGGCGGTCGTCAGTCCGCGACGGTGATGCCCATCGAACGGGCGGTGCCCGCGATGATCTTCTTCGCGGACTCGATGTCGTTCGCGTTGATGTCCGGCATCTTGGTCTCGGCGATCTCCCGGACCTGGTCCTGGGTGAGCTGAGCGACCTTGTCCGTGTGCGGCGTCGCCGAGCCCTTGGTCACACCGGCGGCCTTCTTGATGAGCTCCGCGGCCGGCGGGGTCTTCGTGATGAACGTGAAGGAGCGGTCCTCGTAGACCGTGATCTCCACCGGCACCACGTTGCCGCGCTGCGACTCGGTGGCCGCGTTGTAGGCCTTGCAGAACTCCATGATGTTCACGCCGTGCTGACCCAGTGCGGGCCCGATCGGCGGGGCGGGGTTCGCGGCCCCGGCCTGGATCTGGAGCTTGATGAGACCGGCGACCTTCTTCTTGGGAGGCATGGTGCTTCCCCTCTCTGTGTCATGGGCCGACGCCGTGGGCGATGACCCGGTTGCATGACGTCGTTCGTGCGGAGGGCCGGAGGTCCGGCGCTCCGGTCAGATCTTGGCGACCTGGTTGAACGACAGCTCGACCGGGGTCTCCCGGCCGAAGATGGAGACGAGGACCTTGAGCTTCTGGGCCTCGGCGTTGATCTCGGAGATCGTGGCGGGCAGCGTGTCGAACGGACCGTCCGTGACGGTCACCGACTCGCCGACCTCGAAGTCGACCTCGATGGAGGGCTGCGCGGACGCGCCTCCGGTCGCCCCGCCGGCGCCGCCGGCGGACGGCTTGGCGGGCGAGTCCTCGAGCATCGTCGGGGCGAGCATCCCGAAGACCTCGTCCAGCGACAGCGGGACGGGCTGGTGGGTGTGGCCCACGAAGCCGGTGACTCCCGGCGTGTGACGCACGGCGCCCCACGACTCGTCGGTGAGGTCCATGCGCACCAGGACGTAACCGGGGATCCGGACGCGGCGGACGGTCTTCTTCTGCGCGTTCTTGATCTCGGTCACCTCCTCCATGGGGACCTCCACCTGGAAGATGTAGTCCTCCATGTTGAGGCTCTGGGTGCGGTTCTCGAGGTTCGCCTTCACTCGGTTCTCGTAGCCCGCGTAGGAGTGGATGACGTACCAGTCACCGAGCTGCGCGCGCAGCATGCGACGGAGCTCGTCGGCGGGGTCCTCGATCTCCGCGGTGACGTCCGCGTCGTCAGAAGTGGCCGCAGCCTCCTCGTCGGCCACGGGCGCGTCGTTGTCGGCCTCGACGCCGGTGGCGTCGGGCTGCGTGGGGTCGACGTTCTCCGCCTGCTCCAGAGGGTCCTGGGACACGAACGAACCTGCTTTCTGACTTCGGATGTGGGTTGCGGCCCGGGCGATCGTGGGCTGGACGGGATCAGTTCCCGAAGAGCCAGCCGGCACCCTGGCCGACGACGAGGTCGAGCCCGGTGATGAAGAGCATCGCCACCGTGACGAACACGATCACGACGATCGTGTAGTTGATCAGCTCCGACCGGGTCGGGGTGACGACCTTGCGGAGCTCACCCACGACCTGCCGGACGAACAGCGCGATGCGGGCGAAGACGCCACGACGCTCCTTGCCCGTTCCGGCACCGTGCGTCCCAGCGGCCTCAGCCGGCAACTCGCTCACTTCGACCTACCCCGTTTCGCGATCACACCGCAGCCACGCCGCCTGCCGGCGACGTACCCACGGCACAGACTCCTGGCGTTCGGGTCACACATGTCGCATGGCCCCGCTGCGCGCGGCCCCGCGGGGGATCACGCTGGCAGGGTAGACAGGACTCGAACCTGCAACCTGCGGTTTTGGAGACCGCTGCGCTACCAATTGCGCCACTACCCTTCGTGCCCGACGACGTCGCGCCGGTCGAGCCCTGTGAGGGCGCGGTCCAGCATGGCGGCCGTCAACCACCGAGGGACAACTGTACGCGACGCGACGCCATGGGTCGAACCATGCCGTGTCCACCGACCGGTGGACGCCACGTCCCACCGTACGGACGTCCCGCCCGCCCCCGCCCTCGCACCAGGGTGGATCCATGGACACCACACGACGTGAGACCAGATCGGTCATCGACGTTCGAGGACTACGCAAACGCTATGGCACCAAGCAGGCCGTCGACGGCCTCGACCTGCGGGTCGACCAGGGAGAGATCTTCGCCGTCCTCGGCCCCAACGGCGCAGGGAAGACGACCACCGTCGAGATCCTCGAGGGGTTCCGCGACCGCGACTCCGGTGAGGTCACCGTGCTCGGCCAGGACCCCGCGTCCGGCGGTCGCGCCTGGCGCAGCCGCCTCGGCGTCGTCCTGCAGGACTCCCGCGACCAGGTCGAGCTGACCGTCCGCGAGCTCGTACGCCACTTCGCCGGGTTCTACCCGGCCGGGCGAGACCCCGAGGAGGTGATCGACGCCGTCGGCCTCCGGGAGAAGGAGTCGACACGTGCCCGTCACCTCTCCGGCGGGCAGCGCCGCCGGCTCGACGTCGCCCTCGGGATCGTGGGCCGTCCCGAGCTGCTCTTCCTCGACGAGCCGACCACGGGCTTCGACCCTCAGGCCCGTCGCTCGTTCTGGGAGCTCGTGCGCTCGCTGCGCGAGGACGGCACGACGATCCTGCTGACCACCCACTACCTCGACGAGGCAGCGTTCCTCGCCGACCGCGTCGCGGTGGTGCGCGACGGTCGCGTCGTCGCCCTCGACACGCCCGACGCGCTCGGCGGACCGCAGGCCCGGCGCCCCGTCGTCCGCTGGACCGGGCCCGACGGCACCACCCACGCCGAACGCACCACGCACCCCGAACGGTTGGTCGCCGAGCTCACAGCGAACGGCGCCCTCGACGGAGAGGCACCCGGCCTGCAGGTCGAGCACCCGAGCCTCGAGGACGTGTACCTCGAGCTCATCGGAACGGCCGCACCGACCACCGCAAGCACCACCGCAACCACCACCGCACCCGAAGGGTCCACGCAGGGCCGCTCCACCGAGGAGGTCGCACGATGAGCGCCACAGCACCCCCGGACGACGCCCGGGCCACAGCAGGCCTGCGGCTGCCGTCCGCCGCGCGGCTCGGGATCGACCGCACGGGGATCGAGCTTCGCGCGTTCGTCCGCGAGCGCGACGCGGTGATCTTCATCTTCACGTACCCGCTCATCATGATGGTGATCTTCGCGACGGTCTTCAGCGGCCAGGACCAGAGCGCGGACGGCTACGGCGTGCCGTTCGCGCAGTACTTCCTGCCGGGGATGGTCGCGACCGGCATCATGCTGACCAGCTTCCAGTCGCTCGCGACCTCCATCGCGGTCGAGCGCGACGACGGCACGCTCAAGCGCCTGCGCGCCACCCCTCTGCCCGCCGTGAGCTACTTCTACGGCAAGATCGGGCTCATCCTGCTGACGACGATCGTGCAGACGTCCCTCCTGCTCGTGCTCGCCGCGACGGTGTACGACGTACCGATGCCGGCGGACGTCTCCTCGTGGGCCACGTTCGCGTGGGTGTTCGTGCTGGGCACCACGACCGGCACGATCTGCGGGGTGGCGTTCTCGTCGCTGCCGCGATCCGGGAAGTCCGCGACCGCCGTCGTGACCCCCGTCGTGCTCGTGCTGCAGTTCATCTCCGGGGTCTTCTTCGCGTTCTTCGCCCTGCCGTCCTGGATGCAGACGGTCGCCTCGGTCTTCCCGCTCAAGTGGATGGCGCAGGGCATGCGCTCGGTCTTCCTGCCCCACGACGCGCAGGTGCTCGAGGTGGCCGGCACCTGGCAGCACGGCGCGACGGCTGCTGTACTGGGCGCATGGCTGGTGGTGGGTCTCGTGGTCGGCATCCGCACGTTCCGCTGGCGGCGTCGTGACGACGGCTGACCCGACGGGCGGCCACCTCGACGCCGGGCCGTCCGGCGACCTCGGCGACGACTGGGACCGGCAGGTGGTCTGGTGGGACGTCGCCTTCGTCGCGATCGTCCTGCTGACGGCCGTCGCCCTGCCGCTGAGCGGGCAGTCCGGCCGCGAGCTGTGGGTCGCCTACGGGGCGATGGCAGCCATCCTCGCCGCCTATGCGGCGTGGGGCGCACCGGCGGCCCGGTCGCGGGACCAACGACGCGCAGCCGTCTACGTGTCGGTGCTCGTCGTCGCGACCGCTGTCGCGGTCTCCCAGGGCGGCCTGGCGACCTTTCTGCTGTTCGGGGCCTTCACCCAGCTCTGGATGCTGCTCGACCCTCCCCGCCGGGCCGTCCTCGCCTCCGTGGTCCTGGCCGTGGCGACGACGCTCGGCCTCGCGTTCGAGGCGGGCTTCTCCGCACGAGGGTTCCTCTCAGCGGCACCGCAGATGGCCGTCGCGCTCGCCTTCGCACTGACGCTCGGGCTCTGGACCGCGACGTGGATGCGACGCTCCGAGGAGCGGGCACAGCTCCTGCACGAGCTCCGGTCCACGCAGCACCAGCTCGCGCAGACCCACCACGCGGCAGGGGTGGCGGCCGAGCGCGAACGGATGGCACGCGAGATCCACGACACCCTCGCCCAGGGGTTCACCAGCGTCGTGACCCAGGTGCAGGCCGCCTCCGCCGCGCTCGACCGCGGCGAGGAGCAGGCGGCACGCGACCGGCTCGCCGTCGTCGAGGCGACCGCCCGGGACAACCTGGCCGAGGCACGAGGGCTCGTCGCGGCGTTCGCACCGGTCCCGCTGCAGGACACCACGTTCGCCGAAGCGCTCCGACGCCTCGCGGAACGGTTCACCACCGAGACGGGCACGGTCGTGCGGTTCGACGTCGAGGGCGAGACCGACGCGGCCGACGGCCTCGACCCCGCCGGGGCGGCGTCCGACGTCGTGCTCCTGCGTGCGGCGCAGGAGGCGCTGACGAACGTCCGCCGGCACGCAGGAGCGTCGGCGGTCGCCGTGCGCCTGACCCGTTCCGACGCGGCCGTCGAGCTCGAGGTGTCCGACGACGGCCGCGGCCTGCCCGCTCAGTTCGCCGAGGGGTTCGGGCTGTCGGGGATGCGCGAACGGGCCACGGCGGTCGGCGGGGTGCTCGAGGTCGGCCCCGCCGCCCCGCGAGGCACCCGGGTACAGGTCCGGCTGCCGGTGAGTACGTCGTGACGATCCGTGTGCTCGTCGTCGACGACCACCCCGTCGTCCGCTCCGGCATCGTCGGCATGCTGGCGGGCGAGCCGGACGTGCACATCGTCGGCGAGGCGGCCGACGGCGAACGCGCGGTGGCCCTGGCCCGCGAGCTCTCCCCCGACGTCGTCCTCATGGACCTGCGGATGCCCGTGCTCGACGGCGTGGGCGCGACGGAGCAGATCGCCCGGGACGTCGCAGGCGGACCCCGCGTCGTCGTGCTCACCACGTACGACACCGACGCCGACATCCTGCGTGCGGTCGAGGCCGGAGCGACGGGATACCTGCTCAAGGACGCACCCCGGGCCACGCTGGTGGCCGGCGTCCATGCCGCGGCCCGCGGCGAGACGGTGCTGGCGCCGTCGGTCGTGACACGGCTGATGACCTCCGTGCGCACGGCGGAGGAGCGCCCGACCCCGCGCGAGGCAGAGGTGCTGCGACTGGTCGAGCGCGGGCTGTCGAACGCCGCGATCGGCCGCGAGCTGTTCATCGCCGAGACGACCGTCAAGACGCACCTCCTGCGCGCGTTCGCCAAGCTCGGCGTGGACGACCGCACCGCGGCGGTCACGGTGGCCCGACGGCGCGGCTGGCTCACGTAGTGCCAGACTGTCAGGGTGCGCGACCTGGCGAAGCTCCCCAAGGCCCACCTCCACCTGCACTTCACGGGGTCGCTCAGGGTCTCCTCCCTGCGTGAGATGTCCGCCGAGCACGGCATCCGGCTGCCGTCCGCGCTCACCGACGGCGTCGCCCTGCGCGTCCCCGCCGACGAGCGCGGCTGGTTCCGTTTCCAGCGGCTCTACGACGCCGCCCGCCACTGCGTCCGTTCCGAGGCCGACATGCGCCGGCTCGTCGCCGAGGCCGCGGCCGACGACGCCGCCGAGGGGTCCGGTCGGCTCGAGATCCAGGTGGACCCCACCTCGTACGCCCCGTTCGTCGGGGGCATCACCCCGGCCGTCGAGATCGTCCTGGACGAGGCGCGTGCCGCGAGCGCCGCGCACGGGGTGGAGGTCGCCGTCGTCGTCGCCGCCTCTCGCATGCGGCACCCGCTGGACGCGCGGACGCTGGCCCGGCTGGCGGCCCGGTACGCCGGCGACGGGCCGGGCGAGATCGTCGGGTTCGGGCTGAGCAACGACGAGCGCCGGGGCGACACCTCGGAGTTCGCCGCTGCGTTCCGCATCGCCCGGCGGGCCGGGCTGGCGTCGGTGCCGCACGGCGGCGAGCTGCTCGGCCCGGCGCACCTGCGCGAGGTCGTGGGGGCGCTGACACCGGACCGGCTCGGTCACGGGGTGCGCGCGGTGGAGGATCCGGCCCTGCTGGGATCGCTCGTCGAGTCCGGGGTGGCCCTCGAGGTCTGCCCGGCCTCCAACGTGAGCCTGGGCGTGTACGAACGGGACGACGATGTCCCTCTGCGCACGCTGGTCGACGCCGGTGCCCAGGTGGCGCTCGGGGCGGACGACCCGCTGCTGTTCGGCTCACGCCTGGTGCAGCAGTACGAGACCGCCCGCACCGTGCACGGCTTCAGCGACCCCGAGCTCGCCGACCTCGCCCGGGCTTCCGTCCGGGGCTCACGGGCCTCCGAGACGACGCGCAAGCGTCTGCTCGCCGGGGTGGACGACTGGCTCTCATCTCCGTCTCATCCGGCCGCGGGATGATCCGCGCATGACTCGCCCGACGCTCCGTCTGCTCACCTGGGCGCTCGTCGGGCTCCTCCTGGTCGCGGCCGGGGTCGCGGTGGCCGCCGCCGTGTCCGGCGAGCCCGAGGACCGCGACGTCGGGAGCGTCGTCGTCATCACCCCCTCGCCCGAGCCGTCGCTCCCCGCCGGCCCGACGCCCTCCGATCGTCCGACGCCGTCGGAGCGCCCGGCCCGGGAGGACGGCGAGGTCGCCCCGGTGCCGCCGGCGGTCGACGACGATGACGACGACGACAGCGATGACGATGACGACGACGATGACGACGACGAGGACGACGACTGATGGCCCGCGTCACCGACCCGGCCCGCGGCCTCACCGTTCGCACCCGCATCCTGGCCGCCCTGCTCGCCCTCACCGTGCTCGCCGTCACCCTGGCGGGCGGGACCGCCTACCTCCTCGCCTTCCGGCAGGTCGACACCCGGATCGATGCCGACCTCGTGCAGGACGTCGACGAGCTGCGGGCGCTCGCGGAGTCCGGCGTCAGCCCCGTGACCGGTGAGCCGTTCTCCTCCCCGGAGGATGTCGTCGTCACGGCGATCCAGCTCACCGTGCCGAGCCGCAACGAAGGTGTGATCGGTCTGCGTGCCGGGAAGAGCCCGCTGGTCACGCAGCAGGCGGTGACGGTCCACCTGGAGGACGACGCGGCCTTCGTCGAGGCGGTGACCCCGCTGGTCGACGCCGAGCAGGCCGTGCTCCGGTCGGTGCAGACCGCATCGACCGACTACCGCGCACTCGTGGTCCCCGTGGCGTCGCTCCCCGGCGCGCAGGCGGACTCCGCGGGCGCCCCGGCCGCGCTCGTGCTCGCCTACGACCGGGCCGCGGAGCACGCCGTGACCCACGCCGTCTTCCGCGGCTACGCGCTCGTGGCCCTCGTCGCGCTGGTGGTCACCGGCGTCGTGGGCTGGCTGCTCGCCGGACGGCTGCTCCGGCCGATCCGCCTCCTCGCCCGGACGGCCCAGCAGATCGGCGACACCGACCTGTCGGCGCGCATCCCCGAGACCGGCAACGACGACCTCACCCAGCTCACCCGAGCCTTCAACGGCATGCTCGGTCGGCTGGAGGAGTCCTTCGAGGCACAGCGACGGCTGCTCGACGACGTCGGGCACGAGCTCCGCACACCACTGACGATCGTGCAGGGCCACCTCGAGCTGATGGACCCGCACGACCCGGCCGACGCGGCCGACACCCGCGACCTGGCGCTCGACGAGCTGGACCGGATGCGCCGCCTCGTCGACGACCTCGTGACCCTCGCCACCGTCGGGCAGCCGGACTTCGTCCGTCCCGCCCTCGTGGACCTCGGGCGCCTCACCGACGACGTGCTCGACAAGATCCGTCCCCTCGGCGAGCGGACCTGGCTCGTGGACGACCGCACCGACGCGTTCGCCCTCGCCGACGCCCAGCGACTGACCCAGGCCTGGCTGCAGCTCGCGGCGAACGCCGTGAAGTTCTCGGACGACGGCAGCGTGGTCGCGATCGGCTCGCGCATCAGCGACGACGGCTCGCGGGTCCACCTGTGGGTGCGCGACGAGGGCGTCGGGATCTCGAGCGAGGACGCCACCGCGATCTTCGACCGGTTCGCTCGCGGCGACCACGGCGGAGACCGGCGGGACGGGTCCGGGCTCGGCCTCGCGATCGTCGCCGCGATCGCCGAGGGTCACGAGGGGACCGTCTCCGTGGACTCCGTCCCCGGTCACGGCGCCACGTTCACCATCGACCTGCCGGTGATCGCCCGTCCCGCGGCCACGCCGACCGACACCCGACCAGACGGAAGGACCGACCCGTGAGCCAGATCCTCGTCGCCGAGGACGAGTCCCGCATCGCCTCGTTCATCGCCAAGGGACTGCGCGCCGCCGGCTACGCCAGCACCACGGTGGGCACGGCCCGCGAGGCGTTCGACCTCGCCGCCTCCGGCGACTTCGACCTGCTCGTGCTGGACCTCGGGCTGCCCGACCAGGACGGGTTCACCGTGCTGCGCCGGCTCCGCGAGGCGAAGGTCGCTATGCCCGTGATCATCCTGACGGCACGGACCTCGGTCTCCGACACCGTGGCAGGCCTCGAGGGCGGCGCCGACGACTACATGCCCAAGCCGTTCCGGTTCGAGGAGCTCCTGGCGCGCATCCGGCTGCGGTTGCGCACCGAGCCCGGCGGCGACGTGACCGTCCTGAGCCACGGCGACCTCAGCCTCGACCTGCGCACCCGGCGGGCTCGTGCCGGTGACGTCGAGGTGGACCTCTCCGCTCGCGAGTTCGCCCTCGCCGAGGCGTTCCTGCGCAACCCCGGGCAGGTGCTCAGCCGCGAGCAGCTGCTCTCACGGGTGTGGGGCTACGACTTCGACCCCGGGTCCAACGTGGTGGACGTGTACGTGCGCTACCTGCGCAACAAGCTGGGCGCGGAACGGTTCGTCACGGTCCGCGGGATGGGGTACCGGTTGGCGTGACGGCTCCGTCTCGTTCGCCGGTCGACGACGAAGGGTGGGTCGGGGTTCCTCGCGCCGTCGCGCTCACGGTCGCTGCGCGACCTGCGCGTCCCGTCTGACGACGGCGCGAGGAACCCCGACCCACCTTTCTGGATGGCTGCCGGCCGGTCGGGCTTCAGTCCGCCGAGGGGGCGGACGGCGCCGACTGGGCGCTCTGGGCGCTCTGGGCCGACTGGGCGCTCTGGGCCGACTGGGCGCTCTGGGGGGACACCGGGCTGACGGGGCTCGTCGCCGAGACCGGGCTGACCGGCGAGCCGGGGGTGTCCGTCGTCGGGGCCGTGGTGGCGCTGGCCACCGAACCCGCGGTGACCGTGGTGATCGACGTGCTGTTCTGCACGGCGGCCGGCGACGGCGAGGCCGACTGGGTGTCCGTCGCGGTGCTGGCCCCCGGGTCGGTCACAGCACCGGTCGTGTCGTCACCGACAGTGACGGCCGACGAGACCACCTTGTCCGACGGCGCGTCGAACGTCCCCTGCGCAGCGGCCATCGTGGTACCCAGCGCGACCGCTCCGAGCGCTCCGCTGACGATCCAGACGTTGCGTGCCTTCATGAGTTCCAGCTCCTTCGTGGCGAGGACCCTCGGTCCGTCGGTGCAGCCCTCCGGCTGCCTGATGACTCAAGACTCGCGGCTCCGGGTGAGACGTCGAGGAGGTCGAGGTGAGAGGACTCTCAGAAACCTTCGACCGCCGCCACGAACCGCTCGGCGACGTCGATCCAGCCGGACGCGGTCGCAGCGTCCGGCGCCCCGACGGCGAGCGAGACCACGACGGCGGCCGCCCGGGCCCGCAGCACCACCGGGTCCACCGCGGCACCGAACCCCGCCAGGCAGCGCTCGACCAGCCCGTCGACGCCGTCGTACGTCCCGGGCGCGAGGCCCGGCAGCACGGCGAGGTGGGCGACGGCGCATGCCAGGTCGTCGACCAGGTGGCCGGGACCCAGGGTGTCGACGTCGAGGACGCCCGCCGGCCGCGGCGCGGCGCCCGGCCCGGCGTCCCCGAGCACGATGTTCGCGGCGTGGAGGTCGCCGTGCGTGGTCACGACCGGGCCCAGGTCCCGGCCCCGGACGGCGTCACGCACCCCGGCCGCCAGCCGGTCCAGCCGCGCGGGGTCGATGCCGTGCCCGTCCGCGAGCGCCGCGGTGTACTGGTCGAGCCGCTCCGCCCAGGGCGCACGGCGCGGCAGCCGGACGCCCTCGGCGGGCAGCGCGGCGGCCAGGCGCAGGAGGTCGGCGGGGTCGAAAGCGTCGGGCTGCCGGTGCGCGGGCGTGGCCGCCAGATGGTCGGCCAGCGGTCGGCCGACGAGCTCCGCGAGCACCACGACACCGTCGTCGCCCCAGGTCAGCACCCGCGGTGCGGCGAGCCGGTCCTGGGCGGTGAACAGCTCGTGCCGCTGCACGAGGGCGGCCGCCCGCGCGGGCCGGACCACCTTGACGTACAGCGTCCCGATCGTGGTGCGGGCTCGCAGCACGGCCCGCCGCATCGGCCGGTAGGTCACGGTCTCCAGCGACAGGACGTCGGCGGCGATGCCGGCCTCGCGCAGCCGCGCCGTCAGTCGCGCCGGTGTGGTGCCGACCGGCATCCCGGGCAGCGCCGGGTCGTGCGGGTGGCGCCAGACGTGCAGGAGGTGCGTGCCGTCGTCGAGCCGCACCACGCCGTCGTCCAGGGCCGTGCTGTCGGCGCCGGCGTCCAGGCCCGCCGCGCTCGTGGCGAAGAGGTGCTCGTGCGCGCTGGTGTCCGCGCCGTCGTCCCGGCGACGCGCGACGACGTCGTAGGCCACCGTCAGCTCCGCGCCCGGGCGTGCCTGCACCTCGCGCACGTGCCAGGTGTCGAGGCTCGCGCCGTCGGCCCCCAGCGCGGCCGCGAGGACCGCGCCCGCCGACGGACCGGTCAGCAGGTCCCGCCAGACGCGGTGGTCTGCGGGCGAGGTCCGGGAGGCAGAGGTCTCGACGGTCATACGGCCATCCGATCGCACTCGAGCGGGTGGGCGGTGAGAGCCGGATGAGAGTCCTCTCATCCGGACCGTCGGGCGAGCGGTACCCGGGGACGACGGCGGACGGCACCTCAGCGGGACGCGCCCGGGAACCGCTCGGCGTACGGTGCCAGGCATGGACCGGTCCCACACCGGCGAGGACGCGCGAGGTCCGCTCGACCGGCGGCGGCCGCGCCTGTTCCTCGCGACGGCACTGGCCGTCGTCGTCACGGTCGGCACGCTGGGCGCCTCGCACTGGCGTCCCGGCGAACGACCGCTGGACGTGCTGGGGCTCGGCCTGGCGCTGGCGTCCCCCGTCGTCGTGGCTGCGCTCGTGCGGCGCCCCGTGGTGGCGGTCCTGCTCGCCGCGACCGCCGTCGGCAGCTACCTCGCGCTCGGCTACGCGTGGGGTCCCGCGATCGGCGGGTTGCTCGGGGTGCTCGTCACGGTCGCCCTGACCGGGCCGGCACGGCGAGCACGCGTCGTCGCCTGGTCCGGGGCGGTGGTGGGCTGGGGCGCGATCCTGGCGGCGGCCGCCCTGCGCACCGACGTCCCCCGGCCCGCCGGCATCCTCGGCGGGATCGCGTGGACGGCCGTCGCGCTGCTCGTGGCGGGTGCGGTCCGCGAACGGTTCGCCCGGGTGGCGGCGCACCGGGCCGCCCGCCTCGAGCGGGAGCGCACCGCCGTGGCCACCGAACGGCTCCGCATCGCCCGCGAGCTGCACGACGTGCTGGCCCACTCGCTGTCCGCGATCACCGTGCAGTCCGGCGTGGGGCTGCACCTGCTGGAACGCGACCCGGAGCAGGCCCGCTCCGCGCTCACGTCGATCCGCGCCACCAGCCGTGACGCGCTCGACGAGGTGCGCGCCGTCCTGGGCGTGGTCCGCGCGGAGGACGGGGACGTCGTCGCCGGCGACCACGTCCCCGCACCCGCCTGGGACCTGGCGACGCTCCCGGCGCTCGCCGAGCCCCTGCGTGCGCTCGGGACCACCGTGCGATTCGACGCGGAGCCCTTGCCCGAGGTCCCGCCGCACGTCGCCGGGATCGCCTACCGCGTGGTCCAGGAGGCCCTGACCAACGTGGGCCGGCACGCGCAGGACGCGCGCGCCGTCGTCGTCCGCCTCGACCGCCAGGGTGGGTCGCTCCGCGTACGGGTGAGCGACGACGGCCGCCCGGGCGACGGACCGACCCCAGGCCCGTCCGGACACCCGGGGTACGGGTTGCGCGGGATGCGCGAGCGGGTCGAGGGCGCCGGCGGGACCCTGTACGCGGGCCCGACCCGCGACGGGTTCGCGGTCGATGCGACGATCCCGTGGGCGAGCCCGCCGCACGACGTGGGCTCCGGGACGCAGGAGGACACATGATCCGGGTGCTGCTGGCCGACGACCAGGCGTTGGTGCGCGGCGGGTTCCGCGCCCTCCTGACGGCCGAGGACGGCATGACGGTGGTCGGCGAGGCCTCCACCGGGCACGACGCCGTCCGGCTCGCGCTCGAGCTGCTCCCCGACGTCGTGCTCATGGACGTCCGCATGCCGGGGCTCGACGGCCTGGCGGCCACCCGGCGGATCGTCGCCGACCGGCGGGCGAGCCACGTGCACGTCGTCGTGGTGACGACCTTCGAGCTCGACGACTACGTGGCCGAGGCCATCCGTGGCGGCGCGACCGGGTTCCTCGTCAAGGACACCGAGCCGGCGGACCTGGTCCGGGCGGTGCGCGTGGCCGCCGCCGGCGACGCCCTCCTCTCCCCCGGCGTGACGCGACGGCTGCTGGCCCGGGTCGCCGCCGCCACCCGGGAGGTGGTGCCGCCGCCCGGGCTGGCCGACCTCACGGACCGCGAGCACCAGGTCCTCGTCGAGGTGGCCGGCGGGGCGTCCAACGAGGAGATCGCCCGCCACCTGCACCTCTCCGAGTCGACCGTCAAGACCCACGTGTCGCGCGTGATGACCAAGCTCGCGGCGCGCGACCGGGCCCAGCTCGTGGTCACCGCCTACGAGGCCGGCGTGGTGCGGCCCGGCTGGTCGGGCTGACCGGCCGGGCGGCACCCCGGGACGACGAGGATCGGCACCCACGGGGGACGACGGCGAGCGCCTCGACCGCGACCGTGGGACCAGGCCCGCACCACGCGCGGCCACGACCCGAAGGAGACCGACATGCTGACCACCGTGGCATCCGTCGCCGCCCACCCCGCCTGGACGGGCGGCGGTGGGCCGGGCTGGTGGATCGTCTTGCCGATCCTGTGGTTCCTGCTGCTCGCGGCGGTGGTGTTCCTCGTCGCCCGGCGCGCCCGGCACGGCTGGGGCCCGTGGGGCCGTGCCGGGTCCCCCGAGTCGGTGCTCGGCGAGCGCTACGCGCGCGGCGAGATCGACGAGAGCGAGTACCGGCACCGCCTGGAGGTGCTGCGCGCACGCTGACCCCGGCGAGGCTCCCGCGCATCGATGCCGCCGCGGTGCCGTCTGTCCCGATCGACGCCTGCCGTCGTCATGGACGGTGAGATCACCTCACGGTGACGACGTCCAGGTCACGAGACGGTGTCGATCACCGGTCGGACGGCGCCGTGGCTCGCCAAGCGGTCGCCGACGCGGCACGGTAGAAGTCCGCGGTCGCGAGCCCGGCCCGACGCGGCCGTTCCGGGAAGGTGTGCACGATGACGAGGACCACGACGACGAGGCGACGACGGCTCACGGCAGCCGGTATCGGACTCGCACTGTTGCTGGTACCCGGCTGCGCGACACTCACCGGGACCGAGGGGCAGGAGCCCACGTCGGCAAAGTCGAGCACGGCTGCGACCACGCCGACGGCTGCCCCGCAGGCCTCGCCCGGTTCGGCCGACGCCGTCACGGACCTGCCGTCTCCGGAGGGCCTCCCGCCCGAGCGCCCCTCGGCGGCCGCGTCGCCGTCGTCGGACGCGGGCGACGCCGAGGCGGACGACGCCGACGACTCGGCGGTGGACGAGGCGAAGCAGGCCGAGGCGAAGGAGCGCGGCTCTCGGGACAAGAAGGGCAAGGGCTCCGGCAAGAAGGGGGCCGAGGCGAAGGACGAGGCGCCCGACTGGCCCGTCTACGGGGCGTCCGGCAAGCAGGTGACCGCCCTGCAGCAGCGCCTGGTCGACCTCGGCTACTTCCTGCCGGAGGTCGACGGGCGGTTCGGGCCCGCGACCCAGCAGGCGGTGTGGGCCCTGCAGAAGGCCGCCGGCCTCGGGCGGGACGGCGTCGTCGGGCCCCAGACGCAGAAGGCGCTCGACTCGGGCGCCCGGCCGTCACCGCAGTCGTCGTCGGGCAAGCTCGTGGAGATCGACCTGTCCCGACAGCTCCTCATGACGGTCGAGGACGGCCGCGTCACCCGCGTGCTCAACGCGTCGTCCGGCAACGGCGAGACGTACGAGGCCAGGGGCCGCACGTACACGGCGAGCACCCCGCGGGGATCGTTCGCGGTGTACATGGAGCGCAACTATCTGCACGAGTCGACGCTGGAGCTGGGTTCGATGTACCGGCCGAAGTACTTCCACGGGTCGTTCGCCGTGCACGGGTCGGGATCGATCCCGCCGTGGCCGGCGTCGCACGGCTGCGTCCGCGTGTCGAACTCCGCGATGAACTGGCTCTGGGACACCTGGGGCATGTCGAAGGGCACCCCGGTCGTCGTCTACTGACCCCCTCCCGCGCCCGCACCCCCTCCCGCTGTGGGTGCACGACGCGCCGGCGGGTCGCTCTGCGCACCGGCGTGTCGTGCACCCACAGCGGGAGGGGGGGCGGGGCGTCAGAGGGCGAGGCCGACCAGCACGGGCTCCGGCTCCAGCTCGATGCCGAACTCGTCCCGCACCCCGTCGCGGACCGCGCGGGCCAGCGCCACGAGGTCGTGCGCCGTCGCGCCGCCCCGGTTCGTCAGGGCCAGCGTGTGCCGCGTCGACAACCGCGCCGGCGAGTGCTCCCCCGCGAGCCCGAAACCCTTGGCGAACCCGGCGTGCTCGATCAACCAGGCCGCGGACGTCTTGACCAGCGACGGGTCGATCTCTCCCAGCGCCGGACCCGTCGTCGTGGTCGGCGTCGCCGACCGGACCGGGAACCGCGGCGCGTCGGCCGGCAGCACGTCGGCCGCGTCGACCGGCACCACCGGGTTGGTGAAGAACGAGCCGGCCGACCAGCGGTCATGGTCACCGGGCTGCGCGTCCGGGCCCACGCCGTCGAGCAGCATCCCCTTGCCGCCCCGCAGCTCGAGGACCGCCTCGCGCACCTCGGCGGACGGCGCCCGCTGCCCCACCTCGACACCGAGGCGGCGCGCCAGCTCGCCGTAGCCGACGGGCGCCGAGAGCGAACCGAGGCGCATCTGCAGGTCGACCTGGAGCACCACGTACCGCGGCGTCGGGTACCAGAGGTCGGCTCCGCCCGTCGGGGCGACCCGCATCGTCCGCTTGAGCAGGCTCGACCGGTACCCGAACTCGAGCTCCGACAGCGACAGGGACTTGCGCTGCCCCGTGGCACGGTCCCAGGTCCGCACCGCCGCGACCACGCCCGAGATCTCCTGCCCGTACGCGCCGATGTTCTGCACGGGCGCCGCGCCGACCGTCCCCGGGATCCCGGACAGCGCCTCGACGCCGACCCACTCGTTCGCCACGGCCTCGGCCACGAACGCGTCCCAGTCCTGCCCCGCCGGGATGCTCAGGCTCGCCCCGCCGCAGGCACCGTCCGTGCCGCAGGAGTCCTCCAGGTCCGCCTCCAGGCCCTGGCGCACGTCACGCACCACCACGCCGTCGAACCCCTCGTCCGAGACGAGCAGGTTGGACCCGCCGCCCACGACGAGCAGCGGCACCCCGGCGTCGTCCGCCCCCCGCACCGCGTCGATCAGCTCGGCCTCCGTGGTGGCCTCGACGTAGTGATCGACCGGCCCGCCGACGCGCAGCGTCGTCAGGTCGGCGAGGGTCGGGGCGGCATCCTGCCCGACGGCGGAGGTCGGCTCGGTGGAGGTTCTCGGCGCGGTCTGGCTCACCTCTCCAGGGTAGACGCCTCGACCGCGGGCACCTCGTCCTGCGAAGGCTTCGCCGCGCCGGCCACGAGGATCCCGAGGAGCACGGGCGCGGCCAGCACGAGCAGCGCGAGCCGGTAGCCGGTGTGCTCGGCGAGGAACCCGATGAGCGCCGGGCCGAGGAAGAACGCCGAGTAGCCGACGGTCGAGACGACAGCGACGCGCAGGGCGGCGCGGCGCGGGTCGTCGGACGCCGCGGACATGCCCATCGGGAACCCGAGGCCGGCGCCGGCGCCCCAGAGCGCGACGCCGACCAGCGCCGTCGGCAGGTTCGGCACGAGGGCGAAGATCAGCACGCCCACGATGGCGGACGCCCCGCTGCCCCGCAGGACCCACACCCGACCGAACCGGTCGATGAGCGCGGTGCCCACCATCCGGGTGACGGTCATCGCGACGAGGAAGATCGCCAGCGCGAACGCTCCGAGGCCGTCCCCGACGCCGAACCCGTCGACGGTGGCCAGGCCGACCCAGTCGTTCGCGGCGCCCTCGGTGAGCGCCGCGCCGAGCACGATGAGACCGACGAGCAGGGTGCGCGGCTCGCGCCAGGTCGCCAGCGTGTCCTTGACGGTGTGCCCGTGCGAGGGCTCGACGGCGATCGACGGGTCGGCGATCGTGTCCTGGGCGCCGTCCTGCGAGATGGTGGGACCGGCGTCGTGCGCGGGCAGGAAGGCCCGGACGCAGAAGGCCACGGCGACGGAGTCGAGGACGACGATGCTCACCAGGTGCGGCGTGATCGGGACCTGCAGCCACGCCGCGACCGCGCCGATGCCGGCACCGGCGACGGTGCCGACGCTGAACGCGGCGTGGAACCGCGGCATGATCGCCTTGCGGAGCCGCTGCTCGACCACCGCGCCCTCGAGGTTCATGGCCGCGTCCCACACCCCGACGCCGACGCCAGCGAGGAAGAGGCCGACCCGCACCCAGACGTGGTTCCCGGCGTCGACCCCGAAGCAGGCGACGGCGAACCCGACCGCGGAGGCGATGGCGAAGAACAGCACGGTGCGCGACGCCCCGAGCCGCGAGCTGATCATCCCGGACAGCGGGAGCGCGCAGATCGACCCGATGGAGGCGGTGAGCAGCAGCAGCCCCATCTGCCCCTCGGAGAACCCGAGACCGTCGCGGACGGCGGGGATCCGGGACGCCCAGGTGGCCATGCCGAACCCGGCGGTGGCGAAGACGCCGAAGACCGCCCACGTGGCGGAGCGGAGGCGGCGCTCGACGGCGGCCGCGGCGGGGACGGAGGTGTTCACAGCATGACGATCCAGCAGCACCCACCGTTCGGTCAAATCGTTTCGAGCGGAGTGCCTCGCGCACCGATAGGCTGGCGGCTCGCACCGACGGCAGAAGGAGCCGCATGGGCCGCACACCGGGCAGCCGCCCGACCCTCGCTCGGGTCGCCGAGCACGCCGGCGTCTCCGTCTCCACGGCCTCGCTCGCCTTCTCCGGGTCGGGGCCGATCACCGGCGAGACCCGCGACAAGGTGCTCGTCGCGGCCGCGGAGCTCGGGTACACCGGCCCCAACCCGCTCGGACGCCAGCTCCGCCGCGGGCGGTCCGGCATCATCGGTGTCGTCATCGGCGACTACCCCGGGCGCGCCTTCCGCGACCCGGTCGCCGTGCAGGTGCTGGACGGCCTCGTCGACGTGCTCGGCACCCAGGGCCTCGGCGTCCTGCTGATCCCCGGCGTCAGCCCCTCCGACGACGGCGTGGACCCCCTGCTCGAGACGGCGGCCATGGACGTCGCGGTGCTCGTCTGGGGCGTGCTGACGGACGACCCGATCCTCTCCGCGCTGCAACGGCGCAACGTCCCCGTCGTCGTCGGCGAGGGCCGCGCGGTCGACGGCGCGCCGCTGGTCGCCCTCGACGACCGCGTCGGGATGGCCGAGGCCGCCCGCCACCTCCTCGACCTCGGGCACACTCGCGTCGCGGAGATCGCGCTGCCCTTCGGCCACGGCGAACGCTCCGGCCCGGTCGACGCCGAGCGGCTGACGAGGGTGGACCGGACGCCCACCGCGAACCGCCTCGCCGGCGTGCGGGACGCCGTCGACCCCGTGCTCACCTGGGAGACGCCCGCGTCGCTGGTCGAGCACGGGCGCGACGCCGCGACGGAGATCCTGTCCACCTGGGTCCCGGCGTGGGAACGTCCGACGGCGATCGTGGCCCACTCGGACCTGCTGGCGGCGGGGGCCGTCATCGCCGCCCGCGAGCTCGGCCTGTCCGTGCCCGAGGACGTCTCGATCGCCGGCTTCGACGGCATCGCCCTGCCCTGGCTGTCGCCCGACGTGCTCACGAGCGTGCACCAGCCGCTGCGGGAGAAGGGCGCCGCGCTGGGCCACGCCGTCATCGGCCTGCTCGCGGGCGAGGAACCGACCACCGTGACGCTGCCGGTGGGGCTGGCGACGGGGACGACGACGGGGCCCGCGCCGCAGTAGTACTACCTCGGCGAGCGCAGCACTACCTCGGCGAGCGCGCGCTCTCGGGTCAGGAACGCCAGCATCGCGTCCTTCGGGCCGTGCGGGGACTCGAAGCGCACCGCACCGGCGAGCTCGAACCCCATCGCAGCCGTCCGCGCGATCGCCGCACGGTGGCGCACGTCGGGCTCCACCACGATCCGCTCGACGTCGGGCCGCGAGAACGCGAACCCGACCAGCGTCGGCCCGAGCACCTCCCAGGCCACCGCCTCGCTGCCGCGGAAGAAGTGGGCACCGACGTCGCCGGGCCGGACGTCGTACGCCGCCGCGACCGGGTCGTCCTCGGGATGGTAGAGCTGCGCGAGCGCCACCGGGACCTCACCGTCGCGCACCAGGTAGGCGTGGTGCGTGGGCAGCGAGCCCACGAACTCGTACGTCTCGCGCAGCTCCTCGCGCGTCAGCCGTCCCAGGCCGAAGAACCCGGCGTGCGGCCGTGTCACCCAGTCGTGCAGCACCTCGACGTCGGCGGCCGGGTCGAGCATCGTCACGCGCAGCCCCGACGTCCCCGCGCACCAGACCTCCTCGCCGGGCGCCCCGTCGTGCAGCCGTGCCGTCATGGCGTCTCCCAGGTCTCGGGGCGCAGCCGCGCCCAGTCCGTCTCGATCTCGTGCGTGCCCGCCGCCGCCCATTCGGGGTGCTGGTCCGCGAGGTGCGGCGACCTCGGGTCGCCGCTCGCCCCGAACGGCACGCCCCACCGGCTGCGCCGACGGTCCGCGAGGTCCCATACCCAGCGCGCCACGGAACCTCGCCAGGACACGGTCGAGACGCCCGGCACGGAGCCGGTGCAGCACACGGTGTCGGCGGCCCCGCCGACGGGTGCCCGCAGCGCGTCCGGGACCTGCGGGACGGCGACCGGGTCGAGCCCCGTCACCTCGGCCAGGGTGTGCAGCGGCACGACCGGGTGCAGCTCTCCCCAGGTCGCCGGGACGCTCGGCACAGCCTCGGCCGGGACAGGTCCACCGGTCCGCCCGGTCACCTCCGCCAGCGCGGCCCCGGCCACGGCGGCCGGGTCCAGCGGCGGGTCCCACGTCACGCCCGCACGCAGGAGCGGCTCCAGGGCGCCCGCCACCCGCGCGGTCACGTCGCACCAGGGATCGAACAACGCCGGCAGCCCGGTCGGCGCGTGGACCGGAGCCAGCGCGGGGTGCGCGGCCACCCGACGGGCCAGCGCGTCCCGCCAGCGCACGAACGACGCCGCGTCCCGCGAGCCGGCCTCCATCCGTGCGCCGGCCCCCGCCCAGTCGCGCAGGCGTGCCGCGGCCGGGCCGACGCCGGGCCCCCGCACCCCGTCGAGCAGACCGACCAGGGCCGCCGCACCGCCGTCGGACACGTCGCCGAAGACCCGCGACTGGCCGTCGGGCCGCTCGCCGTCGTCCGGAGCCGTGGCGAGCAGCGCAGCGATGCGCCCGGCACGGTGCGGGGCGTACGTGTGCCCGAGGCCGGGCACCCGACCAGCGGGGACCGGGCGGTCGTTCGCGTCGACGGCGAGGTCGCGCACCTCGACGGGGGCCGGCATCGACCGCCACGGCGGAGCCGACCAGCCGGGGCCGACGGCGTGCGGAAGGACGCGCTCGGCCGGCGAGCGGTCCGGGGCCCGGCCCGCGGTGAGGCTGAGCACCGTGCCGCCCGTGTCGGCCGTGAGCACACGGTTGACCGGGTCGACCCAGCCGGCGAACGCTGCCGCCACGTCGCGGGCGCTCCGCGCACGCAGCAGTCGACGCCACGACGCGACGCCGAGGTCCGCCTCGGTGCGGGCGGGCCAGCGCAGGCTGTGCCGGTCGGTGACCAGCGGCCCGCGCGGCGTCTCGGTCCAGGCGACCTCGACGTCCTCGGCGCCACGCACCGGGACGTTCTCGCGACCGGACACGCCGTCTCCCGCGGAGCCGTGCAACGTGTCCGCCGTCTCCGTGAACAGCTCGACGTGATGGGCCATCGCGTTGGTGATGCCCCACGCCACCGAGCGGGACGGACCGTCCGGCGCGCCGCCGTCGGGCACCGTCGCCTGCCCGAAGTGCTGGATACCGGGGACGCCCGGGAACGCCAGCCCCACCACGTCGTACTCGTCGCAGGCGAGGCGGACCTGCTGGTACACACCCGGCAGCTCGAGCAGCCGGTGCGGGTCGCCGGCCAGCAGCGGGATGCCGCTCGCCGTCCGTCCGCCCGCGAGCGCCCAGGCGTTGGAGCCGGCCGACGCGCCGGACCCGTCGCCGTCCGCCTCGCCCAGGAGCACGTGGTCCGGGCCGAGCGTCCGGGCGACGTGCTCGCGCCACAGCAGGTGCGGCCAGCCGCTGAACAGGACGTGGTTGGTCAGGAACACCCCGATCGGCATCCAGTCCGGCCAGGGGGTGTGCGGCGGCAGCTCCCCCGGGACGGCACCGGCCAGCACGTCGAGCTCGGGCACGTCGCGGCCGCCCTCGGCCAGGCCGGCGTTCACGCCCGCCGTGTAGGCCGCGAGCCAGGCCCGCTCCGGGGCCGCGAGCGCGGCGTGGACCCGCCGGGCGGTGTCGACGAGCCGGACCCGCACGGCGAACCGGTCCCATGCCAGACCGCCGGGTCCGATCCGCGCGGCCAGGCGGCCCTCGGCGCGCCAGCGGTCGGACTCCAGCTGCCAGCCCCGGTCGCGCGCCGTCACGTACCCCTGCCCGTAGGCGAGGTCCGGCTCCGTGCCGGCCCGCACGTGCGGCACGCCCCAGGCATCACGGAAGGTCTCGAACCTCATCCGCGCGCCACCGGGTTCGCCAGCGTGCCGGCATAGATCAGCGAGCTCGACTGGTCGGCCAGGTCCACCATCTGCAGCGTGTTGCGCAGCTGCAGCCGGTTCAGGCACGAGTGCGCGAACCGGTCGGCCCGCAGGTCCACCCCGGACTCGAGGTCCGGGTGCTCGGCGTGGTGCCGGTCGATGCACTCGCCCACGAGCGCCCAGAAACGGTCCTCGGCGAGCACGCCGTCGACCGCGAGGATGCCCGCGAGATGGCGCAGCACGCCGTCGAACACGTCGGTGAAGATGGCGAGCGCCTTCTCGGCGTCGTCCACGGGCGTGACGATCCGGGCCACGTCGCCGGGCATCGCGGACGAGAGGCGGCCGGAGAGCACGGCGACCTCCTCGCCGATGTCCTTCATGAACGCACCCCGCACGACGCCGTCGCGCAGCACGAGCACGAGGTTCTCCCCGTGCGGCATGAACGCCAGGTCGTGGGCGCGCAGGCAGTGCACCAGCGGGTACAGGTAGGCGTCCAGGTAGGCGCGGACCCAGGCCTCGGCGCCGATGCCGGACGCCCGGACCAGCGCGGTGGCCAGCGCCGACCCGGCCGCGTCCCGGTGCAGCAGGCTCGCCATCGTGGCCAGCCGCTCGCCCGGAGCGGTCCGGGGCAGCGGCGACTCGCGCCACAGCGCGGCGAGCATCTTGCGGTGGGCGTTCGGCTGCGGCGTGCGGTGGTAGACGTCACCGGTGTACCCGATCGCCGCCAGCTCGCGCAGGACGCCGAACCCGGCGCCCGCGAGCGTCGCGTCCTGCGCCACCAGCCCGGCGACCCAGTCGTTGATCGCCGGCGTCGCCCGCATGTAGCCCGGGCTCAGGCCCCGCAGGAACCCCATGTTCTGGATCGCGAGCGCCACCTTGACGTAGTGGCGCTCCGGCCGGGTGCGGTTGAACATCGTGCGGATGGACTGCTGCGGCGTGTACTCGTCGGCGCCCGGCCCGAGCGGCACGAGGTCGCCGCGCGCCACGTCGGCGGCGAAGGTGATCGGCAGCCGGTGCTGCGCCTGCCACGGGTGCACGGGCAGGTAGAGGTACTCGGCCGGGTCCAGCCCGCGGGCGGTGAGGCGGTCCTCGAAGGCAGCGCGCTCGGCGCCGGAGAGCTCCGCGCCGTACAGCGCGTCCTGGCGCTGGCCCGCTCCGAGCGCCAGGTGCGTGTGCTCACGGCGCGCGGCGACCCACTGCAGCCGCAGCCGGCCGCCCCGCTCGGGCGCGTAGGCCGCGTAGTCCTCCAGGGAGAAGCCGATGCGCCCGTTGTTCGCGAGGAAGCCCGGATGGCCCTCGCTCATCGCGCCCTCGACGGCCTGGTAGGCCTCCGCGGCCCGACGGTTCTCGGCCGCGGCGTCGGCGGCCGGCAGCGTGAGATCCGCGACGAGGCGCGCGACGTCCGGCGTGGCACCGGTCAGCTCCCGGTCCCGCTTGGCGATCGCCGCGGCGAGCGTGCTCGACAGCTCCTCCAGGTACGTGGCGAGCAGCGCGTCCGGGACCCGCAGCAGCGGCTGCAGCCCGGCGATCAGGTCGAGCACGTCCACCGGCAGCACGGACCCGTCCGGGGCGGTCCGGGTGATCGATGCGGGGTCCACCACCCAGTGCTCGAGCGCGAACGTGCGGGCCGCGAACGCGTAGCTCGCGTCCTCGAGGTCGAGCCGGTACGCACCGGTGCCGCCACGGCCGTCCCGGCCGTCCAGGGCCGGGGTGAACAACCGCTCGTGCGCGAGCTCCGCGAGCGCCTTGGCGGCCAGGTGCCGGTGGGCGACGTCGGCGAGGTCGCTGCGCAGGTGCCCGGCGAACGTGACGCCGTCCCCGAGCGGGGACGCCGCGAAGTCGGCCCGCGTGCACACGCTCAGCGCGGCCGTCTTCGTGTGGCCGGCGTCGCTGACCCGCACCTCGCGCAGCACCCGGAAGCCTGCGGCGGCGTTCTTCGCGGCGATCTTCGCGTTGGTGACGTCGGGCTCGACGACGACGCGCGCTCCCCCGCGCCCGCCCACGGCCACGTCCGCGAGGCAGAAGCGCACGACGGCGCCCATCACGGCGTCCGTCAGGCCCGGCCGTCGGCGGGCCGGGTCGTCCGGCGGCGGCGCGACCAGCAGGTGCATGCCGACGTCGCCCGGCTCCGCGGCGTGCACCTGGGTGAGCAGCACGCGGGCCGGGTCGTACGTCTCGGTGTACACGACCGGCTCATCGTCGAGCCGGCCGATCCAGCCGTCCTGCGCGTCGTCGGCGGCGACCGCGGCCAGGTAGCCACGCACCCCGTCCACGTCCAGGTCGGCCATCGCCCACGCCGACGACGCCGGGTGGGCCAGCCACGCCTGCACCGTCGCGGCGTCACGGACCGGCGACACGGCGGTGAACGTCAGCTCCCCGAGCCGCGTCGCGGCCGAGAACACCGTGCGGTCCGCCGCGGGCACGACGGCGGTGGCAGTCGTCGCGCTCATCGGGTCGCCTCCGCCGCCGGTGCCGGCGACGCGGCCGGGGTGCCGCCGTCGGGCAACCCGCCGGGCAGACCGAACTGCTGGAAGGCGATGCGCCGCTCCACCGGGTACGGCTCACGACCCGTGACCTTCGCGAGGACCACCGAGTTGCGCCACGGACCGAACCCGAGGTCCGGCGCGGTGACACCGTGCGTGTGCTCCTCGCCGTTGAGGGTGTGGATGCGCCCGTCGGTGCTCACCGCGTAGTCGCGCGTGACGTCGAAGCGGCCGCGGTCGTCCAGCAGGAGCCGGTCGCGGACCGGCTCGAGGAGCTCCGGCACGCCCGCGCCGTAGCCGGTGGCGGCGACGACCGCCCGGGTCCGGTGCTCCACGGTGCGGCCGAGCTGCGCGTGCCGCAACGTCAGCACGTGCTCCAGACCGCCGTCGTCGGCGGGCTCCGTGCGCGCGGCGACGACCTCCGTGTCGCTGAGCAGCGTGGTCGGCACCTCCCGCCCCAGCGCGGTGCGGCGGTAGAGCGTGTCGTAGATGTCGTCGATCAGGTCGCCGCTGATCCCCTTGTAGAGGTTGCGCTGCTCGCGGCCGACCAGGTCGCGCAGCTCCGGCGTGAGCCCGTGGAAGTGGTCCGTGTACTCCGGCGAGGTCATCTCGAGGGTCAGCTTGGTGTACTCCATGGGGAAGAACCGCGGCGAACGCGTCACCCAGTCCAGCCGGAAGGCGCCCGCGTCCTCCAGCAGGTCACGGTACACCTCCGCGGCGGACTGCCCCGACCCCACGACCGTCACCGCGCCGCTGGCCCGCAGAGCGTCGCGGTGCGGCAGGTAGTCGGCCGTGTGGATCACCGGTCCGGCACCCGGCGTGCGCCCGGCGGACTCCGCCAGACCGGCCAGCGGAGGCGGCAGCCGGGGCGTCGTGCCCACGCCGAGCACCACGTGGCGGGCCTGGTACCGCTCCCGGCGGATGCCGCCGTCGTCCCCGGCGACCTCCGCCGTCACCACGTACTCGTCCGCGCTCGCGTCGTGCTCCACGGCGACGACGCGGCGGCCCCAGCGCAACGAGTCGAGCCGCGCGGCCACCCAGCGGCAGTACTGGTCGTACTCGGCACGGAGCGGGTAGAACGACTCGCGGACGTAGAACGGGTACAGCCGCCCCGTCGCCTTGAGGAACGCCAGGAACGAGAACGGCGAGGTGGGGTCCGCCATCGTGACCAGGTCCGCGAGGAAGGGCACCTGGATGGTCGCGCCCTCGAGCATCATGCCGGGATGCCAGCGGAACTCGTCCGCCTGGTCCAGGAACACCGCGTCGACGTCCGCCAACGGGTCGGCGAGCGCGGCGAGCCCCAGGTTGAACGGGCCGATGCCGATGCCGACCACGTCGTAGGTGCTCATCGTGCCGCCTCCGTGGTGTCGTAGCGGTCCAGGTGCGGGTGCACGTCCCGGCACGGGGGCACGTGGTCGTCGGCGAGCGCCTGACCGGCGAGGATGCCGTGCGCCGCGCCGCGCACCAGTCCCAGCACGTGGCGGACGTCGTCGAGCGTGACCTCCGGGTTGAGCAGGGTGAGCTTGAGGCAGGGACGCCCCTCCACGACCGTCCTGGCCACGCTCGCACGCCCCGAGTCGAACAGCACCCGCCGCACCCGCGCCACCAGGGCGTCCGCCTGGGCGTCCGTGACCCCGGCGGGCTGGTAGCGGAACAGCACCGTGGACAGGTCGGTGCGCCCCACCAGGTGGAGCTCCGGGTCGTCCCTCAGGTCCGCGTGCACCGCGGCAGCCAGGTCGCAGACGGCGTCGACCATCTCGCCGATCCCGTCAGCACCCACCGCCCGCAGCGTCGCCCACAGCTTGAGCGCGTCGAACCGGCGCGTGGTCTGCAGCGACCTGTCGACCTGGTTGATCTCGACGTCGGCCGCGCCCGCCTCCGGGACCGGGTTGAGGTAGTCGGCGTGCCAGGCGGTCCGCGACAGGTCGGCCGGATCGCGCACCAGCACCGCGCTGGCGGACACCGGCTGGAAGAACGTCTTGTGGAAGTCGACCGTCACCGAGCGGGCGCGCTCGATGCCGTCGAGGCAGTGACGACGAGCCGCCGAGACGAGCAGACCGCCGCCGTAGGCCGCGTCGACGTGCAGCCACGCGTCGGTCGCGTCGCACAGGTCCGCGATCGTCGCGATCGGGTCGATGCAGCCACGGTCCGTGGTGCCCGCCGTGGCGACCACCGCCATGACGACGTCGCCGACCCGCGCCGTCGTCGCGAGCGCCTCCGCGAGCGCACCAGGGTCCATGCGGCCGTCGGCGTCCGCACCCACCGTGACCACCGCGTCGTCCGACAGCCCCAGGATCATGGCGGACTTCGCGACCGAGAAGTGGCTGCTGGAGGTCGTCAGGATGCGCAGCCGTTCCTGCAGCCCATGCCGCGCGACACCCCGCAGGCGCGTGCCGTCCGGCCCGGTCAGCGCACTCTCCCGGGCAGCCAGGAGGGCGTGGAGGTTCGACTGCGTCCCCCCCGAGGTGAACACGCCGTCGCCGCCGGTGAAGCCGATGCGCTCGGTGGTCCACCCGACGAGCCGGCGCTCCATGAGCGTCGCCACGGTGGACTGGTCGTAGGTGTCCACCGAGGTGTTGATCGCGGCGAGCATCGCCTCGGCACCGACGGCCGGGATCGCCACGGGGCAGTTGAGGTGCGCCGCGTACGCAGGGTCGTGGAACCACACCGCGTGGGTGGCGTACAGGTCCGCGGTCTCACGCAAGGCGCTGTCGGTGCCGATGGGTGCGTCGAGGTCGACGCCCTCCACGAGGGCGGCCAGCTCGGTGCGGCTCGCGCCGCTCCAGGGCTGCTCGACGGCGGCGAGGCGGGCGGCGACGTCGTCGACGACCCGGCCGACCGAGCGGGCGTAGGAGCTCGCCGTGCTGCTGTTCAGGAGAGCGTCGGTGCAGGTCAGCGTCGCGTCGGGCGGAGTGGTGGGCACGTCCGGGGGCTCCTCGCCGAAGGGGATGAGTTGGTCAGGCTCGCCTAACTTAGTCTCACCTAAGTCCCAGGTCCAGACGAGCCACCATCTGAGACCGCGTGGGGCTGGCGGTGCCGCGGGGTGTCGGGTCCCGTGCACGGTCGCGTTCACGGGCGCAGGGCGCCCTCCACTTCGGGACTGACGACCGTGCACGGGACCCGACACCCCGCTTCGACGCTCCCGCCCGGCGCTACCTGACGCCGTCAGGCACTACCTCGGCCACCGGCCTGCTACCTCGACAGGCGGGCAACTACCTCGGGGCGAGCGGTACTACCTCGCTGGGTCGGGTACCACCTCGGCGGGGGTGGGCATCGTCGGGGTCGGGAGGTAGACCTCTCCCCCGGCGGCCCGGAACTCTGCGGACTTGGCCGCCATCCCCGCGGCCATCTCCGCCTCCGCCCCCGCGACCCGCTCACGCTGGGCCTCGGCGTCGCCGAACTCGTCGCGGATGTCCTGCGAGATGCGCATCGAGCAGAACTTCGGCCCGCACATCGAGCAGAAGTGCGCCGTCTTCGCCGCCTCGGCGGGCAACGTCTCGTCGTGGTACTCCTCGGCCAGCTCCGGGTCCAGCGAGAGGTTGAACTGGTCCCGCCAGCGGAACTCGAACCGCGCCTTGCTCAGCGCGTCGTCCCGCTCGGTGGCACCCGGGTGCCCCTTGGCGACGTCGGCCGCGTGCGCCGCGATCTTGTAGGTGACGACGCCGGTGCGCACGTCGTCGCGGTTCGGCAGGCCCAGGTGCTCCTTGGGCGTGACGTAGCAGAGCATCGCCGTGCCGTACCGGGCGATCTCCGTGGCGCCGATGGCCGAGGTGATGTGGTCGTAACCCGGTGCGATGTCCGTCACCAGCGGCCCCAGCGTGTAGAAGGGGGCGCCGTCGCAGAGCTCCTGCTGCCGTTCGACGTTCTCGCGCACCAGGTGCAGCGGGACGTGGCCCGGGCCCTCGACCATCACCTGGACGTCGTGCTCCCAGGCTCTCTTGGTCAGCTCGGCCAAGGTGTCGAGCTCGGCGAACTGGGCGGCGTCGTTGGCGTCCGCGATCGACCCGGGACGCAACCCGTCCCCGAGCGAGAACGCCACGTCGTACCGCGCGAAGATCTCGCAGAGCTCGTCGTAGTGCGTGTACAGGAAGTTCTCCTGGTGGTGCGCCAGGCACCAGCCGGCCATGATCGACCCACCCCGCGACACGATGCCGGTCACCCGGTTCGCCGTCAGCGGGACGTACCGCAGCAGCACGCCGGCGTGGACCGTCATGTAGTCGACGCCCTGCTCGCACTGCTCGATGACCGTGTCGCGGTAGATCTCCCAGGTGAGGCGCGACGCGTCACCGTCGACCTTCTCGAGGGCCTGGTAGATCGGCACCGTGCCGATCGGGACCGGCGCGTTGCGCAGCAGCCACTCCCGGGTGGTGTGGATGTCGTCGCCGGTGGACAGGTCCATGACGGTGTCGGCACCCCACTTCGTGGCCCACTGCAGCTTCTCGACCTCCTCCGCGATCGTGGAGTGCACCGCGGAGTTGCCGATGTTGGCGTTGACCTTCACGGTGAACGCGCGCCCGATGATCATCGGCTCGGACTCGGGGTGGTTCACGTTGTTGGGGATGATCGCGCGGCCCGCCGCGACCTCCGAGCGCACCAGCTCGACGTCGACCCCTTCGCGGATCGCGACGAACCGCATCTCCGGGGTGATCTCCCCCCGGCGGGCGTAGTGCATCTGCGTGACCTTGCGCCCGGGCAGCGCGCGACGCGGCGTGCGCCGCTCGCCCTGCCACTCGGCGGACGCGGCTCCCCGCCGTCGGGCTCCCCGGCCGTCGTCGGCCAGGTCGCGCTCCCGCCCCGTGTACTCCTCGGTGTCGTCGCGCCCGGCGATCCATGCCGTGCGCAGGCCCGGGATCCCCTGCGTGGGATCGCCGCCCGGGCCGTCGGTGCGGTAGATCCGCACCGGTGGGTTGGCCGACCCGTCAGGGGCGTCGGCCAGGGTGATCTCGGTGACCGGGACGACGATCCCGGTCTCGATGTCGCGCTCGAAGGCGAGCGCGCGCGACGGTGCGTCGTGCGACATGTGGTACTCCATCTTCCTACGCCGGCATGACCCGGTCAGGTTCGACGGTCCGGGCCGCGTCAGCCCGATCTCAGCCCCTGCGTGAGGCTCCCGTGGGATCCCGGTCAACGTAGCACGCCCCCACGGCGAGGGCCGTGGGGGCGTGCGGAGCAGAGCAGAGCTGGGCCGATGAAGCCTGGCAGGGTGTCGTCAGGCGAGTCGCACGACGGCCTGGGCCCGACCGAGGACCTTGACGTCCTCGTGGGTGACGGTGAGATCGACCCGTGCCGTGCCGGCCTCGGGGTCGAGCGCACCGATCGTCGCGACGACGTCGACGACGGCGCTCCCGCGGGCGGGGACGGGCACCGGCTTGGTGAATCGTGTGCCGTACCGGACGACCGCACCCGGATCGCCGACCCAGTCGGTGACCACGCCGATGACGGAGCCCATCGTGCACATGCCGTGGGCGATCACCCCGGGGAGCCCGACGTCGGTCGCGAAGCCCTCGTCCCAGTGGATCGCGTTGAAGTCGCCGCTGGCGCCGGCGTAGCGGACCAGGGTGGCGCGGTCGAGCTCGAGGGTGCGGGTGGCGACGACGTCACCCACCGCCAGCTCGGCCAGCTCGGGGCGCTGCGTGGTCATCAGGAGTCCTCCCCGCGGACGACCAGGCTGGACGTGACCGTGGCGACGTGCTCGCCCGGAGCGGCGTCGTCGGCCCCGGTGGCGAAGATCTCGCACCGGGTGGTGACCATGGAGATGCTCGCCCGCTGCGTGACGGAGTCGATGTGCAGGACCGTCACCAGCTCGTCGCCGGCGACGATCGGGCGGTGGTGCTCGAACTTCTCGTCCGCGTGCACGACGCGTGCGAAGTCGATCCCGGCAGCAGGGTCCGCGACGTACTGCGACTCGGCGCGCTGGGCGACCACCACCGCGAAGGTGGGCGGCGCGACGAGGTCCGGATAGCCGAGACCCCGCGCCGCCACGGTGTCGTGGTGCGCGGGGTGCTGGGCGCCGACGGCGTCGGCGAACTCGCGGATCTTCTCGCGCCCTACCTGGTACGGCTCGGTGGCCGGGTACTCACGGCCTGCGAAGGCGGTGTCGGGCTGGGTGTTCGCCACGTCGGTGTGGAGTCTCGCGACGAGACCGCGTCAGCGGGTCTCGCGGTGAGCGGTGTGCTTGCCGCAACGCGGGCAGAACTTCGCCATCTCCAGGCGGTCCGGGTTGTTGCGACGGTTCTTCTTGGTGATGTAGTTCCGCTCCTTGCAGTCCACGCAGGCGAGCGTGATCTTCGGGCGGACGTCCGCGCTCTTGGAAGCCATGGTGTGTCACCTCTCGCGCCCCCGGAAGGCGCAACGTGCGTCAAGGATCTGGGTGGTTCGACGCCGGCCGTCGAACCGTGTGTTGCCGTGTGGTTGGTAGCGAGGGCGGGGCTCGAACCCGCGACCTCACGATTATGAGTCGTGCGCTCTGACCAGCTGAGCTACCCCGCCGCGCGTGACTCAGCGCGAGACCGTCCACCCGTTGTCTCGGGTGGCGGACCCGCGTCGTGTCACAGAGCCCCGAAAGGGAATCGAACCCTTGACCTTCTCCTTACCATGGAGATGCTCTACCGACTGAGCTATCGGGGCGCGGAGAGAACATTACACGGCGTGGGCGGTCCGGACGAAATCCGGCTTCCCCTGCCGCACCTGCACCCTCCCCGGGTGCCGGAACAACCTCACCGAGATGAGAACCGCTCCGTGCGGTGGCAGGTGAGGGATTCGAACCCCCGAAGTCGATGACGGCTGATTTACAGTCAGCTCCCTTTGGCCGCTCGGGCAACCTGCCGAGCAAGGCCGCGGACGACCTTGCGGAGACAACCATAGCGGCCAGGTGGCCGCTGCGGAAATCCGTCCACCGTGGCACTTGTCACCCCGCGGCATATCCTGCGCTGGTGACCACCACCGCCGCCCCGCCCGCGCCCCGCTGGGGCCTGCCGCTGGGCCTGGGAGCCTTCCTCCTGTGGGGCGCCATGCCCCTCTACTTCCCGCTCCTCGAGCCCGCCGGCGCGGTCGAGATCATCGCGCACCGGATCGTGTGGTCGCTCGTGTTCTGCGTGCTGCTGCTCACCGTCACCCGGTCCCTGCGGACCTACACGGTGGTGTTCCGCAACCCCCGTACCCTGGGCGTGCTCACGGTCGCGGCGATCCTCATCGTCACCAACTGGGTGACGTACGTCTACGCGGTGCTCAGCGAGCACGTCCTGGACGCCGCGCTGGGCTACTACATCAACCCGCTGGTGACCGTCCTGCTGGGCGTGGTGGCGCTCCGCGAGCGGTTGCGGCCCGCGCAGTGGGTCGCCCTCGGCTTCGGCGCGGCCGCCGTCGTCGTCATCTCCACGGGGGTCGGCGGCCTGCCGTGGATCTCGCTGGTGCTGGCCTTCTCCTTCGGCAGCTACTCGCTGACGAAGAACCGCGCGGGGCGCACGGTCGGTGCGCTGCCGAGCCTCGCGGTGGAGACCACGGTGGCCGCTCCGTTCGCCCTGGCCTACCTCGGCTGGCTGACCGCCGCCGGTGTCTCCACGTTCGGGCAGCAGGGCGTCGGGCACGCCCTGCTGCTGGTCAGCGCCGGCATCGTCACCGGGGTGCCGCTGCTGCTCTTCGGGGCCGCTGCGCGTCGCCTGCCGCTGTCCGTGCTCGGGATGCTCCAGTACCTGACGCCGACGCTCCAGTTCCTCGTCGGCCTGCTCCTGTTCGGCGAGCACATGTCGCCGTCACGGTGGGTCGGGTTCGCTCTCGTGTGGGTCGCGCTCGTCGTCCTCACGGTCGACGGGACCCGGTCGGCACGGGCGACACGACTGGCCGCCGCCGCGAGTGCGACGGCGGCCGGGCGAGGCTGAGGCGGACCGGTCAGCCGGCCGCGCCCTTCCAGTCCCCGTTGAGGTTCAGCGACTGGTCGATGGTGGCCACGAAGTCCTGGGTGATCACGTCGTTCGCACCGGAGAGCTGCACCAGCGACGGGATCCCGTTGCCGTCGACCAGCGCCCAGACGACGCTCACGTACTGCTCGCCGCCCGAGGTGTAGGTGTAGGACGTGTTGGCCCGGTCCTCCTCGTCGCGGAGCGTGGTCACCGGCGCGTAGTTCTCGTCGGTGACACCCTGGCCCTCGACCTCGCCGATGAACCAGTCGATCGACTCCTGGGCGGTCATCTCCGCGCCGCCGGGCATGAACCCGATCCGGCCGGCGACGCCACCGGACTCGTTCGAGAGCTGGTGGACGTAGGACCAGCCGTCGGCGTCCCCGATCTCCTCCCAGTCGGACGGGATCCGCGCCGCGACGTGCTGGGCGTGGATGGTCGTCAGCTCGGCCGTCGTCGCCGGCGCCTCGGCCGTCTCCGGCTCCTCGGACGTGTCGGTCCCGGCGTCGGCACCCGTGTCCGCCGCGGCCGACTCCGACGCCCCGGCGTCCTCGCCGACAGGCTCGATCTCGCCGACGCTGAAGGAGCACGCGGTCAGGGCCGGAGCGACGACCAGGACGGCGAACGCCGCCTGGAGCCGACGGCGGGTCATGGTGTGAGTCATGCGAATCCTCGGTGGTGTGGGGGCTACTTCTCGAACATCCGGGCGCCGAACCAGTCGAACCGCGGCCGCCAGCCGTGGTTGCGCAGGACGGTGAAGACCGGAACCTTCGCGTCGGCGGGCCGGATCGACACGACACCCTCCCACGAGGTCCGCGGTCCGGCGGAACCCGACACGGTGACCTGCCCGTCCGCACCCTCGACGACGGTCATGTTGCTCTGCCCGGCCGTCCGGCCGCGGTGCCAGGTCCAGTTCGCCCGGACGAAGGCGCCACCGGGGCCGATGGCGGCACGAGCGTCCGCCTTCCCGGAGTACTCGACGAACTTGTAGGTCGACCGGGTCGGGTCCAGGTCGACCTCCATCCGCCAGGCGTAGGCGGTCCGACCCTTGACGAAGAGGGTCTGCCAGCGCATCTCCTCGACCTTCCAGCGGACCTCGACCTGGACGCCCCGGGGGGTCGGCGCGGCCTCGATCAGGTAGGGCAGGCCCTCGGCGTTCATGCCGACGAGGTCGGCGACCACCTGGTCGACGCCGGTGGCTCCGCCCGCCGCGGCGACCGGGGCGTCGGGCACCTCGGCGCGCTCGCGCTCGGCCGCGGCGCGCATGCCGCGCCGCAGCGTCCACATGCCGCGGAGGAAGACCAGGATGCCCGCGACGACGATGAGGCCGATGCCCAGGGCGGTCCGGCCGTTCACGAGGGCGAGCACGCCGCCGGCGAGCAGCACGATGCCGGCGACGAACACGACCTGTCGGCTGACGACGGCGACCCGCGCCGTCCGGTCCGGGGCCTGCGCGCCGGTCACCGGCTCACCAGGTCGAAGCTGTCCTGGATCGCCCGGATCGTCGGCCAGACCTCGGTGGCCTGCTGGCCCGCGCAGGTGCCGGTGATCTCGACGACGTCCCGCACGCCGTCGTGCTCCACCACGGCGATGCGCAGCGCCTGGGCGATCGTGCCGGTCTGCTCGGTGGTCCAGGCGCCCTCGACGCGAGCGGCCGGGAAGCCGGCCAGCGTCGTCTCCGTCCGCCCGACCTCCTCGTAGCCCGGCGTGGCCTCGAGCTTGTCGACGGCCTGGCGGACGACGTCCTCGAAGGACTGCTCGGGCCGCAGGCGCTGCATGACGACGATGACGTTGGGCCGGAACTCGCCCGCAGGCCGTTCCTGGGTGATCGCCAGCTGCGCCGGGGGGACGGAGTGCGGGGACCAGCCCTCGGGGCAGTCCATGGTGACCTGCGGGAAACCCGGGAAGGTCTCGCTGGGGTAGGAGACGGTAGTCATGCTTCCATCCAATCAGTCGATGCCATCGACGGTCACCACCAGCCGCCGGTGATGCCGTCGACGAAGCCCCCACCCAGGTCGGTGATGGCGTCCACGGTCTCGGCGGGCGACCAGTCGAACGAGACGTCGAACCCGGCACCGATGCCCAGCGCGGCACCCAGCTCGAGGTCGACGGAGACGTTGTCGAGGCCCACGTTGACGTCGGCGTTCGCCGTGACGCCGACGCCGGCGTAGGCGGTCGCCCCGGCCTCGGCGGTCACACCTGCAGCAGTGACCGACCCCTCGGCGGAGGCCTCGGCCCCGGCGAAGGCGTCGACGCCGGCACTGACACCCAGGCCGTCCGGACCCAGGGACACGCCGCCGTTGGCCTCGGCCCGGGCACCGGCGAAGACCTCCGCCGACCCGGAGGCGCCGAGGTGGTCGCCGTAGCCGACCTCACCGCTCGCGCTCGCGCCGACGCCGGCGTTGGCCCCGACGGAGCCCTCGGCGACCAGGCCGTTCTCCGAGAGGGTCACCGAGCCGGACGCGTCGTAGCCGGCGCCCGCGGCCACCCCGGCCTCGCCGGAGCCGTGCACACCGTCCTCGGAGCCGAACTCGCCGTCGACGCCGTTCTCGTAGCCGGCGAACCCGCCTGTCTCGCCCTCGGCGAGCGTGTGATGGACGTTGCCGCGCTCCGCCGCGCTGGCGGCGTTCTCGCCGTCGGCACTCGGCGTGTAGCCGTCCTCGCCGTACGTGCCGTGCCGCTCGTAGATGTCCTGCGTGCCACGATGCGTGCTCTGGTCCAGCGGGTCGTAGTCCGGGTCGTTGCGGTCGGTCGGCCGGTCCGTCGGGCTGGAGCCCGGTGTGGGGAGCGGGTTCCCCCCGTCGTCCTCGGAGTCGCCGTCCGCGGCGCCACCGCCGCCACCGCCGCTACCGCCGCCCGTGCCACCGCCACCCGTGCCCGGTGCGCCACCGCCACCGGTGTAATCGTCCGAGGTGCGTGCCTGGTCCTCGGCGTTCTCCCGGACCTTCGTCGCGACGTCGCGCAGCAGGTCGGCGGTGTCCCGGAGCCGGACCACGTGGGTGTCGCCCCACTCCGCACGGAAACCGTCGCCGTCCGGTCCGCCCCAACCGTCCTGGCCGGGGATAGCCGTCTCGACCGTCACCACCACGGAGTCCAGGGCGTCACCGCCCTCCGCGATCTTGTCAGCGAGCAGGCGCAGCGCCTCGACGTCGGCGCCGTACATCCCTCCGCTCACAGCTCCTCCTCATAGCCCCGCCGCGCACCGCGCCCGGGATCGCCCTCGGTCTGCTTCCGAACCAGCGACCGAGGGGTGCGGCACAGCACCGCACCCCTCGTGTCTCTCCCGCCGAGCGGGAGCTGCCTCGCGCGTCAGTACGCGTTCGAGGTGTCCTCCTGCTGCGAGGCGTTGTTGTCCGCCGTGGTGGCGTAGCCGTCGAGCGCCGCGGCGATCTCGTTCAGCTTCGCGGCGTGCGTGCCGTCCCACTCCTCCTGGAACTGCACGGCGTCGGGGCCGTTCCACTCGGTCTGACCCATCTGCGTGGTGATCGTCGTGACGCTCGTGCGGACGACCTCCGCCTGCTCGCGCAGGACGCCGGCCAGGCTCCGGACTGCCTCGACATCAAGACCGAAGACGTTGCCACCCTCTGCGACCATGTCATGCTCCTTCGTTCAGGGCCGTCCCGTGCAGGACAGCCGACTGTTGGCTTCGACGTCACACACTCAACCAGAGCGCGTGACGGCAGGGAATGGGGAGCGCTCCCCATCCCCGGGACGTCACCCCGGGAGGGCGACGTGGATCTTGGCGGCCCGGCCCGCGGTGATGAGAAACCCCCGCCCGGGCGGGAAGTCCTTGCGGCGGAGCCGACCCAGCGGGGTGTTCATCAGGACGTCCCCGTCCGTGTCACCCGGGGTGAGCAGGATGCCGTTGCGGCCGGACTTGAACGGCCCGGCCAGGGTGAAGGCCTTCGACCAGGTCGAGGTCTCCGACTCGCCGACCACGAGCTGCTCCTTGCGGACCGCGAGCTTGACGAACGCCTCGAGCGGCTTCTCGGCCGGTGTGCCCGTCAGCTCCGTGTAGTTCTCGACCATCACGGTCAGGCCGCCCGCCGGGTAGCGGTCCTCCTGGAGGTCGGCCGTGAGCTCCTTGAGGATCTCGACGACGTCCTCCGGGTTCGCCGCCTGCCGGTCCCACAGCTCCAGGGCACCGAGGCTGGTCCGACGTGACGACAGGTAGACGAGGCGGGTCCGCCCGGCCCTTCGCAGCGTGGTCGCGAGGGTGACGAACGCCGTCGTGCGGCCCGACCCCGGCGGCCCCGCCAGCATGAAGGGCGACCGTGCCGGGAGCCCCACCGGCGCCATGTCGAGGTCGCGCAGGCCGATCGTCGCCTGGTCCCCGACGAACGGGGGCAGGGCGTCGAGCCCGAAGCTGTCGGGGAGCCGCGCCACGCCGGGCGCCTGCGCGGCGCCCATCCGTCGCATCGTCTGCTCCAGCCTCGCGAGCTCGCGCGACTGCACCGCCCCGTTCGACTCCCCACCGAGGACGGCGATCTGGGCCTCCTGGCCGTACATGATCGCCCGACCGGGGGCCGACGCGGGGTTGAGGACGTCGCGGGGGACGTTCAGCATCAGGTAGTCGTCCTCGCGCGCCAGGCGGTGCACGATGCGCTTCTGCACCGTGGAGTTCAGGGACGGCGGCACCGAGACGGCCCGGTCGCCCGACATCACGAGGTGGATCCCCACCGGTCGTCCGTCCGTGGCGAGCTGGGTGAACGCCCCGAAGATCGAGAATCCTCGCACGGAGGACACCTCGTAGGAGTCGCGGAACGTGCCGATGCCGTCCACCAGCACGATGATCCGCGGCTCCTCGGGCCGGTCCGCGATCCGCCGGTACTCGTCGATGGTGCTGGCCCGCACCTCGGCGTACCGGGCGGACCGCTCGTCGAGCAGCCCGGTCAGCCGGCGCATCAGGCGGGTGATCCGCTCCTCGTCGTCACCGGAGATGACCGCACCGACATGCGGGAGGTTCTCCAGCATGGACAGCCCGCCGGACCCGCAGTCGATGCCGTAGACCTGCGTCGGGCCGCCGCGGGCGGTCAGGCCCGCCGAGACGGCGATGGTGCGCAGCGTCGTGCTCTTGCCCGTGCCGCCCGTGCCGTACACCGCCAGGTTGCCGTCGGTGTCGGGTTCGTAGTGGACCGTCGGCTGCGCCTGGGCGTGCGGGTCGTCGAGCACGCCCAGCAGCAGCCGGGAGTCGGTGCGGGGGTTGGGCAGGAGGGCCAGGTCGTAGGTCGCGGCCAGCTCCTCCAGCCATGGCTTGCGCGGCGCCGGCACCCCCGCGCTCGAGGCGGCCTGGCGGATGGTGGCGACCATCCGCGCGATGTCGTTCGGTCCGGGGTCGACGTCGTCCGACGTGTCGAGCGCGGGCATCTCCCAGCGCCGCCCCGTGCCGAAGTCCATCTCCTCGACCTCGACCTGGGTGTGCTGCGGCTCGTCGCTCGTCCAGCCGCCGGCATAGCCCGTCTGGAACGTCGTGATGCGGCCCGGCCCGGTCTTCGCCGCACCGCGGCCGGGGATCGACGGCGAGAAGTGCGCCGCCATCTCGTCCCCGAGCACGTCCTTGGAGTCGGACTCGTCGGCCATGCGCAGCGCGATACGCAGGTTGGTGTTCGCCCGCAGGTTGTCCTTGATGACGCCGGCGGGGCGCTGCGTGGCCAGGATGAGGTGCAGCCCGAGCGAGCGCCCCCGCTGGGCGACGTCCACCACGCCGTCGACGAACTCGGGGACCTCTCCCACCAGCGCCGCGAACTCGTCGACCACGATGATCAGGCTCGGTGGCGCCTCGGGGTCGCCGGTGCGCTCCAGGGAGGCGAGGTCCTTGGCCTTCTTCCGGTTGAGCAGGTGCTCGCGGTAGTGGAGCTCGGCACGCAGCGACGACAGCGCGCGCCGCACCAGGTGCGGCGAGAGGTCGGTGACCAGGCCGACCGTGTGCGGCAGGTCGACGCAGTCCGCGAAGGCCGCCCCGCCCTTGTAGTCGACGAACAGGAACGTCACGCGGTCGGGGCTGTGCGCCGCCGCCATCCCGAGCACCCAGGACTGCAGGAACTCCGACTTGCCGGCACCGGTGGTCCCGCCCACGAGGGCGTGCGGCCCTTGGGTGCGCAGGTCGAGGTAGAACTCCTCGACGCCGTTGTGCCCGATGAGTGCACGCAGGTCGGTCGGGCTCTTGCGGCGTACCGGCGGGGACCCGTCGCGCGGCGTGAGCGACAGGTTCTCCCGCCACCGGTCCACCACCCCGGCCGCGTCCGATCCGAGGTCGGTCCCCACGAGCGCCAGGTAGGACACCGAGCGGGGCAGGTCGGACTCGTCCTCGACGGGCGCGCCGACGTCGACCACCGGGGACAGGATCCGGGCGACCTCGTAGGCCGTCGCCAGGTCGGCCGTCTCGTAGGTCACGGGGTAGGTCAGGCGGCCGTAGTGCACCTCGCCGGTCATCCCGCTCTCCTCGCGCGACTGCGGGTCGAGCAGGACGAAGGTGCGGCAGGCGGCGGGCAGCTGCTCCACCGTCGGGGCGACCCAGACGACGTGCACGTTCGCGGACGGGCCGCGCTCGGCGAGCCGGACGAGGCGCGACCGGTCGAGCGGTGCGTCGTCCTCGACGAGGACGACGACGGCGGGCAGGACGGGCTTCGGGGACCGCTCCTCGGCGTCCTTCTTCGGGTCCCGCTCGCCCTCGAACGGCGGCGGACCGTCGAGCACGACGCCGCGCGCCTCGATCAGTCCTTCGAGGCGGGTGAGGAGCGCCGTCCCCCGACCGGGGTCCGCGGCCAGGTGGTCGGAGGCGCCCAGAGGGCTGTGGGGCGACCCGGTGTGCGGGACCCACTGCAGCCACTCCCAGTCCTCGCGGGAGCGGTGCGAGGTGAGCGCGGTGACGACCATCTCCGCGGGCGAGTGCAGCGCCACGAGCTGCAGCAGGGCGGCCCGGGCGACGGACTCGACGACGCCGCTGGGTCCGGCCAGGCCGACGTTCCCGCCGTAGCGCAGCGCGGCGACGGTCGGGACGTCGTCGATCACCTCGCAGCGCGCCTTGAGGTCCAGCACCTTGTCCCAGTGCTCGGGGATCGCCTCGTTCTCCCGAGGCTCGGTGAACTCGGTGCGTGCCGGAGCGCTGCCCGTCCCCAGCCGGAGCGTCAGGAACCCGCGGTGCTCGGGGCGGTGGGTCCACATCAGCCCGCCGAGCCGGCGCACGGCGTCGATCGCCTCCGTGAGGGAGGGGGCCTCGGCCCGGCGCACGGCCCGCTCGATCGCGTGGGTCCGCACGATCCGTTCCCCGGTGGCCTCGACCGCCTCCTCGAACAGCCGTGACGCCTCGGCGAACTGCTTCTTCGCGTTCGTCTTCCGGTCGAGGTACATCGCGATCATGATCAGCGGGCTCATGAACATGAAGATGAGCATCCGCGGGTTGTCGAAGATGACGAACATCGCGAGGCCCATGAGGGCCGGGACCATCATCGGCAGCCAGGGCAGGCGCCGGGGCGGCTCGGGCCGCGGCGGCTTCGGCGCGGCGATGTCGGTCTCGCCGAACCGGGCCACCACCCGTGGGGATCGGTTGAACTCCACCACCGGGCTCGTCGGGGCCAGGCTGGTCGACCGGTGCAGGGAGACGACGGAGACGACGCTCCCGCCGACGGTCACGGTGTCGGACGACGTGAGCGCGGAACGCGTCATCCGCTGGCCGCCCATCACGAGGCCGTTCGCCGAGTCGAGGTCGTGGACCTCCACCTGCTCGCCGATGATGATGCGCGCGTGCCGCTTGGAGACCTGCGGGTCCTGGAGCCGGACGTCCATGTCGCGGTCCCGCCCCAGGTACGACGTGCCGACGGGCAGGTGGAACTCACGACCCGCGTCCGGGCCCTCCAGCACGCGCAGCACGGCGACGGCGGCGCCGCGGTCCTGACCGGGGTGGACGAACTGCTCCGAGACGCGGACGATCGACACGGCCGAGCCCGACCGCAGCCCCGCCTGGACGATGTCGCTGGTCGGGGTGAGCACCCGGCCCGCGGAGACGTTGCGCTGCGCCGAGCCGTCGCCGAGGATCTGCAGCGTGAGGTTGTCCGGTGCCGGTGCCCCGTTGCGGGTGGGGTCGGCCGTGAACAGCACCTCGGCCACGTCGCGGACGCTCGCGGTGGCGTCCGCGGTGACGGCCACGTTGACGGCCGACTCGTCCGGCCGGCTCAGGGTCAGCTTGATGCGCACGTCAGGCGTCGTCCTTCAGGTCGAGGAGGGGGAGGTCGTCAGCGGTCACGAGCCGGGAGGTGACGGCGTGCTCGACGAGGCGCGCCCGGCGGTTGGTCGCAGCCCCGCCCGGGCCGCCGCGCAGGCCTCGGACGCCGATGCGGTCGAGCTTGTCGCAGACGTTGTCGAGCTTGCGGTTGAACCGCGTCGTCGCCCAGCCGAGGCGCCGTGCCGCGTCCGCGCTGGACGGGATCTCGCTGAGCCCCGTGCCCTCACGGCGCAGCATCGGCTCGGCGAGCGCCACGATGAGCTGCTTCTGGCTGACGGTGAACCGGACGGCGCCGATGGTGGTGGCACCGGTCGAGGACTCCTCGGTGCCGATCTCGTAGTAGGGAGCGTCCCGCAGGGAGGCGGTCAGCTCGTACGTGGTGGGACCCGCGGTGAAGACCACCGACGTCGTGGGGAACACGACTGGCAGCCGGTTCCCGGGCGGCAGCCAGGACTGCACGCCGCCCCGCAGGTCGCAGACGGTGGCCGCGACGGCCGAGCCGATGTTGCTCAGCCACCAGATGCCCTCCTCGCTGGTGAATCGCAGGAACCGACGGTGCAGGTAGAGGTTGTCGTCGATCGCCAGGTCGCCCTCGCGGCCGATGTCGAACGGCTCGCCCGGGTCCGGGTGGAACCACTCACCGCAGAACTCGATCGCCAGCTCGCCCATCTGTCCCCCTTCCTGTCGCTCAGGCCTCGTCCGCGCACACCTGCGTCACGTCGGACGGCTTGCTGTCCCGCACCACGACGACCTCGACGCAGACGTTCTGGTCCGGGTCGTCGGGCACCCGCACGGTGGTCTCGTCGGTCTCCTCGTACCGCGACTCGGAGGTCAGGGAGAGCTGCCGCCAGCCGTAGACGTCACCCTCGTGCGCCTCGCGCGGCGGCTCCCAGGTCACCACGACCTCGTCACCGTCGACCGCGACGTCCAGCTCGCGGACAGGTGGGACGTAGCCGCCGAGCGGTGCGACCGGGTCCACGGCGGTCGCCTCGGCGCTGGGGCCGGCCTCCGGCGACGTCCCGGAGCCCGAGACCAGCCACCAGACCACGCCGCCGACGACGAGGAGCCCGGCCGCGCCGCCGACCAGCGGCCACCACGAGGTCGAGCGGGTCGCGGCGCCGTCGTCGGCGTCTTCGCCGGTGTCCGACGACGGCGCCTGGGTCCGGTGCACCGTCTCGTCGACGGGGACACCGGCCCACTCCTGGCCGGTGCCGACCGTGGGGACGAACCCGGGACCGGGCGCCCCGGGCCCGTTGCCGGGTGCGCCGACCAGCGGCACGGACGCTCCGCCGGTGGACGGTGCCTGCGGGCTCGCGGCCGATCCCCAGGAGCCGGGGGACCCCGCCGATGCCGCAGACCCGGCCGACCCGGCCGACGGCAGCCCCTGGCCGGGGTCGATGGCGGTGATGCGGTTCATCCGCGTGCCGTCGGCCGCGTCGTCCTCCTCCGCGTGCACAGAGCCGGACTCGTCGAGGATGTCGATCGGCGTCATGTCGCGCGCCAGCTCGACCTGGACCTGCTGCAGCGCACGGGCGAAGGCCAGCGCGGTCGGGTATCGCGAGCCCGGCTGCTTGGCCATCGCGATCCGCAGCACCCGCTCGAGCGAGTCCGGGACGTCCCCACGGCCCGTGCCCGGTAGCGGCGCGGTCGCGATGCGGCTCATGAGGTCCGCCGAGGCGTTCGACCCGCCGGGCACCTCGAACGGGGTGCGGCCGGCGAGCAGCGTGTAGCAGGTGGCACCGAGCGCCCAGACGTCGGTGGCGATCCCGCTGACCGGCGGGTCGCCGAACGACTCGGGCGGCGACCACGGGATGGACATGCCCTCCGCGACGGACACCGAGTCCACCGTGGAGGAGATGCCGAAGTCGGTCAGCGCGGGGTGGCCGAACTGGGTCACCAGGATGTTGGCCGGCTTGATGTCCCGGTGCAGGATGCCGAGCCGGTGCGCCGTCTCCACCGCGCCGGCGATCTGGATCGTGGTCCGCATCGCCTCCGCGACGGAGAACCGCTCGGTGCGGTAGCGCGACCCGAGGTTCGGGCGGGAGCAGTGCTCCATCGCCAGGTAGGGGCGGTTGTCCGGCGTCACCCCCGCCTCGAACATCGTGACGATCGACGGGTGGTTGCCGAGCGTCGCCATGAGGTCCGCCTCGGCGTCGAAGGCGGCTCGCTGGGCGTCGCTCGACCACTCCTTGAGGAGCACCTTCACCGCGACCGGGCGCCGGGGCCGGCGCTGCTCGTACAGGAAGACGTCGGAGAACCCGCCGGAACCGATCAGCTTGCGGAACTCGTACCCGGGGATCTCGGGAGGCGCCGAGGGGGCGCGCTTGCTGCTCATGCGCCCGCCCTCACCAGATGCCCTCGAAGGTGAGCGCCACGCCGTCGCCGAGCTCCACGACGTCGCCGTCCGCGATGATCTCCTTCTGGTTCGGGTGCAGGCGGCGGGGCTCCTGGCCCGGGCGCAGCAGCATGGTGCCGTTGGTGGTCGCGAGGTCCTCCACCAGCACGTGCCACTCCTCGAGCGTGACCTCGACGTGGGACCGCGAGATGTCCTGCTGCGGGCTCGCCACGGTCACGAGCCGCGGCATCCGGTCCGCGGAGGTGGTGGACGTCCGGGGCCGGCGCCCCACGACCACGTCGCGGTCCAGGTCGACCGCCTGGCCGCCGTCGACCTCGTTGACGCCGCCGGTGGCCGTGCCGGACGAGACCAGGATGCGTCCCAGCAGCGGGCGGGGCACCAGGTGCGGGTCGCCCTCCAGCGCCGCGTTGCAGGTGCGGCAGTGCTCGCGCGTCGGCGGGTTGGGGTGGCGCTGGGAGCAGGTCAGCGCCAGCACGTCCTGGGCGCCCGCGGGTGCGGGCACGTCGAACTGCGGCACCCCGCCGGCGGCCTCGCGCAGCGCGGCGAGCTCGCCCGACATGATGGTGTGGCCGTCGTGGTCGTCGAGGACACCGGGCTCCTGGCCCGGCTCGGACGGCGGAGCCTGGTCGGCGCTGATGGCGGCCGCCCGCGAGGCGGCCGCGGGGGTCCCGGCACCGGGGACCTCGGCGATCAGCCCACCGGGCTCGGGCAAGGGAGCCGGCACGGGCTCCGGCGCAGGTGCGGGCGCCGGTGGCGTCGTCTCCGACGGTGTCGCGGGCGCCGGGACGGCGGCGGCAGGCTCGTCCTCGCCCTCGTCGTCCTCCGTGACCCGCACGGCGGCGTCCTCGACGCGGCGGAAGACGGTGTCGCCGAACAGGTGCTCGTAGCCGTCGCCGTCGTCACCCATGACGGTCTCCTCGGAGACCGGCGAGACGGTCTCGCCGTCGTCGGCGCCGTCGTCGGTCGCTTCCCCGGCAGCGCCGTCGGTGCGACCGTCGTGGCCGGCGGGTACCGGGCGGGCCGGCGGCGCGGGCGTCGGGGCGGGGCTGTCGACGCTGCCGACGATCGTCTCCTGGCTGGGGACCGTGACGAACTTCTGCCCCGGCACCGGCCACGCGCTCGGGTCGGCGGGAGCGGGGGCGGCGGGTACGTCGGCGGCAGCCGCAGGCGCCTCGGCCCCGGACTCGCCGCCCTGCACGAGGTTGCCCTGCACGAGGTCCCCGAGCCGCACCGCGTCCGCACGGATCACGCCTCCGACCAGCGGCCACGCCGCGGCACCCGGGCTCGCTGCGCCTGCCGTGCGAACGACGACGGAGGTCGCGTCGTCGACCACGCGCTCCGCCCACATGAGGACGTCGGCGCCCGTCACCTCGACGTCTCCCGACCCCGTCGCCACCACGGCCGACGCCGCGGTCCCCCGCACGGCGACCCGCGCCGTGCCGGTGGTGGCGTCCCAGGTCGCCACCGCGAACGGCGGGATGTCCGTCAGGGCGCCGGCCACCTGGGCGAGCACGCCGACGACCGCCACGACACCCGCCGGGGCCACCCCGTCGTCGTCGGGGCGACCGCTCGCTTCCGGCAGCACCGCCCAGAGCCGGGCGACCAGGTCCGCGTCGACCGGTGCGGGCAGCAGCACCACGGTGCCACCTCGCACGATCGCCCGTGCGTCGCCCTCGGTGTACTCGGCCCTCGTCATGCGTCCTCCAGTCCTTGCTCCCGCGCGGGCCACGCCCCGGTCGGCACCGTGTCCTCGTCCGGCGCGAAGGCGCCGCGCGGGGTGGTCGTCGTCCCTTCCGTGCCGTCCGCGGCGCTCGCGACGTCCACCACGATCACGGTGATGTTGTCGCGTCCGCCGGCCGCGATCGCCTCGTCGACGAGCCTGCCCGCCGCCTCCTGCGGGTCCGGGTGCTCGAGGAGGAGCTGGGCGATCCGCTCGTCGGTGAGCTCGAGGGTGAGCCCGTCCGAGCACACCAGCAGCCGATCATCCACCACGACCGGGACGTACCGGAAGTCAGGGCTCGGCGTGTCGTCGGCTCCGAGCGCCCGGGTCACCACGTTGCGACGCGGGTGCTCGCGCGCCTCCTCCTCCGTGAGCAGGCCGGCGTCGACGAGCTGCTGGACCTCCGAATGGTCCACGCTCACCTGGTCCAGCGTCCCCGCGGACATCAGGTAGGTCCGCGAGTCGCCGACGTTGACGAACAGCCAGTAGGGCACGTCGTCCTGGTAGGCGACGACGGCGCCGGTCAGGGTGGTCCCCGCACCCCGTCCGCCCGGACCGGTCTCGATGCCGCGCACCCGCTCCTGCGCCGCCGCGACCAGGTCGACCACGACGTCCGGGTCGATGCGCGCGACGTCCCGCAGAGGGCTCAGCGCCTCGAGCGCGAAGGCGCTGGCGACCTCGCCCGCGTCGTGCCCGCCCATGCCGTCCGCCACGAGGAAGACCCCGTCGCCCGCGAGGAACCCGTCCTCGTTGACGCGGCGTCGGCGGCCCTCGTGAGTCGCCGCTCCCCAGCTCAGCACCAGCTCGGCGGCGCTCATGGACGCCGCCCGGGGTGGACCACGATGCGCCGGTCGCCGACATGGATCGTCGACCCCGTCGGCACCCGGACCCGTGCACCGGGCTCCGCCACGCGCGGCGGCAGACCCGCCGACGAGATCACCGTGCCGTTGGTCGACCCTCGATCGGTGAGCCAGAGCCCTGCGGAGTCGACGCCGAGGTCCGCGTGGTTCTTCGACACCGAACGGGTCGGGTCGTCGACACGGATCAGACGGACGTCCTCCCCTGCCGTCGCCTCCGGGTTGCGGCCGATCCGGGCGAGCCCGTCGACGGCCTGCCGCTCGCCCGACTCCAGCTCGAGCTCGACGACGGCGACGGGCGCGGGCGTCAGGGCCTGCTGCTGGACGGGTGCCTGCATCCGCGTGGCACCGAACGACGTGTGCTCCTCCGGGAGGCTCACCGGCTGCTCAGGCTGCTCCGGCTGCTCGACCGGAGCCGGTTCCGGCGCGGGGGCAGCAGGAGCCGGTTCCGGCGCGGGAGCAGCAGGAGCCGGTTCCTGCGCGGGAGCAGCAGGAGCCGCCTGGGTGGCGGGCCCGGGGGCGGGGACGTCGTCCGGGCTCTCGGCGGCCACCCCGGGCACGCCGGTGATGAGACCGTCTCCGGCCGCCGGCGCCGGTGCCTGGTAGGCGGCGTACGGGTCGGGGGCGGCCGACGGCGGGTATCCGGCCGCCGTCGGTGGCTGGGCCGGTGGCGACGGCCGGACCGGCGTCGGCGCCACGGAGCCCGGGCCGGGCGCGGGTGCCACCGGAGCGGCAGCAGGCACCGACGGCGGGTAGGTCGCGGCCGCCGGTGCGGCCGGCCGGGCAGCAGCCGCGGACGCGGAGGTGCGCGCGTCGACGACGACGGCCTTCCCGGCCTTGTCGTGCCAGCCCTGCCTGCGACCGGACGCGTCCCACAGCGGGCTGAGCAGCACCACGTACTGGCCGATGCCGATGACGAGCGAGCCGGCTGCCACGACGAGTGAGCGCAGGAAGGCCCGGCCGACCCCGATCGGCATCCCACCCTCCGCGCTCTGCACCCGCATGCCCAGGAGCAGGTGTCCGAGGGTCTTGCCCGACCGGCCCTCCCAGATCAGCTGGCACAGCCCGTACGCGAGCAGGACGGCGAGCGCCAGCACGATCACGACCAGCATCTGGCTGAGTGCCGCCGCGAACTCCGGGTCACCCGGGTAGTACGTCCCGGCGGGCAGGTCGACGAACAGGAACCCGAGGCCGTACACGAGCCCGAAGAGGAGACCGGCGCCGGCACCGTCGATCAGGAAGGCGACGAACCGCTTGCCCACGTGGGCGTAGGAGGGCGCGACCAGGGCGGGCTCGGGCGTCTGGTGCCATGCCGCCGGGACCTGCGTGGCCGTCATCAGCTCGGGCTCGGTGGTCGTGCTCACCGCGACCGGCTCCCCCGGGTCCCCCCGGCCGAACGACTGCTGGAACGCGCCGCGCGGCCCCTCCGGGGAGACCTCCACCGGCCTGCCCGTCCGCGGGAACTGGCGCCCGCACACGGCGCAGAACGGTGCGCCCTCCCGCTGGGTCGAGCCGCAGCCCGCACAGACCACGTCACTCATCGATTCTCCTTAGCTCCTACGCCAGCGCCTGCGCGCACGGACCGAGCGCAGGGACAACGCTGCCCGGAGCCGCTGGCCGCGCGGTACGCCCGCCCGCATGCCGCCCACGAGCTCGTCGATCTCCTGCCAGTAGCCCTCGGCCTCCTCGGCGCTGGACCGTCCCGCCCCGAAGACGCTCGCGTCCGCGCGGTGTGCGACAGCGAGCGTACCGGGTGCCTGGCGTTCGCCGGCGATGAGGTGGGCGCTCTCCCGCCGCGTGGCCGAGGCCGGCACGGTGCTGCCCAGGTCGGTGGCGACGTCGACGACCTCGTGCCAGCCACCGCTGAACCGCTCGACCGGCTCCTCGGCGAGGCGCCGGCGGTTCCGCCGTCGAGCCTTGTAGGCCAGGATCGCCACGACGGGTCCTGCCACGAGCAGCAGCGGGATGCCGATGGCGGCCACGATCAGCGCGAAGCGGCCCCAGTCGAAGGTCTCGTTCTCCGCCTCCTCCTCCTCGTCGTCCTCGACGTTGCCCGCCTTGGCCTGGTCCGGCTCCTCCGGAGGCTCCGGCTCCTGCAGCACAGGCGGCTTGGGCACCTCCTCCGACTGCGGCTCGGGCTGGATCTGCGGCTTCTGCTCGGGGACCGCCTCGACCGGCACCCAGCCGTGCTCCTCGAACGGCACCTCGATCCACGCGCGCACGTCGCTGCCGACCACCGTCCAGGGCTCACCGGGGGTGTAGGCGCTGTCCTCCTCCGGTGCGAAGCCCATGACGACGCGCGCCGGGATGCCGGACTGGCGGGCCATGAGAGCCAGTGCCACGGCGAACTGCTCGTCGTCGCCGACCATCTTCTCCTGCTGGACGAGGGTGTCGATCCGCTCGGCCGAGTGCCCGGGGCGCGACGGCGGCTCGCCCTCGAGCCCGCTGGACAGGACTCCCGATGCGGCGAGCGCGTCGCGCAGGAGGAACAGCTTGGTGGCCGGGTCGATCTCCTCGCCGGTGAACTGCGCCGACTTGGCGGGCAGGCCGGGCGGCACGGCGGTGTCCGGGACGTCGGGCAGGTCGACGTCCATCACGGTGCTCTGCTGGAGCTCTTCCTCGCTCGGCAGGTCGCTCACGAGGGCGCTCAGCGTGTAGGTGTCCCCGGGCCGCACGCCGTGCGTCGTGATCGCCGTGCGGGTCGCCGAGTTGTAGTAGGTGCTGCCGTCCTGCGCCGCGGCGTCCGGGCCGGTCCACCGCACGCCCGTCAACGCGCCGACCTCCGGCACCCAGACGCCCGAGTAGCCGGTGACCTCGACCTCCACCTCGACGGCCTCGCCGGTGGCAGCGGTCGCGATGCTCTCCCCCACGCGACTGTAGACGCCGGTGTCGCCGCCCTCGCCGGAGGCGTCGTAGACCACGCCGTCGTACCGGTCGAGCGTCGCCAGGCGGACCCGCCCGCCCTCCGGCAGGTCGCTGATGGTGAAGAGCTCGTCCGTGCGCTGCTCCTTGGCGTAGTTGCGGAACGCGACGAGCGGGCTCGCGTACTGGTGCAGGTCCAGCGGCGGCACGATGGTCTCGCGCAGCACGGTGCGCGGCGAGTCCGGCATGATCGCCGGCGCGACGAAGGCCGCGGTGACGGCGGCGACGCCCAGGATCGCGGCGCCCGTGCGGACGCGGTACCAGCGCAGGCGACGGATCGCCGCGCTGCTCGACTCGGTGGCGATCGAGTGCGTCCCGACGCGTGCCTCCATGGCCCGCACCCCGCCCCAGAGCAGTCCCACCAGGGCGATCACCGCCCCCTGGACCACGGGCAGCGCCTCGTCGAGGGTCCCGAGCAGGATCACGCCGACGAAGCCGACGGTGACCGGGGCGAGCGCCCACACCGCGTGCCGGGCCCGCCAGGCGATCGTGCCCGCGACCAGCGAGACGATCAGCATCAGCAGATACGGGACGACCGCCAGGTCCGGGAAGGAGCTGAGCGGCGGTGCCGTCGTGACGAACCGCTTCCAGCCCTCCACCGCGCCGAGCAGCAGGTCGCGCAGCGTCGTCAGACCCGGCACCACACCACCGATCGCGGTGTGCGGGAGGGCGAAGACACCGCCGAGCAGCAGGTAGCCCAGCATCGCCAGCGCCGTCACCGTCACCGCGGAGAATCGGCGCCACGCACCGATCCAGGCCACGGCCAGACCGACGACGACACCGCCCGCCGCGGGCAGCACGTATCCGGCCGAGCCCCAGACGGGGCCGAAGCCGACGACGACCGCACCGAGCATCACCAGCAGCGCCGACAGGTCGACCAGGCCGGGCACCGTGGTCGCCCGCGGGACCGCGTCCCGGTGCCGCCGGGTCGTGCCGCGCCCGGTCCCGGTGCGGAACTCCTCCCGCGCGCTCGTGTCCTGGGGGGCGAACTCGCCACCCCGCGTGGTCTCGTGGGTCATGCCTCGCTCATCTTCTTCAGGGCGAGCGGCAGGTCGCCGAGCCGACCGAGGGCCAGCACGCCGACCTCGCCGATCGAGTGGCGGGACAGGCTGACGCCCGGCACGCACTGGATCGCCATCACCGTCACACCGACGGGCAGCCGCGCGGACGCGACCCGCAGCTCGGTCGGCGTGACCTTGCTGCCGACGACGAACGCGATCACCGACGCGCTCGCGGAGCTCGACCCGACACCCCGGGCGAGGTCCACCAGCTTGCTGTGGGAGTGGACGGGTTCGACCCGGGACAGGTCGTCGAGGAGCCGCGTGTGGTGGTCGCCGCGGAGGCTGCCCGTGTGCACGAGCACCGTCACCCCCCGGTCCTCCTTGATGGCCTGCAGGCCGAGCGACCCGCACACGGAGACCGCGAGCTCGAACTCCTCGTCGTCGGCGTAGTCCTGCGCGCGCGTGGAGAGCAGCACGGCCAGGTGGGAACGCCGCGTCTCCTCGAACTGGCGGACCATGAGCGTGCCCGTGCGTGCCGTCGTCTTCCAGTGGATGTGGCGCAGGTCGTCGCCCGGCGCGTACTCGCGCAGCGCGTGGAACGAGATGTCCGAGTCGGTGAGGTCGGTGGTCGCACGCCCCTCGAGGTCGCGGAGCAGACCGGTCGAGGAGCTCGCGAGGTTCTTCACCGCCGGGTGCACGTACAGCTCCTGGGAGTCCGTCCAGGTGACCTCACGGCGCAGGAGCCCGAGCGGGTCGGCGCGCACGGACTTCACGGGACCGACCGTGATGACGCTGCGGCGCCGGGTCGGGACGCGGAAGATCTCCTCGTGGGTGCCGCCGCCTCGCATGCGGGGCACGGGGAAGGCTGCGGTGCCGCGGCCGACCGGCAGCTCCATCACCGACGGCAGCAGGGGCCGGGACGCGGCGTTGCGGACGTCGAGGCGGCCGACGGCAGGGTCTCCGACGGTCACCCGCGACTGCGTCAGGGTCAGGGTGACGTCGTACCGCAGCCGGCCCAGCACGAACACGATCGCCGCCACGAGGGCGACCGTGAGCACGATCGCCACCACCAGCACCTCGAGCCAGCCGAGCACGAGGCCGGTGACCCAGGCCCCCGCCGCGACGACCAGCGCCGCGATCCCGAAGCTGCTGAACGCGCCCGTCACGGGGGCGCACACCGTGACCAGCGTGGACCACGCGCCGCGCAGCGACGCGACGGCCGTCACCCACCAGGCTCCGGTGCGCAGTCTCGACGCCGCGATTCGTGAGGGTCGCGCTCGCCCTGTGCTCGGGGCCGTCATACGCCGGCGCGCTCCTGCGGTGCCGCCACGTCCGCCATGATGCGGGCCAGGACGATGTCTGCGCGGGCACCCGTGAACTCCGCCTCGGCGTCGAGCACGAACCGGTGCGCCCACACGGGCTGCGCGAGCTGCTTGACGTCGTCGGGCAGCACGTAGTTGCGGCCGTGCGCCGCAGCCCAGACCTTGCAGCAGCGCACCAGGGCCAGGGCTCCACGGACCGAGACACCGATCCGCGCCTCGGGGGCGTTGCGGGTCTCCTCCGCCAGGCGGCTGATGTACTCCAGGACCGCCTGGTCGGTGTGGACCGTGGCGGCGAGGTCGGCCATGTCAGCGACCGCCTTGGTCGTGATGATCGGCTGCAGGGCCGCGCTGCGGTCACGCGTCGCCGCTCCGGACAGGATCTCCACCGTGGAGGCGTGGTCCGGGTAGCCGACCGACGTCTTCATGAGGAACCGGTCGAGCTGCGCCTCGGGCAGCCGGTACGTACCGGCCTGCTCGATCGGGTTCTGCGTGGCGATCACCATGAACGGGCGGCCGACGTCGTGGGCGGCGCCGTCGACCGTGACGCGACCCTCCTCCATGACCTCCAGAAGCGCCGACTGCGTCTTCGGCGAGGCACGGTTGATCTCGTCCGCGAGGACGATGGACGCGAAGATCGGGCCGGGCCGGAAGTCGAACGTGCCCGTCTTCTGGTCGTAGATCATCACGCCGGTCACGTCGGAGGGCAGCAGATCCGGGGTGAACTGGATGCGGTTCTGCGTGCCCTGGACCGAGGCGGCGATGGCACGGGCCATCGCCGTCTTGCCCGTCCCCGGCGCGTCCTCGAGGAGCAGGTGGCCCTCGGCCAGCATGCAGGTGAGGGCCAGGCGCACCACGGGCGCCTTGCCCAGCACGGCCAGGCCGACGTTGCCGCTGAGGCGGTCGAACGTCTGGGCGAACCAGGCCGCCTGCTCGGGAGTCATCGTGCTCATGCGTAGTTCCTCTTCCGTGACATGCCTAGTTGGTCCGCCAGAACGTCTTCTCGTAGTGCTTGCCGTTGATCACGACCCACACGTTGTGCCCGCGGTACTGCGGCGCGGCCGCGCCGATGTAGCAGAACAGCTCGAACGTGCCGTTCGCCGGGACGTTGACCGAGTAGGACGACGTCCCGTAGAGCTTGTGGGCACCGCCGTCGTCCGTCCAGCACTCCACCGACTGCCGGCCGGTGTCCTGGAAGTCGTGGGTGGTGACCCGGAACTTCGCACACGTACCGTCGGAGCAGTTGGTGTTGTTGACCGACGCACCGCGCGAGACGACGGCGCGGGGGTTCGGTGGTGCGTCAGTGGTGTAGCTGGCGCTCCCCCACGCCCCGCACCCGGCCTCGTTGCAGGCCCTGGCACGCAGCGTGTATGTCGTGCTGAACGCCTTGGGCGTGTCCTTCGTGAAGGACCAGCTCGTCGCCCTGCCGCTGCCCGACGCACCGCGGGTGTACTCCCACTCGATGCGCTGGATCGTCCGGCCACCGTTGCTGCTCGGCGCCGAGACGTGGAACCGGCCCTGGTTGTCGGCGAGCTTGCTCGTCGAGATCCCCGGGCTGCCGGGCGTCGTGTAGGGCGTCACCGAGCCGGAGGCCGTCGACCAGGCCGAGCAGGCGTACTGGTTGCACGCCTGCACCTGGAACGTGTACGCGGTGCCGTTGCTCAGGCCGGTGAACGCATGGCTGGTCGAGTTCCCGGCGTTCTGCACCGCGCCGCCGCTGGCACGCACCCGGTAGTACGGGCCGGGGCCACGGAAGTCCGCCGACGCGGACCAGCTCACGTTCGCGCGGCCGCTGGTGTTGCTGCCCAGGCTCGCCGAGACGTTCGAGGGCACCACCGGCGTGCCGTACGGCACCACCGCGTTCGAGGCCGCGCTCTTCTCCGACGTGCCGGCCTTGTTCTCGGCCGACACGACGAAGGTGTAGGAGGACGTCGGCTTGAGGTTCTGGATCGTCTGCGAGGTCGTGGTGCCCGCCACCTCGATGGTGCGTGCCGTCGAGCCGTTCTCGATGACGTCGAGTTCGTACGACTTGATGGCGTCACCGTTGGTGTTCGGCTGGTCCCAGCTCACCGTCGTCTGACCGCCCACAGCGGTGTCCACGCGGGTCGCGGTAGGTGCCCCGGGCTTGAAGGGCGGGCCCGCCGGGGTCTCCGCCGCCGACATCTCCGACCAGTCGGAAGGGTCCGGGGCAGCGTTGATCGCCTGCACCCGCACCGTGTAGGCCGTGCCGTTGGTCAGCCCGTCCCACTCGACGGTGGTGGCCGTGAGGCACGACTTCTGGATCCGCCCGTCGGTGGGTGCCGGGCTGATCTCCAGGTTGACGCACTCGATCGGCGACCGGTCGGTGTACGTGCGGTTCTTCCACGTGACCGTCAGGGACCCGTCGCCGAACTCCAGGCTCGGCGGCTCCGGCTGGTCCGGCTTCTCGTCCGGCCGAGCCTCCGCCGAGGCCGGCGACTCCTCCGACTCGCCCACCTCGTTGGTGGCGGCCACGGTGAACGTGTACGTCACGTTGTTCGCCAGGCCGCCGAACGTGCAGGTCGTCGTCGTGCACTCGGTCGACTGACCGTCGTTGGTGCGCAGGGTGTAGCCGGTGATCTCCGCACCGTTGTTGTTCGGCTGCTCCCAGCTCAGCACCACCGTCTCGGAGCGCACCTCCTCGACCACCGGGGCGCGGGGTGCCTCGGGCCGGCCGAGGACGGTGACCGTCAACGTCCCGTCGACCTGCCGGTCCGGGTCCTCGGTGACGTCCTGCACCGTGTAGCGCACGGTAAGCACGCCGTGGAAGTTCTCGCCGGGGGTCACGACGACCGCGGAGTCGTCGAACGACACCTCGCCGTCCCCCGTCTCGCCGTAGGCACCGACGATGGTCAGCGCCTCCTCGGGGAACGGGTTCGTGTCGTTGTCGAGCACCGGGACGCGGACCTGGACACCCTGGTGGGCGTCCGGGACCTCGTCCGGCGACGTCTGGGCGAGCGGTCTCGTGGAGCCCACGACGGTCACGGCGAGATCCCCGCTCACGGGCGGGTTCTTCCCGTCGGAGACGGTGAACGACAGGCTCGTCGACGTGCCCTTCGGCACGGACGGCTCGACCTGCGCCGTGACGGTCCCACCGGTGACGGCGGTGGTGATCCCGTCACCGCCGGACACCTCGAAGGTGAGGGCGTCGCCGTCCGGGTCCTCCACGTACCGGGCCAGGTCGACCGTCGCGTCCTCACCGGCTGCGACCTCGAGCGCCGGTGAGCCGACGATCTCCGGCGGGAGGTTCTCGGACGGGACGACGTCGATGGGCAGGGTGAGGACCGCCGTCAGTCCGTCCGCGTCGTCCGGCCCGTCGCCGTCCGTCACCTCGAAGCTGACCGACGCCGCCCCGGCGTAGTCCTCGGCCGAGGTGTAGACGAACGTGTCGGCGTCCTCGACCGAGACGGTCCCCTGGGCCGTCTGGACCGACTTCTCCTCCGTGATGCGGGGCTCACGGCCGTCACGCACCACCACGTACTCCGCGAGATCGATCGTCAGCGGCTCACCGCTGGTCGTCTGCACCGGGTCCATGCCCGGCTGGAGGTACGGCCGCGCCTGGTCGCCGGGCACCCGCACGAAGGCCTTGGCCTGCAGCCCGTCGATGTCGGTGACCGTGTAGGTGATGACGCGAGCGTCCGCGGCGAGCGCCACGGAGATCTGTCCGTCCTCCGTGACCTCGACCCCCTCGAGTCCTTCGTCCACCGTCACCGTGAGGTCGGCACCGACGCCGTCCGGGTCGACGTCGTTGGCCAGCACGTCGACGGTGACCGACGCGGAGCCCTGCACCTGGTCCGCGGTCACGACGTCGTCGGCCGCGACCGGACGCAGCAGGGGTGCTTCGTCGTCGACGACCAGGCTGATCGCGCCGGTGGCCCGCGCCTTGAAGTCGTCCTGGACCGTGTAATAGAAGGAATAGGTCCCCTCGGCGTCGGGTGCGGACAGGACGACGTCCTCGTCCACCGCCTCCGGCTCGATCCCGTCGGGCATCCCCTCGAAGCCGTCCACGACCAAGCCGATCTCGTCGCCGTCGGGGTCGGAGTCGTTCTGGAGCGCGCGCACCGCCACGGTCCGTCCAGGCCGCACGGTGGTCTCGTCGTCCACCACCTGCGGCGACTGGTTGGTCGACGGCGGGGCGGACACACCGATGCGGATCGCCCCTTGCCCGACGGCGCCACGGGTGTCCGTGACCTCGTAGGTCATCGTGTCGAACCCGGTCGCGCCCTTGGCCGCCTGGTAGTCGATGTAGCCGTCCACGATCGCGGCCGTGCCCTTGCCGGGCGCCTTCGAGATCGAGCTCAGGACGACGTGGTCACCGTCCGGGTCGGTCCCGTCGAGCGGCAGCGCGATGCGGACCGTCCGGCCGCTGAGCACCCGGGCCTCGGTGTCCGGGACCTGCGGCGCCGCGTTGTCCTCGTCGCCCTGGATGGTGACGGTCACCTGGGCGGAGTCCTTCTGGTCGTTGCTGTCGACCACCTCGTACACGAGGTGGGCCGTGCCCGCTTCGGAGCCGGCGCGGAACCGCACCGTGTCCTCGGAGACGAAGGCCTCGCCGAGGGCGGCGTCCGGCTCCTCCTGGAGCTCGTCGTTGAGCACGAGGTCGAGCCCGTCGGGGTGGCTGTCGTTCTCCAGGACGGGGATCGTCACCACGTCGCCGGTGTGGACGAGCACCTCGTCCGGTGCGGCCTCCGGCGGACGCAGCACGTCCGGCGCGGGGATCGGGACCACGCGCACCTCCCCCGTCGTGGAGCCCGAGGCGTTCGCCACCGTGTACTCGAACGTAACCGGCTCGTCGAGCCGCTTGGTCTCGGTCACCTTGAGCACGTGGTGGTTGAGCACGCTGACGTCGACCGGGGCGTCGTCGGGGACCTCCACGGAGGGGACGACGAGCACGCCGCCGGCCGGGTCGGTGTCGTTCGCCAGCACGTCGAGCAGCGCGCTGCCGTTGGTGGGCAGCAGCACCTGGTCGGACACCGCGACCGGTGCCGAGTCCGTGTCCGGCGGGGCGATGACGTCCACCCGCACCAGACCGATGGTCGAGTTCGGGCCGTCGCTGATCTGGTAGGTGACGTCGTAGGAGCCCGGCTCGTCACCCTGCGCGGTGAAGGTGCCGGCCGCGAGGTTCTGCGTGATCGCGACGCCGTCCTTCTCGGCGACGTGGACCAGGCGCACCGAGTCGCCGTTCGGGTCGTGATCGTTCGTCAAGGGCGAGACCGTGACCGGCTGTCCGGACAGCACCGTGACGTGGTCCTGCACGGCGATGGGCGGCACGTTGGTGGCGACGACGTCGACCAGGAGACGGCCCTCGAACGGGCGTCCGGCCGAGTCGGAGACGGTCACGTCGACGATCTTGCGGCCGGTGGCGCCACCGCCGTCGCGGAACTCGACGGTGCCGTCCGGGCGGAACCGGATGTCGTCGTTCGGGTCGGCCGTTCCGGCGTGCGACAGGAAGAGGTCGTCCCCGTCCGGGTCCTCGAAGTACGGCAGGATCTTGATCGTGCCGGTACCGCTCTGGCCTACCTGCAGCACGGGCTCACCGGTCTGCACCGGTGCCTCGTTCTCGGACGTCGGGACCACCCGCACGGTGACGGACGCCGTGTCCGTGCCCTTCGGGCGGCCGTCGTCGACCTGGTAGGTGAACTTGACCTTCCCGGTCGCGTCCGCGGGCACGTCCACCTGGAGCGCGGCACCGTCGAGGACCTGGTCGACGGTCAGGTCGCCCTCGGGGGGCGAGTCGACCGACACCGTCATCACGTCGCCGTCCGGGTCGACGTCGTTGCGCAGCACGTCGAGCACGGTCGTGCGCCCCGGTCGGACGCCGAACGAGTCGTCGGCCGCGATGGGCGGCTTGTTCTTCGCCTCGCGGTCCGCGACGAACTGGTCCACCTGCTCGGGGATCGTCTCCTCGGACTCGGCCTCCTCGCCCTCGGCGTCCTCCGGGATGGTGAGCTCCCAGTCGTCGACCTTCTGGAAGTCCTCGGCCGCCATCCACACCGTGCCGTTGACCATGTCGTTCAGCACGATGACGTCCCGGTTCACCCGATAGGCGAGCGCGGTGGTGTCGTCGATGCCCTCGAGCACCATGTCCTCGTCGTGGTCGACTCCCGGGCAGTCACGGATCACCTGGCCCGAGATCGACCACGCGCCATAGGTGCAGCCACCGAGCTGGACCGGGCGGGCCGGCGTGCCGTTGGCCGACCGGGTGGTGGCGTCACCGCCGTCGAGCGGCTGGTAGACGAGGCCCCTCGAGGTGGCCAGCACCACGACGTCGGCGTCGGCCGATCCCTGCTGGAGCTGCGCCTCGGCGCCCCCGTCGACCTCGACCGTGTCCCCGCCGGGCAGCACGAGGTGGCCGGTGGACCGGTCGAGCACCACGACGTCGTCGCCGACCGTGGTGAGCTGGACCTCTGCCTCGCCGTGGACCGGCAGCCGATCCTCGCTGTGACCGGCCGCGGTGCCCTGGGCGGCGGTCTCGATCGTGTACAGGGCGCTGTCGGAGGGGACGGCGACGAACACCGTGCCGTCCTCGGCCACGGTCGCTGCGCCGCCCGTGCCGACCTCGAGGTCCGGGTCGAGCTCGTTCTCGTCGAACCCGACGCTGCCGTCGAACGGGAGCACCCAGACCCGTCCGTGCTCGGCGTCGTGGACCACCGTCGTCGAGCCGCCGGTGACGACCTCGGCACCGGCAGGGAACTTCATCGTCCCGCGCAGTGCGAGCTGTGCCGGGTCCACCGGGCTCGCGGACGAGTCCCCGTCGCTCTCCAGGAGCACCCGCTGCGCGTTCTGCTGCACGTCGAAGCTGACGGAGTTCGCGAGCAGTGTGCCGTCGAGCGCCTGCGCCTCGTGGTTGAAGCGGCCGAGCGTCCCCGTGGAGGTCTGCGTGACCCAGACGCCGGAGTCGTTCAGGTCGATGTCCGCCGTCGCCTCACCCTCGTACCAGAGCGCGAACCCGGCGAGACCGGCGCCGAAGAGTGCGACGACGCCCGCGGACGCGACGGACCGGCGGTTCTCGAGGACGCGTGAGACGAGGCTCATGCGAGGACCCTTCAGTAGTTTCTTCAGCGCTGCTGCGGCTCGTCGCCGGGGGCACCGGGGCGCGCGGACCGGTCCGCGCTGCGCGGAGAAGATCCGGAAGCCCCCTGCGGACGTCGGCGGCGACGGGCCGACGACTCCGCGACGAACCTTACCGTTGACCGGGCCCGCGGGGACAGAGCGTCCGGTGGATAGAACTACCCATCCGGTTCGTCCGGAAGGTCCGGATCGAGGGCTCCGCCGCCGGGCGGCCGTACCGACCACGCGGCGCGCCGACTACGGTGGTCACACGTCCCGACACAGCAAGGAGCACCGCCATGGCCGACTCGTCGTTCGACATCGTCTCCAAGGTCGACCGCCAGGAGGTCGACAACGCCCTCAACCAGGCCGCCAAGGAGATCAACCAGCGTTACGACTTCCGCGGCGTCGGCGCCTCGATCTCCTGGAGCGGCGACGCGATCGTGCTGGTCGCCAACTCCGCGGAGCGGGTGAACGCCGTCCTGGACGTCTTCCAGACCAAGCTGATCCGACGCGGCGTCTCGCTCAAGGCCATCGACACGGGCGAGGGCGAGCCGCAGGCCTCCGGCAAGGAGTACCGCCTGCCCGCCACGCTCAAGGAGGGTCTGAGCAGCGAGGACGCCAAGAAGATCACCAAGCTGATCCGCGACGAGGGCCCCAAGGGCGTCAAGACCCAGATCACCGGTGACGAGGTGCGCGTCAGCTCCAAGAAGCGCGACGACCTGCAGGCCGTCATCGCCCTGCTCAAGGGCGCGGACCTCGACGTGGCGCTGCAGTTCGTCAACTACCGGTGAGCACCCCCGGCCGCCTCCCCCGTCTGGTGGCGACCGACCTGGACGGCACGCTCCTGAGCCCGGACGGGACCGTCTCCGACCGCACCCGGTCCGCCCTGCGAGCCGTCGAGGCGCAGGACATCGAGATCGTGTTCGTCACGGCCCGCCCGCCGCGCTGGCTGCCCGGCCTGGCCCACTGCGTGGGTGGTCACGGTCGCGTCGTCTGCCTCGGGGGTGCTGCCGTCTGGGACCTCGCGACCGGCACCGCGCTCGAGGTCCGCGGCTTCGCCGACGACGCCCTGCGCGGGCTCGTCACGGACCTCCGTGCCGCCGTCCCCGAGATCGCGCTCGGGTTCGAGCGGCCCGGCGGCCCCGCCTTCGACCCCTGGTTCCCCCGGGACGAGACCGACCTGCCCGCGACGGCGCGGTCCGTGCCGGTCGAGGAGACGCTGCCCGACGGCGGCACCCCGGCAGCGGCCGACGGGCCTGTCGGCAAGCTGCTCGCCGTCCGGCCGGGGGCGGCGCTGTCCACCCGGCCCGGCGACGTCGGCCACGAGGCGGGCGACCGCGAGCAGGAGGAGTTCTTCGCCGCCGTCCGCTCCGCCGTCGGGCCACGGGCGCACCTCGCGTTCTCGGGGGCCGCGGGCCTCGCCGAGCTGCTCGCCCCGGAGGTGACCAAGGACGCCGCGCTCGCCCGCTGGTGCGCTCGGCTGGGCATCGAGCCCGCCCACGTGTGGGCCTTCGGGGACATGCCCAACGACCTGCCCATGCTGCGCTGGGCCGGGCGCGGCATCGCCGTCGCCAACGCCCACCCGGACGTGCTCGCCGAGGCCGACGTCGTCGTCGGCCATCATGCCGAGGACGGCGTCGCCGTGGCGCTCGAGGCCATGCTGGCCGGGCACCACCCCGCCCGCTGACCCCGGCAGGGGGCGTCGCTCAGTAGCGGGAGATGCCGCCGGGACCGAATCCGGTCCCGCCGGCCATCTTCTCCAGGCGGGAGACCCGCTCGCCCATCGGCGGGTGGGTCGAGAAGAGCTTCGCCATACCGCCGCCGCGGAACGGGTTGGCCAGCATGAGGTGGGAGACGTTCTCCAGGTCCCGCGTCTGGGGCAGCGGCGCCGCGGCGGTCCCCTGCTCGAGCTTGCGCAGCGCGGAGGCCAGCGCCAGCGGGTCACCGGTCAGCTTGGCGCCGTCCTCGTCCGCGTCGTACTCGCGGGTGCGCGAGATCGCCATCTGGATGACCATCGCCGCGAACGGCGCGAGGATGGCGAGCGCCAGGCCGGCCAGCATGTTGCCGCCGTCGCGCCGGTCACCCCCGCCGAAGAACATCAGGAACGACGCGAGGGAGGTGATGACACCGGCCAGCGCCGAGGCCACCGACGAGGTGAGGATGTCCCGGTTGTAGACGTGCATGAGCTCGTGACCGAGCACGCCCCGCAGCTCGCGCTCGTCGAGGATGCGCAGGATCCCCTCCGTGCAGCACACGGCGGCGTTCTTCGGGTTGCGGCCGGTGGCGAAGGCGTTGGGCGCCTGCGTCGGGGAGATGTACAGGCGCGGCATCGGTTGCCGGGCGACCGTGGACAGCTCGCGCACGATCCGGTACATCTCCGGCGCCTCGAGCTCGGTGACGGGGTATGCGTGCATCGCCTTGATGGCGATCTTGTCGGAGTTCCAGTACCCGACGGCGGTGCTGATCAGGCCGAGCGCGGCGAAGACGAACAGCATGCTCTGGCTGCCGCGGAAGAACACGGCCCAGATGCCGAGCAGCACCGCCCACAGCACCCCGAAGAGCAGCACGGTCTTGAGACCGTTGAAGTGCCGATGACCCACGTGTGTTCTCCTTCCAGGCGACACCCGTGCAACGCACGAGGCCCGACGGCGGTTCCCACCGCCGTCGGGCCTCGTCGTACGTCAGGGTCAGGCGCGACCCTTCGCGATGTCGATCATCTCCTCGCGGGGGACGACCTTGATGCGCTCGCGCCCGTGGGGCTCGCCCAGCGCGATCTCGTGCGCGTCCAGGAGGGAGAACTCGTCCCAGGTGACGACGTCGACGCCGCGCTCGGCGAGGAAGTCGACGACCTGCTGCGGGTCGCCGTGCGGAGCCGTGCGGCCGTCGTCGGCGACGTCCTCGACGAGGTGCCGCACCGTCTCCGAGGCGTCGGACTTCGTGTGCCCGATGAGGCCGACCGGACCACGCTTGATCCAGCCGGTGGCGTACACGCCGGGCAGGTGCTCGCCCTCGAGGTCGACGACCCGACCCTCCCGGTTGGAGATGACGCCCTTGAGGTGGTCGAAGGGGATCTCCGGCAGTGGCGACCCGAAGTAGCCGACCGCACGGTAGACCGCCTGGACGGGCCAGTCGTGGAGCTCGCCCGTGCCCTTCACCGTGCCGTCGCCCTGCAGTGCCGTGCGCTCGGTGCGCAGGCCGACGACCTTCCCGTCCTCGCCGAGGACCTCGGCCGGTGCGTGCAGGAAGTGCAGGTGGATGCGGCGCGACGCGGTCTGCTGCGACGGCTCGACGAGGGTCCAGTCGGTGAGGGTCTTCACGACCTGCTTGGTCTGGTTGGTCGCCTCGATCGCGGCCATCGAGCCCTCGTCGAAGTCGTAGTCCTCCGGGTAGACGACGATGTCGACGTCGGGTACGTGCCCGAGCTCGCGCAGCTCCAGCGGGGAGAACTTCACCTGGGCGGGTCCGCGGCGGGCGAAGACGTGCACGTCGGTCACCGGCGACGCCTCGAGACCGTCGAGGACGTTGGCCGGGATCTCCGTCGGCAGCAGGTCCTTCGGGTGCTTCGCCAGGATCCGCGCGACGTCGAGCGCGACGTTGCCGGCGCCCAGCACCGCGACCTCCTTGGCCTCCAGGGGCCAGGTGCGCGGCACGTCGGGATGGCCGTCGAACCAGGAGACGAAGTCGGCGGCGCCGTAGGATCCGTCCAGGTCGATGCCGGGGATCGTGAGGTCCGCGTCGCGGATGGCGCCGGTCGAGAAGATGACCGCGTCGTAGAACTCGCGCAGGTCCTCGAGCTTGAGGTCGACGCCGTAGTTGACGTTGGCGAGCAGCCGCACGTCACCCTTGCTCAGCACCTTGTGCAGGGCTCCGATGATGCCCTTGATGCGCGGGTGGTCGGGCGCGACGCCGTAGCGCACGAGGCCGAACGGGGCGGGCAGACGCTCGAAGAGGTCGATGCTGACGTCGAGGTCGGTCTTGGACAGGATGTCCGCGGCGTAGATGCCCGCGGGGCCTGCGCCGACGATCGCGACGCGCAGAGGTCGGGAGCTGCTCACTGCGAGGTACGCCTTCCGGTTCGATGCTTGCGTGGCGTTCAAGTCTACGAGCACTGGTGAGGCTCGCCTCACCTGCCGCCACTCCAGCATGCGGGCAGGAGTGCCAGGTTCTCACATCTGTCCCGAGAGGTGAACACCACGTCTCGCATGACGGGACGCAGGCCGCTGTCGACGCCGGATCAGCGCGCCAGACGCTCGACCACCGCGCCGTACACACGCGGCAGGCGGACCGCCGCCGGCACGACGCCCCGCCGCAGCGACGACGCCGCGGCCCCCACCAGCCCGGACGTCAGCAGGCGGTAGTCCCGCGTCACGCGCCGCCACGCCCGCTCGTACGCGGCGGCGTCGTCCAGGTGCGCGACGGCGGCCCGCGCCTGGGCGAACCCGACCCGCAGCCCCTCGCCCGTCAGGGCGTCCACGTACCCCGACGCGTCCCCGACCAGCCGCACGCGGCCGGCCGTGCGCGCCGACGTGCGCACCCGCAGCGGGCCCGCGCCCCGCACCGGCCCGTCCGGCACCGCGCGCACCAGTCGCCCGAGGAGCTCGGGGATCGACTCCAACCCCGCGTCGAAGCCCGCCCCCGGCGGGCCGAGCAGGGCGACACCCACCAGCCCGTCCGCGACCGGTGTGACGTAGGCCTCCGCACGCGGCCCCCAGTGGACCTCCACCAGGTCCGACCACGGCGCCACCCGGTAGTGCCGGCGCAGCCCGAAGCGCCGACCCGCACCGACCCGGCCGGGACCACCCTCCGCGGCCCGCTCCAGGCCGACCTCCCGGCGCACCCGCGAGTGCAGCCCGTCGCAGGCCAGCAGCCAGCGGGCCCGCACGCCGCACGCCGTGACGCCGTCGTCGTCCTGAGCCACCGACGTGACCCGGCCCGGCACGACCACCACGCCGGCCGCGAGCGCCGCCTCGTGCAGCGCGGCGTGCAGGGCGGTCCTGCGGACTCCGCGGCCGGGCCCCGCACGGAAGCGGTGGTCGGCCACGCGCCCGTCCTGCCGGTAGGAGATCCCCCGGATCTCCCGACCCGGCGGGTCGGCCCCCAGCCGCCGCGTCGCCGCGAGCGTGCCGGGCATCAGCCCCTCGCCGCACACCTTGTCCACCGGAGCGGCCCGCGGCTCCAGGACGACGACGTCCAGCCCCGCACGGCGCGCCTCGATCGCGGCGGCGAGCCCGACCGGTCCGCCGCCGGCGACCAGGACGTCGGCGTCGGGACTCACCGGCCGCCGGTGTCCCGCGCCGGCTCCACCGCGGCTTCGAGGGCACGCTCCTCGGCCGGGATCCGGAACCCCAGGAGCAGCCAGGCGTTCAGCACCGTGAACCCGACGGCCGTGATCCACGCCGAGTGCACCAGGGGCAGCGCGATCCCCTCGAGGACCACCGCCACGTAGTTGGGGTGCGGGATCCAGCGGTACGGGCCGCGGCGCACCAGGTCGAGCCCCGGCACCACGATGACCCGGGTGTTCCACTGCGGGCCGAGCGTGGCGATGCACCACCACCGCAGCCCCTGGCTCGCCAGGACGAGGACGAGCATCGGCCAACCCAGCCACGGCAGGAACGGCCGGTCCAGCGCGACGACCTCGACGACGCACGCCACCAGCAGCCCCGTGTGCAGCACGACCATGGGCCCGAAGTGCCCGCGCCCCGACTCGACCCCGCCGCGCGCGAACGACCAGCGGGCGTGCCGGGCCGACACGACGAGCTCGGCGAGGCGTTCCAGCCCCGTCGCCAGCACCAGGGCCGCGTACAGCATCACGCCCATCCCGCCTCCCGACCGCTCAGGAGCACCAGCTCCGCGGCGACCCCCGGCCCGAAGGCCATCAGGACCGCCCACTCCCCCGGCCGTGGTGCGCCGTCGTCCAGCGTCGCGGCGAGGACGTGCAGCACGGACGACGACGACAGGTTCCCCTCGGCCGCGAGCGTCGCCCGGGTGCGCGCGACGGCGCTCTCCGGCAGCGCGAGGGCGTCGCGGACGGCGTCCACCACCTTCGGGCCACCGGCGTGCACGATCCACGTGCCGACGTCGTCCACCGTGAGGTCGTGCGGCGCGAGCAGATCCTTGACGTCCCCGGCCAGGTGGGCGCGCAGGAGCTCCGGGAGCTCCGGGGACAGCACGATGCCGAACCCCGAGTCGCGCACGTCCCAGCCGAGGGCGTCCGCCGTGCCGGGATACAGGTGGCTGCGGCTGCCCATCACCTGCGCCGCCGGTCCTGTCCCGCGGCGCACGGCGTCCCCGCCGACGACGACCGCCGTCGCGCCGTCGCCGAACAGGCCCGTCGAGACGAGGTTCGCCGTCGAGGTGTCGTCGCGCTGGAACGTCAGCGAGCACAGCTCGACCGAGACCAGGAGAGCGACCTGACGAGGGTGGCCGGCCAGGTACTCGTGCAGGTGGGCCAGCCCGGCCGCCCCGCCCGAGCATCCCAGGCCGAAGGACGGCACCCGCCGGACGTCGGGGCGCAGCCCCAGCCGGTGCACCAGGGCCGCGTCGATCGACGGCGCGCCCAGTCCTGTCACGGACGTGAAGAACACCAGGTCGACCTCGTCCGGCTCGACCCCCGCGCCCGCGAGCGCCTCCCGGCCCGCCCGTTCGGCCAGGTCCGTCCCGACCCGCACGAAGTGGGCGTTGGCGTCGCCGAACGACGTCAGGCCCGCGTACTCGTCGATGGGGAGCGCCAGGTGGCGCGTGTCCACGCCGGAGGCGGCGTGGACCCGGTGCGCGAGCCTGCGGCGTGCGCCCTCCGGAGCGAGCAGCGGCACGATCGCCTCCGAGATCTGCTGCTGCGGGTAGACGTCCGGGGGCAGCGCGGGGGCGACGGCCAGCACACGGGACATGCTGGCATCGTGGCACCTCACCGGCCTCGACGCGCGGGGGACGGTGCGGGTCAGAGGCGGACGGCTCCGGCCGCGAGCGCGGTGAGCAGGATCGAGGAGTCCTCGAGAGCCTCCAGGCGGTGCCGTACCGGCGGGATGACGACGAAGTCGCCGACGGTCCCCTCCCACGACTCCTCCCCGGCGACCAGCCGCACCCGCCCCCGGAGCACCTGCAGGGTGGCCTCGTCGGGCGCGTCGTGCTCGCTCATCTCGCGACCGGCGGTAAGGACGGCCACCACCTGACGCAGCGCGTGGTCGTGGCCGCCGCGGATGGTGCGGGCACCGCGACCGTTGGTCCGTCGGGCCGACGTCAGGAGCTCGTCGGTGAGGGCGGACAGGGACAGCGACTCCATGGGGGCTCCAGCCGGTCGTGGGGACGGTCGACCTCATGCTCCCACCCGGCCCGCGGTCCTGCCGACGATCCGCCATGGCGCTAGGTTCGCGTCATGTCCAGGAACGTCGCCCGCGGGCTGCTGGCCGCCACCCACCCGGCGCCGGCCGCGATGGTCACGCTGTTCGCCCTCGCGCTGGCGCTCGGCGTCGGGGCGGGCCTCGGCCGGGTCGCGCTGATCACGGCCGCCGTCGGCGCCGGGCAGCTCTCGATCGGCTGGAGCAACGACTGGCTCGACGCCGGCCGCGACCGCCAGGTGGGGCGCACCGACAAGCCGACCGTCACCGGCGACGTCTCCCCCGGCACCCTGCGTGCCGGCGCGATCGGCACCGCTGCCGTGAGCGTGGTGCTGGGACTCGTCGCAGGACCGGTCGCGGGGCTGGCGAACCTCGGCGTGGTCGCGGGCGGATGGGTCTACAACCTCTGGTTCAAGCGGACGGCCTGGTCGTGGCTGCCCTACGCCGTCGCGTTCGGCCTGCTGCCCGCGTTCGTCGTGGCGGCGGCCGGCGGTGGCCGCGTCGTGGCCGGGTGGGCCGTGCTGGCGGGCGCGCTGCTCGGCGTCGGGGCGCACGTGGCCAACGTGCTGCCCGACCTCGACGACGACCGAGCCACCGGGGTCCGCGGGCTGCCGCACCGGCTCGGGCGACGTGGCGCCGGCGTCGTCGCCCCGGTCGTGCTGGGCGCAGGCAGCGTCGTGACGCTGATCGGGCCGCCGGGCGGTCCCGCCGGACCGGCCGTGGCACTCACCGTGGTCGCCTGCCTGCTCGCGGCGGCCGCCGGTGCCCTCGGGATGGTCCGACCGCACAGCAGGGCTCCCTTCCTGCTGAGCATGGCGGTCGCCGCCCTGTGCGTGGTGCAGATCGTGGTGGCGGGCGACGCGTTGGCGGCCTGACCGTCCGGCCTGACCGTCCGGCCCGCCCGCACCTGTGGACGGCCCGCCCGCTGCGCGGCAGGCTCCCCTACGATCCTCGCGTGCCGACCCTCACCCGACGCGCCGCGCTCGAGACGTCGCCGTACCGGCGTCGCATCGTCGTCGGAGGCACGCTCGCCCTGGTGTGGGCGGTGTGGGCGAGCGGCCCGGGATGGTCGACGCCGGCGCTCGCCGTGGCGGCGGTCGCGGGCGTCGCGCTCGGGGTCGTCGACGGGGCGACCCACCGCCTGCCGGACGCTCTCACCTACCCGACCACCGCCGTCGTCAGCGTGCTGCTGGCGGGGGCCGCGCTCGCCGACGGCACCTGGGACGCCGCGCTGCGTGCGCTGCTCGGCGCGCTCTGCCTGGGCGGCGGGTACCTGCTGCTGCACCTGATCAGCCCGTCGGGTCTCGGCCTCGGTGACGTCAAGCTGGCGGTGCTGCTCGGGCTGGTCGGCGCCTGGTACGGCTGGTCGGTGCTGTGGGCCGTGGCCGTGCTGCCGTTCCTGGTCGGCGGCCTGACCGCCCTGGCCCTGATCGTCACCCGGCGAGCCACCCGGCGGACCGCGATCGCGTTCGGACCCGCGATGCTCGTCGGTGCGGCGCTGGCGCTGACGGCCGCCCGGGTCGGCCCGGCCTGACCCGTTCGGCGGGCACGATCCACCCGAACCGGGCAGGCTGGTGCCCGCACCACCATCGATGCTCCGGGCTACCGTGTCCGGCCTGGATACTACCTCGGTATGACCTGAATAGTATCTGGGCAGATGCTGAACGATGAGCATACCGTGGGGTCTGCCGGGTACTCCGCCCGGCACCTGACGGAAGGAAGCTCCATGAGACGAACGACCTTCAGGACGCTCGCCACCACCACGGCGACGCTCACCTTCGTGGCCACGGCGTTCACCGCCCAGGCTGCGAGCCCGACCCCCGACGCCGACGACCCGCTCGGCGACGCGGACCTGGCGGAGAAGTACCCCGTCGAGCTGCTCGAGGCCATGCAGGACGACCTCGACGTGACCAAGGACCGTGCCGTCGAGCGCCTGGACTTCCAGGCCGACGCCTCGATCACCCTCGACGAGCTCGACGACGAGCTCGGCGACGACTTCGCGGGCCTGTGGCTCGACACCGACGACGACGTCGTCTACGCGGCCGTCACCGACGCGGGCAAGTCCTCGACGGTCCGCAAGGCCGGCGCCGAGGCCGTCACCGCCCGCTACTCCCTGGAGGACCTGGAGCAGTGGCAGTCCTCCCTCACCGCGCCCCTGACGGACGTCGACGGCGTGCCCGGCACCTACGTCGACCTCGCGGAGAACACGATCGTCGTCCAGGTGCACCGCGGTTCCCGCGGTGAGGCCCGTCAGGCGGCCCGGGCCGCCGGAGTCCCCCAGCGCGCCATCACCTTCGAGGTCACCACCGAGGAACCTCGCACCTACCAGGACGTCGTCGGCGGCAACGCCTACTACATCGGCAGCGGCTCACGCTGCTCCGTCGGCTTCGCCGTCACCACCGGGTTCGTCACGGCCGGGCACTGCGGCTCGACCGGGGCGACGACGTCCCAGCCGAGCGGCACCTTCGCCGCCTCGATCTTCCCCGGCAGCGACATGGCCCACGTCCGGACCGGCTCCGACGACAACCCCGTCGGCGCGGTCAACGACTACAACGGTGGCACCGTCGCGGTCGCCGGCTCCACCCAGGCACCGGTCGGCTCGCAGGTGTGCCGCTCCGGTTCCACCACGGGCTGGCACTGCGGCACCATCCAGGCCTACAACGCCACCGTCACCTACCCGCAGGGCAGCGTGAACGGCCTCATCCGCACCACGGTCTGCGCCGAGCCCGGCGACTCCGGCGGCTCGCTCCTCGCGGGCGACCAGGCGCAGGGCGTCACCTCCGGCGGGTCCGGCAACTGCCGCTCCGGCGGCACGACCTACTTCCAGCCGGTCAACCCGATCCTGTCCCGCTACAACCTCACCCTCGTCACCAACGGCGGTGGCGGTGACGACGGCGGCGACCCGGGCACGTCCTGCACCGGCTCCTCCTACACGGGCAACGGCTCCCTGAACCGCGGCGGCCAGGCCGTGCACCCCGACGGGACCTACTGGAACCAGAGCGGTTCCGCGACCGTCACCGCCTGCGTCGAGGGCCCCTCGAACGGCGACTTCGACGTCTACCTGCAGCGCTGGAGCGGCAGCAGCTGGTCCACCGTGGCGCAGGGCACCACGACGTCGAGCCTCGACGCGCTCACCTACTCCGCGTCGTCCGGCTACTACCGCGTCGTCGTCCACGCCTACTCGGGCTCCGGCGCGTACACGACGGGCATCACGGTGTCGTGACGTCCTGACAGGCTCCTGATCGCGCGGGACCCGCGGGTCAGGCCGGCGGGCGCGGGCGTGAGGACGACAGGTCCTCGCCCCGCGCCCGTCCTCTCAGGTGGCCCGGTCGGCCAAGGCGGTCGCCAGGTCCCCGAACGCCTGCTTCACCGGGCCCTCGGGCAGCGGCGCCAGCTCGGCCGCCGCCTCCCGCGCCCAGCGCACCGCGAGCTCGCGCGTCTCGGCGAGCACACGGTGCTCGCGCAGCTCGGCCACGACGGCGGCCAGCGCCGCGTCGTCCGACAGGTCCCCGTCGAGACGGGCCAGCAGCTCGATGTCCGACGGCGTGGCCTCGCCGCGCTCCACCCGACGGCGCAGCAGCAGCACCGGCATGGTCGGGACGTGCTCGCGCAGGTCGGTCCCCGGCGTCTTGCCGGACTCGGTGCCGGACGACGCGATGTCGAGCACGTCGTCGGCGAGCTGGAACGCCGTGCCCACCTTCTCGCCGTACCCGGTGACCGCCCCGACGATCTCGTCCGAGCAGCCGCCGAACATCGCGCCGAGCCGTGCCGACGTCGCCAGCAGCGACGCCGTCTTGTCGCTGAGCACCTGCAGGTAGTGCTCGACGGCGTCGTCCCCCACGCCCGGTCCCGTCGTCTCGTGGAGCTGACCGAGACACATCCGTTCGAACGTCTGCGACTGCAGCACCACCGCCTCCGGCCCCAGACCCGCCACGAGCGCCGAGGCGCGCGCGAACAGCAGATCGCCGACGAGGATGGCGACGGAGTTGCCCCAGATGGTGTGCACCGCCGGTGCACCACGGCGCACCGGCGCGGAGTCCATGACGTCGTCGTGGTACAGCGAGGCGACCTGGGTCAGCTCGACGACCACGGCGGCGTCGACGAGCCGCGGGTCCGCCCCGTCCCCCAGCTCGCCCGCCAGCAGGGTCAGCAGCGGCCGGAACCGCTTGCCGCCTGCGGAGACCAGGTGACGCGAGGCGTCGTCGGCCAGCGCGTCCGTCGACGCGACGGCGGCAGCCAGGGCGGTGTCCACCTGTGCCAGCCGTCCCGCGAGCCGTTCGGCCAGCTCGGGATCGTTCAGCGGGATGGCGGTCGGCAGCGCGGCTGAGGCGCCGGCCGAGGCGTCGGTAGCACGGGTCACGATCCGAACCTATCTGCCCGGACCGGGCCTCAGCGAACCGGGCGTCACGGCTGCAGAGGCCGGAACGTCGCCGCCTGCGTGGCCCAGTCGAGTGCCATCTGCGGCACCACCCCGAGCAGGACGACCCCGACCGCGCACAGGACGATCGCCACGGTCGCCGGCCCGCGCGACGTCACCACGACCACGGAGGCCCGGGCGAGCGTGGACCGCGCCGCGGCCAGCGTGGCGGTCGCCGGTGCGCCGCCGTCGGCCGAAGGCTCGCCCTCGGCCGGCCTTGCGCCGTCGGCCGCCGAGCCGCCGTCGGCCGCGCCGGCGTCCTCCGCATCCTCGGAGCGCGGCGTGAGCACCATCAGCACGATGAGCCGCACGTAGAAGAACACCGCGACCGCCGAGGCGAGCACGCCGAGCACCGCGAGCGGCCAGGCGCCCGCGGCCACCGCCGCGGAGAACACCGCGAACTTCGCCACGAAGCCCGCGGTGAGCGGGATGCCCGCCATCGACAGCAGGAACAGGGTGAACGCCGCGGCGAGCCAGGGCGAGCGACGCGCGAGCCCGGCCCACTGGGACAGGTGCGTCGCCTCCCCGAGCACCACGCCGCCGGCGTCCTGCTCGCGCACGAGCGTCACGACCGCGAAACCACCGAGGGTCGCGAGCCCGTAGGCGAGCACGTAGAACAGCACGGCCTGCGACCCGACCTCGGAGAAGCCCACGAAGGCGACAGCGAGGAACCCGGCGTGCGCGATCGAGGAGTACGCGAGCATCCGCTTGACGTCCGTCTGCACGACGCCCGCGGCCGTGCCGATCAGCATCGTGAGGATCGCCACGGCCCACAGCCCGACCTCGAGGTCGCGCCGCAGCGGCTCGTCCAGACCCGCCGCCAGCGTGAAGATCACCCGCACCAGCGCACCGATCGCGGCGGCCTTGACGCACGCCGCCATGAAGCCGGTGATGGGGGTGGGTGCACCCTGGTAGACGTCCGGCGTCCACGTGTGGAACGGGGCGGCACCGATCTTGAACAGCAGGCCCACCGTGATGAGCAGCACGCCCGCGATCACCAGGCCGGGCATCAGCTCGAGCACCTGGCTCTCCGGGTGCGCCAGGACGAAGAGCGCACCCTCGATGCTGACCGTCCCCGCGAACCCGTAGACCAGCGCGATGCCGAACAGCATGATGGCGCTCGCGAACGACCCGAGCAGGAAGTACTTGAACGCCGCCTCCTGGCTCAGCAGCCGCCGACGGCGGGCCGTCGCGCACAGCACGTACAGCGGCAGGGACAGCACCTCCAGCGCGATGAACAGCACGATGAGGTTGTCCGTCGCGGGGAACAGGAGCATGCCGCCCGTCGCGAAGAGCACGAGCGGGTAGATCTCCGTCTGCTGCAGCCCCGCCTCCCGGGCGGCGTCCTCGTACGTGGTGCCGGGCACGGCGGCCGCGGTGGGCGCGAACGCGTCCTGGCCGGTGCGCGTGCGGTCGGCGATCACCAGCACGCCGAGCAGCGCCAACACGGCCACCACGGCCTGGATGCCCAGCGTGAACGGGGTGAGCAGGTACGTGCCGTCCACCACGAAGGCGTACCCCTCGGTGGTGACGCGGTCCCACAGCAGGACCACGGACACGAGCGAGCCGACGAGGGCCGCGAGGGTCAGGACGACCTGGGTGGTGCGGCGCGCCCGGTCGGGCACGAAGGCCTCGATCAGGACGCCGACCACGCCGGCGGCCAGCACCACCAGGACGGGCATCAGGACGCCCCACTCGATGACGGGTGCCTCGAACGCGTTCACTGCTCGCTCCCCTCGAGAGCCCCGAGGACGGGCTCCGGATCGGTCTCACCCACGTGCTCGACGGAGACGCCCGCGGGTTCGCGCACGTAGTCCAGCGCCGGCCCGGGCATCAGCCCGAGCACCACCAGCGCGGCCACCAGCACGCCGGCGACCGTCTTCTCCCGGACGTCCAGGTCCTTCGCGCCGACGACGTCGGCACCCACCTCGCCGGTGAACATGCGCTGATAGGTCAGCAGCACGTAGACAGCGGCGAGCACGACGGCGGGGATCGCGACCAGCACCGGCGCGGGCCACCGGGCGAACGCGCCGAGGAAGACCATGATCTCCGAGACGAACGTGGCCAGGCCCGGCAGCGCGAGCGCCGAGAGGCCCGCGACCAGGAACGTCCCGCCCAGCACCGGCGCGACCTTGCGCAGACCGCCGTAGTCGGCGATCTGCTGGCTGCGGCGCGGGTGCCGGGCGATCACGAACCCGGCGAGCAGGAACAGCGCCCCCGTCGAGATCCCGTGGTTGAGCATCATGAAGCTCGCACCCGAGATCCCCAGGGACGTGAAGGTGAAGATGCCCAGGATGATGAACCCGAAGTGCGACACCGACGTGTAGCCGATGAGTCGCAGCAGGTCGGTCTGGCCGATCGCGAGGATCGCGCCGTACAGGATCGAGATCACCGCGAGCACGATGATCGCGGGAGCCGCCCACCGGCTCGCCTGCGGGAACAGCGGCAGGCACAGGGTCAGCATCCCGAACGTGCCCACCTTGTCCAGGACGCAGATGAGCAGCGTGGAGGTGCCCGGCGTCGAGTTCTGGGTCACGTCCGGCAGCCAGGTGTGCACCGGGAACATCGGCGCCTTGATCGCGAACGCCAGGAAGAACGCGCAGAACATCAGCCGCTCGACCGTCGGGTCGAGCTCCAGGCCGGTCATGCTCGCCGTCAGGAACGCGTCCTCGGGGCGCAGCCCGGTAGCCGGGTCCACCGGTACCTGCAGGTACAGCGCGACGACGGCGACCAGCATCACGAGCCCGCCCGCGAGCGAGAACAGCAGGAACTTCACCGCCGCGTACCGGCGCTGCGCGCCCTGCCCGAAGCCTCCGATCAGGAAGTACGCCGGGATCAGCATGGCCTCGAAGACCACGTAGAACAGGAACACGTCGCGCGCCGTGAACACGACCACCATGAAGGACAGCAGCACCAGCACGGTGGCGAGATAGCGCCGCAGCCGGACGTGGTCACCGCCCTGCTCGTGCCAGGCGGCGAGGATCACCAGCGGCACGAGGCCCACACTCAGCGCGACCAGCAGCAACGAGACCCCGTCGACGCCGACGGCGTAGCTCGCTCCGAGTGCCGGGATCCACGCGTACGTCTCGGTCAGCTGGTGGGTGCCCGCCGCCGACGTGTCGAACGCCAGGAAGGCGCCGACCAGCAGGGCGACCTCCACCAGCGAGCCGACGAGAGCCACCGTACGGGCCGTGCCGGCGCGGAACGCGCCGCCCCCGCTCGCCGCGCCCGAGGCGGGGCGCCCGCGCCCCGCACCGGTCAGCACCGTCGCCGCGGCCGCGACCAGCGGCCACACCACGAGAGCAGTCACCCAGGGAAAGCCGGACATCATCATCCCTTCCACGCCTCAGCTCGCCCCCTGGCCGGAGACCAGCCAGATCACGAGCACGATCACGCCCAGACCACCCAGGGTCGTCGCGGCGTACTGCCGGACGTACCCGGACTGCAGCCCGCGCAGCCAGCCACCGAGGCGTCCCACGCCCCCGGCCAGGCCCAACCAACCCGCGTCGACGGCCGTCCGGTCCGCGAAGACCATCGACCGCGTCAGCACCTTGCCCGGCAGCATCACGAGCCCCTCGTTGACGTCGTCCTGGTGGAGGTCCACCCGAGCCGCACGCACCAGCGCAGAGGCGGGTGGCGGCGTCGTCGGCACCCGCTGCACGGCGTACTGCACGAAGGCGAGCGCCGCGCCCAGCACCACGAGGACGAGGGTCAGCGTCACGATCAGCCAGATCGGCAGGACCGGCTCATGGTGCTCGGCGTGGCCCGTCACCGGCTCGAGCCAGTGCACGAACCGGTCGCCCGCGTTCAGCACGAACCCGAGCCCGACCGATCCGATCGCCAGCACGACCATCGGCAGCGTCATGAGCCACGGGGACTCGTGCGGGTGCCGCACCGGGGTGCCGTCGGCCGCGCCGTCACGACCCGCACCGCCCGCGAGCTCCGACGCCCACCGCCGTCGGCCCATGAACGTCATGAAGAACAGTCGCGACATGTAGTACGCGGTGATCCCGGCGCCCACCAGGGCGACGATCCCGAAGACCCACGGGCGCCAGCCCTCTCCCACGAACGCGGCCTCGATGATCTTGTCCTTGGAGTAGAAGCCGGAGAACGGCGGGACGCCGAGGATCGCCAACCAACCGAGGCCCATCGTGATCGCCGTGACGGGCAGCAGCCGGGCCAGCCCGCCGAACCGGCGCATGTTCACGTCGTCGTCCATCGCGTGCATGACCGAGCCGGCCCCGAGGAACAGGCCGGCCTTGAAGAAGCCGTGCGTCAGCAGGTGGAAGATCGCGAACGCGTACCCGACGGGGCCGAGCCCCGCGGCGAGCATCATGTAGCCGATCTGCGACATCGTCGAGGCAGCCAGCGCCTTCTTGATGTCGTCCTTGGCGCAACCGACGATCGCCCCGAACAGCAGGGTCAGCGCACCCACGACGGCGATGACGAGCTGGGCGTCCGGCGCCGCCTCCAGGAGCGGTCCCGAACGCACCAGGAGGTAGACCCCCGCGGTCACCATCGTGGCGGCGTGGATCAGGGCGGAGACCGGCGTCGGGCCGGCCATCGCGTCGCCGAGCCACGCCTGCAGCGGCAGCTGGGCCGACTTGCCGCAGGCCGCCAGCAGGAGCAGCAGCCCGATCGCCGTCGCCGTGCCCTCGTCGACGGCCCCGGCCGTCCCGAGCACCGTGAGGAAGTCCACCCCGCCGAACGTGGCCAGCATGAACATCATCGCCGCGATCAGGCCCATGTCGCCCACGCGGTTCATGACGAACGCCTTCTTGCCCGCCACCGCGTTGGGCAGGTGGTGGTCCCAGAACCCGATGAGCAGGTACGAGGCGAGGCCCACGCCCTCCCACCCGACGAACAGCAGCAGGTAGGAGTCCGCGAGGACGAGCAGCAGCATCGCCGCCACGAAGAGGTTGAGGTAGGCGAAGAACCGACGGCGGTCGCGGTCGTGCGACATGTACGCCACCGAGTAGAGGTGGATCAGCGAGCCGACGAAGCTGATCAGCATGACGAACGTCATCGACAGCGGGTCCACCTGGAACCCGAGGTCCACCGACAGCGGGCCCACGTCGATCCAGCTCGCCGTCGTGTGGACGCCCACCCGCTCCGCGGCGTCCACGCCCAGCATGTCGAGCAGGATCACCAGGCCGATCACGAACGTCGCCGTCGAGGCGAGCACACCGAACCAGTGCCCCCACCGGTCGCTGCGGCGCCCGACCAGGAGCAGCAGCGCCGCGCCGATCAGCGGCGTGGCGACCAGCCAGGGCGCGAGGGAAAGAGTCTGCATCAGTCGTCGGCCCCTCTAGCTCTTGAGCAGGTTGACGTCGTCGACCGAGGCCGACCGGCGGGCACGGAAGATCGTCACGATGATCGCCAGTCCGACGACGACCTCCGCGGCGGCCACCACCATGACGAAGAACGCGAGCACCTGGCCCGTGATGTCGCCGTGCATGCGGGCGAACGTCACGAGCGCCAGGTTGGTGGCGTTGAGCATGAGCTCGACGCCCATGAACACGACGATCGCGTTGCGACGCAGCAGCACCGTGGTGGCACCGAGCGCGAACAGGATCGACGCCAGGTAGAGGTAGTTGACGAGCTCCATCAGCCCTCCTCCTCGTTCTGGTCCGGCGCGGGCCGGTCCACCTGGATCCGTTGCACCAACAACCCCTCCGCGGTGAGCAGCTCGGACGCCGAACGCTGCTGGCCGCGGATGCGCAGCACGCGCGGCACCGAGTGCTCCAGCGGGCGGCCCTGCGGGTCGAGCGCCGGGGTGTCCATCGCGTTGTTCTGCGCGTAGACGCCCGGGGCGGGCAGCGGCGTGAGCTGCCGGCCGGTCGGCAGCAGCGCCACCTTCGCCTCGGCCAGCGCGCGCTGCGTGGGCTTCTTGCCGAGCCGGCGCCGGTGCGTGAGCACCAGCCCCGCGAGCGCAGCCGTGACCAGCAGAATGCCCACGACCTCCATCGCGATCACGTAGTGCTGCAGCAGCACCCGGGCCAGCGCCACCGGGTTGGTGACGGCGTTGGCCTCGACGAGGCCCACCGACGGCGGGAAGGTCGCCTGGGCGACGACACCGAGCAGCACCGCCGCGAGCCCCGCGCCGAGCAGCAGGCCGATCCAGCGCTGACCGCGGATCGTCTCCGTGAGCGAGTCCGCGGCGTCGACCCCCACGAGCATCAGCACGAAGAGGAAGAGCATCATCACGGCGCCTGTGTAGACGACCACCTGGACGATCCCGAGGAACGGCGCCTCCTGCGCCACGTAGAGCACCGCGAGGCCGATCATCACGAACACGATGCAGACGGCGGCGTGCACGGCGCGGCGCACCACGAGCAGCCCCGCGGCGGCGATCACCATGAGCGGTGCCAGCGTCCAGAAGAGGACCTCCTCACCGCCGCTCATCGCGTGCCCCCCTGGCCCGCCCGCGACGCCTCGCGGGCCGCGCGCTCACGAGCAGCCGACCGCCCGTCGATGTTGGACTCCTCGGCCGCGGCACGCGTCGCGGCGGCCCGGTCCTGGTCCGGACGCAGCCGGTGCTGGTCCGGCGTCGGCAGCGGCGCGTCCCCGGCGACGACGGCGGCCGCCGCGTCGAGCGTCGGGTCGTCCGGGCGGCGCTCGCGCACCCAGTCGACCTGTGCGGCGGTGGGTGCGCTCACCTCACCGCGGTAGTACTCGGTGTCCGTCGTGCCCTCGACCATGGGGTGCGGCGCGGCCAGCATGCCCTCGGCCAGCGGTGCCAGGATGTCCTGCTTCTCGTAGATCATGCCCTCGCGCGTGGGACCGGCGATCTCGTAGTCGTTGCTCATCGTGAGCGCCCGGGTGGGGCATGCCTCGATGCACAGCGCGCAGAAGATGCAGCGCAGGTAGTTGATCTGGTACACGCGGCCGTACCGCTCGCCCGGGCTCATGTGGGCGCCCTCGGGCAGGTCCGCGTTGTCGGCACCCTCGACGTAGATCGCGTCGGCCGGGCACGCCCAGGCGCACAGCTCGCAGCCGATGCACTTCTCCAGGCCGTCGGCGTACCGGTTGAGCTGGTGACGCCCGTGGTAGCGGGTCTGCGGAGCCGTCTTCTTCCGGGGGTACTCCTCGGTGACGGCCGGTCGGAACATCGACGAGAACGTCACGCCGAACCCGGCGACCGGGGCGAAGAGCTCGCCCACCGGCCCCTTGGTCGGGCGCAGCGGCTCGTACGGCTTGTCGGTCATCGCGTCTCCTCCGCGTCGACGTCGGCCGGGGAAGCCGGGGGGTCCTGCGGTGCCGGCGGCACCGTGCGACGGGCACGCGGCGAGGCCGGCAGCGCCTGTCCGGGCAGGGGTGGCACGGGGAAGCCGTCCGCGAACGCGTCGAACCCGCCGCCGTCGTCCGGGCCCGCGCCGCCGACCGCCCGCCTGTCGGGTGCCTTCCGGTCCGGCCACAACCACAGGATGACCATCACCAGGGCGAACACCACGAGGATCGCCACGATCATCTGCGTGCGGGTCACGCCCGACAGGCCGGCCCAGCGGAACGAGGCCAGCGCCACCAGCCACGCGATGGCGAACGGGATGAGCACCTTCCAGCCGAACACCATGAACTGGTCGTAGCGCAGCCGCAGCAGCGTGCCGCGCACCCAGACGAAGAAGAACATCAGCACCCACACCTTGGCCAGGAACCACAGCACGGGCCACCAGCCGGTGTTGAGCACGCCGTCGCCGATCATCGACAGCGGCCACGGGGCGCGCCACCCGCCCAGGAAGAGCGTCGTGGCGACCGCGGAGACGTTGATCATCGCGATGTACTCGGCCAGGAAGAACCAGGCGAACTTCATCGACGAGTACTCGGTCATGTAGCCGGAGACGAGCTCGCCCTCGGCCTCGGGCAGGTCGAAGGGGAGCCGGTTCGTCTCCCCCACCATCGAGATGATGTAGACCACGAACGCCGGTGCCAGCGGCAGGAACCACCACAGGGCCGTCTGGGACTCCACGATCGACGAGGTCGACATCGACCCGGCCATGATGAAGACGCTCACCAGCGACAGACCCATCGCCAGCTCGTAGCTGATGACCTGGGCGGTGGAGCGCACGGCGCCCAGCAGCGGGTACGTCGAGCCGGAGGACCAGCCGCCCAGCACGATGCCGTAGACGCCGATGGAGGCGCACGCCAGCACGTACAGCGTCGCCACCGGGAAGTCGGTGAGCTGTGCCGGGGTCGAGTAGTCCGTGAACGGGATGGTGACGCTCGGCCCGAACGGGATCACGGCGAAGACGAGCAGCGCGCAGAACACCGAGATCATCGGTGCCAGGAGGTACATGACCCGGTCGGCGCGCGTGACCGTCAGGTCCTCCTTGAGCAGCAGCTTCATCGCGTCGGCCAGCGACTGCAGCAGACCGATCGGACCGTGCCAGTTCGGCCCGGGACGCAGCTGCATGCGAGCCACGACCTTGCGCTCGAACCAGATCGCGAAGAGCACGCTCGTCAGCAGGAACACGATGATGAGCACGGCCTTGACGATGGTCGTCACGATCGTGTCCGCGCTGAAGTCGGCGGCGACTCCGGGGATCATGCGTCGTCTCCCTTCTCGGCCGGCGCGATCCGCACCGGCTCGCCGGGCCTGGCACCCAGGTCGTCGTGGACCCGGCAGCCCCGGGAGGCCGTCGGCAGCCATACCACGTGGTCGACCATCTCCGTGATCGCCACCGGCACGGTGACCGAGCCGCGGTCCGTGGAAACCGTCACCAGGTCGCCGTCGAACACGTCGAAACCGGCAGCCGTCACGGCGCTGACCCGCGCCACGGGGCGCTTCGCCGTCCCCGCCAGGTGCTCCTCCCCGTCCTGCAGCGCGCCGTCGTCGAGCATCAGGTGCCAGCTCGCGAGGACGGCGGTACCGGCGGCGACGGCGGGCGGCTCGGGCGGACCGGACCGCGGGGCGGCAGCCCGCCCGCCCGTCCACGCGCCGAACGCCGCGATCGCGCGGTGCGCGTCGAGCGGTTCGGCCGCCCCGAGGTCCACGTCGAGCTGGGCGGCGAGCGCGTCGAGCACCCGGTGGTCGGGCAGCGCCGACGACTCGAGCGCCTGGCCGAAGGAGCGCACGCGGCCCTCCCAGTTCCAGTAGGACCCGGCCCGCTCGACCGGTGGCGCGACGGGCAGCACGACGTCGGCCAGTGCGGTGGCCTCGGTGTGCCGCACCTCGAGCGCGACGACGAACCGGGCGGCACCGAGCGCCCGGCGGGCGTGCTCCGGGTCGGGCAGGTCGGCCAGCTCGAGGCCGCCCACCAGCGCGCCGGTGAGCTGACCGACGCTCAGGGCGTCGAGGATGCCGTCCGTGTCCAGGCCGGGGGTGTCGGGCAGCGACCCGACGTCGACGCCCCACGCCGCGGCGACCTCGGCCCGGGCCGCGTCGTCGACCAGCGGGCGGCCACCCGGCAGCAGGCCCGGCAGCAGGCCGGCCTCGACGCCGCCACGCTCACCGGCGCGCCGCGGGATCCAGGCGATCCGGGCACCCGTCGCCTCCGCGAGGCGCAGCGCCGCCGTGTACGCGCCGGGCGCCCCGGCGAGGCGTTCGCCGACGAGCACGACGGCGCCCTCCTGGCCGAGCGCACCGGCCACGTCCTCGATCGTCTCGCGGTCTGCTCCGGCGGGCACCAGACCGCCGTCGGCCTGGGTGGCGAGGGTGCTCAGCCAGTCCGCCTCCGTGCCGGGCGCCGTCGGCAGCAGGGTGCCGTCCAGCCGGGCCAGGCCGCGGCTGCGGAACGGCGCCACCGAGAACACGCGCGCGCCGGCCTTCACGGCCTTGCGCAGGCGCAGGAACGTGATGCCGCCCTCCTCCTCGGCCTCCAGGCCGGCGAGCAGGACCGCGGGCGCGGCCTCCAGGTCGGCGAACGTGACGCCGACGCCGGTGCCCGCCACCCGGTGCGCGAGGAACGCCGTCTCCTCGACCGAGTGCACACGGGCACGCTGGTCGACGTCGTCGGTCCGCAGCACCGTCCGGGCGAACCGGGACCAGGCGAAGGCGTCCTCCACGGTGAGCCGGCCGCCCGGCAGGACGCCGACCCCGCCGTCGTCCCGCGCGGTGGCCAGGCCCTGCGCCGCGACCTCCAGGGCCTCGACCCACGACGCCGGCCGCAGCTCGCCGTCCTCGCGGACCAGCGGCGTCGCGATCCGGTCCGGAGCGGACTGCCACGTGAACGCGAAGCGGTCCTTGTCGGTGATCCACTCCTCGTTGACCGCCGGGTCGTCGCCGGCCAGCCGGCGCATCACCTTGCCGCGGCGGTGGTCGACGCGGATCGCGGCCCCGCACGAGTCGTGCTCGGCGATGCTCGGGCTCGAGACCAGGTCGAACGGGCGCGAACGGAACCGGTAGGCGGCGCTGGTCAGCGCACCCACCGGGCAGATCTGCACCGTGTTCCCGGAGAAGTAGGAGGCGAACGGCTGGCCCGAGACGTCGGGCTGCGCGATGCCGAGCGGGACGTCGACCACCTTCGAACGGTCGTCCCCGGGCGGCGCGAAGTCCAGCACCTGCTCGTCGAAGCGGCCGATCTGCTGCTCCGCGCCGCGCTCCTGCAGCGCGATGAACTCGTCGCCGGCGATCTCCTCGCTGAAGCGGGTGCAGCGCTGGCACAGCACGCACCGCTCGCGGTCGAGGAGCACCTGGGAGGAGACGTGGATGGGCTTGGGGAAGGTGCGCTTGATGTCGACGAACCGTGACGTCGCCCGGCCGTTCTTCATGGCCTGGTTCTGCAACGGGCACTCGCCGCCCTTGTCGCAGACCGGGCAGTCGAGGGGGTGGTTCATGAGGAGCATCTCCATGATGCCCTCCTGCGCCTTGTCCGCGACCGGCGAGGTGCGCTGCGTCTTGACGACCATGCCCGGCGTGACGGTCATGGTGCAGGACGCCTGCGGCTTCGGCATGGCGCGCACGTTGCCCTCGCGGTCCGGCATGGCGACCTCGACGAGGCACTGGCGGCACGCCCCGGCCGGCTCCAGCAGCGGGTGGTCGCAGAACCGCGGGATCTCGATGCCGACCTGCTCCGCCGCGCGGATGATCAGCGTCCCCTTCGGCACGGTGACCTCGACCTCGTCGATCGTGCAGGTCACGGTCTCCACGGGGGCGTCGGCCGCGCCGGGCGTCCCCTTGTCCGTGGTGGCGGTCATCGGTGGCCTCCCGCACCCGCGAGCGCCGGCGGCGCCTGGGGTGTGTCGTCGAACAGCGTGGACCGGGCCGGGTCGAACGGGCAGCCCCGGCCGTCGAGGTGCGCCTCGAACTCGTCCCGGAAGTACTGGATGCTCGAGGTGATGGGCGACGTCGCCCCGTCACCCAGCGCGCAGAACGCGCGGCCGAGGATGTTGTCGCACAGGTCGAGCAGCAGGTCGATGTCGGGGGCGGTGCCCTCGCCGGCCTCGATGCGGTGCAGCACCTGCTTGAGCCAGTAGGTCCCCTCCCGGCACGGTGTGCACTTGCCGCAGGACTCGTGGGCGTAGAAGTCCGTCCAGCGGCTCACGGCGCGCACCACGCAGGTGGTCTCGTCGAAGATCTGCAGCGCCCGGGTGCCGAGCATGGACCCCGCCGCCCCAACCGACTCGTAGTCGAGGGGGACGTCGAGGTGCTCCGCCGTGAACAGCGGCGTCGAGGACCCGCCCGGCGTCCAGAACTTCAGCTCGTGGCCCTCGCGGACCCCGCCGGCGAGGTCGAGGAGCTCGCGGAGCGTGATGCCGAGCGGCGCCTCGTACTGCCCCGGCCGGGTCACGTGCCCCGACAGGGAGAACAGGCCGTGGCCCTGCGACTTCTCGGTCCCCATCGACGCGAACCACTCGGCACCCTTGGCCACGATGCCGGGCACGGACGCGATCGACTCGACGTTGTTCACCACGGTGGGGCGGGCGTACAGGCCGGCGACGGCAGGGAACGGCGGCTTGAGGCGCGGCTGGCCCCGCTTGCCCTCGAGGGAGTCGAGCAGCGCCGTCTCCTCGCCGCAGATGTACGCGCCGGCCCCCGCGTGCACCGTCACCTCGAGGTCGAACCCCGACCCCTGGACGTCGGTGCCGAGATAGCCCGCGTCGTAGGCCTCCTGCACGGCGGCCAGGAGGCGGCGGTAGACGTGCAGCACCTCGCCACGGACGTAGATGAACGCGTGGTGGCACCCGATGGCGTAGCTCGTGATCGCCACGCCTTCGATCAGGTGCTGCGGGCTGGCGAGCATCAGCGGGATGTCCTTGCAGGTGCCCGGCTCGGACTCGTCGGCGTTGACCACCAGGTAGCGCGGTCCGCCGTCGGGCGCGGGGAGGAAGCCCCACTTCATGCCGGTCGGGAAGCCCGCGCCGCCGCGTCCGCGCAGCCCCGAGTCCTTGACCGCCTGCACCAGGTCCGCCGGGTCCTGCGCCAGCGCGGCACGCAGGCCCTCGTAGCCACCGTGGGCCAGGTACGTCTCCAGCGTCCACGACCGCTCGGCGTCCCAGGTGTCGCTGAGCACCGGCGTGAGCACGTCAGTCATCAGAACCCTCCGTTCGCTTGCCCGGCTCCGACGCGTCCGGCATGCCCGGCTTCTCGTCCTGCGCCGTCGTCGGTTTGCGCTCGGCGCTGGACTGCGCCGTGCCCGTCTCCGGCGGCACCTCGGTCGCCGGCTCGCCCGCCGCGTCCGCGCCGTCGGGCTCGGGGGCGGTCCAGCCCCGCTCGCGCGCGATCCGCAGACCCTCGAGCGTGGGGCCGCCGGCGCCCGTGCCCTCGTCGGCCCGCCCGTCAGGGAAGCCCGCGAGGATCCGACTCGTCTGCTTGAACGAGCACACGCTCGACGCCCCGCGGGTCGGCACGACCTCCTCGCCCGCCCGGAGGCGGTCGGCGATCTCGGTGGCCGACTGCGGGGTCTGGTTGTCGAAGAACTCCCAGTTGACCATCATCACGGGGGCGTAGTCGCAGGCCGCGTTGCACTCGACGCGCTCCAGCGTGATCGAGCCGTCCGGCGTGGTCTCGTCGTGCCCGACGTCGAGGTGCTCGGACAACCGGTCGAAGATCGTGTCCCCGCCCATCACGGCGCACAGCGTGTTGGTGCACACGCCCACCGTGTACGTCCCGTTGGGGTGGCGCTTGTACTGCGTGTAGAACGTCGCGACGGCCGAGACCTCGGCGGCGGTCATCTCCAGCCGCTCGGCGCAGAACAGGATCCCGTCCCGGCTCACGTAGCCGTCCACCGACTGCACCAGGTGCAGCATCGGCAGCAGCCCGGACCGCGGGTCGGGGTAGCGTGCCGTGATCTGCTCGGCGTCGGCCGTGAGCGCGGCCAGCGTCTCGGCGTCGTACCCCGTGCGCGACCGTGCGCCCACCGGTTCGGCCGTCATCGGTCCACCCCTCCCAGCACCGGGTCCAGGGACGCGACGGCGACGACGACGTCGGCCACCTGGCCGCCCTCGCACAGCACCGATACAGCCTGGAGGTTGTTGAACGACGGGTCGCGGAAGTGCGCCCGGTATGGTCTCGTGCCGCCGTCGGACACGAGGTGCACACCCAGCTCGCCGCGGGGGTGCTCGACCGTCTGCCACGTCTGCCCGGCCGGGACCCCGAACCCCTCGGTCACCAGCTTGAAGTGGTGGATGAGGGCCTCCATCGAGTTGCCCATGATGTGGCGGATGTGGTCCAGCGAGTTGCCCTGGCCGTCGGCCCCGACGGACAGCTGGGCCGGCCAGGCGATCTTCTTGTCCGCGACCATCACGCGCGCGCCCTCCGTGTCGTCGAGGCGCTGCAGGCACTGCTCGACGATCTTCAGCGACTGGTAGCACTCCTCGAGGCGCAGCACCACGCGCGAGTACGAGTCGGCGGCCGTGTCGGTCGGGACGTCGAAGTCGTACGTCTCGTACCCGCTGTACGGGAAGGCCTTGCGCACGTCGTACGGGTGCCCGGCCGAGCGCAGCACCGGGCCGGTGATGCCGAGGGCGAAGCAGCCCGCCAGGTTCAGCACGCCGACGTCCGTGAGACGCGACTTGAAGATCGGGTTGGCCAGCATCAGGTCGCCGAGCTGGCCCAGGTACCCGCGCACCTTGGGCAGCGCCGCGCGGACCTGGTCCGTGAAACCCTCCGGCGCGTCCGTCGCGACGCCGCCCGGACGGACGTACGCGTGGTTCATGCGCAGGCCGGTGATCGCCTCGAAGAGCCGCAGGATCTCCTCCCGCGCGGTGAAGCCGATCGTCATGACCGTCGTCGCGCCCATCTCGTTGCCGCCCGTACCGAGGCAGACGAGGTGCGAGGCGACGCGGTTGAGCTCCATCATCAGCACCCGGATGACGCTCGCGCGCTCGGGGATGTCGTCGGTGATGCCCAGCAGCCGCTCCGTGCCGAGGCAGTAGGCGGTCTCCTGGAACAGCGGCGCGAGGTAGTCCATCCGGGTGCAGAACGTGGTGCCCTGCGTCCAGGTGCGGTACTCCATGTTCTTCTCGATGCCCGTGTGCAGGTAGCCGATGCCGCAGCGCGCCTCGGTCACCATCTCGCCGTCGATCTCGAGCATCAGCCGCAGCACGCCGTGCGTCGACGGGTGCTGGGGACCCATGTTGACGACGATCCGCTCCTCGCCGATCGCCTCGCGCGCGATCTCGTCCCAGTCGCCGCCGGAGGCCTCGAAGCCCGGCACGCTGGGGCCGTAGTCCTCGCTCGGCGGGCGGGTCGAGCGCGCCGCGTGCGGGCTGTCATACGCGGGCGCGGTCATGAGTACTGCCTCCTCGTGTCCGGCGGCGGCACCGTGGCGCCCTTGTACTCCACGGGGATGCCACCGAGCGGATAGTCCTTGCGCTGGGGGTGCCCGGGCCAGTCGTCCGGCATCTCGATGCGGGCCAGGCCGGGATGGCCGTCGAACACGATCCCGAAGAAGTCCCAGGTCTCGCGCTCGTGCCAGTCGTTCGTCGGGTAGACGCCGGTGGTCGTGGGGACGTGCGGGTCGGCGTCCGGGCAGGTCACCTCGAGGCGCAGCCGGCGCGCGTGGGTCACCGACGTCAGGTGGTAGACGGCGTGCAGCTCGCGCCCGGCGTCCTCCGGGTAGTGCACGCCCGAGACCCCGAGGGAGAGCTCGAAGCGCAGGTCCTGGTCGTCACGCAGCACCTGGCAGACCCGCACGAGGTGCTCGCGGGCGACGTACAGCGTCAGCTCCGCGTCAAGGCTCGGCCCGTCGCCCTCGGCGGACCGGCGCGGGTCCGTGATCATGACCCGCTCCACGGCGTCGCCGAACGCGACGCCCTGCTCGTCGAGGACCTCCGCGAGGACGTCGACGGCCTCGTCGAACCAGCTCCCGTAGGGGCGCGTGGCGGCCGGGGGCATCGTGACCGTGCGCACCAGCCCGCCGTAGCCCGACGTGTCGCCCGTGTCGTGCGCCCCGAACATGCCCGTCCGCTCGGCGACGAGCTCCGCCGTCGGCTCCGGCAGGTCATGACCTCCGCGGGCGACCTCGCGCCCCTCGCCGGCCGTCACCGCAGCAGCCCGATCATCTGGGACGTGGGCGTCGCCTCGAGCGCCGCCGCCTCGGCAGCCTTCGCCGCCTCGACCCGGTTCACGCCGAGCGGCGCGTCCTGGATCTGCTGGTGCAGCGCGAGGATCGCGTTGATCAGCATCTCGGGACGCGGCGGGCAGCCCGGCAGGTAGATGTCGACCGGCAGGACGTGGTCGACACCCTGCACGATCGCGTAGTTGTTGAACATGCCGCCGCTGGACGCGCACACGCCCATCGACAGCACCCACTTGGGCTCGCTCATCTGGTCGTAGACCTGCCGCACGACGGGCGCCATCTTCTGGCTGACGCGCCCGGCTACGATCATCAGGTCCGCCTGGCGCGGCGACGCCCGGAAGACCTCCATGCCGAACCGGGACAGGTCGAAGCGCGACGCACCGGCCGCCATCATCTCGATGGCGCAGCACGCCAGCCCGAACGTCACCGGCCACACGGACGCCTTGCGCAGATAGCCCGCGAGGTCCTCGATCGTCGTGAGCAGGAAGCCCGACGGCGATTCCTCCAGCCCCATGTCTCCTCCTTCGCGGAGCGTCGGTGCCACCGCGGTGGCACCCTTGCCGAACTTCCTGTCAGACCCAGTCGAACCCGCCGCGCCGCCACTCGTAGACGAACGGCACGGTGATCAGCACCAGGAAGATGAGCATCGCCGCCAACCCGAACCCGGCCAGGACGACGAAGTCCACGGCCCACGGGTAGAGGAAGACGACCTCGATGTCGAACACGATGAACGTCATCGCCACGAGGTAGTACTTGATCGGCAGCCGGCCGCCGCCCATCGCGAGCGGCGTCGGCTCGATGCCGCACTCGTAGGCGTCGAGCTTGGCGCGGTTGTAGCGCTTGGGCCCGATGACGGCGCTCGCCGCCACCCCGCCGAGCGCGAGGACGGCGGCGATCCCCATGAGGACCAGCACCGGGACGTACGGGTTGCTCATCGGATCTCCTCCACGCTTGCGTCACTCCGTCGTGCCACGTCGGGTCTCATGCCCAGCTCCTCCAGGGCTCCTCGGCCTCATGCACGGGGCACCACCCTCGTCAGTCCCGCGATCACCCGGTCGACCCAGTCGCCGCCGCGGGGCTCGTAGCAGTCCGAGAGCAGCTTGAGGACGAACTGCATGACGACCCGCCGTGGCAGCCCGTACCGCACGCACAGCCGCATCACCGCGGGGTGCTCGATCAGGCGCACGAACCATCGCCCGAGCGTGTAGTAGCCGCCCAGGTCGTCACGCATCCGGTCGGTGTAGGTGGCCAGCGTGCGTTCGCGGGCGTCGTCGGTGACGCGGGTGCGGGCCTGCGCGATCGCGTCGGCGGCCACCCGGCCGGCCTGCAGCGCGTAGGCGATGCCCTCGCCGTTGAACGGGCTGACCATGCCGGCGGAGTCGCCGACGAGCAGCGCCCCGTCGGCGTACATCGGGGTCCGGTTGAACCCCATCGGCAGGGCCGCGCCGCGCACGGGACCGACCTGGTTGTCGGGCGTGAAGCCCCACTCGGCGGGCGTGTTGCGCATCCAGGCGGCCATCAGCGCGCGGTAGTCGTGCCCGGTGGCGGACTGGCGTGCCGGCGTCGAGCTCACGGAGCCGAGGCCGACGTTGGCGGTGCCGTCGCCGAGCGCGAAGATCCAGCCGTAGCCGGGCAGGAGGTTCGACTCCCCCGGCACGCCGTCCCACAGCTCGAGGTGGGACTCCATGAAGGCGTCCTCGTGACGGGATGTGGTCCCGCCGGACTGCTCGGTGCGGAAGTAGGTACGGACGGCGGTGCCCATGGGACGGTCGTCCCGACGGGTGATGCCGAGCGTGGTCGCGAACCGTGAGGACACGCCGTCGGCGGCGACGACGACGGGAGCGCGGTAGGTGGTGGCAGGCCCGTCGGCGCGGCCGCGGCCGTCGAGCGGCTGGGCCGTGACGCCCACGACCCGGCCGCTGCGCTCGTCGGTGAGCGCCCCGGCGACCCGGGTCCGCTCGACGAGCTTGGCGCCGGAGGCCTGCGCGTGCTGGACCAGCCGGTGGTCGAGCGACATGCGGGACCGGGCCATCCCGTAGCCGGGGTAGGTGGTGAGCTCGGGCCAGGCGAGCTCCCAGGACCGTCCGCCGGCCACGACGCGCAGACCCTCGTTGCGGATCCAGCCGTCGTCGGCGCGGGTGTCGACGCCCATCCGGGCGAGCTCCGCCACGGCGCGCGGCGTCAGGCCGTCGCCGCAGATCTTGTCCCGGGGGAAGGACGCCTTGTCCAGCAGAAGGACGTCGAGACCGGCGGAGGCGCACCAGTGCGCGGTCGAGGCGCCGGCCGGCCCGGCGCCCACGACGATCACGTCTGCGTCGTCGCGATGCGATGCTCGCACTGCCCCACCTCCCTCGAAGAGAGACCCCGACTCCGTTGCCGGGGACGTCTTGTGAACTCAGTCACAACGTACTGCGCGTCACTCTAGTCACGATCCTCCGCAGATGTGTAGGAAGGCAAACCTTCCCTGGCGCGCACGCTGGCGTCGAGGCAGGTCGCGACATACGGTCGAACCGCATCCGCGCACCGACCGACCACGCACCTCGCATCAGGAGGCACCGCACCATGAAGGCAACGACCGCGCTCGTCATCGGCGCCGCACTGGGCTACTTCCTCGGCACGGAGAAGGGTCGCTCGACCCTCGACCAGGCCAAGGGGTGGGCCACCGAGACCTGGCACGACCCTCGGGTCCAGGAGAAGGTCGCGGAGTTCAGCAAGAGCTGACCGCGGCCTCGGCCTGCCGAACATCGAGTTCCGGACCGTTCTGGTGAGCCAGAACGGTCCGGAACTCGTTGTTCGGCGGCCAGGGAGACCGGGGGCGGTCAGGGGCGGACGGCGCGGTGCAGGGCGACGATGCCGCCCGACAGGTTCCGGTAGCCCACCTGCGCCCACCCGGCGTCCAGCATCAGCCGGCCGAGCGCCTCCTGGTCCGGCCAGGCGCGGATCGACTCCGCCAGGTACTCGTAGGAGTCCTTCTCCCGCGTCACCGTGGACGCCACGACGGGCAGCGCCCGCATCAGGTACTCGAGGTAGGCCCGCCGGAACGGCGCCCACGTCGGGTGCGAGAACTCGCTGATGACGATCCGCCCGCCCGGCCGCACGACCCGCAGCATCTCGGCCAGCGCCGCCGAGGTGTCGACCACGTTGCGCAGGCCGAAGCTGATCGTCACCACGTCGAAGGCGGCGTCCGCGAACGGCAGCCTGGTGGCGTCCCCCGCCACGAACGGCAGGTCCCCCCGACGCGACTTGCCCACCTGGAGCATGCCGAACGAGAAGTCCGAGGGCACGACGACGGCACCGGCGTCCGCGAACGGCTCGCTGGACGTCCCCGTCCCGGCCGCCAGGTCGAGCACCCGTTCCCCGGGGCTCGCGTCGACCGCCGCGACGGTGATCCGTCGCCACCGGCGGTCCTGCCCGAGCGAGATCAGGTCGTTCGTCAGGTCGTACCGCCGAGCGATCCCGTCGAACATCGACGCGACCTCGGCGGGGTTCTTCTCCAGGCTGGCGCGGGACACGTCGCACATCGTGCCACGTCTGCCCCGGACCGGCCGCCGGGACCCTGCCACGCGGGCGTCACGGTGCGTCGGCGGCGTATCCTGGACGCGATGTCCGCCACGCCCCACCCGGCGCCGGTACCGCCGTCGGGCGCGTCCTCCGGCAGCCGCACGTACGCCACCGAGCCCCAGCCGCTCGTCGTGCGCACCACGCGCATCGACCCCCTGCCGGCAGACCTGACGGCCCTGGTGGACCTGCTCCCGGACACGCAACCGCTGACGTGGGTGCGCCGGGGCGACGGCCTCGTCGGCTGGGGGGAGGCGCTGCGGCTCGACACGTTCGGGCCCGGCCGGTTCGCCGACGCCGAGGCCGCCTGGCGCTCCACGCTCGCCCGCGCCGTCGTGCGCGACGAGGTCGGCCTGCCCGGCACCGGACCGGTCGCGTTCGGCACCTTCGCGTTCGACGACGGCGGGACCGGCGACCACTTCGACGGCGCCCGCCCGGAGGGCTCGCTCGTCGTGCCCCGCGTGGTCGTCGGACGGCGCGGGGACGTGTCGTGGATGACGACGATCGCGCCCGGGGACCAGCTGGAGGCCCCCGGTCCCGACGCCCTCGCCCGGACCGTGCGCGAACCGGTCACCGACCCCGGGCGGGTGACCCTCGCCGACGGTGCCGTCGCCGCCCGCGACTGGCCCGCCGTCGTCGCCGAAGGTGTCGAACGGATCCAGGCCGGCGAGCTCGAGAAGGTCGTCCTGGCCCGCGAGGTGCTCGCCACCGCGGAACGCCCGGTCGACCCGCGCTGGGTGCTGCGCCGGCTCGCCGACGGCTACTCCTCCTGCTGGACGTTCTCCGTGGCCGGGATGGTGGGTGCCACGCCCGAGCTGCTCGTGCGCAGCGAGAAGGGCCTCGTGACGTCCCGCGTGCTGGCGGGCACCATCCGTCGCGAGCCGGGCATGAGCGACGACGACGCCCTGCTGCACGCGGCCCAGCTCGCCCGCTCCTCGAAGGACCTCGAGGAGCACGAGTTCGCCGTCAGCTCCGTCGCGGGTGCCCTCGAGCCGTTCTGCTCCTCGATGAACGTGCCGGACGCGCCGTTCGTGCTGCACCTGCCCAACGTCATGCACCTGGCCTCCGACGTCACGGCCGTGCTCGACCCGGGCTCCCGGGCCAGCTCGCTGACGCTCGCGGCGGCGCTGCACCCCTCCGCCGCCGTCTGCGGCACCCCGACCGTCGCCGCCCGCGACCTCATCCGCGAGATCGAGGGCATGGACCGCGCCCGGTACGCCGGGCCGGTCGGCTGGGTCGGGGCCGACGGCGACGGCGAGTGGGGCATCGCGCTCCGCTCGGCGGAGCTCGGCGACGACCCGCGGCACGTGCGGCTTTTCGCCGGCTGCGGGATCGTGGCGGCGTCCGACCCGCAGTCCGAGCTGGCCGAGTCCGAGGCCAAGCTGGTGCCGATGTCCTGGGCGCTCGGCGCCGCCTGACCGACGGACCCGGTCAGTCCTCCCAGACCTGCTCGCGGAAGCTGCTCCACACCTGCTCCTCGGAGACGGCACCGAGGAACCCGATCGTCGGGTTCGCCAGGGCCAGCAGCCACCCGGTGAGCGTCGGTGGGTCCTCCGGGTCGACGACGAGGCGCTCACCGTCCGGCAGGCCGGCCCGCAACGAGGTGAGGTACATCGTGGCGTCGCCCTCCAGGGTCACCCGGCCGGCCTCCGTGATCGTCCCCCCGTCGCCGGTGCCGGCGTCGGCGTACGTCTTGAGCCGGAAACCGTCGAGCTCGACGCGGTCCGCCACGATCTTCAGCGCCAGACGGCGCCCGCTCGGCGTCGCCGCGGGCACCGAGACGACCGAGACGGACTGCAGACCCTCCATGCGCAGGTCCTCCGACTTCAGCTCGCCCGGGACGGAGAAGACGTCCGCATCCTCGCGGCCGCCCTGCGTCACCGGTGGCCCGTCCTCCTTTGGCGGTGCGGGTTCGTCGTCGCCGTCCTGCGGCTCGTCGGAGGCGTCCTCCGCCCCGTCGGATCCCACGCCGTCGTCCGGGCCGTCGTCCGCGGCACCTTCGTCCGGGCCGTCGTCCGCGGCGCCGTCGTCCGGGTCGCCGTCGTCCGGGTCGTCGTCCGCGGCACCTTCGTCCGGGCCGCCGTCCGCGGCGTCGTCGCCCGCTGAGGGCGACGGGGACGGCTCGGCGTCCGCCTCGCCCTCCGGATCGTCCGGGCAGGTGACACCGAACCAGTCGCACAGGACCGGCCCCCGCACCGCGGCGGACGCCGCCGGCTCGGCCGGGAGCGGCGCCACCGCGAGGGCGAGCGCCGCGAGGGCGGCCACCGCCGCGGAGTGGCGCGGGCCGCCGTCGGGCACCTCGACGGGCTCCGGGGCGGCGCCGTCGTCCGGGGCCTCCCAGGACCCGGTGGCTTCTGTCGCCTCCGGGGTTTCCGGGGCCGCTGTGGCTCCCGGGGCGTCCGGGGCCACGTCGCGGGGCAGCCAGGACACGGCGAGGATCCCACCGACGACGCCCAGCACCATGCCGATGCCGAAGCCTCCGAGGTTGACCCCGAGCAGCGAGTACACGGCGATCCCGATCGTCAGGATGCCGTAGAACACCCGGAACTGCGGCTGGGCCAGGAGCAGCGCGCCGAGCAGGACGAGCACGAGCGGCAGCAAGGTCGTCTGCATGCCCTCGATGCCGAGCTGGATCTCGAACCCGTCGATCCGCAGCCGGCCGGAGAACCAGAGGACCACGCCGGCCAGCACCGCGAGCACCCCGCCGGCGAAGGGCCGCGTGCGCCGCCACCCGGCGAACCGCACGCGGCGGCTCGCCGGGACGGCGGGAGCCTGCGCGGCACGCCCCCCGCCCCCTCTCAGAAGCACTCTTTACCGTCGGTCAGGCGCAGGTGCAGGTCCGCGAGCTTGAAGACGGCTGCCGACGTGCTCATGGAGACCTGCTGGAGTCCGTCGATCCTGATGGAGTCCGAGTCCATGGCGAAGTCGCCCTTGCTGCCCTTGGCCTTCGTCGTGACCGTGGAGGCGTCCACGCCGATGCGGATCTCCCCGAAGGTCGCGGTGCCGCGCAGGTCGCTCATGCCGATCTGCAGGTCGGTGGCCTCGACCGGGTTCTTCGGATCGGTGCCCGCGGAGATCATCAGGCCCAGCGGCATGCCGGGGACCTTCACCGACTGGCAGAGGTTGTCGAGCGTGGCGTCCTTGATGTTGGCGATCGCCACCGGGTGCTTGGCGCCCTTGGCGTCCTTGGCCACTCCGGCGTACTGCGAGAAGCCGGTCCCGTCGAGCTTGTCCGCCGAGATCTTGAACTGCTGGCCGGAGACCGCCATCGAGACGGGGACCGAACCCTGGGCGACACCGACGGACAGTGCGCCGATCAGTGCCACTGTCGGCACGGTGGCCAGCAGGGCGCGCCCGCGCCGGGTGCGGGTCAGAGAGCTGATCTTCATCGTTCCTCCCACTCACGGATGGGCGACGCCGATGTCGCCCGACGGCGTGACACTACGACTCTATTGAGGCAGCGTCAATAGTGTCGACCGTATACGGCCCTAGGATCAGCACATGGCGCCACGCACCCGGATGAGTCCCGACGAACGACGCCAACAGCTCCTCGCGCTGGGCGTGGCAGCCCTGGCCGACCGGCCCCTCGAAGCCGTGACCGTCGAGGACCTCGCCGCCGCCGCCGGCGTCTCCCCCGGGCTCGTGCACCACTACTTCGGCAGCCGCCAAGGGCTGCACTCCGCGATCGTGCGCACCGCCCGCGACGCCATGCTGCACGCCACCGAACCCCGCGAAGACCTGCCGCCACGGGCGCGCCTGCGCGACACCCTCGACCGCTTCGTCGAGTTCGTGCGCGAGCACGAGGCCACCTTCTACTCGCTCGTGCGCGGCACCGCGAGCGGCGACGAGAGCGTGCGCGCCACGGTGCAGCACGCGCGCGACGTCCTCGCCGGATACCTGCGCGACGTCTTCCAGGAGATCGGCGTCGCACCCGGGCCGCTGCTCGACACCGCGCTGCACTCCTGGATCTCGTTCGCCGAGCAGGCACTCATCGAAGCCGCGGGCGACCCCGCCGTCCCGGCCGCGGAGCTGACGGTGTTCCTCGAGCGCAGCGCCATCGGGGTCGCCGGGGCGCTCGACCCGGCCCTGCGGCCGGAAGCCTGACACGAAAGACCCCGGGGCGACCGACGGACGAAAGGGGGCGTCGGTCGCCCCGCGCAGGGGCTCGGCGGGGGTCAGCCGCCGAACATCTCGCGCAGCCAGCCGGGGATGTTCTCGGGCTGCGTCGGGTCGGAGGACTCGCCGCCCTGGTCGGTCCCGCCGTCGTCGGACCCCTGGCCCTCGCCCGAGCCAGGGCTCTGCCCGCCCGGCGCACCGGAGCCGGTGGTGTCCTCCCGCACCGCGAACGTGACGTCCACCGTCTGCGACCGACCGTCGCGGACATAGGTGAGCGTGGCCTGCTCGCCGGCCGCGCGCTCCCGGACGTGCGCCGTGAGCGACTCCGCGCCGTTCACCGAGTCCTCGTCCACCGCGACGATCACGTCACCGGCCCGCAGACCGGCCTCGGCCGCGGGCGAGCCCTCGGTGATCTCGCCGACCTCCGCGCCGCGCCGCGTGACGCCGTCGGCGGTCGCCGTGGCGTCCCGGAGCGAGACGCCCAGGAACGCGTGCTCGGCGGTGCCGCCCTCGATGAGCTGGTCGGCGACGCTCGTGCCCAGGTTCACCGGGATGGCGAAGCCCAGGCCGATCGAGCCGGAGCGGTTCCCCCCGCCGGACAGGGTGGCGATCGACGACGTGATGCCGACGACCCGGCCCTGCGCGTCGAACAGCGGACCACCCGAGTTCCCAGGGTTGATCGCGGCGTCGATCTGGATCGCGTTGGTGACGACGACCTCGTTCGAGTCCTCGCCCGACGCGGCCACGGGCCGGTCCAGGGCCGAGACGATGCCCGTCGTGGCAGTGTTCGCCAGACCCAGCGGGTTGCCGACGGCGAGGACCGAGTCGCCGACCTGCACGGCCTCCGAGTCACCGAAGGTGGCCGGCTGCAGGTCGTCCGGCGCGTCGTCGAGCTGCACGACGGCGAGGTCTGTGGTCGGGTCGGTGCCCACGATCGTCGCCTCGTACAGCCGGCCGTCGCTGAGGGTGACCTGCACGGTCCCCTCCGAGGCGGACGCGACCACGTGGTTGTTCGTCAGGACGTGACCCTCGGCGTCCAGGACGACGCCGGACCCCTCCGACCCGCCGGTCTGCCCGGAGACCTGGATCGCCACGACCGACGGCGCGACGGCGGAGGTGACGGCCTGCCAGTCGGGGTTCTGGTCGCTCGAGCTCGCCACGGGCGCCGCCTCGGACTGCTCCGGGGCGCCGACCTCGGCGAGCGACGCGGCGGGGTCGTCGGCCAGCGGGCCGGTGATCGCGTACGTCGCGCCGCTCGCGAGCACCGCGGCTCCGGCCGCCGCGGCCACGACCGGGACCCACACCGAGCGCTGGCGCGTGGCCGCCGCCGGGTGCTGCTGGTACTGCATGTGCTGCTGGTAGCCGGGCTGGTACGACGGCGCACCGCCACCGTAGGGCGCGCGCGGGTCGGCGGTGCGATATGGCTGCTGCTGGGTCGCCGAAGGGTGCGCGAACTGCGCCGGGCGGTGCGGCTCGGCCGGGCCGTGCTGCTGCTCCCGCGAACCCGCGTGCTGCGGCTCGGTCGGCTGGGTGACGGGGTGCTCGCCTGCGGACGGCTGCTGCGGTGACGTGTCGTCGGTGCTCATGTGCCCTCTCCCTCGATGTCCTGGGTACAGGAAACACCGTGATCCTGGAGCGGCCCTTGGCTGAACCTGTGAAACCCCTGGCAATCGGTATCAGCGCAGGTCAGAGATGCACTACCTCGCCAGGCGGGCCACTACCTCGGCGTGGATGCGGGCCGTGAGGTCGCGGGACTCCGCCAGCCGCGCGGCACGCGCCACCGGCACCTCGATCACCCGGACCCCGTGCGACGGCCCGGCGAGCACGTGCCGCAGGGACGGGACGTCCTCGACGAGCTGGTGGTCCACGCCGTAACCGGCACACAGCTGGGCGAGGTGCGCGCCGTGCGGCGTGCCGAAGACCCGCTCGAACGTCGACGCCGCGTCCGGACCGGTGGCCGCCAGCGCCCCGTGCTCGAGGGTCGCGAAGATCGAGCCGCCGTCGTCGTTCACCACGACCACGTCGAGGTCGACGGCGGGCTCGCCGGGGCCGCGCAGCAGCCCGCCCACGTCGTGCAGGAACGTCAGGTCGCCGACGAGCACGCGGGTCCGACGGCCCGCACGACCGGCCCCGACGGCGATGCCCGTCGCGGTGGAGACGGTGCCGTCGATCCCCGCCAGACCACGGTTCGCGAGCACCGTCGGGATCGGGCCCGGCTCGAGACCGAGCACGAGGTCGAGGTCGCGCACCGGGTTCGAGGCGCCCACGACCAGGACGTCGTCCCCGCCGCTGGCGGCGACGACGGCGCGGGCGACGGCGAGCGCCGCGTGCGGAGCGCCGCGCAGTCCGGCCCGCACCGCCTCGTCGGACGTCACGGCCGCCACGACCCCGGCCGCAGCGTCGCTCGCCGCACGCCACCGCGCCGCGAAGGCCCCGCCGTCGGCCGGTGCCGACGGTTCGAACCACCGCTCGTGCAGGGCGTCGACCACCCGGGTCGCGTTGCGGGCGGCGTCCGGCCACGGGCCACCACCGGGCGCGACGACGGTGACGGCCACGTCGGGTCGGGCGAGCAGCCGCTGCACCGGGCGGGACAGGGTGGGGTGCCCGAGGACCACGACCTGGTCGACGCCGTCGGCCACGCCGTCCACACCCAGCACCGACCGGTAGGCGGTCACCGCGAGGTCGCCACGCCCGGCTCCGGCCGAGGGCTCGGCGAGCAGCGGCCAGCCCTGCGCCTCGCTCAGGTGCCGTGCCGCCGGGCCGGCGCCGTCACCCGCCACGACCAGCGTGCGCGCCCGGTCGCCAGGCAGGGCCGGGTCGGCGCCCGGTCCCGGCGCGGGCGGCACCACCTCCACCGCACGGCGGGGACCAGGCGGCCCGGCGGCGGAGCGGTCGGACCCGTCCGGCGCCGGGTGCAGCGGGTCGCGGTAGGCCAGGTCGAGGTGGACCGGCCCCGGATACCTGTCCCGCGAGCCGAGGGCCGCAGCGACCACCCGGCGAGCGGTGGCGAGCAGGTCACGGACCTCCCCGTCGCGGCCGTCCGGCGCCGGGACGTCGACGGCGGCACGCACCGCGGTCCCGAAGATCCCGACCTGGTCGGTGGTCTGGGAGGCGCCGGTGCCGCGCAGCTCGTGCGGGCGGTCGGCGGTCAGCAGGACGAGCGGCAGCCCGGAGTGGTGCGCCTCGAGCACCGCGGGGTGCAGGTTCGCCACGGCGGTGCCCGACGTCGTGACCACGACGACGGGACGCGGCGCGGCCCGGGTGCCGCCGTCGGCCGCCGCACCGAGGACCGACCCGCGCGACAGGCCGAGCGCCAGGAAGCCGGCCGAACGCTCGTCGACCCGCACGTGCAGCACCAGGTCGCCGCGCACGTCGGCCTCGGCGAGCGCGTAGGCGAGGGGCGCCGAGCGGGAGCCGGGCGCCAGGACGGCGTCGCGCACGCCCTGGGCGACGAGGGCCGCGACCAGGGCACGCGCGGCGTCCACCGCGGGGCTCGCGCTGCCCGACGGCGGCACCCCGGTCACGCGGCACGCCCCGCGGCGAGCAGGGCGGCCAGCCGGTCGTGGCGCGCGAACCAGCGGTCCCGCAGGTCCGGGGGTGCGGCCGCGGCCGCCAGCCGGTCCGGGCCCGGGGCGACCCGGCCGACCGGGAGCGCGCCGTCGACGGGGAGCAGGGGCGCGTCGGTGACGTCGCGCACGAGGAGCTGGGACGTCGCCAGCCCGCAGGCGTAGGGCAGCTCGGGCAGGGCGGCCGCGAGCGCCACCCCGGCGGCCAGCCCCACGGACGACTCGAGCGCGGAGGACACCACGACCGGCAGGCCGACCTGCTCCGTCAGCTCCAGGCAGGCCCGCACCCCGCCGAGCGGCTGCACCTTGAGGACGACGACGTCGGCCGCCTCCTCGCGGACGACGCGCAGGGGGTCGTCGGCGCGCCGGATCGACTCGTCGGCCGCGACCGGCACCGCCACCCCACGGCGCACCGCCGCGAGCTCGGGGACGGTGGCGCACGGCTGCTCGACGTACTCCAGGCCGCGGGCGGCGGCGTCCAGGAGCGGGATGCGGCGCAGCGCCTCGTCGACCGTCCAGGCACCGTTCGCGTCCACGCGGATCGCGGCGTCGGGCATCCCGGCGTCGTCGAACGCGGCGCGCACCGCCTCGACGCGCGCGATCTCGGCGTCGACCGGTTCGACGGGTCCTCCCGTGCCGCCGACGCCCGTGCGCTGCGCGACCTTGACCTTGGCCGTGCGGCAACCGCCGGAGGCCAGCACGATCTCGCGGGCACGCTCCGGCTCGACGGCCGGCACGGTGACGTTCACCGGGACCCGGTCACGGACCGGAGCCGGGAACGGGTGGTCCGCCGCCTCCCGGGCCGCGCGCAACCACGCGGCCGACTCGCCGTCGTCGTACTCCCAGAACGGGCTGAGCTCGCCCCACCCGGCCTCGCCGCGCAGGAGCAGGCCGTCGCGGACGTCGAGGTCGCGGAACCGGGTGCGCAGCGGGCTCGACCAGGCGAACCGGCGCTGACTCGTCGCGGTGAGGTGGTCAGGCACGACCTCAGGGTAGGACGGTCGAGCGGGGTCGCGCGGCCCGGGACGTCAGTCGGTGAACTCCTCCGGCACCTTGCCGTAGGACCAGCGCCCGGGGGCGCGGACCGTCACGACCGGTACGGCCTGCGTCGTGGCCGTCGCCCGGCGCAGGGCGGCGGCGTCGTAGGCGATGAGCTCGTCGACGACCTCGTCCGGGTCGGCGACCTCGGTGTCTCGAGGTGGCATCGTGTTCATGTCTCCATGGTGCGACACCCTTGTGCAGAATGTGCGGTCGACGCGCGCGGATGCTCGCCACGCCGTGCAAGAGCCCTGTGCACGACCGTTCGCCGGGCCGTTCCTGAACGCCACCTGATCACCTGGTCGGCGGACACTCAGGTTCGTGTGGGTACGGTCGGTCGACCAGCTTTCTTCACGAGGAGTGACCATGTCGATCAAGCGCCCGTTCGTCGCGCTCTCGGTGGCCGCGGTCGTCGCGCTCGCCGGCTGCACGTCCGAGACCGACGAGAGCCCCGAGTCCACCCCGAGCGCCGAGCAGTCCCCGGGTGCCGGCCCGGAGGTGCCCGAGGCCGACCTGGACGACGTGCCCGACGTCGTCGCCGAGGTCAACGGCGAGGAGCTCGGCCGCGACGAGTTCGTCTCCAGCTACCAGGGCCAGCTGCAGCAGGCAGCGATGTCGCAGCAGACCACCGGCCAGGAGGTCGACCAGGACGCCCTCAAGCAGCAGGTCGTCGAGCAGCTCGTGGGCAACCGCCTGCTGACGCAGGCTGCGTCCGAGGCCGGCATCGAGGTCACCGAGAAGGACATCGACGCGACGCTCGAGGACGTGGCGGCCCAGAACGGGATGCAGTCCGCCGACGAGGTCGTCGCCGCGCTCGGCGAGCAGGGCATGTCGGAGGACGAGGTGCGCTCGGACGCGGCGTCGCAGTTCCAGGTCAACGCCTACGTCGAGGCCGAGGCGGACATCGAGGAGCCCACCGAGGACGAGCTGCGCGACCAGTACGACACCCTCGTCGAGCAGATGGAGGCCCAGGGCGGCGAGGGCGCCTCGCAGGCCGAGATCCCGCCCTTCGAGGAGGTCCGCGACCAGCTCGCCCAGCAGGCGACCAGCCAGCAGCAGGGCGCCGCGATCGACGAGATCGTGTCCACGCTGCGCGACGAGGGCGACGTGACCATCCACCTGTGAGCGGACGCGGGGCCGGGCGCGCATGGCTCTGCAGCGAACGACGCCGCACCGCCCCGCCCGGCCTTCACGACCGGGATCCCGTGCAGGATCTGCCGCGCGAGGAGTTCGGCTCCTGATCGGGCGTTCCCGAGGCGGTCTGACGACCAAGATCCATGCCGCGGTCGACGGCCACGGGCGGCCGCTGGCCGCGGTCGTCACGGGTGGGCAGCGCAACGACGGGGCCATGCCCGCCAGCGTGCTGGCCGACATCCGTGTTCTACGGCTCGGTGCCGGACGTCCGCGCACCAGGCCCGCCGCGGTCATCGCCGACCGCGCGTACTCCTCGGGCGTCACTCGTCGGATGCTCGCTGCCCGCGGGATCAAGGCGGTGGTCCCGCAGAAGAAGGACGAGATCGCCGCCCGTCAACGCAAGGGCTCCCTCGGCGGGCGGGTGCCCCACTTGGACGCGGCCGCCTACACGGGCCAGCAGCAAAGTCGAGCCGGAGAGCTACCGGCAGCTCGACCGTCCGGGCAGGCTCCCCTTCCCGCCCGTCCGCGGAACGAGCGGCGCCCACCTCGAGCCGTTCCCAGTAGGTGTCCACGGCGAGGACCTGTTGGCCAGCTCGCGATCCCCACTCCGGGTGATCTGTGACCGCCCAGCACTCGGGGCCGTCGTCGCTCAGGACGAGGAAGTTCCTCATCGGCTCGCTCAACACCTCGACGCCGTAGGGGTAGAACGTGTTCGTCCACACCACCGAAACATGACCGGCGCTGGTCCTCACCTCCACGCCCATGACGGCGTGGTGCCAGTCGCCGTAGTCCCACTCCCGCGGCTCGCCGAAGTTGTGGATGTCCCAGTACGCGACGTCGTCGACACGAACGCCGACCAAACCTGTCGTCTTCCGGTCGAAGTCGTCCCTCGTGCTCACGAGGCGAACGATGCCTCAATCCCGAACCGGAAATGGGAGACACCCTGTAGCGGTCTTCGGCACGTCAGGCACCCAGCATCCCCAGCGGGACGACCACCACCCCGTCCGGTCGCACGTAGCCGTACTCGCTGCCGGTGATCACGCCGAGCACCGCAGGACCACCGGTGTGCTCTGCGTCCAGCTTTGCCGCGAAGCGCAGCAGGGCCGCCGCCGCCGCGTCGACCTGGCCCGCACCGAGCTTGACCTCGAACGCGCCGAACACGCCGTCCCGTCGTTGAACCACGGCGTCGATCTCGAGGTTGTCGGAGTCGCGGTAGTGGAAGACCCGTGCGTCCAGGGCATCGGCATAGGCGCGTAGGTCTCGGACCACCAACGACTCGAAGAGGAGGCCGAAGGTGTTCAGGTCCGCGAGGAGCCGATCGGCGTCGGCCTGCAACGCTGCCGCCGCGAGCGAGGGATCGACGAGGTGGACGCGCGGCCGCGTACGCAACCGAGCCCTCGACCGCAGGTGTGGCGACCAGGCGGGCTGCTCCTGAAGAACCATGAGCCGGCGGAGATCAGCGAGATAGCCGTAGACCGTGGTGCGGGCCATCGCGCCGTCTGGGCCGTCGACCTCACGCGTCAGCCGGTCGACGACGAGCTCCATCGCGGTGTTCCGGGCCAACGCGTGCAGCAACCGTCCAGCACGTGCGGGATCCCGCCGCGACGTGTCGAGGCGTCCGAGGTCCGTATCGGCGATCGAGGCCAGGTAGTCCGACGACGCCTGCGCAGCAGCGACCTCGTCCATGCTGAGGTGCAGGGGCCACCCACCCCGGACCACGAGCCGTGCCAGGTCAGGAACTGACAGGTCGGAACGCCCAGGTATCGGTGGGTCCCCGTCGAGGAGTGCTCGCAACGACATCGCACCGCTCGACTCGCCGGACTCGGCGAGTGACATCGGCCGCATCTCCACACGCGCGAACCGTCCCGCGCCGGTGTGGCGCCGGGCATCATCGTCCGGCACCGCCGACCCGGTCAAGATGAACTGCCCCGGCTTCCCTCGGTCGTCGACGGTTGCGCGCACCCCGTTCCAGAGACGGGTCGCGTCGACCTGCCACTCGTCCACGAGACGCGGCGTCGCGCCGGCCAGGACGAGCTGCGGGTCCACATCGAGAGCCGCACGCGCCGCGTCATCGTTCTGGAAGTACACGGCGCTCGCGGCGTGCTGCCGAGCGGTGGACGTCTTGCCGCACGCACGCGGCCCTTCGATGAGCACGGCTCCCGCTGAGCGGAGCCGCTCTGCCACCAGCCTGTCGGCGATCCTCTTGATGTACGCCATCAGGCAATACTACAGTTTGCAGGTTTTCTAGGCTACACTTTGCGGCCGATCTGGACTTTACTTTGCAGAACAGCCAGCGCGGACCGTCGACCGGTGGCGCGCACTACGCTGGCCCGCGTGAGCAACAGCGACCTCCCCGCACCCGTCTCCGAGACCTTCGACACCGACCGCTGGCGCACCGTCGTCGGGTTCGAGGACCTGACCGACCTGACGTACCACCGCGGGGTGGAGCGCTCCACCGGCGACGACGGGTCCGCGCAGGTGCGTGACCTGCCCGTCGTGCGGGTCGCCTTCGACCGGCCCGAGGTGCGCAACGCGTTCCGCCCGCACACCGTCGACGAGCTCTACCGGGTGCTGGACCACGCCCGCATGACCTCCGACGTCGGGACCGTGCTCCTCACCGGCAACGGCCCGAGCCCCAAGGACGGCGGCTGGGCGTTCTGCTCCGGCGGGGACCAGCGCATCCGCGGTCGCTCCGGCTACCAGTACACGACGGCCGACGGTGCGGGCCGGCCCGTCAGTGGCGCCGACACCGCCGACCACATCGACCCCGCCCGCGCCGGGCGCCTGCACATCCTGGAGGTGCAGCGCCTCATCCGCACCATGCCCAAGGTGGTGATCGCCGTCGTCGACGGCTGGGCCGCCGGGGGCGGGCACTCGCTGCACGTGGTCGCCGACCTGTCGATCGCCTGCCGCCAGCACGGGAAGTTCAAGCAGACCGACGCCGACGTCGGGTCGTTCGACGGCGGGTACGGGTCGGCCTACCTGGCACGCCAGGTGGGGCAGAAGCGCGCGCGGGAGATCTTCTTCCTCGCGCGGGAGTACTCCGCGGACGACGCCGAACGCTGGGGGGCGGTCAACGAGGTCGCCGAGCACGACGACCTCGAAGGGCTGGCGGTCGAGTACGCCCGCACCATCGCGGGGAAGTCCCCGCAGGCGGTCCGCATGCTCAAGTTCGCCTTCAACCTGGCCGACGACGGCCTCATGGGCCAGCAGGTGTTCGCTGGGGAGGCGACGCGGCTCGCGTACATGACCGACGAGGCCGTCGAGGGCCGGGACGCGTTCCTGGCGAAGCGCGACCCCGACTGGTCCGGATTCCCGTACGCCTACTGATCCGGCGACGAGCCGGCGGCCTGATCGGCGACGGTGAGGGAGCCGGTCGTCGCCGGCATCAGCTCGACCCACGTGCTGCCCGGCTCCAGCTCGACGGTCTCGCCGCCGGCCGTCAGCTCGACCGCGTCGGCGAGCTCGCCCTTGGACCACTCCACCTCGAGCGTGCGACCGCCGCTCGCGACGACCCCCGTGCCCGACGCGCCGACGAGCCGGGTCTCCGGCACCGCCGCGCCCGAGGCGTCCCGGAACTCGGTGTTCACCACCTCGACCTTGAGCACCACCACGTTCGTCGCGGAGTGCTGGTCCCCTGAGGTCGACATCGACGGGCTCGTGCCCTCGCTGCGCAGCCACGCTCCCGTGTCCTCGTCCCACTGCCAACCCGTCGTCTGCATCCGGGACATCACGACCTCCAGCGACGACGCCGGCGTCCCGTCGCTCGCGGCGGTCCCCTCACCCGGGTCGTCCGCGATCGCGAACTGTGCCGGCGGCGGCACGCTGCGCTCGCCGTCGGCCTGCGCCAGGAACGCCGCGGGGTCGCCGATCACGTTGTGCGGCGCGGGCCGGGCCGGATTCCGCCGAAAGCCCGCGTCGCCCGCATCCATGATCACCGACTGGGCGCCGCTGGCGTCCACCGCGTCGATGAACGGCCGCTGGGCGCCGGAGTAGGCGAGGATGCCGCCCAACGGCGCGACGATCGCAGGGTCCATCGGGCGGACGGAACGCACGGGCTCGACGGCGTCCGGGACCGACGAGTGGAACACGGCGACGTAGCGCGTGATCCCGCCCTCGACGACCTCCTCCCACACCATGTCCGCCTGCTCCAGACCGGTCTGCGGCCGCGCCTCGCGAGAGTTCTCGATCTTGACCGCCAGCGCCGGGCGGTCCGCGACCTCGTCCGCCTCGACCCCCGTCAGGGGCCACACGGCCCGCACGTCGGGGGCGGGCGGCGAGCCCTTCTGCGCGTCGACGGCGGCCGGGACCGTCGTCGTCGGGGTCGGGTCCGGGCCGCCGCTGCACGCGGCGACGAGCAGGGCGGCCGCGGCGAGCGCGCCCGGCGCCGCCAGCCGCGCGAACCGTGCGGTCATCAGTCCTCCGAGGGTGTGTGCTGGCGCACACGGTACGTCATGACACGTCCCACGAGCCGGAGCGCTCCGGCACCAGCTCGACCCACGTGTTCCCCGGCTCGAGCAGCACCTTGCCGCCACCCGGCCGTTTCAGCCGTAGCGGCGCCTTGGTCCCCTTCTTGGACCACTTGACGTTCACGGCCCGGCCGCCACCGAGCAGCATCCCCTTGCCGCGGCCGACGAGCTCGGCCTTCGGCACCGGAGCGCCGCTCGGATCCCGGTAGCCGGTGTTCGTGACATCGACGCGCAGCAGCAGGACGTTGCGCGCCGTGACACGCTTGCCCGAGGACATCGACGCCCGGCCGTCGTCGCTGCGCCGGTAGGAGCCCTTGGCCCAGCCCCACGTGGTGCGCTGCGCCGGGGAGAGCCGCACGTCCGCCGTCCTGCCCTTCTTGCCCTGCGCCCGGGCCGTGGCGTCCTTGCGCTTCGTCGCGTGCCTCAGCTCCGCCTTCGGGGGTTCGGTGCGCTTCTTGTCCGCCTGCCGTGCGAACGCCTTCACGTTCCCGTAGACGTCGTGCGGCGCGGCACGGGAGCCGCTGCGCCAGAACCCCCGGTCGCCGTCGTCGTTGGTCAGCAGCTGGGTGCCGGACCTCTCGACGGCCCGCAGGAACGGCGGCTGCCCACCGGACGCCGCGAGGATCCCGCGCAGGGGCGCCACCGTCGCGGGATCCATCGGACGCACCGAGCGCACCGGGCCGACCTGCCGCGGGTAGGTCGAGTGGTACACCGCGACGAATCGGCTGATGCCGCCCTCGACCACCTGCTCCCACACCACGTCCGCCCGGTGCAGCCCCGTGTGCGGCCGCGACGCGGCGGAGTTCTCGATCTTGACCGCGACGGCGGGCCGCTCCGGGACCTTCTTCGTGCCGGTCCGGACGCCGGTCAACGGCCAGCGCGCCGGCTCGGGCTCCGGCTCGGGCACGACGACGGCGGGCGGGGCGATCTTCGCGCGCGACATGTCCGGGGCCACCGTGACCCGTGGTGCGCTCTGCGGGTCCGTCGCCGTCCCGCACCCGCCGACGGCGAGCACCAACGACGCCGCCAGCACCGCGGACGCCGTGCTCCTGAGCGTCATGGCACCTCCTCGTCCCCCCACAGGATGCACCAGCGATCACCGTGATGCCGGGATCTCGGCAGCGGGGTCCGTCGGAACCGGTCTGACCAGGGCGCCCGTGGACGGCCCCGCGCCGCCTATCGTGAGGCCGTGAGCACCCCCGACCTCGCCGCGCTCGTGGACGGCATGCGCCGTGCGCTGGACGGCGGCCCACCCGTCGCGCCGCTGCCCCGCCTCACGACGCACGTGCCGCCGTCGGGCACCGCGCTGGTGGTGCGGACGTCCGGCTCGACGGGGACGCCGCGGGAGGTCGCGCTGAGCGCGGCGGCGCTGCGCGCCTCGGCCGCCGCGACGGCGGACCGGCTCAACGCGCCCGGCCGCTGGGTGCTGACGCTGCCGCCCACGCACGTGGCCGGCATGCAGGTGATCGTCCGGTCGCTGCTGGCCGGTACGCCCCTGACCGCCGCCGGCGGTGGCCCGTTCACCCCCGACGGGCTCGCCGAGCTGCTGGCCGCACCGCTCGCCGGTGACGACCCCGTGCACGTCTCGCTCGTGCCCACCCAGCTGCACCGCGTCGTCGAGGCGGCCGACGGCGGAGCCCCGGCCGCACTCGACGCGCTCGCCCGGTGCGGCGCCGTCCTGCTCGGCGGTGCCGCCACCCCGCCCCGGCTGCTGGAGCGTGCCCGTGACGCGCGCGTGCCGGTGGTGCGCACCTACGGCATGTCGGAGACGGCCGGCGGCTGCGTCTACGACGGCGTGCCGCTGCCCGGGGTGCGGGTCCGCCTCGATCCGGCCGGGGGCGACGCCGGGATCGTGGAGCTCGCCGGCCCCGTGCTCGCGAGCGGCTACCTCGGGGACGACGGCGCCACGGCGACCGCGTTCGTCGACGGCCCGGACGGGCGGTGGTTCCGCACCAGCGACCTCGGTGCGCTGGACCGCGACGTGCTCCGGGTGATCGGCCGCGCGGACGACGTCGTCGTCACCGGCGGGGTGAACGTCGCCCCCGCCGCCGTCGAGGCCGTGCTCGGCGAGCTGCTCGGTGTCGAGGTGTGCGTCGTCGGCGTGCCCCACGACGAATGGGGCCAGGAGCTCGTCGCCGTCGCCTCAGGCCCTGTGGGTGCACGACACGCCGACGAGCCGACCCGCCCAGCGGCGCGTCGTGCACCCACAGGGTGGGGGGAGGGGGCGGAGCTCGCGCGGGTGCGCTCCGCCGTCGCCGCTAGACTCGGCCCGGCCGCCGCGCCCCGTCGCATCCTGCGGGTGGAGAACCTGCCGTTGCGCGGGCCCGGCAAGGTCGACCGTGCCGCCGTCGTCGACCTGGTGCGCGCCCGCCCGGCGCACGACTGAGAGGAGCACGCATGGCCACCACGGCCGAGTGGGTCACCGGAGCCCGGCCCCGCACCCTGCCCGCCGCCGCCGCGCCCGTCATCATCGGCACGGGCGCCGCCGCGCAGGTCGACGCATTCGCGTGGCTGCCCGCCGTGCTCGCCCTCGGTGTCGCGCTCGCGCTGCAGATCGGCGTCAACTACGCCAACGACTACTCCGACGGCGTGCGCGGCACCGACCTGGACCGGGTGGGGCCGCTGCGCCTCACCGCCTCCGGCATCGCGCGACCGGGGCAGGTCAAGGGCGCCGCGTTCGGGGCGTTCGGCGTCGCCGGGGTGCTCGGGTTCGCGCTGTGCGCGGTGAGCGGGCACTGGTGGCTGATCGCCGTCGGCGCCGTCGCCATGCTCGCCGCCTGGTACTACACGGGCGGCAAGCGGCCGTACGGGTACGCGGGCCTCGGCGAGGTCGGCGTGTTCGTGTTCTTCGGGCTGGTGGCTACGCTCGGCACCACCTACACGCAGGCGGACCGGATCACGTGGCCCGCCGTGCTGGGCGCCGTGGGCGTGGGCCTGATCGCGTGCGCGCTGCTCATGGTCAACAACGTCCGCGACATCCCCACCGACGTCGTGGCGGGCAAGCGGACGCTCGCGGTGCGGCTCGGGGACCACCGCGCGCGGCGCCTCTACGCGCTGTGGGTGGTGCTGCCCGTCCTCCTCGGGCTCGCCTGCGCGGTCTGGAACCCGTGGGCGTTCCTCGTCGCCCTGCTCCTGCTGCCCGCCGTCCTGCTGGCGATCCCGGTCGTGGCGGGCGCGCGGGGCCGCGCACTCGTCCCGGTGCTCGCCGGCACCGGGATGTTCGAGCTCGCCTACGGCGTGCTGCTCGGGCTCGGCCTGGCGCTCTGAGCGCCCCGACCCCTACCGCTCGGCGGTGGGGCGTCCGCCGTCCGGGTGCTCCGTGCCGGCGGGCTCGCCAGCGTCGAACGCCGAGTCCTCGGCCGCCGCGTCCTCGCCGATGACCTTCGCCAGGCCCTCGTCACCCGAGCGACGACGCTCCGCCCGCTCCGCGATCCAGCTCGCGGCCGCATCCTTCTGCTTCGCCAGCAGGACGTACGACACCGCGAACGCCACCACGATCGCCACCAGGAGCAGCAGCCAGCTGCGCAGCCCTGCCACGTAGCCGACCCCGAGGGCGGCGGCGAAGAGCAGGAGGCGGAGCACGGTGTAGGTCACGAGAGGCACGGATCCAGGATACGGCCGCTCGATCCCGGTCCCGCACGCCTCGCGATTCGGTCACGGCCGCGGGGCGAACTAGGCTGGAGGAATGTTCCGCGTCCTGGTGGGCCTCGTCGTCGTCGGCCTGTTGGTCTACAGCCTTGCCGATCTCTCGGGGTCGGAGGAGGAAGACCGCGCCGGCCTGCCCCGGTGGCTCTGGGTGGTCATCATCGTGCTGCTGCCCGTCTTCGGGCCGGTCACCTGGATCGCGACGAAGCAGTCCCGCCGCAGTGGTGGTTCCGGCGGCCGCGGAGCGCGGCCCGGCCGAGGTCCGCGACGTCCGTCCGGTCCGGTCGCGCCCGACGACGACCCGGACTTCCTGTGGCGGCTCGAGCAGGAGAAGCGCCGCCAGGAGCGCCGCGACCGCGGCGACACCGACCCGCCGAGGTAGCGCGGCTCGCGCCGAGGTAGTAGGGCTCGCGGCGAGGTCGGGTGGTGGTGCCGCCTCGGCGGTGGGTCAGCTGATGCCCGAGTAGGAGTGCTTGCCGTTGAAGATGAGGTTCACGCCGGTGAAGTTGAACAGCACGCAGGCGTAGCCGACGACGACGAACCACGCGGCCCGACGTCCCGACCAGCCGCGCGTGGTGCGGGCGTGCAGGTAGGCCGCGTAGACGACCCAGATGACGAACGTCCAGACCTCCTTGGGGTCCCAGCCCCAGTAGCGGCCCCAGGCGTCCTCGGCCCAGATGGCCCCGCCGATGAGGGTGAAGGTCCACAGGACGAAGCCCACCGCGTTCAGGCGGAACGACATCGACTCCAGCGCCGTCGGCCCCGGCGTGCGGTCCAGCCAGCGGAAGCCGGGCCGCGTCAGGAACGGCGACCCCGCGTCGCGGGAGTCGCGCAACAGCTGCAGCGCCGAGACGACGAACGACACGGTGAAGATACCGGTCGCGGTGATCGCGACCCCGACGTGCAGCACCAGCCAGTAGTTCTGCAGGGCGGGCTGCACCCCGGTCGCCGCCACGTGGAACGCGTTGAGGCCGAGCACCAGGAAGAGCGTGACCAGCCCGGTGACGAACGCTCCCAGGAACCGCACGTCGCGGCGCAGGTTGAGCACGAGGAAGACCACGAGCGCGATGAACGAGCCGACCATCGTGAACTCGTACATGTTGGCCCAGGGCGTCCGGCCCGCGGCCAGCCCGCGCAGCACGATCGCGACGAGCAGCATCGCGGTGCCGAGCCACGTCGTCGACATCGCGATGCCCGCGGCCCGACGGCGGGCCTCGACGGCGCCGTCCGGGCCAGGTCCGCTCGCCTCAGCCGCAGGCGCGCTGGTGTCGCTCGACCCGGCACCGACCGTGGCGCGGGCCTCAGCCGTGGCACGGGCGCCGACACGCTCGTCGGTGCGTCGGCCCAGGTCGACGGCGAACGCGATCATCGCGACCGCGAGCGCGGTCGCCGCAGCCCAGACGAGCAGGTCGCTCAGCTCGGCGATCTCCATGGTCAGCCTCTCTCAGGGTTGTGCGTCGGCGCGGCGTCAGGGCCGACGTCCGGGTCACCATCAGCATCAGCGTGGTCGGCGTCCAGCCCGGGGACGGCCGCCAGCGTCCGGTCCACCTGGGGCTGCAGCCCCACGTCGTCCCCGCGGGCGAGACCCGCGACCTCGACGTGCGTGACGCCGTCGTGCGTCCATGATCGCACCCAGACGCGGCGGCGCGGCAGGAACAGCGAACCGGTCAGCCCGACGAGGGCGGCGAGCGAGAAGGCCAGCACCCACGCGAGCGACGGGTCGTGGCGCAGGTCGAGCGCGACGAACCGCGGCACCTCCTCGGCGAGCGACACGGTCCCGAGCCCGTCGGGAAGGTCGACGGTGTCGCCGGGCTCCAGCAGGAGCTTCACCCGCTCGCCGTCGGCGTCCACCGACGGCGTGAGGTTCGCGGTGTCGAGCCGGTACACGTTCTGCGGCACGCCGTCGTCGAGCCCGAGGTCGCCGCGGTACACCTCGAGCACGAGCAGCGGGTCCTCCGGGAGCGGGAAGACGGAGCGGGCCGAGCCGTCGGGCTCGATGACGGCCGTCGGCAGGAAGTACCCGATGAGACCCACCTGCTCGAGCCCCGGCGAGACGTCCGGCACCTTCACGACGCCGCGCGAGGTGTACACCTGGTCCTCCGGCAGGAACGGCACGCGACCGGCGAACGCGACCGCACCCTCGCCGTCGTGCACCGTGATGTCCGGCGCATAGCCGTTGCCCTGCAGGTACACCTTCGAACCGTCGATGACGAGGGGATGGTTGACCTTGATCGTCTCGGCGGAGGACGAGCCGTCCGGCTCGGTCACCGTCACGTCCGCGGTGAAGTCGCGCGACTGGGCGAACGCGACCGTGTCCGTCGCGAACTCCGAGGTGAACGAGTCGAGCGTCATCGAGAACGGCACCAGCGACTCGGGCTGGAACCACGACCCGCTCTCGAACGTGTCGTAGTCCACGACGGCGTTGGCGAACCCGCGGCCCTCGGTGATGATCGCCTGGCCGCGGTAGTGGAGCAGCTGCCCCACACCGACCGCGACGATGAGGCCCAGCAGCGCGAGGTGGAACAGCAGGTTGCCGGTCTCGCGCAGGTAGCCGCGCTCCGCCGCGACGGTGGCAGCCGCGGGACGCGCGGGGATCTTGCCGCGCGCCCCGCGCGCCTCCTCCGAGCCGGCGTCGACGCGGAACGTCGGCAGCCACCGCATCCGGCCACGCAGGTGCTCGGCGACGGCGTCCGTCACCTCCCGCGGTGTGGCCGAGGTGGTGCCGGTCGCCCGCGCCGGGAAGCGCTCGAAGCGCGCAGGCGTGCGCGGCGGCCGGTTCCGGACCGCCCGGGCGTGCGCGACGGTGCGCGGCACGATGCAGCCCACCAGGGAGACGAACAGCAGGAGGTAGATCGCCGAGAACCAGGGCGAGGAGAAGACCTCGAAGAACCCGAACCGGTCGAGCCACTCCCCCGTGGCCGGATTCTCGCCGAGGTACTCCACCACCGCCGCCGGGTCCTGGCTGCGCTGCGGCAGGATCGACCCGGGCACGGCCGCGACGGCGAGCAGCATCAGCAGCAGGAGCGCCACCCGCATGCTGGTGAGCTGGCGCCACGTCCAGCGCAGCATGCCGCGCCAGCCGGTCCGCGGCGCCTGCCGGGTCGCGGACGACGGCCCGCCCGACGGCGTCGCACCGGCCTCGCTCTCGCCGCCGCGCGTGCCCTGGGTGAACTCGTCCGCGATGCCCTCGGGACGGTAGCTCCGTTCGCTCATCACACCACCGTCACGTATCCGCTGATCCAGCTCTGCAGGGTGCTCGTCAACGTGCCCCACAGGCCCGTGACCATCGCCAGGCCGATGAGGACCAGGAGGCCGCCGCCGCACCGCATGATGGCGAGCCGGTGGCGGCGCAGGAACCCGAGCATGCGCTCGGACGACTGCAGCCCTAGAGCCACCAGCAGGAACGGCACACCGAGCCCGATGCAGTACGCGATCCCGAGCACCACGCCGCGCCCTGCGGACGCCTCGTTCAGCGCGAGGGACTGCACCGCGGCGAGCGTCGGGCCGAGGCACGGCGTCCAGCCCAGCCCGAAGACGACACCCAGCAGGGGCGCGCCCCACAGACCGGCCCGCGGGCTCACGTGCAGCCGCCGCTCGCGCTGGAGGAACCCGATGCCGCCGAGGAACGCCACACCCATGACGATCACGACGAGGCCCAGCACCCGGACCAGCACGTCCTCGTAGCGCACCAGGTACGAGCCGACGGCGCCGGCCGCCGCCATGAGCGCCACGAACACCGCCGTGAAGCCCAGCACGAACAGCGAGACCCCGAGCACCACGCGGCCGCGGCCGGGTGCGCGCGGGGGTGCCGCCGTCGTCCCGCGACCCTGGCGCCCCGCTCCTCCGGGGTCCATCGCGCCCGAAGGCCCGGCGTTCGCCGCGGCCAGCCCGCCGACGTAGCCGACGTAGCCCGGCACCAGGGGCAGCACGCACGGCGAGGCGAAGGAGACCAGGCCGGCGAGCAGCGCGACGAGGACCGCGAGCAGCAGCGAGCCGCTCGCGGCCGTGGTGGCGAAGGCCTCACCCACGTCAGGCGCTCCCGGACCCGGTCACCGACGAGGCCTGCGCCTCGTCCCCGCCGTCCTCGGCGAGCACGTCGTCGACGACTCCCTCCAGGGTCGAGCCCGCGACCTGGCCGACGATCCGCGCAGCCACGCGCCCCTCGCCGTCGAGCACCACGGTGGACGGCACGGCCTGCAGCGGGACGACGCCGGAGAGCCCGGCGACGACCTGGCCGCTGCGGTCCTCGATCGAGGGGTAGGGCACCTCGAAGGTGCGCTGGAAGGCGAGCGCGGTGCCGGCGTCGTCCTCGGTGTTGATGCCGAGCAGGTGCACGCCGTCGGCCTCCCGGTCCTCGGCGAGCGTCACGAGGTCGGGAGCCTCGGCGCGGCACGGGGCGCATCCCGCGTACCAGGTGTTGAGCACGACGATGTCGCCGCTCCAGTCGGTGGTCGAGACCTCGTCGCCCTCGAAGGACGTGCCCTCGACGACGACGGTGTCCCCGCGCTCGTCCGGCTCCCACTGCTGCACCGAACCGTCACCCGAGACGAAGCCCTGGCCGACGACGTCGCCCGCACCGGATTCGGCCGCACCGCACGCGGCGAGCAGCCCGACGGTGGCGGCGAGGGCGCTGCTGACGGCGGCTGTGCGCGCGAGACGTCCGCGGTTGCGGCGTCCCATCAGGCGCCTGGCACGGGGTCGGCACCGGCGAGCAGCGGACCGGCCGGCTCGCTGTAGTGCAGCGAGACGAACCGGTCGTCGTCGAAGGTCAGCGACGTCAGGGAGGCGAGAGCGCACTCGCGCCGGCGCGGGTCGTGCGCCAGCCGGCGGCCCTCGAACGCCCGACGCGTCACCCAGACGGGGAGCTGGTGGCTGACCAGCACGACCTCGTGGCCGGTGTGGGCGCGGCGCGCGTCGTCGACGGCGGCACGCATGCGGGTCACCTGCTCGGCGTAGCTCTCGCCCCACGACGGTCGCAGCGGGTTCCACAGCCGCTTCCAGTACCGCGGGTGCGCGAGCTGGCCGGGCTGCTTGCCGATCGTGGTGCCCTCGAAGCTGTTGCCCGCCTCGACGAGACGGTCGTCGGTGGCCAGCTCGAGGCCGAACGCGGCGGCGACGGGCGTGGCCGTCTCCTGGGCACGTTGCAGCGGGCTCGCGACGACCGCGACGACGTCCCTGCCGCCGTCGGACAGGTGCTCGGCGACGTGGCGGGCCATCTGCTGGCCGAGCTCCGACAGGCGGTACCCCGCGATGCGTCCGTACAGGACGCCGTCGGGATTGTGGACCTCGCCGTGCCGCATGAGATGGACGGTGGTGGTGGCCATGGCCACCAGTGTCCCAGATCGCAGGCGTCTCCAGATGCCCTCCGGGAGCGTCCCAGTACGGTGGTGACAGGACTCACTGTCGCAGCAGGTCGCATGCGACCCCCCGGGAATAGTTGCCAGGAGGCCGCGGTTCATGCATTTCGATGGATCGCCTCAGGGGCGTCCGCACCGCACATCACCGCCACACACGAGGAGCATCCCTATGGCCACGCCGCTGCCCGCCGGACTGAACGCCGGCACCTACGTCATCGACGCCTCGCACTCCACCGCGTCCTTCACCGTCCGCCACGCCGGCATCTCCAAGGTGCGCGGCACCATCGCCATCGTCTCCGGCGAGATCGCCGTCGGCGAGGACCTCGACTCCACCTCGGTCTCCGCCGAGCTCGACGCCGCGTCGGTCAACACCGGTGACGAGAACCGCGACGGCCACCTCCGGAGCGCCGACTTCTGGCACGCCGAGGAGAAGCCCGTCTGGTCGTTCGTCTCGAAGAACATCTCCGTGGACGGCGACGCGTACGTGATCGCCGGCGACCTGACCATCAACGGCGTGACGAAGCCCGTCGAGCTCCCCACCGAGTTCGCCGGCACCGCCAAGGACCCGTTCGGCAACGACCGCGCGGGCTTCGAGTCCGAGCTCGTGATCAACCGCAAGGACTTCGACCTCACCTGGAACGCGGCGCTCGAGACGGGCGGCTTCCTGGTCGGCGACAAGGTCAAGATCGCGCTCGACGTCTCGGCGATCGCGCAGAACTGACCTACCGAGGTAGGACCGCTCTCCCCGAGGTGGTAGCGCCGGGCCGGAGCGTTGAAGCGGGGTGTCGGGTCCCGTGCACGATCGTCAGGACCCGACACCCCGCGGCACCACCACCCGCACTACCTCGCCGCAAGCGGTACCACCTCACGGCGCCGGGACGTCGGCGTCCGACGCCGCGACGCCGTTGGCATGACGGGCCGCCGCGTGGAACGCCAGGATCTGCAGCTCTCCCGCCACGTCCACGCTGCGCACGACGACGTCGTCGGGCAGGTGCAGAGCCACCGGAGCGAAGGACAGGATCTCCCGCACGCCCGCCGACACGACCCGCTCGGCGACCTCCTGCGCGGGCGGTCCCGGGGTCGCGAGCATCACCATCGAGACGCTGCGCTCGACGATGATCTCCTCCAGGCGGTCGACGTGCTCGACCTCGATCCCGGCCGCCTGCCCGCCGACCACGGCAGGGTCCGCGTCGAGCAGCGCCACCATCTGGAACCCGCGGGCCGCGTAGCCCGAGTAGTTGGCCAGCGCGTGGCCGAGGTTGCCGACGCCTACGATCGCCAGCCGGTGCTCGGAGCCGAGGCCCAGCGCGGCGGCGATGTACGACGACAGCGACTCGACGTCGTACCCGACGCCGCGGGTGCCGAACGATCCCAGGTAGGACAAGTCCTTGCGCAGCTGCGCGGACCCGACGCCGGAACGCACTGCCAGGTCGGACGACGACGTCGTCGCCACACCTTCGCGCGTCAGGTCACGCAACGCGCGCAGGTAGAACGGAAGCCGCGCCACCGTCGCCGCGGGCACCGTCACCTCACCGATCTCGATCACGTCTTCTTCTTCCCTCCCGGGGGCCGTGCGAGCCGCCGCGCCAGCCGTGCCGCGTCGACCCGCCAGAATCCCTGCTGCACGCCGTCCACCTCGACGACGGGCACGTACTCGCCGTACCGCTCCACCAGAGCGGGCTCGGCATCGATGTCGATCTCCTGCCAGGTCTCCCCCGCCTCCGCGCACACCGCTGCGACCACCGCCCGTGCGTCGTCGCACAGGTGGCAGTCCGCCCTGCTGTACACGACGACCCGGGACGTCACGTCTGGTCGCATCGTGGGCCTGCTCACGAGCACAGCGTATCGGCGCTACTACAGTGGGCAGCATGTCGTCTCATGCTGCGCCCCCGGTCGGACCGACAGCAGCAGCGTTCTTCGACGTCGACAACACCATCATCCGCGGAGCCAGCGCGTTCCACCTGGCCAGAGCGTTATACCAACGGAAGTTCTTCGGCACGGCGGACCTGCTGCGCTTCGGCTGGATCCAGGCGAAGTACCTGGTCTTCGGCGAGTCGCGGTCCCAGATCGAGACGGTCAGGTCCCGGGCGCTGTCGCTCATCGCCGGACGCTCGGTCGCCGAGATCACCGCCGTCGGCGAGGAGGTCTACGACACGGTCCTGGAGCTGCGCATCTTTCCCGGGACCAAGCGCCTGCTGGACGAGCACCTCGCGGCCGGGAACGAGGTCTGGCTCGTCACGGCGACGCCCGTGGAGATCGGCGGCCTCATCGCACGCCGGCTCGGGGCCACGGGCTGCCTGGGCACCATCGCCGAGCACGCCGACGGCTACTACACCGGTGCGCTGGTGGGCGACCTCATGCACGGAGAGGCCAAAGGAGCGGCCGTGCGGGAGCTCGCCGAGCGCGAAGGGCTCGACCTCGAGTCGTCGTACGCGTACGGCGACTCGCTCAACGACCTGCCGATGATGCGGTCCGTGGGGCATCCGTGCCCGATCAACCCGGACGCACGGCTGCGGCGCCACGCGAAGGAGGTCGGCTGGCCGATCCGCGAGTTCCGGGGCCGCGGCCAGCGGGCTGCCGGGCGCGGGGTGCGGACGGCGTCGTGGGCCGGTGCGGCCTGGGTGCTCGGCCTCGTGCTGCGCGCGGCCCAGCGCAGCGTGCGCAAGCGGCTCCACGGGCGCTGACGCGGCGCGAGGGCGCGGGCGCCCGCCGCCGCGCCCAGGACGCAAAGAGCCCGGCACCTCTGGTGAGGTCCGGGCTCGGTGCGTGCGGCCCGCCGTCGGGCGGGCCGTGCGTCACTTCTTGTTGCGACGCTGGTGACGCGTCTTGCGAAGCAGCTTGCGGTGCTTCTTCTTCGCCATACGCTTGCGGCGCTTCTTGATGACGGAGCCCATGAGGTCCTCACAATGCTGATCGGTGGTGGAGGCCGGTTGGTCCCGACGATCCTGTTCCCCGGAAGAGTCCTGAGACCAAGCAGTGCCGACCAACGCGAAAAAGTCCGTCTCCCAGAGTACCCGACACGGACGGCTGCCCCGAATCGCGGCCCTGCGCCCGCGCCTCCGGCTCAGTCGAGGAACGGGTCCAGGCCGAGGCCGGGGAACACGTGCCGACGGGTCGCGAGAACGGCGCGGTCCACGGCGTCGGACGGGTCGTACCCCTCGCTCCACGGCCGCCACTCCACCGCGCCCCGGCCGAGCATCGTCGCGGGCGAGAGTCCCGACATCTCCTCGACCGCCGTCTGCCACGCCGCGGGCAGGGGCGCGGCAGGGGCGATCGGCACGTGCGCGGCCTCGGCCACCAGCGCGGTCCACACGAGCGGCACCACGTCGACGACGGCGTACCCGCCGCCGCCGAGCGCGACCCACCGGCCCTCGCAGAGCTCGTGCGCAAGCCCGTGCACCCACGAGGCGGCCATGAGCTGTGCGTCGATCCCCACGTTCAGGTCTGTCATCGGGTCGTTCCCGTGCGCGTCGGTGCCGTGCTGGGACACGATCACGTCGGGTCGGAACTCCCGGAGCACGAGCGGCAGGACGGCATCCACGGCACGCAGCCAGCGCGCCGAGTCGGTCCGGGGCGGCAGGGCGACGTTCACCGCCGTGCAGTCAGCGCGCTTGCCGCCGGTGTCCGCAGGGTTGCCGGTCCCGGGGAACAGCGAGTGGCCGTCCTGGTGCACGGAGACCGTCAGGACGCGCGGGTCGTCCCAGAAGATCGACTCGACGCCGTCGCCGTGATGGGCGTCGAGGTCCACGTAGGCGACCCGCTGCGCGCCGAGGTCGAGCAGCCGCTGCACCGCGGCGGCGGCGTCGTTGTAGATGCAGAAGCCCGAGGCGGCCCCGCGCCGCGCGTGGTGCATCCCGCCGGCGATGTTGAGGCCGTGCTCCGCCGCGCCGGTCCAGATCGCCTCGGCGGCGTCGACGGACGCACTGACGAGCCGCGAGGCCGCCTCGTGCATCCCGGAGAAGATCGGGTCGTCCTCGGTGCCGAGCCCTCGCGCCAGGTCGGGCTCTCCGGTGCGGTCCGCGGACTGCACCGCCGTCACGTAGTCGCCGTCGTGCACCGTGCGCACGAGCTCGTCGCTGCTCGGCGGGATGCGCACCACCTCGAGCGTGGGCTCGTCGGGCAGGCCGAAGGCCTCGACGAGCCGCATGGTCAGGTCGAGCCGTGCGGGCGCCATGGGGTGCCCGGGACCGAAGTCGTAGGTCAGGAGCTCAGGACTCCACAGCAGCCGGGCGACGGACATCCCGTCACGGTAGCGGAACCCGTGGCAGGCTGGGCCCGACGGCTGGCGGATGAGACGACGGAGGGCCCGGTCGGTGGCGACGAGGTGGCGCGATCGCGGTGCGTTGGTGCGCGAGTGGGTGGACCACACCGCCCGGGAGTACCCGGCGCGCCTCGCGATGACCGTCTTCGGCGCCGTCATCGCGCTCTTCACCGTGCTGCTGCTGCCCCCGTGGGCGACGGCGGCCGGAGGGGGTGCGAGGTTCGTCGACGCCCTGTTCACGGCGGTGTCAGCGGTCTGCGTCACCGGGCTGGTCGTGGTGGACACGGCCGACTACTGGTCCGAGTACGGGCATGCCGTCATCCTCGTGGGCATCAAGATCGGCGGGCTCGGCGTCATGACGCTCGCCTCGCTGCTCGGCATGGCGGTCTCACGACGCATCGGTCTCACCCAGAAGCTGCTCACGGCCTCCGAGGCGAAGGTGCGCACCAGCAGCCTCGGCGAGGTCGGTTACCTCATCCGCCTCATCGTCGTCGTGTCGGTGACGATCGAGGCGACCGTGGCACTGATCCTGCTGCCCCGGTTCCTCGCGCTGGGCGAGAGCTTCGGCTCGGCGCTGTGGCACGCCGTCTTCTACGGCGTCTCGGCGTTCAACAATGCCGGGTTCGTGCCGACCTCGGACGGGCTGGCGGGGTACGCCTCCGACTGGCTCGTCGTCGTGCCTATCGGGCTGGGCGTGTTCGTCGGCGCGCTCGGCTTCCCGGTGATGGCGAACGTCCTGCAGGCCCGCCGGTTCGGCCGGCGCTGGTACCGCCACCTGACGCTGCACACCAAGCTCACCGTGACGACGAGCGTCGCGCTGTTCGTGGCGGGGTTCGTGATCATCGGCGCGATGGAGTGGGCGAACCCGCGGACCCTGGGCGGGCAGGACCTGGCGACCAAGCTGCTGTCCGCGTCCTTCGCCTCGGTGATGCCGCGGTCCGGCGGGTTCAGCACCGTCGACACGGGAGCCATGAACCCGGAGACGTGGCTGGTCACCGACGCCCTGATGTTCGTGGGCGGCGGCTCGGCGTCGACGGCGGGCGGCATCAAGGTCACCACCCTGGCAGTCATGATCCTCGCGATCGTCGCCGAGGCCCGCGGAGACCGGGACATCGACGTCTTCGGACGGCGCATCCCGCGCGACACGCTCCGGCTGTCCATCGCGGTGGTGTTCATCGGCGCCACGATGGTGCTGGCCTCCTGCATCGCGCTGCTCCGGATCACCGACTTCTCGCTGTCGGAGATCTTGTTCGAGGTGATCTCGGCGTTCGCGACGGTGGGCCTGACGACCGGCATCACGAGCGACCTGCCCGACGGCGGCAAGTACGTGCTCTGCGCGCTGATGTACCTCGGCCGCGTGGGCACGATCTCGGTGCTGGGCGCGATCGCGCTGCGGGACCGTCGGCGCGTCATACGCTTCCCCGAGGAGCGCCCGGTGATCGGGTGAGACGGAGGTGCAGTGGAGGGTGGGGACCGCAGCGAAGCAAGGTCACCGCCCGCAACGGAACCGCAGGCTCACCCGAAACAGGTACCGGGTGAGACGGAACCGCAGGCTCACCCGACACGGATACCGGGTCAGGCGGAGCAGAACCGGAGGACAGATCTCGTGGCAGACAAGAAGGCTCCCGCTCGCGATGCCGGGGTGCTGGTCGTCGGGCTCGGCCGCTTCGGCTCGTCCCTCGCGACGACGCTCGACCGGCTCGGCCAGGACGTGCTGGCCGTCGAGTCCGACGACCGCCTGGTCGCGTACTGGTCCGGGCGGCTTCCCGTGGTGGAGGCGGACGCCTCGAACCCGGAGGCTCTCGAGCAGCTCGGGGCGCGGGACTTCGGCGTGGTGGTCGTCGGGGTGGGGACCCAGCTCGAGGCGTCGGTGCTCATCACCGGCAACCTCGTCGACCTGGGAACGCCGCAGATCTGGGCCAAGGCGGTCTCGGCGGAGCACGGCCGCATCCTGACGCGCATCGGCGCGCACCACGTCGTCTTCCCGGAGTCGGACGCGGGTTCGCGGGTGGCGCACCTGGTGAGCGGCCAGATGTTGGACTACATCGAGGTCGAGGACGGGTTCACGATCGTCAAGATGCGCCCTCCCCGCGAGATGCAGGGCTTCACGCTCGCGCAGTCGGACGTCCGCAAGAAGTACGGCATCACGGTCATCGGCGTGAAGTCCCCGGGCGTGGAGTTCGCCTACGCGACGCCGGAGACGCGCGTCAGCGCCAACGACCTGCTGGTGTGCTCGGGGCACGCCGACCTGCTGGAGCGCTTCTCGGCGCGTTCCTGACGCCGTCGTCCACGGGGCGTCGAGGTGCGGGCGCCCCGGCGCACGGGCTCACGGGGTGCGCCGGCGCAGCGTGACGACGCCGAGGCCTACCGCGCCGACGATGAACGCGGCCGTCACGCCCGCGGAGCCTGCGACGTCGGCCCACTCGGCGCCGGCGGCGATCTGCTGCATGGCGTCGACGGCGTAGGTCAGGGGGAAGGCTCGTGAGACCCACTCGAGGATCTCGGGCATCTGGTCTCGCGGCATGATCAGCCCGCAGACGATGAGCTGGGGGAAGATCGTCGCCGGCATGAGCTGCACGGCCTGGAACTCGGTGCGGGCGAGCGCGGACGCGGCGAGGCCGAGGCACGACCCCAGGACCGCGTTGAGCAGCGCGACCAGGACGACCAGCCAGAGCGGTCCGGAGACGTCCATGCCGACGGCGACGGCGAAGGCGACCACCACGAACGCCTGCAGCAGGGCGAGTGCGGCGAAGGCGAGCGCGTAGCCGCCCACGAGGTCGCCCTTGCGCGCGGGGGTGGTCATGAGCCGTTCCAGGGTGCCGGACTGGCGCTCGCGCAGCGTGGCGACGCTGGTGACGAGGAACATGACGATGAGCGGGAAGATCCCGACGAGCTGCGGCCCGAGCTGGTCGAGCACGGGCGTGCCGTCGAACATCCAGGCGATGAGCCCGAGCAGCAGGCACGGCAGCGCGAGGATCAGCGCGACGGTGCGGCGGTCGCCGCGCAGCTGGCCGAGCACCCTGGCGGCGGTGGTGAGCATCATCGGGGCTCCTCGTCCGCGCGGTCGATGAGCACGAGGAACGCCCGTTCGGCGTCGGGCGCGCCGGTGGTGGCGAGCAGCTCGTCCGGCGTGGTGTCGGCGACGAGCCTGCCGTCGCGCAGGAGCAGCAGGCGGTCGCACTGCACGGCCTCGTCCATGACGTGGCTGGAGACGAGGAGCGTGCGTCCCTGCGCGGCGAGCTCGCGGAACGTCGCCCACAGGTCGCGGCGGAGCACGGGGTCGAGCCCGACGGTCGGCTCGTCGAGGACGAGCAGCTCGGGGTCGCCCACGAGGGCGGCGGCGAGGGAGACGCGGGACCGTTCCCCGCCGGAGAGCGTGCCGACGAGCTGTTTCTCGTGCCCGCCCAGGTCCACGGTGGCCACCGCCCGGGCCACGGCGGCCGCGGTGCCTGACGGCGGCAGCCCGGACAGGCGCGCGAAGTAGCGCAGGTTCTGGGTGACGGTGAGGTCGGTGTAGACGGACGAGGCCTGCGTCACGTACCCGACGCGCCGTCGCAGCGCCGCGGTGCCGGCGGGCTCGCCCAGCACGGTCGCGTCGCCGGTGACGTGGTCCTGGACACCGACGAGGGCTCGCATGAGCGTGGTCTTGCCGGAGCCGGACGGACCCAGCAGACCGACGACCTGCCCGGCGGGCACCTCCAGGTCGAGGCCGTCGACGACCTGGCGCCCGCCGCGCTCCACGACCAGCCCGCGCGTCCGCACGGCCGGTCCCGACCAGGTCTCGTCCATGGGCCGGTCCGGTCAGCCCAGCTCGGCGGCGAGCTCGCGGGAACGGTCGCGCGCCGCCTCGACGGCGGTGAGGAACGCGGCCCGCACCCCGCCGTCGTCCAGCCGCTTGAGCGCCTGGATGGTGGTGCCGCCCGGCGAGGAGACCTTCTCGCGCAGGATCGCCGGGTGCTCTCCCGTCTCGGCGAGCAGCCGGCCGGAGCCGAGCACGGTCTGGACGGCGAGCCGCCGCGCGACGTCGCGGGTCAGCCCCAGCAGGACGCCCGCCTCGGCCATCGCGTCGACGACGTAGAAGACGTATGCGGGCCCGGAGCCGGCGAGCGCCCCGAAGGCGTCGATCTCCTTCTCGGTGATCCGCACCGTCTCCCCCGTGCCGGCGAGCAGCGCCTCGACGAGTGCGACGTCCGCCTCCGCCGCCGTGGGGCCGGGGACGACGGCGGTCACCCCGGCGCCGACCTGCGCCGGCGTGTTCGGCATGGTCCGCACGACCGGCTGCGTCGCGGGCAGGTGGCGGGCGTAGAAGGCCAGCGGCAGGCCGACGGCGACGCTCACCACGACGGTGTCCGGCTCCAGCGCCCCCACGACGGAGTCGAGCATCCCGCCGACGTCCTTCGGCTTGACGCCGATCACGACGACGCGCGCCCCGGTGGCGGCCGCGGCGTTGTCGGCGGTCGTGCTGATCCCGTACCGCTCGGCGAGCTCGGCGCCCCGCTCGGGCCGCCGGGCGGTGGCCACGACGTCGGACGGCGCCAGCCCGGAGCGCAGCGCGCCCACGAGGACGGCCTCGGCCATGGTGCCGGTGCCGAGGAACGCGACCCGCGTCCCGGCGATCTGCGTGGTCATCTGTGCTCTCCTGTGACGGCGGGATGGGTGGCGGCGGGACGGCCTACAGCGGGAAGGCCTGGTAGAAGTCCTGCACGAGCTGGTCGGGGCCTTCGGCCTGGAGGACGACGGTGCCGTTGCGCCAGGTGACGACGGACGTGCCGCTCTGCGTGCCCGGGGTCACGACGTAGGTGCCGACGGTCTCGTCGCCGACGGTGACGTCCCCCTCGGCCACAGGGTCGCCCGCTGCCTGCAGCAGGGCGGCGTGCACCTCCTCGGCGGCGTCCGCGTCCGCCCACTGACCGGCCTGCAGCGCGACCTCCGCGCCGCCGTCGGACCCGTCGCCGTAGGTGAGGCCCCACGCCTCGACGGCCTCGGTCTCCTCCTCGAGCTCCGTGTCCGCGGCGGCGTCGAGGCGCACGAGCTGCAGCACGGAGCCCGGCATGGAGGACAGGAGCTCGGTGGCGTCCTCGGGCAGGTCGGCGGGCTCGGCCGTCGGGGTGGGCGGGGCGGCGGTGACGGTGACGTCCGGCAGCGGGTCCGCCGGCTGGCGTGCGAACCCGGGCCACACGAAGGCGGTCACGACGGCGACGACGGCGATCACGACGAGTGCGACGGCGAGCCCGACCCTGCGGCGGCGGACGGCGGCGGCCCGCGACTTGTTCTGGTGCACCTTGTCTCCCGGGGTCCGGAATCCCGGAGACATGTACCCCGGTCTCTGGTCGGCCATCGACGTCCTCCTGGTTGCTCTCGCCGCCTGCCGGCGCTGCCGACGGCGGCGTCGCGCAGAAGCCTACGGCCTGGCGCCTCCCGGTGTCGGTAGCAGCGCCTAGCGTGACGTCCGTGAGCTCCACGACCTCCGCGCGCTCGCGCGCCAAGTCCTCCCGTCCGGCCTTCCGCTGCAACGCGTGCGGGTGGACCACCGCGAAGTGGGTGGGCCGCTGCGGCGAGTGCCAGGAGTGGGGCACGGTCGCCGAGGAGGGGCCGGCCTCGGCAGGTCCGCGCACGACGGCGGTCAACCCGGTGCGCTCGGCCGCCCGGCCGATCGCGGAGATCGACGTCGACGCGGCCCGCGCCACCCCCACCGGCGTGGAGGAGCTGGACCGGGTCCTCGGTGGCGGGCTCGTGCCCGGGGCGGTCGTGCTGCTCGCCGGGGAGCCGGGGGTGGGCAAGTCGACGCTGCTGCTCTCGGTCGCCTCGAACGCGGCGCGGGGGGCCGACGGCGTGGCGCGCCCGGTGCTCTACGTCACGGGCGAGGAGTCGGCCGGGCAGGTCCGGCTGCGCGCCGAGCGGATCGGCGCCCTGGCGGACACCCTGCTGCTGGCCGCGGAGACGGACCTCGCCACGGTGCTCGGGCACCTGGAGGCCGCGGACCCGGCGCTGCTGGTCGTCGACTCGGTGCAGACGATCGCCTCGGCGGAGGTCGACGGGGCGCCGGGCGGCGTCAGCCAGGTGCGCGAGGTGGCGGGCGCGCTCATCGCGGCCGCGAAGGCGCGTCAGGTGCCGGTCCTCCTGGTCGGGCACGTCACGAAGGACGGCACGGTCGCCGGGCCACGCACCCTGGAGCACCTGGTCGACGTGGTGTGCCAGTTCGAGGGCGACCGGCACTCGCGGCTCCGGATGGTCCGCGCGGTCAAGAACCGGTTCGGCCCCACGGACGAGGTCGGGTGCTTCGACCTCTCGGAGTCCGGGATCGTGGGCCTGAGCGACCCGAGCGGCCTGTTCCTGTCCCACCTGGGCGCGGGGGTCCCGGGCACCTGCGTCACCGTGACGCTGGAGGGACGCCGGCCGCTGGCCCTGGAGATCCAGTCGCTCGTGGCACCCTCCCCCCTGGCCAACCCGCGCCGGGCGACCAGCGGCGTGGAGTCCCAGCGGCTCGCCATGATCCTCGCGGTGCTGCACCGGCACGCCGGCCTGCGCCTGGCGGACTCCGACGTGTACGCCTCGACCATCGGCGGTGCCCGGGTCACCGAGCCCGCCGCGGACCTCGCCACCGCGCTGGCCATCGTCTCGGCCCGCACGGGCGACGCACTGCCGGCCGGCACCGTGGCGCTCGGCGAGGTGGGCCTGGCCGGGGACATCCGCCCGGTCACGGGGCTCGAGCGTCGCCTGACCGAGGCGGCCCGGCTCGGGTTCACCCGCGCCGTCGTCCCCGCCGGGACGGCCGTCAAAGCACCGGCCGGGCTCCGGTTGGCCGAGGCTCGGCACATCGCCGAGGCCGTGGAGCTCGCCGCCCAGGACGACGCGGCGCGGACGCCCCCTCGCCGTCGGGACCATCCGTCGTAGAATGCCCAGGTGGCTCCCTCCAACGCGCACCCCGACGCCCTGCTGCGGGAGACCCTCGCCGCCGTCGCCCCCGGCACGGAGCTGCGCGACGGTCTGGAACGCATCCTGCGAGGGCGCACCGGTGCGCTGATCGTGCTCGGGTTGGACAAGACGGTCGAGGGGATCTGCTCCGGCGGGTTCGAGCTCGACGTCGAGTTCTCCGCGACGCGCCTGCGCGAGCTGTCGAAGATGGACGGCGCCTGCGTGCTCGACCGCGACGCCACGCGCATCCGCCGCGCCGCCGTCCAGCTCCTGCCTGACCCGACGATCGAGACGAGCGAGTCCGGTACCCGCCACCGCACTGCCGAGCGGGTGGCGAAGCAGACCGGCCTGCCGATCGTCTCGGTGAGCCAGTCGATGCGGATCGTCGCCATCTACATCGGTGGCATGCGGCACGTCCTGGAGGACTCGGACACGATCCTGGGCCGCGCGAACCAGGCACTGGCCACGCTGGAGCGGTACCGCTCCCGGCTGGACGAGGTCTCCGGCACGCTGTCCGCCCTGGAGATCGAGGACCTGGTGACCATCCGGGACGTCTGCGCCGTGGTGCAGCGCCTGGAGATGGTCCGGCGGATCTCCGACGAGATCGACGGCTACGTCGTCGAGCTCGGGACGGACGGCCGGCTCCTCGCCCTGCAGCTCGACGAGCTGCTCGGCGGTATCGGCGCCGACCGCGACTTCGTGGTGCGCGACTACGTGGACGTGGACCGCTCGGGACGCACCACCAAGGACGTCCACGCCGACCTCGCCGCGCTCGACTCCGCCCAGCTCCTGGACCTGTCCCAGATCGGCCGCGTGCTCGAGCTGCCGGGCGGCGGGGTCGCCCTGGACGCTGCCGTCGCACCGCACGGCTACCGGCTGCTGTCCAAGGTGCCGCGCCTGCCGACGTCGATCATCGACCGGCTGGTCGCCCACTTCGGCGGGCTGCAGAAGCTGCTGGCCGCCAGCGCCGAGGACCTCATGGGCGTCGAGGGCGTCGGGGACCAGCGTGCCCGCGCGGTGCGCGAGGGCCTGTCCCGCCTCGCCGAGTCCAGCATCCTCGAGCGGTACGTCTGAGGCTCAGTCCTTCTTCTCGTCGTCGGCCTTCTCGTCGGCCTTCTTCTCGTCGTCGGGCTCGGGCTCCTGGGAGGGCGGCTCCGCCACCGCCACCGTCACTGACTCACCGCTCGCGTCGGGGACGTCGCCCAGGACGATCTCGGCCGTGTAGTCCCCGGCCGGGACGCGCTCGCGCTTCCCGTCGCAGTCGGGAGCGGACGTCGAACCGCTCCAGCGGACCGTCATGTCCCAGGGCGAGTCGACGCCCAGCAGGAGGTCCGCCCCGCCGCCACCGCCGCAGTCGGCGGAGGACCACACCCGCTCCCCCTCGGCGTCGGTCACCACCACCTGCATGCTGGAGCCGCGGCCGTCGAGCAGGCAGGGCATCCGCCCCTCGTTGGTGACGCGCAGGGTGAACGGCACGACGTCCCCCGCGGCCAGCGTGGTCGCGCCCGCGGACAGGTCCAGGGCGACGGCGCCCGCGGTGCAGGTGTCGGCGGGCCCGGACAGGTCCAGAGGCTCTGGGGGGGCCGCTTTCTCGGCGGTGAGATCCGGGCGAGGCTCGGGCCACAGATCGCGCACGCCGTCGACCGCCCGCCCGACGCCGAAGCCGGCGGCGGTCCCGAGCCCGACGAGGAGCCCGGCGCAGAGCAGCACCACGAGCGCTCGGTCGCGCCGCGACCGACGACGGCGGAGCTCGGCCGCCGACGGCTTCCTCGGCCGGCGCTGCGGTGCCTTGCGGGGTGCGGGCCGCGCGCGGGGCCGGGGCGTGGACCCGGGCGCGACGAGGCCGTTCGTCGTCACCTTGCGTGCGGACGAGCCTCCGTCCGCCCGGCCGGTCGACCGCCGCGCGCCGCCCTGCGGAGCGGCCCTGCGCGTGCCCGAGCCTTGCGGGGCCGTCCGGGTCGAGGTGGATCCTCGCGCGCCCGAGCTCCCCGACGACCTCGGCTGCTGCCGGCCCGACCGCTGACCGGCCGACGACTTCGCGGCGGGCTTCTTCGCGGCAGGCTTTCTCGCGGCGGGCTTCTTGGCCGCGGGCTTCTTGGTCGTCGAGGCCTTGGGAGCGGCCTTGGGGGCCGGCTTCCTGGCGGCGGGCTTCTTCGCGGCGGGCTTCTTGGCCGCAGGCTGGCGCCCGCCCGAGGCCGCACCGGACGACCCGCGGGCCGCCGTCGTGCGCTGCGACGAGGAACGCGACGACGAGCGCGAACCGCCCGACGCCCTCGACGAGGACGTCGGCCGTCCTCTGCGAGCGGGGTCGCCTCGACCCCGGTCCTTCGCTGCCGCCACTGCGCCCCCGCCTCCTGGACAGTTCCCTTCCGGCGCCACGCTACGGCGTCCGGTGCGCCGGGACACGCAGCCGCGCCGCGCTGCGGGCGTGCCCGGCACGCTCGCGGACCAGGCACAATGGCTGCCGTGCACGATCTGGTCGAGCGGGTCACCGCGTGGTATGAGGGCGCCGCCCGAGACCTGCCGTGGCGCGCGACCGACCGGACGCCGTGGGGCGTGCTCGTCTCCGAGGTGATGCTGCAGCAGACGCCCGTCGTCCGGGTCGTGCCGGTGTGGCACGCGTGGATGCGGCGCTGGCCGACGCCCGCGGACCTCGCCGCCGCACCGACGTCCGACGTGCTGCGCGCGTGGGGCCGGCTGGGCTACCCCCGCCGGGCGCTGCGTCTCGCGGACTGCGCCCGCACGGTCGTCGAGCGGCACGACGGCGTGGTCCCCGCCGACGAGGAGTCGCTGCGCGCGCTGCCGGGGGTCGGCGAGTACACCGCCGGCGCGGTGCGGGCGTTCGCGTACGGACGGCGCTCCGTCGTCGTGGACACGAACGTGCGGCGGGTGCAGGCCCGGGCCGTCACCGGTGTCGCGCTGCCCGCGCCGTCGTACACGGCGGCCGAGCGCGCGCTCGCGGCCTCCCTGGTGCCCGCCGACGACGCGACCGCCGCCGCGTGGGCCGCCGCGTCGATGGAGCTCGGCGCGCTCGTCTGCACCGCGAGGTCCCCGCGCTGCGACGCGTGCCCGCTGCGGGCGGCGTGCGCCTGGCGGCTCGCCGGGTTCCCCGCGGACGAGCACGCGGCCCGACGGCGGACCCAGGCCTGGGAGGGCACCGACCGGCAGGTGCGGGGCCGCGTCATGGCGGCACTGCGGGGCGCCGACGCTCCCGTGCCGCGGGCGCTGCTCGCCGACGCCGGGCCGGCCGGGCAGCTCGACCGCTGCCTTGCCGGGCTCGTCGAGGACGGCCTGGCGGAGACCGACGACGCGGGGCGCTACCTCCTGCCGGTCTGAGCCTCAGAGCTCGAGCAGCATCCGCGTGTTGCCCAGGGTGTTCGGCTTGACCCGGGCCAGGTCGAGGAACTCCGCGACGCCGTCGTCGTGGGAGCGCAACAGCTCGGCGTACACCTCGTGCGAGACCGGGGTGCCCTGGATCTCCTGGAAGCCGTGCGCGGCGAAGAAGTTCACCTCGAACGTGAGGCAGAACAGCCGGCGCAACCCCATCGCCCGCGCCCGGTCGACGAGCTCGGTGACCAGCGCGTGCCCGACGCCGCGCCCGGTCCAGGACCGGTCGACCGCGAGCGTCCGGATCTCGGCGACGTCCTCCCACATGACGTGCAGCGCGCCGCAGCCGATCACCCCGTGGTCGGGTCCGCCGTCGGCCACGACGAACTCCTGGACGGCCTCGTAGTAGCCGACCATCTCCTTGGCCAGCAGGATCCGCTCGTTGGCGTACGGCTCGACCAGCCGGCGCACGACGCGGACGTCGGCGGGCAGGGCGGGACGGACGGTGAAGCGCTCGGGCACCCGCCCACCTTATGGCCGCCACGCACGAATGTTCAGGGCATACCCTCGGCGTCGGCGAGCAGCACTGCCGTCATCTCGTCGATCACCAGGTCGGTCACGACGCCCGCCGCGAGCGCCGCGCGCAGCGGCACCACCTTGTTGTCGCCGGCGACGACGCAGAGCCGGCGCGGGATGCGGCGCAGCTGGTCCGGCGTCGGCCCGGTCGCTCGCGCGTTGATCGCGATGTCGCGGTAGGTGCCGTCGGGCCGCAGGAACACGGTGCAGACGTCCCCGGCCACCCCGGCGCGGTCGAGCGTGGCGACGTCCTCGGGGTCCAGGTAGCCGGCCGAGTACACGTGGGAGGGCACTCCCGTGAGCGCCCCGACGGAGAAGACCGCCAGGTCGGTGCGGGACTGGTAGTCCAGGACGCGGCGCACCGACCGTTCGCGCCACATCGCGGCGCGGGTCTCGGCGTAGTCGAAGAAGGCCGGCACCGGGAAGTGGTGCACGCTGGCCTCGAAGGCCGAGCCGATCTGGTCGATCAGGCCGCCCGCATAGCTCACGCCGGAGGTCCGGGTGTTGGCCGCCCCGTTGAGCTGGACCACGGACGAACCACGGGTCGCCTTGTGCGTCAGGTGCTCGGCCACGGCTCCCAGCGTCGTCCCCCACGCCACGCCGAGCACCATGTCGGAGTCGAACCAGCGCGAGACGAGGCGGGCCGCGGTGCGCGCCACCTGACCGAGGCGCTCGGCGTCGTCGGCCGAGTCGGCCACGGGCACCACGTAGACCTCGATGCCGTACCGCGAGACCAGCTCGCGGCCCAGCCCGGGCGCGCGGGAGTGGGCCGGGCGCAGCGTGATCTCCACGACACCGGTGTCCCGCGCGCGCTTGAGGAGCCGCGAGACGGTGGACCGCGACGTGCGCAGGTGACGCGCGATCGACTCCATCTTCATGTCCTGCAGGTAGTACATGGTCGCGGCCATGACCATGTCGCGCTCCCGGGTGATCGTCACGACGCCAGCGTGCCGCATGACACCGCTTCTTGCACGTTCGTGCACCTAGGTTGCGAGAACGTTCCCGCAGTGTTGCCCTGGTGTCGTCCCCACCGAGAGGAGCACCACCGATGGCCTCCCGCCTCACCGCAGAGTCCCGCACCCGGGCCCTGACCGCCCTGGAGAGCTCCCAGGAGCCCGCCACCGAGCTCGACGTCCTCGTCATCGGCGGTGGGGTCACCGGTGCCGGCATCGCGCTCGACGCCGTCACCCGCGGGCTGTCCACCGCGATCGTCGAGGCCCAGGACTGGTCGGCAGGAACCTCGAGCTGGTCCAGCAAGCTCGTCCACGGCGGCCTGCGCTACCTGCAGATGCTCGACTTCTCGCTGGTGCACGAGGCGCTGACCGAGCGCGACCTGCTCCTGAAGGAGATCGCGCCGCACCTGGTCAAGCCCGTGCCGTTCCTCTACCCGCTCGAGCACCGCGTGTGGGAGCGGGCCTACGTCGGCGCGGGCATCGCCCTGTACGACACCCTGGCCGCGATCGCGCCGGGCCGGCGCGCGATGCCCATCCACCGGCACGTCAGCCGCCGCCAGATCGCGCAGAAGTTCCCCGACCTGGCGCACGAGGCCGCCATCGGCGCCATCCAGTACTGGGACGCCTCCGTCGACGACTCGCGCCTCGTCAGCACGTTGGTGCGTACCGCCGTCGACTACGGCGCGCACGCCGCGTCGCGCACGCAGGTGGTGAGCCTCACGAAGAGCGCGACCGGCGCGGTCAACGGCGCCGTCGTCGTCGACCTCGAGACGGGGCGCGAGATCCCCGTCCGTGCGCGCCACGTCATCAACGCGACCGGCGTGTGGACCGAGGACACCGAGGCGCTCGCCGGCGACGAGGGCGGCCTGCGGGTCCTCGCCTCCAAAGGCATCCACATCGTCGTGCCCCGCGAGCGCGTCAAGGGCAAGGTCGGCCTGATCCTGCAGACCGAGAAGTCGGTGCTGTTCATCATCCCGTGGTCGCGCTACTGGATCATCGGCACCACGGACACACCGTGGGAGCAGGACCCAGTGCACCCGGTGGCCACCGCCGCCGACATCGACTACGTGCTGGACCACGCCAACGCCGTGCTGGCCCACCCGCTGACGCGCGAGGACATCATCGGCACCTATGCCGGCCTGCGCCCCCTGCTGCAGCCCGGCACCAAGGAGGGCACCGGCTCCTCCAAGGTCTCCCGCGAGCACACCGTCGCCTCCCCCGCTCCCGGCCTGACCGTCATCGCGGGCGGCAAGCTGACCACCTACCGGGTGATGGCCAAGGACGCCGTCGACTTCGCGATCGGCCAGCGCGCGCACGCCCTGCCGTCGGTGACGCACCAGATCCCGCTCGTCGGCGCCGTCGGCCTCTCCGCCGTCCGTCGCCAGGCGCGCGCCTGGTCGCAGCGGTACCGCTGGAGCCCCGCCATGCTCGACCACCTGCTGCACCGCTACGGCTCGGCGCTGCGCGAGCTCGTCACCCTCTGCGAGGAGGACCTGTCGCTCGCCAGGCCGCTGGAGCACGCGCCGGCCTACCTGCGCGCGGAGATCCACTACGCCGTCAGCCACGAGGGCGCCCTCCACCTGGAGGACCTGCTCCTGCGCCGCACCCGCCTCGTCTACGAGGTGGCGGACAAGGGCCGGGCGGCGCTCGACGAGATCGCCGAGATCGTGGCGCCGCTGCTCGGCTGGGACGAGGAGGCGACGCAGGCCGAGATCGAGGCCTATCGCGCCCGCGCCGACGCCGAGGACGCCGCAGCCCGGCAGCCGGATGACGCCTCGGCCGGGGAGGCCCGCTCCCAGGCCCCCGACGTGGCGCCGATGCAGCCGCTGCGGACCGCCTGACCCGAACCACCACAGACCCCAGCGCCCCGGCGCCGGACCGTCCCGACACCGATGTCCGGGACGGACCTCCAAGTCAGACCAGAGAGCGAGACGACGATGTCAACAGGCCAGATCTTCGTCACCGAGATGATGGGCACCATGGTGCTGCTCCTCCTCGGTGGCGGCGTGGTGGCGAACGCCATCCTGCCGAAGACCAAGGGTTTCAACGGCGGATGGCTGCTCATCAACTTCGGTTGGGGCCTCGGCGTGTTCACCGGTGTGTTCGTGGCCTTCTCCACCGGCGCGCACATCAACCCGGCGGTCACGGTCGGGCTGATGGCCAACGGTGCCGAAGAGTTCGGCCCCGGCATCCCCGCGACCTTCGCCAACGCGATGATCTACATCAGCGCCCAGATGGTCGGCGCCTTCCTCGGTGCCGTCCTGACGTACCTCGCCTACAAGAAGCACTTCGACCAGGACGCGGACCCAGCGGTCAAGCTCGGCGTCTTCTCCACCGGGCCGGAGATCCGGTCCTATGGCTGGAACCTGGTCACCGAGATCCTCGCGACCTTCGTGCTCGTCTTCGGTGTGCTGTCCTTCGCCAACTGGCCCGGCGACATGGGGCCCCTGGCCGTCGCCCTGCTCGTGGTCGGTATCGGCGCGAGCCTCGGTGGCCCGACCGGGTACGCCATCAACCCGGCGCGTGACCTCGGACCGCGCATCGCCCACGCACTGCTGCCCATCCGGGGCAAGGGTCCCAGCGACTGGTCCTACGCGTGGGTGCCGGTCGTCGGCCCGCTCCTGGGTGGTGCGCTCGCCGGCCTGCTCGCCACCGTCGTCATCTTCTGACGACCCCTCGTCCCTGCGACCACCACCGAACCCCACGACGCAAAGGAGCACACCATGGCGGACTACGTCCTCGCCATCGACCAGGGCACGACGAGCTCGCGTGCCATCGTCTTCGACCACTCGGGACGCAGCGTCTCGACCGGCCAGATCGAGCACGACCAGATCTTTCCCCGGGCCGGCTGGGTCGAGCACAACGCCGAGCAGATCTGGAACAACGTCCGCGAGGTGGTCGGACTGGCGCTGACCCGCGGCAACATCTCGCACGAGGATCTCGCTGCGGTCGGTATCACCAACCAGCGTGAGACCGCCGTGGTGTGGGACAAGAACACCGGCAAGCCGGTCTACAACGCGATCGTCTGGCAGGACACCCGTACCCAGGCGATCGCCGAGGAGCTCGGCGGCGACGAGGGCCCCGACAAGTACAAGTCGATCGTCGGCCTGCCGCTGGCGACGTACTTCTCCGGCCCGAAGATCAAGTGGATCCTCGACAACGTCGACGGCGCCCGTGAGGCCGCGGAGAAGGGCGACCTGCTGTTCGGCAACACCGACACGTGGGTCGTGTGGAACATGACCGGCGGCCCCGAGGGCGGCGTCCACGTCACCGACGTCACCAACGCCTCGCGCACCATGCTCATGGACCTCGACACCCTGAGCTGGCGCGAGGACATCGCGGCCGACATGGGCATCCCGATGTCGATGCTGCCCGAGATCCGCTCCTCGTCCGAGGTGTACGGCCGCGGCCGTCCGCGCGGCATGATCCCCGGCGTGCCGATCGCCGGCATCCTCGGCGACCAGCAGGCCGCGACCTTCGGCCAGGCGTGCTTCGAGGTCGGCACCGCCAAGAACACCTACGGCACCGGCAACTTCATGCTGCTCAACACCGGTACCGAGAAGGTGCCCTCGGAGAACGGCCTGCTCACCACGGTCTGCTACAAGATCGGTGACGCCGACCCCGTCTACGCCCTCGAGGGGTCCATCGCCGTCACCGGGTCCCTGGTCCAGTGGCTGCGCGACAACCTCGGCCTGTTCGCGGACGCCCCGGACATCGAGTACCTGGCCGGCAAGGTCGAGAACAACGGTGGCGCGTACTTCGTCCCGGCCTTCTCCGGCCTCTTCGCTCCGTACTGGCGTCCCGACGCCCGCGGTGCGCTCGTCGGCCTGACCCGGTTCGTCGACCGCAACCACATCGCACGCGCCGCCCTCGAGGCGACCGCGTTCCAGACCCGTGAGGTCATGGACGCGATGAAGGCGGACTCCGGCGTGGAGCTCACCGAGCTGAAGGTCGACGGCGGCATGGTGGCGAACGAGCTGCTCATGCAGTTCCAGGCCGACCAGCTCGGGGTCGACGTCGTCCGCCCGGAGGTCGCCGAGACGACGGCGCTCGGTGCCGCGTACGCGGCGGGCATCGCCGTCGGCTTCTGGCAGGGCGAGTCCGACGTCACCGAGAACTGGGTGGAGGGCAAGCGCTGGACGCCGTCGATGGCGGAGGACGAGCGCGAGCGTCTCTACCGGCAGTGGAAGAAGGCCGTCACCAAGACCTTCGACTGGGTGGACGAGGACTCCGGCGAGTAGTCCCGCTCGCCCCGCCGATCGACGAAGGCCGCCGCCCAGGACGACGGCGGCCTTCGTCGTGAGCGCTCGCCGCTGTCGGCCGTGACCGTCCGTGCGCCATCATCGGAGCATGACAACGACGAGGAACGCCGTGGTGGTCGGTGCCGGCATCGGCGGTCTCACCACTGCCGTCGCCCTGCGACGACGCGGCTGGGACGTGACCGTGCTCGAACGCGCCCCGTCGCTCGAGCCCGTCGGTGCCGGGATCGCGCTGGCTCCCAACGCCGTGCGCGCCCTGGCGACGACGGGCGTCGGCGACCGGGTGCACGAGCTGGCTGCCCTGCAGGGCCCCGTCGGTATCCGGCGGCCCGACGGCGACTGGCTGGTCCGCGGTGACGCTGCCATGGCCGGCGAGGCTGCCACCGTGCTCCTGCACCGCGCCCGGCTCGTGTCGTTGCTCACCGACGAGCTTCCCGACGCGTCGCTCCGGCTCGGCGTCGAGGTCGTCGGCGTGGACCCCGGCGGGCCGGACAAGCCGGCGACCGTGACGACCGGTGCCGAGACCTGGTCGGCGGACCTGGTCGTCGCCGCCGACGGGATCGACTCCCCTGCACGGGCCGCGCTGTTCCCGGACCACCCTGGACCGGTGTATTCGGGCGCCACCGCCTGGAGGTTCGTCACTGACCGACCGGTCATCGTCCAGCCGGCGGAGACCTGGGGGCGCGGCGCCGTCGTCGGCCTCACGCCGCTCGCCGACGGCCGGGTCTACGGCTACCTCACCGCGACGCTGCCCGAACGGACACGCTTCGACGACGAGCTCGGCGAGCTGCGACGGCGGTTCGCCGACTGGCACGACCCGCTGCCCGCGCTGCTCGCGGCCCTCCGGCCCGACCAGGTCCTGCATCACGACCTGCGATGGTTGCGCACCCCGCTGGCCCGCTACCACGTCGAGCGGGTGGCGCTCGTCGGGGACGCGGCCCACGCCATGCCGCCGAACCTGGGGCAGGGCGGCGCCCAGGCGATCGAAGATGCCGTGGTGCTGGCCTCCGTGGTGGCCGATGCCGGGACCGAGCAGCTCCCGGCGGCTCTGGCCTCCTACACGGACCGTCGGCGCGACCGCACCCGACGGATCGCGCGGACCTCGGCGCGCATCGGCAGGATGACGACCTGGCGCTCCCCGACGGCGGTCCGCCTCCGGGAGGTGGGCATGCGCGCGGCCGGTCGCTGGGCACTGCCCCGCGCCGCTCGGCGGCTCGACGGCATCCTGGGCTGGCAACCGCCGGCGTGACCTCCTGCGGATGGCCTGTCAGCCGCCGCGCAGGAAGCTGCGGGCGGTGGCGACCAGGAGCTCTCGCTCGCCCTCGGCGGTGAACCCCTCGTCGACTGCCACCCGTTCCAGGAACCCGTCGGTGAGCAGCGCCAGCCAGGACACGATCCGGGCGGCGGGCAGGTCGGTGCGGACCTCGCCGTTCGCCTGACCTCGCTCGACCCACCTCCGCAGCACGTCGCGCTGCGCCGCGTCGTCGGCGGCGAGCGCCTCGGCGACGGCCGGCTCGTGCATGACGCCGGCGACCGCCCGGACGAACCCGGGGACGCGCGCGTCGGCGGCGTCGTCCGCTGTCGAGGCAACGAGCTCGAGGAGGACACCGAGCGGGTCGGTCCGCCCTTCGAGGCCCGCCGCCCGCTCCGTCGTCTCCTCCGTGCCGAGCTCGAGGATGGCCAGCAGGAGGTCGGCCTTCGTGGCGAAGTAGTGGAAGAACGTGCCCGACCCGATGCCGGCCTGGCGGCAGATCCGCGCGGTGGTGGCGCCGTCGTACCCGCGTTCCGCGAAGACCGTCAGGCCTGCGTCGATGATCTGCAGCCGGCGGGCCGCGCGGCGCTCGGGGTCAACGGGACGAGCCACGGCCATCGCCCTCGGCACCGGCCGTCGTGCGGCGCACCTGCAGACGGTCGTCGCGCACCCGGACCGCGAGGTCGTGCGCACCGAGCTCGGTGTCGAGCTCCGCGACGGCCGCGGCGTCCTTGCGCTCGCGGAGTCGACGGCGCAGCAGCGCCCGCTCCGGCTCCGTGAACCCGGGCCGGCCGTCGACCCAGCCGACATAGTCGCCCTCGTACGGGTCCTCGTCACGCCACGGCCAGCCGTGGCCGACGAGCACGTCGCGCAGCTCGGCCGACCGCAGGTCGTCGGCGTCGAGGCGGGCGCGCACCCGGCCCTCCGCGGTGACGAGGACGAGGTGCCGGCCGTCGCGGAAGACGGCGGAGACGTCGCTCCGCTCGATCCAGCCCTCGTGCTCGTCGGTGCGGTGCTCGAGATGGTCGTCGGCGACGGTCAGCCGCAGCGCCTCGGCGACGGCGACGAGCGCGAGCCAGGCACCGGCGACCAGGCCGAGACCCGTCAGGATCGGCACCGACCAGCCGAGCGGCAGGCCGGCGACGAGGTTGATCGCGCCGTGGACCGGCAGCGGCGTGCCGTCGAGCGCGTCCTGGAGCCAGCGGGCGAACGGTGGCAGCGCGACGCCCAGCCCGACGGCCAGCACCAGGACGCTCAAGGCGATGAGAATGGGCGCGACGCGCGGCATGCGCACCTCGGTGGGGGTCATGCCGCAATTATTGGAGCAAGCACTCCACGAACGCAACCGGCCTAGGGTGGCGAGGTGAGCATCACCTCGACCTCCGAGTACACGATCCCCGGCGCCCACGTCACCGACCGCACCCTCACGGTCCCTCTCGACTGGTCCGCCCTCGACGACGCCCGCACGCTCTCGCTGTTCGCGCGCGAGGTCGTCGCGCCACAGCGCCGGCACGACGACCTGGCGCTGAGCCGCGGCAACATCTCCCACGAGGACCTCGCCGCCGTCGGCATCACCAACCAGCGCGAGACCGCCGTCGTGTGGGACAAGAACACCGGCAAGCCCGTCTACAACGCGATCGTGTGGCAGGACACCCGCACCCAGGCGATCGTCGACGAGCTCGGCGGCGACGACGGGCCCGAGAAGTACAAGTCGGTCGTCGGGCTGCCCCTGGCCACGTACTTCTCCGGGCCGAAGATCAAGTGGATCCTCGACAACGTCGAGGGCGCCCGCGCCGCCGCCGAGAACGGCGACCTGCTGTTCGGCAACACCGACACCTGGGTGCTGTGGAACATGACCGGTGGCCCCGACGGCGGTGTGCACGTCACCGACGTCACCAACGCCTCGCGGACCATGCTCATGGACCTCGACACGCTGAGCTGGCGCGAGGACATCGCCGCGGACATGGGCATCCCGATGTCCATGCTGCCCGAGATCCGCTCCTCCTCCGAGGTGTACGGCCGGGGCCGCCCGCGCGGCATGGTGCCGGGCGTGCCGATCGCCGGCATCCTCGGCGACCAGCAGGCCGCCACGTTCGGCCAGGCGTGCTTCGAGGTCGGTACCGCGAAGAACACCTACGGCACCGGCAACTTCATGCTGCTCAACACCGGCACCGAGAAGGTGCCCAGCGAGAACGGCCTGCTCACCACGGTCTGCTACAAGATCGGCGACGAGGCTCCGGTGTACGCACTGGAAGGGTCCATCGCGGTCACGGGCTCGCTGGTGCAGTGGCTGCGGGACAACCTGGGCTTCTTCGCGGACGCCCCGGACGTCGAGTACTACGCGGCCAAGGTCGACGACAACGGTGGGGCGTACTTCGTGCCCGCGTTCTCCGGGCTGTTCGCCCCCTACTGGCGTCCGGACGCCCGCGGCGCCCTGGTGGGGCTGACGCGGTACGTCAACCGGAACCACATCGCCCGCGCCGCGCTGGAGGCGACGGCCTTCCAGACGCGCGAGGTCATGGACGCGATGAACGCCGACTCCGGCGTCGACCTCACCGAGCTGAAGGTCGACGGCGGCATGATCGCCAACGAGCTGCTCATGCAGTTCCAGGCGGACCAGCTCGGGGTCGACGTCGTGCGTCCCAAGGTCGCCGAGACGACTGCGCTGGGTGCGGCGTACGCCGCGGGCCTCGCCGTCGGCTTCTGGGAGAGCACGCAGGACGTGGTCGACAACTGGGTGGAGGGCCAGCGCTGGACGCCGCAGATGGACGACGACGAGCGCGAGCGGCTCTACCGGTCCTGGAAGAAGGCCGTCACCAAGACGTTCGACTGGGTGGACGAGGACGCGCAGTAGGCGGCGACGGTATCCACCGCGGCTGAGGGGGCGGTATTGACGGCGCCCCCTCAGCTCTGACCACGGGTTGGGACAGTCCCCCGTCCGGCAATCACGACGACCATGCTCGAAACATGGTTGAGAGCGCGGTGGTGCCGAGCGATGCCGGCCCCGTACCGGTCCAGATCATCGTGGTCCACGTCGATACTCTGACAACCCCGCTCGCAGCGAGCCGATTGAGCGTGGTCGAGCGCGCTCGAGTGCAGAGGTTCCGTCACTCGCAGGACCGTCAGGTGCACGCAACGGCAGCACTCCTGGTCCGAGCGATCGCCGGACGGGCACTCGGGGTCGCCCCGGGGTTGGCGACCATCACCCGACGATGCCCAGGTTGCGGGGGCCCGCACGGGGCGCCATACGTCGACGGCGCTCCCCTGTTGTCGGTCAGCCACTGCGACGGGCTGGCCGTCGTGGCCTCCTGCGCGCTGCCGGTCGGCGTCGACGCCGAGCCGGCCGACCGCGACGGCCTGCTGGCGATCACCGGGATGCTGCTCCATCCAGACGAGGAGGTGCACGACCCCGCGGATCTCCTCCGCACGTGGGTCCGCAAGGAGGCGGTGTCCAAGGCGACCGGGGTCGGGCTGACCGTGCCGCTCACCGAGATCCGGGTCACGGCTCCCCACGAGCCCCCCGCCGTCCTGCGGTACGGTCCGCGACCTGAGCTCGCGATCGCGCTCGCCGACGTTCCCGTCAGCGGCGCGATCGTGAGTGTCGCCGTCCAGACCGACCGCCCGCTCGACGTGCAGGTAATGGACGGCGCCGACCTCGTGACGGAGCGCTGAACCCCGGTGGAGCCGCGTCCCGGCGCACCCGCACCGGACGTCACACCGTCGCCGCCGCGAGGCGCGATGCCGCCATCGCAGCGTTGCGCACGAGGATGCCGAGCATGAGTGGCCCGACGCCGCCGGGGATGGGAAGCAACGTCCCGGCGACCCGCGCCACGGACGGTGTGTCGACACCGCCGCGCAACACGGGCACCGGTGGTGCGCCGTCCGTCCGCTCCTGGAAGCCGACGAGTACCGGGTTGAAGTCGATGACCGTCGCACCGGGTTTCACCCAGTCTCCGGTCACGAGCTCTGGCTCTTCCAGGCTCACGATCAGGACATCGGCACGTCGAGCCAGCTCCCGCGCGTCGGGATGCTCGAACGGCACGATCGCGGCCGGAGAGCTCAGGGGGAGAACTGCTGGCGCTGCGGCGCGGATGACCGTATGCGCCACGGCGTTGGACGCCATGAGCCGTTCCTGCGTGAGGATCACGATGTTCTGTCGGTCGAGCGTGATGCCGAGCTCTGCGAGCGCCAGCACGATGGCCTCGCCGACGAGCGGGAGGCGAGCGTCTGGTCGAGGCCCGTTCGAGGCGAGCAGTGCCGCCGTGTGCTCAGGGTGCAGCCCTTCGAGCTCCTTGACGCTGTCGATCAGCGGGAGGACGGCGGTCAGGGACAGGTGCTCGGGGAGCGGCATCAGCACCATCACACCGTGAACGTCCGGGTCGTCGCTCTGCTCGGTCACGACGGCTGCGAGCTGCTCAGCGCTCGCGTCCTCGGGAAGCCGGACGTCAACGGTTAGTACGCCATAGCTGGCGAACGTACGCAGGTGCAGGCGGCGGTTGATCTCGACCATTGGGTCGCGGCCCGTGACTGTCACGAGGGCGACGGTCGGCCGGGTTCCGGCGGCAGCGGCAGCGGCCAACGCCGCGCTGGCCAGTTGGGGTTGCAGGGCCTTGCCCTCGATGATGGTGGCGGTCATGGGGTTCCTCACTCTTCATCTGGTTGAGTCGAGCGGACGGACAGTGCTGGCGGTTCAGGGCACGAGCGCGCGGGCGGTTCCCAGCGAGAGTGCGATCGCGGGCAGGGAGCAGAACGCTCCGACCGCTCCGGCGACGACGGCCGAGCCACGCCGGAGACCCGACGCGCGGCAGACGGCGACGATCGTGAGCGCGGCGGCGGCGGTCATGGCGGGGGACGAGTACACGCCGGGGTTGGACGAGCACGTCGCGAGTGCGCGTCCCAGGTGCATGGCACCGTTGAGACCGAGCGCCGACGCCGCAGCAACGATGACCGCGGCTCGACGAGCCGAGATCCGCCGGCGCCGGGCGGGCACCACCGCGACGGCGACGGCGACCGTCAGAAGCATGGTCGCCACCGCGAATCGGTCTCCGCGGTACAGCTCGGAGTCAAGGCCGAGCCGGGCCGCAAGTGCCGGGTCGATCGGTGCCTGCGTGCTCGCGCTCAGGATCTCCTCGAGATTGTGGGCGATGAACACACCGATCAGCGCCCAGCGCATCGCCCGCTCCGGAACGGGACCAGTGCTCATCTCACGCGAGGGCGTCACGGACAGCCCTGCCGATGGTGGACACCGCGATCGGGTCGCGCACGATCCCGTAGTGATCTCCGCGCACGGAGACGTAGACGACTGGGCCGCCGACGTAGCGCTCCCACTCGTGGACTGACGTCATCGCGATACCCAACCGGTCGAGGATCTCCTGCGGCTCCGGGTCGGAGGCCTCGAGGACGAGCACCGGGCAGTCGATGGTCGTGTCTGGCGTCCACCTCTTGAGCGCCCCATGGTTCTCCCTCCAGACGGTGAAGAACCGGCCGAGCTCGGCGCGCATCCCCGCTGACCACGCGGGCTCGGCGACGAGGTCGAGGATCTCGCGACCCGTCCGCGCCGCGTGAGGGTCCGCGGAGAAGCGCAGGCCTGGGAAGAGCGTCCGGAGCAACGTCGGGAATGCTGCCAGGTAGTCTGCGTCGGTGCAGTCGCCCGAGGTGTAGGCGTGCGGGGGGTGCGAGTCGATGAGGACGAGGTGCTCGACCTTCTCGCCCTCCGCCGCGAGCTGCAGGGCCATCTCCGCCGCCAGATTCCCCCCGAACGAGTACCCGCCTAGCAGGTAGGGCCCCTCGGGACGGTGCTCGCGGATCGCCGCCAGGTACCGTGCCGCGAGTTGGCGCAGGCTGAGCTCGGACCCGACCAGGTCTTCGGGGAAGTACAGCCCGATGACACCGAGGTGTGGGTCGAGACGGCGCGCGATGTCGAGGTAGCACGTCGTGGTGCCGCCGGCCGGGTGGACGAGGAAGATCTCGCGGTCAGGATGCTCGCTCACGGTGACCAGGTTGCGCGCGCTCGGGACGTTGGGCAGGACGATCGGAACCAGTTGAGCCGCCGACGCGCAGTCCTGCATCGGCGTGAGCAGATCGGCGAGCGCCACGGTGGTCCTTGCCCGCTCCACCTCGGCGAACCCGACGGTGAGGCCAAGGTCACGCAGCTCGGCGACGAGGTCGATAACAGCCAGGGAGTCGGCACCTGCATCGAAGAGATCGTCAGCGATGTCGAGGGCGGGTTCCTGGAGCACGTCCCGGGCGACCCGCAGGATGGTGTCGACAAGCGGACGTGACGCCGTCACGGGCGCCACGTTCGGCACTACCGCGGCTGCCGTGGCGAGGACGGACTCTCTGGGCACGCTCGCCACCCAGTGCCGGGTCCGCGCGTATGCGGGGGCTGCAGTGTGCTCACGCGGCGGCAGGCCCGCCTCCCGGTGCAAGACCACGTGTACGTTGGTGCCCCCCATTCCGAACGAGCTCACCGACGCAGTACGGTCGCCGTCCGGCAGCGGGACGGGCACTGTCGGGATCGTCAGCGCACCGAGCTCGAGGAGCGGGTTCGCCGTGGCGAAACCGGGCATCGGTGGCACGGTACCGTGGTTCAGAACCAGGGCAGCCTTGACCAGACCGGTCACTCCTGCGGCGGCGTCGGCGTGGCCCAGGGTCGCCTTGATGCTCCCCAAGTAAGCGCCACCGGGAATTGCTGCACCCAGGGCGCGCAGCTCGATCGGATCACCGAGCGCCGTCCCGGTCCCGTGCGTCTCCACGTAGTCGACCCCGTCGATCCCGGCGTCGGCGAGCGCCGCCGCGATGACCGCGCGCTGACCTGCGACCCCGGGTGAAGGGAACCCGGGCTTGCCGTTGCCGTCGTTGTTCGCGGCCGACCCCGCAAGCAGCGCGTAGACCCGCCGGGGGTCAGCGTCCTGCACCCGGGTCAGCACGACCGCGGCCGCCCCGTTGGCCTTGACCGTGCCGTCGGCAGCGGCGTCGAAGGGGCGGCACACGCCTGTCGAGCTGAAGATGCCCCCCGCACGCTGGAGGTACCCCCCGAGGAACGGCAGCGAGATCGACACGCCGGCGACGACGGCGACGTCGCACTCGCCGCGCTCGATCGAGGCGCGTGCGAGATGGACGGCGAGGAGCGAGCTGGAACAGGCCGACTGGACCACCACGGACGGACCGCGCAGGCCGAGCGTGTAGCTCGTCCGTGTGCACAGGAAGTCCTTGTCGTTGGCGAGCATGGCGCTGAAGTTGAGGTCCGTCTGCGACCACAGACCAGCCTCGGTCACCGGCCCGGGCAGATACGTGCTCGTGCTCGAGGAGCCGAACACCCCCACCTGCACGTCGTCCGCCGGGTCGATCCCGGCGTCGTGCAGCGCGGCGTGCACCGTCTCGAGGAACACACGGTGCTGCGGGTCCATCAGAGCGGCATCGCGCGCCGTGATACCGAACCGTTCGGCGTCGAACGCGTCGTGGTCACGCAACGCGGACCGCACCGCGACGAAGGCGGGGTCGTCGATCTGCTCCGGCGTGTACCCCGCGCGCAGCGAGTCCTCGCGTGGGACGGGCTCGAAAGTGGTGGCGCCGGATCGGACGAGCTCCCACAGCTCGCGCGGATCGTCGGCCCCGGGGAGCCTGCAACCAATGCCAACCACGGCGAGGTCCGCGTTCATCGCCCGCTCCTCTCCGCGACGGCGCCGGCCGCGACATGCGCAGCAAGCTCCGCCGGGGTCGCGTGCTCGAAGAGGTCCACGAGCGAGAGTCCGGTCAGCCCGAGATCACCGCGCAACCGCTCGTGCACGGCCATGACGTGCATCGATGTACCCCCCACGTCCATGAACCGGTCGTGGATGCCCACCGCGCCGGCACCGATCACGTCCCCCCACACCCCGGCGATCCGGGCGGCGAGCCCGCCCGCCGGGCGTGGGACGTCGTCGTGCATCGTGGCCCGGGGAGACGGCAGCGCCGCGAGGTCAGGCTTGCCGTTGTGGTTCGTGGGGACGACCGGGACGATCCTGATCGCGGCCGGCACCATGTACCCGGGGATGCGCTCAGCGACGGCCTCCCGCAGCGAGGGCACGGTCAGGTGCGCGCCAGGTGCGGGGGCGACCCACGCGGCGAGGAAGGGCTCGGCTCCCGTCGCCTCGACGAGCCGGACCACGACCGCCGAGACGTCGGGATCAGCCCCGAACGCGGCCTCGACCTCACCGAGCTCAATGCGGTAGCCGCGAAGCTGCACCTGGTCGTCCACGCGGCCCACGAACACGAGCTCGCCGTCCGAGGCGCGCAGCACCTTGTCGCCCGTCACGTAGGCGCGACGGGCGCCCTCGTCGCCACGTACCCAGCGAAAACGGTCGGCGGTGAGATCCGGCCGCCCGAGGTACCCCTCGGCGAGGCCGGTGCCGGTGACCAGGAGCTCACCGGCGATCCCGTCGGGCACGGGTCGTCCGAACGGGTCGACCACGAGAACGTCAAGGTGGCGCAACGGAGCACCGATCAGGCTGCGGTGCTCGAAGGTGACCTCGTCGTCGGTGAGCTCGCGGGCAGTCACGTGCACGGTGGTCTCCGTGATGCCGTACATGTTAACGAGCCTGGCGCCCCAGCCCTGAGTCGAGACCCAGGGCCGCAGGTCGGCGGGATAGAGCGCCTCGCCACCGAACACGACCAGCCGGACGTGGGGCAGCGCGCGGGCATCGTGGCTCAGGACGGACGTCAGTCGGCGGAATGCGGACGGAGTCTGATTGAGCACGGTGACGCGCTCGCGCCGCAGGAGGGCGACGAACGACTCCGGGTTGGCGACCTCCGTCGCGGACGGCACGACGAGGGTGGCCCCGACGGTCAGCGCCCCGAAGACTTCCCATACCGAGAAGTCGAACGCGAGCGAGTGGAACACGCACCACACGTCGTCGGCGCCGACGTTGAGCTCGTCGGTGGAGTCGAGCAGGTCGACGACGTTCGAGTGCGGGACGACGACACCCTTGGGCTCACCCGTGGAGCCCGACGTGAAGATGACGTAGGCGGTGTCCGTCCCGGCGGGTCGGCGCCGAGGATCCGGTCGACGATCCCTCTGTGGGGCGTCGGGATCGAGGACGAGCCGGGCCCCGGACAGTGCCGTGGCGCCGTGGAGCAGCCCGGTCCCGTCCTCGGTGACCACCACCGGATCGGCGCCGTAGGCGGCGGCGACCCGGTCGACAATGAGACGCGCACGCGCAGCGGGAGCAGACGGGTCCACCGGGACGTGCACCCGACCGGACGCCATCACGCCCAGCAGCACGGTCACGGCGTCGACGGACTTGGGCATCGCGACCACGACCGCCTCTCCCGCGCCGGCCCGGTCGAGCGCCACGCCGACCCCGTCCATGCGCGCGACCAGCTCGGCGTACGTGAGGTCGCCGTGCTCCCCGCGCAGCGCGACCCTGTCAGGGTTGGCCCGGGCGGCGGCGAAGATGCGCGACACCACGGTGTCCGAGGCATCGGTCTGGGCCGATTCCTGCTCGTCGGCGACCACGGGGGACGCCACGAACACCGAGCCGGTGACGACGGGCGCGTCCGGCGTCGATACGATCGCGTCCAGCGCCGTGACGACCAGGCTGCCCGGTGAGGCGGCGAGCAGATGCTCGGCCGCGCTCACCTCGACGAGGTAGCCCTTGGGCTCGTCGGCCGCCGTCATGACGAACGGGTAGGAGATTGCCGCGCGCTCGATCGGGACCGACGTCACCCGGGCGCCGTCGATGTCCAGCACGAGGCCCTTCTTGTAGAACGTCACGGCGTTGTCGAGCCCGGGGTAGGCGCGGCCACGCAGGAGGGTCGATTGCGCACCCGTCAGGTCCACGCCCTGGTTGGCCTGCAGGAGTCGTATGCCTGCCTTGACCTGCGTGCACAGCTCCCACCACGTCTGACCTGCCGTGATGGTGACCGGCAGGGGAAGAGTGTTGACGTAGAACCCGACCGCCGACCGAGCGCGGTATCCGGAACGGTTACCGAGCGGCACCCCGAGCACCACCGTCTCGGTACCCGAGAGTCGCTGGAGCGTCGCCGCGTACGCCGCGAAGAACACCGTCGCCGCACCGAACTCCGCCACGGCCCGGCTGCCACGGATGCGTTCGGCGTCTGTCCCCTCGTAGCGGACGACCTCACGTCGGCCGTTGATCCGGCCGTCGATGCGCGGCGCCGCCAGCGAGGCGTGCGTGAACGCGTCGACCGGGGCGAGGAGCGCATCGTACGACTCCAGCGCGCGAGGTAGCACCGGAGTGGGCACCGTGGTGCCCGGGTGCTCCGCCACGGTCGACAGCAGCTCGAGCCAGTTCTCGTTCTGGCTGCGGTAGAGATCGCCGACGGCCCCCATCACCCGGAAGAACGAGTAGGCGTCACCGATGATGTGTGCCCCGATCAGGCGCATCCACAACGAGTCGCGCGACCGGAAGAACCGGACGTGGAGCTGGTGCGGGTCGCTCGGGTCGATCGGGCCCCGAGCCAGCTCCTCTGCTGCCTGGGCGGCGATGAGCCGATCCGTGTCGTTGCCGACCGGCGCCGGCTCGACCTGCACGTCGGGCTCGACAGCGCCGACGACCGCCTCGACCGCACCGTCCCGGGAGACGAAATGTGTCGCGATGCCCGGGCTCGCACCCAGGACGGCCCGCATCGCCCGGACCAGTCGATCGACATCGAGGTCACCGTCGAACCGGTACACGAAGCCGAGGTCGAACGACGGGTCGGCAGGGTGAGCTGCATGGTGCATGTACAGGTTGCGCTGCTGGAACGTTGCAAGGTACCTGCGATCGGTCATGAGTACGTCCTTTCGTTGTCGATCGACGATGTGCTCTCGGGGACGGGCCGAGTCGCCGTCCCCCGCGCCAGGATGACGGCGGTCGCGACGGCGACGAGCACCGCGAAGGCTGCGGTCGCGAGGAATCCTTGGCCGTAGGCGACGACCTGCGCCTCGAACCGGAAGTCCGCCACAAGCTGCGCGACGATCGCCAGGCCGTCGGCCGAGCTCGGATCCGCACCCGCGGCGGCGAGCCCACGCCCGGTCGCCGCGGCGAGGTCCGCGCGCGACCCCTCGAACGAGTCCGCCGCGACTCGCGAGGCGAACGAGCTGAGGAACGCGACTCCGAGCGACGCGCCGACCTGCTGGCTGGTGTTCGCCACCGCGGAAGCGAGGCCGCTGCGGTCGGGACCGATGCCGTGGGTCGCCGACGACATGCCCGGCGCCATGACGATCCCGAGCCCCAGCCCCACCACGACCATCGGCCCGAGGAGGGTGCCCACGAAGTCGTCGTCCGTCGTCAAGCCGGAGAGCCAGACGAACCCCGCCGCCTGCACGAGCGCACCCAGCGGATACGTGACGCGCAGCCCGAACCGCGGGACGAGCAGCCGGGTGCTGAGCGCGGCGGCGACGACGAGCCCTCCGACCATCGGGAGGAACGACAACCCGGTGCGCAGGGGGCTGTGCCCGAGCCCGTACTGCAGGTAGAAGGTGAGATATATGGAAGAGCCCATCTGGGCGAACCCGACGAGCAGGATGACGAGGTAGGACGAGCCGCGTGTCGCATCGCGAATGATCCACAGCGGCAGGAGCGGGTCGGTCGCGGTGCGTTCCCACGCGACGAAGAGGACCAGCAGGACTATGCCCGCTCCCAGGCACCCCAGAGTGGACGGGTGAGACCAGCCGAGCTCCTCGGCCCGGGACAGCCCCAGGACGAGGGCACAGATCCCGGCGGAGCCGAGGACGAGACCCGCCACGTCGGTGAACGCGCGATCGCGAACCGGCCCGGGTGCACCTCGCAAGGTGACCAGCGCGACGATCACGGTCCCCAGGACGAGCGGCACGTTCACCAGGAAGCACGCCCGCCAGGACGACAGCTCCGTCAGCACCCCGCCGAGCACAAGCCCGAGCGCGGCCCCCGCGCCCGCAACGGATCCGAAGACGGCGAACGCGCCGGCTCGCCCCCGCTGATCGGGGAACGCCGAGTTCATCAGCGACAGGTTGGTCGGGGCGAGCAGTGCGGCGGCGACTCCCTGCGCGACCCGCGCGGCGAGAAGCATCTCGAGTGAGGTCGCGCAGCCGGCGGCAAGGCTTGCGACACCGAACCCGGCGAGTCCGATCATGAACGACCGACGAATGCCGACGCGCTGCGAGAGGAGTCCTCCGACCAGCAGGAGCGACCCGAACGCCAGGGTGTATGCAGTGATGGTCCACTGCCGCCCCGTATCCGCGAAGCCGAGTCCCTCCTGTGCGTCCGGCAGCGCGACGGCGACGATGGTCGTGTCGAGGACAATGATCACCTGGGCCAGACACGCGCACAGGATCAGTGCGCGTCGGGTTCCCGACCCCCGGCCGGACACCCGTGCGCTCGTCACCCCGATGTCGACCGGTCTCGATCGTGCTGACATTCCTGCTCCCCTCTCCCGTGGTCTTTCACGAACCTAGGAGCGTCGACGCGCCCGTGACGGACCGCGTGGGGAATCCTGCGGTCGACCTGCGGACCCGAAGCGGAGAACCGCATCGCGACCTCCCCGAACCTGCGACCGCGACGGCCTGCGTGCGTACGCTATGGTGCGTCCGGAGGGGGTTGCGATGGACTGGGTGCGCGAGGAGTCCTTCACCAAGGTCGCAGCACTGGTCACGGCGGAACCGGAGCAGTGCGTCCTGGTCGTCGGCGACTCGGGGATGGGCAAGACACGGTTCGCCCGCATCCTGGCCGACGGCGTCGAACTCCCGGGTGCCCTGGTCACCGCGACCTCGGCCGAACGAACGTGGCCCTACGCTGGGGTCTTCGCTGTGCTCGCCGCGCTGAGCGAGCCGCGGGTCGCGCAGGCCGTGCAGGTCGCGGTCCGCGGTCGTGACGCGACACCCTTCGCCGTCGGAAAGCTGGTCCTCGCACAGCTCCACCAGTTCCCACAGCCCGCACAGTGCCTGATCGTCGACGACGCCCATCTGCTCGACCCCGAGAGCCGTAAGGTGCTCGGCTATCTGGCGCGCCGGCTGCGCGGGACGCGGCTACGGCTCGTCCTCGCCCTGAGATCCCTGGGCGACGACGGGGCGTTCGACGGCCTGGAGCATGTCGAGCTGGCACCTCTCGACTACGCGCGCACGGTGTCCCTGGTGCGGTCCGAGGCCGGCCCTGACACTCGCGCGGCCGTCGTCGAGCTGGTCGCGATGCACGCCGAGGGCCATCCCCGCCGCGCCGTCGAGATCCTGCGTCGGCTCGGCCACAGCCAGCTCACCGGATCTGACGCGCTGACCTTCCCGCTGCGCATGGGGCCGAACACGGAGCGCGCCGTGCGACAGCAGCTCGGCGAGCTCGACGAGGACTCGGCGCGCGCGCTAGCGGCGTTGTCGACCCGTCGTGTGCATCCCGTCGCGGTGCTCCCCCAGGGCGGCCGAGACTACGCGGGTCTCGTCGCTCGCGGGCTGGCACGGGTCAAGGTGGACCAGATCTGGATCGCCGAACCGGTCGTCCGTTCGGTGGTCTACTGGTCCATGAGCGCCACCGAGCGGCGCGACCTGCACGCTGAGTTCGCGGCCTGCTGCGCGGCGGACGAGTCGAGCAGGACCTGGCACGCGAGCTTCGTCGACATCTCCGACGAGTGGGGACGCCAGCTGCAGGTGATGGCAATCGCGCTGACGCGCGAGGGCGACTTCGACACCGCGCTCGAGGTCGCGGAACGCTCCGTGCTGCTCGGGGTGCCTGACGACGACGGCCACCAGTACCTCGCCCTCGCGAACGGGTTCTTCTACGAGTGCGCCTTCGGCCTCGCGGAGAGGTACGCGGACCTGGCCGACGCCTCGAACCTCGGGCCTGCGGCCCGGCTCCGTCTGGTGAGCCTGCGGGTGCGGTTCGAGTACCTGCGCACGCAGAACGTGCTCTCGGCGCTCGCCGCCGACGCGGTGCGACGGTTCGCGGGTGACGCGCCCGACGACGCCGTACTGCTGCTCGCGCTACTTGCAATCTACTGTGCCGAACGCTGGGAGCTCGACGCGGCCGTGCGTCACCTCGACGCGCTGCCTCCGTGGCTCGCGCGGGCGTCGGAGGAGAGCATCGCCATCGGGACTGTCGCACGCGCACTCACGACGGCGATGACGAGCGGACGCACGGATCTGCCCGCGCCCGAGCTGCGAGGGACTATCGGCGACCACACCGTCGCGACGACGACGCTGCTGTCTCACGGCCGGGCACTGACCTACGCCGAGCGGTACGGGCAGGCGCGACATCTGTTCGACATGCTCCTGTCGAACCAGGTCTCGCTCGACCCGCTGTGGCTCGTCACAACCCGTCTCTACTCGGTCGAGAACGACCGGCTCGCGGCGAACTTCCACGCCGCTCTCGCCACCATGTCCGCCGTCGTCCACGACGATCGGACGAAAGACCTGCACCGGCCCTTCCGAGCGTTGCACGAGCTGTGGTACTGGACGGAGCTCGGCGATCCGGATCAAGCCGCCGACGTGCTCGAGCGCGTGCACGCGCACGGACGGCACAACGTCGCCATCTCGGCCCGCGCCGACGCGTACCTCGGCTCGCGCGCCCTGCACGCCGGGGACCTCGACCAGGCCGTGCGACTGCTGATGCGCAGCAAGGTCGAGTGCGCGCACATGCTCAACCCCGCTCTGCACCGCATCGACGGTGACCTCATCGAGGCCCTGGTCCGGTCCGGCGACCTACGGGGGGCCCGGGCCGTTGCCGACAATCTCGCCGAGCGGGCGGCACGAGTCCCGTCTCGGTGGGCCGCTTCGGTGCTGAAGCGAGCACGAGCACTCACCACGACCGGTGACGAGTCCATCCGGCTCTTCGACGACGCGGTCGGTTCGTTCAATCCGGTGGACTCCGAGTACGAGCAGGCTCGCACGCTCGCTGCCTATGCGCGCGCCCTGGAGGGGGGCGGGTCGGAGGAACTTCAGCGCCAGACGGCCGCCTCCGCGGCCGCGCTCTTCAGTCGGATGGGGCTGCCGTGGTGGGCCGAGCAGGTCGGTGCACCGACCGGTGAACCGCCTGACCCTCAGCTCACAGCCGACGAGAGTCGCGTGGTGGAGCTGGTGGTCGGTGGGATGCGCAACCGGGACGTCGCGCAAGAACTCTTCGTCTCCGTGCGCTCCGTCGAGGCGCGATTGACGGCGATCTATCGCAAGGTGGGTGTGCGTTCACGCGCGGAGCTCGTCACGTGGACGCACGGCAGTAACTGACGCGCGCCAGCCGGTAGATGGTCGCCGACAGCGAAAGTCGGGCATCGCATGCAACAAGCCTACGCTTGCCCGGTGAGCGAATACACCCTGCCCGGAGTCCACGTCACCGACCGCTCCGTGCGCGTCCCGCTCGACTGGTCCGCGCCCGACGACGACCGCACGCTGAGCGTGTTCGTCCGCGAGCTGGTCGACCCCACGAAGCGCGACGACGACCTGCCCCTGCTGGTGTTCCTCCAGGGTGGACCGGGCGGCAAGGGTCCGCGCCCCACGGGCGCCGAGGGTTGGGTCGGCGAGGCGCTCAAGCGGTTCCGGGTGGTGCTGCTGGACCAGCGCGGCACGGGACGCTCGACGGCGGTCCGCGCCGGTGCGCTCACCGCGCTCGGCGACGGCGAGGCCCAGGCCGAGTACCTGGCGCACTTCCGGGCCGACTCGATCGTGCTCGACGCCGAGCACGTGCGCCGCACGCTCTACGACGGGCGGCGCTGGTCCACGCTCGGCCAGTCGTACGGCGGGTTCCTCACCCTGACCTACCTGTCCCTCGCTCCCGAGGGTGTGGCGGCGTCGTACGTGACCGGAGGCCTCGCCGGGCTGACGGCGAGCGCCGACGAGGTCTACCGGCGCACCCAGCCGCGCGTCGCCGCCAAGAACGCGCTCTACCGCGAGCGATATCCCGCCGACGTCGAGCGCGTCGCCCGGATCGCCGACCGGGTCGCGGCCGGGGACGTCCGCCTGCCCGGCGGCGACCTGCTGAGCGTCGAGCGGTTCCAGTCCCTCGGCATGGCGTTCGGCATGGGGCCCGGCTTCGAGCGCGTGCACTGGATCGTCGACGAGGCGTTCGACGACCTGTCCGCACCGGTCGGCGTCGACACCCTCACCGACACGTTCCTCGCCGAGGTCGAGGCCGCCACCGGGTTCGCGACCAACCCGCTGTACGCCGTCCTGCACGAGTCCATCTACGCGCAGCAGGGGACCGGCCCGACGGCGTGGTCGGCGCAGCGTGTGCGCGACGGCGACCCCGCGTTCGCCACGGAGGCCCGACCGCTGCTGTTCACCGGCGAGATGATCTACCCCTGGATGTTCGATCAGGTCGCGGCGCTGCGGCCGTTCCGGGCCGCCGCGGAGGCGCTCGCGGCCCGTGACGACTGGCCGGACCTGTACGACCTCGACGTGCTCGCCACCAACCAGGTGCCGCTGGAGGCGGCGGTCTACCACGACGACATGTTCGTCGACGCCGACCTGTCGCTGGACACCGTGGCCCGCGTGGGCAACGCGCGCGCCTGGGTGACCAACGAGTTCGAGCACGACGGGCTGCGCGCCGGCGACGTCTTCGCCCGGCTGGTCGAGCGACTCGACGCCCGCGGCGGCCCGCTCCCCGACGCCGCGGGGTAGCGACCCGCGGCGCGGGGTCGTTCGACCCCGCCGCGCCGCACTACCTCGCGGCGTCCGAGACGTCGGAGGCGTCGGGCGCGTGCCGCTCCAGGAAGCGGTAGACGTCCGTGTCGTCGACGCCGGGGAACACTCCCCTCGGCAGCGCGGCGAGCACCTGCTGGTGCATGCGCGCGCTCGGCCACGAGTGCGCCTGCCACCGCTCGGTGAGGTGCGACGGCGGCCGCTGGCAGCAGGCGGGGTCCGGGCAGGTCGAGGTCCGGCGCACCTGGGTGTCGCGACCCCGGAACCACTTGGCGTGCGCGTACGGCACCCCGACGGTGATCGAGAACTGCCGCCCGTCGGCGGCCGTGCCCGTCTGCACGGAGTCCCAGAAGGTACCGGCCGGTGTGTCCGTGTACTGGTACGACTCCGACGCCCGGTCCCGGCGGGTGAAGGCCTCGCGCGCGGGCCACCGGCGGCACACGAGCTGGCCTTCGATGGCGCCCGTGACGTCCTGCGGCAGCGGCAGACCGTCGTTGGCGTACCCGCGGAACAGCGCGCCGTCGTCGCCGACCCGCAAGAAGTGCAACGGGATGCCGAGGTGCACCGTGGCGAGGTTCGTGAGCCGCATGGCGGCCGCCTCGTGGGTGACGCCGAAGGCGTCCCGGAAGTCCTCCACCGCGAGGTCCTTCTCGCGCTTGCGCTGCGACAGGAACTCGACGGCGGCCGACTCCGGGATGAGGCACGCCGCCGCGAAGTACGTGATCTCGACACGCTGCCGCAGGAACTCGGCGTAGGAGCGGGGCCGCTCGTGACCGAGCACGCGGTGGGCGATGGCTTGCAGCGCCAGCGAGCGCAGGCCGTGCCCGCCGGGGATCGAGGCCGGCGGCAGGTAGATCCGGCCGTTCTTCCAGTCGGTGACCGAGCGGGCGGAGCGCGGCAGGTCGTCCACGTGCAGGATCGTCAGCCCGAGGTCCTCGGCGATCCTCGCCACGGTGCGGTGCGTCAGCGCACCGCCGGTGTACCCGGCGCGGCGCGCCATGTCCTCGCCGATCTCCTCGATGTGCGGCATGTGGTTGCCGCGCTCCTGCCGCTCGTGCCGCAGCACCGTGTTGGCTCGCCGCGCCTCCTCCGGCGTCGCGATCGCCTCCTCCTCGCGCCGGGAGAGCTCGGCGTGCAGGCCCACGAGCTGTTCAAGGACGGGCACGGGCAGCTTCTGGCTCGGCTTGATCCCCGGCAGCCCGAGCGTGGCGAACAGCGGGCCGCGCTGCGCGCGCTCGAGGGCGATCTCGAGGGCGGCGCGGCGCGACGGCGGCTCGTCGGCCAGGAGGTCGGCGAGCCCCACGTCGAGCGCCTCGGCGATGGCGCGCAGCAGGGAGAGCCGGGGCTCGCGGCGGCCGTTCTCGACGAGCGAGAGGAGGCTCGGTGCGGCGTCGACGGCCCTGCCGAGCGCGTCCAGCGTCAGTCCGCGGGAGGTGCGCGCGTGCCGGATGCGCCGCCCCAGGGTGATGAGGTCCGGGGTCTCCGACGCCGCCGTGGTGGTCATGGCTTCACGCTACGTGAAGATCGGCGAATCTTCACGGCCGTCCGGATGGAAACCCGCCGCCACCGAGGCGCAGAGTGGAAGCAGGAAGCCCGTCCGCCGCGACGGGAGAACCATCACGGACGGAGCCGCCATGCACTTCACCGCCAATCCTCGACGGACCCGGCTCGCGGTCGCGGAGCTCGCGCCGGACACGCTGGGCCGCACCGATGCCGCCGGCTTCCCGGACACGTTCGGTGCGCCGTCGGCCGCCGTGCCCGTCCGCGACCCCTTCGCCTGGGTGGCCGAGATCGCCGAGCTCACCCAGCCGGACGAGGTCGTGTGGTGCGACGGTTCTGCCGAGGAGAAGCAGCGGCTGATCGACCAGATGGTCGCGGCGGGCACGCTCCTCAAGCTGAACGAGGAGAAGCGCCCCGGCTCCTACCTCGCGCGCTCCGACCCGTCCGACGTCGCCCGCGTCGAGTCGCGCACGTTCATCTGCTCGGAGCGCGAGGTCGACGCCGGCCCGACGAACAACTGGTGCGCACCTGCCGAGATGCGCTCCGAGCTGGACGAGGTCTTCGCCGGCTCCATGAAGGGCCGCACGATGTACGTGGTGCCCTTCTCGATGGGCCCCGTGGGTGGGCCGCTCTCCCAGGTGGGCATCGAGATCACCGACTCCCCCTACGTCGTCGTCTCCATGCACGTGATGACGCGGGTCTCGAGCGAAGTCCTCGACCTCATCGAGGGCGGGCAGCAGTGGGTCCCCGCCGTGCACTCGGTAGGCGCACCGCTCGCCGACGGGGACCAGGACGTCGCGTGGCCGTGCAACGAGACCAAGTACATCGTCCACTACCCCGAGGCGCGAGAGATCTGGTCCTACGGTTCCGGCTACGGCGGCAACGCGCTGCTCGGCAAGAAGTGCTTCGCGCTGCGCATCGCCTCGGCGATGGCCCGTGACGAGGGCTGGCTGGCCGAGCACATGCTGCTCATCCGCATCACCTCGCCCGAGCAGCGCCAGTACCACCTGGCTGCCGCGTTCCCCAGCGCCTGCGGCAAGACGAACCTCGCCATGCTGCAGCCGACGGTCCCCGGGTGGACCGTCGAGACGATCGGCGACGACATCGTCTGGATGCGCCCCGGCCCCGACGGCACGCTGCGTGCCATCAACCCGGAGGCCGGGTTCTTCGGGGTCGCACCGGGCACCGGCGTCGAGACGAACCCGACCGCCATCGAGACGCTCACCCACGACGTCATCTTCACCAACGTCGCACTCACGGACGACGGCGACGTCTGGTGGGAAGGGCTCACCCCGGAGCCGCCCGAGCACCTGGTGGACTGGCGGGGCGACGACTGGACGCCCACCGACGGGGAGGCCGGCCGGCCCGCCGCGCACCCGAACTCGCGCTTCACGGTGGCGGCGGCGCAGTGCCCGTCGATCGCGGACGTCTGGGAGGACCCGGCGGGCGTGCCCGTGGACGCGATCGTCTTCGGCGGGCGGCGGGCGACCAACGTGCCGCTGGTCGCCCAGGCGACGAGCTGGGAGCACGGCGTGTTCATGGGGGCCACGATCAGCTCCGAGCGCACGGCCGCGGCCGAGGGCGCCGTCGGCGAGCTGCGGCGTGACCCGTTCGCGATGCTGCCGTTCTGCGGCTACAACATGGCCGACCACTGGTCGCACTGGCTCGAGGTGGGCGCCGGCCTGGACTCCGAGAAGCGACCGAAGATCTTCCAGGTCAACTGGTTCCGCAAGGACGCCGACGGGAAGTTCATCTGGCCCGGGTTCGGCGAGAACTCGCGAGTGGTCAAGTGGATCGCCGAGCAGATCGACCGATCGCGCGGCGTGCGCACCGACGCCGGAGCCGTCCCGTCCGCCGTCGGGCTGCTCCCCGCGCCCGGGGCGCTCGACGTCGACGGCCTCGACGTCTCCGACAGCGACCTGGAGGCTCTGTTCGACGTGCCCGCGGAGGCCTGGCTCGCCGAGGCCGAGCTGACGTCCGAGTTCTTCGACACCTTCGGTGACCGCATGCCGGCTGCGCTGCGGGACCAGCTGGCGCGGCTCGGCGACCGGCTCCGCTGACCCGTCCCGGCCGGTGGGCGCCGGTCAGGAGTAGACCGTGCCCATGAGCTCGCGGACGTCGGCCAGCGTGCCCTCGGCGAGCACCGTGGCCCGCGCCGCTCCCCGCGCGAGGACCTCGCCGACGACGGCGCGACCGTCCGCGGCGAGGTCCCGCCGTCGGGCCCGGATCGGCCGCAGACCCTCGACCACCGCCTCGGTGACGACCTCCTTGAGGCGTCCCGCGCCCGCCGAGCCCACCGACGCGGCGAGAGACTCCGGCGTCGTCCCCGCGAAGTGCGCGCCCAGGCGCAGCAGGCTCGCGACCTCGGGGCGGGCGTCCGGCTCGAAGGTGATGTGCCGCTGGGAGTCGGTCCGGGCGCGCCGCAGGTAGGCGGCCGTCTCGTCCTCGTCCGCGCGGAGCTCGAGCACGTTGCCCCGCGACTTCGACATCTTCTCGCCGTCGTTGCCGAGGACGGTCGGCATGTCGGCGAGCAGCGCCTCCGGCTCGGCGAAGTACGGCTGCGCGGCGGTGAAGCGCTGGTTGAACCGCCGGGCGACCGTGCGCGAGGTCTCCAGGTGCGGCAGCTGGTCCGTGCCGACGGGCACCAGGTTGCCGTGCACCGCCAGGATGTCGGCGGCCTGGTGGACCGGATACGTCAGCAGGAGGCCCGACATGCCGCGGCCCTGCCGGTTCGCGGCGTCCACGGACTCGGCCTTCACGGTGGGGTTCCGCTCCAGCTCGGCCACCGTGACCAGGGACAGGAACGGCAGCATCAGCTGGTGCAGGGCCGCCACCGCCGAGTGCGCGAACACCGTGGTGCGGCGGGGATCGATGCCGGCCGCCAGGTAGTCAAGCACCACCTCGCGGACGACGGCGGGCAGGTCGCCCGTCTCGTCGCGGTCGGTGATGACCTGGTAGTCGGCGACGACGAGGATCACGTCCACGCCGGCGTCCTGCAGCCGCACGCGGTTGGCGAGCGTGCCGAGGTAGTGGCCAAGGTGCAGGGCGCCCGTCGGGCGGTCCCCGGTGAGCACGCGGAACATGCTGGGGTCGCGGGCGATGCGCCGCTCGATCTCGGCGCTGCGGGTGCGGGCGGCGCGCACGGAGGCGGTCTCGCCGTCGGCGGCGGGGTCGGCGTCGGCGGCGGGGTCGGCGGCGGCGGCGGGGTCGGCGGCGGGGCTGGTCGTGCTGGTCATCGGTCGGCTCCTTCGGTGGTGCCGCCCACCGGTGCCCGACGTCGCCGCGTTCGCGACGAGTCCCGGGCTGCGGCGGGCAGCTCGGGACTCGTAGGCTCGGGGCGCGTCAGGTCACGGCTGCTGCTGCAGCCGCCACCAGTCCGTGCGCCTCGTCATGAGGTCAGGTTAGCGGAGAACGCCGGGTACCCGGCCAGCCGGGGTGCGTCCCACGCGGCGTCGGCGCGGTCGGCGGACTCGCCGAAGAGCTCGGCCAGCCGGGGGAACGACCGCTCCAGGTGCGTGGCGCCCCACCGCCACCGGTTCACCAGCAGCTCGCGGTACGGCGGTGCCTGGTCGGTGAACCCGACGTGCTGGTCACCTGCCCGGGCACCGCGGTCCATCCAGCCGCTCGCCGCCAGGATCCAGGCCGCGCACGCGGCGTCGATGTCGTCGTCCCACGTGGGCGACTCCGCGAGCGCCGGTGCCGACTCGCCGAGCCCGACCCGGAACGCGGCGAGCAGGTCGGCGGTGAGCCCTGGCGGCGGGTCGTACACGCACCAGCAGGTCGCGAACGGCAGGAGCGTGTACGCGGCGTCCAGGGCGACGTGCTGGACCGAGGTGCCCTCGAGGTCGAGGAACCGCCAGCCGCTGGGAGTCAGGACCGCGTTGTCGGGGCAGGTGTCGGTCGGCGAGATGACGTCGCAGTCGCCGGGCTGCAGGACCACCTCGAAGCGGGCCAGCTCCGCGGCGAGTCCCGCGTCACCCGCGAGGACGTCGTGCGGGTCGCGACCGGTGAGCACACCCAGGCCGTCGACCACGACGTGGCGGGCCGACCAGCGGTCGCCCACGCCCGCGGCGGCGAACCGCTCGCGCGCGTCCCCGAGCCGCCCGGCGGACCGGCCGAGCATCGCGCCCAGCGCCCGCGCCCAGTCGTGCGCGCCCTCCCAGGCAGCGGCGCGGTCGTCACCGAGCAACAGGTCGGCAAGAGTGGGCCCGTCTCCGAGGTCCTCCAGGACGAGGGTCATCGCCTCATCGTCGCGCGCCGCGGGCCGGGGCACGCCGTCGAGCACGTCGAGGCCCACCGCCTCCCGCACGAAGCGCTCACGGGCTTCCGCGCCGTCGTCGTGCACGCGCTTGACGACGACGGTGCTCCCGTCCGGGCCGGCGCACCGCACCACGGTGGACCGCAGCGAGCCTCCGAGCGTGCCGGTCAGGGTCAGCGGGACGCCGAGCATCGCGGCGGCGCGGTCGGTCAGGTCGTGCAGGGCGGCATCGCCGGTCTCCGTGCTGGCCATGCCACCGCATGCTGCCATGGAACGCCGACCGGCGAGGGGATCCGTCGACCGTCAGGGGGCGGGATGGGCGGGCTGCACCGCGAGCACGTGCTCCAGGTCGGAGGCGTCCACGAGCGGGTCGTCCAGGTCGACCGTGATCTGCGAGTGCGCCATGAGCCGCGCCGACCCGGTGATCGTGGAGTGCAGCGCACGGTACGCACCCACGTGAGCCTCGCCCAGCACCGTGCCGACGAACCTGCTGCCGCGCGGTGAGATCGTCTCCAGCGCGTCGCCCTCCGCGATCTCTCCGCGCTGCACCATGAGGGCCAACCGTGCGGACGTCCCGGTCCCGGTCGGGCTCCGGCAGATCACTCCCGGGTGGACGTACGTGGCCGACGGCGACTCGAGACGACCCGGTCCCGCACCGCGGACCTCCCCCATGAAGTGGGCGAACGGCAGCGGGCCGACGTCGCCCAGCTCGGGATGCTCCTGCAGCAGACCTGGCCTGGCGGCCCGGACGAACGCGTCGCCGAACGCCGTCAGCGCGATCTGTTCCTCCGCGTTGATGCGGAACCCGTACGCGGCCGCGTCGATCAGCGCGTAGTAGGCACCGCTCCACACCAGGTCGAAGCTCACCTCGCCGTAGTGCGGCACCTCGACGCGCAGCCCTTCCTCGGCCACGTACGCGGGCTCGCCCTGGGTGGTGATCGAGGCGACGCGGCCGTCGGTGATCCGGGCCGTGATCCGCGCGAGCCCGGCGGGCGACTCCAGCACCACGCTCTGCAGGCCGTCGTCGGAGCGCATCGGGATCATCCCGCTGGACAGCAGCGCCGTGGCGGTGCAGATGGTGTTGGACCCGGAGTACAGCGGGTAGCCCATCGCCTCCATGATGATGTAGCCGGCCTGGGCCTCGGGATGGCTCGGCTCGACGATCAGGTCCACGGACATCGCGGGGTCGCCGTACGGTTCGGAGAGCAGCAGCCGTCGCAGGCCGTCACCCTCACGCTCCAGGTAGCGTGCCTTCTCGAGCACGCTGGTGCCCGGGATGAGCTCGACGCCCTCGGTGACGATCCGGCTGACGTCACCCCCGGACTGGGTGTCGATGAGGTGCAGGGAGCGTTCACGAGGCGACATGCGGCGCTCTCACGGTGTCCCAGTGCCGGTCGGGGACCACGACCAGCTTGCCGATGTACGTCTTGCTCATGAAGGTGCGTTGCGCCTCGTGGAAGTCGGAGAGCCGGAACGTGCGGTCGAGCAGCGGCTTGATCTCGCCGTCGGAGATGTAGCGCACCAGGCGGCGGAACGCGGTCCGCGTGCCCTGGGAGGACCCGTGCAGCTCGAGCTGCTTGAGGTACATGGTGCGCAGGTCGAGGTCGACCACCGGCCCGCCGATGGCGCCCGCCGTGCTGTAGCGGCCCTCGGGGCGCAGGATGCGCAGCAGGTCGTTGAACATCGGCCCGGCCACGAGGTCCGCGACCACGTCCACCGGCCCGTCGACCACGCGCTCCACCTCGGCAACGAGGTCCTCGACGTCGCGCAGGATCGTGCCCTCGGCGCCGATCTCCCGCAGGGCCTCCTCCTTGCCGGCGCTGGTCACGGCGTACGGGATCGCGCCCCGGACCCGCGCGAGCTGGACGATCGCCGAGCCCACTCCTCCCGAAGCACCCGTCACCAGGACGCGTTCGCCGTCGGCCAAGCGCGAACGGTCGAGCATCTGCTCGGCGGTCAAGTAGGCGCAGCAGAACGTCGCCAGCTCGGCGTCGGAGATGTCGGCCGTGATCTCGTAGGCGTTCTCGGCCGGCACGGCCACGTACTCGGCGTACCCGCCGTCGCGCCCGTGCCCGATGTAGTCGATGTCGGCCAGCGAGTCGTCACCCTCGGGCCGGTTGTAGATCGAGAAGTCGACCATGACGCGTGTCCCGACCCGCTCGGGCGGGACGCCGTCGCCGACAGCGACGATCTCCCCGACGGTGTCCGTGCCCTGGATGCGCGGGAACTCGAGGGTGGACCGGCCACGCCGCCACGTGGACACCTCCGCGGCGTCGGTCTCGGAGCCGTAGGCGCCTTCGCGCACCCAGACGTCCGTGTTGTTCATGCCGCAGGCATGGACGTCGATCAGCACCTCACCCGCGTCGGGCGCGGGGGTGGGCACGTCGTCGCGATACACCAGCTGGTCGAGCCCGCCGTGACCGACGAGCTGCACCGCCTTCATCAGGTCCGGTATCGGTTCCATCTTTCGACACTAGGGGCGCCCCCTGGCGTCCGCTCCGCGAAGCGCCGATCGGATTCGCGGGGGTGGGAGAATCGGCGTCGTGCCCCAGCCAGACCAGCCGTCGTCCCCGTTCGCCCACGTCGTGTACTTCGAGCCGTGCATCCCCGGCAACACCGGGTCCGCGATCCGGCTCGCCGCCGTGACCGGGGCGCGCCTGCACCTCGTGGAGCCGCTCGGGTTCGACCTCTCCGAGGCGAAGCTGAAGCGCGCCGGGCTCGACTACCACGACCTGGCGGTCATGGACGTGCACCCGAGCCTCGACGCCGTCCTCGACACGCTCCCCGGTGCGCGCGTCTTCGCGTTCACCACCCAGGCGACGACGCCGTTCACCTCCGTCGAGTACGCACCGGGCGACGTGCTGCTCTTCGGTCCCGAGCCCACCGGGCTGCCCGACGACGTGCTGGCCCACCCACGGATCACCGACCAGGTGAGGATCCCGATGCTGGCCGGGCGACGCTCGCTCAACCTCACGAACGCCGCCTCGATCGCCGTCTACGAGGCCTGGCGCCAGACAGGGTTCGTCGGCGCGTGAGTCCCGCCGGGACCGGCCCCGGCGTCCGGCCCGGACGCAGGCTCTCGGAATAGACCTGCCCCGGACCGCGCTGACCCGGTCATGGTCGCCCTGGAGCCCGCACCGCCCGCCGCCCGCGCCGGAGAGCTCCACGCCGTCGTCGACGACGGCGCACCGACCGCCCGCTGGGAGCTCACCGGATCGAGCGTCCGCACCGTGGAGGCCGGTGCCACGGTCCATCTGCCCGGGCCGTCCGCATGGCTCCTGGTCCTCGACGGTGAGCTCGCGGTCGAGTCGTGGCAGTCCACCGAGGTGCTCGGCCCGCACGACGCCGCCTTCCTCGGCCGCGCGCACGCCTACCGCGTCGCCGCGACGACCACCGCGCGGCTCGTCCTGGCCTCGGTGCGCCAGGCGGGCGGCGAACCGCCCCTGCCGGAGCACTACGTCGCCCGCGGGTTCGGCACCGCGAACCGTGGGGTCACGGCCCTGGTCGAGCTCTGCCCCGTGTCCACGGCGCAGCACCTGAACCACTTCGCCGCGAGCTACGGCGAGCTCATCGCCGCGGCGATGCGCAAGCACCGGCTGGAGCGGGCCGGCCATCCGACGGTCCCGGCGGGCCTCGCTCCCGAGGTCGGCCGGGTCGTGGCCGCCGTCCTGCGCGACCCGGCTCACCCGTGGACGCTCGAAGAGCTCGCGCGCCTGGCGCACCTGAGCCGGTCCAGCCTCGGCGAACGGTTCCGCGAGGCGCTGGCCACCAGCCCTCTGCAGTTCGTCCGTGAGGTCCGCATGCGCCGTGCCCGCGAGCTCCTCGCCGACGCCGACCACTCGGTCACCCACGTCGCGTTCGCCGTGGGCTACGGGTCCGTCGCCGCGTTCAGCCGGGCCTTCACCGCCGTGCACGGCATGACGCCGCGGTGCTGGCGGGCCGGGTCATGCCGGTCGACCGCGTTGGGTGGCGAAGCCGGCGGCGCCGATCACCGCGAGGACGGCGCCGGTCAGGAGCACCGGCGTCAGGCCTGCACCGTCGAGCAGCCGGCCGCCTAGCACGGAGCCCAGCGTGATCGCGGCCTGGAAGGCAGTCACCTGCAGAGCGAGCGCCGACTCGGTGCGCCGGGGCTCCGCCGTCGTGACCCAGAGCTGGGTCGCCACCGGGACCATGTTCATCCCGAAGCCCCACAGGACCACGGCCGGCACGACGACCCACAGCGAGGAGGCGCCGGCCAGCGTCGCCAGCGCCACGCCGAACAACGCCGGCCCGAGAGTCGTCGCGAGCCGCAGCCGGCGCGACAACGACCCCGCGGCGAGGTTGCCGGCGAGCCCGCCCAGCCCCCACAGGAGCAGCAGCAGGGCGACCATCGCGGCGTCGACCCGCTCGATCGCGAGGCGGATGAACGGGTACGCGGCGAAGTTGCCCAGCACCGCCACGAACAGGAACGTGATGCCGAGCATGAGCCGCCGGTGCGTGAGCGCCTGCCGCAGCATCGCCAGACCGGCGCCCGGCTGCGCGGGCACGCTCGGCATCGCGAACCAGACGCCGGCGGCGCTGACCGCGGTGAGCGCCGCGGCGAGGCCGAACACCACCCGCCAGCCGAGCTGGTCGCCGAGCAGCGAGCCCAGCGGCACCCCGGCGATGGTGGCGACGCTGACCCCCAGGGCCAGCGTGGTCGAGACCGTGGCGGCCCGGCCCCGCACCGCGCGGATGCCGGCGGCGAACGCGAACGCCCAGTAGCCGGCGACCGCCACGCCCAGCAGCAGCCGGCCGACCAGCAGCACGGCGAACACGGGAGCGACGGCGACGATCAGGTTGGCCACCGCGCCGATCGCCAGCAGCGCGACCAGCACGGCGCGCCGGTCCGTCCGGGGCAGGACGACGGCGATCGTCGGGGCGGTGAGGAAGCCGGCGACGGCGGTGGCCGCCACCGCCAGGCCCGCCGTCCCCTCGGTGATGCCGAGGTCCGCGGCCAGGCCGGGCAGCACCCCGGCCGGCAGGAACTCGCTGGAGACCAGCATCGCGATGCCGAAGGTGAGCGTGAGGACGGGCGTCCAGGTCGCTCGTGCCGTCGTGGTCGGGGTGGGGGTGCGTGTCGAGGTGGTCACCTGCCCATGCTGTGCCGACGCGAGCGGGAGAAGTTGATCGATCGCCGCACGATGTTGACCGGGATGCCGCAGGATGGGTCCATGCGCTCACACCTGTTCCAGCACACCGAACCCGAGGGCGAGCCCGGCAGCTTCCAGCTCGCGAACAAGCACATGCTCAAGGTCGACCTGACCGGCTCTGGCGGGTTCTTCTACGCCAAGCAGGGCTCGATGGTGGCCTACCAGGGCGACGTCGGCTTCGACTACGAGGGCAGCGGGTCCGTGACCAAGCTGTTCAAGAAGGCCTTCACCGGCGAGGGCATGTCGCTGATGAAGGTCTCGGGGCGCGGCGACGTGTTCCTCGCGCAGGACGCCGACGAGGTGTTCGTCCTCTACCTGGAGAACGAGAGCGTCACCGTCAGCGGTGCCAACATCCTGGCCTTCGAGAGCACGCTGACCTGGGACATCAACCGGGTCCAGGGTGCCTCGATGCTCACCGGCGGGCTCTTCAACACCACGTTCACCGGCACCGGGGCGCTCGCCGTCACGGCGTACGGCACCCCGGTGGTGCTGAACGTCGACGAGCCGACCTTCGTGGACATGCAGTCCGTCGTGCTCTGGTCGACCACGCTGTCCAGCTCGGTCCGCAAGACGGCCAAGCTCGGCGCCGTCATCGGGCGCGGCTCCGGCGAGGCGTACCAGCTGGGGCTCAGCGGTCAGGGGTTCGTCGTCGTGCAGGCCTCGGAGGGCCACCCGCCGGTCAAGACCGACTGATCGAGGCCCCGGCCAGCAGCCAGGTGGCGGCCCGCAGGAGCAGGTGTCGATAGCCCGCGGAGTCGTGGGCGCGCACGTCGTGACCCGGTCCGCAGTACACGGTGCGGCCGCCGTGCGCCTCGGTGGCCCACACGACCGGCTGCGGCTCGCCGTCCTCGTCGGGCACCCAGCCGAGCACCTCCGACGACGGCGCGACGCGCAGGGCGCAGTACCTCTCGTCGAGGAGCTCGACGGTCGCGGCGGCCCCGGCGACGATGGCGTGCCCGCCGGTCGCCAGGGTCACGGTGGTCGGGCCGAACGGCGGGTGGTACGACGTCTCCGGCACCCAGCGGCCGCCGAGGATCTCCTCCCAGCCCGGCGCGTCGCGGAACGTGTTCGCCGACTGGTGCATGGCGAGGATCCGCCCGCCTGCGCGCGCCCAGGCCTCGAGGTCGACGTGGAACGGCGCCCACGCGTCGTCGTCGGGCCCGATGCCGGCCTCCAGGTAGCCGGGCCAGGACGTCCCGGCGTTCACGACGAGCAGGTCGACGTCCTCCAGGTCGGCCAGGGCGTCGGGGAAGACCGAGCGGACGACGACGTCGGTCGGGCGGCCGTCGTGCTCCAGCTCGGCGAGCACGAGCGCGAGGCGGTGGCTGGTCGCGGCATGGTCGTGCCACGGGTCCTCGTACCGGCCGCGACCGGCCAGCACCAGGACGCGGTGCGGGTTCTCGGACTCTTCGGCGGGCGTCGTCTCTTCGGCGGGCGTCGTCGTCACGACGTGATCGTGCCACGTTCCCGGGATGCCGGCAGGGGTCGCAGGACCGTCCCTACGGGTGCGCGGTCGCCCGCGGCACGCCCGGCGACCCGGTGACGATCGCGGTCTCGGGCAGCACGAAGCAGCGGCGGCACAGCGCCTCGTAGGTGAAGGTGCCGTCGTCCGGGATCGGCTCGGACGCGCCCAGCGGCTCGAGGAACGGCACTCCGTCGCAGAGCACCTGGGTGAACGCGGCGTGCAGGTCCTGACAGCGGTCGCACACGGCACGGCGGTAGCGGACGTCCGTGGGGCCCAGCTCCAGCAGGGCACGGATCGTCGCGAACAGCTCGCCGCGGTGGTCCAGGTCGATGCCGCACGCCAGCACCTTGGTGCCGCGCAGCACCAGCTCCTCGACGACCCGGACGTCCGCCGGGGTGAACATGTGGACCTCGTCGATCGCGACGACGTCCTCGGTGGTGTGCAGCAGCGGCTCGAGCGTCTCCAGCTTGAGCGTCGGCAGCGAGGCACCGGTGCGCGAGACGATCCGCGCGTCGCGCACGTGGCGCGCCGACTGCACGACGGCGCAGCTCAGCCGCGAGTAGGCCAGCGGGGCTACCTGCGCGATGAGGTCGAGCGACTTGCCGGACTTCATCGGGCCGAGCACCAGCGACAGCTCCACCGGGCACCTCCCTGCGGTCCGCGGCGGGCCGGGCGCCCGCCGGAAGCACCTTAACGCTCGGGGCCGGCTCCTTCGGCGGCGACGGCGGCGGCCCCGGCTGCCCTCGCCGCTCGGGCGAGCACCGTGCGCGCGTGCCGCAGCACCGGTTCGTCGACCATGCGCCCCTCCGCCCGCACGGCCCCGCCCGACGGCGGCACCCCGGCGCCCTCGAGCAGCCTGCGGGCGCGCTCGACCTCCTGGTCCGGCGGCGTGTACGCCTCCCGGACCGCGGCCGCGTGGCGCGGGTGCACGCACATCGTGGCGGTGAACCCGCACGCCGCCGCGTCCCGGGCCTCCGCCGCGACGCCGTCGAGGTCGTCCAGGTCGACGTGCACGGCGTCGACCGCGGCCTTGCCGACCGCGCCCGCCGCGAGCAGCACGGTCGACCGGGCATGCCGGGCCACGTCGCGGTAGGTGCCGTCGAGGTGCCGGCTGGACGTCCCGCCGAGGGACGCGACGAGGTCTTCCGCGCCCCAGGCGAGGGCCACCACGTCGGGTCGCATCGCGAGCGCCGGGGCGGCGAGCACGCCGGCTGCCGTCTCGCACAGGGCCACCACCGCGTAGGGGGCGCCGTCCGCGCGCAGCAGGGGTCCGACGAACCTCCCGTCCGCCTTCGGCAGCATCACGGTGGTGTACGCGGTGCCCGCGAGCGCCGCGAGGTCGGCCTCGTGGTCGGGCGTCCCGACGGCGTTGACGCGGACGACGGTGCAGGCCGGGTCGAGCGGGTGCTCGAGCAGCGCCCGGCGTGCGGCCGGGCGTCCGGCCGGGTCGACGCCGTCCTCCAGGTCGAGGATCACGCCGTCGGCCCGCTGTGCCGCCTTGGCGAACCGGTCGGGCCGGTCCGCCGGGCAGAACAGCAGCGCCGGGCCGAGGGTGAAGGGTTCTGGTGTCACGGCTCGTCCTTCCCGGCCTGCTCGTGCCCGGCCCGGGTCCACATCATCACCGTGCGCACGGCCCGGGCGACCTCGACGTCGTCCTGGTTGGTCCCGACGTGCTCGAGCGTGACGATCCCCGTGCCGGGCCGCGAGGCGGAGAGCCGCCTGTCGAGCACCGTCGTCGCCCCGTAGAGGGTGTCGCCGTGGAACATCGGCGCGGGGAAGCGGATCTCCGTGAACCCCAGGTTCGCCACGATCGTGCCGCGGGTAAGGTGGGCGACGCTCAGCCCGACGAGCGTGGCGAGCGTGAGCATCGAGTTCATCAGCGGCCTGCCGAACGGCTGGGTCGCCGCCCAGGCCGCGTCCAGGTGCAGCCCCTGCGGGTTCATCGTCACCGACGTGAACAGCGTGTTGTCCGCCTCGGTGAGGGTGCGCCCCGGTCGGTGCACGTAGCGCACGCCCTCGTCGAGCTCGTCGTGGTAGAGGCCCCGCTGGATCTCGTCACGCATCGCTGCCCCTCGCTCCCGCGCTCATGCCGTCAGCCCCAGGTCGCGGGCGATGACCATGAGCTGCACCTCGGTGGTGCCCTCGCCGACCTCGAGGATCTTCGAGTCGCGGTAGTGCCGGGCGACGGGGTTCTCGTTGAGGAACCCGTACCCGCCGAAGATCTGCGACGCGTCACGCGCGTTCGCCATCGCCGCCTCGCCGGCCGTGAGCTTCGCGACCGACGCCTCGGCCTTGAACGGCTTGCCGTGCGTGAGCTTCAGCGCGGCGTCCAACCAGCAGAGCCGCGCCGCGTGCACGCGGGCCTGCATCCGCGCCAGGGTGAACGCGACGTGCTGGTTGCTCCCGATGGAGTGGCCGAACACCGTGCGCTCATTCGCGTACCGCAGCGCCTCCTCCAGACAGCCCTGGGCGGCGCCGGTGGCCAGCGCGGCGAACGCGATCCGTCCCTCGTCGAGCACGCGCAGGAAGTTCGCGTACCCGCGGCCGCGCTCGCCGAGGAGGTTCGACGCCGGCACGCGGACGCCGTCGAGCGTCAGCGGGTGGGTGTCGGAGGTGTGCCAGCCGACCTTGTCGTACGGCTCGCCCACGGTCAGGCCGCGCGTCCCCGCAGGCACCAGGATGGAGGAGAGCTCGGGGCGCACGACGCCGTCGCTGCCGACCCGCTCCCCCGTCACGGCCGTGACGGTGATGACGCTGGTGATCGGGGTGCCGGAGTTGGTGATGAACTGCTTGGTCCCGTCGATCACCCACTCGTCCCCGTCCGGGCCCTCCTCGAGCCGCGCCCGGGTCTGCGTCGCCCCCGCGTCGGACCCCGCGCCGGCCTCCGTGAGCCCGAACGCCGCGAGCGCCCGGCCGGCCACCAGGTCGGGCAGCCAGCGCTCCTTCTGCTCGGGCGTGCCGTGCCGGAAGATCGGCATGATGCCGAGCCCGACCCCGGCCTCGAGCGTCACCGCGATGGACTGGTCCACCCGGGCGAGCGCCTCGACGGCGAGGCACAGCGAGACGTAGTCCTCGTCCTGGCCGCCCACGTCACGCGGGAACGGCAGCCCGAACAGCCCGAGCTCACCCATCTGCGCGATGATCTCCATCGGCAGGCGGCGCTCCGTGTCGTACCGGTAGGCGGCCGGCGCGACGACCTCGTCGGCGAACTCACGCACCGTCTGGCTGAGCTTGCGCTGCCCGTCGGTCAGGACGGTCGCGGCGGTATCGGCGATCATGACGCTCCTTCGGGTTCGACGACGGCGACCACCTGGTCGAGGCGGACCTGGTCGCCCGGGTGCACCACGAGACGCAGGGTCCCTGCGGCGGGTGCGGTGAGGGGGTGTTCCATCTTCATGGCTTCGACGACGACGACGGCGGCGCCGGCATCGACGGGACCTTCGGCATGGGTGGCGGTCACCGTGCCGGGCATCTGCGCCCGGATCTCGGTGGGACCCGTGGCGGGCGCGCCCGGCTCGGCGGTGGCGGCCTTCCCGCTCCGGCGCACCGCGGCGCGCTCGGTGCGGTCCAGGACGGTGAGCACGCTGGTGCGGCCCTCGACGGCGACCCACACGGCGCCGTCCCGTTCCAGCACGTGCACCAGGACCGTGCGCCCCTCGGCCGTGAGCAGCCGCCGGTGCGGCGGACCACCGGCCGGCCGCAGGGACGCCCGGACCGGGCTGCCGCCGTCGTCCACGCCGCCACCCGCCACCGTGGCGGCGTCGCGGGAGCCGGTGACCTCGAGGTCGAGGACGGTGCCGGCCGCGTCGCGCAGGGCGACCGGGCGGGATACGGGCGCGGCGTTGAGCCGCCAGCCGTCCGGCGCCCACGGGTCGCGGGTCCCGCTGCCGGTGCTGGTGCCGGGCGCGGATGTACCGGCGAGGAGCGCGGCGACCACCAGCGCGGTCCCGTCGGGCTCGGCTGGCTGTGCACCGGCTCCGGGCTGCTCCGCGGGCTCCACGAACCGGTCCACGAGGCCCGTGTCGAGCTTGCCCGCGCGGACGTCCGGGTCGGCGAGCAGGTCGCGCAGGAACCCGACGTTCGTCTCGACACCGAGCACCGCCGTCCGGGCGAGCAGCCCGTCGAGGCGCGCCAGGGCCTGGTCGCGGTCCGTGCCGTGCGCGACGGCCTTGGCGAGCATCGGGTCGTAGTCCCCCGACACCTCGTCGCCGCTCGCGACACCCGCGTCCAGCCGGAGCGGGAACGCGTCGGGACCCGCGCCCACCCCCGCGTCGTCGAACACGTCCACGCGGCCCACCGACGGCAGGAACCCGCGGGCGGGCGCCTCCGCGTACACCCGGGCCTCGACCGCGTGGCCGGTGAGCCGCACGTCCTGCTGGGCGAACCACAACGGCTCGCCGGCGGCGACCCGGAGCTGGGCCGCCACGAGGTCCAGACCGGTGACCATCTCGGTGACCGGGTGCTCCACCTGCAGGCGGGTGTTCATCTCGATGAACGCGAAGTCGTCGGGAGCGTCCGCCGGCACGAGGAACTCCACCGTGCCGACACCGACGTAGCCGACCGACCGGGCCACCTCGCAGGCCGCCGCGCCGAGCCGCTCGCGCGTCGCGTCGTCGACGGCGTGCGACGGAGCCTCCTCGACGATCTTCTGGTGGCGGCGCTGCAGCGTGCACTCCCGCTCGCCGAGGTGCACGACGGCGCCACGGGTGTCCGCGAGCACCTGCACCTCGACGTGCCGCGGACGTTCCACCAACCGCTCGAGCAGCAGCCTGTCGTCGCCGAACGCCGACGTCGCCACCCGGCGCGCGGAGGCCAGCGCCGCGGGCAGGCCGTCGGCGTCCCGGACCACCACCATGCCCTTGCCGCCGCCCCCGGCCACCGGCTTGACCAGCAGGGGGAAACCGACGTCGGCCGCGGCCGCGACGAGCTCCGCGTCGTCGAGCCCTCGGTCGTCGGGCCCCGCGTCCAGCGTGCCGGGCAGCACGGGCACGCCCCGGCCGGCGACGAGCCGCTTGCCCGCGACCTTGTCGGCCATCGCCTCGATCGCCGCGGCCGGGGGACCGACGAACACCAGCCCGGCGCGTTCGCAGGCGCGGGCGAGCTCCGGGTTCTCCGACAGGAAGCCGTAGCCGGGGTGGATCGCCTCGGCACCGGCGCCGACGGCGGCCGCGACCACCGCCTCGACGTCCAGGTACGCGCGGGCCGGGCCGAGGGACACCGCGACGTCGGCCTCGCGCACGTGCCGCGACCCGCCGTCGGCGTCCGTGTGGACCGCGACCGAGCGGACGCCGAGCCGGCGCAACGTGCCGATCACACGGCAGGCGATCTCGCCACGGTTGGCTACCAGCACTGTGCTGAACATCTCCGTCGGCACCGTCCTCACATCCGGAAGAGCCCGAAGCGCGGGCCCTCGGTCGTCGGGAGCGGCGTGCGGGCGCACACCGCCAGTGCCATGCCGAGCACGCGGCGAGTGTCGCCCGGCTCGATGATGCCGTCATCCCACAGCCGGGCGGTCGCGTGGTACGGGTTGCCTGCCACCTCGTAGGAGTCGCGGATCTCGCGCCGGAACTCCGACTCGTCCTGCGCGTCCCACTCCTGGCCCCGGGCGTCCGCCTGGTCGCGCTTGACGGTGGCCAGCACGGCCGAGGCCTGCTCGCCGCCCATCACCGAGACCCGCGCGCCCGGCCAGGTCCACAGGAACCGCGGGGAGTAGGCCCGCCCGCACATCGCGTAGTTCCCGGCGCCGAACGACCCGCCCACGATGACGGTCAGCTTCGGCACCCGGGCCGTGGCCACGGCCGTGACCATCTTGGCGCCGTCCTTCGCGATGCCGCCCGCCTCGGCGTCGGTGCCCACCATGAACCCCGAGATGTTCTGCAGGAACAGCAGCGGGATGCCGCGCTGGTCGCACAGCTCGATGAAGTGCGCACCCTTGAGCGCCGACTCGCGCAGGAGCACGCCGTGGTTGGCCAGGACCCCCACCGGGTGCCCGTGCACGTGCGCGAACCCGCAGACCAGCGTGGTCCCGTACCCGGCCTTGAACTCGTGCAGCCTGCTGCCGTCCACGACGCGCGCGATCACCTCGCGCGGGTCGTACGGCTGCTGGACGTCCGCGGGCACCACGGCGTCCAGACCCGCGCCACCCGACCCGTCCGGGGCGTCGGGGCCGACGGCGGGCGCCTCGGCCTCCGCGACGGTCCACGCAGGCTCCGGGTCCGGCGGGAGCGTCGCGACGATGTCGCGCACGATGTCCAGGGCGTGCTCGTCGTCCTCGGCGAGATGGTCGACGACGCCGGAGCGCCGCGCGTGCAGCTCACCACCGCCGAGCTGCTCGGCCGTGACGACCTCGCCGATCGCGGCCTTCACCAGCGGCGGGCCGCCGAGGAAGATCGTGCCCTGGCCCCGCACGATCACCGTCTCGTCGCTCATCGCCGGGACGTACGCCCCGCCGGCCGTGCAGGAGCCGAGCACGGCGGAGATCTGCGGTATCCCCTCCGCGGACAGCCGCGCCTGGTGGTAGAAGATCCGACCGAAGTGGTCGCGGTCCGGGAACACCTCGTCCTGCCGCGGCAGGAACGCCCCGCCCGAGTCCACCAGGTAGACGCACGGCAGCCGGTTCTCCAGCGCGATCTCCTGCGCCCGCAGGTGCTTCTTGACCGTCAGCGGGTGGTACGTGCCGCCCTTGACCGTCGGATCGTTGCAGACCACCATCACCTGCCGCCCGCGCACCCGCCCGACGCCCGCGACCACGCCCGCACCGGGCCACGCGCCCACCTCGCCCGGGCCGGCGTCGACCCCGTACGCGGCCAGCGGGGAGATCTCCAGGAACGGGCTGCCCGGGTCGAGCAGCCGCTCGACCCGGTCCCGCGGCAGCAGCTTGCCGCGCCCCACGTGGCGCTCGCGGGCAGCGTCCGAGCCGCCCCGTGCCGCCCCGGACGTCCGTTCGCGCAGGGTCGCCGCGAGCGCACCCTGCGCCTCGGCGTTCGCACGGGCGGCGTCGCTCGCCGGGTCGACGGCGGAGGTGAGGACGGTCATGCGCCCCGCCCCTCGCCGTCGTCCGGACCGCCGTCGTCCGGACTGCCGTCGTCCGGGCCGTCGGAGCCGCCGAGCAGCAGCGCCAGCCCCGGGTCGGCCAGGAGCCCGCCGAGGTCCGCGAGGAACCGGGCGCCCTGCTCGCCGTCGACCACCCGGTGGTCGAACGTGAGACTGAGCGTCAGCGTCTCGCGCAGCGCGATCTCGCCGTGGTGCTCCCACGGCTGCCGGGCGAGCCGCCCGATGCCGAGGATGGCGGACTCGCCAGGGTTGAGCAGCGGCGTGCCCGAGTCGACCCCGAAGACGCCCACGTTCGTGAGCGTCAGCGTGCCCCCGGCGAGCCGCTCCGGGCGGGTCCGCCCGGCGCGGGCCGTCGTGGCGAGCTCCCCGAGCGCTCGGGCCAGGCCGACCAGGGACAGCTCGTCGGCGTGCGGCACGTGCGGCACCACGAGCCCGCGGTCGGTCGCCACCGCGATGCCGAGGTTCACGTGCGCGGGGCGCACCAGCTGCGGGCCGTCGTCGGAATCCTCCCAGCGCGTGACGAGCGCCGGATGGTCCGGCAGCAGCACCAGCACCGCGCGGGCCACCAGGGCGAGCACCGTCAGCCGGGTGCCCGCGGTGCGCGGGTGCTCCCGCAGCCGGGTCAGCAGCTCCTTCAGCGCCGTCACGTCGCAGGTCAGGTGCACGGTGGCCTGCGGGATCGCCGCGCTGGCGACCATCGCCGCGGCGGTGTGCTTGCGCACGCCCCGCACCGGCTCGCGGGTCTCGGCCCGTACCGGCCGGGTGCCGAGGGTGCTGCCCCCCGTGGCCGCCGTGACGTCGTCGCGCGTGATCCGTCCGTCCGGGCCGCTGCCCGTCACCCGGGCCAGGTCGACGCCCAGCCGCTTCGCCGTCGCCCGGACCCCCGGGGTGGCGCGCCGGTTCGCGGTGGCACGGGGCGCCACCCCGTCCGACGGCGGGACACCGGGTGTGGCGACCGGCTTGCGCGGGCGCCGGGTCGGGCGGCCGCGCCGGGCTGCCCGGGCACCGTAGCCGACCAGGTTGGGGCGGGACTCCTCCTCGGGGGACGCCGCCGAGGCCGACGAGCTCGCTGAGGCCGACGACGCTGACGAGTCCGCCGATGTCGCGGCCGATCCGGCGGGCTCCTCACGGGGCGCGGGACTCGCCGGGACCGCCGACGCGCCGCCGGTGCCGGTCCCGTTGCCTGCGGCCGAGCCGCCGCCCGCCACGTCCAGGTCGAAGGTGACCAGCGGCTCACCGACCTCGACGACCTGCCCCTCCTCGGCGTGCAGCCGGGCCACGACCCCCGCGTACGGCGAGGGGATCTCCACCAGCGCCTTGGCCGTCTCGACCTCCGCGATCACCTGGTTCAGGGTGACCGTGTCGCCCGGGCCCACGCGCCACTCGACCACCTCCGACTCGGTCAGACCTTCACCGAGGTCCGGGAGCAGGAACTCCTGGGTGCTCATGCCATCACCTCCGTGCCTGACCGCTGCGGTGCCCCGCTCCTCGCGCTCATGCGGCCACCCCCGTCAGGACGTCCAGCGGCACCCGGCCCAGCACCTGGTCGATGCCGTGGCACACCCGGTCCAGGTCCGGCACGTGGTGTCCCTCCAGCTTGGCCGGCGGGTAAGGCACGTCGTGGCCGGTGACCCGCACCGGCGGCGCCTCGAGATGCTCGAAGCACCGTTCGGTCACCGTCGCGCAGACCTCCGCGCCGACCCCCACCTGCCGCGGACCCTCGTGGACCACGACGAGGCGCCCGGTGCGGCGCACCGACTCCGTGACGGCGTCGGCGTCCCAGGGCGAGAGCGACCGCAGGTCGATCACCTCGACGGACGCGCCGTCGTCGGCCATGGCCTCGGCCGCGTCGATCGCGGTCGCGACGTGCGAGCCCCAGCTCACCACCGTGACGTCACGGCCCGGGCGCACCACGTGCGCGGAGCTCATGGGCGGGGCGTCGGCGAGGTCGACGGCGGGGTCGACGTCGCCCTTGACGTGGTAGAGCCGCTTGGGCTCGAAGAAGATCACCGGGTCGTCGCAGGCGATGGCCTGCCGCAGCACCGTGCTGGCGTCCTGCGGGTTCGACACCGACACGACGCGCAGCCCGGCCGTGTGCACGAAGTACGTCTCCGGCGACTCGCTGTGGTGCTCTGCCGCGCCGATCCCGCCCGCCACGGGGATGCGGATGGTGATCGGCATGGGCACCTTCCCGCGGGTGCGGGCGTGCATCTTGGCGACCTGGCTGACGATCTGGTCGAACGCGACGTACACGAACCCGTCGAACTGGATCTCCACCACCGGCCGGTACCCGCGGTACGACATCCCGATGGCCGTGCCGAGGATCCCCGACTCCGCCAGGGGCGTGTCCACCACCCGGCGCGGGCCGAACTCGCGCTGCAGCCCGTCGGTCACGCGGAACACCCCGCCGAGCGCGCCGATGTCCTCGCCGAGCAGCACCACGTGGTCGTCGTCGCTCAGCGCCTGCCGCAGGCCCGCGTTGAGGCCCTGCGCCAGCGTCATCTGGGTGGTCGAGCCGGTCATCGGTCCCCCTCCTCGAAGCCGTCGAGATAGCGGGCGTAGGCGTCCCGCTCGGCGGCGAGCTCGGCGTGCGGCGCGGCGTACACGTCGGCGAAGACGTCCTGCCACGACGGGTCCTCGATCGACGTGACGCCGGCGCGCAGCTCGGCCGCCACGGCGTCGGCGGCCGCCTGGACGCGGGCCTCGCCGTCGTCGTCCAGGGCGTCCTCGCTGCGCAGGTGTGCCGCGACGCGGGTCAGCGGGTCGCGAGCCTCCCAGTGCTCGCTCTCGGCAGTGGTGCGGTAGCGCGTCGGGTCGTCGGCGGTGGTGTGCGGACCGCGGCGGTAGGTCACGGCCTCGATGAGGGTGGGTCCGCCGCCCGTGCGGGCGCGGTGCAGCGCCTCGCGTGTGACGGCGAGCACGGCGAGCACGTCGTTGCCGTCCACCCGCACGCCCGGCATGGCGAAGCCGCGGGCCCGTTCGACCAGCGGCACCTTGGACTGCAGCGACACCGGCTCGGAGATCGCCCACTGGTTGTTCTGGCAGAAGAACACGACCGGCGCCGTCCAGGTCGAGGCGAACGTGAACGCCTCGGCCACGTCGCCCTGGCTCATGGCGCCGTCACCGAAGTAGGAGATGACGGCCTCGGTCCGGCCCTGCCCGACGGCGGTCCCGGCGTCGGGCGCGGGTCGTGCGTCCCGCTCGGCGTCGGCGCCCTGGTCCGCGAGGATGCCGACGGCATAGCCCACGGCGTGCAGCGCCTGCGCGCCGATGATGACCTGCATGGGCGCCATGCGTGCCACGTGCGGGTCCCATCCGGCGCCGGTGACGCCGCGCCACACGCGCAGCAGGTCCGCCCCGGCGATGCCGCGCACGTGGGCGACACCGTGCTCGCGGTAGCTGGAGAACACGAAGTCGTCGGACTCCAGGGCGCGGGCGGAACCGATCTGGGCGGCTTCCTGGCCGAGCAGCGGCGGCCACAGCGCGAGCTGTCCCTGCCGTTGCAGGGCGGTGGCCTCCGTGTCGATGCGGCGCACGACGACCATGTCCTCGTACAGGTCGCGCAGGGCAGCGTGGTCGACGTCCTCGACCCAGCGGTCGTACGTCGCGTCCGGGTGGCGGACCCCGTCGGCATCGATCAGCCGGACGGTCCCGTGACCGGGGTCGACGCCCTCGGGCGTCGTGCCCAGGGAGGTGGGCGCGGGCACATGGTCCCGCGCGCCGCCGTGGGCGCTGTCCACCGAGGCCTCGTGCGACGTCCCTGCTCGTGACAGGCGGTCGCGGGTCCTCGGATCCGTGGTGCTGGGCATGGGTGGCCTCACCTCGCATCGGAGCCGGCGCTCCTCGTCGAGCGCCTGTTCCCGAACGTATCTCTGTGATCCAGGTCGCACCACCAGCACCTGTTCTGTTGAGCAGGATGCTCAGCGGGCGCCGGGTGTTGCCGTGCACAGTGCTCGATGTCGCGAGGCTCGCGTGCAGAACCGTTCAGGACTCGCGGTCCGGGCGCACCCAGTCGTGGGTCTCGCGCACGAGCTCGAACCCGGCCGACCGGTAGAGCGCCACCGCAGCGGTGAGCGAGGACGGCGTCACGACGGCGACGGCGCTCGCTCCTCGGCGGACGAGAGCCGCGCTCGCTCCCAGCACGGCGTCGCGCCCGTAGCCGCGCCCGCGATGCTCCGGGGCGGTGCCCACCGGCTCCAGCAGCCCGCAACGGCCCGCTCCCGCGAACCAGCCCGTCGCAGCGGCCGCAGGCTCCCCCTCGGGTGTGCGTACCAGCACGTCGACGGCCGCGCCGCCCGCCGGCGAGGACATCATCGTGCGCCACCTGGCCGCGGTGAACGTGGATCCCGGGAAGGCCGCCCGTTGGACGTCGACCCTGGCGGCCACGTCGGCCTCTCGGACGGCTTCGGCACGGCTCGACACCGGCCGCGGCGTCCACGACATGACCGACCAGGCCTCCGCGTCGGGTTCCCACCCGGGCACCGGCAGGCCGTCGGTGGCGTCGTGGCCGGGCACGAGCAGCTCGGTGTCGGCCGCGAGCGCACCGAGGTCGGCCGCAGGCGCAGCGGTCACCCGCAGGACGGGACCGTCGAAGAACCCGACCGCCGTCGGCGCTCTGCCGTCGGTCCACAGCAGGACGGCCGCGTCGTCGGACCGCAGGTACCACCCGACGTCACCGGGGTGCAGGCCACCGCCCGGGACGTCCCGCGGCGTCCAGCCGCACAGCGCGCGCAGCGCCGGACCGGTCTCGGAGCTGGCCAGTCGGTGCCGCGTCAGCGAGGTCATGGCCACCCATGATCGGCCGCTGCGTCCGGCACTGCCAGCACTTTTCGCGCCCGCCCGGATCTGGTCGATCGCCAGCCTCCGCGCCCGGATAGGCTGGGCAGGTGCACCGCATCGACGCCGTGGACCTCGCACTGCTGAGGGCGCTCTCGCAGGACCCGCGTGCGACGACGGTCGCCCTGGCCCAGCGGCTGGGCATCTCCCGCAACACCGTGGCCGCCCGCCTCGCCCGCCTGGAGCAGGCAGACGCCTTCCGCGAGTTCGACCGCTGCATCGACCCGGCGGTGCTCGGCCACCCGCTGACCGCCTTCATCGAGGTCACCGTGCACCAGCAGGACCTCGCCCGGATCGTGTCCGAGCTCGCCGAGATCCCCGAGGTGGTCCAGGCCTACGGGCACAGCGGCGTCGCCGACCTGCGCGTGCACGTCGTCTGCCGCGACACCGACCACCTGTTCCGCATCGACGCCGCCATCCTGCGCATCGACGGGGTGCAGCGCACCGAGACCTCGCTGTCGATGGGCGAGCTCGTGCCGTACCGCATCCAGCCGCTCGTGGAGAAGCTGCGTCGCGAGCTGTGAGGGCCTCAGGGTCAATCCTGGGGGCCCCTCTCCATCGCCAGGTTTGCACCCGGCGCGGCTGGCTCCGGCCGCCGTTCTCAGCGCCCGGCTGGTCCCCCAGGAACCTGGCCCGTCCGGATCGGCTGCCGTTGCGAGGTCGCAGATTTGCCGTTGCCAGCGTAGGAACCCTGCCAACACTCGTTCCGGCTTCATGCTGTTGCTAGTGTCGACTGGTGGCAGCGACCTCGACCTTTCGACCAACGGTGAGCGGGCCGACGAACAGATACAGCAAACATTGGACCTTCTGGGGTCGCTGCGCCCCGGCCGTGTGGCTCGTCCCGGCGATGGGACTGATGGCCGCCGCGATTGGTTCTCGGTTCGGCTCGATCACCCTCCTGGCGGCCAGCGCCACCAGCGTGCTCCCTGGGCTGGTCTACTACGCCGACAAGTGGTGGGGGCCGGGCGTCCTCGAACGAACACGACCGGAGCCACTCGGCCCGTGGTGGTGCTACCTCGGCGCATGCCTCGTCGTCGGCAATGCCGTGATCTGGTCCTTCGGATCATTAGCCTGGCTCATCGTCGCCCCGCCGACCTTCTGGCTGGAGCTCAAGATCGCGCGGCGCATCCTCGCCCGTCGGTATGACCGCGAGGGCGCGGCTGAGCGCTTGAGGCTGCGGACGCCCGACTAGGGCGTGTCTCCTCTATGGACGGTGAGGCGCGCGGCAGACTGGCGCGGTGACGTCTTCGCGGTACCGGGTCTTGACCGACGAGCAGTGGGAACGGATCGAGCCGGTGCTGCCCTCGAACGTGGGGCGCAGGGGTCGCCCGTTCGGGGACAACCGGCGGGTGGTCGAGGGGATCATCTACCGGTACCGGACCGGCATTCCGTGGCGTGTCCTGCCGCGCGAGGAGTTCGGTCCGTGGAAGACGGTCTGGAAGCGGCACCGCCGCTATGCCGGTGACGGGACCTGGGACCGCGTGCTTTCGCGCCTACTGGCGCAGGCCGACGCGAACGGGCAGATCGACTGGAACGTCTCGGTGGACGCGACGATCAACCGCGCCCACCAGCACGGCACGAACACGACGCGCCCGGAGCAGGACACAGGGGGCGACATCGAACTACACGCCGACACCGCCCGGGTTCGTCCACAGCACCCTCGGGGGTGAGCGGGAACCTGTCGGTCATGGCATCGGTCGTTCGCGCGGTGGGCTGAGTACGAAGATCCACGCCGCGGTCGACGGGCGCGGGCGCCCGCTCGCGATCGTGGTCACCGGCGGGCAACGCAACGACGGCGCGATGCTCGAACAGGTCCTGGCAGACATCCACGTGCCGCGGCTGGGCCCCGGCCGCCCGCGCACCACACCGGACGCCGTCATCGCGGACCGCGCCTACACCAGCGGAAAGACCCGCCGCATGCTCGCCGGACGAGGCATCAAGGCCGTGATCCCGCAAAAGAAGGACGAGATCGCCGCCCGGCGCCGCAAGAGGTCGGCCGGTGGGCGCCCGCCGAAGCTGGACACCGTGACATACAAGGGCCGTAACGTCGTCGAACGCACCTTTGCCCTGGCCAAGCAGTGGCGCGCGCTGGCCACCGGTACGACAAGCTCGCCATCACCTACCGCGCCGCGGTCGTGCTCTCAGCCTGCATCACCTGGATGCGCATTTAGGAGACACGCCCTAGTCGCAGTTCTGGATCTTGTCTCTCCGCGCTCGTGCTTCTCGGTGGCGTTGACGGCGACGGAACTGCGCCCTAAATCGCCGTTGAGCGGCTTCGATGCGGTCGGCGGACGGGTCTGCTGCCCACTCGTAGTACTCGCTTTCTGCGCCGTCGCGCCCACCGTCCGCTTCGACCAGGCGACCTAGGGAGGTCTTGCTGGGTTCGCCCTTCGGGAGCGCCGCAACCCATGGCCCCTTCGCTGACTCGCTACCCACGTATCCAGGGTAGAGGGCAGTGAGCATCCGGGGCGGATGCAAGAGGACCTGCTGGGCGCGCCACTTGGGAGACACGCACGACTAGTTCCGGACGACGGCGGACGCAGGGTCAGCCCGCGAGCCCGACCAGCAGGTCAGCCGCACCTCGCGTCGCCGCGATGAGCTCCGCGTTGACCTGGTCGGAGCCGCGCGCCCAGTGCCGCGCCTCCTCGACGCTCTTGCCGAACGCCCGGTGCCTCGCCTCGAGGCGGGCGAGCCGGACGCCGTCGGGCACCTCGACATACCAGACCTCGGCCATCCGGGCCCGGGCGGCCGGCCAGGCTCCCGACTGCGCGAGCAGGTAGTTCCCCTCGGTGACCACGAGCGGCACCTCGGCGGGCACCTCGACCCCGGCCGCGACCGGCTCCTCGATCTCGCGCCGGAACACGGGCGCGTACACGGGCGGGTCCCCGGGGCGGGCGTCGGCGAGCCGTGCGACCAGCGCCGCGTACCCGGCGTCGTCGAAGGTGTCGATCGCGCCCTTGCGGTCGGTGCTGCCGTGTGCCGCCAGCACCGTACTGGACAGGTGGAAGCCGTCCATGCCGACACAGACGGCGGTCTCCGGCCCGAGCTCCTCGGCGAGCGCGTGCGCCAGCGTCGACTTGCCCGACCCGGGCGCCCCGACGATGCCGAGGACGACGCGCTCCCCCGACGCGACGAGACCCTGCGCGCGGTCGACGAGCTCCGCCGTCGTGCTCACCGGGGCACCTGCGCGAGCCACGAGCGCGGGCCCACGTGCTGCACCCGGGTGGTCGCCACCCGGGCGGCCGTGGTGCAGGCCTCCGGCAGCGGCGAGCCGGCGGCGAGCGCCGCGGCCAGCGCCCCGTGGAACGCGTCGCCCGCGCCGAGGGTGTCGCGCACCTCGACGTCCGGGACGTCGACCGTGCCCGAGCCGGAGTGGTTGAACCACTCGACCGGCCCGCCGCCGTGGGTGACCACCACGGAAGCCGCACCGAGCTCCCGCGCGCCGGACGCGCCGTCGTCGTACCCGGGCACGGTGAAGTCCGCGGAGAGCGCGGCGACGTCGGCGGCGGGCAGCAGGTCCGCGAAGACCGGCCGCCACCGCCCGGCGTCGAGGACCACCGGCGGGCGCCGGGTGCTGCCGTCGAAGTGGTCGACGACGGCGCGGGCGATCGCCGGGTGGTGCCCGTCGAGCAGGACGAGGTCGGGCGTGGGCAGCTGCGGCAGGTTCGCCGGTGCGGGGGCGTCGGCGAGCGCCGCGTCCGCCGAGACGACGGACCGCTCCCCCGTGGCGTCGTCGACCAGCACCGCCGAGACCGCGAGCGGGAACGCCTTGCCGCCGACGACGTCGTGCACCTCGACGCCGTGGGCGGCCAGGTCGCCACGGGCCGCCATCGCGACAGGGCCGTCGCCGAGCGCGGTGACCAGCACGGCACGGACCCCCAGCGCGGCCGCCGTGACCGCGGCGTTGGCCGCCGGGCCGCCCGCCGCGACGTCCTGGCGGGAGGCAGTGACCTTCTCGTCGCGGCCGGGCCGTCCGTCCGCGCGGTGCACGACGTCGAGCGTGGTCAGCCCCACGAACCAGCAGGTGCGCATCGCTCTCCAGGTGCTCAGCGGCCGGTGCCGTCGACGGCGTAGGGCTCGATCGCAGTGACCTCGTCGTCCGTCAGCGGCCCCGCCGCGAGCGCCGCGAGGTTGTCCTCGAGCTGGGCCACGCTCGAGGCGCCGATCAGCGCCGAGGTGACCCGCTGGTCGCGCAGCACCCAGCTCAGGGCGAGCTGGGCGAGGCTCTGCCCGCGGCCGGCAGCGATCTCGTTCAACGCGCGTGCACGCTCGAGGTACGTCTCGCTCAGGGCGTCGCTGGACAGGAAAGGCGAGTCGGAGCGGGCCGCCCGCGACCCCGCAGGCGCCTCACCGCTCAGGTAGCGGCCGGTGAGCAGCCCTTGCTGCAGCGGGGAGAAGACGATGGTGCCCACGCCCAGGTCGCCGACGGCGTCCAGCAGGGACTCGCTCTGGCGGCCGTCGTAGGGGTCCTCGCGCTCCGGGTCTTCGATGTGCCGGTTGAACATCGAGTAGCTGGGCTGATGGATGAGCATCGGCGTGCCGAGGTCCGCCAGGATGCGTGCCGCCTCGCGGGTGCGCGCCGGGGAGTAGTTCGACACCCCGACGTACAGGGCCTTGCCCTGCTGCACCGCCGACGCCAGGGCACCCATGGTCTCCTCCAACGGCGTGGAGGGGTCCGGGCGGTGGTGGTAGAAGATGTCGACGTAGTCCAGGCCCATGCGGGCCAGCGACTGGTCGAGCGAGGACAGCAGGTACTTGCGCGAGCCGTGGTCCCCGTACGGGCCGGGCCACATGTCGTAACCCGCCTTGGTGGAGATGACGAGCTCGTCGCGGTACGGGTGCAGGTCGCTGGCGAGGTGCCGCCCGAAGTTCTCCTCGGCCGAGCCGTAGGGCGGGCCGTAGTTGTTCGCCAGGTCGAAGTGCGTGACGCCGAGGTCGAACGCGCGGCACAGGATGGCGCGCTGCGTCTCCATCGGGTTCACGTGGCCGAAGTTGTGCCACAGGCCCAGCGACAGCGCTGGCAGGTCGAGCCCGGAGCGGCCGGTACGACGGTAGGTCATCGAGTCGTAGCGGGCGTCGTCGGCCAGGTAGCGAGGTGCGAGAGGCATAAGAGCATCCTGTCAGAGCAGCGCCATCGCCAGCAGCGGCGCCGGGACGGCCCACACCTCACCGCTCGTGTCCAGGATCGACTTCGTCGCGAGGATCCCGCGCTGGTACTTGCCCACGATCACGCGGGCCTCGCTCTTCCAGCCGCGCGAGACCCACTTCGACTCGATCGGCACAGTCATGACGGTCCCTGCGTCGGACGGCAATGAGATCGATGACAGGTCGATCTCCCGGTCGTTGCTCGTCCGTACGTATCCGATGGTGTCACCAGCCAGCCATCGCCCCTCGGAGTGGGCGTCCACCGCGCGCGCGAGGTGCACGCCGATGGTCTGTTCGGTCAGCGACGTCATGGCGGGCGCCTTCGACCCGGCACGTAGACGTGACGGCAACCATGAGAGGACCGGATCGGTGAGGTAGTGCTTGGACTGCGTTCGAGGCACCAGCGCTCCGGAGTCGTCTCGCTGAGGACAGCGCAGCACAGCGTGCGACGACACCATCCGCGTCAGCCGTGTCTCCAAGGCCGCCCGAGTCCGACCGATGATGATCGCCGTCGGGTTGACCGCCAGCGGACTCGTCGCGCGCTCCGACAGGGCCTCCAACAGCAGAGGCACAGATTCTGGTGTGCTCTCCGGGTCCACGTCCCGATGCAGCCACGCCTGAAGGTCCTGCAGGTATGCATCCGAGACGGCACCGTTCCGGACGTACTCGGCCACGGCGCGCGGAAACCCACCCACGCTCAGGAACTGCTGCCAAGCCAGATCGAACTCGTCGACGAACAATCCCGTCTCGGCGAGCTGGGCCCGCGTCTCGTCGCTCTGGAGGTGACCGGGATGAACGCGTGGCAGAGCAGGGAGGTTCTCGCGCGTGGTGCCGATGAACTCGCGGAAGCTCATCGGCAGGAGAACTCGGCGGCGGCGTGTCTCAGAACCTGCCCGGCCAGCCATGAGGTTGCCCTCGACATCCTCGTCCGGATCCCATCGGGACCCCGTGGCGATGACCGTGTCGTGTGCGAACGCCGTGTTGTCCCGCGCGTCCTTGAAGACCGACGACCACCCACGCACCGAGGTGATCTCGTCGAAGAGCCACACCCGAGGCCGCGCCCCGTCGAGATCGACCGACTCGGTCATGCTGCGCGCCAGTGTGAGTACTCGGCGGACGTCCTGCAGCGTCAACGTGTCACACGGGACGTGGATGATCTGGCGGGGATCGACATCACCCCGCTCGCAGAGCGCCGCGGCGAGCTGCAGCATCGCGACGGACTTGCCGATGCGCCGCGGCCCCGACAGGACGATCACCCGATCGCCGAGCGGATCCGTCGCGACGTCGTCGAGCACTTCCGTCCGATACCCGATGTCGTAACGTGCCAACCCCTGGAGCACCGGGTGCCGCTCGGTCCAAGCGGTAGCCTCTTCGCCGAGCACCTGCGCCTTCCACCAGGGGTTTCGCTCGCCGAGGTGCTGCCGGATGGAGTCGTCGCGCATGTCAAGAAGGTAGCATCGACTTCATTCAAGGGGGAGGGTCGAGTGCACCTGACTTCATTCAAGGGGGAGGGTCGAGTGCACCTGACTTCATTCAAGGGGGCTCGGGTCCGCAGAGGGCAACGAAGCGCGTCATCTCACGGGCCGGCGGCACCGTCCGCGACATCCCAGTGCTCGGCCCGGACCAGCTGATCTGCGCGTGGCCTGCCTGATGCCGGTCACACTTGACCCGAACGAGAGCCGGACCGGCGGAACGGAGCGAGACATGGACGACGGTGGCACGACGCGCCCGGGCACGCCACGGTCGGCCGAGTGGTCGGTGGCGCTCGGTGTGGCCGGGCTGGCCTGCGCCGTCGTCCCCGTGGTCGGGGACTGGGTGGCCGCCCCGCTCGCCGTCGCGTCGATCACGCTCGGTTCGCTCGCTATCCACGTCGCCGAGCGAGACGGTCGGCCCGGCACGGCCCGCGGGCTCGTCGGGGCGATGATCGGCGTGGTCGCGCTGGGCGTGGTGCTCTTCTCGCTGGCCGCCGGGATCGTCCACACGGGCTGACGGCCGGCGCTATGCGGCGGGCGGCACCGGGAAGTTGGCGCGGAAGAGGTTCGTCGGGTCCCAGTCCCGCTTGACCTCCCGCAACCGAGTCAGGGTCGGCTCGGGGAACGCGTCGGCGAGGCGCTCCGGGCGCGTGTCGGTGTCGAAGGAGAGGTACAGCCCGTCCGCGTGCGGCAACATCTCGGCGTCCCACACCGTGTCGAGCGCCTCCTGAGAGGCCGACATCGCCGAGAGCAGGAAGTTCTGGTGCCGGTGGGCGTACGCCGTCGCCGCGTCGGGCAGGTCGTGCGCGGCCCCGCCGGTGGCGCGGACCTGCAGGAAGGTCGCCGAGCCCGACGCCGCCACGCGCTCGAAGCCGCGGGACGTCGCGGTGTCGAGGTGCGTGACGAGCGCGGATCGCACGGAGGGGTCGCCACCTCCCGTGTGGCGCTTGTCCCCCGCCTGCACGACGCCGGCGTACGGCAGCAGGTACGCCTGGTGGTCGAGCAGCGGACCTGCGTCGGCGAGACGTTCCAGCTGGGTGACCGCCGCTGTCGTGTCGTCACCGGCGTAGACGGTCATGAGCTGCGCCACCGGCCCCTGGCCCCGCCGGGGCGGCGAGAGGATGAGGAAGCTCGTGAGCTCGCGCGGCGCCGTCTCGACCGCGGCACCCCACCGCTCGAGCAGCCCCGCGGTGTCGGTGGCGTCGAGGGTCATCTGGGAGAAGACGACGTCGCCCAGATCCATCGCCTCGACCTCCACCCAGGTGACCGCGCCGAGGTTGCCGCCGGCGCCCCGCAGCCCCCAGAACAGGTCGGGGTTCTCGTCCGCGGAGGCATGCACGACCCGCCCGTCCGCCGTGACGACCTCGGCCGCCACGACGTGGTCGATCGTCAGCCCGTACGTGCGCCCGAGGAACCCGACACCACCTGCGGTCGCGAGCCCTCCGACCCCGACGCCCCCGTAGTCGCCCGAGCTGATCGCCCAGCCGCGCGGGGCGAGCGCCTCGGCGACCTTCTCCCAGGTCGCCCCGGCTCCGAGACGCACCCGGCGAGTGGCCTCGTCGACCACCTCGATCTGGTCCAGCGCCCCGAGGTCGACGACGATCCCGCCGTCGTTCGTGGACCGGCCGCTGATGCCGTGCCCGCCCGACCGGACACCCAGGGGAACCTCCTGCGTCCGCGCGTAGGTGACGGCGTCGGACACCTCGGCGGCACTGCGCGGCCGCAGGACGAGGCCCGGCGCGCCCGAGCGCAGGTAGTTGTGCCGCACGACGTCGTAGGAGCGGTCGCCAGGTTCGACGGCGGTGGTCGCCAGCGTGGGCGGCACGCCGTCGTAGTCGATCCCGTCGCGCCGCAGCGCGATCGCGGCCCGGCCACGGCGGGTCGCGGCAGGAGCCGTCCCGGCCGCGGCCCGCTCGCGGGCGACCAGCTCGCGCACGGCCGGGGCGATCTCCTCGCCCAGCACCGAGAACATACCCGGATCGTCCGAGGCCACGATGAACGAGCCGACGCCGTCGTCCAGCGCCAGCGCGGCGAGCTCCTCGACCCACTGCTCGACGGGCCCCTGCAGGAAGCCCCGCCGGTCGGCGGTGACCGCGCCCTGCACGTTGAGCAGGCGGCGGATCTCGGCGGGGTGACGCCCCGCCTCCTCGGCCGTCTCGTCGATGATCGCGTTGCCGCGGGCGAGGTCACCGTCCTTCATGTAGGCGAGGGACGGCAGCCAGCCGTCGGCCTGGCGCGCGACGAGGCGGAGCATGCGCGGCTTGTACGCGCCGAGCCAGATCGGCACGTCGTGCGCCGGCGCAGGTCCGCGCTTGGCGCCGGTGACGCGGTGGTGCTCGCCGTCGGTGCGCAGCACGCGGCGCTCGCCGGCGTCCCAGATGCCGCGGATGATGTCGACGGCCTCGGCGAGCGCCGTCACGGACTCTCCCGGGGTGAGGCGGCGGCCACCCATGGACTCGATGGCGTCCCAGAACCCACCTGCGCCGAGGCCCAGGTCGATACGTCCGCCGCTGAGCAGGTCCAGGCTCGCCACCGAGCGGGCGAGGACCGCCGGCTGGCGCAGCGGCAGGTTCAGCACGTTGCCCGCCAGGTGGATGCGCTCGGTGACCGCCGCGGCGTAGGAGATCAGCGTCCAGGTGTCGAGGAACCCTGGCTGGTACGGGTGGTCCTGGAAGGTCACGAGGTCCAGGCTGGCTGCCTCGGCTGCCTGCGCCAGCCGGACGGGCTGCTGCGGGTCACGGTTGGACGGGGTGACGAAGGTGCCGAAGACCAGGTCGTGGCCGTAGTCGGTCATGGACGCTCCAGGTGACGAGAGATGATCTGTGCTGCAGATGATATACCCGGCAACTCATCTGGATGACATCGCATTCCGCGGTACGATGGCGACATGCCCACGCCCGCTGCGCCCTCACCCTTCGGCTGGTCGCTCGCTGCCCTCCTGCGCGAGTGGAAGCACCGGGTGGCCGCCACCTGCGACGAGCTGCCGCAGGGCTCCCGGGGCTACGAGGTGCTCGCCGCCGTGGTCCACGAGGAGCCTCCGACGCAGGCCGCGCTCGCCGCCCGGCTCGGCATCGACCGCACGGTGATGACCTACCTGCTCGACGAGCTCGACACCGCCGGGCTGGCACGGCGCCAGGCCGACCCGGCCGACCGGCGCGCGCGACGCATCGTCGCCACCGCGCGCGGCCGCGAGGTCGTCGCCGGCCTCGACGCCCGCGTGATCCGCGCGGAGGACGACCTGCTCGCCGCCCTCGAGCCCGCCGAGCGTGCGGCACTGCGCGGCCTCCTGGTGCGGGCCGCCTCCGGGGCCGCTCCCGCCGACGACCGCTGCGCCGTCGTCGGCGACGTCATCGCGGAGCAGGACGCTTGACCCTGACACGGTGAGAGACGGGAGAACGGTGTCATGTTGTCCATCGGGGCGTTCGCGCAGATCGGTCAGGTGACCCACCGCATGCTGCGGCACTGGGACACCGCCGGCCTGCTCGTTCCCGCCCACGTCGACGCGTTCACCGGGTACCGCTCGTACGACCCGTCCCAGCTCGACCGGCTCCACCGCATCGTGGCCCTGCGCCAGCTCGGCTTCGGCCTCGACGACATCACGCTGATCCTGGCGGACGGCGCCGACGTCGAGCGGCTCGCCGAGCTGCTGCAGGTCCGGCGGGCGGAGGTCGAGGAGGAGCACGAGCGGGCCACGGCGCGGCTCGTCGACGTGGAGCGCAGGCTCCGGCTCATCGAGAAGGAGAAGGTCATGACCAGCATCGAGATCGTCCAGAAGTCCCTGCCCGCCGTCCGGCTCGCGGCGCGCACCGCCGTCGTGGGCGCCCAGCCCGAGATGCCCGGCGTCGTCGGCCCCGCCTTCGACGCCGTCGCCCGGGCGCTCGAGCCGAACAAGGGTCTGCTTGAGACGCCGATCGCCCAGTACGACATGGGTGAGGACGGCCTGCGGGTCGTCGTGGGGTACGCCTACGACGGCGAGGCACGGCCCGGGTTCGAGGTCGTCGACCTGCCGGCGGTCGGCACCGCGATGTGCGCGGTGCACCACGGGCCGATGGACCAGATCGCCGGGTCGTGGCAGGCGCTGCACACCGAGATGACCGAGCGGGGCTACGTGCCCTCGGGGCCGTGCCGGGAGCTCTACGTGCGCGCCGAGCCGGACCACGACCAGAGCGACTGGGTCACCGAGCTGCAGCAGCCCGTCACCCGCGCCTGAGGCTCGCCCGCTACCCCAGTTCGTTGTGGGTATGAAATCGACGGCTCTGAATTGATTCAGAGCCGTCGATTTCATACCCACAACGACGAGGTGCTAGGTGACGGCGCCGAGGTGCCAGGGGATGAACTCCTCGGCGCCGATCCCCAGCTCCTCGCTCACCGACTGCTCGCCGGACGCCACGCTGAGGATCTTCGCCAGGATCTCCTCGCCGACCTCCTCCAGCGTCGCCGTGCCGTCCACGATCCGGCCGGCGTTGACGTCCATGTCCTCGCTCATCCGGTCGTACATCGGGGTGTTCGTGGCCACCTTGATCGACGGCGTCGGCTGGCAGCCGAACACCGAGCCGCGCCCCGTGGTGAACACGACCACGTTCGCGCCGCCTGCGACCATGCCCGTCACGGACACCGGGTCGTAGCCGGGGGTGTCCATGAAGGTGAAGCCGCGGTCGGTGATCTGCTCGGCATACTCGTACACGGCGGTCAGGTCGGCCGTGCCGCCCTTGGCCACGGCGCCGAGCGACTTCTCGAGGATCGTCGTCAGGCCGCCCGCCTTGTTGCCGGGCGACGGGTTGTTGTCGAGGGTGCCCTGGCCGGCCGCCACGTAGTCGCGCCACCAGTCGATCCGGTCCAGCAGCTTCTTCGCCACGCCCGGTGAGGTGGCCCGCGCGGTCAGCAGGTGCTCCGCACCGTAGACCTCGGGCGTCTCGGCGAGCACCGACGTGCCGCCGTAGGCGACGATCCGGTCCGACGCCCAGCCGAGCGCCGGGTTGGCGGTGATCCCGGAGTAGCCGTCCGACCCGCCGCACTCCAGGCCCAGGACCAGCTCCGAGACGTCGCACTCGGTCCGACGGCGCGCGTCCACCTCGGGCAGCATCGCTCGCACCGCCTCGACGCCCGCCCGCACCGAGGCCCGCACGCCACCGGTCTCCTGGATGGTCATCGACCGCACCACGGTGTCGTCCGGGATCGCGGCCAGCAGCCCTCCGGCTCCCGCGTCGGTGCCGGCCGGCGCGCCCATGCCGGGCATGCCCAGATCGGCGACGGAGCCGGAGCGCGCGGACAGCGCAGCGCCGGGCACCATCTCGCAGCCCAGACCGAGGACGAGCACCCCGGCGACGTTCGGGTTCGCCGCATACCCGCGCAGGGTGCGCAGCAGCATCTGGCCGCCCTCCGAGTCCGGTACGAGCCCGCACCCGGAGGTGTGCGTCAGCGCGATGACGCCGTCCACGTTCTCGAACTCGTCCAGCGCCGCACCGCGGAACTGCTCCGCGATCATCTTCGCCGTCGTCGCCGAGCAGTTCACGCTCGTCAGGATCGCCAGGTAGTTGCGGGTCCCGACCCGGCCGTCCGCGCGACGGTAGCCGCGGAACGTGGGCCGCGGGACGCCGTCGGGCACCGTCAGCTCGGTGTGGGTGCCGCCGAGCGGCGCCTCGCGCTCGCCCGGGTCGAACCCCAGGTTGTGCGAGTGCACGTGGTCGCCCGGGACGATGCCCGCCGTGGCGACGCCGATGACCTGCCCGTACTTGTGCACCGGCGCCCCGGCAGCGACCTGCCGCAGCGCGACCTTGTGCCCGCGGGGTACGGCCTCGCGGACGACGACGGCGGTCCCGTCGGGCGCGACGGCGCGGTCGGCGGCGGTGAGGTCACGCGTGGCGACGGCGACGTCGTCGCCCTGGCGCAGCACGAGCAGGTCGTTCATCAGGTCGTTCCGTCCTCGACATGGCGACAGCCCCGCCGGGCGGCGGGGCTGAGACCGTCGGGTACGGGGCCGCCGGGAGGTTCCGGTCGGCGACCCCGCACCCTTCGGGTCAGGTGAGCTGAGGCATCAGCTCGGGACCGAGGTGGCTCAGGAGGTGGCTGCCTCGACCTCGGAGAGGAACGCGTCGGCGGCCTCGTCCGGGGTCATGGAGCCGAAGAGCACCTCGGAGTTGATACGGATCATGATGTCCTGGACGTCGCCCGCACCGTTCGGCGGCACCGACGGGGCGTCCGGGATCTCGTCCTCGATCTCGGCCATGAAGTCGGCGACCTTGGCGTCCGCGGCCTCGAGGTCCCCGAGGATGGACTCGCGCACCGACAGGTTCGAGGGCAGACCACGGTCCGTGAGCTGGAGCGCGGCGACCTCGGGGTCGTTGAGCAGGAAGTCGACGAACATGGCCGACTCCTCCGGGTGCTCGGAGGTCGCGGAGACCGAGTAGAACATGGCCGGCTTGAAGTACATGCCGGTCCGCTCGTGCTCCGTCTCACCCGGCATGCGCAGCAGCTCGAGGTCGTTGCCCGAGGCCGAGCTCAGCGCGCCGAGCTGGTTCGACCACCACACGCCCAGGCCACCGGCGTTGGTACCCAGCAGCGAGCCCTCCGGGCCGGCGTTCTGGATCTCCACGGTGCGGCTGCCGTCCGGCGAACCGCCGCTCTCCTGCAGGTCGAGCCCGATCTGGAAGAATTCCTCGACGGTCTCCTTGTCGACACCGAGCGAGCCGTCCTCGTTGTAGAGGCTCTGGCCCTTCTGGCGCGCGAGGACGCTCAGGCCGGCCTCGTTGAAGCCGATGTCCTGGGTGCCGTAGACGCCGTCACCGGCGGCCTCGGACAGCTCGGCCGAGACCTTGACGAAGTCCTCCCACGTCCACGTCGTGTCGTCCGGGACCTCCACGCCGGCGTCGGCGAAGATCTGCGGGTCGGCCATCATCGCGTAGGCGTTCACGCCGGTGGCCAGGCCGTAGAGCGTGCCTTCGACCCGACCGCCGTCGATGATCGTCTCGGGGATCTCGGAGGTGTCGACGTCCAGGGACTCCAGGTCGGCGAGCACGCCACGGTTGGCGTAGTCGGCGATGAAGCGCTCCTCGTGGGTGATGACGTCCGGGGTGTCCCCACCGGCCGTCGACGTGGCCAGCTTGTCCCAGTAGCCGCCCCAGTCGGTGTAGTCCGGGACCACCGTGATGCCCGGGTTCTTCTCCTCGAAGAGGTCGATGATCTCCTGCGTGGTCTGGTGGCGGTCGTCCGACCCCCACCAGGAGAAGCGGATCTCGACACCGTCGCCGTCGCCGCCCTCCTCGGCCTGCGTGCTGTCGGAACCGGGACCGCCGCTCGATCCCCCTGCGCAGGCGCCCAGGGCCATCGCACCGGCTGCCGTCATGGCGATGAATGCGGCGCGGGTCCGTCCACGTCGAGTGGTCGTTGCTCGCATGATTCTCCTTGTGTGTGCGTGACGAAACGTCGTCGTTGTCATCTAGCAGGAGGTCCCACCGTCGGGACCTCGTGGGAGCGGTTACTTGATACCTGTCGTGGCGATCCCCTTGACCAGGTACTTCTGGCCGAAGAGGAAGACGATGAAGACCGGGACCAGGGACACGATCGACATCGCGAACAGCGGGCCCCACGAGCTGTTGCTCGTGGCGTCGATGAAGGTCCGCAGCGCGATGGGCACCGTGTACATGTCGGGCCTGGTCAGGAAGATCAGCTGGCTGAAGAAGTCGTTCCACGTCCAGATGAAGGTGAAGATCGCCGTGGTGGCCAGCGCCGGCAACGACAGCGGCAGCATGATCTGCAGGAAGATCCGGCCGTGCCCGCAGCCGTCCAGGCGGGCGGCCTCGTCCAGCTCCTTCGGCAGCCCACGGAAGAACTGGACCATCAGGAAGATGAAGAACGCGTCCGTGGCCAGCAGCTTGGGGACGATGAGCGGCAGGAACGTGTTGATCCACTGCAGCTCGGAGAACAGGATGTACTGCGGCACGATGATCACGTGGATCGGCAGCATGATCGTCATGAGCATGATGGCGAACCAGATGGGGCGGCCGCGGAACTTCAGCCGGGCGAAGGCGTAGGCCGCCATGGAGCACGAGATCAGGTTCCCCACCACGGAGCCCAGCACGATGATCGCCGAGTTGAGCAGGTAGTGGTGGAACGGGTGCAGGAGCGCGTTCCAGCCCTCGCCGTAGTTCGAGAGGTCGATCGCGCTGGGGATCAGGCCCGGTTCGCGGAAGATGATCTCGTTCGGCTTGAACGAGCTCGAGAGCATCCACAGCAACGGGTAGAGCATGATCAGCCCGAAGCCGATCAGCATGACGTGCTTGAGCACTCGACGGACCCGGGGGCCGGCCTTGCGGCGGTGGGGGGCGTCGGGCACCTGGGCGGCGACCTCGGACAGCGACCGGCGTTCCCGGACAGGGGTCCGCGTCGCCGTCGGCTCGGTGTGTGCGTCGGGGCGCACCGGGGTGTCAGTCATCGTAGAAGACCCAGAACTTGGAGGCGAGGAAGTTGACGGCGGTCATGCCGGCGACGATGAGGAGCAGGAACCAGGCCATCGCCGAGGCGTACCCCATGTCGAACGACTTGAAGCCGTTCTGGTACAGGTACAGCGTGTAGAAGAGCGTCGAGTCGACGGGCCCTCCCGTGCCCCCGGAGACGATGAACGCCTGGGTGAACGACTGGAACGCCCCGATGAGCTGGAGCACCAGGTTGAAGAAGATGATCGGGCTCAGCAGCGGGATCGTGATGTTGAAGAACTGCCGGAGCTTCGAGGCGCCGTCGATGGACGCGGCCTCGTAGTACATGGCCGGGATCTGCCGCAGACCGGCCAGGAAGATGATCATCGGTGCGCCGAACGTCCACACGTTGAGGACCATCAGCGTGCCCAGCGCGTAGTCGGGGTGCGACACCCAGCCGTACCCCTCGATGCCGAAGTACGCGAGGACCTGGTTCACCAGGCCGTCCGCGCCGAACACCTGGCGCCACAGCAGCGCGATGGCCACCGAGCTGCCGAGCAGCGAGGGAAGGTAGTAGACCGACCGGTAGATCGCGAGGCCGCGCAGGCCGCGGTCGAGGACCATCGCCAGGCCGAGCGCCGCCATGAGCTGCAGCGGCACCGAGATGAGGACGTAGCGCAGCGTGACGCTCAGGGACTGCATCCACCGCGGGTCGTCGAACATCCGCTGGTAGTTCTCGATCCCGATCCAGCTCGGCGACTCGAGCAGGCTGTAGTCGGTGAACGACAGGTACAGCGAGGCGAGCAGAGGGAATGCAGTGATCAGCCCGAGCCCCACGAACCAGGGGGCAAGGAAGATCGCGGCAGCCTTGCCGTCACCCTTGCGCGTCTCGCGGCTCGCACCGCGGGTCTTGGCGACCTCTTGCATCACGGACACGGTCGCACCTCCCCGTGCTCTGCCGTGGTGGACACCATCGTCGTCCTCCTGATCGTCGTCGATCGCGGTGACCGGTCAGGAGCGAGCGCTCCAGGCCGGGAAACCGGTTGCTGCTGAGGAAGTTACCACAGGAGGAACCGGTTTCCCATGGTGTACCGTCATCTCCTGGACCGACCCCGTGTCAGGGCGTCGGCGGTGATCAGAACGTGATCCACGCGTGATCTACGCGTGATGCGAGGACGGAGGCAAAGATGCCCGGCGCGAAGACACACCGTCCTGCGGTGACCATCGCCGATGTCGCGAGAGCGGCCGGCGTCTCCCGAGCGACGGTGTCGCGCGTGATGAACGGCCGCAGCACGGTCGATCCCGCGATCTCGGCCCGCGTGCAGGAGGCCGCGATCGACCTGAGCTACCGGCCGAGCATCGTGGCGCGCAGTCTCTCGCTCGGGCGCACGACGACGGTCGCGCTCGTCGTCCCCGACCTCGGCAACCCGGTGTTCCAGCAGATCCTCGGCGGCGTCTCGTCGGCCGCCGGCGAGGACGGCTACCGCGTGCTCGTCGCGGACTCGGCCGAGGACCCGAGCGCCGAGGCGGCGATCGCCCGCGAGGCCCGGCACCGCTGCGACGCCCTCATCCTCGTCTCCCCGCGGATGCCCGACGCCGCCCTCGACGCCCTGCTCCCGGAGGTGACCCCCGCCGTCGTCATCAACCGCGAGGTCGCCGGCGGCGCGCCCAGCCTCGTCGTCGACTACGTCGACGCGGCCGTCCAGGTCGTCGAGCACCTCGTCGAGCTGGGCCACCGGCGGATCGCCTACCTCGCCGGACCCGTGGCCTCCGTCTCCGACCGTGCCCGACGGCGCGGGCTCGCCGTCTGCGGCGAGCGGCACCCGGACCTGGAGATCGTCGAGCTCACGGCCGGCTCCGACATCGCGGCAGGCCACGCCGCCGCGCCCGCCGTCCTCGCCAGCCGCGTCACCGCGGCCGTGGCGTTCAACGACCTCGTCTCGTTCGGGCTGCTCGCAGCCCTCAACGAGGCGGGCGTCGCCGTACCCACGGACATCTCCGTGTGCGGCTTCGACGACATCGAGCTCGCCCGGTACGCCACACCGGGACTGACCACCGTCGCCGTCCCCCAGGAAGAGCTGGGACGGCATGCCTGGAGGGAACTGCACGCCGTGATCGACAACACCGCGAGCGCCGCGGAGGCGACGCGATTCGGCGTCCGGCTCGAGGTGCGGTCCAGCACCGGGCCGGTGCCGCGGACCGCCGCACACGCCGAGACGCCGGTGGAGACGCCGTCCGCCCCGGCGCCCCACAAGACCCCGGAGCGGCAGGCCGAGCAGGCGCCGGCCTGGACCCTGGAGAACGGCGTGCCGGTGCTCCGCCGCGCCGCCGACCACGTGGCGCTCTCCCGCTACGAGTCCGGCAAAGGGCTCCCCACCATCCACTCCCCGCGGCCCTACCTGCACCCGGTCCACTCGCTGGCCGGGGTGCCGCTGACCGAGTCGGGCCCGGTGGACCACCGCCACCACTACGGGGTGAGCATCGCCGTCGCGGACGTCAACGGCACCAGCCACTGGGGCGGGCGCACGTACGTGACCGACGTCGGCCCCACGCTCCTGCCCAACCACGGCCGGCAGACGTCGACCAGCACCGTCGTCGACCCCCTGTCGCCGAATCTGCTGCTCGACACCGTCGTGTGGACCGACGAGCACGGCGAGCCGCAGCTCGACGAGCGTCGCCGCATCGGCGCCCGGCTCCTCGAGGACGGCTGGGCGCTCGAGTGGCGCTCGACGCTGCACGCCGCGCACGGCCCGCTGGAGATCCGCTCCCCCGCCACGAACGGGCGCCCCGGTGCCGGCTACGGCGGGGTGTTCTGGCGGCTGCCGATCACGGCGTCGACGCGGGTGCTGTCGGCCGACGGCGAGGGCCAGGACCAGGCGCACGGGTCGACGTCGCCGTGGGTGGCTTTCGTCCAGCGGCACCGTGACGCCCGTGGCGGCGAACGGACCACGACGACGCTGCTCACCCAGACCTCCCCCGCGCGCCACTGGTTCCTCCGGTCGGAGGAGTACCCCGGCGCCTGCCCGGCGCTGGCCTGGGACACGCCGCTGCACGTCCCGGCCGGCGGAACCGTCGAGACCGGCGTCGTCGCCGCGATCATCGACCGTGAGCTCGACGCCGGCGAGGCGGCAACGCTCGCCACCGGCCTGCGCTGACGCCCCACCATCCTCGGAGACCTTCATGACGAACGCCCGCATCGCCGTCGTCGGCATCCACGGACACGGCGAGAAGCACGTCCGGCACGCGCTCGAGCTCGGGGACACCGGACGAGCGCGGCTGTGCGCCGTCGTCGACCCGCGCGAGCCCGTCGAGGGGCACGCGGCGCACGGCACGGGGACCTCCTGGTTCCCCACGCTCGGCGACCTGTTGTCCTCCTCCGACCCGGACGTCCGGCCCGACGTCGTGGTCCTGTGCACGCCCATCCCGACGCACCTGCCGCTGGCCAAGGCCGCGATGGAGGCGGGCATCGACGTGCTGCTGGAGAAGCCGACGGCGGCGTCGCTCGCCGAGCTCACCGAGCTCGTCGCGATCAGCGACCGCACGGGACGGCTGTGCCAGGTGGGCTTCCAGACGTTCGGCTCGCACGCGCTCGACGCCGTCGGCGAGCTGGTCGCCCGCGGTGAGATCGGCGACGTCGTCGGCTACGGCGCGGTCGGGACCTGGGTGCGCGACGCCGCGTACTGGGCCCGCTCGTCCTGGGCCGGACGGCGCCGCCTCGACGGGCGCGACGTCGTCGACGGCGTCGTGACCAACCCGCTGGCGCACGCCGTGGCCACCACGCTGCGCATCGGCGGGGTGACGCGGGCCGAGGACGTCGCGTGGGTGGACACCGACCTGTACCGCGCGAACCCGATCGAGTCGGACGACACGTCGTCGGTGCGCGTGACGGCGGCGGACGGGACGCGCTACGGGTTCGGGCTGACGCTGTGCGCGTCCGAGCGGGGCACCGCCCACGTGCTGGTGATCGGCACGGAGGGCGAGATCGAGCTCCAGTACGAGCACGACCGGCTCGTGCTGCGCAGCGGCCGGGTGACGATGGACAAGTCGTACGGCCGCACCCCGCTGCTGGAGGACCTGCTGGACGTCCGCGCCTCCGGCGATCCCCAGCGCACCCTGCTCTGCGACGTCCGGGACACCGGTGCGTTCATGCGGGTGCTCGAGGCCGTGCGCACCGGGCCCGACCCGCGTGTCGTGCCCGCCGGCGCCGTGACCTGGGTCGGCGAGGGCGACGCCCGGCGCCCGGTGGTCCAGGACGTCGAGTCGTGGTGCGAGCAGGTGGCCCGCACGCAACAGACGTTCACCGAGCTCGGAGCCCCCTGGACCCACTGAGGCGTGCCGGCTCGGCGCCCGGTCGGCACCCGCTCGGCGGCTACAGGGGGATGCCGAGGCTCGCGACCGGCACCACCTGCCCGGTCGCCAACGACCGGTTGCCCGCCACGCCCACGGCCACCGACCGCAGCCCGTCCCGCACCCCGGCACGCCGGTCCAGCGGATCGCCCGCGACACCTCCGGCCGACGGCGGCAGGTGGCCGCGCAGCACATCCCGCAGCATCGCGGCGTCACCCTCGCGGTGCCCCGCCGGGCCGCCGAACGGCACCTCCACCGCGTGCCCCCAGTGCTCCTGGACGACGAGCCGCCCTCCGGTCCGCCGCACCTCGCAGCACCGTGACGTGCCGCCGTCGGCCGGAGTGCCGCCGTCGGCCGCTGCGCCGTCGGCCGCTGGCAGCCCCGCCGTCGAGTGGCACCGCTCCACGACGTCCAGCTCCGCCCGGCCCCGCGTGCCGTTGATCGCGACGCGATATCCCTCCCACGGGCTGTGAGCGGTGAGCGAGTAGGTCATCGACGCGCCGGAGCGGTAGCCGACGAGCACGCTGAGCGTGTCCTCGATCGTGACGCCGGCGCCGAACGGATCCTGGTCGCGCCGGTAGCCGTCAGCGTGCGCGGCGTCGTGATAGAGGGCGCGCAGCTCCGGGTCGGCGGTGAGGTCGAGCGCGTAGCGCGACCCGCCGTCCCCGGCCGCTTCGCCGTAGAAGCGCAGGCCGCCGCGGGCGTACACCGACTCGGGGACGTCCTGCGTCCACCAGTTCACCAGGTCGAAGTGGTGGCTGGCCTTGTGCACGAGCAGCCCGCCGGAGGCCGCCTTGTCCCGGTGCCAGCGGCGGAAGTAGTCCGCGCCGTGCGCCGTGTCGACCAGCCACTCGAAGTGCACCGAGACGACGTCGCCCACGCGCCCCTCCGCGACGACCTGACGCATCGCGGCGTTCTGCTCGGCATACCGGTAGTTGTGCGCCACGGTGACGTCACGGCCGCTGCTGCGTGCGGCGTCGAGGATCGTGTACATCCCTTCGGCGTCGATCGTCAGCGGCTTCTCGACCACGACGTCGGCGCCGTGGTGCAGCGCCGCGGCGACGTGCGCAGCGTGCGTCCGGTCGGGCGAGGTGACGACGACGACGTCGGGCCGGGTCTCGTCGAGCATGCGGTCGACGTCGTGCGCGGCATAGCGGGCCGGCTCGGTGCCGCCGTCGGTGCGCGCCCGGTCGGCGTGGAAGGCGAGCCGGTGCGGGTTGGTGTCGCACAGCGCGACGAGCTCGGCGACGTCGGCGTGCTCGCCCGTCATCGCGTCGACATAGAGCCGGGCTCGGTGCCCCGCCCCGACGACGGCGTAGCGGCGGCGGGTAGTCGTCCCGGCGGGCGGCGAGGTAGCGGGCCCGGGGGCGGGGGCAGCGAAGGTGGTGGACGTCATCGTCTATCTCCCGGAGAGGCGAGGAAAGCGCTTTCTAGCAAAAGACTACCTGCTCCGAAGCGCCCGGCCAAGACCCCTTCGCCACCTCCGCTCGACCCGCAGACCCCGTTGTGGGCGCGATTTCTGGTCCGTAGAACCCGGCATCTCGGGCATTTCGGGCCAAGAATCGCGCCCACAACACTTCGCGGGAGGTCAGCCGAGGTCGACGCCGAGGCCCAGGTCGGCGAGTCGCACCGGCTCGCCGGACTCCAGCGACCGGTTGCCCGCGTAGCCGACCCCGGAGGCCCGCAGCCCGTCGAGGAACCCCGCGGCCCGGCCGAGCGGGTCGGCGTCGTCGCGGCCCACGAAGACGTCGCTGAGCAGCAGCGCGTCACCTCCGCCGTGACCGCCGGCGCCGAGCGCGACGATCTCGCGCTCCTCGGCGCGCTCCCAGTGCCGCTGCACCAGCAGGCGCTCGCCGGCCGGTCGCACCGCGTCGTCCGCGAACGCGTCGGTGAAGCTCGGGTCGAGGATCGCCCTGCCGTCGTCGCCGAACACGACCGAGCCGCGCTCGACGACCTCGAGCTCGGCGCGTCCGCGCGAGCCGTTCACCACCACGCGGTACCCCTCACACGGGGCCGACGCCGTCAGCGAGTACGTGAGCATCGCGCCCCGCGCGTACTCCACGACCAGGCCGAGCGTGTCCTCGGTGGTGATCCCGGCGTCGAACACCGACCTGTTGCGCACGTAACCGTCGTGCGCCTGGGCCTGCGGGCCGTACAGCTCGTGCAGGTAGGGGTCCTTGGCCAGGTCGAGGGCCCACGGGTCCACGCCGTCGACGTTGAGCGCCTTCTCGCCCTCCGTGGGCACGTATCCGTGCGCGTGCGCGGCGTCGTCGCCGTAGAACCGCCGTCCGCCGCTCGCGAAGACGCGGGTGGGCACGTCGCCGATCCACCAGTTGACGAGGTCGAAGTGGTGGCTGGACTTGTGCACGAGCAGGCCGCCGTTGTTGACCTTCTCGCGGTGCCAGCGGCGGAAGTAGTCCGCGCCGTGCACGGTGTCCAGGGCCCAGTCGAAGTGGACGGACAGGACGGTGCCGATCTCGCCCGAGGCGATGACCTCGCGCAGGGCCGAGTTCCGGGGCGAGTACCGGTAGTTGAACGTCATCGTCAGGTCGCGGCCGGTCTCGGCGACGGCGTCGGTGATCTGGCGCGCCTCCTCGGCGGTCGCGGCGATCGGCTTCTCGACGACGACGTCGGCGCCCGCCCGCAGCGCGCGGGACACCAGGTCCGCGTGGGTGTTGTCGATGCTGGTGACGATCACGCGGTCGACCCGCTGGTCGGCGATGGCCTTCTCGAGGTCTTCCGGGCCGTAGACGGGTCGCTCGCCGCCGACAGCGGCGGCGACGCGCGCCTCGTGCACGGCGGCACGGACCGGGTTGGGCTCGACCCACGCGACGATCTCGCCGGTGTCGGCGTGGGCGTCGACGAGCGCGGAGACGTACATCCCGGCGCGGTGACCGGTCCCGACGACGGCGTAGCGGAGGCGGTCGGAGGTGGTGGAGGGCAACGTCGGACTCCTGTGTCTTCCGGGGCAGAAAGCGGTTTCCCGCCACTCTACCCGAGCCGCTACCGCTGCGGGGTGAGCACGACCTGGCCGGCCCACGTGAACCCGCCGCCGAACCCGAACAGCAGCGCGGGCGCTCCGGCCGGCAGCTTCCCGGCGTGCCACCACTTGGACATGCCGAGCGGGATCGACGCCGCCGAGGTGTTGCCCGACTCCGTGATGTCGGTGACGACCACGCGGTCCTCGAGCCCCAGCGACTTGGCGAGCGGCTCGATGATCCGCAGGTTCGCCTGGTGCGCCACCAGCACCTCGATGTCGTCCAGGCCCAGCCCGGTCGCCGCGACCACCCGTCGGGCACGGTCCGCCGCCCGCGTGATCGCCCACTTGAACACCGCCCGGCCGTCCTGTGCGAACCGGTCGGCCGGCGCCTCGATGCGCACGGCGGGCGTGATCTCCGGCTCGGAGCCCCACACCACGGGGCCGACGGCGGGCTCGTCCGCCGCCTGCAGCACCACCGCACCCGCGCCGTCGGCCGTGAGGATGCAGGTGGACCGATCGGTCCAGTCGGTGACGGCCGTCAGCTTCTCCGCGCCGATGACGACGGCGGTCCGCGAGGTCCCGGCACGGATCGCCTGGTCGGCCAGCCCCACCGCGTAGGAGAATCCCGAGCAGGCGGTGTTGACGTCGATGACGCCCGGCCCGACGACGTCGCGCAGGTCCGGCTCCTCCTCGCCCTCGGGCGTGCTCGCCCCCGGCTGCACGCCGGTGCGCAGCGCGTACGCCACCCGCCCGGCCGTGTTGGGCGACCGGTCGGCCGCGGTGGCCGTGGCGACCACGATGAGGTCGACGTCGTCGCGGGCCACCCCGGCGTCGGCGAGGGCGTGCTCGGCCGCGGCGGTCGCCATGTCCGCGACCGTGACGTCGTCGGCGGCGACGTGCCGGGTGACGATCCCGGTGCGCGACCGGATCCACTCGTCGTTCGTCTCGACGAACTGGGCGATGTCGTCGTTCGTCATGACCTTCGCGGGCTGGTGGTGCCCCAGGCCGACGATGCGGGAGCCGGCAGCACCGGCGGGCAGCGTGAGCATGCCACCGATCATTCCACGCACCGGCGGCCGGGCCGCACCGGGACAGACATCGTCCCGGTGCCACCCGGCCGCCGGCCGTGCGGAGGCGATCAGGTCAGCACTCGCCGACCTCCTCCCAGGGGCCCCACGGGCTCGCGCCCGGCTCCTGGTTCCGGGTCCACCACTTCGCCTGCCAGAGCGTGCCGTCGTGCACGGCCTGGTCGCCCTCGGTGAAGATGCGGGTCGCCGTCCACGGCGCACCGCACTCCGGCGCGGGCTCGCCGGCCGGGCCGATCTCCTGCCAGGCACCCCACGGCGACGATCCGGGCTCCTCGCCCTTCGTCCACCACAGCGCCTCGAAGAGCGCACCGTCGTGCTCCACACGGTCGCCCGCCGTGTAGGTCGCGTCCGCGGTCCAGGCGTCCGGGACCTCGACGACGACGTCGCCGGGCTCGGCGTCCGTGGTGTACGCCAGGCGCGGGGCGTCCGGCGTCTCCATGCCCTCGCCGATGAAGTACGAGGTGTGCGGCGGCTGGTTGTAGCCCGTGTTCTGCCAGGCCACGGCCAGCCGGTACTGCGAGTCCGACATGAGCGTGCGCAGGCGATGCTCGGTGGGGATCACCGTTGTCGCGACCCGCAGAGCGGTCGAGTCCTCGGTCCGGGTGACGATCTCCTCGCGCCAGTCACCGAAGAGGTCCGCCTGGAGCGCCGGCGTGCCCTTGGTGCCGTTGTTCGAGAGCGTGCCCTCGGCCCGGTAGATCTCGACCTCCTCGGCGTTCTCGTAGTCCCACTTCGAGATCGTCGGCACCCCGGTGGAGGTGTCGGCGTCCCAGTCGTGGTCGCCGATCTCGGTCAGCAGGTCCCCGTCCCAGAAGGTCAGGAAGTTCGCCGCGGGGATGCTCTGAGCGACGAGCTCGCCCGACGCGGACTTCAGCTGGCCCACCGGCGAGTCCCACGCGGCGTCCCCGCCGACGGCCCAGCCCTCCGCGCCGTCGTGGCGCGGGTCGATGTCGCCCATGGCGGCACGGCCCGTGTCCCGCTCGGCCGGGATCGACCAGATGATCTCCCCGGTCCCCGCGTCGCGCAGGGTCGCCCCGACGTCGCCCGAGCTCCCCAGGTCCTCGTGGGCGGAGAACACCTCCTGCCCGTCGCGCGAGGGGTCGAAGTCCGAGACGTGCTGTGCGTCCCCGTGCCCGAGCCCGGTGTTGTAGAGCACCGTGCCGTCGTCGTCGAGCGTCATCGAGCCGTAGAGGACCTCGTCCTTCTGGTCGCCGTCGACGTCGGCCACCGCCAGGGAGTGGTTCCCCTGCCCGCGGTGCTCGTCACCCGCGACGTCGGAGTCGAAGACCCACCGCTGGGTCAGCTCGGCGCCGTCCCAGTCGAAGGCCGCCACCACCGTCCGCGTGTAGTAGCCGCGGGCGAACAGCATCGACGGGCGCTCACCGTCCAGGTAGGCGGTGCCCGCGAGGAACCGGTCCACGCGGTTGCCGTAGGTGTCGCCCCACGAGCCGACGTCGCCGCGTGGCGGCACGTAGTCGATCGTGTCGAGCGCGACGCCCGTGGCGCCGTCGAACACCGTGAGGTACTCGGGACCGGAGAGCACGTAGCCGCCCGAGGTGCGGAAGTCCGCCCGCTCGTCCCCGATGACCGTGCCGTCCGCGTCGGTGGTGCCGTCGGCGGTCTTCGTCGCCACCTCGGCCTGGCCGTCGCCGTCGTAGTCGAACACCTGGAACTGGGTGTAGTGCGCGCCCGAGCGGATGTTGTGCCCGAGGTCGATGCGCCACAGCCGGGTGCCGTCGAGCTCGTAGGCGTCCAGGTAGGTGTTGCCGGTGTAGCCGCCCTGCGAGTTGTCCTTCGCGTTGGACGGGTACCACTTGACGACGTACTCGTACTCCCCGTCGCCGTCGAGGTCGGCCACGGAGGCGTCGTTCGCGGAGTAGGTGTACGGCTGGCCGTCCTCGGTGTAGCCGTCCTCCGGCTTGTCCAGCGGGATGTCCAGCGTCTGGGCGTCCCGCACGGCGAACTCGTCGGTGGCCCACCGCTCGGTGCCGTCGACGACAGCGGAGACCCGGTACGTGGAGTCCGTGGCGCCGTCCGCGTCCACCAGGTTGGTCGACCCGGCGACCGGTTCGTCGGTGAGGCGCTCGCCGTCCCGGTAGACGTGGAACGCGACGTCGTCGGCGTCGTCGCCCAGCATGCGCCAGCCCACGTAGACACCGTCCTCGGAGACGGCCGCCACGGGCTGACGCCCGGTGCGCTCGGTCTGCCGCGCCAGCTGGGTGACGGCCTCGGACGTCACCGGCTCGGAGAGCGCGGAGACGCCGCCGGCGTTCACCGACGCCACGGCGTAGGTGTACCCGACGGTGGTGAGCACGTCCGTGTCGACGTGCTGCGCGTCCGCGGCGCGGTCGAGCAGCACCATCTCACCGGCGGGGTCGGCCCGGTACACGTGGTAGAACAGCGCGTCGTCGACCGGCTCCCAGCTCAACGCCACGGAGTGCTTCTCGATCTCGCCCACGGCCAGGCCCGACGGCGTCGCCGCGGTCGCGACGTCGTCGTCCACCGTGGTGAGCTCGACGGCGTTGGACGCGACCGACTCGTTGCCCGCCGCGTCGAGCGCGACGACCGTGTAGGTGTAGCGCAGGCCGACGTCCGCCGTCGTGTCGACGTAGGACGTGTCGCTCACGTCGTCGAGCGCCGTCGGCTCGGCGGCGCCCTCCGCGAGGCGGTAGACGCGGTAGCCGGCGACGTCCTGCGCGGGCTCCCACGCCAGCGGCACGGAGACGTCCGAGCCGTCGATCGTCACGTCGCCGGAGGTCAGGTCCGTGGGCGCGTAGAGCAGGGCCGTGATCTCCAGGCCGTTCAGCCAGCCGTCGGCGACCACGTCGATGGTGCCGTCGGTGACCACGACGGGCTGGACGATCTTGCTGGACGTGCCGCCGCGGCCGGCGTTCGAGGAGCCGTGGTCCGTGCCCTCGATCGTCACGCCCAGGCGTGCCGTGCCGATCAGGTCGCCCCAGACGACCTCGACGGCGTAGGTGCCGTTCGGGACGTCGAACCGCATCGGGTGGTCCGGACCCGGCAGGAGGAAGTCTCGCTGCAGGTCGTCCAGCGCGCCGTCACCGGTGCCGCGGTCGCGGCCGCCCGGTCCGGCGTCGGAGGTGAAGCCGTGGCCCAGCTCCTCGGTGTACAGCGTGGTCTCGTCGAACGCCGTGTAGCCGTCCTTCGTCGGGTTCCCGGCGAGCTGCACGTCGAACTTCATGAGCGGCGCCTTGGTGGTGACGCTCACGGTGGCCGACGGCGCGGAGTCGCCTCTCCCGTTGACGGCCACGACGCGCAGGTCGTAGGCCGTGCCCTCCTCGAGCCCGGTCACCTCGGCGACCCCGATCGTGGAGGTGGTCACCAGGTCGAAGTCTTCGTCCGGCGCGGCGGACGCCTTGGCGTACACCTTGTAGATGTCCGCCCCGTCCACCTCGGTCCAGCTGAGGGTGACGCTGGACGCGGAGACGTTCCCGGCGACGACGCCGGCCGGCAGGCCCGGCACCTCGGCCGGCGGTTCGGCGTCGGCGACCTCGTCGGCGAGCGGGACGTCCAGCGCGGCGGTGTCCAGGGCCACGAGGCGCGCCATCTGGATGGCGCCGTACTCCTGGAAGTGCGTGTCGTCCGTCGTGCCGTCCGGCCGGTTCGGGTAGACGCCGGCGGGCACGTGCAGGAACACGCTCTTGGCCTCCTCCGGTCCGATCTCGTCCAGGTAGGCCCGCGACGAGGCGGACAGGTCCACGAGCGGCGTGCCGGTGTCCGCCGCGACCCGGGTCGCGGCGTCGACGTAGTCCGGGAAGGAGACGTCGAACGTCCCAGTGTCCGCGTCGAAGGATCGGCGCGAGACCGGCGTGACGACGATCGGCTGCGCGCCGCGCTGGACGGCGCCGTCGATGAACGTCTGCAGGTACCAGCAGTAGTCGCCCGGCGCGGCCCAGCGGTCGTCGACGCCGTAGCTGTTGTCGTTGTGGCCGAACTGCACGTACAGGTAGTCGCCCGGGCGGATCTGGGTGAGCACCTCGTCGAGACGTCCCTGGCTGATGAAGTTCTTCGAGGACCGGCCGCCGATGGCGTGGTTGTCCACCAGGACGTCGTCGGACAGGTAGCGCTCGATCATCTGCCCCCAGCCGGCCTGCGGTGCCCAGTACTGGTCGTACGTCTGGACGGTCGAGTCGCCGGTGACGAACACCGTCGGCCGGTCGGCCGCCTCGCGCTCGTCCGCGCGGGTGATGGTGAGCGCGTTGAGGTTCGCCGCACCCCCGGCGATCTGCAGGTTGAGCTGCCCGTCGACGAGCGCGACGTCGAACTCCATCTCGAGGAGCTCGCCCGCGGCCTTCTCGGTCTGCTGCACCTTGGCCATCTGCTCGGCGGTGACCGCCACGTCGGTGGCACCCTCGGTGTCTCCGGCGACCAGGCTGACCGTGTAGTCGCCGTTCGGCAGGTCGACGACGAGCTCGCCGCCGTCGGCCGTGACGAAGTCTCCCCGCAGGTCGTCGCCACCGCGGTCGGTCGCCGTCACCACGGAGGTGTCGACGAACCCGAGCCGGTTCTCGGCGTCGTAGGCGGTGTCCGCGTCGACGCCGACGGCGTCACCGGCCACGGCGCCGGAACCCAGGTCGATCTGCAGCGTGCCGCTCTCGGGGAAGTCCGGTTCGCTCGCGAGGGTGCCGACGGCGGGTGCCGACGCGTCGGTGGTGCCGTCAGGTGTGACGGCGTGCACCCGGTAGTAGCTCACGGCGGAGGTGTCGGCGCCGGGGTCCGCGGCGTAGACCTCGCGGGCGGCGGTCGTGGCGACCTCGGTGTACTCGCCGTCGACGGCGTCGCTGCGGGTCAGGACGTAGCCGGTGGCGCCGTCGACCTCGTTCCAGCGCAGGACGAGCTCGCCGTCGTCCGCTGCCGCGACGCGCAGGTTCTGCGGGCCGGGCGTGCCGTCGCCCTCGCTCGGGTCGGTGGTGCCGCCGTCGTCGTCGCCGTCGCCCGTGTCGTCGGCGACCTGGGTGACCACGATGCCGTTGACGTAGCCGTAGCCCTTGCCCGTGATGCCGAGGTCCAGGCGGCCGTCGGTGACCTCGACCGTCAGCGTGCCGCTGTTCGTCTGCTCGGCGTCGGCGGTGATGTTCGTGCCCTCCTCACCCTCGGGGGCGACGGTGGTGCGCACGCTGGAGGTGCCGGCGAGCGTGTCGCCGGTCCAGACCTCGACGTCGTAGGTGCCGTCCGGCACGTCCACGGCGAACGCCCAGTCAGCCCCGAGCACGAAGTCGCCGGCGAGGGGGTCGACGTCGGTCGACCGGTCCCGGGCGTCGACGTCGCCGGAGGTGATGCCGAACCCGGTCTCCTCGGCGTAGGCCGTGGTGGGGTCGACGCGGTCGTAGCCCTCGGCGACCGGGCTGTCGGGTGTCCCGAAGTCGAAGGCCCACGCAGGGGCCTCATCGGCCTGGGCCGCGCTGGGCAGCAGCGGCAGCACGAGCGCTGCGGCGGCCGCGCCGGCCACCCAGCGGGCCCGTGGCGGTGGTGGAGTGGTCGATCGGTGCCGGTAAGCGCTTTCACGTTCGGTACGCGAGAGCCTGGCGGGCTGCTGCACGGTTCACCTCGTCGTCTCGTCGTTGAGTCCGGCTCGGGGCCGGGGGCGCGCGCCTCGTCGGTGAGGCCTGTTGGATGGGTTTAATGAATGGATTCAATCGCGCGTCGTCGCTATGATGCCTGCTCCGCGCCGCGGTGTCCAGGGGGAACGAGTCCGCCGACCCGGGGGGGCGATAGCGTGTGCCCACGCGAGCGGCGACCGCGAGCGGCGACGGCACAGGAGGATCGGATGGCGAGCGACCACCGCCCCACGCTGGCCACCGTCGCCCGCGCTGCCGGGGTCAGCCTCAAGACCGCGTCGCGGGTGATGAACGACGAACCGCACGTGGCGCCGGGCACGCGCGAGCGGGTCCGCGCCGCCGCGCTCGAGCTCGGGTTCCGCCGCAACGCCGCCGCCGCGGACCTGGCTCGCGGCGGCCGAGCACCCCTCGTGGGGTTCGTGACGGCGGACATCGCGAACCGGTTCTTCGCCTCGGTCGGCGCCGGGATGGAGCAGGGCCTCCAGGGCAGCGGCTACCAGCTCGTGACTGCCAGCTCCGGCGAGGACGCGGTGCGCGAACGGCAGCTCACCGAGGCGTTCCTCGAACGGCGGGTCGCCGCGCTCGTCATCGCGCCGACGGACGTCGACCACCGCTACCTCGCGCGCGAGGTGGACGACGGCCCGCCCGTCGTCCTGGTGGACCGCCCCGCACCCGGGATCGAGGCGGACACCGTCGTCATCGACAACGAGGGCGGCGCCCGCCAGGCGGTGGACCACCTCGTGGCGCACGGGCACCGGCGCATCGCCCTGGTGGGCGACCATGCCCGCCTCTGGACCGCGCAGGAGCGCCGCCTCGCCTTCCTGCGCGCGATGGCCGAGCACGGTCTGGCCGTGCCGGGGAGCCGGCTCCGGGAGGGTGCGTACGACGCGGCAGCCGCGCAACGGCTGGTGGCCGAGCTGCTCGACGACGCGGACCCGCCCACGGCGTTGGTGACCGCGAACAACCGGATCACCGTGGGCGCCCTCCACGTGCTGCACGCGCGCCGCACGGCCGGGGCGAGCATCCCGGCGCTGGTCGGGTTCGACGACTTCGAGCTCGCCGACCTGCTCGGCGTCACGGTGGTCGCCTACGACATGGCCGAGATCGGGCGTCAGGCGGCGTTCCTCGCCCTGGAGCGGACGGCGGACCCCACGCTGCCCGCGCGGCGGCGGACCGTCCCGACCCGGCTCGTCCCGCGGGGCTCCGGCGAGGTGCCGCCCGCCTGAGCGCGGAGCCCCACCCGCCGTCCGGCCCGCAGCGCTTGAACCCCGGCCTGCCGGCGTGAGATTCTCGCCGCCCAACATGACATCGCTGTCAGAGTGGACGATCGAGGGGCCCACGCACGACGTCGGTCCCGGGAGAGGATGCACGATGCCCCACGACCAGGCACGCACCGCGAGCACGTCCGACGCCGTCGGCTGGCGCGCGGAGGAGGTCCGGCGGCTCCTGGACTTCGGCACACCCTCCGTGCTCCCGGACGGCGGCGCCGCCTGGCTGGACGACGACGGACGCCCGGACCTGGCACGGCCGGTGCACACGTGGGTCACCGCGCGCATGGCGCACACCTACGCCCTCGGCGACCTGCTCGGCGTCGAGGGCTGCGGAAGGCTCTCCGACCAGGCGCTCGCCGGGTTCGCGGGGCTCCTCCACGACGACGAGCACGGCGGCTGGTTCGCCTCGCGCGGCCCCGGCGACGACGTCGACGACACCAAGGCCGCCTACGCCCACGCGTTCGTGGTGCTCGCGGCCGCCTCCGCGACCCAGGCCGGACGCCCCGGCGCGTCGGCCCTGCTCGCCCAGGCGCTGGACGTGCTCGACCGGCGGTTCTGGGAGGCCGGCGCGGGGATGCTCGCCGACGAGCAGGACGGCGCCTGGACCACCGTGTCGCCGTACCGCGGCATCAACGCCAACATGCACGGGGTCGAGGCGCTGCTCGCCGCGTCGGACGCGACCGGCGACCCGCGGTGGCGAGAGCGGGCCGCCGCGATCGTCGACCGCACGGCGGGCTGGGCAGCGGGGAACGCGTGGCGGATCCCGGAGCACTTCACCACCGACTGGTCCCCCGAGCTCGAGTACAACGCCGACCGGCCGCGCGACCCCTTCAAGCCCTACGGCTCCACGCCGGGCCACGGCTTCGAGTGGGCTCGGCTCATGCTGCAGCTCGACGTCGCCGCCGACCAGGCCGGACGGCGCACGGAGGCGGCCGAGCGGCTCTTCGAGCGCGCGCTGGCCGACGGGTTCGACGGCACCGGGTTCGTCTACACGGTCGACTGGTCCGGCCGACCGGTGGAGAGCCGCCGGTTCCACTGGGTCGCGGCCGAGGCCGTCGCCGCAGCCGAGGTCCTGGCCGCGGTCACCGGATCACCCCGGTACGCCGAGCAGGCCGAGGCCTGGTGGGAGCTGGTCCGGCAGCGGTTCGTCGACCAGGAGCGCGGGTCGTGGCGGCACGAGCTCGATGCCCGGAACCGCCCCGCCGCCGAGGTCTGGGCGGGCAAGCCCGACATCTACCACGCCGTCCAGGCGCTGCTGGTCCCAGACCTGCCCCTGACCGGCTCCTTCGCCGAGTCGGCGCGCCGCGCAGGACCGCTCGGCTAGGACTCCGGGCGGGCCCGATCAGCCCGCGCCGAGCCCTGTCTCGCGGTAGAACCCGAGGATGTGGTCGCGCGTCGCCCGCTCCGCGCCGTCCGCGTCGCCCGCGGTCACGGCCTCGAGGATCTGCCGGTGCTCGGCGCACAACCGGTGGGCGGTGTCCGGCCAGGAGGGCAGCCCGTCGATCCCGCGCGCCACGTAGTCGTGCACCGCGCTGCGCAGGCCGGTGAGGATCGCCTCGACGAGCTGGTTGCCCGCCCGCCGGGCGATCGCGAGGTGGAAGTCCTGGTCGAGCCGGACGAACGTGTCGACCGCGAGCCCGGGCACCGACATCTCGCGCACGAGCCGGTCGGCCTCGGCCGCGGCACCGCCGTCGGCGTCCCCGGCCCCGGCCCCGTCAGCGGCGTCCGCCGCCTCCCGCACGGCCCAGCTCTCGAGCGCCACCCGCGTCGCCACGACGTCGTGCACGGGCAGCGTGCCCGAGGCGACGTGCAGACGGACGGCCGCGCCGAGCCCGGCGGCGGGGCGGTCGACGACGGTGGCTCCGGCGTCGGGCCCGGACCCGACGGCGGTGCGGATGATGCCCATCGCTTCCAGGATGCGGATGGCCTCGCGCACGGACGGGCGGGAGACGCCGAGCTCCTCGGCGAGCGCACGTTCGGCGGGCAGCCGCTCGCCGAGCGCCCAGCGACCGGCGGCGAGGTCGGACTCGATGCTGGCGAGGACCTTCTCGTGGGTGCGCACGGACCGATCCTAGCCGTGGTCTGACCACACCCTTCCCGTGGGCTACAGTGGTCCGACCACACGGACCAGCCACCGCAGCCCCGCCGAAGGAGTCGGACGTGCGCATCGCCCTCGCTGCGACCTGCATCGCGGACACCATGTTCCCCGGCGCGCCGCGCGCCACCGTTCGCCTGCTCGAACGCCTCGGGCACGAGGTCGTCTTCCCTCGCGGCCAGGCGTGCTGCGGCCAGATGCACGTCAACACCGGCTACCTCGACGAGGCCGTACCCGTGGTGCGCAACCACGTGGAGACGTTCGCGCCCGTCGCCGACGGTGAGTGGGACGCCGTCGTCGTCCCCTCCGGATCGTGCACCGGGTCGATCCGCCACCAGCAGGCGATGGTCTGCCGCCGCGCCGGCCTCGACGACCTCGCCACCACCGCCGAGGCCGTCAGCGCCAGGACGTTCGAGCTCTCCGAGCTGCTGGTCGACGTGCTCGGGATCACCGACGTCGGGGCGTGGTTCGGTCACCGCGTCACCTACCACCCCACCTGCCACTCGCTGCGCATGCTGCGGGTCGGCGACAAGCCGCTGCGGCTCCTGCGCGCCGTGGAGGGCATCGACCTCGTCGAGCTCCCCGGCGCCGAGTCGTGCTGCGGGTTCGGCGGCACCTTCGCGCTGAAGAACGCCGACACGTCGGCCGCGATGCTCGCCGACAAGACCGCGAACGTCCGCGCCACCGACGCCGAGGTCCTCACCGCCGGCGACTACTCCTGCCTCATGCACATCGGCGGAGGCCTCTCCCGCCAGCGCACCGGCGTCGGCACCCTGCACCTGGCGGAGATCCTCGCCTCGACCCGCGAGGACCCCACCCCGTTGCCCCACGCCCGCACGGAGGTCGCCCGATGAGCACGTTCCTCGGCCTGCCCGGCCTGCGCCGCCGCGGCACGGGGCCGGACGGCGTCCCGGCCGCGAGCGCCGACGAGCCGTTCGGCGCCGTCCCCCACCCCCAGGAGCCGCTGCGCTGGGGCACCTCCTTCCCGGAGGCGGCCCGCGAGACCCTGAAGAACGAGCAGCTGCGCCGCAACCTCGGCCACGCGACGGCGACGATCCGGACCAAGCGGGCCGCCGTCGTCGACGAGGTGCCGGACTGGGAGGCGCTGCGCAATACCGGCTCCGCGGTCAAGGAGCAGGTCATGGCGGAGCTGCCCCACCTGCTGGCACAGCTCGAGGAGAACGTCACCGCCCGCGGCGGCGTCGTGCACTGGGCCCGTGACGCGGCCGAGGCCAACCGCATCGTCACCGAGATCGCGCAGGCCAAGGGCGTCGACGAGGTCGTCAAGGTCAAGTCGATGGCCACCCAGGAGATCGGGCTCAACGAGCACCTGGCCGAGGAGGGCATCGCGGCGATCGAGACGGACCTGGCCGAGCTCATCGTGCAGCTCGCCGACGACATGCCGTCGCACATCCTGGTGCCGGCGATCCACCGCAACCGCGCCGAGATCCGCGACATCTTCCTGGCCCGCATGGGTGACGTCCCGGCCGACCTGTCCGACGTGCCGCGCGAGCTCGCGATGGCCGCCCGCGCGCACCTGCGCCGCAAGTTCCTCTCGGCCCGGGTCGCGGTGTCGGGCGCGAACTTCGGCGTCGCCGACACCGGCACGCTGGCCGTCGTGGAGTCCGAGGGCAACGGCCGGATGTGCCTCACGCTGCCCGAGACCCTCGTGACCGTGATGGGCATCGAGAAGCTGATCCCCACCTACACCGACCTCGAGGTGTTCGCCCAGCTCCTGCCGCGGTCCTCCACCGGCGAGCGGATGAACCCGTACACCTCGCTGTGGACCGGCGTCACCCCCGGCGACGGCCCGCAGGAGTTCCACCTGGTGCTCCTCGACAACGGCCGCACCGACGTCCTCGCCGACGAGGTGGGCCGCAGCGCCCTGCACTGCATCCGCTGCTCGGCGTGCCTCAACGTGTGCCCGGTGTACGAGCGGGTCGGCGGGCACGCCTACGGCTCGGTCTACCCCGGCCCCATCGGCGCGATCCTCACCCCGCAGCTCACCGCTGCCTCCGGAGGGGTCTCGGGCGCCGACGACGTCAACGCCTCGCTCCCCTACGCCTCGACGCTGTGCGGCGCCTGCTACGACGTCTGCCCGGTGAAGATCGACATCCCGTCGATCCTCGTGGACCTGCGCGCCCGCGAGGTCGACGCCGACCGCGGCCGGCACAGGGTCGACCCGTGGAAGGCCGCCATGAAGGCAGCCTCGTGGGTGATGTCCGACGGCGGCCGGTTCGGCCTGGCAGGCCGTGCGGCCACGCTCGGGCACGGCCTGGGCGGCCGCGACGGGGTGATCTCGAAGGCTCCGCCGCCGGTGTCCGCGTGGACCCGCGAACGAGACCTGCCCGCACCGCCCGACGAGACGTTCCGGCAGTGGTGGGCCTCCCGCGAGCGAGCGGCCGAGCGCGACGCACGCCCCGCCGTCGGGCACCAGGACGGGGAGGGAGAGCGATGAGCGCGCGCGAGGACGTGCTGCGCCGCGTGCGGGCCGCGTTGGGCGACCGGGGCGCCGGGACGACGGCGGCCGGGAAGGTCGGCACGGCGCCCGCGGCCGTGGAGGTGCCGCGGCGGTACCGCGAGAGTGGTGACCACGACCCTGGCTCGCCCGCGGTGCTGGAGCAGCTCGTCGACCGGCTGGTCGACTACCGGGCGCACGTGCGGCAGGTGACGGCGGGCGAGCTGCCCGCCGCGGTGGCGGACGTCCTCGCCCAGGCGGGCTCCGTCGTCGTGCCCCCCGGGCTGGACGAGGCGTGGCTCGCCGCGGCGGGCGACGTCGTCGTGCACCGCGACACGCGGGACGAACCGCTGAGCGCCCTCGACCTGGACGCGATCGGTGCGGTGCTCACCGCCGCGCGCGTCGCCTGCTCGGAGACGGGCACGATCGTGCTGGACGGCGAGCCGGACCAGGGGCGCCGCGCGATCTCGCTGGTGCCGGACGTCCACGTGTGCGTGGTGCGGGCCGAGCAGGTGGTCCAGACCGTCCCCGAGATGGTGCGCCGGCTCGCCTCCCACCCCGAGCGGCCGCAGACGTGGATCTCGGGCCCGAGCGCCACCAGCGACATCGAGCTCGACCGCGTCGAGGGAGTGCACGGCCCCCGCACCCTGCACGTGCTCCTCGCCCCCTGACCCGCCCCAAGCGTTGTGGGTGCACGACACGCCGTTAAGCCGGTCGGCTTAACGGCGTGTCGTGCACCCACAACGGCCAAGGGGTGGGCGGTCGCCGGCGCGCGGCGGAAGCCTCACAATGGACTCCCGTGACCGACAGCGACCCGCCCGTCCCCGCAGCGACGCCCGACGCACTGTTCGACGTCCCGCCCGAGGCGCGCCACCCCGCGGCCAGGGTCGTGCTGCTCACCGGAGCGTCGGGGAGCGGCAAGTCCGCGCTCACCCGTCGTCTGGGCCTCCCCGTGGTGATGCTCGACGACTTCTACCACGACGCCGACCACCCGGGGATGCCGCGCGCCTACGGGATCGTCGACTGGGACGATCCCGCCAGCTGGGACCGCGACGGCGCGCTGGACGCTCTGCGGACGCTCGCCACGACAGGACGCGCGGAGGTGCCGGTCTACGACATCCCGACCTCGCGGCGCACCGGGAGCTCCGTGGTCGAGACGGGCGGGGAACCGCTGGTCGTCGCCGAGGGCGTCTTCGCGGCCGAGCTCGTCGCCGCGTGCCGGGCCGAAGGGCTGCTCGCCGACGCCATCTGTCTGGCCCGTCCACGGATCGTCAGCTTCTGGTTCCGCCTGCTGCGCGACGTCGCCGAGGCACGCAAGCCCTTGCCGACCCTGCTGCGCCGCGGCTGGGGGCTCCTGCGGGCGGAGCCTGCGCTGGTGCGCCGCTGGACGGACCTCGGCTGCCGCCCCCTCACGCCGGCGCAGGCCGAGCGGGACATCCGTGCCGCGACGCACCTCCCGGAAGTGTCATGAAGACGTAACACGCAGGTCACTCGCACCACATCATCCGGGCCCAGTCTGGTCGCAGGAGGTGGTCACCGTGCTCGAACACAGCTCGCTGCGTGTCCTGTCCCTCTACGAGGGCTTCTTCTCCGGCGGCGCCCGGGTGCTGCACTCGACGGTGGTCGCGGGGCTGCACGCCCACGGCCACCAGCAGCACTCGGCGCTGAGCCTCTACAGCACGGTCCGCCGCGAGACCGTACGCCAGCGCATGGAGGACGACCCCCGGTTCCACGCCCTGCGGGCCGCCGGGATCCGGGTCACCACGCTGGGCCGCTCCACGGACGAGGACCACGACCCCCGCCGCTTCACCGAGGCGCAGATGGAGCTCGCGGCCCGGGAGGCGACCGCCGTCGACGTCGTCATGTCGCTCAAGGAGCAGCCGTTGCGGCTGGCCCTCGAGGCGGGCTTCCCGCAGCGCCCCGTGGTGGCGTGCCTGCACCGTTCCGACCCCGAACACTCCGGCGCGGCGCTGGACGACCTGCGCGCCACCGCCGACAGCGGCCTCCTCGCGGCCGCGGTCTGCTGCGCGGAGTCGACGCGCGACGCGTACGCGGCCGCCAGCGTCCCGGAGCACCTGCTGCGCGTGGTGCCCAACGGCATCGACCTGACCCGGTTCCACCCGCTGCGCCGCGTGCGCCGCGCGGCACTGCGGGGCGCAGCGGGCATCCCCGCCGACGCCACGCTGGTCGCCTACGCCGCGCGGTACGACGCCATGAAGAACCCGCGCCTGTTCGTCGCGGCGGCCCGCGAGCTCCTCGAGCGCGACGACGACGGCCACGTCATGATGTGCGGCGCCGGGATGACGGGGGACAACCCGGCGCTCGTGGCCGACCTGCACGAGTCGTTCGGGGAGCGTCCGGACCTGCTGGCGCGGGTGCACCTGCTCGGGGTGCGGCGCGACATGGAGCACGTCTACGCCATGGCCGACGTCGTCGCGCTCACCTCCGCGTTCGGGGAGGCCGCCCCGCTGTGCCTCATCGAGGGCGCGATGTGCGGCGCGGTCCCGGTCACGACGCCGGTCGGCGACAGCGCACGCCTGGTGGCCGGCATCGGGTTCGTCACCGGGTTCGACGCCGCCGAGATCGCCGAGACCTGGATCGAGGCGTCGGCCCGCCGCGGCGAGCTGCACGGTGCGCTGACGGCGGCCCGGCAGCGGTTCAGCCACGTGCGCATGCTGTCCGGCTACGCCCGGGTGCTCGAGCAGGCCGTCCGCGGCACGGGGCTGCGCGTCGCGGCCTGAGGCGACGCGAGCTCAGCGCGCCGTCGACTCCCGCAGCACGACCTCGTGCCCGACGGCGGCACCCACCTCGGCGCCTTCCTCGGCCACCGCTGCGGCGACGGCCAGGCGCCCCATCTCCTCCAGCGGGATGGACACGGTGGTGACCGAGGGCACGTGGTCGCGCAGCGTGGGGATGTCGTCGAACCCGGCGACCCGGACGTCGTCCGGCACCGCGACGTCGAGGTCGCGGAGCCGGGCGATGAGGCCGATGGCCATGACGTCGGTCACGGCGAACACGCACGGCGCGTCCAGCCCGGCACCGGCGGACTCGCGGGCGATCTCGGCGACACGGTCGCCGGCCGCGAACCCACCGTCGCGCGAGAACTGCTGCTCGATGACCTCGAGCACCTCTCCCCCGCCCGCGGCGACGGCGTCGGCGAACGCCCCGGCCCGCTCCTGGGCGGTGACGACGCGGTCGGGTGCGCTGAGCAGGACGAACCGGCGGTGCCCCTGCTCGTGCAGCGCGGCGGCCAGGTCGGCGGCGCCGGCGGCGTTCGGCGGGCGCACGACGCGCGCCGGCCCGAGCGGCTGCCCGACGACGACGGCGCGCCCCCCGCCGGCCTCGAACGTCTCGAGCTCGGCGGCCACGGGGGCGTCCTCCTCGGGCGACCACCGGGTCCCGGCGACGACGATGGCGTCGACGCGGTGCGCGGCGAAGGCTGCGACGGCGTCTCGTTCCGCGTCAGGGTCCCGTTCGGTGGAGGCGAGGAGCACCATGCGGCCGTGCTCGCGGGCGGCGGCCTGGGCGCCGGCGGCGATGGAGGAGAAGTACGGGTCGGAGATGTCCTGCACGACCAGCCCGAGCAGCCCGGTGCGGGAGCGGGCCAACGCCTGGGCCTGGGCGTTCACCACGTAGCCGAGGTCCGCCGCGGCGGCGCGGACCCGTTCGACGAGCTCGGGGCCGGGCTGCCGCGAGGACCCGTTGAGGACCCGCGAGGCGGTCGCCAGGGAGACCCCGGCATGGTTCGCGACGTCCTGCAGCCGTGGTCTGGCCACGGGCACCTCCTCGTCCGCTGCGGTCCCGGCGGGGGCGCGCAGCCTCCATGCCGGGCGGCGGCTGCTTGACGCACCGCCGCAGACACCTTACCGTGAGACTGGAAAGCGCATTCCGTCCGGAGCGCGAGCACGCCTGCCGAGCACCCCGCCGGTACCGACGAAGGAGTCCCGCCAGTGAGCACCACCCGCACCCTGCGCATCGCCATGAACGGCGTGACCGGCCGCATGGGCTACCGCCAGCACCTGCTGCGCTCGATCCTGCCCATCCGCGAGCAGGGCGGCGTCGAGCTCCCCGACGGGACGCGCGTCCAGGTCGAGCCGATCCTGGTGGGCCGCAACGAGGAGAAGCTGCGCGACCTCGCGAAGCAGCACGACGTCGCCGAGTACACGACCGACCTGGACGGCATGATCCACGCCGACGACACGGACATCGTGTTCGACGCCGCCATGACCAACCTGCGCGCCGGGACGCTCGCCAAGGCGATGAAGGCCGGCAAGCACGTCTACACCGAGAAGCCGACCGCCGAGACCCTCGCCGAGGCGATCGACCTCGCCAGGCTGCGCGAGGAGACCGGCGTGACCGCCGGCGTCGTGCACGACAAGCTCTACCTGCCCGGCCTGGTCAAGCTCCGCCGCCTCGTCGACGAGGGCTTCTTCGGCCGCATCCTGTCCCTGCGCGGCGAGTTCGGCTACTGGGTGTTCGAAGGTGACATCCAGCCCGCCCAGCGCCCCTCCTGGAACTACCGCAAGGAGGACGGCGGCGGCATGACCACGGACATGTTCTGCCACTGGAACTACGTCCTCGAGGGCATCCTCGGCTCGGTGAAGACCGTCAACGCCCAGACGGTCACGCACATCCCCACCCGCTGGGACGAGCAGGGCAAGCAGTACGACGCCACCGCCGACGACGCCGCATACGGCATCTTCGAGATCGAGACCCCCGGCGGCGACCCGGTCGTGGCGCAGATCAACTCCTCGTGGGCCGTACGCGTCCACCGCGACGAGCTCGTCGAGTTCCAGATCGACGGCACGCACGGCTCCGCCGTCGCCGGCCTGCGCCAGTGCGTCGCCCAGCAGCGCGCGCACACCCCCAAGCCCGTGTGGAACCCGGACCTGCCGGCCACCGAGCCGTTCCGCGAGCAGTGGCAGGACGTCCCCGCGAACGCCGAGCTCGACAACGGCTTCAAGCTGCAGTGGGAGGAGTTCCTGCGCGACGTCGTCGCCGGCCGCCCGCACCGCTTCGACCTGCTCTCCGCCGCTCGCGGCGTCCAGCTCGCCGAGCTGGGCCTGCAGTCCTCGGCCGAGGGCCGCCGCCTCGACGTCCCGGAGATCTCGCTGTGAGCGCCGCGACCACCCTCCCCGGCGCTCCCGTGCTCACCGGCTCCGGCGTCACGCTGCGGCTGCCGCGGTTCGACGACGGCGGTCGCCTCGTCGGCACCGAGGTCCGCGAGCTCAACGCGCCCGGCCCGTGGCAGGTCCCCGACGGGCCGATCCGCTCCCGGGTCGCCTTCGCCGCGGCGCACGTCGTCCCCCAGGTCGGGGCCGAGAACGTGCCCGGCGCTCCCGCCGTCGTCGACTGGGAGTCGACCCTCGCCTACCGGCACCAGATCTGGCGCCACGGTCTCGGCGTCGCCGACGCCATGGACACCGCCCAGCGCGGCATGGGGCTCGACTGGGCCGCCACGCAGGAGCTCGTGCGCCGCTCCGCGGCCGAGGCCGCCTCGGTGGGCGGCGCGATCGCCTGCGGCGCGGGCACCGACCAGCTCGACCCCGCGCTGGTCGCGGGCTGGGAGCCGGGCGACCCCGCGGCGCTGGCCGCCGTCACCGACGCCTACCGCGAGCAGGTCCGCGTGGTGCAGGAGTCCGGCGCCCAGGTCATCGTCATGGCCTCCCGCGCCCTGGCGAAGGTCGCCCGCTCCGCCGACGACTACGCCCGCGTCTACGACGCCGTGCTCGCCGAGGCCGACCGCCCCGTGATCCTGCACTGGCTCGGCACGATGTTCGACCCGGCACTGGCCGGATACTGGGGCTCCGACGCGGTGGACACCGCGACCGCCACGTTCCTCGACGTCATCAAAGCCCACCAGGACAAGGTCGACGGCGTCAAGGTGTCGCTGCTGGACGCCCAGCACGAGATCGGGCTGCGCCGCGCGCTGGCGGCCCTCGACGGCTCCCCGGTGCGGCTCTACACCGGCGACGACTTCAACTACCCCGAGCTCATCGCAGGGGACGACCAGGGACACTCCGACGCCCTGCTCGGCATCTTCGCCGCGGTCTATCCCGCGGCATCGACGGCGCTGCAGGCGTTCGACGCCGGGCTCCAGGACGACGGGGTCGTGTCCGAGACCGCGGCCGTGCGGGGCCACGCGATCCTCGCGTCCACCGAGAAGCTGGGCCGGCACATCTTCACCGCCCCCACGTACTACTACAAGACCGGGGTGGCGTTCCTGTCCTGGCTGAACGGGTTCCAGCCCGGGTTCCAGCTCGTGGGCGGGCTGCACTCCGGGCGGTCCCTGGCGCACCTCGTCGAGCTCGCCCGCCTCGCGGACGACTGCGGGATGCTGCTCGCACCCGACACCGCCGCCGCGCGCCTCCAGGCGCTGCTCACCGTGAACGGCGCCCACGCATGAAGGAGGCACGCATGACCGACCTGTCCCGCTGCTCGCTCAACACCGCGACGGTCAAGCACGCATCCCTGACCGAGGCCGTCGAGGCCGCCGCCGGGGCCGGTCTCGGCGCCGTCGGCCTCTGGCGCCACCAGGTGCAGGAGGCCGGTGCCGAGACCGCACGCAAGGTGGTGGAGGACGCCGGTCTGCGCGTCTCGTCGCTGTGCCGCGGCGGCTTCCTCACCGCGACGTCGCCCGAGGGTGTCCGCGAGGCGATGGCCGACAACGAGCGGGCGCTGGTCGAGGCGGCCGAGGTCGGCACGTCCGAGCTCGTGCTCGTCGTCGGCGGCCTGCCTGGCTCCGCACCCGAGGCGGCTCCGGCGCCCGGCACCGATCGGAACCTCGTGGCCACGCGTCGGCGGGTCGCGGACCGGCTGGCCGACCTCGCGCCGCTCGCCGAGAAGCACGGCGTGCGGCTCGTCCTCGAAGCGCTGCACCCCATGTTCGCCGCGGACCGGGCGGTGATCTCGACCCTCGGGCAAGCGCTCGACCTCGCCGCCCCGTTCGACGCCCGCACCGTGGGCGTCGTCGTGGACACCTACCACGTGTGGTGGGACCCGGCGCTGGAGGAGTCCGTCGCGCGGGCCGGCCGCGAGGGCCGGATCGCGGGGTACCAGGTATGCGACTGGAACCTGCCGTTCGCGCCCACCGCGCTGAACTCCCGGGGCCACGTCGGTGACGGGTACATCGACTTCGCCACCATCTCCCGGTGGGTGGCCGACGCCGGGTACACCGGCGACGTGGAGACGGAGATCTTCAACGAGGAGATCTGGGCGGCCCCGCCGGGAGAGACGGCAGCCACCGTCGGAGCACGGTACGCGGAGCACGTCCTGCCGCACCTCTGAGAGCACCCGCTCCGGGCCGAGAACTTCGGCTCGGGAGGGGGTAAAGTCGACTGCTGAACCACTGCCCGCTCGCCGCCGGCACCGAGCGTCAGCACCGCACCGAGCAACAAGGAGCGAACCGTGACCCACGGCGATGTCCGCGTGGACGACGACGGCTACCTCTGGGTGATGCGCGGCGAGGTCGACGCCGCCGTCCAGTCACGTCACGAGGACTACCTCAGGCAGGTGGCCCGCGCGGCGGACCGGCAGATCGTGATCGACCTGTCCGACGTGACGTTCATGGACTCGGGCGGCCTGCGCCTGCTCTACCACGCGGTCGAGGGCAGCCCCGAGCCGCCCGTCCTGCGCGGCGTGCCGGAGAGCACCCGCGACCTCCTCGAGCTCTCCGGCGTCGTCTCGCTGTTCCGGTTCGAGGAAGAGGGGGCCGGGTCCGCCTCGACCGCGCGGGCCGTTCGATGACGCTGGTCGAGGCCACACTGCGCGCCTCGCTGACCGAGATCGCGGCGTGGACCGTCCGCGACGTCGACCACCTCTGCGACGTCCGCGCCCAGCTGCAGCAGCGGTTGACCGCCGCGGTCGACGCCGACGAGGGTCGCCAGGAGGGCCGCGGGCTGGACCGCATCGTCCTCGTGGCCTCCGAGCTGGCCACCAACGCCGTCCGGTACGGCAGCCGGCCGGTCACCCTGCGCCTGCTCCAGCAGGGGTCGACGTTCGCCGTCGACGTCGTGGACCACCGCCCCGACGCACCTCCCGTGGAGGGCACCAGCGGCGCCGGCGGCCTCGGGCTCGTGGTCGCCGCCCGCGCGGCCGCCGCCGTCGGGTGGTTCCGCACCCGGAGCACCAAGCACGTCTGGGCCCGGTTCGCCTGAGCTCACCGCCCCCGGCACGGCTCAGGCTCGCCGCTGCACCACCATCAGCGTCGCGTCGTCCGCCGACCGCTCGTCGCGCGTGGCCCGGACGACGTCGTCGATGTCGGTCCGCGGCCCGGCACGAAACGCGTCGGCGAGCCGTGCCAGGCCGTCGGTGACGGACTCGTCGCGACGCTCGACGAGCCCGTCGCTGTAGAGCACCAGCGATCCGCCGGGCGGCACCTCCAGACGGCTCGCCGGCGGCACCTCCCCGGCCAGCCCGAGGGGCGGGGCGCCCGCCAGCGGCGCCCAGCACGTGCTGCCGTCGGGATGCACCACGAGCAGCGGCGGATGACCCAGCGAGACGTTCTCCACGGTGCCGTTCGCCGGGTCGACCAGCGCCACCGTCAGCGTGGCGACCTCGCCCGGCAGCGTCCAGCGCACCACCTCGAACAGCAGCCGCGCGGCCTCGTGGGCCGAGTCGCTGCCGACCAGCGACGTCCGCATCGCGGTGCGCAGCTGGCCCATCGTCGCGGCCGCCTGCAGCCCGTGACCCGTCACGTCGCCCACGACCAGCGCCAGGTGCCCGGTCGGCAGGACGAGGGCGTCGTACCAGTCGCCGCCCACGAGCCCGGAACCCGCCGCCTCGTAGCGCGCGTCGATGCTCCATCCGTCGACGTCGGCGAGCTCGTGCGGCAGCAGGCTGCGCTGCAGCTCCTCCGTCGCACGCACCTCTTTGCGACCTCGCAGGTAGAGAGCCTCCAGCAGGTGCCCGCGCAGCGCGGCGGCACTCTCCACCTGGTCCGGGAGCCACGGCAGGCTGTGGCGGTCGACGACCTCTCGCCACCGCTCCTCCGAGGCGCGCAGCATCGTGCGGATCGGGTCGTCGGTACGCACCGGTCGGCTCACGGTGGGGTCGCTGCCCCACTCCACCCGGCGCTGGACCTCGTCGCGCAGCCAGATGAGCACCTGCCCCTCGGGCAGGGCGATACCCATGACGCCCGCGACGTCGGGCGCGACGGCCGCGACGTCCGGAGCGGCCTCACCCAGGCAGTCGGTCGTCACGACCTCCTCGCCCGCCTCGGCGACCCACGCGATGAGCGCGCGCCGGCCCGCGTCGTCGGGGACCTGCCCGACGCTCGTCACACGCCCCTCGGCGCTGACGATCGCGCCGTCCGCCCGCACCAGCCGACGCGTCCAGCCGGACCGCGTGATCGCGGTACCCAGGGGGACCGACTCGTCGCGGGAGTCGGCGGCGAGGTGCGCCAGGACCCGGTCCTGGCGGTGCGCCTCCGAGTCCTTGTCCGTGCCGAGCTGTGCGGCACGGAGGGCCGACAGGCTGCGCGCCAGCAGCTCGACCTCCACCAGAACCTCGTACGGCACCCGCTGCGGGCCTCCGTAGTGGTGGCAGTAGACGACACCCCACAGCTCGCCGCCGTGGAACAGGCCGACCCCCAGTGCGGCACGGGCGCCGCGTGAGCGGTGCAGCTCCACGTACGCGCGCGGCTCGGCACGCAGCGTGGCGGCGCCGAGGTCCGGCACAGGCCCACCGTCGTCGTGGGTGAGCACGGGAACGGGGTCCGCATCGACGTCGTCGATGAGGTGCACCCGCACGCGAGCGTGCAGCTCGCGCACCTCCGGCGGGATGTCCGACGCCGGGAAGTGGACGCCCGTCCACGGCACCAGCCCGCGAACGCGCGACTCCGCGACGATCTCGGAGTTCCCCTGCGGGTCGAGCAGGTACAGCGACGCCCGTTCGAAGCCCGTGCGGGCCCGCAACGCCTCCAGCGCGACGTCGTAGAGCTCCTCGATCGAGCCGGCCAGCTCCAGGTCGGCGAGCGCCGTGCGCAGCGGTCCGTAGCCGCTCGAGCCGCGCCCGGTGGCGGACTGCGCCGGCTCGATCTCCACCACCACGGAGGGCTGGGCGGGCGCCGGGTCGCCGTGCGGCCGGTGGAGGATCGCGTCGTACCCGCCGCCGCCCCGCTCCTCGGGCAGCTCGAGCACCACCGGGTTGACGGACGCGAGGTCGGTGCCCGCCACGACGGGCGAGAGGACCTGGCCGGCGGCCTGCGGGCCCAGCACCTCCGAGAGCGGGCGCCCCAGGACCTCCGCCGGGCGCAGACCGACCGACTCCGTGCGGGCCGACGTCTGCAGCACGACGCCGTCGGACGCACGGACCGTCAGCAGCAGGCCGCGCGGCTGCACCGTCACGGTGCCCGGCGCGTGCGCCTCCGTCGCGTCCTCGACTGGTCCCGGGACGGCTGAAGCCGCGACGGACCTCGTCACCTGCACCCCCCGGGACTTGATTGCTTGGACCCCCAAGGGTAACGTCCCGCCGGCACTCCGCCGTCAGACCCCGGAACCAAGTCGGCCTCTCGCTCGTCAGACAGGACGGCCCGCCGGCCGTTTCCCGTCCGGCGGGCCACCACGCGTCCCCCTCAGGAGAGCACCGATGAGCACGAGCTCCAGCCAGCCCCCCGTCCTGCGCGCCGACGGCCTCGCCGCCGGGTACGGGGGCGGCGACGTCGTGCACGGCATCGACCTCGAGCTCTCCCCCGGCGACGCCCCGGTCGGCATCATCGGGCCGTCCGGGGCGGGCAAGTCGACGATCGTCCGCGCGCTGGTCGGCCAGGTGCGACCCACGCGCGGCCGCGTCACCTGGTCCGGACGCACCGTCAGCCGGATCGGCCTGCGGGACAAGAAGACGTTCCGCGCACAGGTCCGCCGGGTGGCCCAGGAGGGCATCGCCGACGTCGACCCCCGCTCCACCGTCGACCGCGTGGTCGCCAAGGCCCTGTCCGACGCCCGCCGGACCGGTCGCGCGAGCGGCCGCACGGTCGAGGAGGTCCTCACCGACGTCGCGCTCGAACCACGCTTCGCGTCCCGGCAGGTCGGCACCCTCTCAGGCGGGGAGAAGCAGCGGGTGGCGCTCGCCGCGGCGCTGGCCACCCGCCCGGGCGCGCTGCTGCTCGACGAGCCGCTCACCGCCGTCGACCCCGCCATGCGTGGCGAGGTGGTCCGCCGTCTCGGGGACGCCGCCGCCGAGGCCGGCACCGCGGTGCTCCTGGTCTCGCACGACCTCGAGCTGGTCGAGCGCCTCTGCCCGACGGTCCACGTCCTCGCCGAGGGCACGTTCGTCGCCTCGGGGGCGCTCTCGGCCGTGCTCGCCGAGTCGTCGCACCCGTCCGTCCGGGAGCTCGCCGAGGCTGCACCGCAGGCCGTCCAGCGCTTCCGGTGAGGTACGCCGCTCCGGCGGCCACGACGGGCAGAGCCGCGACGTCAGAGGTAATGTCGTCGCGGACCTGAGGCCCGTGTGCGGCCCGTGATGAGGAGTAGCGATGCTCACCCCCACCTGCGGCGCGACCCCCGTGATGCCATGACCAAGGACGCTGCCACGTCCCTGCGGTCCAGGCTCGTCGGCACCTGGACCGTCGTCAGCGTCGACGGGCTGTCCAGCGCGCGCTCGCGGCTGCAAGAGACCCTGTGCGCAGAGACGCCGACGCCGTGCGCCGAGACCGAACCGACCCGCTCGCTGCTGCAGAACATCGTCCTCGTCGCGAGCGAGCTGACCGCCAACGCCCTCGAGCACACCGACGGCCCGGCCCGGCTCGACGTGGTGTCCGACGGCGTGGCCGTCACCGTCTCGGTCAAGGACCGCTGCCCCGACAGCCCACCGGTGCTCTCCCCGGACCGCAAGCTGGGCGAGGGCGGATTCGGCCTCCAGCTGGCCCTGCGCATCGCCGACGACGTCGGCTGGTACCGCACGCCGGACGGCGCGAAGCACGTCTGGGCCCGGTTCGTCGTGCCTGGCTCGTCCGAGGGCGACCCGGCTGCGTAGTCGCCCGCTCTCCCGGGCCACCGCATGTGAGCGCTAACGTAGCTCTGCTCCAGCAGTGGGACCGCTGGGACGGCGAAAGCCAGCAGTTCCGGTTCCTCGACTCGGGCGACGGCTACTACCGGATCCAGGTCCGGCACTCGGGCATGGTGCTCGACGTCTACGGCTGGGACGCCGAGAACGGCGCCGACATCGTCCAGTGGGACGACCTGGACGCCGAGAACCAGCAGTGGCAGGTCCGGGAGAACTCCGACGGGACGGTCACGTTCCTCAACCGGTTCTCCGGCAAGGCGCTCGACCTGTACGACTTCGCCACCGAGCCCGGAGCGCGCATCTCCCAGCACACCGACAACGGCGCGGCCGTGCAGAGGTGGCAGCTCCTGCCCGTCGACGGTGCCGCCGCCGCGCTGGCCAACCCGATCCGCACGAACGGCGCCGACCCGTGGCTGCAGCACTGGGACGGCCACTACTACCTGTCCACCACCACGTGGGACTCCACCGTGATCATGCGGCGCGCCACCACCCTTGCCGGCCTGTCCTCCGCACCGGACCAGGTCGTCTGGGACGACGTCGGCGTCCCGTCGCGCTGCTGCAGCCACTGGGCACCCGAGTTCCACCGCATCGACGGCACCTGGTACCTCACGTACACGTCGGGGAACTCCCAGACGAACCTCGACGGCCAGAAGATCCACGTGCTGCGCTCGCAGAGCGACACACCCATGGGGCCGTACGAGTTCATGGGGACTCCGATGCCGGACCGGTGGAACATCGACAGCTCCTACCTGGAGCACGGCGGCCGTCTCTACATGCTGTTCTCCGAGTGGATCGGCCCCGACCAGACGAACCGCATCGTCGAGATGAGCAACCCGTGGACGACCGTCGGCCAGCCGGCGACCTTCTCCACCCCGACGCACTCGTGGGAGACCCAGGGCGCACGCGTCAACGAGGGCGCCGCGGTGCTGAAGCACGGTGGCCGCACGTTCGTCTCGTACTCCGCGTCGTCGTGCAACACCCCGGACTACACGATCAGGCTGCTCGAGCTCACCGGGTCGGACCCGATGGACCCCGGCCACTGGACCAAGTCGCCCGTCCCTGCCATGCAGCAGGGCAACGGCGTCTACGGGACCGGGCACAACGGGTTCTTCAAGAGTCCGGACGGCACCGAGGACTGGATCGTCTACCACGGCAACACGTCTGCGTCGCACGGCTGCGGTGACACCCGCCAGACGCGCGTGCAGAAGGTCAGCTACGACGCGAACGGGTGGCCCGTCTACGGCGCACCGGTCCCGTCGGGGCAGGCGATGACCCCGCCGTCGGGCGAGTAAGGGCCTGCCACCTCTGGTTGCTGCTGCTGCGTCAGGGGTCGTAGCGCACCAGGTGCGCCGAGCGGCGCACGACGGCGCGCAGCACCGCGAGGTCGCCGGCGAGCACGCCGGCGGCCCTCGCCTGGACGACGACGTTCCCCAGCGCCGCACCCTCGACCGGCCCTGCCACCACGGGCAGCCCGGTCGCCTCCGCCGTGAGGCGGCACAGCAGCTCGTTCTGGGACCCGCCACCGACGACGTGCAGCACCTCGACCTCGCGGCCCGAGAGCCGCGTGACCTCCTCCAGCACCTGCCGGTAGGCGTCCGCGAGGGAGTCGAGGATGCACCGCACGACCTGCCCCACGCCGTCGGGCACCGGCTGACCGGACGCCCGCGCGGCTGCCTCGATCCGTTCCGGCATGTCGCCGGGCGGCAGGAACTCGGGGGCGTCGACGTCGACGACGGTGCGCCCGGGCTGCGCGTCGGCCGCGGCCGCGAGCGCCTCGGCGAGCGACACCTCGGTCCCGGCCTCACGCCAGGTGCGCAGGGTCTCGGTCAGCACCCACAGGCCCATGACGTTCTTCAGGTATCGCACGGTGCCGTCGACACCCAGCTCGTTGGTGACGTTCGCCCGACGGCTCTCCTCGGTCAGGACCGGGACGTCGAGCTCGACGCCGACCAACGACCACGTCCCCGAGGAGACGTAGGCGAACCGCTCGTCGGCGGCGGGCACCCCGACCACGGCCGAGGCCGTGTCGTGCGACCCGACCGCGATCACCGGCACCGCGCCGAGCCCGGTGGCTGCCTGCACGGCGGCGGTGAGGTGCCCGACGACGGTCCCCGGTTCGACGACGTCGCCCAGCCGGGCGCGCAGGTCGCCCAGCTCGGGGTACTCGCGGGCCAGGGCGTCGAGCACGGGCTGCGACCACCGGCGGGTGGTCGCGTCCAGCAGGCCGGTCGTCGAGGCGTTGGTGACCTCGGCGATGGTGGCGCCGGTGAGCCAGGAGCCGAGCAGGTCCGGGATCAGCCGGATCGAGTCGACCAGCGGCCACACGGCGTCGTGCCGCGCGGCGACGAGCTGGAACTCCGTGTTGAACGGCAGGGTCTGCAGCCCGTTGACGGCGTAGTGCTCGGCGGCACCCAGCCGGCCCAGGACCTCCTCGGCGACCCCGGAGAGGCGGGGGTCGCGGTGGTGGCGCGGGTTGCCGAGCAGCGTGCCGTCCGCGGCGAACAGCCCGTGGTCGACGGCCCAGGAGTCGATGCCGATCCCGGCGACCTCGACGCCCTGCTCGCGGGCGAGTGCCCCGGCGGCGCGCAGGCCGTCCAGGACCCCGCGCCACAGGTGGAGCACGTCCCAGTGCAGCGCGGTGCCCGCGGCCTCGGGGACCTCGACCGGCCCGTTGCCGAACCGGGCCACCTCGGTGAGGTCGACGTGCTCGTCGCCTGCCGCCCCGGAGACCACCCCGAGCATCACCCGTCCGCTGGTCGCCCCGAGGTCGACGGCGACGAACGCCGTCACCGGAGGAACGCCTGCGCCACGCCCGCGTCGACGGGCACGTGCAGGCCGGTGGTGTGCGAGAAGTCGGCCGTGCAGAGCGCGAACGCCGCGTTGGCGATGTTCTCCGGCAGCACCTCGCGCTTGAGCAGGGTGCGCTGGGCGTAGAACGCGCCCAGGTCCTCCTCCTCGATCCCGTACGTCTTGGCGCGGTTGGCGCCCCACCCGGAGGCGAAGATGCCCGAGCCGCGCACCACGCCGTCGGGGTTGATGCCGTTGACCTTGATGCCGTGCTCGCCCAGCTCCGCCGCGAGCAGGCGCACCTGGTGGGCCTGGTCGGCCTTCGTGGCGGAGTAGGCGATGTTGTTCGGCCCGGCGAACACCGAGTTCTTGCTCGAGATGTAGATGACGTCGCCGCCGAGCTTCTGGTCCACCAGGATGCGTGCGGCGTTCTTCGCGACGAGGAACGAGCCCTTGGCCATGACGTCGTGCTGCAGGTCCCAGTCGGCCTCGGTGGTCTCGAACAACGACTTGCTCAGCGAGAGGCCGGCGTTGTTCACGACGATGTCGACGCCGCCGAACGCGAGCACGGCCTCGTTCAGCGCGGCCTGCACGGCGGCCTCGTCGGCCACGTTCGCGGCGACCCCGATCGCGACGTCGGTGCTCCCGATCTCGCTCGCCACCGCGCGCGCCTTGTCCAGGTCGAGGTCCGCGACGACCACGCACGCGCCCTCGGCCGCGAGCCGCTCGGCGATGGCCTTGCCGATGCCGGACGCCGCGCCGGTGACGAACGCGATCCGGGTCGCGAGCGGCTTCGGCTTCGGCTTGCGCTGCAGCTTGGCCTCCTCCAGCGCCCAGTACTCGATGCGGAACTTCTCGGACTCGTCGATGGGCGCGTACGTGGACAGGGCCTCGGCGCCGCGCATCACGTTGATGGCGTTGACGTAGAACTCGCCGGCCACGCGGGCGGTCTGCTTGTCGCCGCCGTAGGAGAACATCCCCACGCCCGGCACGAGCACGATGAGCGGGTCCGCGCCACGGATCGCCGGCGGCTCCTCACCCTTCGCACGGGCCTCGGCGGCGCCGCGCTCGTAGTAGGCGGTGTAGTCGGCACGGTAGGCCTCGTGCAGCTCCGGCAGGCGCTCGACGATCTCTTCGACGCTCGCCGTCGCCGGCAGGTCGATCACGAGCGGCTTGACCTTGGTCCGCAGGAAGTGGTCCGGGCAGGACGTGCCCAGGGCGGCGAGCTCCGGGTGCCGCTCCGCGGCCAGGAAGTCCAGCACCACGTCGGCGTCGGTGAAGTGGCCGACCTGCGGCTTGTCGTGCGAGGCGATGGCGCGCAGGTGCGGAGCCAGGGCGGCGGCCTTGGCACGACGCTCGGCCGCGGGCAGCGCCCCGTAGCCGTCGAGCGCCGGACCGAACGGCTCGGGCGCACCGTGCTCGGCGATGTACGCCGCGGCGGTGTCGATGATCCACAGCGAGCTCGCCTCGGCCTCCTCGGCCGTGTCGCCCCACGCCGTGATGCCGTGCCCGCCCAGGACGGTGCCGATCGCGTCGGGGTGCTCCGCCTTGATCTTCGCGATGTCCAGACCCAGCTGGAACCCGGGGCGGCGCCACGGCACCCACACGACCTTGCCGCCGAAGATCTTCTGCGTGAGCTCCGGGCCGTCCGCCGCCGTGGCGATCGCGATGCCCGAGTCCGGGTGCAGGTGGTCCACGTGCGCGGCGTCGACGAGCCCGTGCATCGCGGTGTCGATGCTGGGGGCGGCGCCACCCTTGCCGTGCAGGCAGTAGTCGAACGCGGCGACCATCTCGTCCTCGCGCTCGACACCCGGGTAGACGTCCACCAGGGCGCGCATGCGGTCCAGGCGCAGCACCGCCAGGCCCTTCTCCGTCAGCGTGCCCAGGTCGCCGCCGGAACCCTTGACCCACAGCAGCTCGACGTCCCGCCCGGTGACCGGGTCGGTCGCGGTGCCCTTCGCGGAGGTGTTGCCGCCGGCGTAGTTGGTGTTCTTCGGGTCCGCGCCCAGGCGGTTCGACCGGGCGACGAGGGCCTCGACGGTCGGGTGAGCGGTCTCGTTCGTCATCAGGAGCTCCGGGGAGGTTCGGGTCGGATCGGTGGTTCGTGGGTCGTGCCGACGAGCCCGTCGACGGTGAGCCAGGCGGCCATGCGGGCGAGGCTGCGCGCGCAGCCGGGATGCTCCGGGTCGTTGAGGTGACCGTGGAACGTGCCGTCCTCGCGGACGAGGTGGACGTCCGTGCCGGCCGCCGCGAGCTCGGCGGCGTACGCCTCGCCGGAGGACCGCAGGGCGTCGTGGTCGGAGTTGACGATCATCGTCGGCGGCAGCCCGCGCAGGTCCGCCCCGCCGGGGAACGCGTACGGCGACCCCGACCCGCGCCGGTGGCCCAGGTAGTTGGCGTTCATCGTGCGCACCACGTCCGGGGGGAAGTCGCGCCCCTCGGGCAGCGCCGCGATCTTCTCCGCCAGCTCCGGGCTCGGCGTCGGCAGCGCCTCGTGCAGCACCGGGTAGGCCAGTACCACGCTGCGCGGCGTCGGGCGCTCCGCGGTGCCCGACGGCGGCACGGAGGTCGTGCCGGCGGGCTCGGTCGCGTCGTCGCGCAGGCGCAAGGACACCCCGGCGGCGAGGTTGCCGCCGGCGCTGGCACCGCCGAGGGACCACGTGCCGGACGGTACGCCGAGGCCCGTCTCGACCGCCCAGCGGAACACGAAGGCGAGCTCGTCGTGCGCCACCGGGAACCGGACGCCGCCGGCCTCGACGGGGGCGTCGACGTCGTCCCGGTCGACCTCCGGGCACAGCCGGTAGTCCACGCTCACCACGGCGACACCGCGCCCGGCGAGCGTGCGCGCGACGTGGTCGGCCTCCGCCATGTCGAGGTCACCGTGCATGAACCCGCCGCCGTGCGCCCAGACGAGCCCTGCGACGCAGGTGACGCCGTCCGGCACCGGGTAGAGGCGGACAGGGAGGTTTCCGTGGGGGCCGTCGAGGACCCGGTCCGTGATGGTCATGGCGCCGATCATGCACCCCAGCCGGCCTGCTGACCGCCGACGCGCTCCGCGGCGATCCTCGGCAGGTAGCCGGACTCCGCGAACGCGGCCATCGGGTCGGCGGGCAGGCCGCGAGCGGCGCGGTACTCGGCGAGCGCGGGCCGCACGTCGGTGTAGAAGGCGTCCATGTAGATCGCGTTCGCGGCCAGCACGTCGCCCGCCTCCTGGGCCTTGACCAGGGCGTCGCGGTCGAGCAGCAGGGCCCGCGCCGTCATCTCCTGGACGTTGAGCACGGAGCGGATCTGGCCCGGCACCTTGTCCTCGATGTTGTGGCACTGGTCGAGCATGAGCGCCACCTGCGAACCCTCGTCGAGGCCGCCGCCGCGGATGACCTCGGCCATGATGCGGAAGAGCTGGAACGGGTCGGCGGCGCCGACGATGAGGTCGTCGTCGGCGTAGAACCGCGAGTTGAAGTCGAACGAGCCCAGCTTCCCGAGGCGCAGGAGCTGCGCCACGATGAACTCGATGTTGGTGCCGGGGGCGTGGTGGCCGGTGTCGAGGCAGACGAACGCCTTGTCGCCGAGGGCCGCCACCTGGGCGTACGAGGTGCCCCAGTCCGGCACGTCCGTGTGGTAGAACGCCGGCTCGAAGAACTTGTACTCGAGCACCATGCGCTGGGAGTCACCGAGCCGGGCGTAGATCTCGGTCAGCGCCTCGTGCAGCAGGTCCTGCCGGGTACGGATGTCCGCCTGGCCCGGGTAGTTCGAACCGTCGGCCAGCCAGATCTTCAGGTCCTGCGACCCGGTGGCGTCCATGATCTCGATGCACTCGAGGTGGTGGTCGATCGCCTGGCGGCGCACGGCCGGGTCGGTGTGCGTCAGGGAGCCGAGCTTGTAGGCGTCGTCCTGAAACGTGTTGGAGTTGATCGTGCCCAGGGTGACGCCCTGGTCGTTCGCGTAGCGCTGGAGGGCCGCGTAGTCGTCGACCTTGTCCCACGGGATGTGCAGCGCCACCGTCGGGGCCAGGCCGGTGAGCCGGTGGACCTGCGCGGCGTCGGCGATCTTCTCCTCGGGGTTGCGCGGCGTGCCGGGGGTGGAGAAGACCTTGAAACGTGTCCCGGAGTTGCCGTACGCCCAGGAGGGCACCTCGATGGCGAGGCGGTCCAGGACCGGGGTGATGTCGTCGAAGCTGGGCATGGTCGTCCTCTTTCAGTCCTGGGTGGTGCTGCTCGCCGCGAGCTGCGTCTCGAGGTGGAAGATCGGCGTGAGCTCGGTCATCGACTCGTCGGGGCCGGCGCCGTCGAAGAACTCGGCCATCTCGGCCTGCCAGCGCGCGTTGACGTCGTGCAGACCCATGTCCGCACGCGCGGCGTCCGGGTCGTCGCTCTCGAAGTAGCCGACGACCGTGCCGTCCGGGGCGGTGAAGATCGAGTAGTTGCGCCAGCCGGTCTCGTGCAGGGCGCGCAGCATCTGCGGCCACACCTCGGCGTGGCGGCGCGAGTACTCCTCGAGCCGGTCCGGGCGCACCCGGAACCGGAACATCACGCGGCGCGTGCCGCTGTCGGTGCGAACCACCGTCGGTCCTCCTTCGCATCGTCCTCGACGCAGGTGGTGAATCGATTCAAGACCGTCAACGTACCTGGTGATCCCCGACCAGCGCAAGGCCGCCCAGCCCGGCCCGCGCCGAGGCGGCACTCCAGTCGGCAACGTCAATCGCGGTCGGCAACTCGAGCGACCGACCGGAGCGGGACGTACCGACCGCAGCGAGCAACGCCGAGCGAGACATGCCGACCGCAGCAGGACGTACCGACCGCAGCGAGCAACGCCGAGCGAGACATGCCGACCGCAGCAGGACGTACCGACCGCAGCGGCACCCGCCGCCGCAACCATATCGGGCAACCGGTTTCCGTCCGCCCCGCGAGCCGGTCGGTCGCCCCCCGTCCGAACGGCTACGATCCCTGGGTGCGGTCGGCCGACCGCCCGCCCGGAACCGGGAACCTGTCGACGAGGAGAGGGAACCCATGCCGCCCCGCACGCACCACCGGCGCACGTCGATCTCCGACGTCGCGCGGCACGCCGGCGTCTCCGTCGGCACGGTGTCGAACGTGCTCAACCGGCCCGACCGGGTCTCCCCCGGCACCCGCGAGCGCGTCGAGGCGGCCATCGCCGAGCTGTCGTTCGTCCGCAACGGCTCCGCGCGCCAGCTCCGCGCCGGGCGCATCACGACCGTGGGCGCGATCGTGCTGGACATCTCCAACCCGTTCTTCACCGACGTGACGCGCGGGATCGAGGAGCGGCTCACCGCCGACGACTACACGCTCATGGTGGCCAGCTCGGACCGCGACCCCGAGCGCGAGGCCCGCTACCTGCGCCTGTTCGAGGAGCACGGCGTGCGCGGCGTGATGGTGGTCCCGACCGCGGACAGCATCGAGCACCTGCTCGCCGTGCGGGAGCGCGGGATCGGCGTCGTGCTCCTGGACCATCCCTCGCCGGTGGAGTCCGTGTCCTCGGTGGCCGTGGACGACGTCGACGGCGGCGCGATGGCGACGCGGCACCTGCTCGAGCAGGGGCACTCCCGCATCGCCTTCCTCAACGGGGCGCACTCGATCCGCCAGTGCGCCGACCGCCTCGAGGGCGTGCGCCAGGCGCTCGCCGATGCGGGGCACGACCCTGACGAGGCGCTGGTGGAGATACCGGTCAGCCTCGACGCCGACGGTGGCGAGGCCGGCGTCCGCACCCTGCTGGACGCACCCGGTCCGACCGCCGTGTTCTGCGTCAACGACCTCGTCGCGCTCGGCGCGCTGCGGACGCTGCGCCGGTCCGGGGTGTCGGTGCCCGACGACGTCGCGCTCGTCGGGTACGACGACGTCACCTTCGCGGCGGAGCTCGCGACACCTCTGACCTCGGTGCGCCAGCCGCGGCACGAGCTGGGCAGGCGAGCGGCCGACCTGATGCTGCGCGGCGGCGACGCCCCGGCCGAGCACGTGGTCTTCCAGCCGGAGCTGGTCGTGCGCGAGTCCTCCACCAGCACGACCCGCTAGCCGAGCGCTCCCGCCACACCTTCCAGGCGCCGTCGTGCCGGAGCCCCGATTCCGGTTTTGAATCGATTTATGGCAGACTTCGGCCATGCGACGACGCACCACCCCCGACTCATTCGACACGACCGCCGTGCGGCCGTGGAACGCGCAGCTCGACGGCCTCGGCTTCGGCGGTGACTACAACCCCGAGCAGTGGCCGGCCGACGTCCGCGCCGAGGACGTCCGCCTCATGCGCGAGGCCGGGGTGAACCTCCTCAGCGTCGCGATCTTCTCCTGGGCCACCCTCGAACCTCGCGAGGGCGAGCTCGACTGGACGTGGCTCGACGAGACCTTGGACTCCCTCCACGCCGCCGGCATCCAGGTCGCCCTGGCCACGGCCACCGCCTCGCCGCCCCCGTGGCTCACCCGCAAGCACCCGGAGATCCTGCCGCGCCTGGCCGACGGCACGGTGCTGCACCAGGGCGGCCGGCAGTCCTACGCCGTGACGCACCCGGTGCACCGCGAGTACGCGCTGCGCATGACCACCCGGATGGCGGAGCGCTACGGCGACCACCCGGCGCTCGCCCTGTGGCACGTGGACAACGAGATCGGCTGCCACGTGCCGCGGGACTACTCCGACGCCGCCGCCGCGGCCTTCCGCGACTGGCTGCGGCGCCGCTACACCACCGTCGATCGGCTCAACGAGGCCTGGGGCACCAGCTTCTGGTCGCAGCGCTATGCCGACTTCGAGGACGTGCTGCCGCCGCTGACGGTGCCGGCGTTCATCAACCCCAGCCAGGAGCTCGACTTCGACCGCTTCAGCTCCGACGCGATGCTCGACTACTACCGCGACCTGCGCGACACGCTGCGCGAGCTCACGCCGCACGTGCCCACCACGACCAACCTCATGACGACCTCGGCGACCAAGGGGATGGACTACTTCTCCTGGTCCGACGACCTCGACGTGGTGGCCAACGACCACTACACGATCGCCGCGGACGCCGAGCGGCACGTCGAGCTCGCACTCTCGGCCGACCTCGCCCGCGGCGTCGCCCACGGCGACCCGTGGATCCTCATGGAGCACTCGACGTCGGCGGTCAACTGGCAACCGCGCAACCGCACCAAGGCGCCCGGCGAGATGCTGCGCAACTCGCTGCAGCACGTCGCCCGCGGCGCGGACTCGGTGATGTTCTTCCAGTGGCGCCAGTCCCGGGCGGGCGCCGAGAAGTACCACTCGGCGATGGTGCCGCACGCCGGCACCGACACCGACGTCTGGCGTGGCACGGTCGAGCTGGGCCGCACCCTGCGCGCGCTCGGTGAGGTGCGCGGCTCACGCGTCGCGGCGCGTGCCGCGCTCGTCGTGGACTACCCCGCCTGGTGGGCGGCCGAGCTGGGCTCCCACCCCACCCAGGACCTGCGCTACATGGACGAGGTGCGCTCCTGGTACACGGCCATGTGGGAGCAGGGCGTCACCGTGGACACGGTCACCCCGCACGCCGACCTGGACGGCTACGACCTCGTCGTCGTCCCCACCCTGTACCTCGTGGACGACGACGGCGCGGCGAACGTCGCGCGCGCCGCCCGGCGCGGGGCCACGGTGGCGGTCACGTTCTTCTCGGGCATCGTCGACGCCTGCGACCACGTGCGCCTCGGCGGCTACCCCGGCGCCTTCCGCGACCTGCTCGGTCTGCGCACGGAGGAGTTCTACCCGCTGCAGGCCACCGAGACCGTCCGCGTGACGGGCAAGGTGGTCGGCGGCGACGCCACCGCCGACCTCTGGACCGAGAAGACGCACGTGGACGACGGCACGGAGGTCGTGGCGGCCTACGACGACGGCGCGCTCGCGGGCCGTCCCGCCGTCACCCGGCGCGACGTCGGCACGGGCGCCGCGTGGTACGTGGGCACCCGCCTGGACCGAGCCGGCCTGGCGTCGCTGGTCAGCCGCCTCGTGGACGAGTCCGGCGTCGCACCCGACGTCGTCGGCCCGGCCGGGGTCGAGGTCGTGCGGCGGCGCTCCGCCGACGGCACCACCTCGTGGCTCTTCGTGCTCAACCACACCGGCGCGGACGCCCCGCTCACCGGCGTCGCGGGCACCGAGCTGATCGGTGGGACCGCCGTCGCGGGTGAGCTCTTCGTCCCGGCTGGTGCGGTCCGCGTCATCCGCGAGGCACCCGCGCCCTGACCCCCGGGCGCGTTTTACCGATGTCGGTAGTTCGTGTCGAGATCGGCAGTGCGCACTGCCGATCTCGACACGAACTACCGACATCGGTAAAACGGGCGTGACGGGCGTGACGGGCGTGACGGGAGTGACGGGCGTGACCGGCGACAGGGTACGGGCAGCGGGTGCGCCGTGGGTCAGGCGAGCGGCCAGGTGCGCAGGCGGCCGCACATGCCGTAGCGCCGGGGACCGTCGGCCGCGTCGGCGACCGCCACGCGGCCCTCGTCCAGCGTGACCGCCGAGGCGTCGGCCAGCGCCTCGAGGGCGGCGTCCGTCTGACCGGCCGCCTGGCCGACCGACGCCTCCCAGGTCTCCCGCCATCCGGCCGTGCGAGGAGCGACGAGCCGCGCCGCGGCGTCGCGCAGCGGGTCCAGCGCGGCCGGACCGTGCTGCCCGACGGCGTCCCGCAGCGCCGCGTAGCCCGCGAGCGCCAGGTCACGCCGTGCGAGGGCGGCTGCCGCCACGTCGCCGTCGGCCGCTCCGTCCTCCAGGCGGGGCAGCGCCGCGGCCCGCTGGTACCGGTCGGCGTCGGCGACGACGTCGGCGGGGAACGTGATGACCGCGTCCCCGGCCTCCGGCAGCCCGGCGTTCGACATCACCACGAGCACCTCGAGCCCGCCCCCGTTCACCGCGCGGTGCACGACCCCGGGGCCGAACCAGACGATCCGCCCCGGCGCCAGGTCGTGCACGGCGAAGCCGTCCGGGCCCAGCGTCTCCACCCGGCCGCTGCCGGCAAGAGTCACGTAGGCCTCGGTGGACGTGGTGTGCAGGTGCGGCGACCCGCTGCCCTGCGGGGCGTCGGGCGCCGGCCAGTCGTAGACCTGCAGATGGCTGACCGAGGTCCCGCCGGGGAAGACGGGCAGTGCCGTCACGCCCGGCTCGCCGGCTGCTCGGCGGGATCGACGTGCCCGGGCTCGAGCACGTCACCCTCACCGGCGAGCACCTGCCGGCCGAGCGCGGCGAGCTCGACGGCCCGGGCGCCGTCGGACTCGCCGTCGGCGATCACGACGGCGTACGTGAAGCGCAGCGTGGCACCGGCGGGGAAGGGGACCTCCTCGCTGAAGAAGGGCGCGGGGCACACGCACGCGAACGGTTCGGAGCGCACGAACCACTGCGGCGTGCCACCGGGGTTGGTGCCGGGGTCGACCATGAGCACGGTGGAGGCCCGTGAACCGCCCTGCTGCTCGTCGGCCCGGACGGCCCCGGGGGCCGCGCCGTCGTGCCGGCCCACGAACCCCAGCCACTCCGCCCGCAGGCCGCGAGCGTCCTCGGCGTCCGCGACCGTGCCGGCACCGTCCTCGCCGGGCAGCAGCACGCGCCCCCCGGTGAACGATCGCGGCCCGCGCCAGAACAGGCCGCCGTAGCCCGCGTTCTCACGGCCGTTGGTCGTCGGGCTGCCGATGTCGAGCGCGCCGTCGGAGACGTTGGTCATCACGGACGTGAACGTGAGCACCCACGCGTCGGGCGTCGACTCCGGCAGGAGGACCTGCACGGTGCGCTCCTCACGGACCACGACGTCGCCCCGGACGGCGCTGCCGTCCGGTCCCGTCGTCGCCGGGGTGCGCCAGGACAGCTCCTCGACGAACCCGCAGGGTCCGACGGCGGTGAACTGCTCGTGCTCCATCGAGCCGTCGTTGTGCAGGTCGACGTAGCCCTGCTCGCCGTGCACGTAGTTCGGGCCGCCCCAGAAGTTCCACGGCCCTACGTGCGGGAGCGACCATGCGATGCCCTTGTGCCACACGTGGTCCCACGGCCGGTACGCGGAGACCACCGCGCCGTCGCGGGTACGCAACGGGTGCAGGTAGGGTCGCGGGCTCTCGTACGCGACGTCGTCGGGCCGGTACACGTACGTGAAGAGGTCGACGTCGCCGCGCGAGCCCGTCATCGCGCTGCGGTCGCTGTTCAGAGTGACGCTCATGCGGTGGCCTCCTGAGCCGGGACGTCCTTGACCGGGGGCCACGGTGCCCCCCTGCCGCCCATGCTGTCGTAGAACGGGTCGCCCGCGGTAATCTGCCCACGGACGACGGGCTCCCCCGTGAACGCGGAACGGTAGATCGCGGCCGCCAGCTCGAGCGTGCCGCGGGCGTCCGCCACCGTGATCGGCGGCGCCTGGCCGCCCACCAGCGCGCGATAGGTGGGCACGAGCTGGGCGAGGTGGCCCGAGCGTCCGCCGTCGACGGGCTCGCCCGCCGCGGCCACGTCGTCGGCCCACGCCTGAACGGATTCCTCCGAGCCGGGAGCCGCCGTGACGCGCCACGCCGCGTCGTCGTACCCGTAGAGGTGGTCGAGCTCGACGGTGGCGCGCTCCGTGTCGAACCGCAGTGACGAGGTCTCCCGCGGGGACAGCAACGAGTTGGTGATGGTGGCCATCGCACCCGAGGCGAACCGGACCATCGCCATCGACACGTCCTCGGTGTCGACGTCGCGAGCGAGACGGCCGGCCATCGCCCGGACCTCGGTCCACTCGCCCAGGATCGACAGCAGCAGGTCGAACTGGTGGATGCCGTGGCCCATGGTGGGGCCACCGCCCTCGGTGTCGAAACGGCCGCGCCACGGCACCTCGAAGTACGACGGCGGGCGGAACCAGAGGGTGTCGCACCGCGCGACGAGGGGCCGGCCCAGCGCGCCCTCGTCGAGGAGACGGCGCAGGCGCACGGCACCCGCCCCGAAGCGGTGCTGGACGATCTGCGTGAACCGGGCACCGCCCGTCGCGGCGCGCTCGGCCTCGGCCAGGGTGTCGATCTCGGCCAGGGAAAGCACCGCCGGCTTCTCCACGACCACGTGCACGCCGGCGGCCAGCGCGGCGCGAGCCTGCTCGAGGTGCAGCGACGGCGGGGTGCACACGTGCAGCACGTCCACCTCGCCCGTGGCGAGGAGCGCCGCCAGGTCCGTGCCGTGGCGGGCGACGCCGTGCCGGGCCGCGAACTCCTCGGCCCGGACCGGGTCGACGTCCACCACCCCCGTGAGCTCGACGCCCTCCAGGCCGTCGTGCTGCGCCAGCGATCGCACTGCGTCGGCATGGGCGTGCGCGATCGCGCCCGCCCCCAGGATGCTCACCCTCATGGGTCCCACTCTTTCAGTCGTGTCGTTCAGGTGACCAGCCAGGACGGGCGCGGGGCGGCCCCACGCCCGTCCTGGCGGATCGGTCGGCTCGGACGGGTCAGGTCACCCGACCGCGCCCGGCACGGGCACCTGCGACCAGTCCGTGTCCGAGGCCAGGTAGAACCCCGGGTAGGACGGCTGGTTGTAGGAGGTCTGCTGCCGCGCGACCTCCACCCGGTACTGCGGGTCGTGCATCAGCGTGTACATCTTGAGGTCGGTGACCTCGGTGGAGAGGTGCACCCGCAGCGCCGAGGAGTCCTCGGTGCGCACCAGCACCTCCTCGCGCCAGTCGCCGAGGACGTCCGCCACCAGCGACGGGTTGCCCTTGGTGCCGTTGTTGGTCAGCGTCCCGTCGAGGGTCTCCACCACGGTGCCGTCGCCGGCCACGATCCGCGGGGTCGCGTCACCCGACCCGTCGACGAGCTGCGTGCTGCCGTCGGCCGCCCAGCGCACGGAGGCGTTCGTCCCCGGCGTGGAGTCGGCGAGCTGCTCGCCCGTCGCGCTGAGCGTGCCGGAACCGTCCGAGCCGCCCGGCATCGAGCCCCACACCTCCATGCCCGGCACGTCGGTGTCGACGTCACCGATCATGCACCGGCCGGTGTCCCGGCCGGAGTAGGCGCCGAAGAGCACCTCGCCGGTGGCGGCGTCGCGCATCGCCGTGCCGTACGGCGCCCAGGCGCCGCCCTCGTGGCAGGTCCAGATCTCCAGACCGGGACGCGACGGGTCGATGTCCGTGACGTGCATGGCGTCGCCGTGGCCCAGGCCGGCCTGCGCACCCGGGTCCGCCGAGCCCTCGGGGAGCTCGTCGAACGACGAGTACAGCAGCGAGCCGTCGTGGTCGATCGTCGCCGAGCCGTAGACGATCTCCTGCTTGCCGTCGCCGTCGACGTCGGCCGCGGACATCGAGTGGAAGCCCTGCGTCGTGATCGAGCCGAACTCCGGGTCGGTCCCGGGCGTCCCGTGCGGCCCGGCGTTGAACGGGTTCGACATCGGCGTCCAGCCGGAGTCCGCCATCCACCGCTGCGACAGGCGCTTGCCGTCCCAGTCGTACGTGGCGATCGTCGAGCGGGTGTAGTAGCCGCGGGCGAACACGGCCGACGGCGTCTCGCCGTCCAGGTAGGCGACCCCGGCGAGGAACCGGTCGACGCGGTTGCCCGGCTCGATGCGGCTCATCGCGTAGTCGCCCCAGCGCAGCCCGTCGTCGAACCGGGCTGGCTCGTAGTCGACCGTGTCCATCGGGCGCCCGCTGCGGCCGTCGAACACCGTCAGGTACTCGGGGCCGGAGATGACGAACCCCTCGAAGGTGCGCAGGTCGTTGCGGCCCGAGCGCTCCGGGGCGTAGACGTCCATGAAGTGGTCGGCCAGCTCGCGCGCGTCCGCGTCCGACAGCGGGTACTCGTACTGCGGCTCGATGCCGAACGCCTCCTCGAGGGTGGCGGGCCACTCGCCGTCCACCACCTCGGGGGTGTCGGCCCAGCCGCGGAACATCTCCACGACGTGCTCGTAGTAGTCGTCCGCGCTGTACCGGTAGTCGTCGGCGTGGGTGACACCGGCGGCCCGGTCGTCCCTCGGGATCTGGACGAACTTCTCGCGGGCCGGCTCGCCGTGCCGGTACGTGGTGGCCTTGGTGCCCGGCGCCGTCTTGACCATGACCTCGGCCCGGCCGTCCTGGTCGAAGTCGTAGACGGGGAACTGCGTGTAGTGCGCCCCGGCGCGGATGTTCACGCCCAGGTCGATGCGCCACAGCTGCTCACCGTCCAGCGTGTACGCGTCGAGGTACTGGTTGCCGGTGTACCCCTTCTGCGACACGTCCTTGGAGTTCGACGGGTCCCACTTGACGATCACCTCGTACGCGCCGTCACCGGTGAGGTCGGCGACCGACGCGTCGTTGGCGGAGTAGGTGTACTTCTCGCCCACCGGGGTGACGCCGTCGTCCGGCTTGTTCAGCGGGATGTCGAGGTGGTCGCCGGCCAGCGGCACGACGGTCTCGCTCCGCTCGCCCCAGCGCACGTGGCTCTTGCCGTGGCCCTTGCCCTTGCCCTTGCGGCCGTCGCGCAGGGGCGCGACGACGTAGCGCGAGGTGGCCTCGCCGTCGGGGTCGACGTAGTTGGTCGAGTCGGTGACGGTCCCGACCTGGCGCCCGTCGCGGTAGACGGCGAAGCCGGTCCCGGCCATGCCGCTGTCGGTGGCTCCGGTGACCTCGTCGCCGAGGAGCCGCCAGCTCAGGAACACTCCCTCGCTGGTGCTGGCCGCGACCAGGCCGCGGCCCAGGTCCTCCAGGACGATCCCGTCGTCGTGACCGTGCCCCGGTGGGCCGTGATGGCCGCCCGGTGCGGCCGTGGCCGACGACCCCAGGGCCAGGGCCCCGACGGTCGCGGCGGCGACGGCGCAGGCCGTCGTGCGGTTGATCCTCATCGCTCGCATCCTCCTTGCATCGTTGCAATCAGTGCAGCCGCGAGACCCGCCGGGTTCTGGCGGGCCCTCTCCCCACCCCTCGGGGCAGGAAAGTCTCAGTCGTTCGGCAGCGCCCGACGGCGGACCTCGACGCCCACCACGGCCAGCGCCAGCAGCCCGCCCACCACGAGCACGAGCGGCACGAGCATCCAGACCAGGACGCCGGCCATGAGCACGGCGGCCGCCAGCAGGGCAGATCCGGTGAGGTCGTCGGCCGCCCGCTGCGTGGCGACCGACAGCGTGCCGCGCGTCGTCGCGCCCGGGACGGGTTCGCCGTCGTCGTCGGACCAGGCGCCGACGGCGCGGAGCACGACCGCGACCGCCCCGGCCGCGAAGAGCGCGACCACGACGGCGACGACGGTCGCACCCGGGACGACACCCGAGGCCGCGAGCTGCCAGTCACCGATCAGCAGCACGGCGAGGGCCAGGGTGGCCAGCCCGAGCGGCCAGAGCGCACGTGCCGCGGCCCACCACTCGACGGCGAACCGGCGGACGGACGTCTCCCGGCCCGAGACCTCGCGCCGCAGGTGCGCCACGCCGGCGGCCAGCGACGGCACGAGGGTGACCAGGGCGATCGAGCCGACGGCGACCAGGACGCCGGTGATCGCCACCTCGGCGAACAGGTGCAGGCTGCGCAGCATGCCCCCGCCCGGGCCTCGTCCGCGAGGGGGACGAGGCCGGGCACCCGAGGTGTCGTCGCGGCGCGCCATCGTCAGCCCTTGAGCCCCTGCGTGGCGACGCCGTTGATCAGGAACCGCTGGAAGACCACGAAGAACAGCATGACCGGCAGCAGGGCCAGGACGGCCATGGCCATCTGGGCGCCGTAGTCGGACACCGAGGTCTGGTCGACGTACTGACGCAGCGCGATCGGCATCGTGTAGAGGCTCGGGTCCTTGAGGTAGAGCAGCGGGCCGAGGAAGTCGTTCCAGGACCAGATGAACGTGAAGATGCTGGAGGTCACGATCGCGGGGCGCATCAGAGGCAGGATGATCTGCCAGAAGGTGCGCGCGTGCCCGCAGCCGTCGATCCGTGCCGCCTCGTCCAGCGAGCGGGGGATCCCGCGGATGAACTGGACCATCAGGAAGATGAAGAAGGCCTCGGCGGCCAGGAACTTCGGCGCCAGCAGCGGGATGTACGTGTTCACCATCCCGAGATTGTTGAACAGGATGTACTGCGGGATGATCGTCACGTGGAACGGCAGCAGCAGCGTGCCGATCATGATCGCGAACATCACGTTGCGCCCCGGGAAGCTGATGCGTGCGAACGCGTAGGCCGCCACGGTCGAGGACAGCACGGTCCCGACGACGGACAGCGCGGCCAGCAGCAGCGAGTTGCCGAAGAACGTCCAGAAGCTCACGCCACCGATGCCGGACAGTGCCGAGACGTAGTGCTCGATGGTCCAGACGTCGGGCAGCAGCTGGGTGTTGCCGATGATGTCGGAGTTGGGCTTCATGGACGCGAAGACCATCCACGCCGCCGGGTAGAGCACCACGACGGTCGCGATGATGGCCACGGTGTGGAAGATGACCGACTTGACGCGGCGGCGGTTCTTCGCGGCGGCCCGTCGTGCGACGGCCGCCTCGTCGACCGGGGCGGACGGCGCAGGTGCGGTGAGAGTGGTCATCGTTCGTCTCCCGTGTAGTGGACCCAGCCCTTGGAGGTGCGGAACAGGATCGCCGTGATCAGGGCGACCACGATGACCAGCACCCAGGCCATCGCCGAGGCGTAGCCCATCTTGAAGTCCTGGAATCCGCGCAGGTACAGGTACAGGGTGTAGAACATGGTCGAGCCGGCCGGTCCGCCGGTACCGCCGGAGATGATGTAGGCGGAGCTGAACACCTGGAACGCCGCGATGGTCTCGAGCAGCAGGTTGAAGAACAGCACCGGGCTCAGCATCGGCAGGGTGATGTTGAAGAACTTGCGCACCGGGCCCGCGCCGTCGCACTCGGCGGCCTCGTAGAGCTCGCCCGGGATCTGCTTCAGCCCCGCCAGGAAGATCACCATCGGAGCGCCGAAGCCCCACACCCCCAGCAGGATCAGCATGGGCAGGCTCATCGTGGGGTTGCCCACCCAGCCACCCAGCTCGATGCCGAACACCTGCTGGATACGGTCCACGATCCCGTCGTCGGTGAACATCACCTTCCACACGATCGCGATCGAGACGCTCGCACCGATCAACGACGGGGCGTAGAAGATCGACCGGTAGGCGCCCTGACCGCGGTGCTTCATGTTCAGCAGCATCGCGACCGCCAGGGCCGCAGCCAGCTTGATCGGCGTGCCCAGCAGCACGTACCCCGCCGTGACCTGCGCCGACTGGATGAACCGCGGATCGTTGAACAGGTCCACGAAGTTGTCCAGCCCCACCCACTGCGGGGAGGTGAACAGGTTGTAGTCCGTGAACGCCAGGTACAACGACGCCAGCATCGGGAACGCCGTCAGCCCCACGAAGCCGATGATCCACGGCGACAGGAAGGCGAACCCCGCCCGCGTGTCGGAGCGGCTGTACTTGCGCTGGGGGCCGTTCAGCAGGGGCGTCTCGGCGTCGGTGCGCTGCAGGTGCTGCGCCGGGACGGGCTGTCCCGGGGCGGCGACCACACCCGGATCGGTAGAAGCCATGATGGTGGAACCTCCGGGCGTGCGGCCCCGCGCCCGGAGGCGCGGGGCCGCACGCTGCATAGAGAGCGTCAGGACTGGCCGACGGCGTCGGCGGCGAACATGAACCACTGCTCGACGAACTCGTCGACCGTGATGTTGCCGTAGCCGAGCTCCTCCGCGAGGCGCTTGTACTCGGCCTCGATCGAGCCGAAGCCCTCGACGGGCAGCGGTGCGGCCTCGGTGACGTCGGCGGCCACGGCCTCCTCGTAGGCGAGGACGGTCTCGTCGACCGAGCCCTCCTCGACGTTCATGGCGTCGCGCTGGGCGGCCACGGCCGGCACACCCTTCGAGGTGCCGAAGATCGTACCGACCTCCGGGTCGTTGACCAGGAAGTCGATCAGCTCGGCGGCCTCCTCGGGGTGCTCGGAGTTGGAGCCGGAGGACAGCAGCATCGACGGCTTCCAGAACTGCTGGGGGCCGTTGTCGCCGGAGGGCATCGGCAGCATCTGGATGTTCTCGGTGCCCGAGTCGGAGATGTAGCCGGCCAGGAAGTTGTCCCAGCTCATCTCGGAGGCCGCCTCGTTGACGGTGAAGCCACCGAGCGGGAGGAGCTGCGTGGTGCGCTCCGCCGGGAAGAGGGCGTCGGCGTCACGCAGGTCGGAGGCCAGGTTGAGGAACTCGGTCATCTGCGCCTCGTCGAAGGCGAGCTGGCCGTCGGCGGTGAACGGCTCGGTGCCCTGCTGGATCAGCCACTGCAGGAAGAACCAGAAGGTCCCGGTGTAGTCGCCGGTGCCGTAGATCTGCGGGTCCATGCCTGCGCCCGCCTCGGAGACCTCGGCCGCGAAGGCGTTGTAGTCCTCCCAGGTGTAGCCCTCGGCGGGCGGCTCGATGCCGAGCTCGTCCAGCAGGTCGGCGTTGTAGAACAGGGCCAGCGTGTTCTGCGACGTCGGGATGCCGTACTGGGCTCCCTCGATCTGACCCGAGCTGAGGAGCGCTTCCTCGAAGCCGGCGGTGTCGATGCTGCTGCCGGACAGGTCGGCGAGCTGGCCCGTGCTGCCGTACTGACGCAGATAGGACAGGTCCATCTGGAACACGTCGGGCAGCGACTGGCCCGCGGCCTCGGTGTTGCGGGCGGTCCAGTAGTCGTCCCAGGCCTGGAACTGCGTCTGGACCGTGACGTTCGGGTTCGCCTCCTCGAAGAGGTCGATCGACTCCTCGTACTTCGCGGCACGGTCGTCGTTGCCCCACCAGGCGACGGTCAGCGTGACGTCCCCGCCCTCGCCGTCGGCCGAGTCGGTCGAATCGCCGCCGCTGCACGCGGTCAGGACGAGAGCGACCGTTGCGGTCGCGGCGGCCGCACCTGCGGCCTTGCGCGTGATCCTCATCGGAGCCTCCTTGCTCAGGTGCGCCGACGCCGAGATGCCTCCTGTGGCGCCCCTGTCCCGCCGGCTTGAAACGATACAATACAGGTCTCAGCGCTCGTGTCCAGCCCTTCCTGGAAAGCGCTTTATCACGATCCGGCAACGAGCAGGTCGCGTTGCGGCGCAGGGTCCGGGTCGCGAGCAGGTCAGATGTTAGCGCTCACATATGAGATAAGCGTAGGCGATCGGGCCGGTCGGCGACCACCTCGTGCGGCACTACCTCGGCGGAGCCAGCCCTACCTCGACGGGAGGTGCGCTACCTCGGCGGAGCCAGCCCTACCTCGACGGGAGGTGCGCTACCTCGGCGGAGCCAGCCCTACCTCAACGGGAGGTGCGCTACCTCGGCGGAGCCAGCCCTACCTCAACGGGAGGTGCGCTACCTCGGCGGCGACGGCGTCCAGCAGCCGCACGTCCAGGCCGGCACCGGCGGGCAGCAGTCCGGGCAGCGCCGTCAGCGCCCGTGCGACGTCCGCAGGGCGCGCGGACTCCACCGAGCCCCGGCCCACCGCCGCGACGACGTCGCGCAGCTCCGCCGCGCGCGGGTCGTCGACGAGCCGGCCGGCCACGGCCTCGCGCCGCACCACCTCGGACCACGCGGCCAGCGCGTAGGCGGCGCCGTGCGGGACCGCGTCCGCGGCCAGACGCTCGGCGATGGTGCCGCCCCAGCGGTAGGGGATCTTCTGCGTGCCGTCCATGGAGACCTGCAGCGTGGTGTGCCCGGTCGCCGGGTTCGCGAACCGCTCCAGCAGGGACTCGCCGTAGGCCTCCAGGTCGGCCCCGGCCGGGGCGACGAGGGTCGGCAACGCGTCGTCGAACAGCAGCCGGCGCGCCCGGGCGCCGATCTCGGGGTCCGTGACGGCTTCAGCCATCGTCGTGTGCCCCGCGAGCCGGCCGGCGTAGGCGAGCAGCGAGTGCGTCCCGTTGAGCAACCGCAGCTTGGCTCGCTCCCAGACGGCGACGTCGTCGGTGAGCGTGGCGCCCGCGTCCTCCCAGGCGGGCCGGGGGCCGGCGAACCTGTCCTCGATGACCCACTGACGGAACGGCTCGCCGACCACCAGGCCCTCGTCGCGCACGCCGAGCCGCCGCTCGACGTCGTCGCGCTGCGCGGTGGTCGTGGCCGGCACGATCCGGTCCACCATCGAGCACGGGAAGGTCACGTGCGCGTCGAGCCACGCCGGCAGACCGGTGTCACCCGGCACGGCGGCGTCCAGGGCGGCGCGGACCAGCCCTTCGAGCACGTGGCCGTTGTCCATCATGTTGTCGCAGGTGAGCACGGTGAGGGGCAGCGCCTCCCCCGCGTCGCAGGCTGCCCGGTAGCGCGCGGCCAGGCCACGTACCAGCAGCCCGACGGCGCTGGTCGCCGCCGGCGTGTCCTCGTCCTGAGCGGGGGTCATCTCCTGCTCGGCGCGCAGGGCGTCGAGATCCGGGCGCACGAGTGCCAGGTCCAGGTTGCCCGCCGCGTCCCGGCAGTAGCCCTTCTCGGTCACGGTCAGCGTGATCAGGTGGGTGGTGGGCGCGGCGATCGTCGCGAGGACGCGGGGCGTCTCCTCGGCGGGCCACGCGACGTCGAGCACCGACCCGACGAGGTCCAGGGTGGACTCCTCGCGCCCCGCGGTGAGCACCGAGTAGACGCCGCCCTGCGGCCGGAGCTGGTCCCGCACGGTGGCGGACCGCTGCGTCACGCCGAGGATGCCCCACCGCAGGTCGCCGCGGGAGCGGGCGGCGAGCTCGGTGAAGACGGCCTGGTGGGCGCGGTGGAACGCACCGATCCCCAGGTGGACGATGCCCACCGACTCGGGGCTCGTCGGCGCCTCGAGGTGGGTGGGGGCGGTGGTGCGGTGCAGGCGGTCGTTCACGGGGCTCCTTCGAGATGGTCTGCGCCGGGCGGTCTGGTGGACGAACGCACCACGAGCTCGACGTCGAGCACCGGCACGTCCGGCGTGACGTCGGACGCGGTCGCGGACGCCGTGGCCACGAGGCGGTCGACGGCGGTCCGGCCCAGCCGGCGCAGGTCGACGCGCAGGGTGGTCAGGGGCGGGGTGACGAGGGAGGCGACGTAGGAGTCGTCGCAGCCGACGACGGACAGGTCGCGCGGGACGTCGAGCCCGCGGGTGCGCAGCCGGTCGACGAGCCCGACGGCGACCAGGTCGTTGAACGTGATGACGGCGGTGGCGCCGGAGGCCACGACGAGGTCGGCCGACGCCTGCCCGCCCTCCATCTGCGGGCGGAAGGCACCGAGCTCCACGACCTCGACGTCGTCGTAGCGGTTCGCGGCTTCTGCGAGCCCGGCCCGACGACGGCGGTCGCTCCAGGAGCGTTCGGGTCCGCCGACGTACGCGATGCGGCGGTGGCCGAGGGCGCGCAGGTGCTCGAGGGCACGCCGCATGCCGCCGCGATGGTCGGCCTCGACCGCGGGGACGCCGTCGACGTCGTGGTTGACGAGCACGACCGGGCGTCCGTCGAGGGCCTCGATGGCGCGTGCGGCGGCACGCGGCGAGCACAGCACGACGCCGTCGGTCTGCGGGGCGAGGGCGCGGATCGCCTCCGCCTCGAGGTCCGGGTCCTCGTCGGTGTCCACGATGAAGAGCCCGGTGCCATGTTCGCGGGCACGTTCCTGGGCGCCCTTGGCGACGGCGGCGAAGTAGGGGTTGGCCAGGTCGGGGACCACGAGCCCGTAGGCGCCCGACCGGCCGGCGCGCAGGACGGCGGCCGCCCGGTTGGGCCGGTACCCGAGCTCGCGCACGGCCGACTGCACCCGGTCCCTGGTCGCGTCGGCCACCTTCTCCGGCGTGGCGATCGCCCGCGAGACGGTGGAGATGGACACGCCGGCCAGCCGGGCGACGTCGTGCACCGTGACCATGAGCCTCCTTCGATGCGCTGCGAACGTTTGCAGCGGCCGTTCCGGGCCACCCTAGCGCGTCGCGATCGTGGCGTCGCGATCCTCGACCGCGTAACATGCAAACGTTGTCACATTCTCGACGAGGAGGCGCACGTGAGCGACCCGTGGACCCTGCACCCCGACCGGGCCCTGCCCGCAGACCCGACCACGCGGGGCATCGCCCGCGAGATCTACGCGGCCACCAGGGACCTGCCGATCGTGTCGATGCACGGTCACGTCCCGGTCGAGTGGTTCGCGCAGGACTCGTCGTTCGGTGACCCCGCGCAGCTCTTCGTCGTCCCGGACCACTACCTCACGCGCATGCTGGTCTCCCAGGGCGAGACGCTGCCGCGGCTCGGGGTCGGCTCCACGGGCACGGAGGCGGCGGAGACCGACCCTCGTGAGATCTGGCGGCGGTTCTGCGCCGGCTGGCAGCACTTCCGCGGCACCCCCACGCGGTACTGGCTCGAGCACGCGTTCGTGGAGATCTTCGGCGTCACCCAGCGCCCCTCGGCCGCGACGGCCGACGCGATCTACGACCAGGTCGCCGCCCGGATCGCCGAGCCGAGCTTCCGTCCGCGCGCGCTCCTCGACGAGTTCAACATCGAGGTCATCGCGACGACCGACGCCGCGTGGGCCCCCCTGGAGGACCACCGGCGCCTGGCGAAGGACGGCTTCGGCGAGCGCGTGCTCCCGACGTTCCGCCCCGACCCGCTGCTGCACGTCGACCGCCCCACGTGGCGCGACGAGATCGTCCTGCTCGCTCGTTCCGCCGACCACGAGATCGACGGCTACGACGACTTCCTGACGGTCCTGCGCGCGCGGCGCCAGCAGTTCATCGAGGCGGGCGCACGGGCCACCGACCACGGTCACCTGTACGCCGACACCACCCCCCTGGACGACGCCGAGGCGCGCCGGGTGTTCGACGCCGCGCTGGCCGGGACGGTCACGGCCGCGGAGGCCCGCGCGTTCAGCGGGCACATGCTGTTCCAGATGGCGGCGATGTCCGCCGAGGACGGTCTGGTCATGCAGCTGCACCCCGGCGTCCTGCGCAACCACGCGTCGGCGCCCTTCGCGGCGTTCGGCCCGGACAAGGGGTACGACATCCCGGTCGTCACGGAGTTCACGCGGTCGCTGCGGCCGGTGCTCGACGCGTTCGGGCACCACCCCGGCTTCCGGATGATCGCGTTCACGGTGGACGAGGACGTGTACTCGCGCGAGCTCGCCCCGTTGGCGGGGGTCTATCCCGCGCTGCGGCTCGGCGCCCCGTGGTGGTTCCTCGACTCCCCGGACGCGATGCGCCGGTTCCGCGAGGCGGCGACCGAGACGGCGGGCTTCGACAACCTGAGCGGGTTCGTGGACGACACCCGAGCGTTCTGCTCCATCCCGGCCCGCCACGACCTCGCCCGCCGGGTGGACGCGGGGTACCTCGGCCGGCTCGTCGCCGAGCACCGGCTGGAGCTGGACGAGGCGGCCCAGACCGCCGTCGACCTCGCCTACCGCCTCCCCCTGGCCGCCTACCCCGCCCCCCGCTGAGGGTTGTGGGCGCGATCTCTGGCCCGTCTCGTCCGTTTCGTCCTGGTCTCGAGCCCAGAAATCGCGCCCACAACGGTACGCCTGACGCCCTCGCTCGAAGGAGAGCCCCATGCCCGCCACCGCTGGCCGGCCCGTCGTCCACCCGGCCTGGTTGCCCGACGCCGCGTTCCGGCCCGTCGGCAGCCGTCGCCTCGCCCTCCGGTCACCCGGTCCACAGGGGGACGACGGCGGCACCCCGGCCGGGTCCGAGGTGCTCGCCGCGCTGCGGGCCGAGCTCGACCGGGCTACCACCACCCACGCAGGTGCCGTCGTCGGGCCCGACGACACGCCCGACCTCCTGCTGCTGCTGTCCGCGACGGCCGCGCCCGGGTTCCGGCTCGAGCGCACCGCGGGCCGGGTCACCGTCACCGCGGCCGACCCGACCGCGCTGCTGCACGGCTGGTTCCACGTGGTGCGCCTCGGCGAGCCGGCGTTCACGGGCGGGCCGGGCGACCCGGACGTCGAGCACCACGCACCCGCGAGCGCCCTGCAGGTCCTCGACCACTGGGACAACGTCGACGTCCATCCCGTCATGGGCCAGGTCGAGCGCGGGTACGCGGGCGGCTCGATCTTCTACGAGGCCGGCCACGTCCGCACCGACCTGACGCGCGTCACCGCGTACGCCCGGCTGCTTGCGGCCGTCGGCATCGACCGCGTGTGCCTCAACAACGTCAACGTCCACGCCCGCGAGGCCCGGCTGCTCACCGAGGACCGGGACGAGGTGGCCCGCCTCGCCGCCGCGCTGCGCCCGTACGGCGTGCGCGTCCACCTGGCCGTGAGCTTCGCGGCACCGATGACCCTGGGCGGCCTGACGACGTCGGACCCGCTGGACGAGGACGTCCGGACCTGGTGGCGTGACGCCGCGGACGGCATCTGGGCGGCGGTGCCGGACTTCGGCGGGTTCGTCGTCAAGGCCGACTCCGAGGGCCAGCCGGGACCGTTCGCCTACGGTCGCGACCACGCCGACGGTGCGAACATGCTCGCCGAGGCGGTCGCCCCGCACGGCGGTCTGGTGCACTGGCGGGCGTTCGTCTACAACCACACCCAGGACTGGCGGGACCGGTCCACGGACCGCGCCCGCGCCGCCCACGACCACTTCGTCCCGCTCGACGGCCGGTTCGCCGAGAACGTGGTGGTCCAGGTCAAGCACGGCCCCCTCGACTTCCAGGTGCGCGAGCCCGTCTCCCCCGTGCTCGCCGCGATGCCGCGCACCCGGGTCGCGCTCGAGCTGCAGGTCACCCAGGAGTACACGGGCCAGCAGCGCCATGCGGTCTACCTCGGCCCGGCGTGGAGCGAGATCCTGCGCTGGCGCCCGTGGGGCGACGGCGGCGTGACCGTGGCCGACGTCGTCGCGCCCTCGGGCGGGTTCGCCGCCGTGTCGAACGTCGGCGACGACCGGTTCTGGACCGGTCACCCCCTGGCCCAGGCCAACCTGTACGCCTACGGGCGGTTGACCTGGGACCCGACGCTCGATGCCACCGCCGTCCTCGACGAGTGGATCACGCTGACCTTCCCGGACGCGCCCACCCAGCTGCGCGAGGCGATCCACGCGATCCTCGACACGTCGTGGCGCACCTACGAGCTGTACACCGCTCCGCTCGGCGTCGGGTTCATGGTGCGCCCTGGCCACCACTACGGCCCGGACGTGGACGGGTACGAGTACACGCCGTGGGGCACGTACCACTTCGCCGACCGCGACGGCATCGGGGTGGACCGCACCCGCGCGACCGGCACGGGGTACACCGGCCAGTACCCCGCGCCGTGGCGGGACGTCTACGAGTCGCGCGAGACCTGTCCCGACGAGATGCTGCTGTTCTTCCACCACGTGCCGTACACCCACGTGCTGCACAGCGGCACCACGGTGGTCCAGCACGTCTACGACACCCACTTCGAGGGCGTCGAGCGCGTGCGCGCCATGGTCGAGCGCTGGGAGGAGGTCGCCCCCCTGGTGTCCGACGACGTCGCGCAGCGGGTGCGCGACCGGCTGGCGGAGCAGCTCGCCTCGGCCGTCGAGTGGCGCGACCAGGTCAACACGTACTTCCTGCGCAAGTCGGGGATCGGCGACCTCCGCGGCCGGACGATCTACTGACCGCCGGGCGTCAGCCCGAGGCCCCGAGCCGACGCGAGACCTGCGCCGCCGCCCGCCCGACGGCGGTCGCGAGCGCCTCGCGCCGGGCTCCCGTGACGTCGTGGGACCGGAACGTGAGCGCGATCCCGGCGACCGGGTACCCCGTGTGGTCCACCACCGGGTGCGCCACCGAGGACAGTCCGTCGGTGACCTCGCCGTCCTCGACGGCGTGACCTCGGCGGCGCGCGTCGCGCAGCACCGCGCGCAGGGCCTGCAGCGTGCGCGGCCCGACGCCGGTCCGGTCGGTCAGGACCGAGGCGCTCGGGAAGAGGGCACGGACCTGCGCGGCGGGCAGCCGGGCGAGCACGGCCCGACCGCTGGCCGTCAGGTGCGCGGGCAGCCGGACGTCGACGTCGGAGACGAGGCTGGGGCGGTGCGGCGCGCGCTGCTCGACGAGGTAGAGCACCTCGCGACCGTGGAGCACCGCGAGGTGGGCACTCTCGCGGGTGGACTCGACGAGGTGCGCGACCACGGGGCGGGCGAGCCGCGCGAGCGGCGCCTGCCGGGCGTAGGCCGACCCCAGCGACAACGTGGCCGTGCCGAGCCCGTACCGGTGGTCCTCGGGCAGGTGGACGACGTAGCCCTCGTCCGCCAGCACGGACAGCAGGTGGTAGACGGTCGAGCGGGGCAGGCCGAGGTGGTGCGCCACGGCGGCCGCCGGCGAGGGTCCGGCCTGCGCCGCAAGGTAGCCGAGCACACGCAGCACGCTGCGCGCGGCGGGGACGTCACCCATCCTTGCCTCCCGTTGTCTGGGATCCCAGACTCAACCGCCGCGCAGCGTCTGTCCAGCCCGCTGCCCATGAGGTGTCCTGGGCGTATGACCGACACCCTGGCCCCACCGGCCGGCCACGCCGACGGCACGGCCGCCGTCTCGATCACCGGCGACCCCCTGACCGTCGACGACGTCGTCGCCGTCGCCCGGCACGACACGCCCGTCCGCGTCGCCGACCGGGCCCGGGCGGCGATGGCCGCAGGCCGCGCCGTCATCGAGGACCTCGCCGCCGACGACCGCCCGCACTACGGCGTCACCACCGGGTTCGGAGCGCTGGCCCGTCGACACGTCCCCGCCTCGCAGCGTGCACGTCTCCAGCTCAGCCTGGTCCGCTCCCACGCGGCAGGGACCGGCCCCGAGGTGGAGCGCGAGGTGGTGCGCGCGCTGCAGCTCCTGCGGCTGAACACCCTGGCGACCGGCCGCACCGGCGCGCGCCCCGTGGTCGCCGAGACGTACGCCGCCATGCTCGAGGCGCAGATCACGCCGATCGTCCACGAGTTCGGCTCCCTGGGCTGTTCCGGCGACCTCGCGCCGCTGGCCCACGTGGCGCTCGCGGCACTCGGGGAAGGCACCGTCCACGACGCCGACGGCGGCACCCGCCCGGCGCTCGACGCGCTCGCCGAGGCAGGCGTGGAGCCCCTGGTGCTGCGCGAGAAGGAGGGCCTGGCCCTCATCAACGGCACCGACGGCATGCTCGGCATGCTGTGCCTGGCCGTCGCGGACCTGCGCCTCCTGCTCACCACCGCGGACGTCGCCGCGGCCGCCAGCGTCGAGTCGCTGCTCGGCTCCGACGCCGCCTTCGCCGCAGACCTGGTGGCGATGCGCCCGCACCCCGGCCAGGCGGCGTCGGCGACGAACCTGCGGGCGCTGCTCGACGGGTCCGCCGTCGTCGCCAGCCACCGCACCCTCGACGCGGCGGGCCGGCCGGAGTGCACGCGCGTGCAGGACGCCTACTCGCTACGCTGCGCGCCGCAGGTGCACGGGGCCGCACGGGACACGCTCCACCACGCCGCCGCCGTCGCCGACCGCGAGCTGGCCTCCGCCATCGACAACCCGGTCGTCACCGTCGACGGCCGCGTCGAGTCCAACGGCAACTTCCACGGGGCGCCTGTCGCTTACGTGCTCGACTTCCTCGCCGTCGCGGTCGCCGACGTCGCGTCGATGAGCGAGCGACGCACCGACAGGTTCCTCGACGTGGCGCGCAGCGAGGGCCTGCCGCCGTTCCTCGCCGACGACCCCGGCGTGGACTCCGGCCTGATGATCGCCCAGTACACGGCCGCGGGGATCGTCAGCGAGCTCAAGCGGCTGGCGGCACCCGCCAGCGTGGACTCGATCCCGTCCTCGGCGATGCAGGAGGACCACGTGTCCATGGGCTGGGCCGCCGCGCGCAAGCTGCGCCGCGCCGTCGACGGGCTCGGGCGCGTGCTCGCGATCGAGCTGCTCACCGCCACCCGTGCTCTCGACCTGCGCTGCACCGGCGGCCTCGAGCCTGCCGCCGGCACCGGCGCGGTGCGCGACCTGCTGCGCACCGCCGTCGCCGGACCTGGACCGGACCGCTTCCTCGCCCCCGAGATCGACGCCGTGACCCGGCTCGTCGTGGGCGGCGACGTGGCCGCCGCCGCGAGCGCCGCCGTCGGCCCGCTCCGCTGACCCCACACCGAAGGAGACGACGATGTCTTTCGACCGCGGCACTCCCGTCCCGGTCCGTGCCCCGCGCGGGACCACGCTCACCGCGCGCAGCTGGCAGACCGAGGCGCCGCTGCGCATGCTCATGAACAACCTGGACCCGGAGGTGGCGGAGCGGCCGGACGACCTCGTCGTCTACGGCGGCACCGGCCGTGCCGCACGCGACTGGCCGAGCTACCACGCGATCGTGCGCACGCTCACCGACCTGCGCGACGACGAGACGCTGCTCGTGCAGTCCGGCAAGCCCGTCGGGGTGCTCCGCACGCACGAGTGGGCGCCACGCGTGCTCCTCGCGAACTCGAACCTCGTGGGCGACTGGGCGACGTGGCCCGAGTTCCGACGTCTCGAGGCCATGGGCCTGACGATGTACGGGCAGATGACGGCCGGATCATGGATCTACATCGGCGCGCAGGGCATCCTGCAGGGAACCTACGAGACGCTCGCGGCCGTCGCGGCCAAGAGGTTCGGCGGCACGCTGGCCGGGACCCTCACCCTGACGGGCGGGTGCGGCGGCATGGGCGGCGCGCAGCCGCTCGCGGTGACGCTCAACGGCGGCGTGTGCCTCGTGGTCGACGTCGACCACGCGCGCCTCGAGCGGCGCGTGCGCGAACGGTATCTCGACGAGGTCGCGGACGACCTGGACGACGCCGTCCGGCGGGTCGAGTCCGCTCGACGCGAGCGCCGTGCCCTGTCCGTCGGCGTGGTCGGCAACAGCGCGCACGTGGTGCCCGAGCTGCTACGACGCGGCATCGAGGTGGACGTCGTGACCGACCAGACCTCGGCGCACGACCCGCTGTCCTACCTCCCGCTCGGGGTCTGCGTGGACGAGTGGGCTGCCTATGCCGCCGCGAAGCCGGAGGAGCTCACCGACCGGGCGCGCGAGTCGATGGCCCGGCACGTCGAGGGCATGGTCGGGTTCCTCGACGCGGGCGCCGAGGTGTTCGACTACGGCAACTCGATCCGCGACGAGGCACGCCGCGGCGGGTTCGACCGGGCCTTCGACGTCCCCGGCTTCGTCCCCGCGTACATCCGGCCGCTCTTCGCCCAGGGCAAAGGACCGTTCCGGTGGGCCGCGCTGTCCGGTGACCCGCGGGACATCGCGGCCACGGACGACGCCGTGCTGCGGCTCTTCCCCGACGACGACCACCTGCACCGCTGGATCCGCGCCGCACAGGACCGGGTCGCGTTCCAGGGCTTGCCGGCGCGCATCTGCTGGCTCGGGCACGGGGAGCGCGACCGCGCCGGGCTCGCGTTCAACGAGCTGGTCGCCTCCGGCGAGGTCCGTGCGCCCGTCGTGATCGGGCGGGACCACCTGGACGCCGGGTCCGTCGCGTCGCCGTACCGCGAGACCGAGGGCATGGCCGACGGCTCCGACGCGATCGCCGACTGGCCGCTCCTCAACGCGCTCACCGCGGCGTCCTCGGGGGCCACCTGGGTGTCGCTGCACCAGGGCGGCGGCGTCGGCATGGGTCGGTCGATCCACGCCGGGCAGGTCTCGGTCGCGGACGGCACGCCGCTCGCCGGGCAGAAACTCGAGCGCGTGCTGTCCAACGACCCGGCGCTCGGCGTCCTGCGGCACGTCGACGCCGGGTACGACGACGCCGTGGCCGCCGCCGGGCGCGGCGGGCTGCGCGTGCCCGGCCGGGAGGCATGATGCACGAGGTCGAGCACCACGAGCACGGGGCGACGCTGCTGTTCGGCATCGGCGAGCTGACGACCAACGTGCCGGGCGTGGCCGGCGCCGACGACCCGGACGACCCCACCGCCGTCGTGCGCGACGCCGCGATCCTCCTTGACGGAGACCGTGTCGCGTGGGTGGGACGGGAGGCCGACGCCGCGGCCGGGGTCGAGGCGGCGATCGGGCGGGCGCCCGACCGGACGGTCGACGTCGGCCGGCGGGCCGTGATCCCCGGGTTCGTGGACTCGCACACGCACCTGGTGTTCGCCGGGGACCGCGCGGCCGAGTTCGAGGCGCGCGCGGCCGGTCGTCCCTACACGGCCGGTGGGATCCGCACCACCGTCACCGCCACACGAGCGGCGTCGGACGACGCGCTGCGCGCCGGACTGGCGCGGCACGTCGCCGAGGCCGCCGCCCAGGGCACGACGACCCTCGAGATCAAGAGCGGCTACGGGCTGACCGTGGCCGACGAGGAACGTTCCGTGCGGCTCGCGCGGGAGGTGACCGACGAGGTGACCTTCCTCGGGGCGCACGTGGTCCCTCCCGAGCTCCAGGGGCGCGAGGACGAGTACGTCGATCTCGTGTGCGGCGAGATGCTCGCCGCGTGCGCGCCGGCCGCGCGGTGGGTCGACGTCTTCTGCGAGACGGGAGCCTTCACGCCCGACCAGGCGCGGCGGGTGCTGACGGCCGGTGCCGCCGCGGGGCTGGGGGTGCGCGTCCACGCCAACCAGCTCGGCCCCGGCGACGGCGTGCAGCTCGCCGTCTCGCTCGGCGCAGCCTCGGTGGACCACTGCACGTACCTGTCGGACGACGACGTCGCGGCACTCGCGTCCTCGTGGACCTCGGCGGTCCCCGGCACGGGAACCGTGGCGACGCTGCTGCCGGGCGTCGAGCTCTCGACCAGGCAGCCCTACCCGGATGCGCGCCGGCTGCTCGACGCCGGCGTCGTCGTAGCGCTCGCGAGCGACTGCAACCCCGGCTCGTCCTACACGAGCTCGATGCCTCTCATGGTGGCGCTCGCGGTGCAGGAGACGGGGATGACCGTCGCCGAGGCCGTGCGGGCCGCGACGGCGGGCGGGGCGGCAGCGTTGCGGCGCTCCGACGTCGGCCGGCTCAGCCCGGGCGCGCGGGCCGATCTCGTGGTGCTGGACGCGCCGTCGCGGACCTACCTCGCCTACCGGCCGGGCGTGCCGCTGGTGTCCCACGTCTGGAAGGAAGGACGCGAGCTCCACCCGTCGAGGTAGGGCTACCCGGTGCGCAGCGCGAGACCCGCGAGCGCCTCCAGCACGCACAGCGCGGCGAGCCGCACCGTCCGGCCGTCGGGGGCGTCGGCCGTGGCGTCCACCTCGGCGACGTCCACCGAGCGCACGCCCCGGCCCTGCACGAGCCCCCGCACGAGCGCACGGAGCTCGTGAGCCACGATCCCGCCCGGGACGCTCGCCGGGCACCCCGGGGCGACGGACCGGTCGCAGACGTCGACGTCGACGTCCAGGTGCACGGGCCCGCTCGCGGCCCCGGCGACCTCCAACGCCTCGGCCACCACAGCCGCGACCCCTCGGGACCGCAGCTCGTCGAGCGACACGACCCGGATCCCCAGCTCGTGCGCCCGCCGCCCGTACGCCGCTGAGTTCGCGAAGTCCGCGATCCCGATCTGCACGACCCGCGCCGGGTCGAGGCCCGCCTCGATCAGCCGCCGCACCGGGGAACCGTTCGAGACGCCGTCGCGCAGGTCGTGGTGCGCGTCGAGCGTGACGAGCCCGGCCGTCCCGATCTCCCGTCCCCAGGATCCGAGCGCCGCGGGCACCGTCAGCGCGTTGTCCCCGCCGAGCGCGACCAGCAACCGGGCACCACGCACGGCCTCGGCGACGGCGGCGCGCGCCCGTTCCTCCCCTGCCGGTCCGTCGGGGTCGGGCACGTCGCCGTGGTCGACGACGGCGAGAGCGCCCAGGTCGACCGTGCCGCCGCCGTCGAGCACCCGGCGCGGGTCGGGATGCCTCAGCGCCGGGCTGTACCGGCGCAGCGCCTCGCGCACGGCGGCGGGCGTCGCGTGCGCACCCGTCGGGGACAGGGAGGTACGCCAGGTGCCGATCCCCAGCAGCGCGACGTCAGCGGGACCGGGACCGGGCGCGGGCCAGCCTCCGGCGCGCGGCCAGAGCGGGTCCTGGGAGAGGCTCACGGGGACTCGACGAACCGCAGTCGCACCTCGGCGAGCAGCGGCTTCTCCCAGCGCAGCAGCAGCGCCACGAGGAGCACGCCGAACGCCGCGAGCACCGCCGGTGCGGTCAGGAACACGACCGCACCGGCGAGCACGACGGCGGACACCACCGCCAGGGTCACGCGCGGCAGGCGGCCGAGGAAGTACAGCGCGAGCCGCGCGGTGTCACGGCCGCGGAAGCTGAAGAACGACGCGATGACGGTGGCCTGGACCATCCAGAGCAGCAGGATGACGGCGAGGCCGATGAGGATCCCGGCCCACCAGACCGGCACGCCGGCCACGGCGATGTTCACGGTCGTCCAGGACAGCACCGCGAGCGCGAGGAGTCCCGGCACCCACACCTTCAGCACGTCGCCGAGGTTCATCCGGTACCCCTTGACGAACGCCGGGCCGGGGGTCAGGCCGTCGTCTCGGGCCTTGGCCCCGAGGGCGAAGAGCGCCGCGGAGAGTGCCGGCCCGACGAACACCGCCGAGCCGACGGCCAGCGGCACGTTCGACGGGTCCGGCGCGATGAGGAAGAGCAGCACGACCGTCGGCGACACGCTGATCGCCAGGAGCAGCCCGACCACCAGCAGCCGGTACACCGTCGACGTCGCCCGGCCGGCGGGCCCGTGGTCGTGGTCGCCGGGGACCGGCGCGTCTGAGGTCGTCACATCACGTACCGTACGGCCCCCGGCCCAGGATCCGGGAGTCGTCGAGCCACGGCGGGGTCTCGTCGTGCACGGCGTCCAGCTCCACGAGGGTGACCTCGTGGCGCCCCAGGGTCAGGTCGAGGGCGACCCGCCCGTCGACCGCCTCGAGGGACCGGTGGCTGCGCGCCGGCTCGGCGGCCTCGTACAGGGCCTCGAGCTGCCGGGGACGCGGGGATGCCGGCCGGCCCATCTCCCGCCAGGCCGCCCAGGCGTTCCCCTCGGTCTCGTTGACCACCGACCGGTGCGCGTACACCGTGCGGGACCCGGGCACCGGGACCGAGAGCCGCAGCTCGTGGCGCTCGGGCTCGACCGGGTCGTCCGTGCCGCCCACCGGCTGCCAGGCGAGCACCGTGACGCGTCCGGCGTCGTCGCGCGTGACCAGGTGGTCGGCACCGCGCGAGAGGACGTGCCGTCCCATCCGCGCCATGAAGGCGTAGACGTGGAACGTCGGCTTGCGGACCTGCCGGTGGGTGACCATGCCGAAGCCGCCGTGGAACAGCGACGTCGGCACGCCCTCCTCCTCGAAGGTGTCGCTGAACGTCCAGTAGGAGAACGAGTCGACCAGGTCGCCGCCCGCCGCGAGCACGGGCGCGAGGTACGCGGCGTTGTACGCCGTGTCGTGCACCGGGTTGTCCGGCCGGTAGGAGGTGTTGAACTCGGTGACGTGCATCGGCAGGTCCGCCAGGGGCGTCCCGGCGAGCAGCTCCTTGGGGCGGGCGAACTGCTCCAGCAGGCGCTGCGGCTCACGGACGGTCTGGTAGACGCCGAACGGCACGTGCTGAGCCTGGCCGGACGTGTAGGCGTGCACCGAGACGAAGTCGCACGGCACGTCGCGCGCCAGGACGAACTCGGCGAACGGCTCCCACCAGTCGTCCGCACCCGGGGAGAGGGCCGGGCCGCCCACCTGCAGCGAGGCGTCCACGTCCTTGACGGCGTGCGCCGTCACCTCGTAGAGCCGCAGGTAGGCGTCCCGGTCGGCGCCCTGCCAGAAGTGCGTCAGGTTGGGCTCGTTCCACACCTCGATCGGCCAGGTGCGCACCTCGTCCAACCCGTAGCGGTCCACGAGGTGGCCGACGACGGCACGCACCAGCGCCGCCCACTCGCGGTGGTCCCGGGGCGGGGTCACGTTGCCCCGCCACCAGAACACCGTCTGGTCGCCGGACGCCAGGCCGGTCGGCATGAAACCCAGCTCGATGAACGGCTTGATCCCGAGCCGGAGGTAGGCGTCGACGATCTGGTCGACGTAGGTGAACGCGTAGCGTGTCGCGGTGTGGCCGGCGACGTCGTACGGCCGGTGCACCCCGACGTCGTCGGAGAGCAGGCCGTGGCCCCGGACGTACCGGAAGCCGATCTCGCGCTGCACCAGGGCCAGGGACTCCTGGACGTCCTGGCGCAGCGCGAGGTTGAAGCGGCCCGTGCCGACGCAGGACCGCCAGGCGTCGCTGAGCTCTCCTACGGATTCGGCGGGCACGGTGAGGCGAGGCACGGGGCTCCTTCGGGTAGTCAGTCGCCGACGCCGGCGGCAGCGTTGGCGCGGTCGACGTAGTCGGTCATGCCGGCGCCCTCGAGCTCGGCGACGTACGCGTCCCACTCGGACATCGGGCGGTCACCGAGCATGAACTGGGCGGTGTTCTGCATGACGACGTCCTGCAGGGTGGTCTGCTGCAGGCCGGCCTGCTCCTGCTCCATCTCGTCGTACTGGACGGCCGGCGGGATCGGCAGCTCTTCCTTGACCGCGTTCATCCCGTCCATGAACTCGATGACCTCGTCGCTCATCATCGACTTGTCGAGGTCTTCGGTGGAGCCGTGGGCGATCGACCAGACGCCGTTGTAGTAGCCGAAGTCGGCGTTGAGGAGCTGGGGGGCGTCCGGGTTCAGCTCGCCCCAGCCGACCTCGTCGACCAGGACGCGCTCGTCACCCTCACGCTCGAACGTCTCGCCCTCGACGCCCCACTTGGCGAACTCGAGGCCCTCGTCGGAGTAGTAGAGCCAGTCGACGAACTGCAGCATCGCGAGGAAGTCGTCCTGCTCGGCGGCCTGCGCGGAGAACATCAGGCCGGACTCGCGGCGCGTGCCGCCCGGGATGTTGTCGCCGGCCGGACCGCCGGGGACGACGATCTGCTTGATCTCGGCGTCGTCGTCACCGGTCTCGGCGAAGGCGTCGCGGTACTCGAGCAGCACCTGGTCGTTGGAGCCGATCGCCGCGGCCTGACCGGAGGCGAACTTCTCCTTGGCCTGGTCGTCGTCCTGCGTCAGCGCCTCGGGGTCCAGCAGACCGTCCGCCACCAGGTCGGCGAAGTACTGGACCAGGGCCCGGTACTCGTCCGAACCGCCGGCGTACTCGTAGGCGCCGGCCTCAGCGTCCCACTGCAGGCCGAGCCCGTAGCCCCATCCGGCCACGGTCCCGAAGTTCGGCGCGGCGGCACTCATCGTGGCCTCGATCGGGCCGTTGATCGACCACCGGTCGGTCATGGCGTGGTCGAGGTCCGGGTTCTCCTCGGCGATGACGGCGAGCTGCTGGGCGAACTCGTCCCACGTCTTCGGGTGCTCGAGCCCCGCGTCGTCCCAGAGGTCCTGGCGGATGGCCACGGAGTACTGGTGCTTGGCGACCTCGTGCAGGCCCGGGATCATGTAGTACTTGCCGTCGGCCTGGCGCTGCGCCTCGATCTCCTCGGTCAGCCCCCACTCCTCCACCTTCTGCTGGAAGTTGGGCATGTACTGCACGTAGTCGGAGATCGGCAGGATCGCGCCACCGCCGATGAACTGGATCTCGTCGCCCGGGTACGTGGCCGGCATGATGTCGGGCGCCTCGCCCGAACCGATGAGCACCGAGCGCTTCTGCTGCATGTCCTCGAGCGGCACGTTCTCGTAGTCGAACGTGACGTTGTTGTCCTCCTCGAGGTGCTGGACCAGCGACCAGTCCTCCTTGAAGGGGTAGTTCGGGTGGTCGCGGTAGAGCAGCCCGAACTCGACGGGCTCGGTGGCCACGAACGTGTCGCCGGCCGCGAAGTCCTCCATGTAGCCGACCTGTGAGGCCGTGTCGATCGCGCCGGCCTCGCCTCCCTCCTCGGGGTTCTCGCTGCCGCCCGAGCAGGCGGTCAGGGTGACGGTCAGCGCGACGACGGCGCCTCCCGCGACGATCTTGCTCCGGATGATCCTCATGGGTCTCCTCCTGTGGTGAACGTCGTTGTTCGCGACGGTGGGGCGGGCCTCAGCCCTTGACCGAGCCGAGCATCACGCCCGACACGAAGTACTTCTGGATGAACGGGTAGAAGCAGATGATGGGCAGCACCGTCAGCAGCATCGCGACGGCCTGGATGTTGGCGCCGATCTGCACCGTCTCCATCCCCGCCTCCACGCCGCTGCCGGTCGCGCCGGCCAGCAGGTTGCGCAGGTAGAGCGTCACGGGCTGGAGCCCGGGGTCGCTCAGGTAGAGGAACGCCGGGAACCACGCGTTCCAGAACGAGACGGCGTAGAACAGGATCATGGTGGCGACCACCGCCTTCGACAGCGGCAGCACGATGCGCCCGAAGATCCCGTAGGTGGTCAGCCCGTCGATCGACGCCGCTTCCTCCAGGTCCTGGGGGAAGTTCTCGAAGAACGACTTCATGACCAGCAGGTTGAACGCGCTGATCGCGTTGGGCAGCACGATCGCCCAGATGGTGTTCTTCAGGCCGAGGTTGGTGATGAGCAGGTAGTTCGGGATGAGGCCGCCGTTGAAGAACATCGTCACCACGACGAGCCCGATGAAGAACGACCTGCCCTTGAGGTGCCGCTTCGACAGCGCGTACGCCATCGTGGTGGTGAGCACCATCGCGACCCCGGTCGCCAGGACCGTCTGGATGATCGTGTTGCGGTAGCCGGTCCAGAAGCGCTCGTCGCCGAACACCGTCTCGAAGGTGGTCAGGTTGAACCCCTTGGGCCAGAGGTTCACCTCGCCGGCCACGATGTACCCCTGCGAGCTGAACGCCTGGGCGATCAGGTTCACGAACGGGTACAGGGTCACCAGGCAGACGAGGACCAGCAGCACCGCGTTGACCACGCGGAAGATCGTGTAACCACGGCTGTCCTTGACCGTCGTCGGGACCGACCGGACCGCCGAGATGTCCGGTGTCCTCGGCGTCGTGCTCACCACAGGGACGCTCCAACCAGTCGCTTCGAGATGGCGTTGGCCGACAGGACGAGCGTCAGGCCGATGAGGGCCTCGAAGAGGCCGATCGCCGCCGCGTAGGAGAAGCTGCCGCTCGTCAGGCCCACGCGGTAGAGGTAGGTGGCGATGACGTCCGCCGTCGAGTAGGTCAGCGGGTTGTAGAGGAGGAGTACCTTCTCGAACCCGACCGCCAGGAAGGTGCCGATGTTGAGGATGAGCAGCACCACGATGGTGGGGCGCATGCCGGGCAGCGTGATGTGCCAGATCTGCTGCCACCGGTTGGCCCCGTCGATGCGCGACGCCTCGTAGAGCTGGTCGTCGATGGTGGTCAGCGCGGCGAGGTAGAGGATCGTGCCGAACCCGACGACCTGCCAGATCTCCGAGCCCACGTAGACGGAGCGGAACCAGTCGGCCCGCTGCATGAACGAGATCTCCTCGCCGCCCACGGCCGTGATGATCTGGTTGATCGTGCCGTTGAGCGCCGTCAGCTCGTAGACGAACCCGGCGACGATCACGATCGACATGAAGTGCGGCAGGTAGCTGATCGTCTGGACGGCCTTCTTGAAGCGGCGCGACCGGAGCTCGTTGAGCATGAGCGCCAGGACGATCGGCAGCGGGAAGACGATGACGAGGGTCAGCGCGCCGAGGATCACCGTGTTGGTGAACACCCGCCAGAACGTGGGGTCGTTCAGGAACATCTCGACGTAGTGGAACCCGACCCACTCGTCGCCGAAGATCGACCCGCCCGGCCGGAAGCGCCGGAACGCGATGACGTTGCCTGCCATGGGCACGTACCGGAACAGCAGGAGGAACGCGATCGGCAGGACGAGGAACGTGTAGAGCCGCCAGTCCTTGCGCAGCGCACTGGCCCAGGTCTCGCGGCGACGTCGGCGTGCCCCTGCGCCCGACGGCGGATCTTCCGTCGTGTCGACGACCACGGCGGGGGCTGTGCGCACCGCCTCGGTCCCTTGTGTCATGTGCTGCTCCTGGTTCGTCACGTCGTCGTGGCGGGCCGTCGAGCCCTGTGGCACCTGTGCCGACCGAAAACTTTCGGTGTTGAAAACGTTGTCAACGCGAGTGACACTAGGCGGAGCAGCCAGAGCGGTCAAGCGGCGGGCGGTCACATTCGTGTCACAACACGGCGTTCTGGTCGCCGTCGGCCAGTCCATCGGCGCTACCATGGCTCCGAAAGTTTCGTTCATCCGCACCCTGAGAAGAGCCCTGATGACCGCTTCCCGCACCGCGCCGACGATCGCCCAGGTCGCCCGAGAGGTCGGCGTCTCGGTCCCGACGGTCTCGAAGGTGCTCAACGGGCGGCCCGACGTCGCCTCCGCCACGCGCGCGCGGGTCGAGGAGGCGCTGGACCGGCACGGCTACCGCCGCCGGCGGCCAGGCATCCCCCCGACGGGGGCGGGGCTCATCGACCTGGTCTTCCACCGGCTGGGCTCGACGTGGTCGCTCGAGATCATCCGCGGCGTCGAGGACACCGCCGCCGCGGGCCGTACGAGCGTGATCCTGTCCGAGCTCGGCGGCCGGCACCGCCCGCCGCGCACATGGCTGGAGACCACCCTGGCCCGGCCCCCGCTCGGCGTGCTGCTCGTGGCGTCCCAGCTCACCGCGGCGCAGCAGCGGCGGCTGACGAGCAGGTCCATCCCGTTCGTCGTCATCGACACCGACGGCGAGCCCCCGCCGGACGTGCCCACCGTGGGGTCCGACAACTGGAACGGAGGGCTCGCGGCGACGCGACACCTCGTCGAGCTCGGGCACCGCCGGGTCGCCGCGATCTCCGGGCCGTCCGACATGCTGTGCAGCCGGGCCCGCATCGACGGCTACCGCAGCGCTCTCGAGTCGGCGGGGATCGCCGTCGACCCCACGCTCGTGGACTCCGGCAACTTCTACGTGGAGGCCGGCTACGACGCCGCGCGACGCCTGCTCGACCGCCGGGACCGGCCGACGGCCATCTTCGCCGGCTCGGACATGCAGGCCATCGGCGCGCTGCGCGCCGCGCAGGAGCTCGGCCTGAGGGTCCCCGACGACGTCTCGCTGGTCGGGTACGACGACCTCCCGCTCGCGCAGTGGACCGTCCCGGCCCTGACCACGGTGCGGCAGCCGCTGGCGGAGATGGGGGCCGCGGCGACCCGCATGGTGCTCGAGCTGGCCGCCGGGAGCACCCCGGCGGTCACCCGGGTCAACCTCGCCACCGAGCTGGTGGTCCGGGAGTCGACCGCACCCCCACCCCTGACCCCCTGACGCCGGGGTGGGGGGTCAGGCGGTCAGCGCTGGACGCGCGCGCTGCCGCCCGCGGCGAGCTTGGCCACCTCGGGGAGCGTCGCCGTCGTCGTGTCCCCCGGGGTCGTCATGGCGAGCGCGCCGTGCGCGGCGCCGTACTCCACGGCCTCGGCGAGGGACTCCCGCTCCAGGAGCCCGTACGCCAGGCCCGAGGCGAACGAGTCGCCGCCGCCGACGCGGTCGAAGATCTCCAGGTCGGCGCGGTGGGTCGCCTCGACGAAGCCCTCGGCGCGCGACCACGCGATGGCACCCCAGTCGTTGACGGAGGCGGACTTCACGCCGCGCAGCGTCGTGGCGATCACCTGGAAGTTCGGGTACGCCTCGGCCGCCGTGCGGATCATCGCCCGGAACGCTCCGGTGTCGAGGTCCGTCAGCGACTCGTCGACGCCCTCGACCTCGAACCCGAGCGAGGCCGTGAAGTCCTCCTCGTTGCCGATCATCACGTCGACGTGGTGCGCGAGGCGGCGGTTGACCTCGCGCGCCCGCTCCACCCCGCCGATGCCCTTCCACAGCGAGGGACGGTAGTTGAGGTCGTAGGAGACGATCGTGCCGTGCCGGCGGGCGGCGGACATGGCGGCCTCGGCGACGTCGGCGGCCGACTCCGACAGCGCCGCGAAGATGCCGCCCGTGTGCAGCCAGCGCACGCCGGAGGAGAACAGCGCGTCCCAGTCCACGTCGTCGGGCTGCATCTGCGAGATCGCGGTGTGCCCGCGGTCGCTGGCCCCGACGGCGCCCCGCACGCCGAAGCCGCGCTCGGTGAAGTTCAGCCCGTTGCGCACCTCGCGGCCGATGCCGTCGAAATCGCGCCACTGCACCCAGGACGTGTCCAGGCCGCCGGTGAGCATGCAGTCCTCGACCAGTCGGCCGACCTCGTTGTCCGCGAGCGCCGTGACGATGGCGCCCCGCAGGCCGAAGCAGCGGCGCAGCCCCCGGGCGACGTTGTACTCGCCGCCGCCCTCCCAGACGTCGAAGCTGCGGGTGGTGCGGATGCGGCGGTCGCCCGGGTCCATGCGGAGCATGACCTCGCCGAGCGCGACGACGTCGTAGCGGCAGTCCGCGGCGGGGCGCGTGGTGATCGAGGGGTTGGTCATGAGTTCTCCTTCACGAGGGTGACGGCCTCTGCGGTGAGGCGGGTGATCTCGACCCAGTCGCCGGCGTCGACGAGGTTCTTGGCGACCATCCACGAGCCGCCGACGGCGAGCACGGGCGGCAGCGCGAGGTACTCACCGAGGTTGGCGGCGCTGATGCCGCCGGTCGGGACGAACCGCACGTCGCCGAAGGGCGCCGCGAGCGCCTTGAGGGCCGCGGGGCCGCCGACGACGGAGGCGGGGAAGAGCTTGACGGTCTCGACGCCGAGGTCGAGCGCCGCCATGATCTCGGTCGGCGTGGCGACACCGGGCAGCACGGGCACGCCGTGGTGCTGGGCGCGCTCGACGACGCTGCGCGACAGGCCGGGCGAGACGATGTAGCGCGCGCCGGCGTCGACGACGGCGTCCACCTGGGTGGCGTCGACGACGGTCCCGGCGCCGACGACGACGTCGGGGTGGCGGCGCGCGACGGCGCGGACGGCGTCGAGCCCGCCGGCGGTGCGCAGGGTGATCTCGGCGACGGGCAGGCCACCCGCGACGAGGGCCTCGGCGAGCCGCACGCCCTGGTCCGCGCCGTCGACCACGACGACGGGCACGAGACGGTGCTGTTCGAGGGTCTTCAGGGTGTCGCCGGGTGACATCTGCTCTCCGTTTCGCTATGGTGAACGCCTGTTGTTCACTACGGAATGCACCCTAGCAGGACGGTCCCATGGAACCCAGCCCGCTCGGCAGCGTCGACAAGGCCCTGCTCACCCTCGACGCCCTCGGCCGCGCCGGCGCCGACGGCACCTCCCTCGCCGACCTCGCTGCGGAGGTCGGCGCCAACAAGTCCACCCTGCACCGCACCCTCGCTGCGCTGCGCCACCGCGGCTACGCCGAGCAGGCCGAGGACGGCACCTATCGCCTCGGCCCCGCCGTCCTCGCGCTCGGCAGCACGTTCCTCGCCGAGGAGAACCTGCCGGCCCTCCTGCGCCCCGCGCTCGACGCCCTGAGCGCCGACGTCGACGAGCTCGTCCACCTCGGCGTCCTCGCCGGTCGCGAGGTCGTCTACCTGGAGAAGGTCGAGCCGCAGCGGGCGGTGCGCGTCTGGTCAGCCGTCGGACGCCGCCGCCCGGCCGCGACGACGGCGCTGGGCCGCGCGCTCCTGGCCGCCGGGCCGTTCGACGACGACGCCCTCGCCCGCTACGCCGACACGGACACGACGGCGGACCGGCTCCACAACGCCGTCTCGGCCGCCCGCCGCCTCGGGTACGCCACCGAGACCGAGGAGAACGAGCCGGGCATCGCCTGCGCCGCCGTCGCGGTGCTCCGAGCGGGACGGCCGCTCGCCGCCGTGTCCATCACCGCACCCGCCGAACGCATGACCGGCGCGGCCCGCGACGCGCGGATCGGCGCCCTCACCGAGACGTTCGCTGAGCACCTGCCGGTCGGCCTGAGCATCGCGGCAGCACCAAGGCGGTCCTGACCGGCGCCCGTCGGGCAGCGGTCCTGACCGGCGCCCGTCGGGCAGCGGTCCTGACCGGCGCCCGTCGGGCAGCATGGCTGCCATGACCTCCACGCGCCCTCGCAACCCGCTCGACCTGCTCTTCATCGGCGGCTCCGGCATCATCAGTGCCGCGTCCGTCGCTCGCGCCGTGGCCCAGGGCCACCGCGTCACAGTCCTCAACCGCGGCCGGTCCACCACCCGCCCGCTGCCGCCCGAGGTCGAGACGCTCGTGGCGGACGTCACCGACGACGACGCGGTCGACGCCGCGATAGCGGGCCGCGACTTCGACGTCGTCGCCCAGTTCCGCGCCTTCTCCCCCGACCACGTGACACGCGACATCGAGCGGTTCACGGGGCGCACCGGCCAGTACGTGTTCATCTCCAGCGCGTCGGCATACCAGACGCCGCCGTCCCGGCTGCCGGTGACCGAGTCCACGCCGCTGCGCAACCCGTACTGGCAGTACTCCCGCGACAAGATCGCCGGGGAGGACCTCCTGGTCCGCGCCTACCGCGACGATGCCTTCCCTGCCACGATCGTGCGCCCCAGCCACACCTACGACCGCACGCTGCTGCCCACGCTCGGCGCCTGGACCGACGTCGCCCGGATGCGGGCCGGCAGGCCGGTCGTCGTGCACGGCGACGGCACGTCGTTGTGGACGCTGACGCACACGGACGACTTCGCCGTCGGGTTCGTCGGCCTGCTCGGCCACCCGCACGCCGTGGGCGACACGTTCCAGATCATGGGCACGCACGCCCCCACCTGGGACCAGGTCTACACGTGGCTGGGCGCCGCCGCCGGGGTCCCCGACCCGGAGATCGTGCACGTGCCGTCCGAGGCGATCGCGCGCGTCCTGCCCGACGTCGGCGACGGGCTGCTCGGTGACAAGGCCCACTCGATGCTGTTCGACTGCGCCAAGCTGCAGGCGCTCGTGCCCGAGTTCGCCACCACCATCACCTACGACCAGGCCGCCCACGAGCAGATCGCCTGGTACGACGCGCACCCGGAGGCGCAGGCGCCCGACGCCGTGCTCGACGCGGCGTTCGACCGGCTCGTGGAGCATGCCCGGTCGATCTGAGCGCGGCACGTAGCCTGGCGCCGTGACCACACCTCTCGTCCTGCTGGACCTCGACGGCACGCTCATGGACTCCGCGCCGGGCATCACGGCGTCGGTGGCGCACGCCTACCGCACGCTCGGGCTGCCGGTGCCCGACGCCGCCGCGTTGCGCTCGTTCGTCGGCCCGCCGATCCCGGACTCCTTCCCCGTCCACGGCGTGCCCCGCGAGCGCGTCGGCGAGGCGATCGTCGCCTACCGGGCCGCGTACTCCGCCGGGGGCATGTTCGACAACTCGGTGTTCGACGGCGTCGCCGCGGCCCTGCGCGAGCTGCGCGCGGCCGGCTGCGCCATCGCCGTCGCCACCAGCAAGCCCGAGGTGTACGCGCGACCCATCTGCGACCGGTTCGGCCTGACCGAGCTGGTCGACGACGTCTTCGGCGCGCCGCTGGACGAGGCGACGTCGACCAAGGCCGACGTGATCGCGAAGGCGCTCGCCACGCTCGGACGACACTCCCCGGCCGCGCCCGAGGACGGCCCGGTGCTGATGGTCGGCGACCGCGAGCACGACGTGCACGGCTCCGCCGCGCACGGCATCGACTGCCTCGGGGTGACCTGGGGCTACGCCGCACCCGGCGAGCTCGAGGCGGCCGGCGCCGTCGGGCAGGTCCACGACGTCGCGGCACTGGCACGGGAGATCTTGGCTCGGCTGCGCTGAGCCGGTCGCCGCCGGCGCCCCGCGGCGAGCCCGCGGGCACGACGAAGGCCCCGGACCCTGTGAGGAGGGTCCGGGGCCTGGCGTCGTCAGGCAGCTGACGCGGCCGTGCTACTCAGCGCCGGCCTGCATCTGCCCGGTGGGCGGCAGGTCGGAGACGGAGACACCGGTCGGTGCGTCCAGAGCGGCCGCGGCACCGACCGAGACGGGTCCGCGGTCGTGCTCGGACTTGGGCACCCCGCGGAAGGTGAACTCCCCGAGGATCCCCTCGCCCTCGCCGTCGACCAGGACCATCTCGCCGGCCTTGAGCTCGCCGAACAGGATCTTCTCGGACAGCGCGTCCTCGATCTCCCGCTGGATGGCCCGCTTGAGCGGCCGGGCGCCGAGGACCGGGTCGTAGCCCTTCTCCGCCAGCAGGTTCTTGGCCGCCGGGGTGAGCTCGATGGCCATGTCCTTGTCGCGCAGACGCTTGTCGAGCTTCGCGATCTCGAGGTCGACGATCTCGACGATCTCCTTCTCGGAGAGCTGCGGGAAGACGATCGTGTCGTCGACACGGTTGAGGAACTCGGGCCGGAAGTGCTGCTTGAGCTCCTCGTTGACCTTCGCCCGCATCCGCTGGTAGTCGGTCACCAGGTCGCCGCCGGCGTTGAAGCCGGTCTGGACGCCCTTGGCGATGTCCCGCGTGCCGAGGTTCGTCGTCATGATGATGACCGTGTTCTTGAAGTCGACCACGCGACCCTGGGAGTCGGTGAGTCGGCCGTCCTCGAGCACCTGCAGCAGCGAGTTGAAGATGTCGGCGTGCGCCTTCTCCACCTCGTCGAACAGGACCACGGAGAACGGACGGCGGCGCACCTTCTCGGTGAGCTGGCCACCCTCGTCGTACCCGACGTAGCCGGGGGGCGAGCCGAACAGCCGCGAGACCGTGTGCTTCTCCGAGAACTCCGACATGTCGAGCTGGATGAGCGCGTCGTCGTCGCCGAACAGGAACTCGGCGAGCGCCTTGGCGAGCTCGGTCTTCCCGACGCCGGTGGGCCCCGCGAAGATGAACGAGCCACCGGGACGCTTCGGGTCCTTCAAGCCGGCGCGCGTGCGACGGATCGCCTGGGACAGCGCCTTGATCGCGACGTCCTGGCCGACGACCCGCTTGTGCAGCTCGTCCTCCATGTGCAGGAGCTTGCTCGACTCCTCCTCGGTGAGCTTGACGACCGGGATGCCGGTCGACATCGCCAGCACCTCGGCGACGAGCTCCTCGTCCACCTCGGCGACGGTGTCCAGGTCGCCCGACTTCCAGGCCTTCTCCTTCTCGGCGCGCTGCTGCGTGAGCTGCTTCTCGGTGTCACGCAGGCCCGCGGCCTTCTCGAAGTCCTGGTCGTCGATCGCCGACTCCTTGTCGCGACGAGCCTCCGCGATCTGCTCGTCGAGCTCCTTGAGCTCCGGCGGGGCCGTCATCCGGCGGATGCGCAGGCGCGCGCCCGCCTCGTCGATGAGGTCGATCGCCTTGTCCGGCAGGTACCGGTCGTTGATGTACCGGTCGGCCAGCTGGGCGGCCGAGACGAGCGCGGCGTCCGTGATGGACACGCGGTGGTGCGCCTCGTAACGGTCGCGCAGGCCCTTGAGGATCTCGATCGCGTGCTCCATCGAGGGCTCGTTGACCTGGATGGGCTGGAAGCGACGCTCCAGCGCCGGGTCCTTCTCGACGTGCTTGCGGTACTCGTCGAGCGTCGTGGCACCGATCGTCTGGAGCTCGCCGCGGGCCAGCATCGGCTTGAGGATGCTGGCCGCGTCGATCGCTCCTTCAGCAGCGCCGGCACCGACGAGCGTGTGGATCTCGTCGATGAACAGGATGATGTCGCCGCGCGTGCGGATCTCCTTGAGCACCTTCTTCAGGCGCTCCTCGAAGTCACCGCGGTAGCGCGAACCGGCCACGAGGGCGCCCAGGTCCAGCGTGTAGAGCTGCTTGTCCTTGAGCGTCTCGGGCACGTCGCCGCGCACGATGTCCTGCGCCAGCCCTTCGACGACGGCCGTCTTGCCGACGCCGGGCTCGCCGATGAGGACGGGGTTGTTCTTGGTGCGGCGCGACAGCACCTGCATGACCCGCTCGACCTCGGGCTTGCGCCCGATGACCGGGTCCAGCTTGCCCTCGCGTGCGGCCTGCGTCAGGTTGCGGCCGAACTGGTCCAGGACGGCGGACCCGGAGGGCTGCCCCTCCTGCGGACCGCCGGCGGCGACGGGCTCCTTGCCCTGGTAGCCGCTCAGCAGCTGGATGACCTGCTGACGCACCTTGTTCAGGTCGGCACCCATCTTGGTGAGCACCTGTGCTGCCACGCCCTCACCCTCGCGGATGAGACCGAGCAGGATGTGCTCCGTGCCGATGTAGTTGTGGCCGAGCTGCAGCGCCTCGCGCAGCGACAGCTCCAGCACCTTCTTGGCACGCGGAGTGAACGGGATGTGCCCGCTCGGCGCCTGCTGGCCCTCACCGATGATCTCGGTCACCTGCGCGCGCACGCCGTCGAGCGAGATGCCCAGCGACTCCAGCGCCTTGGCGGCGACGCCCTCACCCTCGTGGATGAGACCGAGGAGGATGTGCTCCGTGCCGATGTAGTTGTGGTTGAGCATCCTCGCTTCTTCCTGAGCGAGGACGACCACCCGACGGGCTCGATCCGTGAATCTCTCGAACATGTGCTGCTCCCTCACGAGCGGCGTTTTCCTGGCCCCGTCGGATCGACGGCGACAGCCTGACCGCTACGACTCTATTCGCTCCCAACACGCCGACCCCCCTCCAGATGCCCGTGTTCGCCAGGGGCGTGACGGCGCGCCCCGTTGCCGAGACGCCGCCCCCGGAGCAATGGTGGTCGGAACAGGTCGCCGCACACGGGGAGGGCCACCATGGACGACGTCGGGCACGAGGCGGGGCAGGGCAGGAACAGTCGGCCGAGAGGGGCCCGGCCCGGCCCGGATCATCCGGTGGACGCCCGCATGGCGCGCTTCTCGGGAGTCGTCGGCGAGGTCGTGGACCCGTTGACGTGGGGCCTCGACCTGGAGGACGAGGCGCTGACAGGGTACGACGACGAGACGGACCCGACGTCGGACCGGTTCGTCCGGTCGTACCGCACCTTCGCGCGGGAGTCCTTCGAGGTGGAGACGCTGCGGACGCCGGTGGCGGCCGACGCGGTGGAGGACGTGGTCCGTGCGGCGGCGAGCGGCGCGCTGGTCGCCCCGCTGCACGCCGACATCGCCTCCCCCGTCGAACCCGACACGACGCAGACGCCGCGCGGCACCTCGGACTTCGCCGACGACTTCGCGGACTACCGCAGCGCGATGCAGTCGATCGTGGCGGAGGTGGACGGCGTCCCGCTGGAGTCCTCGGAGCTCACCGTGGACGGCACGGCCCGGCCGGCCACCCGGGTCCGAGTCCGGGACGTCGAGGCCGTGCACGTCGCGCTGCGCGGGCGCGACCTCGTCGTGACGGGACCCGCGGACCTGGTCGACCGGGTCGAGGTCGTCACCCGGCCGATCCGTTCCCTGCTGCAACCGCCCGGGCGGCGCTGACCCGGCACCACTAGGCTGGCCGCATGGAAGGCATCCTCGTGGGCGTCAACGGAACCGTCGAGGCCGACGAGGCACTGGACTGGGCGGTCAGGGAGGCCTCGTCGAGCGGCCACCCGCTCACCGTCGTCCGGGTCGCCCCGGCCGTGGACGAGGCCCGGCTCACCGGCGTCCTGGAGGAGGTGCGGGCCGAGACGGCGGCCATCCTGGACCGAGCCCGGGAGCGGCACGAACCGTTCGACGCCGAGTACGCCGTGCTCCCCGGCCCGGTCCCCGACGCGTTGCTCACCGCGAGCGCCGACGCACAGATGCTCGTGCTCGGCCGACGACGGCGTGGCCGGATCGGGCGCCGCGTGCTCGGTTCCGTCTCCACGACCGTCGTGGAGAACGCGCAGGTTCCCGTCACGGTGGTGCGCCACATCGACCGGCCGACCGGCGAGCCGCTCGACGTCCCTCCGCCGTCGGACGGCCCGCGCGTGGTGGTGGGTGTGGACACGTCCACCCCGTCCGTCGCCGCGCTGCGGCACGCCGCGGAGGTCGCGGCGCACTCCGGGGCCCTGCTGGAACCCGTGTTCGCCTGGCAGATCACGACGCTCGCGCCGCTGCCCGGCTCGTGGGGCTGGGCGCCGCCGATCGACGACTACGAGAACTTCGCGCGGGAGTGCCTCGACGCAGCGATCTCCGCGGCCGAGGTCGACCTGCCGGCGGGCCGCCTGCGCCCTCGGGTGGTGCACGGGCAGGCCGCGAAGGTCCTCATCGAGGCCTCCCAGGGCGCGGACCGGCTGGTGGTCGGCGCTCGCGGTCTGGGCGGCTTCGACCGCCTGCTGCTCGGTTCCACGAGCCGTCAGGTGCTGGACTTCGCCGGCTGCCCGGTCACCGTCCTGCGGGGGTGAGGTCGCCGGCGCTCCGGGCCCCGGTCCCGTCCGGGGCGAGCACCTCGGTCGACGGCGGCACCGGGCGCGTTCTCGCCACCGGTGCGCCCCAGAGCGGGTTGCCGGCCGCGTCGAAGGGCAGCACCTGGGCGCACGCGTGCCGGTTGGGGTCCCACAGCGGGTCCCCGACGATCTCCGTGTACGTGCGCGCGTGGTAGACGAGGACGGTCTCGCCGTCGGGCGTCTGCGTGAACGAGTTGTGCCCCGGGCCGAACTGACCTGCTGCCGGGTCCGAGACGAAGACCGGCTCCGCGCTCTTGGTCCACGACGCCGGGTCGAGGAGGTCGGCATCCGCGTCGGCGGTCAGCAGGCCCATGGCGTAGTCGACGCCGGTCGCCGCACCCGAGTAGGTCAGCAGGACCCGTCCGTCGCGGACGAGCACCGAGGGCCCTTCGTTGACCCAGAAGCCCTTGGTCTCCCAGTCGTGCTCCGGCCGGGTGAGCTCCACGGCCGCCGTGGCGAGCGTCCACGGGTTCGCCATCCGGGCGATGTAGAGGTTGGAGTGGCCCCGGACGGCGAGGTCCTGCTGGGCCCAGACGAGGTACTGGTCGCCGCCGTGGACGAACGTCGTCGCGTCGAGTGCGAAGCTCTCCCAGCCGGTGTCCACCTGGCCGCGGTCGACCCACCCGCCGGTCAGGGGGTCGTCGGCCGTGCACTCCACGACGAACACCCGGTGGTTGAAGGTCTCGTCGGCACCGGGGGCGTCCGCGGTGCCGTGGTCGTCGGGCGCGGCGGCGTAGTAGACGTACCAGGCGCCGTCGACCCGGTGGATCTCGGGAGCCCAGATCAGGTGGGACTGCGGGCCGGACTCGTGGCGGGTCCAGATGGTGACCTCGGGGGCCTCCTGGAGGTCCTCGAGCCGGCCGGCCCGGCGCAGCACGACCCGGTCGTACGCCGGGTACGAGCCGGTGAAGTAGTACTGCCCGTCGTGGCGCAGCACGTGCGGGTCGGCGCGCTGGAGCACGATCGGGTTGCTGGCGACCTGGTCCGTCATGGATGTCCTCGTTCAGTCTTATACAACGATGTAGAACGCCACGGTACCTGGTGCGCGAGACTGGGGTCCATGTCGACCACGCAGCACCCCCGCCCGGCCGGGCTCCTCCTGACCCCCGGAGCCGGGGCCGGCCGCGACCACCACACCCTGCGCGCCGTCGCCGACCGGCTCGCAGCACCTCCGGAAGGGTCGACGCGGCTCCCGCTGCCCGTCCGGCGGGTCGACTTCCCGTACCGCCTCGCCGGCAGACGGATGCCCGACCGCCCGCCCGTGGCGATCGCCCACCTGCGGGCCGAGGCGGAGAGCTTCGCGACGGAGCTCGACGTCGGCACGGACCAGATCCTGCTCGGTGGACGCTCCTACGGAGGGCGCATGTGCTCGATGGCGGTGGCCGACGGGCTGCCGTCCGCCGGGCTGGTGCTCCTCAGCTACCCCCTCCACCCGCCCGGCAAGCCCGAGAAGCTGCGGGTCGACCACTTCGGCGACCTCGACGTCCCCGTGCTGTTCATCTCCGGCGACCGGGACCCCTTCGGCAGCCCCGCCGAGCTCGCCGCCCACACCGGCGCCATCCCGGGCCAGGTCACCCGCGTCACCCTGCCGGGCGCCCACGACGTGCGGAACCAGGACGACGCCGTCGCGGAAGCCGTCGCCGACTGGCTCACCGTGTTCTGACCAGGCGTCCCGGCCGGACGGGCGCGTCCCCTACGATGTGGTTCGCCCCCGCCGGAGCCCCGGCACCCAGCGTCGGAAGGTCACGCGTGCGCGTCGCCAGCCTTGCGGTCCGTGCCGTGCTCGTCGGTGCCCTCGGCGCCGGCCTCGCCCTCGCGGCACCGCTGCCAGCGACGGCAGACGACCTCGACGTGACCACCGACGGCGTCGCCTTCGACGGCAGGGAGCTCGACCACCGGGACCGGGACCGGCACGTCGGCTACTCGATCCGCAGCCTCGAGGGCTGGGACTACGCCTGGCTCACGGAGTCGCTCGACGGCGGCCGACGCGGCTACGTGACCTTCGCGTCCGCGGCGGACGAGATGCCCGAGGGCTACTGCGTCGCCTACGTCCACGTCCCCGGCGTCGGCGAGTGGTACGAGTCCCACCGCAACCCACGGTGCACCGAGCCCGCGGCCGCAGAGGCCGCCCCGCCGGACGAGCCGTCCCCGACGCCAGCACCCAGCGAGTCCGCCGACCCCTCCCCCAGCCCGACGGCGGAACCGTCGGCCGAGGCACCGTCGTCGACCCCCAGCGCCTCGCCCACCCCGGAACCGACACCGAGCGCCACCCCGACGCCGAGCCCGTCGGACGAGCCGAGCCCGTCTCCGTCCGCCGTGGCGACCGGCGCGGCGATGGGTGCCGAGCAGTTCGAGGCGCTGGGCCGCAGCTTCAGCGGCGAGCTGCCCGCCGTCGACGAGCGGAACGAGGCCGCGGAGCCGGCGGTGAACGACGGCGAGCTGTGGGCTGTCACCGGGCTCGGGCTCGCCGCGGCCGGGCTCACCGCCGGCGGCGTCGTCGTCTGGCGGCTCCGCGCACGCGGCGACTGACGGCGCCCGTCGCGGAAGGGCTCAGCGTCCGCCCGCGGGCTCCGCGGGATAGTCGGCCGGCGTCTTGTCCAGCTCGATCGCGATCTCGCGACGCGTCGCCAGGACCTCCGCCCGCTCCTCGTCCCGCTGCCGCAGGGCGTCGCGCTGGTCCTCCGCCGACAGGTGGTCCCAGTAGAGCGTGCCGTCGAGGTGCTGGGACTCGTGCACGAAGCACCTCGCCAGGAACCCGGTGGCCTCGAGCTGGACCGGGCCGCCGTGCTGGTCCACGCCCCGGACGGACGCCCTGGACCGGCGCGCCAGCGGCACGTACGCACCCGGCACGGAGAGGCAGCCCTCCTCCTCCGTGACGAGCTCGGCCGAGGTGTCGATCTCGAGCAGCGGGTTCACCACGTGACCCACGTGGCGGTCGCCGCGCTCGTCCGTCACGTCGTAGACGAAGACCCGCAGGTCCACGCCGACCTGCGGGGCCGCCAGCCCGACGCCCTGCGCGACCTCCATCGTCGCGAACATGTCGTCCACCAGGCGGGCCAGCTCCGGGGTCGAGAACTTCTCCACGGCACGAGCCGGCGTGTGCAGGACAGGCTCACCGATCTCCGTGATCCGCCGGACCCGGCCGCGCCGCGACTCGGGCGCCTGGGCAGGGTACGGGTCGACCGCCTCGCCGAGCAGATACGTGGTGGGACGCCGCCGACCGAAGCTCCAAGCCATGGGCCCGAGCCTACCGGCGCGCCGCTCCGCTACGGTGTCCGCGTGCGCGCGCTGACCACCTACCTCGTGATCTCGTTCGGCCTGTCATGGCTGGTGGCGCTGCCGCTGTGGCTCGGGGACGGCCTGGACAGCCCGCTGCTGGGAGTGGTGGCGATCACCATGATGCTCGCGCCGGCGATCGCCGCGCTCGTCGTGGTGCGGTGCGTGGAGCGCCGACCTCTCGCCCGGTCGCTCGGCCTGGCTCCGGTACGCCCGTGGGGACGGTTCCTCGGGTGGCTGGCGCTGGCGTTCCTGGTGCCCGTCCTCCTCGTCCTGGCCGCCCTGCCGGTCGCCTCCGCCCTCGGGCTCTACGAGATGGACCTGGAGACGTTCTCCGGGTTCCAGGAGGTGGTGGACGGCCAGCTCGCCGCCGTCGGCGTGGCGGGCCAGGTGGACGTCCCGATCCAGGTGCTCGTCGCCCTGCAGCTGGTGAACGTCATGATCGGCGCGGTGGTCAACCTCGTCCCCGCGCTCGGCGAGGAGCTGGGCTGGCGGGGCTGGCTGCTCCCCCACCTGGCATGCCGGACGCACGTGGCGACCGCCGTCGTCGTCTCCGGGGTGGTCTGGGGGCTGTGGCACGCCCCGCTGGTGCTCCTCGGGTACAACTACCCGAACGCCTCGCCCTGGCTCGCGCTCGTCACGATGGTGGGATCGTGCACCGTCGTCGGGGCGATCTTCTCGTGGCTGCGCCTGCGCAGCGGCACCGTGTGGGCGCCCGCGCTCGCGCACGGCGCGCTCAACGCCGCCGCGGGCATGCACCTCGTCCTCGGCGCGGCCGGCACCACCGTGGACACCACGCGAGCGACGATCCTGGGCTGGAGCGGGTGGATCGTGCCGGTCGTGCTGATCGCCGTCCTGGCGGCCACCGGACAGTTCCGGGAGCGGCGCGCACCCGGAGCGCCGGCGGCTCCCGGAGCGCCGGCCGCACCCGTGCCGGGGAGCGAGCACCCGCCCGGCGCGTGATCCCGTCCGCGGAGGTGAGCCCGTGGCCCGCACCACGCCAGATCGTCCCGGCGCCCAGCAGTGGGTGCCCGACGTCGGGCACGTCCGGGCCTGCCTGCCGCTCGAGGCGGAGCTCTCGGCCGTGCGCCCACGGGTCGTCGTCGCGGCGCACCCCTCCGGTCGGCGTTCCGGTCCGACGCGAGGATGCGGGCCGACGAGGTGCGTGCCTACGGTCGTCAGGTACGGGTACCGCCGTGAGCCCGCGAGGAGGACACCATGACCGACGACCGGACGAACGAGCCGGACCACGACGACCTGCCGCTGCCCGACTACGACCACCTGCCGGTGGGCACGCTCGCGCACCGGGTCCGGCAACTCGACGCCGACGGGCTGGAGAAGATCCTCGCCTACGAGCGCGCCCACGGGAACCGGATGCCTGTGCTGACCGTGCTCGAGCAGCGCCTCGAAGAGGTGCGCCAGGGCGCCACCCCCTCGGGCGGCGACCCGGACGCGGCACCCCCGCAGGGCGAGACACGGCACGGGAGCAAGGCCTCGCCGCAGACGGCGGCCGAGCCGAGCCCGCCGGACCGGTTCCAGCAGACCAGCTCGCAGCCGCGCGGCTGAGTCGGCGCCCCGCCGTCCGCACCGTTCGCCAGGAACGACGAAGGCCCCGGAACCGTTCAGGTTCCGGGGCCTTCCGCGCGCTGAGCCGCCTATCAGAATCGAACTGATGACCTGTTCATTACGAGTGAACCGCTCTACCGACTGAGCTAAGGCGGCGCGCCCGACGACGTGCGAGGCGGGGCCTCGTTCAGCGGGCGCGCCCAGACTACCCGACGCCTGGCCGCGACTCCAAAAGTATCGCCCGGGCCGACGGCGTCACGTGGCTCACACCCCGCGCCGGACCTCCTACCCCGGCCAAGCCGGTACTACCCCGGCGAGCGACCCACTACCTCAGCAGGTGAGGCCGTCCTCGGGGACCGTGCCGTCCACGAGGTAGTCCTCCAGCGCGTTGTCGATGCAGCTGTTGGAGCGCCCGTACGCGGTGTGCCCCTCGCCCTCGTAGGTGACGAGCACGGAGGTGTCCAGCGCCTCCGCCATGCCCTCCGCCCAGACGTACGGCGTCGCGGGGTCGTTGGTGGTGCCGACCACGACGATCGGTGCGGCGTCCGGGGCGGCGACGTCGTACTCCTGCTCCGCCACGGGGTAGGGCCAGTCGGCGCAGGTGATCCCGCCATAGCTGAAGAACGTCCCCACGGTGGGGGCCGCCGCCTCGATCTCGGCTGCCTCGGCCCGCATGGCCTCGACGTCCGGGTCGCTGCGACCGTCCAGGCAGTTGACCGCCGTGAACGCCTCGGTCGAGTTGGTGGAGAAGGACCCGTCGGCGTTCCGGTCGTTGTAGAAGTCGGCGAGGAACAGCAGCATCGTGCCGGTGCGCTGGTCGATGGCCTCCTCGAGCGCCTGCGTGAGCAGCGACCAGTTCTGCTCGTCGTACAGCGTGACGGCCACGCCGTAGAACGCGAGCGTCTGCGTCACCTCACGGTCGCTGTCCGTGGGGTACGGCCGGTCGAGCGCCTGGTCGAGGACGTCCCGCACCTGCTGCATGCCGTCGTCGACGGAGCCGGTCAGCGGGCACCCGGAGCCGCCCTGGCAGTCGGCGACGTAGGCGCGCAGGGCGTTCTCGAACCCGACGGCCTGCCCGGCCGACATCTCGGCCGAGTCGATGCGCGGGTCGATGGCGCCGTCCAGCACGAGCCGGCCGGTCCGCTCTGGGAACAGTCCCGCGTACGTCGCCCCGAGGCTCGTCCCGTACGACGCGCCGAGGTAGTGGAGCTGGTCGTCACCGAGGGCGGCGCGGAGCATGTCCATGTCCTTGGCGGCGCTCTGGGTGTCGACGTTGCCGAGCAGCTCCCCGGTGTTCTCCGCGCAGGCCTCGGCCCAGGCGGCGCTCGACTCGCGCGCGGCCGCCAGACCCTCGTCCGTCGAGCGGTCGAAGTCCTCGCTGAGGTACCGGTCCTTCTCCGCGTCGTCGTAGCACTCGACCTCCGTCGAGTCCCGCACGCCCCGCGGGTCGAAGCCGACGACGTCGTACGCCTCGAGCAGCCGGTCCCCGAAGGTTCCCGCCGCGGCCTCGAGGTAGTCGACGCCGGACCCGCCCGGTCCGCCCGGGTTGATCAGGAGCGAGCCGATCTTGTCCCCGGTGGCGCGGGTGCGCATGATCGACAGCTCGATCTCGCCGGCGTCCGGGTCGCTCCAGGACAGCGGCGCGGAGACGGTGGCGCACTCGAACTCGGTGCGGCACTCCGTCCAGACGATGTCCTGGGAGTAGTGCTTCTCGAAGCCCTCGGGCGCCCCGCTCCCGGAGGCGGTCGGCGCCTGGTCGGCCGGAGTCTGGTCCTTCGCCGGGGCGTCCGCCGTGCATCCGGCGACCACGAGCAGCGCGGCGACGACGGCGGTCACGCCGACGGCCCGCCGGCCGTTCGAGCGGGCGGGCGGCGGGCTCGGGCGGCGGTGGGTGAAGATCACGGGGCCAACCTACCGGCCAGGGCCGGGCGTCCGGCGACCATTCACCGAAACTCCTCGCGCGCGCCTCCTGCCAGCGCGAACCGGAGCCGCTCGGGAGTCTCCGGTGCCGCCGACTTGCGCAGGAAGTCCCGCCGACGGGCGGCGAACCCGTGGCGGTCGTCGAAGATGTCGCGGGCCATCTCGGCCAGCTCGATGGTCCGGTGGTAGGACAGCGGGCGGTCCGGTGCCCGGCGGCCCGCCGCCTCGGTCGCGGCGGCCAGCTCCGCGGGGCCCGCGAGCTCGGCGACACGCTTGGCGAGCCACGCGTCGAACTCGCCGGTGTTCCGCGGACCGACGGCGTCGATCAGCCCGAGCTCGGCGGCCCGGACGGCGGAGACGGGCAGCCGGCCCGTGAGGAGCATGTCCGCGACCTCGGGCCCGACGCGCGCTGCGACGGTCCACGTGTGCAGCTCGGAGCCGTAGATCCCCATGTCGTAGAACGGGTTGAGCACGACCCCGTCGCGCGAGAGGACGACGTCGGCGCACAGCCCGGCCATCACGCCGCCCGCGCCCGCGCTGGCGGTGAAGGCGGCCACGGTGAGCTGCTCCGCACGGGCCACGGCCTCGCACAGGTCGTCGATGGCCTGGATGTTGGCCCAGGCCTCGGCGGCCGGGTCGTCGGAGGCCTCGATGACGCCGAGGTGGATGCCGTTGGAGAACAGGCTCTCCGTGCCACGCAGCACGAGCACCCTCGTGTCCTCGGCGAGCGCGTCGCCGACGGCGGCGGCGAGCCGGTGGCACTGGTCGGTGTGCATCGCGCCGTTGTAGGAGCGGATCGTCAGGAAGCCGACGTCGCCGTCGCGCTCGTAGTGCGTCTCGGCCAGCTCGGACGGGCCGGCGTGCCGCGGCGACGTGCCGGCGGGGTCCAGGACCATGCGCGCCGGCAGCTTGGTGCCGCGCCGCTCGGTCAGGGTGGCCGCGTAGCCGACCCACAGCGTGCCCCCGGTGGCGGCGAGCGCCACGGCGTCGACGTCGTGGCCGACGACGGCGCCCGGCTCGGCCTGCGGGTCCAGCACGTCGGGGGTGGCGACGGCGTCGAACAGGCAGAAGCGTGCGCCGTCGACCTGTGCCGGGGCGCCCGGGGCGCCGTCGGCGGCCGCGATGCGGCGTGCCAGCTCCTCGACGGGCAGCGACCAGTCGACCTCGAACGCGGGCCGCCGCAGGAGCGGCAGCTCACCGGTCCCGGGCACCTCGCGCGGCATCTCGTCGGCGGGGACCGGCTGCTCGCCCGCGGCGACCATGCGCACCACCTCGGCGACGCACGCCATGGCGGCGTCCGCGACGGGGCCGTTGTAGAGGGCGCTCTTCGCGACGGGCGCGTCGGGCAGCGTGAAGTTCGACGTCGCCCAGACGGGTCCGGCGTCCATCTCCTCGACGGTGGACAGCGCCGTGACGCCCCAGCGCTCCTGCCGCGTGAGGATGGCGTGGTCCAGCGAGGACGGCCCGCGGTCCCCCACCGGCCCGGGGTGGACGACGACGGTGGTCCACCGGTCCCACACGTCCCGCGGCACGCGGTGCTTGAGAAACGGGCACAGGATCAGGTCGGGGTCGGCGTCCGCCACGGCGGCCGTCAGCGCCTCCGGCGAGTCGAAGGCCGGCGCGATCTCCACCCCGACGTCGTGGCCTTGGTCCTTCAGCGCGCACCAGACGCGCTGCGTCAGGCCGTTGAACGCCGAGACCAGCAGCAGGATCCGCATCATCATCCTCATCGTCGTCGGAATGCCCGGGTGGCACGCCACGGACGATCACAGAGCAAAGCGGGTGAAAACGCAAGCCCCCTCTTGACGCGCGGCGTGGTCCTGGGCTTCTGGTCAGCCCTGCGGGCGCAGCGCGATCGCCATCGCCTCGAGCGCCAACAGCGGCGCGACGTTGCCCTCGAGGCGTTCGCGGGCCGTGCCGATGGCGTCCATCCGACGCACCGTCTGCTCGGGCGTGGCGTCGCGCGCCAAGGAGCGCACGACGTCGGCGTGCGCGGCATTCACGAGATCGACGTCGGCGCCGAGCTGAACCACGAGGACGTCCCGGTAGAGCGAGAGCAGATCGACCATGGCCCGGTCGAGCACGTCCCGCTGGCGACGCGTGGCCCGGCGCTTCTGGTCGTCCTCGAGCTGCTTGAGCTGCGAGCGCAGCTTGGGCGGGAGGGTGTCGCCCTCGCCCACGCCGAGCGCCCGCATCAGCTCGGCCTTCTCGGTCGCGTCCCGCTCGACGGTGGCCGCGGCAGCCTCGGCCTTGGCGACCTCGACGAGCTCGGACGCCGCGAGCACGGCGTCCGGGACGCCTCGAATCCGCCGCGCGACCTCCAGGACGGCCGTGCGCCGCGAGCGCGCCTCCGGGTCCCGTGCGAGCCGGCGAGCCAGCCCCACGTGCGACTGCGCCGCCCGCGCGGCGTCCAGCGCCAGGTCCGGGTCGGCTCCGTCGCGGCGCACCAGCAGATCGGCCACGTCCTGCGGCGGCGGCACCCGCAGCGCCACGGCCCGGCAGCGGGACCGGATGGTGGGCAGCACGTCCTGCACGCTGGGGGCGCAGAGCACCCACACGGTGTGCGACGGCGGTTCCTCGACGGACTTCAGCAGCACGTTGGTGGTGCGCTCGGCCATGCGGTCGGCGTCCTCCACGACGATGACCCGGTAGCGCCCGACCGACGGTGTCCGTGCGGCCGCCGTGATGAGGTCGCGCACCTCGTCGATGGTGATGACCACCTTCTCCGTCGCGACCACGGTGAGGTCGGGGTGCGTGCCGGCGAGCGTGGTGGTGCACGCCTGGCACCGTCCGCAGCCGGGGGTGCCGTCCGTGCTGCCGGTGCACTGCAGGGCCGCGGCGAAGGCTCGCGCCGCCACGGAGCGGCCGGAGCCGGGCGGGCCGGTGACCAGCCAGGCGTGGGTCATCGCCGCGGGGTCGGACGCCGCCCGCAGCAGCACGCGCACCGCGTCCGGCTGCCCGACGACGTCGTCCCACACGGTCCCGCTCGTGGCCGTCACGACGGAACCTCCGGCGGCAGGCCGAGGCGCGCCACGACGTCGACCCGGATCTGCCCCTGGACGTCCTCGAGCGGGGAGGAAGCGTCGACGACGAGCCATCGGGCCGGGTCTGCCGAGGCGCGCCGCAGGAACGCGTCGCGCGTGCGGTGGTGGAACGCGCTGCCGGCGCGCTCGAGCCGGTCCGGCGACCCGGTGAGCCGGCCGGCAGCCTCGACGGGGTCCAGGTCGAGCAGCACCGTGACGTCGGGCAGCAGGTTCTCGGTGGCCCAGAGCGAGAGGTTCTCCACCTCGCTCTCGGACAGCTCCCGGCCACCGGCCTGGTAGGCCACCGACGAGTCGAGGTAGCGGTCGGTGACCACGACGGCGCCGCGCGCGAGAGCCGGCCGGACGACGGTGGCGACGTGGTGGGCGCGGTCGGTGGCATACAGCAGCGCCTCGGTCCGGGGGTCGAGGTCCTCGCCGTGCAGGACGGCCTGCCGGAGCTGTGCCCCGAGCTTCGTCCCGCCCGGCTCGCGGGTCACCACGATCTCTCGGCCGGTGACCTCGCCCAGCCACTCACCCAGGAGCCGCACGTGCGTGGACTTGCCGGCGCCGTCGCCGCCCTCGAACGAGACGAAGTACCCGGGTGCTGTGCTCACGGCTGCCACCCTAGCCGCGGCCACCCACAGCGGACGCCCGCGTGGCAGGATGGCAAGCACCACCGTCACAGGGAGGCCCAGCATGACCGCACAGACCGTCGAGAAGCTCACCGAGGACGAGTGCTGGGAGTTCCTGCGCGACCGACCGGTGGGCCGGCTCGCGACTGCCGTGGCCGGCGACCCGGAGATCTTCCCCGTGTCGTTCAGGGTTGCCGACCGCGTCGTGTACTTCGTGACGCACCCGGGCAGCAAGCTGGTGGAGGTCGCGATCAACGCCCACGTGGCGTTCGAGTCCGACGAGTGGACGCCGGAGGTCGCCACGAGCGTGGTGGTCAAGGGCACCGCCGAGATCCTCGAGCACCACACCGACGTCGCGGCCGCGGAGGCCACCGGCCTGGTCAGCTACCTCGACGACGGCAAGAGCGTCTGGGTCCGCATCACACCGGTCACGGTGTCCGGGCGGCGCCTGACGCGCTGACCCGCTGGGAGTCCCCGGACGACGGCGTCACTCGCCCGGGTAGACGACCCCGAGCCCGGCGCGCACCTCGTCGAGGACGGCCATGACCTCGAGCGTGTCCGACCAGGGCATCCTGGCGCTCTGGGTCTGCCCCGCGGTCAAGCACCGGGCGACCTCGGCGGCCTCGTACGCCTTGCCCTCGCCGTCGGGCGACGTGAAGGTCCAGGAGGGGCCGTCGTCGCGCACCACCTCGAAGCCCGTCGGGCCGAAGAAGAAGTGCGGGATCTCGATGCGGCCGCGCGTTCCGATGATGCGCGCACCGGCGCCGCCCGACGCCCCGGACGAGGTGTGCAGGATCGCCTGCGCGCCGTCGTCGTACCCGAGGATCATGCTGACGTGGTCGTCGACGCCGGTCTCGGCGAGCGTGCCGTGCGCCAGCACGGTGTCCGGCGCTCCGAGCAGGTCGTGGGCGAACGTGATCGGGTAGATCCCGAGGTCGAGCAGCGCGCCGCCCGCGAGCTCCGGCGCGAAGAGCCGGTGCGACGGGTCGAACGCGAAGGCCACGTCGAACTCGGCGATGACGGTGCGCACCTCGCCGATCTCACCGCGTGCGATCGCGCCGCGGATCGCCGCGACGTGCGGCAGGAAGCGCGTCCACACCGCCTCCATGCAGAACACGCCGGCAGCCTCCGCGGCGTCGAGGAGCGTGCGGGACTCGGACACCGAGCGCGTCAGCGGCTTCTCGACCAGCAGGTGCTTGCCGGCCTCGATCGCCAGCAGCGCGTGCTCCAGGTGGTGCGAGTGCGGGGTGGCGACGTAGACGGCGTCCACCTCCTCGTCCGCCACCAGGGCCTCGTACGAGCCGTGGGCACGGGCGCCCGGCGCGTGCGCGTCGGCGAAGGCCCGTGCCTTGTCCGCCGAGCGCGACCCGACGGCGACGACGGAGCCTGCGGTGCGGTCCCGGACGCCGTCCGAGAACGAGGCGGCGATGTTCCCGGCGCCGAGCACGCCCCACCGCAGCGCGGGTGCGTCGAGCAGCTCCGGGACGGTGCCCGCCAGGTCGGCGGTGGTCAGGCGGGCAGCGTAGGTGGCCGGGTCGACGGCGGCAGCGGTGTCGGTCATGCGCTCACTGTAGCGGTGCCGTGCGCGGCCGTGATGACGGCGTCCGCCGCCACCTTGACCCGCTGGAGCTCGTCCAGGCTGAGCCCGCTGGACTCGACCACGCGGTGGGGTACCTGGAGCGCCTCCCGGCGCAGCGCGGTTCCTGCCTCGGTCAGGTGCACCTCGACCACCCGGGCGTCCGTGGTGGCGCGGCGTCGCGCGAGGAGGCCCTGCTGCTCCAGCCGTTTGAGCAGCGGCGACAGCGTGCCCGGGTCGAGGTAGAGGCGACCGGCCAGTCCCGTCACCGTCGTGGTGCGGCCGGCCCCGGCGTCCTCCCAGAGCCCGAGCAGCACGAGGTACTGCGGATGGGTGATGCCGAGCGGCTCAAGGATCGGCTTGTACAGGGCCACCATGGCCCGGGCGGACGCCGAGAGCGCGAAGCACACCTGGGCCTCGAGCGCGAGCGAGTCGTCAGGCTGATCCATGCCGATCATCGTACGGGGGGGATACGCTTGGTGCACCAAACATCGGGCCGGGGCACCGGCGCACCAAGGAGCACGGATGGGACTTTTCAGCCGCCGCCCCGGCGACGACCGCACCTGGGGCATGCGCCTCACCGAGACGTTCCTGCCGATCTTCGGTCCCGCGTCGATCCGGCGCGGGCCGGCCGTCCCCCCGCGCCCCGAGGACCAGGCGCGCGACGCCGAGCTGCGACGGACCCTGCAGCGCGTCACCGGGCCCGACGGGAACACCTACCTGGTGGAACGCCCGGAAGACTGATCGAGCACGACGTCGGCCCCGGCTCCACGAGGGAACCGGGGCCGACATCCAGCCACGACGGACGAATCAGGCCGCCGAGCAGGAGACCGCCACAGCGTCCGGGTCACCCTGACCGATGAACCCCATCGTCGTCGACGCCCCCGCAGACAGGCTGCCGTTCCAGCCGGCGTCCGAGATCATGTTCCCCGACACCGTGCCGTTCCACGCCTGACTGACCGTCACCCCGTCCACGGTGACCTCCCAGCCACTGACCGGCGCCGAACCAGCGGTGATCGTCACCTCGGCCTGGAAGCCGTCGTTCCAGGAGTTCGGGACCGACACCGAAGCGGAGCACGTCCCGTCACCCCCGCCATCGTTCCCGCCGTCGTTCCCGCCGTCGTTGCCGCCGTCGTTCCCGCCGTCGTTGCCGCCGTCGTTGCCGCCGTCGTTGCCGCCGCTGCCGGAGGAACAGCTCGCGCTCGGGGTCGAGTTGTTGCCGTTCTTGAACAGCGTGATCCCGAACGTGTTCCCGTTACCGTTCGGCGTCGCCGTGAGCGACCCGGTGGACCCGGTCACGTTCGCGTTCCAGCTGTTCTGCAGCTCCTGACCACCGTTGAGCCCGATGTCGACGGTCCAGTCGCTCGCACCACTGACGGCCATCTCGACGTTGAAACGGTCGTCCCACTCGTCAGCGCGCGTCACAGACACCGAGCAGGTCCCGTCACCACCATCGTTGCCGCCGTCGTTGCCGCCGTCGTTGCCGCCGCTGGTCCCCAGCGTGACGTTCGAGGAGCCGGAGGACTGATACCCCTCGGTCGCCATGATCTGGTAGTAGTGATTGCCCAGCGGCATCCCGGCCTGCGCCCACGCGTTGAAGTGGTTCGCCGTGGTGATCGTGCCGCTGGTGCGCTTGTTCTGCCGCACGCTCCAGTACTGCGTGAACGTCGCGGTCCCGTCGATCGAGGGCTGGTTGACCCGCTCGGTGGTGTAGATGTCATAGGTGCCACCGTCAGTGGTGACCGTGCCCTTGAACTGACCCGTGGGCCGGTAGGTGCCCCAGCTCTCGATGATGTAGTACTCCACCAACGGGTTGCGGGTCCAGCCGTACAGCGTCAGGTACGAGTTGCCCTGCGGGTTGAAGTCCGCGGAGTACTGCACCGTGCGGTCCGTCCCGGTCTGCCAGCCCTTGCCGGCCACGAAGTTACCCGTGTTGCTCCACTGCGTGGAGTAGTTGCCCCCCGGGCCGAGGTCCATCGACACCGTCCCGGGCGAATCAGTCCAGAACGAGTAGAAGTACCCGTCGTGGAAGTCCTCGGTGTTCTCCGAGACCGCAGACGCAGCCGGAGCACCAGCCACCAGCCCGCTCGCGAGCAGCGTCGCCGCGGCACCCAGCGCCGCCAACCTGCGACGCACCCGCCGGCCTCGAGATGGAGAAATCGATTTCGAACGAGTCATGATCCAGCACTCCCTCGTGCAGTCGGATTCGGCGTGAGATTGCCCCCGCGCCGATCACGCTCCCGCCACCCGCTGGCCGCCACAAGACTCGTAAACGTTTAACAAGAACTGTCGGGGCGGCACGGGGAAGCTCGTGCGGCAGGGTGGACACCCGCTGCGGCGCCGAGGGGAACCGGCAGCCCGCGCCTGCCCCCGGCATGGACACCCGGGAGCAGGCGACCGCCTACGTCGACGAGGACTTGCCGGCCGCCTTCTTTGCCGGCGCCTTCTTCGCGGCCGGCTTCTTGGCGGGAGCCTTCTTCGCCGGTGCCTTGCGCTTCTTCGGGCCCTGCGCCCGCTTGTCGGCGAGGAGCTCGATCGCACGGTCCGGCGTGATCGACTCGGGGGTGAGGTCCCGCGGCAGCGTGCGGTTCGTCTCGCCGTCGGTCACGTAGGCGCCGAACCGGCCGTCCTTGACGACGATGGGCTTGCCGCTGTTCGGGTCATCGCCCAGCTCGCGCAGGGGAGGCGCCGCAGCAGCCCGTCCCCGCCGCTTCGGCTCGGCGTAGATCTTCAACGCCTCGTCCAGCGTGATCGTGAAGAGCTGCTCCTCCGAGGAGATGGTGCGCGAGTCCGTGCCCTTCTTCAGGTACGGGCCGTAGCGGCCGTTCTGCGCGGTGATCTCGTCGCCCGACTCGGGGTCCTTGCCGACCACCCGCGGCAGCGACAGGATCTTCAGCGCGTCGTCGAGGGTCACCGTGTCCAGCGCCATCGACTTGAGCAGCGAGCCGGTGCGGGGCTTCGGCTGGGCGGCCTTCGCCTTCTTCTTCGCGGCGGCCGACAGGTCCGGGTCGATCTCCGGCAGGTCGAGCACCTCGGTCACGTACGGGCCGTAGCGCCCGTTCTTCGCGACGACCTCGTTCCCGGACTCCGGGTCGACGCCGAGCACGCGGCCGTCGTCGGCACCCGCGGCGAGCAGCTCGCGCGCCTTCGCCACCGTCAGCTCGTCCGGTGCGATGTCCTCGGGCACGGAGGCACGCGGAGCCTTGCCCTCCTTGTCGGGCTCGGCACGCAGGTCCTCCAGATAGGGCCCGTACCGGCCCACCCGCACGCGGATGCCCTCGCCGATCTCGACGGAGTTGATGGCCACCGGGTCGATCTCTCCCAGGTCCGCCACCAGGTCGCGCAGGCCCCAGGTCTCGGCGCCCTCGCCCTCCCCGAAGTAGAACCGGGTCAACCACGCGACGCGCTCCCGCTCACCCGCCGCGATCTCGTCGAGGTCCGCCTCCATCGTGGCCGTGAAGTCGTAGTCGATGAGGCGGCCGAAGTGCTCCTCGAGGAGCTTCACGACGGCGAACGCCAGCCACGTGGGCACCATCGCCTGGCCCTTGGTGCGCACGTAGCCGCGGTCCTGGACGGTCGAGATCGTCGCGGCGTAGGTCGACGGACGGCCGATGCCGAGCTCCTCCAACGCCTTGACCAGCGAGGCCTCCGTGTAGCGCGCGGGCGGGGATGTCGAGTGCCCCTCCGCCGCCAGCTCGGTGCTCGCGAGGGCGTCGCCCTCGGCCATGCGCGGCAGCCTGCTCTCCTTCGTCGCGCCCGAGCCCCCGGCCGCGCCGCCCGCACCAGCCTCGGCCTCGTCGACGTCGCGCGACTCCTCGTACGCCGCGAGGAACCCGCGGAACGTGATCACCGTGCCGGACGCCGAGAAGATCGCGTCGCTGCCGGCACGCTCGCCCGCGCCCTGGCCGAGCCGCGCCGCGAGCCGCACGGACGCCGTCGACCCCTTCGCGTCGGCCATCTGGGAGGCGACGGTGCGCTTCCAGATGAGCTCGTAGAGCTTGAACTGATCGCCGGAGATCTCGCGGGCGACCTGCGCCGGGGTGCGGAACGAGTCCCCGGCGGGACGGATCGCCTCGTGCGCCTCCTGGGCGCCCTTGTTCTTCGAGGCGTACAGCCGCGGCGCACCCGGCACGTACTCGGGGCCGTACAGCTCGGCGGCCTGGCGCCGTGCCGCGTCGGTCGCCTCCGCGGACAGCGCCGGGGAGTCGGTCCGCATGTAGGTGATGTAGCCGTTCTCGTACAGCGCCTGCGCCGTGCGCATCGTCTGCCGCGAAGCCATCCGCAGCTTGCGCGACGCCTCCTGCTGCAGCGTGGAGGTGGTGAACGGCGCGGCGGGCTTGCGGGAGTACGGCTTGGTCTCGAGCGAGCGGACGGCGAACGACGCGTCGTCGAGCCCGGCGACGACGGCGTGGGCACCGGCCTCGTCGAGGTGCACGACGCCGGTCCGCACCTTGAGGCGGCCGAGGTCGTCGAAGTCCCGGCCCGCCGCCACGCGGTCGCCGGCGAGCCCGGTCAGCCGGGCACGGAAGAGCTGGCCGGCGTCGTCGCCCGACTCGGGCGCGAACGACCCGGTGACGTCCCAGTAGTCGGCCGTGACGAACGCCATGCGGTCGCGCTCGCGCTCCACGACGAGCCGCGTCGCCACGGACTGCACCCGGCCCGCCGACAGGCCCTGGCGGACCTTGCGCCACAGCACCGGCGACACCTCGTAGCCGTAGAGGCGGTCGAGGATGCGGCGGGTCTCCTGGGCGTCCACCAGGTCGGAGTCGAGCTCGCGGGTGTTCTGCAGGGCGCGCGCGATGGCCTCACGGGTGATCTCGTGGAACACCATGCGGTGCACCGGCACCTTGGGCTTGAGCGCCTCGATGAGGTGCCAGGCGATGGCCTCGCCCTCGCGGTCCTCGTCCGTCGCGAGGAAGAGCTCGTCGGCGTCCTTGAGCGCGGCCTTCAGCTCGCGCACCTTCGCCTTCTTGTCCGCGTACACCTCGTAGTACGGGTCGAACCCGTTGTCGACGTCGACGGCGAACTTCTTGTACGGGCCCTTCTTCATCTCCGCCGGCAGGTCGGACGGCTGCGGCAGGTCACGGATGTGGCCGACGCTGGCCTCGACGACGTAGTCGTCGCCGAGGTAGCCCTGGATCTTGCGAGCCTTGGTGGGAGACTCGACGATCACGAGCTTGCGGGCCTGTGGCATCCGTTCCTGCTTTCCGACGGTGTAGGGGTGGGGCGGTGCTGCGCGGGCGCTGTGGTCATGTCACGGTACGACACGGACGACGACGGCGGCACTCTACCGAGGAGTGCCGCCGTCGTCGTCCGGGGTCCACAGGACCTCGCCGGCTCAGTCCACGACCACCCACGGCGAGCTCGCCGCCGCAGCGTGCGCCGGTTGCCGCGGGGACCGGGCGGTCCCCGGCTCCTTGCCGCGGTTCGGGCGGACCGCGGCGTACGTCACGTCGCCGTGCACGACGACGTCACCCCTGCTGTACCGGACGGTGCGGTCCCAGGCAGGGTACGACGGCGCCGTCTCGCCGACGCGCTCCAGCACGAACGCGTCGATCGTGCCCCAGGCACCGGCGGCGAGCTCGAACGACGCCGTCACGGTCGCGGTACCGTCGGCGCCCACCGTCACGGTCCCCGTCGTGGTCGTGTCCCAGGCCTGCCAGCCGGCCAGCGCGAGCGGGGCCTCCGCGACGCCGTCGGCCGCGAGCCGCAGGCGCCGCACGTCGGTGCCCGCGCCGTCACCACCCTGGGTGGTCGCCGAGACGCGGTACTCCCCCGGCTCCAGGCCCGTCACGGTCTGCGAGACGGTGAACGCGTAGTCCTGCTCGGCCCAGAACTTCACCGCCCGGTCGAGGTCGGCGGCGTCGGCCGTCTCCTCCACCGCGGCGCCGGTGCCCGAGATCTCCCACGCGGCACCGCCGTCCTCGAAGCTCGGGTCGGCCAGGTGGTTGCGCACCTGGACCACCACCGTGAGCGTCACCTCGAGACCTGTCCCGGTGACCCCGGCGACGGCGTAGGTGCCGACCTCCCCGACCGCGGCGACGTCGTCGGCGTCCCACGTCACGCCCTGGGACTCCACGGAACCGTCGTTGTAGGCGACCTCGACCGTGCCGGGCAGCACGACCGGGTCTCCCGCGACGAGCCGCACCTCGGCCGGCGTCACGCCGGTGACGTCACGGGGCGCGACCGCTCCGGTCCGGACGTGGCGGAACACGTCCAGGGACTCCAGCGGCCGCCCGTCGAACCCGAACATCGCCTGGTTCTCCCACGACGAGCCGCCGTACCACTGGCCGGCGTCCTCCGGGTCGTACTCCCCGGCGTGGCTGGTGGCCCAGCCCGACCCGTGCTCCTCCCAGAGCTGCTGGTTCGCCACCCGGTCCTCCGGCGGACCGACGGGCAGCCAGGCGGGCTCCCAGTAGTACACGCCCGTGCCGGCCGCGCCGACGGCAGCGACGGCAGCGACGACGTCCCGCACCTGCGAGGCCTGCCCCTGGACGCTCGTGGGGTACTGCGGGTACGTCGTCTCGATCGTGTTGGTGTGGCCGTCGCCGTCCTCGAGCGTGTACGCCCAGGAGGTCTCGGCGACCATCACGTCCTTGCCGTACGTGGACGCGACGTCGTCCAGCACCGCCGTCAGGTTGTCGAGCGAGCCGTGCCAGTAGGGGTAGTAGGAGCTCGCGAAGACGTCGTAGTCCACGCCGTGGGTCTCGAGCTGCTCCGCGTAGCCCGCGTAACGGCCCGCCGACTCGGGGTTGGTGAAGTGCAGCGCGACACGGGCGCCCGGCAGCACCTCGCGCACGGCGGCGCTGCCGGCGGAGAACATCCGGGCGCGGTCCGCCCAGGCGGAGACGCCCGCGACGCCGTTGTTGGTCTCGTTGCCGATCTGCACGGTCTCGACGTCGACCCCGGCGTCCCGGAACTCGGTCAGCGCGGCGGTGGTGAACTCCCCCAGCGCGGCGACCTTGCCGTCCACGCCCAGGCCCTGCCACGCCTTCGGAGCCTGCTGCTTGGCCGGGTCCGCCCAGAAGTCGGAGTAGTGCAGGTCGACGAGGACGCCGAGCCCGGCGGCGGTGGCCCGCTGCCCGATCTCGACCGCGCGCGGCACGTCGGTGTTGCCACCGCCGTAGCCGTTGCCGTCCGCGTCCCAGGGGTCGTTCCAGACCCGCACCCTGACGTCGGTGACGCCCGCGCCGGCCAGCACGGCGAACAGGTCCGCGGGCTCGCCGTCGGCGTCCCGGAAGACGACGCCGCTCTCCTCGAGCGACAGCACGGAAGAGACGTCGACCCCGAGGTCGAAGTCCTCGGCCAGCCCGTCGACCTTCGGTACGGTGATGCCCGCCTCGACGGGGCCGTCCTGCGCGTCGTCCGCCACGGCGGGCACGGCCAGCATGGCCCCACCGACGACGGCGACGGCAGTGATCGCCCCCAGGTGGCGGTGCGGTCCGGGTCTCATGATGCTTCCTCTCGATCGACGGTGGTCAGCCCTTGACGGAGCCCGCGGTGAGCCCGCCCACGATGTACTTCTGCAGGAACAGGAAGAGGGCGAGGATCGGCAGGCTCGCCAGCACGGCACCGGCGGCGAAGAGGCCCCAGTTCGCGTTGAGCTGGTCGGAGACCCAGCCGTACATGCCGACGGCGAGGGTCCAGTTCTGCTCGGACGTGAGCACGACGCGCGCCAGGATGAAGTCGCCGAACGTCGCGACGAACGTCAGCAGCGCGACGACCGCCAGGATCGGGGTGACCAGGCGCAGGATGATCGTCCAGTACGTCTGGGCGTGCGTGGCACCGTCGATCTTGGCGGCCTCGTCCAGCTCGCGCGGGATCGTGTTGAAGAACCCGTACATGAGGAACGTGTTGCTGCCGAGCGCACCGCCCAGGTACACGCAGATCAGCGCGATCTTCGAGTTCAGCCCCAGGATCGGCACGGCGTCGCCGAGCGTGACGAGCAGCAGGAAGATCGCGATGAAGGCCAGCATCTGCGGGAACATCTGCACGATCAGCAGCGACGTCAGCGACAGCCGGCGCCCCGTGAACCGGAACCGGCTGAACGCGTACGCCGCGGCCGCACCCATGAGCACGGCACCGACGACCACGCTGACCCCGATCACGAGGCTGTTGGCGGCCCACTGCCAGAACCTCGTGTCGCCGAGCGCCGCGAAGTTCTGCCCCGAGATCTCCCGGAACAGCTGCGTGCTGCCGGTCAGGGTGCCCGACGGCGCCAGCGAGGCGGAGAGCACGTAGGCCAGCGGGAACGCGGCGTAGAAGACGACCAGCGCGGCCAGCGGGTACTTCCAGCCGACCTCCAGCCACCATCGGCGGCGGCGCGCCGTCATCCGTGAGGCGTCCGGGCGGTGCGGGGACACGGTGCCCGCGGCACCCTCGGTGCGGGTCATCACAGGACCTCCTCGTGCTTGCGGGTGCGGCGGAACGCGAGCGCCGAGACCAGCCCGACGACGACGAAGACGATGATCGACAACGCGCTCGCCAGGCCGTAGTCGGCGCTGCCGCCCTGCACGCCGGAGATCTGGTAGATCATCGTGATGAGGATGTCGGTGTGGCCCAGCGGCGCCGACGTGTCCGTGAACCGTGGCCCGCCGCCCGTGAGCATGTAGATGATCACGAAGTTGTTGAAGTTGAACGCGAAGCTCGCGATGAGCAGCGGCGTCGTCGAGATCAGGAGCAGGGGGAGCTGGATCGCGCGGAACTGGCGCCACCGGCTCGCGCCGTCGATCCGGGCAGCCTCCTCGATGTCCGTCGGCAACGACTGGAGAGCGCCGGTGCAGACCAGGAAGAAGTACGGGAAGGTCAGCCACAGGTTCACGCCGAGGATCGCGAGCTTCGCGAGCGTCGGGTCGGTGAGCCACTCGATGCGCTGACCGAAGAAGAAGAGGCTGTTGACGATCCCGTAGTCGGGGTTCGAGTTGAGCATGCCGCGCCACAGCAGGGCGGACAGGAACGCCGGGAAGGCGTACGGGAGGATGAACAGCGTCCGCATCACCGTCCGGCCGCGGATCCGCCGGTCGTTGAACAGCAGCGCGATAGCCAGCCCGAGCAGGAAGCTCGTCGCCACCGTCAGGAACGCGAAGGCGAACGTCCACGCGGTGATCTTCCAGAACGGCCCCGAGTAGTTGGTGTCGGTGAACGCCTTCGTGAAGTTCTCGAACCCGACGCCGACGCGCCACCCCACCGGGAGCGAGCTGCCGTCCTCCGCGACGAACTCGCCGTCGTCGCTCGCCGCGTACACGGTCCCCGTGACGGCGTCCGTCATGGTCTGCGCCTCCGGGTCCCAGTCCAGGGACGAGGCGTACACCGTGGCCCGGGTGCCCTCGCGGGTGCGGTACGAGCCGTCGTCGGCGTCCTCGGAGACGGGTACCCGCAGCTCGAGGACGTCCTCCTGCAGCGCGGGGTCGGCCAGCAGCGCCGGCAGGCCGACGACGTCGTGGCCCGGCACGGAGGTGACGCGGTCGCCCTCGACCGTGGCGCCGTCGGCGGGCGTCAGCGGGTCCTCGGCGGTGCCGACCAGCACCTGGCCGGTCTCGGAGACGACGGCGAAACCGGGCCCTTCCTCCCCCTCGACGATCGTCAGCGGGTAGGTCGGTGCCCCCTCGACGGGTCGCTCGTTCTGGATGAGCAGGGCGTCGACCGCCTGCTCCTGGGTGCTGTTGTGGCCGGTCCCGTAGTTGGTTGTGGCGACGTACACGGTGTAGGCCATGGTGAAGACCTGGAAGACCAGGAGGAACACCAGGCCCGGCAGGATGTACTTCCCGGCCAGGCGCCGTCGCGAGAAGTACACGACGTCGGCGACGGCGACCAGTGCCAGCGAGCCGATCAGCACGCCCCACTGCTCGACGTCCCACGCGGACCAGGCGATGTACAGCCCGACGGCGTTGACGGCCGCCATGAGCACGAGCTTCACGGCGAAGCCCCAGCCGGTGCCCTCCCAGGCCCGGGCGTGCGACTCCCGCACCACGGCGTTGTCGATCGACATCAGTCCTCCGGTCGAGCTGGTAGGGCCGAACAGGATGTCGAGCCCGGGAAGACCGGTGGTCCCGGGCTCGACATCCTGTACGGCCGGGGGGTCAGTTGGTGAGCGTCGCGTCGAGGTCGGCGAGCATCTTGTCCCACGCCTCCTGCGGCTCCGCGTCACCCGCGATGATCGCCGCCTCGGCAGCGTTCCAGTGCTCCCACACATCGCCCATCTCGGGGATCGACGGCATGGGGGCGCCGTTCTGCGCCGCGGCCAGGAATCCGGCGACCACCGGGTCCTCGGCGACGGCCTCGGCCGTCTCGGCGAACGCGGGCAGGCGCGGGTCGGCGTCGTACAGGGCCTGCATCGCCTCGGGCGTGGCCATGTAGTTCGTCAGGAACTGCGTGGCGACCAGCTTGTTCTCGCTCCGGGCCGAGAGGTAGAAGCCCTGCACGCCCACGAACGGAGCGGCCGTCTCGCCGCCCGCGGAGGGGATCGGCTCCACGGCGACGTCGATGCCCGCGTCGGTGAACATAGCGATGGACCACGGCCCGGCGACCGTGTAGGGGGCGTTGCCGTCGGCGAACTCCTGCTCGGCGATGTCGGGCGTCCAGTCGGTGCTGAACACCCCTTCGCCGGCCTGCCCGTTCTCGCCCAGCCACTCGGCGAAGGCGTACCCCTCGTCGCCACCCATGCCGATCTCGGTCGTGTACGAGCCGTCGTCCTCCTGGGTGAAGACGGGTGCGCCGAACGACGTCTGGAAGGCGTAGTAGGCGTAGCCGTCACCGTCGGCCCCGCCGGTGTTGATGACGAACGGCAGGTCGGTCCCGGCGTCCCGGCCCTGCGCGATCATCTCGTCGAAGGTCTCCGGCACCGGGTCCGGCGCGAGCTCGGTGTTGCGGACGAGTCCCACCGACTCCAGGGCGTAGGGCAGGCCGTAGAGCTGGCCGTCATAGGTCATGGCCTCGACCGCGACGTCCTCGAACTCACCCTCGCGACCGCCGAGGTCGACGGTGTCCACGACGCCGTTGACGATGAACGAGCCCAGCCAGTCGTGCGCGCCGATGGTGAGGTCGGGGCCCTCACCGGTGGGGACCTGGGCGAGGAAGTCCGCCCGGATGTCCTCGAAGTTCTTCACCACCGTCTCGATCTCGACGCCGGTCTCGGCGGTGAAGCTCTCGGCCGCCGCCTCGACGGCGGGCTGCCGGTTCTCGTCGACCCAGATGACGAGGTTCCCGGTCGCCTCCGGGGCAGCCTCGGTGGCCGCGGGCTCGGACGTCTCGGTCTCGGCGGGCTCGGTGCCGCCGCTGCACGCGGTGGCGAGCAGGGTGACGGCCGCGACCGCGGCGACCGACAAGGTGGTCTTGCGCATGGCTCTTCCTTCCGGACGGGGCCGCGATGCCTTCCGCAGGAGGAGGATCGCGACGTTGCGACCTGAGCTGCGCCCAGGTTCTCGAGGGGGTGGCCGGGACCGGCTCGAACCGGTCCCGGCGGGGTTCAGCGGTCCGGACCTCCTCCGTCACGAGGAGCGGTCCGGACGACGGCGACGCCGCCGGCCGGGATCTTGAGCTCTGGACCGGCCGGCACGCCGGCCAGCAGCTCGGTGCCCGCGACGCCCGGCAGAGTGGCCGGGGCGTCGGTGTGGTTGATCGCCACGACGTAGTCCGCCTCGGCGCCCCGACGGACGACGACCTCGACGTCCTCGGCCACCTCCGGAGGCGTGATGCCGGCGTCGGCGTAGGCCGCGCGCAGCACCGGGGCGAGGTCCTCGATCCCGAGGCGCGTCGAGACGTACCAGGCATGGCCGGCACCGTGCGCGTTGCGGGTGATCGCCGCGGTGCCCGCCGCCGGTCCGTCGAAGTGCCGCGCCACGATCTCGGCCGTGTCGAGCGCCAGGTCCTCGGCCCACACGTCAGCAGCGAGGGTGCGCGCCTCGGCGGCGTCGCCCGGCGACCACGCGAGCGTCACCTCCTCGCCCTCGCGCAGCGGCAGGAACTCGTCGACGCCCAGGCCGAGAACCTCGCGCAGGGGCGCGGCGTACCCACCGGGGTGGACGGCGTCGTGCGCGTCCACGACGCCGGAGAAGAAGGACACGACCAGCGTGCCGCCGTCGGCCACGTAGCGCGTCAGGTTCGCGGCGTCCTCCGCCGTGAGCAGGTACGACGCCGGGGCCACGACCATCCGGTAGCCCGACAGGTCCTGGCCGGGGTGCGCGAGGTCGACCGTGAGGCCGTCGCGCCACAGGCGCTCGTAGTACGCGCGCACCCGTTCCTTGTGCCGCACGTCGACCGACGGGCGCCACTCCTGGTCCTGCGCCCAGAACGACTCCGTGTCCCACAGCAGCGCGACGTCCGCCGAGACCGTGGACCCCTGCAGCTCGGCCAGCGCCCCCACCTGACGCCCGAGCTCGACCACCTCGCGCCACACGCGCGAGCCGGTGCCGGCGTGCGGCAGCATCGCCGAGTGGAACTTCTCGGCACCGTACCGGGAGGCGCGCCACTGGAAGAAGCCGACGACGTCGGCACCCCGCGCCACGTGGGCGAGGGAGTTGCGAGCCATCTCGCCCGGCCGCTTGGCGATGTTGCGGGGCTGCCAGTTCACCGCGGAGCTGGAGTGCTCCATGAGGATCCACGGCTTGCCACCGGCGACCGAACGCGTGAGGTCCGCGGCGAGGGCGAGGCCCACGTGGCCGCGCGGGTCGGCAGCGGTGAGGTAGTGGTCGTTGGAGACGACGTCGACCTCGCGCGCCCAGGCCCACAGGTCGGTGGTGGGGCACTCGGCGGCCATGAAGTTGGTGGTCACCGGCTTGTCGGAGTGCTCGCGGATCGCGTCGCGCTCCGCCGTGAACAGCGCGCGGAGCTGGTGGTCGGTGAACCGCGCGTAGTCGAGCTTCTGCGCCTGGTTGACGGTCGACGGCGTCGGGCCCGGCGCGGTGACGTGCTCCCACTCGCCGTAGACCTGGCCCCAGAACCGGGTGCCCCACGCCTCGTTGAGCGCGTCGAGCGTGCCGTACCGGCCGCGGAGCCACTCGCGCCAGGCGGCGACCGCGGCGTCGGAGAAGTCCTCGCCGACCGGTGCGCCGTACTCGTTGTGGACGTGCCACATGACGACGGCGGGGTGGTCGGCGTAGCGCTCGGCGATCCGGCTCGCGATGTTGCGTGCGGCGGTCTGGTACGCGGGGTGCGACGGCGAGGCCGCCCCGCGGGAGCCTGGCCCGAGGGCGAGGCCGTCGTGGGTGACCACCCGTGCGTCGGGGTAGGTCGCGTAGAACCAGGCCGGCGGGGCGGCGGTGGGGGTGGCGAGGTCGACCATGATGCCGTTCGCGTGCAGCAGGTCGAGGAGATCGTCCATCCAGGCGAAGTCGTACTCGCCCTCGCGCGGCTCGAGCAGCACCCAGGAGAAGATCCCGACGCTGACGTAGTTGACGCCCGCCTCGCGCATCAGGCGCACGTCCTCGTCCCACGTCTCGCGGGGCCACTGCTCCGGGTTGTAGTCACCCCCGTAGCCGAGGGTGCGACCCGTGGGCCAGGTGCCGGTGACTGCCATGTCGCTGGGGATCCTCCTGCGCGCCGGTGGGACGCTCGATGCTGTGAACGGTCACAGCATAAGCCGACCGCGCCGTATGGTGACAAGAGGAAGGCAGCGTCGTTACGCGACTGTGACCGCGCACGGCCGGGCCCGCCGCTACCTCGCCGGGCCCGCCGCTACCTCGCCGGACCCGCCGCTACGTCGCCGGACCCGCTGCTACGTCGGCGGGGCGGGCCGTCGCCTGGCGCACCAGCAGCAGGAGCGCGAAGGTGGCCGCCGTGGCGGCCAGCACCCCCAGCACCCCGGCCGCATAGGCCGTGACGTCCTCGGCGATCGGCACGGTGCCCGCCCCGACGAGCCGCACGCCCGCGGCCAGCGCGATCCCGCCGGTGATCGCCGCACCCAGGAGCAGCAGCCCGACGAGGACGGACGACCCCGGCGACGCGAAGGCGTTCGGCCGCGGCAGCCCGGCCGGGAGGCGACGGCGGCGTGGCGCGACGTCGAGCGAGCCGGCGGGCGTCACGGCGCAGACCAGCGCTCCCCACGCCAGCACGACGAACAGCGCGGCGACGACGTCGGACGGCCGGTGCCACTGCCCGACGAGCGTCGACACCCCCGTGGCCCCCGTGTACGCCGCCCCGAGCACCGTGACGACCGGGCGCCACGCCCGGGGCGTGGCGAGGAGTATCGCCACGGACACGCTCGCCGCGACCGTCGTGTGCCCGCTGGGCAGCGTGTTCTCCCCGTTCCAGCCGGGCAGGAGGTCCGGGCGGGTGAGCAGCTGGTGCTTGAGCACCTGCGTCGTGAGGTTCGCCCCACCGACCAGCACGGCCACCTGCAGGGCGAGCACCCACCGCCGTCGGACCAGTGCCACGACCATGGCCGCGCCGATGCCGCCCACGACGAACGCGACGGAGACCACGTCGAGCACCGGCTCGGCCACCTGCCAGAGCCGGCCCTGACCGTAGGCCGCGCCGAAGAAGGCGAGCTCGTCGAGCCGTTGCCCAGGAACCGTCGTGACGAACACCCGGTAGGTGAGCCAGAAGGCGACCGCGGCGAGCAGGCCGACCGCCAAGGCCGTCGCCTGCGTCCCTGGCCGGCCACGCGGCGCGGGAGCCGTCACGGACGCGACCGGGGTGCGGCCTCCGCCCGCGGGAGCGGGCCGCACCCGCGCGGGGGCAGGCGCGACCGGTGCGGCGCCCGCTGGGGGCTCCGCTGCCGGGAGCTCACGAGTGTCACCGTTCACGCAGGTCACCGTATCCGCTCCGTGTGGCGGACCGGTGGACGAGCCGTGCGGTCCGCGGGCGAGCCGTGCGCGGGCCCCGGGCCCTATCGTGGAGCCGTGCCCGGCGCCGACGAGATCCTCGACCTCACCGCGAACCGCCTCGGCCGGCGGCGCGTCGGCGTCGTCGTCGGACACCTCGCGGCCGACGGCACGACGACGGTACGCGGCACCGGCCGCACCTCGCTGCCCGACGGCGGCACCCCGGACGCGCGGACGAGGTTCGAGATCGGCTCGATCACCAAGACCTTCACCGCTCTGGCGCTGGCCCGTGCCGTGACCGCCGGGGGCCTGGACCTGGAGACGCCCGTCGGTGATCTCGTCCCGGAGGTCGCGCCCTTGGGGCGCGGCGGCACACCGGTCACCCTGCGGCACCTCGCCACCCACACCTCGGGCCTGCCGCGCGTCCACATCTCGATGCTGCGCGGCACCCTCGACGCCTACCGCGGCCTGGATCCTTACCGGAACCACTCGGAAGAGGCGCTCCTCGCCGCGATCCGCTCCGGCCGGCTCCGCCGCACTCCCGGCACCGGGCGGCAGGCCTACTCGAACAGCGGCTTCGGTCTGCTCGGCATCGCCCTGGCGCGGCACGCCGGGCTGACCTATGCCGAGCTCGTCGCCCGCGACGTCACCGGCCCGCTCGGCCTCACCGACACCGGCACCAGTGACGCGGCGACGGCCGAGCAAGCCGCTCGTACCGCCGTCGGGCATCACCGACGGCGCACGCCCGCCGCGGCCTGGAACCTCGATGCGCTGCCCGGCGCCGGGGCGCTGCACTCGACGGCCGACGACCTCCTCACCTGGGCACGGTGGCACCTCGACCCACCACCCGGCGAGCTCGGCGAGGCGCTGCGGTTCGCCGTGGCCGAGCACGGTCCCCGCATCGGGCTCGCCTGGCAGCGCAGCGCGACGGAGGCCGAGCGACGCCGCGGGCGCGACCAGGTGATCTGGCACAGCGGCGGCACCGGCGGGTTCCGCTCCGCGCTGTGCCTGCAGCCCGCCACCGGCGACGCCGTCGTCGTCCTGACCAACCACGGCCGGAGCGCGGCCCTGGCGGCATTCCGCCTGCTGGCGGCACTGTCCCGCTGAACGCGGGCAGGGTCGGCATCGCGTGGGACGACGGTGCGCAGAGCCGCCGCTCAGGACCTTCGTGCATCTGGGCCGTGGCGCACAGCACCTCCGCGCCGCAGAGCCGCCGCTCAGGACCTTCGTGCATCTGGGTCGTTGCTCTCGGGACCGCGGGGCTCAGAACGGGGGCTCGCCAAGGTCCGGCGGGAGCATAGGTCCCGGCTCCGGCGGGATCGGACGCTCCTGCTCCCGCGGGATCGCTGGCCCGGGCAGCACGCGATGGATGCTGGCAGGTGGTCGCCCGTCCGGCCGGGTCACGTGCCGTCTGCCCGTCGGCGACGTCCACTCCAGCGTCCCGCCCAGTCCGGGTGGATCACTGGCCGATCCGTCGGCGTAGACAGCTCTGGCGCGGCGTACGGACCAGCCCGTCTGGTGCTTGAGCACATGATGCTTGCGGCACAGGTGAGCAAGATTGTCCGCACTGGTGGTTCCGCCGTCGGCCCAGTCGGTGGTGTGGTCGAGGTCGGCGCGATCGGCGGCGACACCGCAACCGGGGAACCGGCAGGTCGCGTCGCGCCGGGCAAGTGCCGCCCTCAGCCCGGACGGCACCGTGTAGGACTCCCGCCCGACCGACAGCGCGAGCCCGGTCTCGGGGTGGGTGAGCACGCGGCGCAGCGACGGCGCCAGCTCGGCCAGCTCGCGGGCGATGTCGGCTCCGATCGGGCCGTGCCCGTCGAGCTCCGCCGGGATGTCGGCCACACCCAGCAGGGTCAGCACCGGCACGGTCACCGTCACGCGGGGCCGGATCGACCGCGCAAGAGCGGCCAACGACGGAATCGTGGACACAGCGGGCCCACCGGACACCGCGGGCCCACCGGACACCGCGAGCTCCCCGACCGCTCCAGGCGTCAAAGGCTCAGCAGACGCCACAGGCTCCCCGGGCGTCACAGGCTCCCCAGAGGCACCGGGCTCGGACCGCGGCCGCGGGGACGCGCGCTCCACGGAATCCTGCTGGGGCGGAGACTGCGACGGCGAGGATCCCGACCACCATCGCTCGGCCGGCGGAGGCGCGAGCGGCAGGCAGGTGCGGTCGAGCGTGCCGTCGTCGAGCAGCAGCGCAGCGAACGCGTCGGCCATCCCGTGGCTTCGTCCACGAGAGCCGTCCTCGCCACGCAGGCTCGTCGCGGCACGGTGCAGCCTGTCGTACGCGGCGTGCGCCACGACCGCGGGCAGGTGCGCCGAGAGCCAGGCCATCCCGTCACGACCGTCGTCGAGGTAGACCCCGCGCGACTCGGCGGCCCGGGCGTGCCGCACCTCGACCGGCTCCGGGTGGACGTCCTCCCGCGCCCGGCGGGCACGGGCATCGACCTGACCCGGTGTGCTGGCCACGAGCGCCGGGGCGACGGCCTCCTCCACGCGCCGCGCGTCCGCGTCGTCCAGGTCGGCGACGTGCCGGGCGACGCGGGAGGCGTGCGCCCAGGAGCAACGCCCCGCCGACAACAGCGCGAGCGTGCGCGGCGCCTTCGTGCGCAGAGCAGCGGCGTGGTCGCACAGCGTGCCCGCAGCGTGCTCACCGACGTGCAGCACGGTCGCGACCTCGGCGACCACCGCCCGGCGGGCGAGCTCCTGACGACGCGAGGACGTCGCGCGCGCCGCAGCACCGCCGTCGTCCACGAGACGGGACTCCGCGCGCTCGGCTACCTGGGCTGCCTCGGCGAGCAGGACCGCCCGGCGGCCCTCCAGGGCGCCGATCGCGGACTGGACCTCGGCCAGGGAGTCGAGGAGCTCGTCGAGCCGTGACAGCTCGACGTCCGCCGGTGCGGACGCCCGCCGCACCACGGCGGTGGCCGTGGTGCTCGGTGGGCTGGCGGGCTGCGTCGTCATGTGTCGAACCTAGCAGGATTCGAACACGCGTTCTACACCCTGTGGAGAACGATCACGCTTCTCCCCGCCGTCGGTGTGGCCCACGCCGGGTACGGTCGTTCACGATGGAAGACCTGGGCGTGAGGATCCTGCTGTTCGTCGTCATGCTGGCCTCCGGCGTGCTCCTCGTCTGGTCGGCTCATGCCGCCGCGTCGGGACGCCTCAAGCGGAACCAGCTCGCGGGGATCCGCGTCCCGAGCACGATGGCGAGCGACGAAGCCTGGCTGGCGGCTCACGTCCGGGCCGAGCGACCGACACGACTCGCCGGGTTCGCCTCGATGGCGAGCGCGGTGTTCGCGCTCCTCCCGCTCTCCACTCCCCTGCTGGCGGCCGGGGTGCTCCTGGGAGGCCTCGCGATGCTCGGGTTCGTGCTCTACGGCGCCCGCGTCGGCATCCGGGCAGCCACCGAGGTGTCCAAGAGCTCCAACGGCTGAACCTCCCTACGCCGGCCGCGGGGCGTACATGATGACGGCCACCCCGACGAGGCAGATCAGCGCCCCCGTGACGTCCCACCGGTCGGGCCGGAAGCCGTCGACCACCATGCCCCAGACCAGCGAGCCCGCCACGAACACGCCGCCGTACGCGGCCAGGATGCGGCCGAAGTGCGCGTCGGGCTGGAGGCTCGCGAAGAACCCGTACAGCCCCAGGGCGATCACGCCCGCGCCGATCCACAACCATCCGCGGTGCTCGCGGAACCCTTGCCACACGAGCCAGGCACCGCCGATCTCGAACAGTGCGGCTCCCAGGAACAGGACGATCGATCGGGCAGTGTTCATGGTGACCATCCTGCGGGACCGGGTGGCACAGCGCGTCAGGCTCCGCTCAGCGTCCGAACACCTGGGTCCACCACGGGCCGCCCGCGCCGGGCTCCATCCCCAGGCCGTGCCGGGTGAGGTCGCAGTTCAGGATGTTGGCGCGGTGCCCAGGGCTGGCCATCCACGCCGCGACGACGGCCCGGGCGTCCGCCTGCCCGCGAGCGATGTTCTCCGCGCCGAGCCCCGCCACCCCGGCGGCGTCGGCACGGTCCCACGGGCTCCGCCCGTCGGGTGTCACGTGGTCGAAGAATCCCCGGGCGGCCATGTCCCGCGAGTGGGCCAGTGCCAGGGCGTCCAGGGCAGAGTCCGCGCGCAGGGCGCCACAGCCCGCCGCAGCACGCTCCGCGTTGACGAGCCCCAGGACGCCGTCGGCCTCGCTCGCGGCCGTCCGGGCACCGGCAGCCTTGCCGGCCGCCTTGACCTCGGCCCCGCCGTCGGCGTCACCGTCGGCGCCCTGGTCGGCGCCGTCCCCGCCAGCGTCCTCCCCGTCGGCGCCGTCCCCGTCGGCACCGTCCCCGTCAGTTCCGTCGCCGTCAGCAGCCTCCCCGTCAGCAGGTGGTGCGCCGGCGTCCGACGGCGCGTCGTCGGCGTCGGCAGCGTCGGAGCCCGAGTCCGAGTCCGAGTCCGAGTCAGCGTCCTCACCGTCCGCCGAGTCCTCGTCCACGAAGCCCTCGCCGTCGGTCGCGACCTCGCCGTCCGCGGAACCCGCTCCGCCGGCCGAGCCGCCACTGCCGTCCGGTGCACCGCCGTCGTCCCCATCGGTCCCGGCCTCCGGGCGCTCCTGCGATGCCTCAACCGCCATGACCGTCGGGTCGCCGCCACCCAGGTGGTCGCTGATCCGGAGGGCTCCCGGCGCGACCAGCGCCGTCGCGAGCACGAGGACCAGGCCCACGGCAAAGGTGGCCAGGAGCGCGCCGAGCTGACGCAGGCCGCTGCGGGGTCTCCGTCGACGCGACACGCAGGAACCGTAGCGCCCCGGCCGCCCCGGGCGAAAGGCACGGCTACAGGGCCGAGCCCTGCGCGATCACGTATCGCTCGTACGCCGGAGTGCGGCGCACGGCCTCCGCGTGGGCGTAGACGGCGGCCGCCCGGACACGGTCCACGTCGAACCGTTCCCCGGCGTCCTCCCGCCAGGCCACGTACTGCGTCCAGCGCAGCGGTTCGCCCTCGAGAGCGACTGCCCGCACACCGGGCAGGTCGAGGAGCAGGGGCTGCACCAGCGCGATCGCGTGCCCGCCCTTGACCTGCTCCACGGCGGAGGCACGCTCGGTCTCGCTGACCTCGCGCGGCGTGAACCCGGAGCGCGCGCACGCGGCGACGAAGCACCGCTCGAAGCACCCGTCCCCCGGCGCGGACAACCAGTTCTCCTGCGCGAGCTCGCCCAGCGGCACCTCGTCGTCGCCGGCGAGCCGGTGGTCCTCCGGCAGCAGCACGAACACCGGGTCGGTGCGCAGCCGCGTCCACTCCACCCCACCCTCCGTCGGCAGGACGGCGTCGCCGCACGCACCGACCAGCGCGATGTCGAGCGTGCCGTCGGCCAGCCGGACCGCCGCCGCGTCCGCCGACCAGGAGGTGAAGGACGTCACCGTGACGCCTGCCAGGTCGGCGCGCAGCCGGTTGAGGAAGATCCCGCCCAGGACGGTCGAGACCGTCCCCACGCGCAGGGACGTGGCGGCGTCGGGCCGTGCGAGCAGGTGCCGGCGCACGTCGTCGTGGAAGGCTTCCATGGCCGGCAGCAGGACGCGCGCGTGCCGCAGCACGAGCTCGCCCAACGGAGTCGCTCGGGTCCCGTGCCGGTCACGGACGAACACAGGGCCGCCGAGGGCCTGGTCGATGCGGTTGAGCTGTGCGGACAGGGCCGGCTGCGCCATGCCGAGGGCAGCGGACGCCTTCGTGACGCTGCCCTGCTCGGCGACGACGGTCACCAGCCTCAGGTGCCGGAGGTCGATCTCCATACCGAGAAGATATCTCCGCCAGAGCATTCGTGGGATGACCCGTTGGTCACATCGGCCCCGGACCGGCCGTGGTGCGCTCCAGGCACGGGCAGTGTGCACACTGTTCCCCACAGTACCGACGAGAGGAACCACGATGGCGGAACGCGTGACGTTCGCGTCCAGCACCGGGCCCCGGCTGGCCGGGATCATCGACGAGCCAGAGGGCGACGTGCGCGGCTGGGGACTGTTCGTCCACGGCTTCACGCTGGGCAAGGACTCCCCCGCAGCGGCACGGATCTGCAAGCAGCTCGCGTCCGAGGGCATCGGCATGCTGCGCTACGACAACCTGGGGCTGGGCGACTCCGAGGGAGACTGGGGCGACGGGTCGTTCACGGTGAAGGTCGCGGACACGGTGCTCGCGGCCGAGCTCATGGCCGCCCGCGGGACGCCGGTGAGCCTCGTGGCGGGCCACTCCTGGGGCGGTGCCGCCGCCATCGCGGCAGCGCCGGAGATCCCCGACGCACGGGCGGTGGTCACCGCGTGCGCGCCGTTCGACCCGAGCCACGCCGAGCACCACTACGACGAGCTGGTCGACGAGGTCCTCGAGAGCGGCAACGCGGTCTGGCAGGTCGGCGGCAAGCGCCTCAACCTCAAGCGCGGCATGGTCGAGGACGTCCGCGAGGCCGACCTCGAGCACCGCATCCCGCAGCTCGGGCTGCCGCTTCTCGTCATGCACTCCCCCACCGACAACATGGTCGGGATCGACAACGCGAGCGAGATCTTCCGCGCCGCGCGACACCCCCGCAGCTTCGTCTCGCTGGAGGGCTCGAACCACCTGCTGACCAAGCCGGGTCAGGCGCAGCGCGCGGGCCGCATCATCAGCGCGTGGGCCGACCCGTACCTCACGCTGGCCTGAGCCCGGGCGGGCAGCCGCTCAGGCCGGCGTGAGGAACCCGTCGCGGACCATCCCGCGCACCGCGGGCAGCAGGTCCGCCGCGAGGTCCGACGGCGGCACGTCCAGCAGCGCTGCCAGCGCACCCACGGTCTGACCGACCGTCAGCTCGCCGTCGCACACGCCCACGAAGGCCGCCAGGCCGGTCGAGGCCTGCACGCCGCGGCCCAGCCCGTCGCCCTGCCGCACCACGATGACGTTCGGGTCGGTGGCACCCGGTGAGAGGTACCGCTCCTCGGTGACGTCGCCCGCCACGACCAGGCGCTGGCCGGCCAGCGCCTGGTCGTCGTGGCGCTCCAGCCAGTCGTGCGCGGCCAGCGAGGCCGCGAGGTGCCCGCCGAGCGGCTGCCGCAGCGACCCGTGGTGCTCCTCCAGCCGCCGCAAGGTGACGCGCCCGGCGTCCGTGCCGCCGTCGGCCGCTGCCACCGGCCGGCGCAGCGTGACGATGCCGAAGCCGACGGCCTCGACGTCGCGGGAGGCGAAGTCGTCCAGCCAGGCGCCGTAGGCCGCCGTCCAGGCTCCCGGCTCCCGGGCGGCCGTGGTGCCCCCGTCGCGGATCCACGTCTCGGCGTACTCCGCCGGGTCGAGCACCTCGCGCTCGATGACCCAGCCGTCCAGCCCGGAGCCGTCCAGCCAGGCACCCACGCGCTCCGTCCAGGGCTCGCCGCGGCGGTGCTCCCAGTTCACGAGCATCTGGGCCACACCGCCCGGGGCGAGGACGGACCCGACACCGGTGACGAGGTCCCGCACGAGGTCGTCGCCCGACCGCCCGCCGTCGCGGTACTCGAAGTCGCCGAGCGCCTCGGCCACGGTGGCGCCCGGCGCGCCTGTGCGCGGCGTGATGACGAACGGCGGGTTGGAGACGACCAGGTCGAACCGGTCGTCGGCGACCGGCTCCAGCATCGAGCCGCGCCGCAGCGTCAGGTCGGCGCCGGGCACGTTCAGGGCCGCGTTGAAGCGGGCGAAGGCCAGGGCACGGTGCGAGATGTCCGTGCCGACGACCGAGTCCGCGTGCCGAGCGGCGTGCAGCGCCTGGATGCCGCAGCCCGTGCCGAGGTCCAGCACCCGCCCGACCTGCTCGCGCACCGTGACCTGGGCCAGCGTCAGCGCCGCACCACCGGCGCCCAGCACGTGGTCACCGGCGAGCCGGCGTCCCGTCACCACCTCGCCGAGATCGCTGGCGAGCCACCAGCCGACCGGCCCGCTCGCGTCGGTGGCGGCGTACGGGCGCAGGTCGACGACGGCGCGGACGGGATCGGCCGAGCCCTGGCCGGCCGCTCGGACCAGCCCGAGCCGTGCGGCGCCGTCGGCCCCGACCCCGGGCAGCGCGCCGTCCAGCGCGGCCCGCGAGACGTCGTCGCCGAGCAGGAAAAGCGAGGTGAGCGTCGCCCGCGCGTCGTGGAGCCCGGCCACGACGCGGCGGGCGGGCAGCGGCTGCTCTCGGTGCAGCGCGGCCGACGCGACGTCGCCCAGCAGGTCCTCGACGCCGTCGACGGTGAAGCCGGAGGTCTCCAGCGCCGACCGCAGCGCCTCCACCTGCCCGGTGTCCCCGGACGGCGCGGGCGCAGAGGTCATCCGCGGCACCCGGCGTCGAGGTACTCGGTCACCGAGGCGTGCGCGGTGGTGGCCCGGGCCGTGTCCACGTCGGAGACGGCCAGGGTCATCGCCGAGGCGACCGCCTGGTCGTCGTCGGCGTCGATGTCCTCGAACGCGCCGACCGCCTTGTCGAGGTAGGCGGTCATCCCGTCCCAGCCGGGCACCTCCGCCGTGTCCTCCACCGAGCTGATGGAGCGGTGCGCCTCGCGGAACCCCGCGACCAGCAGGCGCGGGTGCTCCTCGTCGACGCCGGCCAGAGCGCGGTTGGTCTCGGCCCAGGCCTCCTGGAGCGCCACGCACTCCTCGTCGACCGACGGGGAGGGGGACGCGCCGTCGCCTCCGCCCATCGAGAGGTCGGACTCGATCGAGATGGCGGGGGCCGGCTCGGAGGCCGCCTGCGGCGACCCCTCGGAGGAGTCGCAGGCGCCCGCGACCGTCCCGGCGGACATCGCGACCACGAGGGCGACGACGGTGCGGCGGGTGCGCGGACGGAGCGGCAGCATCCCACCATGGTGGCCTATCCGTCGTCCGCGCGGGAAATCGCGGTGCCGCCCGGTGAGGCGTCTCACGCGGCAGATCGGACGAGTCCGGACGCGTCGGTGCGCGTCGGGGGCGTCGGGGGCGTCGGGGGCGTCGGCGCGCGTGGGGACGAGCCAGGGCGCCGTCAGGGCGCGTCAGGAACCGCGGAAGCGGCGCAGTCAGCGCCCAGGTACTCGGTGATGCGCTGGGACGCTGCGGTCATCGCCTCGGTGTCGTGCTCCTGCAGCGCACCGGCGACGGCCTCCTCGACCTCGTCGTCCTCGGCGGCCTGCGCCGCGTCGGCTGCCGCCGTCACGTACGTCAGCACGGTGGCCCAGTCGGTGATGACCGCGCCGGGAGGGTCGACCTTGCTCAGGTTGTCCCGCGCGCCGACGAACCCCGTGCGCAGCGACTTCGGCGACTCCGCATCCATCTGGACCTGCGCGGACGCGGCACGCGACCACGCGACCTGGGCGGACGCGCACACCTCCGGGGACACGACGGCGGCGGTCGCGACGTCGGAGCTGCCCTGCGCGTCGCCACGGATCAGGTCGACACCGGCGGCGGCTCCGATCCCCGCCACGAGCGCCACGCCCGTCGCGACGAAGAGCGTGGGCCTGCGCGCGAAGAGGCCCGTGGCCTTCCGGCGCGGCAGCGAGATGGCCGCGGAGCGGGCGCGGGTCGTGACGTCCTGCACGACGGCGGCACCCCCGGCCGGCTCGCCGCCTCGACGGGTCGCGGGGCGGCGAGAGGAGCGGGACCGGCGGGACGGCGCCGGGTCCGGAGCCGCGTCCGGCGCGTCCGGCGCGGGGGTGCCCGACAGTCGGGCGTCCGACGCCGGGGCGTCCGGCGGGGCGGCATGCGTCGCGGCGGGTGCGGCGCCGACGACCGGGTCTGCACCCGACGGCTTGCGCGACCGGGACGTGCGGCGGGACTGCTTCTTCCTGCGGGTCTTGTGGTCCTTGTCGCGGAACGTCCCGGCGACGTCCGTCGTGCCGTCGAGGACGTCGTCGAGCGCCGGGACGTCGGTCGGGACGGCGGAGCTCGCCCAGGGCGGTGCCGGTGCGGCGGCCGGCGCGTCCCAGGGTGCTGCCGGCAGGCCGCCGTCGACGGCAGCCGGCGCCTCCCACGGGGCAGGTTCATCGACCCCGCCCGCCGCCACCGGACCGAACGGGAAACCGGCCTGACCAGCGGCGACGGAAGAACCGTCGGCGGGCGGCAGCGCCTCGTCGTCCGCTCTGCTCCGCCTCATGTTGGCGAAGGCTACCCAATGACGCTCCGAAGGTGTCCAGATCGTTGTCTTCCCGCCCTTGACCCGGGCACCCCCCGACGGCCAGATTGTGCGAGTGAGCGCAACCATGACGGGCATGTGGGTCCCCCCTGAGCAGGATCCGCGGGCGACCGGCATCGACCCGGTCGGTGAGAAGGAGACCCTCTGGGAGTACCTCTGCCGGTACCGCATGACCCTCGTCATGAAGTGCGAGGGTCTGGACGCCGAGCAGCTCTCCCGGCGGAGCGTGCCGCCGTCGAACCTGTCCCTGCTGGGCCTCGTGCGCCACCTCGCGAACGCTGAGCACCACTGGTTCACGCGGGTGCTCCAGGGCACCTCGGCGCCCGGGCCGTTCGAGCGCCCGCGCGCCGTGGACGTCGACTTCGACGAGGTCTACCCCACCGAGGAGTGCGCCGACGACGCCTGGGAGGCGTGGCACGCCGCCGTGGACGCCGCCGACGAGCAGATGGTCCACGAGGAGCTCGGCCGCGAGGTGCCGTTCGACGGCGGCACCGTCGAGGTGCGTGACGTCATCATCCACATGGTGGAGGAGTACGCCCGCCACATGGGTCACGCGGACCTGCTGCGGGAGTGCATCGACGGGCGCACCGGGCTCTGAGGAGACCCGGGGCGGACGGCGCGCAAGAGGTCTCCCGACGCGCCGCCGAGCAGTCATCACGCTATAAGGATTCAATGTGGTGACCGCGCGGCTCCGCACGGTCGCCCGGCGCCCGTGTCGAGATAGCTGAGACACTGTCTCAGCGGGTGCACGAGCCCCTGATCAGCAGGCACTCCTGCGGCAACTGTCGCCGGGCGCCTGGTCGACCGAATCGTCGAAAACGATTGCCAAGATCGAGCATGGCCACTAACGTCGTCGTCGAAAACCTTTTCGCACGGCGGGCCAACGGAGGCTCGTCCCGGGAGAACAGGATCAATGATGACCCGAGCACCATCCTCGCGAGCCAAGGCCGCACGGCGGACAGGGGCACTCGCCACCCTCGCCGCCATGGTGATGTCGACCGGCATCGGCATCGGCGCCGCACAGGCCGCCGGCTCCACGCTGCACGAGGCCGCCGACGAGTCCAACCGCTACTACGGCGTCGCGATCGCGGCCAGCCGGATGAACGACCAGCAGTACATGAACATCGCCAACACCGAGTTCGACATGATCTCGGCCGAGAACGAGATGAAGCTCGACGCCCTCGAGCCGCAGCAGGGCCAGTTCAACTTCAGCACCGCCGACCAGATGGTCGACTGGGCGATCAGCAACGGCAAGCAGGTGCGCGGCCACACGCTGGCGTGGCACTCGCAGCAGCCCGGCTGGATGCAGAACATGGAGGGCCAGCAGCTCCGCAACGCGATGCTCAACCACGTCACCAGGGTGGCCGAGCACTTCGAGGGCAAGATCCACTCGTGGGACGTCGTGAACGAGGCGTTCGCGGACGGCTCGTCCGGCGCCCGCCGCGACTCCAACCTGCAGCGCACCGGTAACGACTGGATCGAGGCGGCCTTCTACGCGGCCCGCGAGGCGGACCCCAACGCGCGGCTCTGCTACAACGACTACAACACCGACGACTGGAACCACGCCAAGACCCAGGCCGTGTACAACATGGTCGCGGACTTCAAGTCCCGTGGCGTGCCGATCGACTGCGTCGGCTTCCAGGCCCACTTCAACTCGGGCAACCCGGTGCCCAGCAACTACCACGAGACCCTGCAGAACTTCGCCGACCTCGGCGTCGACGTGCAGATCACCGAGCTCGACATCGAGGGTTCCGGCACCTCGCAGGCGGAGCAGTTCCGCGGCGTGACCCAGGCCTGCATGGCGGTCACTCGCTGCGCCGGTATCACTGTGTGGGGCGTGCGGGACACCGACTCGTGGCGTGCGCAGGGCACCCCGCTGCTGTTCGACGGCAACGGCAGCAAGAAGGCCGCGTACAACTACGTGCTCGACCAGCTCAACAGCGGTGACGGCAACGCGTACGAGGGCGACAACGGCGCCGGCAACCCGGGCGACCCCGGTGACCCGGGCGACCCCGGTGACCCGGGCGACGGCTCCTGCACGGTCACCGTCTCCTCCGGCGAGTCCTGGGGCGACCGGTTCAACACCACCTTCGAGGTCTCCGGCGCGGACGACTGGGTCGTGACCATCAACACCGGATCCGGCCAGTCCCTCCAGAGCTCCTGGAACGCGGACGTCTCCGGCACCAGCGGAACGCTGACCGCCACGCCCAACGGCAACGGCAACGCCTTCGGGATCACCCTGTACTCGAACGGCAACACCTCCACGCCGACCGCCAGCTGCTCGTCGAGCGACGGCGACACCCCGGCGGCCGACGACTGCACGGTCTCGGTGACGAAGACCGACGAGTGGGGCGACCGGTTCAACACGACCTTCGAGGTCGCCGACGCCGACGACTGGACCGTGACGATCAACCTCGGTTCCGGCCAGTCGCTCCAGAACTCCTGGAACGCCGACGTCTCCGGCTCCACCGGAACGCTGACCGCCACACCGAACGGCAACGGAGACAGCTTCGGCATCACGCTGTACTCCAACGGCAACACCTCGGCCCCGACGGCGACCTGCACCACCGCCTGACGGACTGACCGACCCCTTGATCCCCGCTTCCGGGGTGCCGCACAGGCACCCCGGAGGCGGGGATCTCGTCGTTCCCGACTGGTCCGTCAGCTCGAGGCACGCACCACGAGGCGCGCCTCCAGGACCTCGTGGACGTCGGCGGTACGCCCCGCGAGCCGCTGCCCGAGGAGCGCCACCGCCTGCGCGCCCATGACCTCCCGCTGCTGCTGCACGCTGGTCAGCGAAGGCCGTGCCCGGCGAGCGAGCACCGTGTCGTCGTAGCCGACGACGGCGAGGTCGGCCGGCACCCGCAGCCCGGCGTCGAGCGCGTGGTCGAGGACATCCACCGCCTCGACGTCGTTCCGGGCAAAGATCGCCGTGGTGCCCTCGTCGAGCAGCGCGTCGAGCGCGGCCCGGTCAGGTCTTGCGACCCGGACGTGGCCGCCGAGCCCGGCCCTCCGCATCGCCGCCTCGTAGCCACGGCACCTGGCCAGGCCGGCCGGACGGACGGACGACGTCACGTGCGCGATGCGGATGTGCCCCCGCGTGACGAGATGCTGGACCACGAGGGCCGCACCCTGCTCGTCGTCGTTGTTCACGGAGTCGATGCCGGGCACGGGGGCTGCGGTGCGACCGACCATGACCACCGGCGCTCGTCGTGCAGCGGCCGCGAGCACCTGCTCGGGCACCCACGACGAGACGACGGCGAGGCCGTCGACGCCGAGGTCGAGGAGCTGCTGGACGCGGTCGGCGAGCCGGCCCCGGTCCTTCGACCCGTGAGCCAGGACCACCGAGAGGCCCACGTCCTCGGCCGCCCGCTCCACCGACGCGACGATCTCGGTGTGGTACGGGTTGTCGAGGCTCGAGATCACGGCGCCGAGCAGCATGGACCGCCCCTGCTTGAGGGTGCGGGCCGTGAGCGACGGCCGGTAGCCGACCTGGTCGGCGACGACGAGGATGCGTTCTCGCGTGCGTGCGGAGACGCCCGGGTCACCCCGCAGGGCCAGTGAGACGAGTGACTTCGAGACTCCGGCGGCAGCGGCGACGTCGAGCAGGGTGGGGCGAGGTCGCGACGAAGACACGTGGTCATCCTGCCGACCTGGCGACGACGGCGCGAAACCGACGCGCTGACAGATCTCGATCCGTCCTGGAACGTTCCAGACGTTCCGCCGTCGTTCACCACGACGCCACCAGCGCGACGTCGTCCGGTCGCCGCCCGTCCCTAACGTCACCGCCGTGACGATCGCTGCAAGTCCCGACACCCTGCCCGGCACCAGCCCCGAAGCCCTCGCCGCACTGCGCACCCGCCCGGCAGCGCTCCTGCTCGACTTCGGTGGCGTGGTGCTCACCACGAGCAAGCGTCCCGGCGGGCTCGAGACCATGGCCGAGCACGTCGCCGCGATGCTCGATCGCGCCGGGCACCGGCGCTCCGCGGCAGAGCTCCTGCCGGTGCTGCAGGGCGGCAGGAAAGCACTCGAGGACTGGAAGAACGCCTCCTCGCGTCGGCTGGAGCCCACCGAGCTGGACCATCGCACCATCTGGCGCGAGTTCTACGGATCCCCCCTGCCGAGGGCTGAGCGCGAGGTTCTCGCCGGATCGGCCGGCCAGCTCCAGGAGACGATGACCCGCACGTTGACGGACCATGCCGTGCGACCCGGCGTCCGCGAGCTCCTGGCCACCGCCCGGCGACTCGGAGTCCTCGTCGCCATCGTCTCCAACGCCCACTCGGGCCGGGCGCACCGCGCGATCCTCGCGGAGCAGGGCCTCGACGCGGCGTTCGCCGTGCAGGTGTACTCGGACGAGGTCGGGATCCGCAAACCTCACCCCGGCATGATCGAGCTCGCTGCCCGGGCGCTGCGCACCACGCCCGAGCACTGCTGGTACGTGGGCGACACGCTCGACCGCGATGTCGTCGCCGGGCGTCGCGCCGGTGCCGGCGCCGTCATCCTCACCCGCGACCACCACACCGACCGGCCGCCGTTCCCCGTCTCCGAAGAGCCCGACCTGGTGCTGCAGGACCCCCAGGGACTCGTCGACCTGCTCGTGGAGTCCCGGCCGTCGACGCCCTCGGCGCGGCCCTCGGCGTCGCCAGCCTCAGCACCGCTCGTCCCCGCTCCGGTCCCCGTCAGCGCGCTCCTGCTCGATCACGGCGGAGTCATCGCCGTCTCCCGGCCCGACGACGGCGTCCGCCGCACGTTCGCCGTGCGCCTAGCGGCCGGTCTGAGCTCCGCCGGCTACCCGACGGGCACCGAGGAGGCCCTCGAGGTCCTGGACCGTGCTCGCGTGGCGCACCGGTCCTGGAAGGACCACGCCGAGGAGCAGGGCAGCGTGCCCGACGGCGTGGGCTTCGTCCCGGAGGTCGACGCCCCGACGTTCTGGGTCGAGCTCGTCGGGCCGCTGCTCGACCACCACGGACCGGGCGTGCGGCACTGGCTGCGCGCCGAGGCCCACGCGCTCATGGTCGGATACGCGAGCACCAAGTCCGTCCCCACGGTGCGCCCCGGGGTCCCGGACCTGCTGCTCGCCGCCCGCGACGCGGGCGTGCCCGTCGCCGTCGTGTCCAACACCGTGTGCGGGCGGGCAGTGCGCTCAGAGCTCATCGAGGCGGGGCTCGACGAGCTCGTCGGTGCGCACGTCTACTCCGACGAGCTCGGACGGCGAAAGCCCGACCCGGTCACGGTTCGCACGGCGCTCGCCGCGCTGGACGCCGACGCCTCCCGCGCCGTGTTCGTCGGCGACAAGCCGCACCGTGACGTCGCCGCCGCCCGGTCCGTCGGCGTCGGGACCGTCGTGCTGGTGCGCGGCGGCTCGACGGCCGACGAGGTGCTCGACGCGCTCGAAGCCGACGACCCGCTCCGACCCGACCATCTCGTCCCCGACATGTCCGCTGTCACCGTCCTGCTCCGGTCACGCGTGACCCGGCCCCCGGCCGCTCTCTGATCGCCGGCACCCGCCGGACGCCCTGGAAGACCCGAGACGAACTTTCGAGGAAGGCACCCATGTCCAGCAACGTCGCCGCCACGGCCGACAAGCCCCGCAGCGTCCTGCCGCGGTCCGAGCACCTCTCCGGCCCGCAGAAACTCATGATCCTGGTCCTCTCCATGACGCTGTACGGCGTGGGCGACATCGTCGCCAACGTCGTCCCCGAGGTCCAGGTCGGCCCCCTCGAGCTCGGCGTCTCCTACTTCGCCTTCATCGCCGTCGTGCTCGCGGCCCTCCTCTCACCGCTGTGGGTGGCGCTCGGCGCGCCGCTCGGCGAGCTCGTCTTCTCCGACATGCTGCTCGGCGACTTCGGGGGCCTCAGCGAGCTCGAAGGCTTCCTCCAGACGGCCCTGGCGATCTACGTCGCCGGCTGCCTCGTGCGCAACCCGCTCAGCCGGGTGCAGGTCGCGCTCGCGCCGATCGTCATGGTGCTCGTCGACAAGGTGAGCGGCGGCGTCGTCGACATCCTCAAGGTGGTCATCGGCATCGACCCCGAGACTCTCGAGGAGGCCGACGGGCTGCTGGGGGCGTTCCTGCTCGCCGAAGGTCTCGACATCGTCGTGACGCTCGTGTTCTCCGGCATCCTGTTCGGCGCGCTGCCCGCCCTGTGGCTGACGCCCCGTCTCTACGGGAAGATCGAGCCCGTCATGGGGCTGCGCCCCCGCGACCCCGAGCATCCGCCACGACTGACCGGACCCGCCGGGATGCAGTTCTGGCCGGTCGCCGTCCTGGCTGTCCTTGCCGCCGGCGCGATCGCGCTGTTCGCCACGTGGGAGGAGTTCGTCGGCCGCGAGGACGGGCTCTCCACCCTCGGGGCGTTCGAACCGGACTTTGTCGACCAGTTCGGCGAGGCATGGATGTGGGTCGCCGGCGCGATCGCCCTCGCCGTCGGCTTCGGGATCTTCGTCGTCGTCGCCGTCCTGCGGGCACGCCGGGCCCGCGCCACCAGCACGTCGACGAGCACCTCCGTCGAGGACGACGAGGCGAGCTTCTGATGCCCGCGCCGACCACGGTGGCGAGCACCGCACCGGACGACCGGCGGACCGACACCCCGGCGATCGAGGTGCGCGGGCTGACCTTCCGCTACCCGGGTGCCGCGCAGGACTCGCTGCACGACGTCGGCCTGACGATCGAGCCCGGTGACTTCGTGGCCGTGGTCGGCGGCAACGGTTCGGGCAAGACCACGCTGTGCAAGGCCTTCAACGGCCTGGTCCCCCACTTCTGGAACGGCGACATCACCGGCCGCGTCCGCGTCCACGGACGCAGCACCGCCCGGCGCACCGTGGGAGAGATCGCGCACGACGTCGGCTACGTGTTCCAGGACTTCGGCAACCAGCTGGTGCGGCCCACCGTGCGCGGCGACGTGTCTTTCGGTCCCCTGAACTTCGGGCACGAGGACTGGGCCGACCGGACCGACCGGGCGCTCGCCGACCTCGGCCTCAGCGACATCGCGGAGACCCACACCTGGCAGCTCTCCGGCGGGCAGCAGCACCTCACGGCGCTGGCCGGGGCGCTGGCCCTCGCCCCGTCCGTCCTCGTGGTGGACGAGCCCGCCGCCGAGGTGGACCCCCGGCGGGCAGCCGTCGTGTACGACCACCTGACGCGGCTCAACCAGGAGCAGGGGATCACGGTCGTCGTCATCGAGCACCACGCCGAGCTCATCGCCCGGTACGCGCGCAGCGTCGTGCTCATGTCCGGCGGACGGGTGCGCTGGCACCTGCCGGTCCGCGAGGCTCTCGCGCGCCGCGAGGACCTCGCCGACGCGCACGTCCCCGATCCCCCCGTGGTCGCTCTGGGCCGCGCCCTCGTCGCGGAGGTCGACCGCGGGGAGCGCCCCGTGCCGATCACCGTCGACGAGTGCGTCGACCTGCTGCGGTCGGTCGTCCGAGCCGCGCCGGACGCGTCGGCGGTCGCCGAGCCCGCGCCGTCGGGTGCGATGCCGCGTGCCCGTCGGCGTGGTGCTCTCGTGGCTCGGATGGTGGGGGTCGAGCACGGCTACCGCACGGTCTCCGGCGACCGTCACACCGTGCTCCAGGGCCTCGACCTCGACCTCCACGACGGCGACCGCGTGGCTCTCGTCGGGTCGAACGGTGCGGGCAAGTCGACGCTGCTCTCCGTCCTGGCGGGCCTGGCGGTCCCCCGGGCCGGAGCAGTCGAGGTCGACGGCCGCGACACACGGTCGGTCTCGGCCGCCACTCTCGCCGACACCGTCTGCTACCTGATGCAGCGGCCGGAGGAGATGTTCCTGCAGGACTCGGTGCGCGCCGACGTCGCGATGCATCCGCACGGGCGTGGCCTGCCCGACGCCGACGCCCTGGTCGAGCGGGTGCTGGACCGGGTGGACCTCACGCGGCTCGCCGACCGGGACGGACGCCTGCTCTCGGGCGGCCAGCAGCGACGTTCCACGCTCGCCATCGGCCTGGCGATGCGTCCTCGGCTCCTGCTGCTGGACGAGCCGACGTCCAGTCTCGACCTCCGCTCGCGCGACGACGTCATCGGCATGCTCGAGGCACTCAGCGACCACATCCGCTGCACGGTGGTGGCCACGCACGACATGCATCTCGTCGCCGAGTGGGCGAGCCGCGTCGTCGTGCTCGACCACGGCCAGGTCATCGCCGACACCGACCCCAGGACGTTGTTCTCGTCCCCCGACGTGCTCGAGCGGGCGCGCCTCGTCTCGCCACAGGTCGCCCAGGTGGGCGCCGCGCTGGCGCTGCCGGAGCTGCCCCTGACCGTCGACGAGCTGGTCCGTCAGGTCCGAACCATCGAGGAGCTCGCATGACCTCCGTCGTCACGACCCCGCCACGGACCACCGGTGCGGACGGTCGCCGCGATCCGAGGACCACCGGCCGCAAGAACTCCTCGCGGTCCGGGTTCGACCGCGTGACGGTCGAGTGGGTCAAGCTCGAGCTGGTGCGCGTCGCGTACGCCACCCGAGGCGGATTCCTCGCCCGCCGCGACCCCCGCGCCGTCCTGGGGTGGTACCTCGTGTGCGCGCTGGCACCCTGGCTGACGTACTCGACACCCGCACTGGCCGTGTTCTTCGTGCTGTCGCTCGCCTGCGCGCTGGCCGCACGGATCGGGCCGCTCCTGCTAGGGCTGTTCAGCCTGGGCCTGCTCGGCCAGGCCGCCTACGTGCTGGTGCTGGTGCTCGTCCTCGGCGGGAGCCCGGCGGCGGTCGACGGGCTCGTCCAGATCTCCCTCAAGCTCGGCGCGATCTCTTTGGTCTCCATGGCCGCGTTCGTGTCCCTCGACCCGGAGAAGCTGTCCGACGGGCTGCAGGCCCTGCGCGCACCAGCAGTGCTCGGCTTCGGCGTCAGCTACGGCTACCGGATGGTGCCGATGCTCATCGACGAGTTCCAGACCATCGTCGACGGCCATCGGATGCGCGGGGCACCGCACTGCGGGCACGGGTTCCTGGGGTGGCGGACGGCGGCCCGGGTCGGGAGGATCGCCGTCCAGGCGTTCTACCCGCTCATCCTCAACACCGCCCAGCGCACCCGGACGACCGTCGAGGCCCTCGAGACCCGCGGTTTCTCGCTCACAGGCTCGGACGATCCGGGACGTCGACTCCGGCTCGCGCACTTGCGGTTCACGGTCGCGGACGCCGCGCTGCTGCTGGTGACCCTCACCATCGTGGTGGTGACCCTCGCCGTCCTGTGACGCCAGAGATCCTCGATGCGACGCGCGGTCAGCGTGCGGCGACGGCGCGCACCTCGTCCTCCTGCTCACGGTCCACACGGGCCGCGCGCAGGCGGGAGAGCACGACCGCGCCCATCGCGATGCCGGCAGCCACCAGGGCGATGACGATGCGCAGCACGTGGTTGGCGTCAGCGGGCACCGAGAGCATGACCACCGCGGGAGCGATGAGGAGCGAGACCAGGTTCATCACCTTGATCAGCGGGTTGATCGCCGGCCCGGCGGTGTCCTTGAACGGGTCGCCCACGGTGTCGCCGATGATCGTGGCCTCGTGCGCCTCCGAGCCCTTGCCGCCGTGCGCGCCGTCCTCCACGATCTTCTTCGCGTTGTCCCAGGCGCCACCGGAGTTGGCCAGGAAGATCGCCATGAGCACGCCGGCGCCGATGGTGCCGGCGAGGAACCCGGCCAGCGGGCCGACACCGAGCCCGAAGCCCACCGCGATCGGCGCGAAGGCCGCGAGCAGGCCCGGGGTGGCGAGCTCTCGCAGGGAGTCCTTGGTGCAGATGTCCACGACCTTGCCGTACTCGGGCCGCTCGTCGTACGTCATGATCCCGGGGTGCTCGCGGAACTGGCGGCGCACCTCGTAGACGATGGCTCCGGCCGCCCGGGTCACCGCGTCGATCGCGAGTCCCGAGAACAGGAACACCGTGGCCGCACCCAGGATCACGCCGACCAGCGTGATCGGGGAGATGATCTCGTAGCTCAGCATCGCGCCCACCAGGCCGCTGCCGACCGTCGTGACCTCCGCGACCGCCGTCTCGACCGCGTCCGCGTAGGAGCCGAACAGCGCGGTCGCCGCGAGCACCGCCGTCGCGATCGCGATGCCCTTGGTGATGGCCTTGGTGGTGTTGCCGACGGCGTCGAGGTCCGTGAGGATCTGGGCGCCTTCCTCGTCGACGTCGCCGGACATCTCGGCGATGCCCTGCGCGTTGTCGCTCACGGGACCGAACGTGTCCATGGCGACGATCACGCCGACCGTGGTCAGCAGGCCGCAGCCCGCGAGCGCCACGAGGAACAGCGACAGCCAGATGGAGCCGCCGGCGAGCAGGAAGACGCCGCAGATCGCGGCGGCGATGACGCCGGCGGTGTACACGGCGGACTCGAACCCGACGCCGATGCCGGACAGCACCACGGTGGCCGCACCGGTGCGGGACGTGGCCGCGACGTGCTTGGTCGGCTTGGACTCCGTCCCGGTGAAGTAGCCGGTGATCCACAGGATGATGCCGGCCAGCACGATGCCGATGAGCACGGCGAGCGACGCGACGACCCGCGGGTCCGAGGTGACGCCGGTGAGGTCGGCGGTGCCGCCCATCCCGTCGAACGAGCTCGGCAGGTACAGGAACGCCGCGACGGCCGCGAGGGCAGCGCCGACGACGGCGGAGACGTAGAAGCCGCGGTTGATGGCGGTCAGGCCGGACTCGTTCGCCCGCACGCGGGTGATCGCGACGCCCAGGAGGGCGACGAACGCGCCCACCGCGGTGACGACGAGCGGGAACACGAGCCCCTGCTCGCCCATGACGGCCTTGCCGAGGATCAGGGCAGCGACGAGGGTCACGGCGTAGGACTCGAAGAGGTCGGCGGCCATGCCCGCGCAGTCGCCGACGTTGTCGCCCACGTTGTCGGCGATGGTCGCGGCGTTGCGCGGGTCGTCCTCCGGGATGCCCTGCTCGACCTTGCCGACCAGGTCGGCGCCGACGTCGGCCGCCTTGGTGAAGATGCCACCGCCGACGCGCATGAACATCGCGAGCAGCGCGGCGCCGAACCCGAAGCCCTCCAGCACGGCGGGGGCGTCGGACCGGTAGACGAGCACGACCACGGCGGCGCCGAGCAGACCGAGCCCGACGACGGACATCCCGACGACGCCACCGGTGCGGAACGCGATCCGGGCGCCCGTCCGCCGCCCGTCGGGGCGGATGGCGGCCGCGGCGACGCGGACGTTGGCCCGGACGGCGAGCGACATCCCGAGGTAGCCGATCGCCGCGGAGAAGCCGGCCCCTACGAGGAACGCGACCGACCGCCCGACACGCACGCCGCCGTCGCCCGGCAGCAGGAAGAGCAGTGCGAACACCACGACGGCGAAGAGCGCGAGTGTCCGGAACTGCCGGCTGAGGTAGGCGGAAGCACCTTCCTGGACCGCCTGGGCGATGTCCTGCATCTTGTCCGTGCCGCCGCGTGCGGCGAGCACCTGCCGCCGGAGCACCGCTGCGCACACGAGCGCTGCCAGGGCGATCACCGCGATGACCGCGACGATCGTGATGCTGTCGGACCCGAGTGTGAGCATCCGTCCTCCTCGACGTGTGCCAACCGCGCCCCCGGTCGTCGACCTGGGCCGAGCGTCTGTTGGATACCCCGCCGTCGCCGTTGACGGCGGGATGCGCGTGAGTCTACTCACACGTGATGACTGTCACGAACCGACACGTGCCTTGGGCACCTGGCGACGGCGTCTGGACTCCTGGGCACCGCGCCGTAGACTCCCGGCACAAGGTCAACGACGACTGGATCGGAGCGCAGCGTGAACTCCTTGGTGCTGATGGTGGTGGGCCTCGCCATGGTCCTCGCCGGGTACTTCCTCTACTCGAAGTTCCTGGCCAACCGCGTCTACAGGCTGGACGAGACCTACCGCACGCCGTCCCACGAGATGCGCGACGGCGTCGACTACGTGCCGACCAACAAGTTCGTCCTCTGGGGTCACCACTTCACCTCGGTGGCTGGTGCCGCGCCGATCGTCGGGCCCGCCATCGCGGTCATCTGGGGCTGGGTGCCGGCGTTCCTCTGGGTCACGCTGGGCACCGTCTTCTTCGCGGGCATGCACGACATGGGCGCGCTGTGGGCGTCGGTCCGCAACAAGGGGCGCTCGATGGGCATGCTGTCCGGGCGCTACATCGGTGCCCGCGGGCGCGGCCTGTTCCTCGTGGTCATCTTCCTGCTGCTGCTGATGGTCATCGCGGCCTTCGCCGTGGTGATCAAGAACCTGCTCATCGCCACGCCCACCTCGGTCATCCCGGTCTGGGGCGCTATCGCCGTGGCGGCCGTCATCGGCCAGATGATCTACCGCTGGAAGATCAACCTGCTGGTCACCACCGTCATCGGCGTCGTCGCCCTGTACTCGCTGATCCTCGTCGGCGACCGGTTCCCTGTGGTCCTGCCCGACCCGATCCTCGGCATGTCGCCGGCCACGTTCTGGATCGTTGCCCTGTTCGTGTACGCGGGCATCGCGTCGCTGCTGCCGGTGTGGGTGCTGCTGCAGCCCCGCGACTACATCAACGGCGTCCAGCTCTTCATCGGTCTGGGCATCCTGTACGGCGCCGTGCTGTTCTCGACCCCGGCGGTCGTCGCCCCCGCGTTCAACGAGAACGTCCCGGCGGACACGCCGAGCCTCGTGCCGCTGCTGTTCGTGACGATCGCCTGCGGTGCGATCTCCGGCTTCCACGGCATGGTCTCGTCCGGCACGTCGTCCAAGCAGCTCGACAAGGAGACCGATGGCCGGTTCGTCGGCTACTTCGGCGCGGTCGGCGAGGGCATGTTGGCGCTCGGCGCGATCATCGCCACGACCGCGGGCTTCCGGACCGTGGCGGACTGGGAGGCGGTCTACTCGTCGTTCGCCGTCAACGGCGTCGGCGCGTTCGTCGACGGCGGTGCCGCGATCGTCAACGCCGGGCTCGGCATCCCGGCCTCGTTGTCGGCGACCATCCTGGCGACGATGGCCGTGCTGTTCGCCGCCACGACGATGGACACCGGGGTGCGCCTGCAGCGGTTCGTCGTCCAGGAGGCGGGCGAGCTCGCAGGCGTCCGGGTCAACAAGGGCGTGGGGACCGTCGTCGTGCTCGTGGTCGCGATGGGGCTGGTCTTCAGCTCCGGCGGCGAGGGTGACGGCGGGCTGCTCATCTGGCCGCTCTTCGGCACCACGAACCAGCTCCTGGCGTCCCTGACGCTCGCGGTGGTGGCGGTCATCCTGCTGCGCAAGAAGCGCAACCCTTTGCCGGTGCTGATCCCGCTGGTCTTCGTCCTGGTGATGTCGATCTACGCGCTGGTCGTGCAGCTCGGGACGTTCTGGGCGGACCAGAGCTGGCTCCTCCTGGTGCTCGACGTCATCATCCTCGTGGCGTCGCTGTGGGTCTCCGTCGAGGCCGCCGCCGCGATGAACGCCGCACGGAAGGGCTCGTTCGACCCGGAGTCCGACGAGCCGGTGCCCACCGGCACCTCCGCCGCGGGCACCGGCGCCGCGGGCACCGGCGCCGCAGGCGGTGCGCCGGCGAAGGACGCCTGATGCCGGGCACCCTGAGCGCCCTGACCTCCCTGTCAGCAGGGCTGCGCGAGTTCTACGAGGCGCCGTACCGGCGCACGATGGCTCGCGCCCGGCGGGACGAGGACGACCTGTTCACGCTGGTCGTGCTCGCCGAGGCGCTCGGGGTGCCCAACCCCGCGTCGTACTACACGGTCGAGCTGCTGCCCCTGGTGGCTGATCGTGTCCACGAGTGGCACACCCGGCTCGGTCTGGACCGATCGCCTCTGGACCACGTGTCGTGCTGCTAGACCTGCACGGCCTGGCCGCCCGTCGCCGGGTGGTCCTCGTGGGTGGCAAGGGCGGGGTGGGCAAGACGTCGGTCGCCTCGGCGGTCGCGCTGGCCCAGGCCCGGGCGGGCCGCCGGGTGCTGGTCGTCTCGACCGACCCGGCCCACAACCTCGGCCACCTGTGGCAGCGCACGGTGGGCGACGACGTCGCGCGCCTGGCCGACGAGGCGCCCGGATACCTCGACGGGGTCGAGATCGACCCGGAGCGGACGACGGCGGCACACCTGTCCGCGGTCCGTGCCACGTTGCGCCGGCTCATGCCCGAGCACCTCGGCGGTGAGGTCGACCGGCACCTCGACCTGGCTCGTGACGCGCCCGGCATGCACGAGGCGGCGATCCTGGAGCGGGTGGCCGACCTCGTGCAGCGGGGCACGGCCGACTACGACCTGGTGGTCCTCGACACCGCACCGTCGGGGCACACCGCCCGGCTGCTCTCCTTGCCGGAGACGATGGGGGCCTGGACCGACGGCCTTTTGCGGCGCCGAGACCGATCCGACCGGCTGGGCGCCGCCGCCCAGATGCTGGGCGGTCGGGGCGAGGCCACCGCGCGGCGCGACGCCGAGATCCGGTCCGTGCTGACCCGGCGACGGGAGCGGTTCGCGCACCTGCGCGACGTGCTCACGGACCATGAGGCCTGCACGTTCGTCGTGGTGCTGGCCGCCGAGCGGCTGCCCGTGCTGGAGACGGTCGAGCTGACGCGGCGGCTCACCGGGCTCGGGGTCGCGGTGGGCGGGCTCGTGGTCAACAAGCGCTCGCCCGCCGACGCCGGCGAGCTGCTCGCCGCCCGCCACGCCGCGGAGGCGTCGCACCTGGCCACGCTGCGGACCGAGCTGCCCGACGTGCCCATGCGAGAGGTGCCCCTCCTGGCGCGCGACGTGGTCGGCCGCGAGGCGCTCGAGCGGCTCGGCGACCTGCTCGCGTAAGGGTTCTCCACAACGCCCGGTGACGGACGTACGGGTGTTGTCCATCGTGGGGTCGGCGCTTCAGACTCGAATCTGTTAGCACCTCTGACGAAAGGTTCGACATGACCCGGTCGACAGTCCTGAACCTCCGCGGCGGGACGGCGCGGCGGCGCGCGCTCTCCGCACTCACCGCCCTGACGATCGCCGCCGCCGGCGCGCTGGCGTGGACCACCGCCGGCCCGGCCGCGTCCGCCTCCGCCGCGAGCTGCGCGCCCGGCTGGTCGGCGGGCACGGTGTACACCGCCGGCGACACCGTGTCGCACGTCGGCCAGAACTGGGACGCCCAGTGGTGGACCCGCGGCGAGACCCCCGGCACCACCGGCCAGTGGGGCGTCTGGCGCTCCGCGGGCGCCTGCGACGGCGGCTCCACGCCCGACCCCGACCCCACCGACCCGCCCGTCGACCCCGGTGAATTCGTGGTGTCCGCTGCCCAGTTCGACGAGATGTTCCCCCAGCGGAACTCGTTCTACACCTACCAGGGGCTGGTCGACGCGCTCGGGGCGTACCCCGACTTCGCCTCGGCCGGCGGCCCGGAGATCGCCAAGCGCGAGGCGGCCGCGTTCCTGGCCAACGTGGACCACGAGACCGGTGGGCTGCGCTACGTCAAGGAGATCAACGAGGCCAACTACTCCCACTACTGCGACGAGACGCAGCCGTTCGGGTGCCCCGCCGGCCAGTCGGCCTACTACGGCAAGGGCCCGGTCCAGCTCTCCTGGAACTACAACTACAAGGCCGCGGGCGACGCCCTGGGCATCGACCTGCTCAACAACCCGTACCTGGTGGAGACCGACCCGGCCGTCGCCTGGAAGACCGGCCTCTGGTACTGGAACACCCAGTCCGGCCCCGGCACCATGACAGGCCACCAGGCGATCGTGACCGGCGCCGGGTTCGGGGAGTCGATCCGCTCCATCAACGGCGCTCTCGAGTGCGACGGTGGCAACCCGGCCCAGGTGCAGAGCCGGATCGCCTCGTTCCAGCGGTTCGCGCAGATCCTCGGCACGACGACGGGTGGCAACCTCGGCTGCTGACCCGCAGGCGACGGCGGGCTGGCCTCGGTTCGGCAGGAAGTGACCTGTTCGGCAGGACGGACTGTCGAACAGGTCACTTCGTGCCGAGCAGAACCGGGCGAGTGCGCGCAGGCGCGTGGCAAGATGCGCGCATGTCCACGCCACACACCCCAGTGCCCGCGAAGGCTCGCGACCACGCCGAGGACCTCGGCGCGTTCGTCACCGCCGCGCCGTCGTCGTACCACGCCGCCGCCGAGGTCGCCCGCCGCGCCGAGGCCGCCGGGTTCGTCCGGCTGGCCGAGAGCGACGCGTGGGACGTCGCACCGGGCGGCCGCTACGTCGTCGTGCGCGACGGCTCGGCCATCGCCTTCGTCGTGCCGCCGTCGGCGGAGGCGACCACCCCGTTCACGGTGCTCGGCACCCACACCGACTCACCCGGGTTCAAGCTCAAGCCGCGGCCCACCACCGGGCGCGAGGGCTGGGTGCAGGCCGGCGTCGAGGTGTACGGCGGGCCGCTGCTCAACTCCTGGCTGGACCGCGAGCTCGAGCTTGCCGGCCGCATCGTCACCCGGGACGGGGCGGAGCACCTGGTGCGCACCGGGCCCTTCGCCCGCATCCCCCAGCTCGCCATCCACCTCGACCGGCAGGTCAACGACGGCCTGGCCCTCGACAAGCAGCGGCACACCCAGCCCGTGATCGGCCTGGGCGAGGTCAGCGACGCCGACGTGCTCGCCGAGCTGGCCTCGCGCATCGAGGTGCCCGACGGCGCGGTCGACCCGGCGGACATCCTCGGCTACGACGTCGTGGTCGCCGACACCCAGGCACCGCGAGCCTTCGGCGCGCGCGAGGAGCTGTGGGCGTCCGGCCGGCTGGACAACCTGCTCTCCACGCACGCGGCGCTCACGGCGCTGCTCGGCGCCGAGCCCACCGACCTCACCGGTGTCGCGGTGCTGGCCGCGTTCGACCACGAGGAGATCGGGTCCGAGTCCCGCTCCGGCGCCGCCGGGCCGTTCCTCAGCGACGTCCTGGGCCGCATCTCGCGCGCGCTCGGCGCCGGGGGCGAGGACCGCCGTCGGGCGCTGGCGTCCTCGCTGTGCGTCTCCTCCGACGTGGGGCACGCCGTGCACCCCAACTACCCGGAGCGGCACGACCCCGCCAACCACCCGCGGGCGGGCGGCGGCCCCATCCTCAAGATCAACGCCAACCAGCGCTACACCACCGACGCCCACGGGGCCGCGCTCTGGCAGACGGCCTGCGAAGCCGCCGGAGTGCCCACCCAGGAGTTCGTCTCGAACAACACCATCCCGTGCGGCTCCACCATCGGGCCGATCACCGCCACGCGGCTCGGCATCCGCGTCGTGGACGTGGGCGTACCGATCCTGTCGATGCACTCCGCGCGTGAGCTGACCGCCGTCGTCGACCCCTGGTACCTGGCGCGTGCGATGAGCGCCGTCCTCGTCCGGTAGCGGCGAACCGGGCCCGCCTCAGCGCAGCCCGAGCTTGCGGGTGCAGTGCGGCCACTGGCCCCAGCCCGCGCGGGCCTGCAGGATCTGCGCGCGCTTGGTCTGCTCGCGGGCCCCGTGCCGGTGCGGCAGGCCCGAGCCGCCGACGGAACGCCAGGTGCGCGCCGTGAACTGGTACATGCCGTAGTAGCCGTTCCCGGTGGCGATCTGCGGGCGACCGCCGGACTCGCACCGCGCGAGCTGACCCCACACGTCGCGGGTCCGCAGCTTGTCCGCCGAGACCCAGCCCGTCCTGCCGCCGGGCAGCTTGACCTTGACGCGGTCGACGCCGCGGCCCGTGGTCCGGGCGAGCTTGATGACCTTCGTGCCGAGTGCCGCCCGGGCCACGGTGCGGGACGCCCCGCGGACCTCCCGGGTGACCTTGACCCGCTTGGTCGTGAACCGCTTGCCGCCGACGTCCCGCAACGGCGTGGCGGTCACCTGCCGCTTGCCGACCCAGCCGACCTTGCCGTTCGGCAGCCGGACCTTCAGCAGCTTCGTGCGACGGTCGAGCACAGTCAGCCGCGTGCCGTCGTCCGGCCGGGCCACGACGCGGCTCGACCGGTCGCGCTTCTTCGTGACCTTGGCCCGGTCGGCCTTGATCCAGCGCACGCCGCGCTGGGAGCCGGTGGCGAGGCCCGCCACGGCGCGGGGGCCGACGGCGGAGACGGGCGCAGCGCTCAGCGTTGCGGTCGCAGGGGCGGTCGCCGGAGGCGCGGCCGGTGCCGCGACGGGGGCCGCCGGAGCTGCGGCGGCGTGCGCCGGGGCACCTGCGAGCGGGACGAGGGTGACCGCGGTGGCCGCCGCGAGGGCAGCAGCGAGCCGCCGGGTCCTGGTGGTGGGCATGACACCAGGGAACGATGATCACGAACAGATAACAGCCTGGGCCGGACTTCTTTCACAAGACTTCCATGGCGAAAGCGCGATCCATTCATCAAAGAATGGACTATTCTTTCTCATCGCCCAGAAGGGCCATCTTTCTCTTGTCGCCCTTTGCGCCTATGTCCTGTGCCTGTGCGCCTGGCGCGCCGATCAGGCGTTGCGGCGGCGCACTGCCAGGAAGCCGATCCCTCCGAGGACGAGCACAGCCGCAGCGACGAGGACGGCCGTGACGGTCGCGCCGGTCCGCGGCAGCTCGCCACCACCGGACTGCGCCCGGACCTGCTCGGCCGACCCGGCGTCCGCCCCGTCAGCGTCGCCCCCGGTCTGGTCCGCGACGCCCGGCGTCACCGCCACACCCTGCGGGCGGCCCGGAGTGCTGCCGGCTTCCTCGTCCGTCCCGGTCTCGTCCGCGACCGGGACCGGCGACCCGCTCGGCACCGGCTCGTCGGTCCCGGGCTGATCGGTTCCGGGCTCGTCGGTCCCGGGCTCGTTGCCCTCGGGGTCCGTGCCCTCGGTCGGCGGGGTCGGCTCGCCCTCGCCGGGCTCGGTCGGCGGCGTGTCCGGGAAGTCCGGGGTCGGCTTGGGCTCCGGCGTCGCCACCGGCTCAGGGTCCTCGACGCAGACGGGCTCCTGGCCGCCCTCGCCGAAGTGCTCGTTGTGGTGGCCGATCTGCACCCACTCCACGCAGTCGCCGCCCTCGACCCCCAGCACGGACCAGGGGAGGAAGGACTGGCCGATGTACTGGGCCCACTCGTGCTCCACGCCGGCACACCCGGCGTCGTCGCGCTCGACGCACTTGCCTTCGAAGTGGACGTTGGCCTCCTTCGCCTCATCACCGGCGGTGTATCTGATGTTCACGTGCCCGTTGTCCGGGAACACGTCGCCCTCGGGGAGCTGGATCCCCTTGCCCGTCACCTCGTACGGCGTGGGGTCGTCCGAGCCACCGGCCCAGGCCAACGAGGCCGGGGCGATGACGAGGGCGGCGGTGAGAACGGCGGCCGAGAGCGTGCGCATGCGAGTCCTTCGTCGAGGCGGGGCCCGGCGGCCGTGCTCGCCGATGGCTCCTGCAGGAGTGTTCGCAGGCCGGACATGTCTCATCCGACGGATGAGAGGGACACGGCGGCGATGCCCGGCTGATGCTTCGACGTCCGATCCTAGGCCTTCAGTCGGCGAGTCAGCGCGATTTGTGGTAAGCGGAGCGGGTGAATTTCAGGTGCGACACTGTCGAGGTGCCACCAGAGAGCCCGCTCGCCGACCACCCGCTGCTGGACGTGCTCACGGCTCGCGGCGCTCGGGCCGACCGCCTCCGGCACGCCCGGACGTTCCCCGCCCGGGACGCGCAGCACGCCGACTGGCCCGCCTGGGCCGACCCGCAGCTCGTGGCGGGCTACCAGGCCCTCGGGGTCGAGCGTCCGTGGACCCACCAGGTCACCACGGCGGACGCCGCCTGGCGGGGTGAGCACGTCGCGCTGGCCAGCTCCACCGGGTCCGGCAAGTCGCTGGCCTTCTGGCTGCCCGCGCTGACCGCCGTCCGCGCGGGTCGCGCGGCGGCGCAGGGCGGGCAGGGTCGGATCGAGACGACGGTCCGCGGCAGCACGGTGCTCTACCTGTCCCCCACCAAGGCTCTGGCCGCGGATCAGCTCACCGCGCTGACACGGCTCCTGGACGCCGCCGGCACCCGCGACGTCCGGGCCACCACGTGCGACGGCGACACCCCGTCGGAGGAGCGCCGCTGGGCCGCCGAGCACGCGGACGTCGTCCTCACCAACCCCGACTTCCTGCACTTCGCCCTGCTGCCGGCGCACCGCCGGTGGACGCGGCTGCTACGGGGCCTGCGCTACGTCGTCGTCGACGAGGGGCACGCCTATCGCGGGGTCTTCGGCGCCCATGTCGCCCTGGTGCTGCGCCGCCTCGCGCGGCTCGCCGAGCACTACGGCGGCACGGCGCCGACCTTCGTCGTGGCCAGCGCGACGACGGCGGACCCCGCCGCGAGCGTCGCCCGGCTCCTCGGGACCTCGGCCGACGACGTCACGGAGGTCAGCGCTGACGGCTCGCCGGCGGGGCGGCGGACCGTCGTCCTCTGGCAGCCGCCCGAGATCACCGGACCGGCGTTCGAGCGCTCGGGCAGCACGACGGCGGACGGCCACCCGGCCGGGGTGTCGGACGACGACCCCTGGGCCCTGCCCGACCCCCTCGATCCCGCGGCGAACGAGGCCGATGCCGTCCTGACGGTCGAGGGTGCCGCCGAGCACCCCCGTCGATCCGCCACCGCGGAGGTGGCCGACCTGCTCGCCGACCTCGCCGCGCACGGTGCCCGCACGCTCGCCTTCACGCGCTCGCGCCGTGGCGCGGAGTCGGTGGCCCAGCAGGTGCGGGACCACCTGCGCCCCGTGTCGACCGGGCTCGCCGGGCGGGTCGCGGCCTACCGGGGCGGCTACCTGCCCGAGGAGCGCCGCGAGCTCGAGCAGGCGATCCGGTCGGGTGACCTCCTCGGCCTCGCCACCACGAACGCTCTCGAGCTCGGCGTCGACATTTCCGGCCTCGACGCGGTGCTCGTCGCGGGCTGGCCGGGCACGCGCATGTCCCTGTGGCAGCAGGCCGGACGAGCCGGGCGAGCGGGTGCCGACGGGCTCGTGGCGTTCGTCGCGCGCGAGGACCCGCTGGACACGTACCTGGTCACCCACCCCGAGGCGGTGTTCGACGCCCCGCTCGAGGCGACCGTGTTCGACCCGGGGAACCCCTACGTGCTGGCCCCCCAGCTGTGCGCGGCAGCCCAGGAGATGCCGTTGCGCACCGAGGACCTCGCCCGGTTCGGCGACCCCGCCCGGGTCCGGGAGGTGCTCGACGTCCTCGTCGCCCGCGGCCTGCTCCGTCGCCGCCCCTCCGGCTGGTACTGGACGCACGCGCAGCCGGCGGCCGGTATGGCGGACCTGCGCGGGTCCGGCGGCCGGCCGGTGCGGGTCGTCGAGGCCGCCACTGGCCGCCTCCTGGGCACGGTCGACGCCGCCTCGGCGGACGGCCAGGTGCACGACGGCGCGGTGTACGTGCACCAGGGCGTCACCTACGTGGTCGACCACCTCGACCTCGACGACCACGTGGCGCTCGTGGTGCGCCGGGACGTGGACCACGGCACCTGGTCGCGCGACGTCATGGAGATCTCCCTGGAGGAGCCCGGCGATCCCGACCACCCTGCTCCCGAGGGTTCGCGCCCCGCGCAGCGCCGCGAGTGGGGTCCCGTCACCTGGGGGCTGGGACCGGTGGAGGTGACGAGCCAGGTGGTGAGCTTCCAGCGCCGCCGCATCCCGGACATGCAGGTGCTCGACACCGAGGCCCTGGACCTGCCGTCCCGCACGCTCGGCACCACCGCCGTGTGGTGGTCCGTGCCGGACCACGTGCTGCGGGCTGCCGGGGTCGACGCCGACGAGACACCGGGAGCCCTCCACGCGGCGGAGCACGCCGCGATCGGGCTGCTGCCCCTGCTCGCCACGTGCGACCGCTGGGACCTGGGCGGGGTCTCCACCGCCCAGCACCCCGACACCGGCGAGGCGACCGTCTTCGTCTACGACGCCTATCCCGGCGGCGCAGGGTTCGCCGAGCGGGGCTACGAGCTCGGCGAACGGTGGCTGCGCGCCACCCGGGACGCCGTCGCGGCCTGCCCGTGCGCCGCCGGCTGCCCCGCCTGCGTCCAGTCGCCCAAGTGCGGCAACGACAACTCTCCGTTGGACAAGGCAGCGGCCGTGCGGGTCCTGGACGCGCTGCTGCGGCACGCGCCGGACGGTTCCCCGCCGAGCGCGCCCCGACCCCGGCCGTCGACGCCGGCGACGGCTTCGTAGCGCCTACGATCGTCGCGTGACCACCGAGGACCTGACCGCGCTGCGCCGCACCCGCGAGGCACGCCGCGTGGATCCCGCCAACGCCCGCTCCTGGCTGCTGCTCAACGCGCTGCGCCGCGACGACTTCGACGCCGCACAGCTCTCGCGCGCCGACCAGCTCGTCCTCGACTGCGAGGACGCGGTCGACGAGTCCCGCAAGGACGAGGCCCGACGCGACGTCCTGGACTGGTTCGCCCGCGGCGGGCGCGCGTGGGTGCGCATCAACGAGCGCGGTTCCGCCGCCTGGGCCGACGACGTCCGCGCGTTCCGTGACGCCGACGGCCTGTGCGGGGTCATGCTCGCCAAGACCGAGAGCCCCGACCAGGTGGTCGACACGGTGCAGCGGCTCGGCGGGCACCTGCCCGTGGTGCCGCTGGTGGAGTCGGCGCTCGGGATCGAGGACGCGGTGAGCATCGCCCGCGCGCCCGGCACGTTCCGCCTCGCGTTCGGCTCCGGCGACTACCGGCGCGACACCGGTGCCGCGAACGAGCCGCTGGCGATGGCCTACCCGCGCTCCCGCCTGGTGACCGCCAGCCGCATCGGCGGTCTGCCAGGGCCCGTGGACGGCCCGACCGTGGGCTCCAGCCACCCGCTGCTGCGCGAGCAGTCCGGCGACGCCGTCGCCATGGGCATGACGGGCCGGCTCTGCCTCGACCTGGAGCAGCCCGCCGTGGTCAACGAGGTCCTGTCCCCCGCCCCTGCCGACGTCGCGTGGGCGCTCGACTTCCTCGCGGAGTTCGAGGCGTCCGGGTCGGTCATCCGCGACGGCTCCGACAAGCCGCGGCTCGGCCGGGCGCGCCTCATCACCGAGCGCGCCCAGCGGTTCGGCATCGAGCCGAGCTGACGGACGGGGCCCGGCCCGCGCCGTCGCCTCGGCGGTCCCGAGCCCGCCCCACGACCCGGCGGAGCCGACGACGGCCCTCGCGGCGGTGACCGTCACCACACCGCCGTCCTCGACGCCGCAGGCCACCGCCAGGCCGTCGTTCTGCCAGACGACGCGCTCCGCCGTCGTGCACGGGTCGTGGCCCCAGCGCAGCGCGGTCGCCCCCGCGAGCGCACCGAGGTCCGCGGCCGACCGTGCCACGGAGCGTGCCTGCTGAGCCGCACCGAGCGCCGCGACCGCCGTGACGAGCAGCAGCACCACCGCCGCGAGCCCGAGCACCAGCACGGTGCCGGCGCCTCGTTCGCCGCCGACGGTCCGGGCGCCGTCCGGAGCCGTCACGGTTCGACCCAGGCGACCGCCTCGCCGGTCGCGCGCAGGGGTGCCCCGGCGAACCAGCCGCCCACGACCGACGTGCTGACCACCACACGGACCCACTCGCCGTCGCGCGTCACGGTGGCCTCGGCGTCAGCACCGGCGACCTGCGAGACGGCGGCGTGCGCCGCGCCGAGGTCCGCGCTCACGGCGGCCTGACGGGCCCCGACCCGGGCCGCGTCCGCCGCGCGCAGCTGCGCGGTGGACGCGGCCGCGAGCGTGAGCACCGCGACGAGGAGCAGGACGACCACCGGCATGCCGACGGCGAGCTCGGCCGTCACCGAACCGCGTTCTCCCCGGTCGCGGGCGCTCACACCGACAGCGCCGAGCTGATGATCGACTCGAGCATCCCGCGCACGGAGTCGCTCTGGAGCACCAGGATGAGCAGCCCCGCGAAGCCGACGGCGGCGATGGTCGCGATCGCGTACTCGGCCGTGGCGAGGCCGGCCTCAGGGTCGGGCGCGTCGGGTCGGTCGGGCGCGTCGCGTCGGTCGGGCGAACCCGTCGGCTCCGCCGGGTCCTGGTCGTCGACGATCTGCGTCGTGTCGGTCATGCGTTCTCCCTTCTCCACCGGGCTCCTGCCCGGTTCCGTGCCCTCGGTCGGCCGACCGAGGGCGATCTCCGCCCCGGCCGTCGGGCCGGGGCGGGCACGCTCAGCCGGACAACAGGTCCACACCGAGCGCGAGCAGCACGGGCACGAGCCCGACGAGCACGAAGGCCGGCAGGTAGCACAGGCCGAGGGGCAGGACGAGCCGGACGGCCAGGCGCGCGGCAGCCGTCCGCGCGGCAGCCTGGCGTTCGTGCCGGTGCTCGGCACCGGCGGCCCGCAGCGACTCGCCCGGCGCCGCGCCCTCGGCCCACGCGCCGCGGAGCGCACGCCGCAGCACGTCGAGCCGTGGAGCGACCGCGTCCCGCCCTGATCGGGCGGGGACGTCGCACGCCCCGGCCCACGCCGCGTCCTGTCGCCCTGATCGGGCGGGGACGTCGCACGCCCCGGTCCATGCCGCGTCCCATCCGGCCCCGAGCCGGAGCGCCGCGGCGACCCGTCCGAGGGCACGGCCGTCCGGCCCACCGACGGCGGCACCCACCGCCTCCAGCGCCCGCGGGACGCCCGCACCGGACCGCACGGCCGCGGCGACCAGCTCGAGCAGGCACGGCACGTCCAGCGCGGCGGACGCCTGCCCCGCCTCTCGGCCGGCGTGGTCCGCGGCCCGGTCGCCGGGTGTGACGAGGCCCGCCACCCGGCGGCGTGCGGCGCGCGCCGCCCAGCGCCACGGCGACAGGCCGGCGAAAGCCACGAGCGCGACCAGACCGCCCACGGCGGCAGGGCTCAGACCGGCGGGGCTCAGACCGGCGAGGTCGGGGCCGACGGCGAGCGCGGCCACGGCGTTCACGGCTCGGCCCCCGCCGTCCGGGCCGCGGCCACCAGCCGCCGGGTCCAGGCACGGCCGGCGAGGAGGGCGAGCACGCCGAGCAGGACGGCGGCCGTGCCCAGCCCGCCGTCGGTGGCCGTGGCGAGCGGGTCGGCTCCGAGGGCTGTCCCGAGCACCACGCCGAGCGCCGGCAGCCACAGCAGGACGCGCGCGGTGGCCTGCGGCCCGGCGAGGGACGCCTCCCGTTCCGCGTCCGCCTCGGCCTGCGCGACGAGCGCGGCCCCGACGGCCTCCAGCACCCCGCCCAACGGTGCGCCGACGTCGCGGGCGAGCCGGGCGGCGGCGACGACGGCGCGTGCGGGCCGGGCGCCGCCGACGGCAGCGGCCAGCGCCTCACGGTCGGGGACGCCCTCGGCGTCGACCGGCACCCCGAGCGCCCGCGACCAGGCGCGTGCCGGTGACGCCCCGGAGCGCAGCAGTGCTCCTACCTGGGCGACGGCGAGCCGGACCTGGTCCGGAGCGGTCTCTGGCTGCCGCGTCAGCCGACGCCACCAGCCCGCGGGGCCGCGCCCGCCCCGGACGCGCCGTCCGCGGGGAGGATGCACGACGGCCGTGGCTGGGCGGCCGCCCGGCGCCGCCACGCACCATGCCGCGCACGCCACGCACAGGCCGGCGAGCCACGCGCTCAGCACGGTTCCCACCGCCTCAGCAGGTCGTCCCAGCCGGGTCCGGGCACCGGGTCGCCTCCACCCGGACCGCCCCACGTCGCCACCGGCCGGACCTCCAGCTCACCGGGAGCGGCGCTGCGCACCACCGCGACCTGAGCGAGGTGCCGCACCCCGCGGCGGCGGCGCAGGTGCAGCACCACGTCGAGGGCAGCGTCTGCCTGCGCGGCGACGGCGGCACGCGGCATCCCGGCGAGCGCGGCGAGGGCCTCGAGGCGGGCCGGGACGTGCTCGGCCGCGTTCGCGTGCACCGTGGCCATCCCGCCGTCGTGCCCGGTGTTGAGGGCGAGCAGCAGCTCGCGCACCTCGGCGCCGCGGCACTCGCCGAGCACGATCCGGTCGGGCCGCATCCGCAGTGCACCGTGGACGAGGTCGGTCAGGGTGACCTCGCCCGAGCCCTCCACGTTCGCCCGGCGGGCCGCGAGCGCCACCACGTGGGGGTGGACGGGCGCGAGCTCGCGGGCCTCCTCCACCGTGACCAGGCGTTCGCCCGGCGGCACCAGGCCGAGCAGCGCGGCGAGCAGGGTCGTCTTGCCCGTTCCGGTGCCCCCGGTGACCAGCAGGTTCGCGCGACCGCCGACCAGACCGGCCAGGAGCGAGCCCCAGGCGGCGGGCACCGCACCACGGGCGGTGAGCGCCGGCAGGTCGAGGACGGCCTGGCGCAGCACGCGGAGCGCGATCACGGCACCCGCCGGTGCGATCGGCTCGACCGCGGCGTGCAGGCGGGTCCCGTCCGGGAGGCGTGCGTCCACCACGGGGCTGGCGTCGTCGAGCCGGGCGCCGGCGACGGCGGCCATGCGGACCGCGAGCGCCCGGACGTCCGCGGCGCCCGGCAGGCGGACGTCGCTGCGCCGCAGCCCGTCGCCGCGATCGACCCAGACGTCGTCGGGACCGTTGACGAGGACGTCGGTCACGCCGGGCTCCTCCAGGAGCGGCTGCAGCGGGCCGGCGCCGGACAGCTCTGCCCGGGCGGCGCGGGTGAGGTCGGCGAGCGCGTCGGAGCCGAGGACGCGGCCGCTGGCCCGCAGCGCGTCGGCGACGGCGTCGTCGTCGGGCGGGCCGGCCGCCCCGGGCGCCGCACCGAGCCGTGCGCGCAGACCGTCCAGCAGCGTGGGGTCGAGCACGGCGGACCGCCCGCGGGGCGACGCTCCGGTGCTCATGCGACGGCCACGGTGTTCGCGGCGGCGGGGGCCGTCCCGGAAGGTCCGCCGTTCGGTCGGACGAGCGCCTCCACGAGCCGTTCGGCGGCGACGCCCAGCGGGCTGCGACGGCCGCTGCGGGGTCCGTCGCCGCGTTCGACGGCCGCGGCCAGGCGACCGTCCCAGCCGACGGTGACGGCGGCACGGCGGCCGAGCGCCCGCTCGACCCCGGCCGTGTCGACCCGGCCGGGGGCGGGGCGGCGCGGCACGAGGTGCACGGGGCCGGCGCCGAGCGCGTCGAGCACCTCGAGGGTGGCCAGCGCTCCGGCGACGGCTGGTGCGGTGAGCGGGACGACGAGGACCACGGCGTCGGCGGCGGTGACGAGGGACCGGCTCGCCTCGCCCCAGCCGGACGGACGCGGCAGGTCGAGCACCACCCGGTGGCCGGCGCGCAGCAGGGCCGTCGCCACATCCAGCACCACGGCGTCCTCCGGCACGCCGTGGGCGGCTCCTTCCCGGCTGCCGGAGAGCAGCGGCACGGCGCGCCAGCGCGGCAGCGCGGCGACGAGCCCGTCGGCGTCGAGGCTGCCCCGGGCGTCGGCCAGCTCGGGCCAGCGGGCGCCGGGGTCGGCCTCGACGCCGAGCAGCACGTCGAGCCCCGCCCCGGGGACGTCGAGGTCCACGAGGGCGGCAGCACCGGCCCGCCGTCGCAGGGCACGTGCGAGCGCCGCCGCGAGGACGCTGGTCCCGGCACCGCCGCACGCGCCGACGACGGCGGTCAGGCGGGCCGGTCCTCGCTGCACGGCGGCGGGTGGTTCGGTGGCGTGGTCCATGGCGCCACCCTGGTGCGGGCCGGGGCTGTGCCGTCGGCTGCACGAGCCCGGCGGTGGAGGCGGTGCTCTGGGGACGGCTTCCAGGCGGGCTACACGCTCACGGCGACCTTCCCGGCGCGCCGCAGCTCGCGCTCACGACGCAGGGCAGGCAGGAAGCAGAAGACGCCGAGCACGCTCACCGCGCCGCCGATCACCATCGCCGCGCCGGTGGAGGTGGCGTCCGCCGTCCAGCCCAGCACGGGGGACGCGACCGCGTAGGTGGCGAACGCCGTCATCGAGGCCAGGGAGAGCACGGTCGACCGGTTGCGGGACGCGGCCTCCCGGTGCAGCAGCGTGTTGTACAGGGGTCCGGCCGCACCATGCAGGCCGTAGGTGACGAGGTAGGCCGCCACCAGAGCCGCCGGCCCGGCCACCACTCCCATCCACACCGCGCCGAGCCCGTTGAGGACGCGGGCCGCCATGGCTGCACGCGCCACCCCGACGCGCTTCGAGGCCAGGCCGGCGAGCGCCGCGCCGAGCGCGAACACGCCCCACCCCACGGACGCCGTCGGGCCCATGATGGCGCCGGCTCGCGCCCCGCTGCCGACGAGCTCGGCGAGGCGGATCGGCTGCAGGGACTCGAAGACGACCATCGCCGTCGACCAGAACACCTCGACGAGGAGCAGGCCCAGCAGCACCCGGTTGGTCGCGGCGAGCCGCAGCCCGTCGGCGACGACGGCGGGCGTCCGGCGGGCCGAGGCGAGCGCTCGGCGGGCCGCTCCCCCACGTCCCGCGCCGCCGTCGGGCACCGCGCGGACCTCCCGGAGCAGGACGCACAACGCCACGAGGTGGACGACGGCGAGGCCGGCGTAGACCACGTACGGCAGCGTGAGCGCGGACCAGAGCGTCACCGGGTGCCACCACACGAGGCCGCCCGAGACGAGCGCGCCGGCCGCGACGGACAGGCCGACGACGACGCCGTGCCGCGCGAGGGTCCGGTCGACGTCGGCACCCGGGCTGGTCGCGTGCACGGCGTCCACGAACCATGCTTCGAGCGGGCCGGAGTCCAGCGCGCGGAAGGCGCCCAGGGCGGCGGCCGCGACCGCGAACTGCCAGAAGGTGCCCGCCACCGCGAACGCCGTCGCCGCGACCACCTGCGTCGCTGCGGCGGTGACGAGCACCGGCTTGCGACCGAACGCGTCGGCCGTGCCACCGGTGGGCAGCTCGAGGGCGAACACGACGATCCCGGTGATCGACGCGAGCGTCAGGGTCTGCGTCACGGTGAGCCCGCGCTCGACCGGGAGCAGGGTCGTCGCCGCGACGACGAGACCCACGGGGAACCAGCGGGTGGCGCTCAGCAGCAGGAAGACCCGGCGCGCGGCGGACGGCGTGAGCACCGTCATGAGCCGGTGCCCTCGGCGTCGGGGACGTCGTCCGGCTCGAGCGGGAACGACGTCATGTACAGGTGCAGGCGCCGCGCGCTGGGGTCGTCCGCACCGGCGCGGACGTACCGGGCGACGACGGCGTCGAGCTCGGCCTGCATCTGGCGTGCCTGGTCGGGCGTCACCTCGACCCAGGCGTCACCCATCCCGGAGACCTCCTGCCAGGGCGTCGGCCAGGACTCGGCGACGTCGAGCCAGCGGGAGTACGCGACGTCGAACTGCCGGTGGTAGTCGCGCACCAGCCAGCCGAGCGCGGTGCGGGCGTCCTCGTCCTCGGCGAAGTCCGCGGCGGACCAGGCGTGGCTCTCGGTCGCGGCCTGCCAGATGCGTTCCTTGCCGCGGCCCGCGCCGGTGTCCTCCACGAGCCCGACGGACTCGAGCTTGCGCAGGTGGTAGCTGGTGGCGCCCGTGTTGGTCGTCAGCTCGGCGGCGAGCGCCGTGGCCGACGCCGGTCCGCCGCGCCGCAGGGCGCTCAGCAGCCGGGAGCGCAGCGGGTGGGCCAGGACCTTGACGGACTCGGCAGTGAGGTCGAGGCGGGACCAGGGCTGCTCAGGGTTCGCATCCATGCGGGCAGAATAAACGTGCACGCTTTTTATGCACAAAACCTGTGCACGCAGTCCCGGCTCGAGGCCGGGGGATCCATCGAGATCGGCGTCACAGGCCATAGGCTCTGTCGGGTGATCACCTCGTCGCCGGGAACGCCCCCGCCGCCGCACGGGCGGGTGCGGTCACGAGCAGGACACCGGGTCGCGGCGTTCTTCGACCTGGACAAGACCGTCATCGCGACCAGCTCGACCGCCGCGTTCTCCCGGTCATTCTTCGCGGGCGGCCTCATCACCCGTGGCGACGTGCTGCGCAGCGCCTACGCGCACTTCCTGTACACGGCGAGCAACGCCGACGCCGACCAGACCGAGCGGATGCGCCAGCACCTGTCCAAGCTCGCCACCGGGTGGGACGTCGCCAAGGTCGAGCAGATCGTCGCCGAGACCCTCCACGAGCACATCGACCCCTACGTCTACGCGGAGGCCGTCGACCTCATCGCGGAGCACCACGCGATGGGCCACGACGTCGTGGTGGTCTCGGCGTCGGGCACCGAGCTGGTGGAACCGATCGCGGCGATGCTCGGGGCGGACCACGTCGTGGCGACCCGGATGGCGGTCGCCGACGGCCGCTTCACCGGCGAGATCGACTTCTACGCCTACGGGGAGAACAAGGCCACGGCCATCACCGAGCTGGCGGCCGCGCGCGGTTACGACCTGCAACGCTGCTACGCCTACTCCGACTCGATCACGGACGCCCCGATGCTCGCCGCGGTCGGGCACGGGTTCGCCGTCAACCCCGACCGCACCCTGCGCCGACTCGCCGCGCAGAACGGCTGGGGCACGCTCACCTTCACCAGGCCTGTCGCGCTGCGTCCCACGATCCGCCCGACGCCGGTGCTCGCCGTCGTCGGGACGCTCGCTCTCGCCGGGCTCGCCTGGGCCCTGTGGCGGCGGTGGCGCCGTCGGACCGGACAACCCGCTCCTCTTGCGGGCACCCGCAGCCAGGCGTTCCATGGTGCTAACAGGACGGGGCACGGGACCCACGCACAGACAGTCCACTGAGGACTCGTCGAGCGGGCTTGACCCGGTACGACGACGCGAGGACCACGCGCCTGCTACCCGCGAACCGTCCGGCGCGAGCGGCGCTCGGTGGAAGGAACCCGGGCGCCGCCCTCGTGCGTCGGACCGCTCGGCAACGGGCTGCGACCGCTCGGGAGGGCAGAGCGACCGCTCGCCCGGGAGCGGCGCGGGAGCATCGGCGGGAGCAGTAAGTCCGCTTCCCTTACTATTGCCTCCGCGGGGCGTGATCTGCACCACGACGCGGGTCTACACTCCCCACAGGGCGGCCCTCGGACGCCCCTCACGGACGGAACGCGACGACGCGGAGGAACCCAGTGACCGACAGCCAAGCCACCAGCCCGAGCCTCGAGAACCTGCTCCACGAGACCCGCGCGTTCCCGCCGAGTCCGGAGTTCGCCGACCAGGCCAACGCCCAGGCCTCGATGTACGACGAGGCCGCCGCCGACGGCGTGGAGTTCTGGGCCCGGCAGGCCCGCGAGCTCGTCTCCTGGAAGACACCTTTCACCCAGACGCTCGACTGGTCCGAGGCCCCCGTCGCGAAGTGGTTCGCCGACGGCACCCTCAACGCCGCGTACAACGCCGTCGACCGCCACGTCGAGGCCGGGCTCGGCGACCGCGTCGCCATCCACTTCGAGGGCGAGCCCGGCGACACCCGCACCATCACCTACGCCGACCTGCAGCGCGAGGTGTCCCGCGCGGCCAACGCCCTCGCCGCGCTGGGCGTCGAGTCCGGCGACCGCGTCGTCATCTACCTGCCGATGCTCGTCGAGTCCGTCGTCGCGATGCTCGCGTGCGCCCGCCTGGGAGCCGCGCACTCCGTCGTCTTCGGCGGGTTCAGCGCCGACGCGCTGCGCAGCCGCATCGCCGACGCCGGCGCCAAGCTCGTCATCACCGCCGACGGCGGGCACCGCCGCGGGGCGCCCAGCGCACTGAAGCCCGCCGTCGACGCGGCGCTCGCCCCCAAGGACGGCGAACCGGCCACCACCGTCGAGCACGTGCTCGTGGTGCGACGCACCGAGCAGGACGTCGAGTGGACGGAGGGGCGCGACGTCTGGTGGCACGACGCCGTCGAGGCCGCCGACACGTTCCACGAGCCCGCCTGGGTCGACGCCGAGCACCCCCTGTTCATCCTGTACACCTCCGGCACCACCGGGAAGCCGAAGGGCATCCTGCACACCACCGGCGGCTACCTCACGCAGACGGCGTTCACGCACAAGCACGTGTTCGACCTCAAGGCGGACTCGGACGTCTACTGGTGCACCGCCGACATCGGCTGGGTCACCGGCCACTCGTACATCGTCTACGGCCCGCTGCTCAACGGCGCCACCCAGGTGATCTACGAGGGCACCCCGGACACCCCGCACCGCGGCCGCTGGTGGGAGATCATCCAGAAGTACGGCGTCTCCATCTTCTACACCGCGCCCACGGCCATCCGCGCCTGCATGAAGTGGGGCGAGGAGATCCCCGCGGAGTTCGACCTCTCCTCCCTGCGCGTGCTCGGCTCGGTGGGCGAACCCATCAACCCCGAGGCGTGGATGTGGTACCGCCGCGTCATCGGGTCGGACAAGACCCCGGTCGTGGACACCTGGTGGCAGACGGAGACCGGCGCCATCATGATCTCCCCGCTGCCCGGCGTCACCGCGGCCAAGCCTGGCTCTGCCCAGGTGCCCCTGCCCGGGATCGCCGCCACGGTCGTCGACGACGAGGCGCGCCCCGTGCCGGACGGCGGCGGCGGGTACCTCGTGCTCTCGGAACCCTGGCCGGCCATGCTGCGCGGCATCTGGGGCGACCTGCAGCGGTTCAAGGACACCTACTGGTCGCGGTTCCCCGGCATCTACTTCGCGGGCGACGGCGCCAAGAAGGACGACGACGGCGACATCTGGCTGCTCGGCCGCGTCGACGACGTCATGAACGTCTCGGGGCACCGGCTGTCCACCACCGAGATCGAGTCCGCCCTCGTGTCGAACGAGCTCGTCGCGGAGGCCGCCGTCGTCGGCGCCGCGGACGAGGTGTCGGGCCAGGCAGTGGTCGCGTTCGTCATCCTGCGAGGCGAGCACGCCGACGAGGCGGCCACGGACGAGGGGTCCGCCCGCATCGAGAAGACCCTGCGCGACCACGTCGCCCAGGAGATCGGCCCGATCGCCAAGCCGAAGCGGATCCTCGTGGTGGCCGAGCTGCCGAAGACCCGCTCGGGCAAGATCATGCGCCGTCTCCTGCGCGACGTGGCGGAGAACCGCGAGGTCGGCGACGCGACGACGCTGGCCGACTCCTCGGTCATGGACCTCATCCAGGCGGGCCTGGCCAAGCCGTCGGAGGACTGACACACCGGTCCACCGGGGCGGGGGGCCCACCGCCCCCTGCCCCGGCATGGACAATGGTCTTGTGCGCTTCCCCTTCCCGATCGAGATCCTCCCGCTGACCGCCGCGTCGCAGGACGCCGTGCGCGAGCTGGCCGCCGCCGCCGAGGCTCACGACGGCGTGGCCCCGCTCTCGGAGCAGCCCTTGCTGCGCCTCGGGGACGACGACCCGGACCTCACGCACGTCCGGGTGCAGACCCGGACCGGAGCCACCACGGGCTACCTGCAGGTGGACCGTGGCGGCGACGTCGCGAGCGCCGAGCTCGTCGTCCACCCCGACCACCGCCGCACCGGCATCGGCTCCGTCCTGCTGCGCACGGCCGAGCGCGACGCCCGCCTGCCCGACCGGTCCGGCGCACCCGACCAGCGGGGCAAGGCGTTGCGCGTCTGGGCGCACGGCGACCTGCCCGCCGCCCAGGCCTTCGCCGCCGCCCGCGGCTACACGAGCGTGCGCGAGCTCCTCTTCCTCGCGCTCCCGCTCGACGACGCCCCGGCCGTGCCGACGCCACCCCAGGGCTACCGGCTGCGCAACTTCCGGGCCGGGTCCGACGACGACGCCTGGGTCGCGCTCAACGCCCGGGCCTTCGCCGACCACCCCGAGCAGGGCCGCCTCACCGTGCACGACCTGCACGCCCGGATCGCCGAGCCGTGGTTCGACGCCGAGGGCTTCCGGCTCCTGGAGGGCCCCGACGGGCACCTCGCCGGCTCCATCTGGACGAAGGTGCCCACCGACCAGCCGGAGGGTTCGCGTGACGGCGAGATCTACGCCGTCGGCGTCGACCCGGCCGCGCAGGGCCGCGGCCTCGGTGCGCTGCTCACCGCGGCGGGACTGCACCACCTGGCGGCCGTGGGCTGCACGCGGGCCGTGCTCTACGTCGACGGCGACAACCCCGCGGCGCTCGCCACCTACGAGCGAGCAGGCTTCGAGCGGGCCGCGATCGACGTCCAGTACGCGCCCGCCTGAGTCCTCCGTCACCCACCGTTCATCAAACGATGCCAACATGGGCTCATGACTGCGTCCAGCCCGCGTACGGCCCGGCGTGACTCCCGCGGGCGGTTCGTCGCCGCGGCCACCGCCAGCACCTCCGAGACACGCACGACCGCGAAGGCAGGACCGCCACGCATGGACCCCCAGCTCGCCGCCCACATCGCCGAGCACATCGCCGAGGACTCGGGGGACACGACCGACCAGGTCCAGATCGTCCCGCCGGAGCCGATCGAGCTCCCGGCCGACCGGTTCGCCGACCGCGAGCTCAGCTGGTTGGCCTTCAACGAGCGCGTGCTGGAGCTGGCCGAGGACTCGTCGCTGCCCCTGCTCGAGCGGGTCCGGTTCCTGGCGATCTTCGCTTCGAACCTCGACGAGTTCTTCATGGTCCGGGTGGCGGGCCTGAAGCGGCGCATCGCCACCGGCATCGCCGTCACCGCGGCCTCGGGACTCAACCCCCGCGAGGTGCTCCAGGGCATCGGTGAGAACGCCCACCGACTGATGGAGCGGCACGCCGCCGTGTTCCGCAGCGACGTGCAGCCGGCGCTCGCCACCGAGGGCATCACGATCGTGCACTGGGACGAGCTGCTCGACAAGGAGCAGCAGCGGCTGCACAAGTTCTTCCGCAAGCACATCTTCCCGGTGCTCACCCCCCTGGCCGTCGACCCGGCGCACCCGTTCCCGTACATCTCGGGTCTCTCGCTCAACCTCGCGGTCGTGGTGATGAACCCGCTGACCGGCAAGGAGCACTTCGCCCGCGTCAAGGTGCCGCCGCTGCTGCCCCGCTTCATCGCCGTCGACGACCGCGGCCGCCCGAGCGCGCCCACACCGACGCAGGCCGGCGGCACGCAGAAGTCGTTCGTGCCGCTCGAGGAAGTGATCGCCCAGCACCTGGACCACCTCTTCCCCGGGATGGAGGTGCGCGAGCACCACACCTTCCGCGTCACGCGCAACGAGGACGTGGAGGTGGAGGAGGACGACGCCGAGAACCTTCTGCAGGCCATGGAGAAGGAGCTGCTGCGCCGCCGGTTCGGCCCGCCGGTCCGGCTCGAGCTCGCCGGCGGGATCTCGTCGCGCATCCGGGAGCTGCTGGTCCGCGAGCTCGGCGTCGTCGAGGAGGAGGTCTACGAGCTGGACGGCCCGCTGGACCTCACCGGCCTGAACGTCATCGCGGACATCGACCGGGCCGAGCTGCACTACCCGCCGTTCATCCCCACCACCCACCGCCAGCTCGCCGAGGTCGAGTCCGCGATGCCGGGCGACGTCTTCGCCGCCATCCGCGAGCGCGACGTGCTGCTGCACCACCCGTACGACTCGTTCTCCACCTCCGTGCAGACGTTCCTCGAGCAGGCTGCCGCCGACCCCAAGGTCCTGGCGATCAAGCAGACGCTGTACCGGACCTCGGGCGACTCCCCCATCGTCGACGCCCTGATCGACGCCGCCGAGGCAGGCAAGCAGGTGCTCGCGCTGGTGGAGATCAAGGCACGGTTCGACGAGCAGGCGAACATCTCCTGGGCCCGCAAGCTCGAGCAGGCCGGCGTGCACGTCGTCTACGGCATCGTCGGCCTCAAGACCCACTGCAAGCTCTCGCTGGTGGTACGCCAGGAGTCCGACGGGCTGCGCCGCTACTGCCACGTGGGCACGGGCAACTACCACCCGAAGACGGCCCGGCTGTACACCGACCACGGCCTGCTGACCTGCGACCCCGACGTCGGCCAGGACCTCACCCGCCTGTTCAACCAGCTGTCCGGCTACGCGCCCCGGTCCCGGTTCCACCGCCTGCTGGTCGCGCCCCGCACGGTACGGTCCGGGCTGATCGAGCGCATCGACCGCGAGGCCGCAGCCGCCGCCGCCGGCCACGAGGCGTGGGTCAAGATGAAGGTCAACTCCGCCGTCGACGAGGCCACCATCGACGCGCTCTACCGGGCGTCGCAGGCCGGGGCGAAGGTCGACCTCGTGGTGCGCGGCATCTGCGCCCTGCGGCCCGGGGTCCCCGGGCTGAGCGAGAACATCCGGGTGCGCTCCATCCTGGGCCGGTTCCTGGAGCACTCGCGGATCTTCGCCTTCGCCAACTCCGCCGGACCCGCGATCGGCGAGGGGCCGGAGACCGGGCCGGAGGTGTTCATCGGCTCGGCCGACCTCATGCACCGCAACCTCGACCGTCGCGTCGAGGCGCTGGTGCGCATCAGCGACGAGAGCCAGATCCTCGAGCTCCTCGAGCTGATCGACGAGTCGATGTCGGACGAGTCAGCCTCGTGGCACCTGCAGCAGGACGACACCTGGGTGCGTGCCACGGGGCCGGAGGGCGAACCGCTGGTCGACCTGCAGTCGCAGCTCGTGCTCCGTCACCGCCGCCGCCCCGCCAGGACGCGCTGACCCGCCCGATGGCCGCCGCACCGCAGTCGCCCCGCCGGCTCCGCACCGCGACACCGTTCGTCGACCCCCTCGGCGCGACGTCGGTGCAGCATGCGCCCGTGATCGAGACCGCCGGTGCGCTCGTGTGGCGCATCCGGCACAAGAAGCTCCAGGTGCAGCTCGTGCACCGGCCCCGCTACGACGACTGGTCGTGGCCGAAGGGCAAGCACGAGGAGGGCGAGTCCCTCGCCACGACGGCTACGCGCGAGGTCGCCGAGGAGACGGGCCGCGCCGTGGTGCTCGGCCTGCCGCTGCCCGGCCTGCAGTACCTCACCCCGGAAGGCCGCGTGAAGCGCGTGCACTACTGGGCGGCACGCCGCGCCGCCTCCGAGCGCGACGCCCACCCGCTCGCCGCCCGGGCGCCCGTCGCCCCGGTGGACAAGCGCGAGATCGACCGCTGCGAGTGGGTCGACGCCGACGTCGCCGCCGAGCGCCTCACGCGCGCGACCGACCGCGGGCCGCTGGACGCCCTAGTCGAGGCCGCACACGACGACCACCTCGCCACGCACGCCGTCGTCATCGTCCGGCACGGCCGGGCGCTGCCCCGCGCGGCCTGGTACGGCGCCGAGCAGGAGCGCCCCCTGACGCCGGTCGGCCACGCGCAGGCCGCCGCGCTGGTCCCGGTGCTCGCCGCCTACGGCGTCGACTCGGTGGTCTCCAGCCGCTGGGAACGGTGCGCGACGTCGATCGACCCGTACGTGCGGGCGTCCGGCGTGCGTCCCGAGTACAGCGACAACCTCGGCGAGGCGCAGCACGAACGCTCGCCCGCCCGCGTCGCCGGGGCCGTCCGCGACCTGCTGGAGTCCGGCCGGTCGTCGGTGCTGTGCACGCACCGCCCCGTGCTCCCGACGGTGCTCGACGTGCTCGGGCAGCACTCGCGCCGCGCGGTGGCCAACGCCCTGCCCCGGCGAGACCCGTATCTGGAGCCCGGCGAGGCCCTCGTCGCGCACGTCGCCACGACTCGACGCGGACCGCGGGTGGTCGCGGCCGAACGGGTCGCGCCGCCGGTGTTCTGAGCCGGTCTCAGCCCACGGAGCCCAGCACGAGCCACGTGGCCCCGGCGGCCATCAGACCCGCTGCGGGCGCGGTCAGCAGCCAGAACACGGCGATCGTCCGAGCCACTCCCCAGCGCACCGCGGAGAGCCGCCGGGTGGACCCCACGCCCACGATCGCGGCGGTGATGGTGTGCGTGGTGGACACCGGGGCGTGCAGCACGATCGCGCTGACGTACAGCACGATCGCGGAGACCGACTCGGCGACGAAGCCGCGCGCGGGGTCGATCTCGATGATCCGCCGTCCGAGGGTCCGCATGATGCGCCAGCCGCCGGCGTACGTGCCCGCCGCCATCGCGGTCGCCGCCGCGAGCTTGACCCACAGCGGGATGCCCTCGACGGGGCTGACGGCGCCGACCGTGAGGAGCGCCAGCCAGACGACGCCCATCGTCTTCTGCGCCGCCTGCAGGCCGTGCCCGAGCGCCATGGCGGCGGCCGACGCCGTCTGCGCGATCCGGAAGCGTCGGTTCACGCGGGACGGCGCCGCGTTCCGGAACGTCCACAGCAGGGCGACCATGAGCGCGAACGCCCCCACGAACCCGATGACGGGCGACACGAGCAGGGGGACCACCACCCGGTCGAAGACCTCTTCGCCGTGGACCGCCATGCCGCCGGCGAGACCGGCCCCGAGCAGGCCGCCCACGAGCGAGTGGGTGGACGACGTCGGCATGCCGAACCACCAGGCGACGAGGTTCCACGCGATGGCGCCCAGCAGCGCGCACAGCAGCACGACGAGCGCGTCCACGGCCGGCGCCCCGTCGAGGTCCACGACCGACGTCGCGATCGTCTCGGCGACGGCGGTCCCGAGCAGGGCGCCGACGAAGTTCATCGCCGCCGCCATCGCGACGGCGATGCGGGGCGTGAGCGCCCGGGTCGAGATGGAGGTCGCGACCGAGTTCGCCGCGTCGAGGAACCCGTTCGTGCAGGCGAAGCCGAGTGCGACGACCACGACCACGACGACGAGGGCGACCTCCACGCTCACGACTCCTTGAGGACGATCGTCTCGACGAGGTTCGCGACCTTCTCGAAGGCGTCCGTGGCCTCCTCGAGGATGTCGACGACCTCCTTGAGCTTGATCAGCAGGATCGGGTCGGCCACACGGTCGAAGAGGTGGGCGAGCAGCGTGCGGTGCAGCTTGTCGCCCTGGTTCTCGAGCCGGTTGATCTCGACCCAGTACTCGGGGAGCTGGTCGAGCTTGCGCAGCCGGGGCATGGCGTCGGCCGTCAGCTCGGCGCAGCGCAGCAGCACCTGGATCTGCTCGGAGACCGCCATCGGCAGCTCGTCGATCTTGTAGAGGACGATGAGGTGCCCCGCCTCGTCCATCGCGTCCATGCAGTCGTCCAGCGCGGAGGCGAGGCTGTAGATCTCGTCCCGGCCGAAGGGTGTGACGAACGTCTTGTTGAGCCGCCGCATGATGGAGTGCGTCGCCTCGTCGGCCTCGTGCTCCGCCTCGGTCAGGCGGTCCACGATCTCCTCGCGCTCACGACGCGACGCTCCGAGGAGCTCGGCCAGCAGGGTTGCTCCGGTGACGGTGTGTCCGGCCAGCACGGCCAGCAGGTCGAAGAAGGTGGTGTCGCGCGGTGTGAGGCGCAGGCGCACGTGAGGCTCCCGGTGAGGAGGGACGCTCGGTCAGTCACAGAGTAGGTCCCGGCTCGCGACCGGGCTAAATCGGCTGTCCGGCGTGGGCGCGCCCGGACGCAGAAGTGCGACGCCGGACCGGGAGCGCCTCTCGGCGCGTGGCCGCTCGAAGCGGCTCGAGGTGGAGCCCGGGGCTACCGCGGCCCGACGTCGCCCGTCCATCGTACGGCCGCTTCCGTCAGTCGAGCGAACCCGCACGCCACAGCGCGGCCGCGTGCTCGAGCTCGCCGGCGGTCCCCACCAGGTCCGCTGCGCCGCTCGTCATGCGCGCCGCCGCCTGCGGGTCGGCGACCTCCCGCGCGTCGGCGTCGTAGGCCGCACCGGTCGCCAGGATCCGGCAGAACGCCGCGGCTCGCTCCAGCGCGACGGCCAGGTCACCGGCATAGACCCCGGACAGCACCGTGTCCGCGAGCTCGCGCAGGTCCGACGGCGTAGGCGGGCGCGGCACTCCGGCCACGACCTCCTGCACCGGCGCGACGTCGACGCCGAGGCGGTAGCGCAGGCCGATGGTGCGCGGGTCGCGCCGCACCCACTCGCGCAGCGCGTACAGCCGCCAGAGGGCACCGGGCAGGCTGGCCGGCGCGGCGTCCGACCAGAGCTCGGCGACCACGTCGAGGCCTTCGTCCTCGACGAGCCGGACGAGCCGTGCGACCACCTCGGGGTCCTCGGCGGCGCGGGCGCGGTGGACGACGGCGCGAGCGGTGGTGTGGGCCACCTCGTCGCGCCGCGCAGGGTCGAGCGCGCCCGGCAGGGCGTCGGCATCGCGCGGGTCGAGCATGGCCGGGCGACGGAAACGTCGGTCGTTCACCGACCCAGTCTCGCAGGTCGGTCAGGTACTACGACGGCGTCGGTGGGCACCGCGTCTCCTGTGGCGGTCGCCAAAGGCACTCGCCGTGCCCGCTCACCGCATCACTCCTAGCATCACCAGGAGAAGGCCCCGGGACCGGGGCGTGGGAGGAGACCTGAGATGACCTCAGCAGCACCGACCGGTGCCGGCGCCAGATCAGCGCACCGCAAGGCGATCAGCCTGTCGATCGCCGCCGCCGTCGGAGGCTTCCTGTTCGGCTTCGACTCGTCGGTGATCAACGGCGCGGTGTCGGCGATCGAGGGTGAGTTCGAGCTCGAGGCGACGGTCACCGGCCTGGTCGTGGCGGTGGCGCTGCTCGGCTGCGCCCTGGGTGCCTGGGGCGCCGGCCGGCTCGCGGACCGCATCGGTCGCGTCAAGGTGATGCTGCTGGGTTCCGCCCTGTTCCTGTTCTCCGCGGTGATGTCGGCCCTGGCGTGGACCGCGCTGGACCTGTCGCTCTGGCGCTTCCTCGGCGGCATCGGCATCGGTATCGCGTCGGTCATCGCCCCGGCGTACATCGCCGAGATCTCGCCGGCCTCGATCCGCGGCAGCCTGGCCTCCCTGCAGCAGCTCGCCATCACGGTGGGCATCTTCGGCGCCCTGCTGAGCGACCAGCTCCTGGCGAACGCGGCCGGTGGTGCCGCGAACGAGCTGTGGCTGGGGTGGGAGGCCTGGCGCTGGATGTTCTTCGTCGAGGCGGTGCCCGCCGTCGTGTACGGGTTGCTGGCGCTGCGGATGCCGGAGTCTCCGCGCTACCTCGTCGCGCGAGGTGCCACCGACGAGGCCCGTCGGGTGCTCTCCTCGGTCCTCGGACCGCAGGAGGACGTCGACGAGCGGATCGCCGAGATCGAGAAGTCGATCGCCGTCGACGAGGAGAGCGCCCACCTCGGTTCGCTCAAGGGCTCCGGGTTCCTCGGCCTGAAGTCCATCGTCTGGGTGGGCATCCTGCTGGCGATCTTCCAGCAGTTCGTCGGCATCAACATCATCTTCTACTACTCGACCACGCTGTGGCAGGCGGTGGGCTTCGACGAGTCGCAGGCGTTCCTCGTCTCGACGATCACGGCGGTGACGAACATCGCGGTGACCTTCATCGCCATCGCGCTCATCGACAAGGTGGGCCGGCGTCCGATGCTGCTCATCGGCTCCGCGGGCATGGCGGTCTCCCTGCTGCTGATGGCGGCGGCGTTCACCCAGGGCAACGCCGTCGTGGACCAGGCGACCGGGGAGTCGTCGCTGTCGTTGGAGGGTGCGTGGGCGACCATCGCGCTCATCGCGGCCAACGCGTTCGTCGTCTTCTTCGGCGCCACGTGGGGCCCGCTGATGTGGGTGATGCTCGGCGAGATGTTCCCGAACCGGATCCGTGCGGCGGCTCTCGGCGTCGGCGCGGCGGCGAACTGGCTGGCGAACTTCACGATCACGCTGACCTTCCCGCCGATGCTGTCGACGTTCGGGCCGGCCGTCCCGTACGGCATGTACGGGTTCTTCGCCGCGTTGTCCTTCGTCTTCGTGTGGTTCAAGGTGTCGGAGACGAAGGGCAAGCAGCTCGAGGACATGACCGAACAGGTGCGCCGCCGCACCTGACGCCCGCCGCCGAGGTAGTGGGGCGCTCCACTACCTCGGCGGCGGACGTCCTGCCTCGGGCAGGCTCGCCTCGATCACTTGCTTGGTGCAAGCAATCTACACTACGGTGCCCGAGGCAATGAAAGGGGTCGACGTGTCAGAAGGTGCCTCGACAGCACTCGTCTCAGCGCTCGAGTCGCTCGCACGCGCTCAGCGGGCGGCGGCGAGTCGGATCGCGCGTGACCTCGACTGGCCACGGGCCGGGCTCGGCATCGTGCGGCTGATCCGGAACCGCGGGTCGGTCCAGCTCTGCGACGTGGCCGAGGCGCTGCGCGTCGACGCCTCCGTCGCGAGCCGCCAGGTCAGCGCACTGGTCGACGCAGGCTACGTGCGCCGCACCGTCGACCGGGCGGACCGCCGCGCTCGCACCCTGGAGCTCACCGACGCCGGGCGCGCGTTCGCCACGGAGTCGGACCGCTACTTCGACGACTTCGTCGACGAGGCCTTCGCGGACTGGTCCGCGGACGACCTCGCCGACGCCATCACCCGGATCCGCGACGTCGCGGCCGCCATCAGCTCCGTGACCCAGGAGGTCCCGCCTCGATGACCGACACCACCAGCTCCGCGCCGGGCACACCCGGCACCACGGAGAGGCCGGCCGCGCCGCTCGACGCTCCGGCCGAGAACAACCCCGCGATGACCCGCCGCGAGACGCTCGAGGCACTCTCCGGCATCCTGCTCGGCGTCTTCGTCTCGCTGCTCGCCACCACGATCACGTCGACCGCTCTGCCGCGCATCGTCGCGGACCTCGGCGGCTCGCAGCACTCCTACACGTGGGTCGTCACGGCCATGCTGCTGACGATGACCGTCTCCACGCCGTTGTGGGGCAAGCTGGCGGACCTCACGAACCGCAAGGCCCTCATCCAGGTCGCGCTGGTGATCACCGTGGTCTCCGCGGCGGCGGCCGGGTTCTCCCAGGACATGTCGGCGCTGATCACCTTCCGTGCCCTGCAGGGCATCGGGGCCGGCGGCCTGATGTCGCTGGCGACGGTCCTGATGTCCGACATCATCAGCCCGCGCGAGCGCGGCAAGTACATGGGCCTCATGGGCGGAGTCATGGCCGTGGCGCAGATCGGCGGCCCGTTGCTCGGCGGCGTCATCACCGACTCGTTCCTCGGCTGGCGGTGGACGTTCTTCGTCGGCGTCCCGTTCGCGGTCGCCGCCCTCGTCGTGCTGCAGAAGACGCTCCACCTGCCGGCCCGGGGCGTGCGCAAGGTCACCATCGACTACCTCGGCGCCGCGCTCATCGCCGTCGGTGTCGCACTGCTGCTGGTCTGGGTCACGTTCGCGGGCGACCAGTTCGCGTGGGCCTCCTGGCAGACCGCCGCGATGGTGGGTGCCGCCGTCGTCTCCCTCGCCGCGGTGGTGCTGGTGGAGCGGAAGGTGACGGAGCCGATCATCCCGCTGCACCTGTTCCGCAACCGCACGTTCGTGCTGTCGATCGTCGCGTCCGCGGCCGTCGGCGTGGCCATGTTCGGCACGGCGGTGTTCCTGTCCCAGTACCTGCAGCTCGCCCGGGGCAAGACTCCCACCGAGGCTGGTCTGCTGACGGTCCCGATGGTCGTCGGCACCATGATCGGCGGCATCGTGCTCGGGCGGGTCATCTCCCGCACCGGGCGCTACAAGGCGATCATGGTCGGTGGCGCCGCGCTGCTGTCGCTGTCGCTGCTCGGGATGTCCACCATCGGCACCCAGACGAGCTTCGTCATCATCTCGGTCTACCTGTTCGGGCTCGGGCTGTCCGTCGGCGCGCTCATGCAGAACCTGGTGCTCGCCACCCAGAACACCCTCGACGTGCGCGAGATGGGCGCCGGCACCGCCACCGTGGCGTTCTTCCGTTCCCTCGGCGGGGCCGTCGGCGTCTCGGTGCTCGGCGCCGTCCTGGCAGGCTCCGTCAAGGAGGACCTCGCCGCCGGTCTCGCTCGGCTCGGTGTCCCCGTGTCTGCCATGGGCGACTCGGCCGGCGCGGTCCCGGACATGTCGCAGCTCCCCGCGCCGGTGGTGGACGTCGTCGCCGGCGCCTACACCGACGGCATCACGGGGATCTTCCTCATCGCGGTGCCGATGGCCCTCGTGGCGCTGGTCGCGATCTGCTTCATCCGCGAGATCCCGCTCGGCGAGCGCTCCGGCATCCAGCAGGCCCGCGACCTGACCGCGGCGCAGGCCGCCGACGAGCGCTGAGGCCGAGCCAGGGCCCGGCGCGTCGGGGCGGGCACGGAGGCAGGCTGAGGGACACGACGAGGTGCTGTCTCGGTCATGGATGGAACCTGCGGCGCCATTTTCACCCGCTCGGAGCGGCTGAATAACCAGATCGTGACCTATAGAGGGTCCCGAACACCTCCGCACGAGGCCATGATGGGGCCATGCACGACGTCGACTCCGCCCACACCCGTCTGCCGGATCCGCAGACCGATCCCTTCGGCGCGCTCGAGCGCGAGGTCCGCGTGCTCATCCGGCGGGCGCAGTCCACCTCGGCGCAGACGGCGCGGCTCATCCATCCGGAGCTCGACGCGTCGGCGTACCCGCTGCTCGCCCACATCGCCATGAACCCGGGCACCCGCGGCTCGGACCTCGCGGCGCACTTCGGCGTCGGCCGGGCGACGGTGTCGCGCCAGCTGAGCCGGCTCGCGGAGCTGGGCCTCGTGCACCGCGAGACCGACCCCGAGGACACCCGCGGGCAGCAGATCACCCTGACCGACGACGGCGCGGCCCGCTTCCAGCATGCCCGCGACGCCCGCCTCGCGATGCTCGAGGTCGCCCTGTCGCAGTGGGAGAAGGAGGACGTCGCCACGCTGGCGCGCCTGCTGAACCTGTACTCGACGGATGTCGTCACCTGGCTGGGCAGCCAGCAGTCCGCCGCGCTGCTCAGCGCAGCAGACGCTCGCGCAGCGCGCTGACCGCCTCCGGCTCACCGCCGTGCGCGGCGAACCAGCCTGCCGCGCCGCCGTCGTGCGCCGCGAGGACGTCCAGCACCGCACCGATCGCGTGCGCCGGTGCCGTGAGCAGCTCGGGCGGGAGCGCAGCGAGCACGTGGGCGTCCTCCTCCCGGGTCCGGTGCGCGGGGCGGGCCCGGGCGATGATCCCCGGCATGTTCGGCTCGGTGCGGACGTAGTCCGTGACGATCTCCGCCCGCTCGGCACCCACCAGGAGGAGCAGGATCGCCACCAGCACACCGGTCCGGTCCTTGCCGGCGGTGCAGTGCACCAGCACGGGGGCGTCCTCGGTCGCGACGGCGCGCACCCCGTCGACGAGGTAGGCGGCGCCGGCGCCGTGGAGCAGCTCGACGTAGAAGCGGCCCAGGTCGAACGGGGCGACGTCGCCGGCTCGTCGCGTCCGGGTGGCGCCGGTGAGGACCGGCAGACTCACCACCCGGGCGACCTCGCGCAGCGGGTGCTCACGTCCGCCCTCGCCGACGTCGCGCAGGTCGAGCACGGTGCGGGGCGGCCAGACGACGTCGCGCGGCCCGACGTCGCCGGCGTGCGGCGCGTCGGAGCGCAGCAGGACGCCGGGACGCAGGCGTGGGGACGCCGCACCGACGTCACGCAGGTTCACGAGCCGGTCCGGCACGACGGAGGTCTCGGTCATGGGGCGACGGTAGCGGTCGCGGAGGCCGCAGCGTCAGCGGGCGGGGGTGCCGGGCTCGAACGTCAGGCTGACGGAGTTCATGCAGAACCGGTCGCCCGTGGGGGTCTGCGGCGCGTCGTCGAACACGTGACCCAGGTGGGAGCCGCAGCGCGCGCACCGCACCTCGGTGCGGACCATGCCGAGCGACCGGTCCTCGATGAGCTCGACCCGGTCACCGGCCAGCGGCGTGTAGAAGGACGGCCAGCCGCAGTGCGAGTCGAACTTGGACTCGCTGCGGAACAGCTCGTTGCTGCAGGCGCGACACCGGTAGACACCCTCGCGGTCCTCGCCGAGGAGCTCACCCGTCCAGGCCCGTTCGGTACCCGCCTGGCGCAGCACCGTGAACTCTTGTGGCGACAGCTCGACGCGCCACTCGTCCTCGCTCTTGGAGACCTCGTACGTCATGCCGATGACAACAGGCGCCGGACGGGAGGTGTTCCCGTCCGGCGCCTGTCGGGCACTCGTCAGCGACGACCGCCGGCCTGCCCGGCGCCCTGGGCGGCGCGGCCGCCGGCACCCTGACCTCCGCGGCCCCGACGACGGCGGTTGCGGCCGCCCCCGGCACCCTGCGGTCCGGAGGCACCCGAGCGGGACTGCCCGCCGCCCGACCGCTGGCCCTGCGGCTTCTTGCGGGCCGGCTGCTGCTCGACGGGCGGTGCCGGCTTGACGTACGCGGCGACCTCGCCGACCAGTGCCGCGACCACCGGGTCTCCCGGTGCCACCTGCTGCGGGCGGGCGGCGATGCGGGCCTTGCGCGTCAGGTCGCGCACGTCGCCGCGCTCCTCGGGGAGCATGACCGTCACGACGTCCCCGACCGAGCCCGCACGGGCCGTCCGACCGGAACGGTGCAGGTACGCCTTGTGCTCGGCGGGCGGGTCCACGTGCACCACGAGCTCGACCTCGTCGACGTGGATGCCGCGCGCGGCGATGTCCGTGGCGACCATGACCTTGACGTCGCCGGAGGAGAACGCCGCGAGGTTGCGCTCGCGGGCACCCTGGCCGAGGTTGCCGTGCAGGTCCACGGCGGGCACGCCGGCTGCCGTGAGCTGCTTGGCCAGCTTCTTCGCCTGGTGCTTGGTGCGCATGAACAGGACGCGGCGACCGGTGCCCTGGGCGAGCTGGTGCACGACCTGCTTCTTCGCCTCCTTGTCGGACACGGCGAGGATGTGGTGGGTCATCTGCGGCGGCGGGGCCGCGGCGTCGTCCACCGAGTGCGTGACCGGGCTCTTCAGGTAGCGCTTGACCAGCACGTCCACGCCGTTGTCGAGCGTGGCGGAGAACAGCAGCCGCTGACCGGTGCGTGGCGTGCGGTCCATGATCCGCTTGACGCCCGGGAGGAACCCGAGGTCGGCCATGTGGTCGGCCTCGTCGAGCACCGTCACCGAGATGTCGTCGAGCGTCAGGAGCTTCTGGTTGAGAAGGTCCTCGAGCCGGCCCGGGCAGGCGATGACGATGTCGACACCCTGGTTGAGCGCGGTCACCTGACGCGACTGCGCCACGCCGCCGAAGATCGTCGTGGTGCGCAGGCCGAGCGACTGGGCGATCGGCTTCATGACGGCGTCGATCTGGTTGGCGAGCTCGCGGGTGGGGCACAGCACGAGCGCCATCGGGGCGGCGCTGCGCAGGGCGCGGCGCCCGGCGGACTTCGCCGCGGCCTTCTGGCGGGCGAGCTCCGTCACGGTCGGCAGGGAGAACGCGAGCGTCTTGCCGGAGCCGGTACGGCCGCGGCCGAGCACGTCCTTGCCGGCGAGGGAGTCCGGCAGCGACGCCGCCTGGATGGGGAACGGGGTGGTGATGCCGGCGTCCGTCAGGTGCTTCACGACAGGGGTCGGCAGGCCGAAATCGGCAAAGGTAGTCACAGATGAGCCTCTCTGGGGACGTCGTACGACGTCCGGGTCGGGGTCCGCCGCACGTAATCCGGGGGGATCTCCACGACGTGGGGCGCGCGGGTTCGCACTGCCCTCTCACGACCATTGTCGCACGTCGATGCCGATCGACCGCACCGGCTCTCAGGGGGACGTGGTGGAATGTGCCGCGTGGACGACTTCTTCGCGACCGTCGGTGACGTGCTCGGACGGATCTGGACGGCGGCCACCACGCCGGTGGACCCGCCCGACCAGCCCGTCGTGCTCGCCGTCGCGCTGGTGGCGCTCGCCGTCGTCGTCGTCGGCCCGGTGTGGCGGGTGGCGCGGCACGTCGTGACCATCGCGCACGAGGGAGCGCACGCCGTCGTCGCCATGCTCACCGGACGCCGGCTCGACGGGATCCGCCTGCACTCGGACACCTCCGGCCTGACCGTCACCGCCGGGCGCCCGCGGGGTCTCGGGATGATCCTCACGGCGTTCGCCGGCTACGTGGGGCCGGGCCTGGTCGGCCTCGGCGCGGCGTGGCTGCTCCGAGCGGGCTACGCCGTCGGGCTGCTGTGGCTGCTCGTGCTGCTGCTCGCGCTGCTGCTGCTCAAGATCCGCAACTGGTTCGGGCTGTGGTCGGTGCTCGTCAGCGGCGCGGCGCTGGTCGCCGTCTCCTGGTGGCTGGAGCCCGCGACGCAGTCGGCCGTCGCCTACGCCGTGACGTGGTTCCTGCTGCTCGGCGCGGTCCGGCCGGTCTTCGAGCTGCAGGCGCAGCGGGCCCGGGGCCGGGCGCGCTCCTCGGACGCCGACCAGCTCGGACGGCTCACCGGGGTCCCCGGCATCCTCTGGGTGGTCGTGTTCGCCCTGGTCACCCTCGGCTGCCTCGTGCTCGGCGCGGGCTGGATCGTCGGCCCCGTCGGCACCTGACGGCACACGGTGGCACCAGGCGGCCGGGGGCAGATCCGTGCGGTCAGATCCGCGCGTACCGCGCGCGGGCGAACGAGTAGACGCCGTACGCCGCGATGCCGACGCCCGTGACGATCAGCAGGGCCGTCCCGAACGGCTGGTCCCGGATGGTGCGCAGGGCGTCGTCGAGGCCGCCCGCCTTGTCCGCGTCGTGCGTGACGCCGGCCGCCACGAACAGCCCGCCCAGGACGGCGAGCGCCACGCCCTTGGCGATGTAGCCGACCTGCCCGAGCCGGACGACGGCGACGCCGACCTTGCCCCCGCCGGCGCCACGCAGGTCCTCGAGGAACTTCTTGCGCCACCCCTTGACGACGTGGAAGACGCCGACGCCCACGATGACGAGACCTGCCGCGACCACGAGCCAGCGGCCGGCCGGGTCCTGCATGAGCGTCGCCGTCAGGCTCTCCTGCTGGCCGCCGCCACCACCGCCCCCACCGCCGACGGCGTAGCGCGCCGCCATGGCCGCCAGGACGCCGTACAGCACGCCCTTGCCGCCGGCCTTGACGCGTGCGCCGGCCTCCTGGGCGTCGTCCACGCCCGGCACGCCGACGAGCGCCTCGGTGAGCTGCCACAGCGCGAGGGCCGCGAACCCGAGCGTCACCGCCCAGAGGACGACCATCCCGCCGGGCGCGCTCGCGAGCTGGCGGAAGGCCCCGGACTCGTCGGCGCTGCCGGACGAGGACCCGAGCGCCAGCCGGACGGCCAGCCACCCGATGAGCAGGTGCACCACGCCCGACGCCGCGTACCCGGCGCGGGCCAGGACCCGCAGCCCGGTGCTGTTCCGGGCCCGGCGGGCCGCTCCCTGCGCTCGCCCTGATGTCGACACGGTCCACCTCCGGCGCGCCGCGTCCCTCGCGGCGTCGTCGCCACCCTGTCGCAGATCTGCCGCGTGTGCCACGCGTCCGGACAGCACGACGGCGGGCCACCCCGAGGGGCGACCCGCCGTCGGACGGGCTGGGGAGCTCAGGCCTCCTGAGGCGTGAGCACGAATCCCGGGCCCTCGGTGGAGGGCTCGGCGTCGAGCTGCAGCGAGTCGAGCGCGCTGGCAGCCTCGTTGTCGACGAAGACCTTGGTCTCGCCGGAGTCGTCGACGACCGCGTCGTCGGGCTGGGGCGCAGGGACGAGCGCGAGCTCGAAGTTCCCCGGCTGACCCGAGGACTGCGCGATGCGCAGGCCTCCCTCGCTGGGGACGCCGGCCTGCTGGGCCAGCGATTCGACGGCGGTGCGGGCGTTGTCCGTCACGGTGAGCATGAGTGCTCCTCTCGTCGGGTACGCGACCTGTCCACCGAAGCAGCAACCGGGGGTCTCGCGCAACGGGGAGGGCCGAGAGCGAGATCTCTCTCGGGGGCTGAGACACCGGCTGCCGACGCCCGGCAGGCGGCATAGTCTGCCCTCCGGCCGCCGAGAGGCTGGTCGCACGGCGTCGGCACGGATCTCGCCGAGCACGTCGCCCGCGTAGGCTGACCCGCAGCCACCGCTCCCACCGGACGGCGGCGGGCCTCTAGCTCAACTGGCAGAGCAGCGGACTTTTAATCCGCGGGTTCCGGGTTCGATCCCCGGGGGGCCCACTGGCCCGGTCCCCCTCGTGCAGGACAGGATGGCCGGGTGACCACGCTCCTGCCCGACGCCCCGCACCCCGCCGGACCCGTCGTCGTCGCGCACCGCGGCTACTGCGCCGTCGCCCCGCAGAACACCCTCGCCGCCTTCGAGGCGGCCTGGCGCGCCGGCGCCCCGGCCCTGGAGCTGGACGTCCGTCTGACGGCGGACGGCGTCCCCGTGGTGATCCACGACCCCGTCGTCGAGCGCGTGTCCGACGGCGTCGGTGCGGTGGACGAGCTCGACGCCGCCACGGTCCGGGGTCTCGACGCCGGGTCGCGGTTCTCGCCGGTGCACGCCGGGCAGCGCATCCCGACCTTCGCCGAGGCGGTCGAGTTCCTCGCCGCTCGTCCGGGCATGGACCTGCTGTGCGAGTACAAGGGGCTGTGGACGCCCGAACAGCTCGCCCCGACGGTCGCGGCGATCGACGCGGCAGGGCTCAGCGGCCGCACGATCGTGCAGGGCTTCGACCGCCGGACCGTCGCCGCGCTGCGTCAGGCGGCGCCGCACCTCCCCCGGGGCTACCTGTGCGAGGACGCCCCGGCCGATCTGTTCGAGGCCGCGGCGGACCTCGGCGTGGTCACCGTCAACCCGGCCGTGGCCACCGTGCTCGCCGACCCCGGTCTGGTCACCACGGCGCACGGCGCCGGCCTGCGCGTCATGCCGTGGACGGCGAACGAGACCAGCGAGTGGGAGGGCCTCGTCGCCGCCGGTGTCGACGCGATCATCACCGACCGGCCCGGGGAGCTGCGCGGCTGGCTGGCCGGACGCGCGGGGACACCGCTGCGCTGACGCGCACCCGGCGGGCTACTGCCCGTCGCCCCCGCCGCCGTCCCCGCCATCGCCATCGCCACGACCCCCGCCCTCACCCGGGCCGTCGGTGGGTCCGCCGTCGCCCGAGTCCGGGGCCAGCCGGTCACGACCACGCGACGTCGCCCGAGGGTCGCCGTCGTCGTCGATCTCGACCTCGCCGGTCATGCGCCGCTCGGCCACGGCCTCGCGCTCGTCGATGGCCTCCTGGCCCGGTCCCTCGAAGTTCTCCCGTCGGGCCTCGGCCTCCTCGCTGCCGCTGTAGAGGCCGGCGGGCTGGGAGGGCGGCATGACCGTCGTCTCGTCCACGCCGCGCTGCGGGGCGGGCACCTCCCCGAGCAGGACGGTCGCGTCCCGGCCCGGGGCCGACGCCGGCACACCGGCGCGCTGCCGGTCCCGCACGGACGAGCGGCGGGGCCGACCGGTCCCCGTCCGCCCGGGCACCACGACCGTCTTGCCGTCACGACGGCCGACCCGCGGCGCCGACGCCGAGGCGGCGGACGCGGCGCTCGACGGCGGCTCGACGGCGACCGGCAGCGGCGTCGGCTCCTCGTCGGCCCGCTCGGGCGTGGTCTCCGCGTCCGCAGCGCCCGGCAGGGCCGGTGCTCCGCCGTCGGGCAGCGGCACCGCGTCCTCGAAGCGCCGGCGGGGCATGGCGTACGGGGCTTCGCGCTGGAGCCACTGCACCAGGCCCTCGCGGACGTGGCAGCGCAGGTCCCACAGCGTCCCGGCGTCGGCGGCGCTGACCAGCGCCCGGGCCTGGACCACGGCGCCCGTCGCCGAGGTGACCTGCAAGACGCCCGTGCGCCGGTCCCACAGGGGGGACGCGTCGAGCAGCCGCTCGAGCTCGGCCCGCATGGCCGGCAGGGGGGCGTTGAAGTCCACGTCGATCTCGACGGTGCCGAGCAGGTCGGCGGCACGGCGCGTCCAGTTCTCGAACGGCGTGGTGGTGAAGTAGGTGCTGGGCAGGATGAGGCGCCGGTCGTCCCACGCGTGCACGACGACGTAGGTCAGCGTGATCTCCTCGATGCGGCCGAACTCTCCGTCCAGCACCACGACGTCGTCCACGCGGATCGCGTCGGTGAAGGCGATCTGCATCCCCGCGAACGTGTTGGCGAGGCTCGACTGCGCGGCGAGACCGGCCACCACCGACAGCACACCGGCCGAGGCCAGGATGGACGCGCCCGCCGACTGCAGGCCCGGGAAGGTGAGCAGGACGGCGGCGATGGTGACGATGACGATGACGGCGACGGTGACCCGGCGCAGGATCGAGATCTGGGTCCGCACCCGGCGTGCGTGCCGGTCGCCGCTCGTGACGCCGACCCGGGCCAGGGTCCGGTCCTCCACGACGAACGCCATCGCGCCGACGAGCCACGCCGCCGCGATGATCGTCGCGATCAGCAGCGCGTGCTGCAGCACGCCGAACCAGGCCTCGTCCTCGTGCGCCGAGAGCCGGAACGCCACCGAGACGGCGACGACCATCAGCAGCACGCGCATGGGTTGACGCAGCCGGGTGGCGAGGTCGTGCATCAGCGGCCGACGTCGCGCGAACCGGCGGATGAGCACCGCCAGCAGCGTCACGACGACGTAGGCCGCCACCAGGGCGGCAGCAGCCCAGGCCAACGTGACGGTCAGCGACACGGTGGCTTCGACCGCGTCGGAGTCGATCGGGGAGTCGCCGTCCAGGAACATGGCCTCAGCCTAGGTACGTGCCCCTGGGGACGCGACCAGCGCGGTGAACGCCAGGTTCACGGGGAAGAAGCCCAGCCAGATCGCCCAGTCCTGCGAGCCCTCGGCGGCACGGATCCACCCGGAACCGAGGAACCTCGGCCACCGGTTCGCGAGCGGAGGGTGCGACGGCCGGGATCAGACGTCCCACGATCCGGACGTGTTCGCGCTCACACCGCCGTGCAGGAGGCAAGACGCGGCATCTGTCCGGACCTTCACCGGCACTTCTCAGATTTTTCGCCGGATCCTTGGTCGATCGTCGCGCAGCTCCCAGAGTCCGGTCACAACCGGACGTCACGATGGACGACGGCCCCGAGACCCGAGGAACAACACCCTTGACCACACGTCGCTTCACCCTGCCCCGGCTGCGCCCGCGCCGCAACCCCGGCAGGCACTTCCAGCCCCGCGCACGCCGCACCAAAGACAGTGCCCGCACCTACCGCACCGGGATCGCCGCCGCGACGGCCATCCTGGCGCTCACGGCCGGCACGGCCACCGCCGTCGGCCCGCTCGCCGGCGGCCCGGTCGCCGAGACCGGCGCCTCGACCACCGCAGAGATCGCCCCGTCGGCCGACCCCACCGCAGGGTCGGAGCCCACCTCGGGCCCGACGGACGACACCGGCGAGGCGACCGAGACCACCGAGGTCACGGCGACCGACGCCCTCCAGCGCGCCGAGCTCGTCACCACCGAGTCGACGTCGGTGTCGAAGAAGCAGGAGAAGAAGATCGCCGCGCAGGCCGAGGAGGTCGCCGAGATCCTCACGAGCCGCGGCGACGAGCCCGCGTCGCGGTCCGCCGAGCGCACCCCGCTGCCCACGCCCGCCCTGCCCGACGCAGAGGGCTCCGCCTCCCCGCAGCCCTCCGCGCAGGGCGAAGCACCGCCGTCGGGCAGGGACGCCGAGGCGGAGGCCGAGCCCGCACTCGAGGCCGAGCCCGAGGCGGACGAGGAGGCGGCGCTCACCGCTGCCACCGAAGAGCTCATGGTGCTGCTCGAGGACGCCGAGTCCACCGTCGAGGTCGAGGCCGCACCCCCGACGCCGGCGGAGATCCTGGCCAACCAGAAGGCCCGGGCCGACGACGCCGCCAAGGAGCTCGCCGAGCAGGCCGGTTCGGTCGCCGACTTCGAGAACGGGCGGATCCCGACCGACGCGATGTGCGAGCTCTCGTTCGCGTCCGGCGAGACGTTGCGCTGCGACGCGGGCGCTCAGCTCGAGCGGCTCGACAAGGCGTACAGGGCGAAGTTCGGCTCGCACCTGTCCATCACGGACTCGTACCGCTCGTACACGTCGCAGGTCTCCACGAAGGCCATGAAGGGCTATCTGGCGGCCGTCCCCGGCCACTCGAACCACGGGTGGGGCGTCGCGCTCGACCTCGGTGACGGCGTGGAGTCGTTCGGTTCCGCCCAGTACGAGTGGCTGCGCAAGCACGGACCGGCGTTCGGCTGGGACAACCCCGGCTGGGCACGGGCGGACGGGCGCAAGCCGGAGGCCTGGCACTGGGAGTACGTGCCGATCGACTGAGCGCCCGGCACGACGGCGCGCTCAGCCCCAGCCGAGCGCGTGCAGCCGGTCGTCGTCGATCCCGAAGTGGTGCGCGATCTCGTGGACCACGGTGACGGCGACCTCCTCGGCGACGTCGTCGGCGGACTCGCAGAACGCGAGCGTCGGGTTGCGGTAGATCGTGATCCGGTCCGGCAGCGAGCCCGCGGCCCAGAACTCGCCGCGCTCGGTCAGCGGGACGCCCTCGTAGAGCCCGAGCAACCCGGGGTCGTCCGCGGGGGCGTCGTCCTCCACGAGGACGACGACGTTGTCCATGAGCCTGGTCAGCTCGGCCGGTACCTGGTCCAGGCCTTCGGAGACGGCCGTCTCGAAGTCCTCGCGCGACATCTCCACCACCGGGCCATCCTCCCCCACGCCGGCGGCGGCAGCCGCGACGTTCACCCACGCCCTGCTCCCCGGTATGCTGTCTCGGCCGGCCCCCATCGTCTAGCGGCCTAGGACCCCGCCCTTTCACGGCGGTAGCACGGGTTCGAATCCCGTTGGGGGTACTCGAGTGACGTGACCCCCGTCACCTCGGATGTTCCGCTGCGGAGCATCGTTCCTGGTCAGGATTCGATTTTAGGATCAAGCCAGGCATGGGGTACGCTTTTCCTCGGCTCGAAAAGAGCCCCTTGATCGGCCGTTCACGACCGATCTTGGCCCTGTAGCGCAGTTGGTTAGCGCGCCGCCCTGTCACGGCGGAGGTCGCGGGTTCAAGTCCCGTCAGGGTCGCGCATGATGCGCCCGGTTCGTCGGTCACGGCGCCCCGGGCGTTCGTGTCATGGCTTGGCTCTGTAGCTCAGTTGGTAGAGCGTTCGACTGAAAATCGAAAGGTCACCGGATCGACGCCGGTCGGAGCCACCACCACGAAGACCCTCGGGCCGCAGCCCGGGGGTCTTCGTCGTTTCAGGGCACCGGGTGCCGACTCACCAGCGCTCTGGAATTGCCTGGACCAGTCAGGACGGGTTGAGTGGGACCACACGCACGCACTCGTCGAGGATCGGAGCAGCCGATGACGGACTGGGACGACGGGCAGACGCCCCCAGCAGACCGGCCTCCCAGCATGGGCCGGCTCGTCGAACAGCTCTCGGAGCAGGCCACCCGCCTGGTCCGGGCGGAGATCGCCCTCGCCAAGGCGGAGCTGACCGAGAAGGCCAAGCGATCCGGGATCGGCGTCGGGCTGGTGTGCGCGGCGCTCGTCATCGTGCTCTACGCGGTCGGCGTCCTCGTCTGGTCCGCGATCATCGGCCTCGCCGAGGCCTGGCCGCTATGGCTCTCGGCGCTCGTCGTCGGCGTCGCCATGCTCCTGGTGGCCGCGCTGCTCGTGCTGGTGGCCGTCCGCCAGCTCAAGCAGGCCGCCCGGCGTCCAGAGACGATCGACCGGGTCAAGGAGGACGTCAACACGCTCAAGGAGGGGATCAAGGGATGAGCCCGGAGCGAGCAGGCCGGACGGCGGCACCCGACGACAGCACGGCCGGCATGAGCCGGGCGGAGCTCGAGGCGCAGGTGGCCCAGGCCCGTCGCCAGGTCGGCGACACCCTCGACGAGCTGACGACGCGGCTGTCTCCCTCGTACCAGGCGGCGCAGCTCGCTCACGGGACGAAGCAGGCCGCGGCCGACGCGGGCGGTCTCCTCACCGGCCACGGGCTCCCGGCGCACGATGCCCGGCGAGCCCGCAACGCCAAGCTCCTCCTCGGCGTGGCCGCCGTCGGGGCGGCGACGGTCACGATCCTCGTCGTCCGTGCGATCCGTCACTGACCGCCCCGCGGTCGTCGGCCACCCGATGGTCGTCGGCCCGGTCACCGGGCCGGCGGCTCACCTCTGCGAGTCGTCGTTCCGCGTGTCGGCCGCGGCGGCGTTCGCCGCCGCCTCGGCCTCGGCCGCCTCGGAGGCCGCCCCGAGCAGGGCCCGGACCTCGGACTCCTTGTAGCGCCGGTGCCCGCCGAGCGTGCGGATGGACGAGAGCTTGCCCGCCTTGGCCCAGCGGGTCACGGTCTTCGGATCGACACGAAAGAGGCTGGCTACCTCAGCGGGCGTCAACAGGACCTCGGAGTCACCGTGAAACGACATCCCCTGCACCTCCTGGTACGCGACCGGTTCGGGCGGCGCCCTGAAGCTCCACGGTCGTGTCGTTCCATTGTGTGCAGAAAGCGGGATTGAGGCGACTTGAACCGAGCGTGAACTTGCGGTGGTCAAGGTCCGACTCGCCCCGTCGGTCCGGAACTTCACACCCCGACGGCGTGACATGAGTCACGCTCGGAGCGCTCCACGACCTGACCAGGCGCGGGTCAGCCGGTTGGCGACGTCGTGCCGAGTGGAGGGAATGCCGTTCCAGCATGTACCGTTGGAACCTGAACAGACGAAATCTTCTCTCGGGGCCGCACGTCTGCGACGTTGCCGCCCCGCTCTTACGTTGAGGGGGTCGGAGCCATGGGCCGGGGCCGTCAGAAGGCTAAGCACACGAAGGTCGCTCGCGAGCTGAAGTACTACAGCCCCGAGACGAACTACCACGCGCTGGAGCAAGAGCTCAAGGCCGACCAGTCGACCGACGTCGTCACCGAGGACCGCTGGAACGACAGCGCGGACTCGGCGTACGACAACAGCTACGCGTCGTGGGACGACGACCGCCGCTGAGTCGCAGCTCCACCACCAGCTCGGTCTCGACAGGGTCGGACGGCACCAGCCGTCCGACCCTTCGTGCGTCCGTCAGCGGTAGTCGCCGACGAGCCGGACCGCCCCCGCGTGCACGCCCTTGGTCCCCACCACGAGGTCCTCGACCGGAGCCGCCGGGTCGAGCTCGGCGACCGTGCCCATCATCCAGGCGTCCACGCCGAGGGTGCGCAGCCGGTCGAGAGCCGCGTCGACGCCGTCGGCCCCCACCACGGCGACCATGCCCACGCCGAGGTTCAGCGTGTTCTCCAGGTCCTGACGAGGTACTCCGCCGAGCTCCCGCACCGTCCGGAAGACGGCCGGCACCTCCCAGGACGCCCGGTCCACCGTCGCCACGACACCCTGCGGGAGCACGCGCGCGAGGTTCGCCGCGAGCCCTCCCCCGGTGACGTGCGTGAAGGCGTGCACCTGCGCCGCATCGTCCCGGGCCAGCGCCAGGCAGTCGCTCGCGTACACGCGGGTCGGCTCGAGCAGCTCCTCGCCCAGCGTCCGCCCGAACTCCTCGACGTGCCGGTCGAGCTCCCAACCGGCGTGCTTGATGACGGCCCGCACGAGCGAGTAGCCGTTCGAGTGGATGCCGCTGGAGGCCATGCCGAGCAGGACGTCCCCGGCACGGACCCGCTCCGGGCCGAGCACGGCGTCCGCCTCGACGATCCCGGTGGCCGCCCCCGCGACGTCGTACTCGTCGGGGGCGAGGAGCCCGGGGTGCTCTGCCGTCTCGCCGCCCACCAGCGCGGTCCCGGCGACCTCGCACGCCTGGGCGATACCGCGCACGATGTCGGCCACCCGCTCGGGCACGACCTTGCCCGTGGCGATGTAGTCCGTCATGAACAGCGGCTCCGCGCCGACCACCACGATGTCGTCGACGACCATGCCGACCAGGTCGAACCCGATGGTGTCGTGCTTGTCGAGCGCCTGCGCGATCGCCACCTTGGTGCCGACGCCGTCCGTCGAGGTGGCGAGCAGCGGCTTGCGGTACTGCTGGAACGCCGAGAGGTCGTAGAGCCCGGCGAACCCGCCCACGCCCCCGAGGACGGCGGTGCCCTGCGTGCGGCGGACGGCGTCCTTCATCAGCTCGACGGCCTTGTCCCCGGCCTCGGTGTCGACGCCGGCGGCGGCGTAGGTCAGTCCATCAGTCACGGCGTCAGGCTCCTGGGTGTTGCGGGGTGGGTCAGGGGTGGTCGAGCGCGGTCTGGCCGCCCACGCCCACCGAGAGCTGGGAGAGGCCGTCCTGCGGCGCTCCGAGGGGCAGCTCGGCCTGCTCGAGCTGGTACTTGCCCAGCTGGTGCTCCTCGGGGAGCTCGATCGGGTACTCCCCGGTGAAGCAGGCGGCGCACAGCTGCGACGCCGGCTGCTCGGTCGCGGCGATCATGCCCTCGGTCGAGATGTAGCCCAGGCTGTCCGCGCCGAGCGACTGGCCGATCTCCTCGGGGGTGAGCCCGTTCGCGATGAGCTCCGCACGCGAGGCGAAGTCGATGCCGTAGAAGCAGGGCCACTTCACCGGGGGCGACGAGATCCGCACGTGCACCTCGGCCACACCGGCCTCGCGCAGCATGCGGATCAGCGCGCGCTGGGTGTTGCCGCGCACGATGGAGTCGTCCACGACGACGAGCCGCTTGCCGCGGATCACCTCGCGCAGCGGGTTCAGCTTGAGCCGGATGCCGAGCTGGCGCAGCGTGTCGGACGGCTGGATGAACGTGCGGCCGACGTAGGCGTTCTTGGTCAGCCCTTGGCCGAACGGGATCCCGGACTCCTGGGCGTAGCCGACGGCCGCCGGCGTGCCCGACTCGGGCACCGGGATCACCAGGTCGGCGTCCACCGGGTGCTCCCGGGCCAGGATCCTGCCCATCTCGAGCCGGGCGGCGTGCACCGGCCGATCCTTGATCGACGTGTCGGGCCGGGCCAGGTAGACGTACTCGAAGACGCAGCCGGCGCGCTCGGTCGGGGCGAACCGCGTGGACCGCAGCCCGTCGTCGTCGATGCAGATCAGCTCGCCCGGCTCCACCTCCCGCACGAAGGACGCGCCGACGATGTCGAGGGCGGGCGTCTCGGAGGCCACGACCCACCCGCGCTGGGTGCGGCCCAGGACGAGCGGTCGCACGCCCTGCGGGTCGCGGGCCGCGTAGAGGGTGTGCTCGTCCATGAAGACGAGCGAGAAGGCGCCGCGCAGCCGCGGGAGCACCTCGAGCGCGGTCTGCTCGAGGGTGTGGTCCTCGTCCCCGACGAGCAGCGCGGTCACCAGCGCGGTGTCCGTCGTGTTGCCGCGGGCGAGCTCACCGCGGCGCTGGGCTCCGTAGCGCTCGGCCACCAGGTCGACGAGCTCGGCGGAGTTGGTCAGGTTCCCGTTGTGGCCGAGGGCGACCGTGCCGGACGCCGTCGCGCCGAGCGTGGGCTGCGCGTTCTCCCACGTGACGCCACCGGTCGTGGAGTAGCGGCAGTGGCCGACGGCGATGTGCCCCGTCAGGGCGTTCAGCGCGGTCTCGTCGAACACCTGGGAGACCAGGCCCATGTCCTTGTAGACGAGGATCTGCTCACCGTTGCTGGTGGCGATCCCGGCGGACTCCTGGCCGCGGTGCTGCAGGGCGTACAGGCCGAAGTAGGCGAGCTTCGCGACCTCCTCGCCGGGAGCCCAGACACCGAAGACGCCGCAGGCGTCCTGCGGCCCCTTCTCGCCGGGCATGAGGTCGTGGTTCAGACGGCCGTCAGGGCGCAAGGGCATGCCCCGAGTATCCCACAGCCGACCGCCCGGGCCCGCGTCGTGCTCATCTGCGACGCAGGCTCCGGCGGTCCGCCAGGACGGCGAGAGCGCCGGCGAGCAGCACGAAGAAGGTCGTGGTGCCCAGCACGATCACCGAGACGTACACGCCCGGCTTGAGCAGCAGGGCGCCGTCGTCGCTCGCGATGCCGGACAGCCAGACGCCGAGGACCACGCCGACCACGACGCCGACGACGGCACCCACCGTGAAGAATCCCCGGTACCGGGGCGCGCGGCGCACCCGGGCAGGGTCGACGAGCAGGTGCTCGTCGGGCTCGGCGTGCTCGTCGGGCTCGGCGCGCTCGACCGGCGCGGGAGACGGGTCGGGACTGGTGCTGCTCACACCTCGAGCCTATCCCCCGCGCCGTGCAGGTCAGTCGAGCGGCTCCCACGGACCGTGGCGGTCTCCCGGCTCCTGGTTCCGCGTCCACCAGCGGGCCTGCCACCGCTCGCCGTCGTGCACCACGGTCTCGCCACCCACGTACACCTGCGAGGCCGTCCAGGCGGGGAAGGTGCCGGCGTCGGTCTCGACCGGCGCGCCGATCTCCGCCCAGGCACCCCAGGGGCTGGCGCCCGGCGTCTCGCCGCGCGTCCACCACATCGCCTCGAAGACCCGGCCGCCCGAGGACACCCGGTCTCCGGCCGTGTAGACGACGTCGGCCTGCCAGGCGGGCTCGGTGGGTTCGCCGGGCCCGCCGGCCGTGAGGTCCATCCCGACCAGCAGCGGGTCGTGGTCGGAGGACCGGAACGGCGACTCGTCGTAGAGGAGCGTCACGTTGTAGGCGTACCGGCTGTACTCGTTCGCCACCGGCTCGTACGCGTTGATGTTCCAGATGTCCGTGCCCGTCACGGCGTCGAGCGCCGCCGGGGAGGCCAGCACGTGGTCGAGCGACCCCACCTGGCCGCCGAAGGAGTACGTGTACTTGCCCGTCGTCGGGCCGAGGTCGGTGTAGCCCGCGTCGGTCAGGACCACGATCGGGTCCTCCTGCTCGTAGGCGTTGAAGTCGCCGACCAGCAGCACCCGGTCGGTGCCGGCGTCGGCCGCGACCTCGTCCGCGAAGCCCACCAGCGCCGTCGCCTGCCGCACCCGCGACTCGTTGGACGAGCCCTGACCGTCACCCGCGTCGCCGTCGCCCGGCCAGGGACCGGCCGAGCCCTTGGACTTGAAGTGGTTGGTGATCACCACGACGTCGTCGTCCGGGTCGTCGGCGGCCCCGCCGGCCGGCTGGAAGGTCTGCGCGAGCGGCTCGCGGGCGTTGCCGAAGGCGTCGGACCCGAGCAGGATGCGCGACTCGCCGACCGTCTCGGCCGTGGCGGGACGGTAGACGAACGCGTTGCGGATGACGTCCTCGTCGGTCGGCACGTCGGCGGGCGAGGGCACGAGCTCCCAGGTGCCCGCACCGTCCACCTCGTTCAGCGCGTCGACCAGGTCGGAGAGCGCCTGGTCGCGATCCTTGCCGAACGCGGCCGAGTTCTCGACCTCCTCGAGGGCGACGACGTCGGCGCCGAGCTCGCTGATCGCGGCGACGATCTTGGCCTGCTGCCGCTCCAGGTTCTCGGCGTCGGCGGCGCCCCGGGCGAGGCACCCGCCGCGGACGCTGATCGGGTCGCCGTCGCGATCGGTGTAGTACTGGCACCCGTCGAGCTGGTCGCCGGTGGTCGTGAAGTAGTTGAGCACGTTGAAGGTGCCCACGGTGAGGTCGCCGCCCACGTCGGCGGGCGACGCCTCACGGGTGTCGGCGAACTCGGCCGGCTGCACGGCGGCGGCGTTGTCGCCCGTGAGCTGCTCGAGCGGCTGGAACGACCAGGCGCCGTACCGGTAGTCGAGGACGACGGGACCGGTGAAGGTCACCGGCGCGCCGACACGCAGCGGGTCGGTGCCGTTCAGCCACGGCAGCGGTGTCGACGACCTCGACGACCCCGAGTAGTCCCACGTCGAGCCGTCGTCGAGCTGGACGGTGCGCGCCGCGTTGTCGGCGGCCTGCGCGGCCGCCTCGTCCGAACCGGGGCGACCCGCCGTCGTCGGCTGCACGAGCGGCGAGTCTCCCGCCGCGAGACCCACGGTGCCGTAGAGGTTCGTCGAGTAGTTGTCCGTCACGGTGAGCTCGCCCTGCGGGGCCAGCAGCATGCCCTCGAGGGCCTCGCGCTCGGCGTCGGCGGCCGGCCAGGTCGTGGGGGTCGGCTTCACCGCCTCGGCGGGCTCGTCGAGCACGGTCCACGACGACGGCGTGACCTGCGTCAGGTCGAAGTACTCGCCGGCCTCGCCCGTCACCTCGAGGTGGTCGCCGAGCCCGACCTCCTGGGCCGCGGCGGCGGAATAGACGAAGAGGGCGTCGGAGGCGCTGGGGGTGGCGTCGTCGGCCGGGTCGCCGCCGCTGCCCGAGGTCTGCAGGTAGAGGCCGTCGAACCCGCCCGTCGGGTAGACGGCGGTCACGACGCCGCGGGTGGTGACGACCTGCCCGTCGAGCGGCGAGGAGTCGCCCGTCCCCTGGATCTCCGCGATCGTGGCGGCCTTCGGGTCCGGGTCCGGGTCGGGGTCCGGGTCGGTCTGCGCGCCGCTGTTCGCCGGCGTCGGCTCGCCGGCTGTGAAGTCGGCGGCGTTGTCGACCGTGTGTCCGTGGTCGGTCCGCGCGACCGACGTCGCGTTGGCCGTGCCCGGCGCGGGACCGGACCCGAGGAAGGTGTTCGCCGAGCCCCACCCGACCAGGTCGACCAGGTCCGCGACGTCGGCGCACGCCGCACCGGTGCAGTCGAGGCGGTCCGTGGAGGAGACCAGCGCCACCTCGGCACCCGAGCCGGACATGAAGATCGATCCCTCGACGTCGGGCGTCGGAAGGTCCGGCAGGTCGGTGTCGTTGCCGTGCGCCTGCCCCACGAGGAACGAACCGCCCGCCGGGATCTCGCCCGCCAGGTCGGTCTGCCCCGACCAGGTGGTGCCGCCCGCCGACCCGTACTGGACGGACCAGCCGTCCAGGGGGACGGGCTCGTCGCCCGGGTTGTACAGCTCCACGAAGTCCTGGTCGTAGACGGCGCCGTTGTTGCCACCGCCGCCGTAGACCTCCTCGACGAGGACGACGGCGTCCGACGACGGCACGGCTGCGGCAGGGACGGCGGGGACCGCGGCAGCCGGGACGAGCAGGGCGGCGAACGTCGCCACGCCCGCGGTCCGTCGGCAACGCGGGATCCGTGACAGAACAGTCACTCTGGTCCTCCTCGATCAGGGTCGACAGGGCGGGCTCAGCCAAGCAGCCCGGTGTGAACGCTGCTTGAACCCCAGGTCACGACCACGCTGCCGAGAGGAGACCGGTGCTCGACCGTAGCGTCCCCCACCGACGAGCGCAGCCCCGGGACCGCTCAGGCCGCTCCGTCCCGGCTCTCACCCGGCGCCTCGACGTCGACCAGGGCCCGCAGGATGGTCTCGGCGACCTCGCGCCGATCAGCTGGGCGTACCCGTCCGCGGCGGTCGACAGCTCGGGTGTCCACGGGTCGGTCTGCCGGGAGCAGAGGTTCAGCGCGACGGCGATCCCGTCGCCCACCGGTGGTCAGCGCGGGCGGGCCGCCTGCAGCGGGAGCATCCCGGTGAGGTCGGCCCGCTCCCCGGAGGCGTGCACCCGCCCCGACGCGACGGCTTCCACCCACGTCTGCCGGCCCGTCGCGAGCGCCAGCCAGGTCTGGACGTCGGTCTCCACGACGTTCGGCGGGGTGCCCCTCGTGTGCCGCGGACCCTGGACGGCCTGCACGGCGCCGGCCGGCGGGACGCGCACCTCGACGGCGTTCCCGGGCGCGACGTCGGCCAGCTCCTCGAGCGTGAACCGGACCGCCGTCGTCGTGCTCCGGCGGTCCGCCGTCCCGGCGAGCCACTCGGCCACCGCAGCCCGGCCCGCGGCCGGGTCCGTCCGTCGTCGTGCAGGCATGGGCCCAGGCTATGTCGGTCGAGCCCGCTGATGATCCGGGCGGGCTTCACGGCAGGGTGAAGAGCACCCGCCGCTCGGCCACCGAGGCCTCCGCCAGCGTCACCCGGGCGCGCTCCCCCAGCGGCAGCTCCACGCCCTCCGCGCCGACGACGGCGGCACGCACCGCCGGGTCGCGCAGCATGACCTGGCCTCGCGCCCGCCGGGGACGGCCGTGCTGGTCCACGGCAGCGTCGGCGTCCACGACGACCCCGTCGAACTGTCTCCCGACGCGGGACCCGAGCAGCACCGCTTCGACGATGTCGACGCACGCCCGCTCGAAGGCGTTCGCGCGGCGTGCCGCCGCCTGCATCGTCGCGGGCAGGGCGGGCAGCGCGGCCAGCGCCCACTCCGGCACGTCACGGCCGGCGGACTGCGCGACGCAGATCTCCGTGCCGTACCGGTCGACGAGCCGGCGCAGCGGCGCCGTGACGTGGGCGTACTCCGCCCCGATGGCCGCGTGCCGGGCGTCCGCAGGCAGCGGGACCCGCGCGCCGCCGTCGGGTCCTGGCACGCCGAACGCCAGGTAACCCGCACCGCGGAACAGCGTCGTCGCCTCGTTGAGGAACGCCGCGTGCGCCGATCGCCGGGACTCGAGGCGCGGCAGCAGCTCGGCGTAGGTCGTGTGCTCGGGCCAGTCGATCCCCAGGGCGGCCGCCGTGTGCCGCAGGCGTGCGACGTCGCCCGACGCCGCGGGCGGCAGCGTCCGGAAGACGCCCACCCCGGCCTCGCGCATGAGCCGGGCCGCCGCGATGCCGGTGAGGAGCGAGATCTGGGCGTTCCACTCCTCGATCGGCAGGGTGCGCCGGAGCTCCAGGTCGTAGGAGCCGTCCGCGCGCCGCACCACCTCCTGCTCGGGGACCGCCAGCGAGACCCCGCCGCGCTCCTGCTCGCGAGCGTGCCGCAGCCGGCCGACGTCGGCCAGGAGCGTCAGGGACTCCGGCGCGGACCCGGCGTCGAGCGTGGTCTGCGCCTCGCCGTACGTGAGCCGTGCCCGCGAGCGCACGACGGCGCGGGTGACGGTGGTGCTCGAGATCTCGCCGGACGAGTCGACGGCGATGGTCCACAGGACCGCCGGACGGTCCTCGCCCGGCAGGAGGCTCGCCGCGCCCTCGGACAGCACGGTCGGGTGCAGGGGTGTGCGCGAGTCCGGGCCGTAGAACGTCAGCCCGCGGCGGTGCACCTCCGCGTCCAGGGCGCCTCCCGCCGAGACGAACGCGGCGACGTCGGCGATGGCGTAGCGCACGATGTACCCGTGGCCGGACGACGCGACGTGGACCGCCTGGTCGAGGTCGAGGGAGCCCGGCGGGTCGATCGTGACGAAGTCGATGTCCCGGCGGTCCTGGCGGAAGTCCTTCAGGTCGCCGCGCGCCGCACGCTCCGCCTCCGCCCGGGCGTCGGCCGGGTACATGGCGGGCACGCCGATCTCGGCGCGCAGCGCGGCCAGTGCGGACACGACGTCGTCGGAGCTGACGGGCACGAGTCGCAGGTCTCGGGTGGGCACGCCACGACCGTAGTTCTGCCTGTGCGCCGCCGCGCGCGGAGGGAGATGCTGTTTCGACACGGCCGCTCGGAGCAAAGTATCTTGATATCAAACGATCTCGACGTCCCCAGGAGCATCTCCGCATGACGACCCAGCCCCAGTCAGCCGCCGCCCGGATCTACTACACGTACACCGACGAGGCGCCGCTGCTGGCGACGTACTCGTTCCTCCCGATCGTCCAGGCGTACGCGGCGAAGGCCGGCGTCGAGGTCGACACGCGCGACATCTCCCTCGCCGGGCGCATCCTCGCGCTGTTCCCCGACCACCTGACCGAGTCCCAGCGCGTCGGCGACGCCCTGGACGAGCTCGGCCGGCTGGCCACCACGCCCGAGGCGAACATCATCAAGCTGCCCAACATCTCCGCGTCGGTGCCGCAGCTCAAGGCGGCGATCACCGAGCTGCAGGGCCAGGGCTACGCCATCCCGGACTACCCGGAGGACCCGTCCACGGACGCCGAGCGCGAGGCCCGCGCCCGCTACGACAGGGTCAAGGGCTCCGCGGTGAACCCCGTCCTGCGCGAGGGCAACTCCGACCGCCGTGCGCCGGCGGCCGTGAAGAACTACGCCAAGGCGCACCCCCACAGCATGGGCGAGTGGTCCCCCGAGTCGAAGACCAACGTCGCCACGATGGGTGCCGACGACTTCTTCTCGAACGAGAAGTCGGTGACGATGCCCGCCGCCGACACGCTGACGATCCGCCTGCGCACGGGCGACGGCGCCCGGGTGCTCAAGGAGGGCCTGGCCGTCGAGGAGGGTGAGGTCGTCGACGGGACGTTCATGTCGGTCGCGGCGCTGCACCGCTTCCTCGCGGAGCAGATCGAGCGGGCGAAGTCCGAGGGCGTGCTGTTCTCCGCACACCTCAAGGCCACCATGATGAAGGTCTCCGACCCGATCATCTTCGGCCACATCGTCGAGGCGTTCCTGCCCGAGGTCTTCGAGCGCTACGGCGCGCAGCTCAAGGCGGCCGGGCTCTCGTCCCGCGACGGTCTCGCCGGCATCCTGTCGGGCGTGGACGCCCTGCCCGACGGCGAGGCGGTCAAGGCCGCCGTCGCGAAGGGCCTCGAGGACGGCCCGGCGCTCGCGATGGTGAACTCGGACAAGGGCATCACGAACCTGCACGTGCCCTCGGACGTCATCATCGACGCCTCGATGCCCGCGATGATCCGCATCGGTGGTCACATGTGGGGCCCGGACGGCGCCGAGCACGACACGCTCGCCGTCATCCCCGACTCCTCCTACGCCGGCGTCTACCAGGCCGTCATCGACGACTGCCGCGCCAAGGGCGCCCTCGACCCGGCCACCATGGGCTCCGTGCCGAACGTCGGCCTCATGGCCCGCAAGGCCGAGGAGTACGGGTCGCACGACAAGACCTTCGAGATCCCGGCCGACGGCACCGTGGAGGTCGTGAACGCCGCCGGCGAGGTGCTCATGTCGCACGACGTCGCCGCCGGAGACGTCTGGCGCGCGTGCCAGACCAAGGACGCCCCGATCCGCGACTGGGTGGGCCTGGCGGTACGCCGTGCCCGCGAGTCGGGCGACCCGGCCGTCTTCTGGCTCGACGTCGACCGCGCGCACGACGCGCAGCTCATCGCCAAGGTGGAGGAGTACCTCGGCGACCACGACACCGACGGGCTCGAGATCCTCGTCATGGCTCCGGCCGAGGCGACGCGCTACTCCCTCGACCGGATCCGCGAGGGCCTGGACACGATCTCGGTGACGGGCAACGTGCTCCGCGACTACAACACGGACCTCTTCCCGATCCTCGAGGTCGGCACATCGGCCAAGATGCTGTCGATCGTGCCGCTGATGAACGGCGGCGGGCTCTTCGAGACCGGCGCGGGCGGATCGGCCCCGAAGCACGTCCAGCAGCTCCTGGCCGAGAACTACCTGCGCTGGGACTCGCTCGGCGAGTTCTTCGCGCTGTCGGCGTCGTTCGAGCACCTGGCCCGCGTGGCCGGCAACGCGAGCGCACAGGTCCTCGCGGACACCCTCGACCGCGCGACCGGGACGTTCCTCGACCAGGACAAGTCGCCGACCCGTCGCGTGGGCGGCATCGACAACCGCGGCTCGCACTTCTACCTCGCCCTGTACTGGGCGCAGGAGCTGGCCACGCAGACCGAGGACGCGGAGCTCGCCGCGGCGTTCGCGCCGCTCGCAGCCACCCTGGCGGAGCAGGAGTCGACCATCGTCGACGAGCTGCTCGCGGCCCAGGGCAACCCCGTCGACGTCGGCGGGTACTACTACCCGGACGGCGACAAGGCCGCTGCGGTCATGCGACCGTCGCGGACCCTCAACTCGGCGGTCGACACGTTCTGACCCGAGCTCCGCACCGGCCCGGTCGAGGTACCGCCTCGGCCGGGCCGGCCCTGTCTCCGCCGAGGAAGTGCGACGTCCGCCGAGGTAGTCACCAGGACCAGCCTCGGGCGCTGAGCTCCAGCTCCTCGCGCAGCCGTTCGTCCTCGGTGACCCGCTCGTCGGCGCGCAGGGGCCGGTCGACGACGGCGAGCCCGGCCGCGCGGCAGGCGTCCCGCAGCATCGCGTCGTAGGCGTCCTGCGCGGCCCGCCAGTGGTGGGCGCGGGCATAGACGTCCGGGTCCTCGGTCACCTTGTGCAGCTCGTGGGAGAGCTCGCCGAGGCGGATCTGGATCGCCAGCGTGGCGAGAGGGTCCGGTCCGTCCCGGCGACGACGACGTCGTTCCCGTGCCGCTCGGTGCGGCGCCGAGCGCAGCCAGGTACCGACAGCCATGATCGCGAGCACGAGCACGACCGACATCAGGTACGCCAGCGGCCACGTCATCGGAAGCCTCCCTGCGCCCCAGCATAGTGACCCGCGCCACGGCGCGCCGGTCAGGAGCGTGTCCGCCGAAGGGTTGCCTGCCCTGCCCCGCTCCCCCAAGGCACGCCTGTCCTTGCTGGCGGACCTGCGGAATTGTTCCTAACCTGGAATCGTTCAAGAGAACGGCGCAGCACCAGCACGGTGACCGCCGCCGGGCGATCCCCGAGAGAGCGAGGAACATCATGTCCGCACCGTCGATCCATCGCAGCACGCACCGGGCCGAGGCGTCGGAGAAGCTCCACGCCCACCTGCAGCGGGTCCTCGTGGCCCTCGTCGACCTGCACGTCCAGGGCAAGCAGGCCCACTGGAACGTCACGGGGCGCGGGTTCCGCGACCTGCACCTCCAGCTCGACGAGCTGGTCGACGTCGCCCGCGAGCACAGCGACACCGTCGCCGAGCGTCTGCGGGCGCTGCAGGCCGTGCCGGACGGCCGCACCGAGACCGTCGCCACGAAGACCGACCTCTCGCCCTACCCTGCCGGGCTGGTGTCGGTGGGCGACACCGTGGACGCGGTCGTCGAGCGCGTGGCGCAGACCGTCGAGGTCGTCCGCGACGTGCACGACGAGGTCGACGCCGAGGACCCGACCTCGGCCGACCTCCTGCACGAGATCATCGCCGACCTGGAGAAGCAGGCCTGGATGATCTCCTCGGAGAACTCCGAGGTCTGAGCACCGCGGTGGCCCCGCGCAGCACGACGGCGCGGCTCCTCGATCGAGGAGCCGCGCCGTCGGCGCGTCCGGGGCCGTCGCCTCCGGTGCTGTCGGGTCAGACGACGCCGAGCGAGATGATGGCGTCGGCCACGCGCGTGAAACCGCCCACGTTGGCGCCCACCACGTAGTCGCCCGGGGCGTCGTACTCGTCAGCGGTCGCGAGGCACTGGTCATGGATCGTGGCCATGATCTCGCCGAGCCGCTGCTCGGTGTAGTCGAAGCTCCAGGAGTCCCGCGAGGCGTTCTGCTGCATCTCGAGGGCCGACGTCGCCACGCCACCGGCGTTCGCGGCCTTGCCCGGCCCGAAGAGGACCTTGTGCTCGCGCAGCAGGGCCACGGCCTCGCGCGTGCACGGCATGTTGGCGCCCTCCGCCACGGCACGGACGCCGTTGGCCACCAGCCGCTCGGCGTCCTTGTCGGTGAGCTCGTTCTGCGTGGCGCAGGGCAGGGCGACGTCGGTCGGCACCTCCCAGAGGTTGCCCTCGGTGACGAACCGGGCGCCCGGGCGACGGTCGACGTAGTCGGACACCCGCCCCCGCTCGACCTCCTTGATCTGCTTGAGCAGGTCGAGGTCGATGCCCGCCTCGTCCACCACGTACCCGGAGGAGTCGGAGAACGTGATGACGCGGCTGCCGAGCTGCTGCGCCTTCTCGGCGGCGTAGATGGCGACGTTCCCCGAGCCGGAGATCGAGACGCGCAGACCGTCGAGCGACTCGCTGCGGGTCGCCAGCATGCGGTCCGCGAAGATGACGCACCCGTAGCCCGTCGCCTCCTTGCGGACCAGCGAACCGCCCCAGGTCAGCCCCTTGCCCGTCAGCACGCCGGACTCGTACCGGTTGGTGATCCGCTTGTACTGGCCGAAGAGGAAGCCGATCTCGCGAGCGCCCACACCGATGTCACCGGCAGGGACGTCGGTGTACTCGCCGATGTGGCGGTACAGCTCCGTCATGAACGACTGGCAGAAGCGCATGACCTCGCCGTCGGAGCGACCGCGGGGGTCGAAGTCCGAGCCGCCCTTGCCGCCGCCGATGGGCAGGCCGGTGAGGGCGTTCTTGAAGACCTGCTCGAACCCGAGGAACTTGACGGTTCCCAGGTAGACGGACGGGTGGAAGCGCAGGCCGCCCTTGTACGGCCCCAGGGCCGAGTTGTACTCCACCCGGAAGCCGCGGTTGATCCGGACCTGACCGGAGTCGTCGACCCACGGGACGCGGAAGATGATCTGGCGCTCGGGCTCGCAGATGCGCTCGAGCACCGCCGCCTCCGTGTACTGCGGGTTCTTGCGCAGCACCGGGACGAGCGACTCGAAGACCTCGCGCACGGCTTGGTGCAGCTCCACCTCGCCCGGGTTGCGCTGCAGCACCTCGGCAAAGGTCCCCTGCAGTTGGTCTTCCATCAGTTCTCCTCCGGTTCGACGGTGGCGACGTGCCGGTCACGGCGCGCCCCTGGTGCTCCGGCCAGCATGACGATCTCATTCGCGCATGGCGAATCGTCCCGGAACGTGAGACGGCGAACCGGGCGCACGGCGACGATCAACCGAAGATGCGCGGCAGGGTGGCCTCGTGCACCTCGCGCGCCTCGTCCAGCGCGATCGCGAACGACTCGGCGCCGAACGACACCGTGACCGTGTCGCCGCCGGTCTCGCCGATCCGCGCGACCGGCACACCGGCCGCCTCGGCCGCCGCGACGATCTGGGCCTCCCGCTCCGGCGCCACCGCGACCAGCGCGCGTGCGGTGGTCTCGCTGAACAGCGCAGCGAACGGCGTCACGCCGTCACGGCCGGTGACCGCGTCGAGCGAGGCGGTCACGCCGACACCGTAGCGCAGCGAGGCCTCGAGCAACGACTGCACGAGCCCGCCCTCGGACAGGTCGTGCGCCGCCGTCGCCGCCTGCGAGCGGCGCGCCTCCACGAGCACGCCGGCCAGCGCACGCTCGGCCTCGAGGTCGACCCGCGGGGGCAGCCCGCCGAGGTGGCGGTGCACGACGTCGGCCCAGGCGGACCCGTCGAGCTCGTCGGCGGTGGCGCCCAGCAGCAGCACCGACAGACCCGCGGCGCGCCAGCCCGAGGGCAGCGCGGTGCGCACGTCCTCGATGACACCGAGGACGCCGACCACCGGCGTCGGGTGGATCGACGAGTCGATCTGCCCGGGCTCACCCGAGCCGTTGTACAGCGAGACGTTGCCGCCGGTGACGGGCACGCCCAGCTCCTGGCACGCGTCGGCCAGGCCCTCGATCGCCTCGACGAGCTGCCACATCGAGTCAGGGTGCTCCGGCGAGCCGAAGTTGAGGCAGTCGGTGACGGCGAGCGGCGTCGCGCCCGTCGTCGCCACGTTACGGTAGGCCTCGGCGAGCGCGAGGCGTGCGCCGGCCCGCGGATCGAGCTTGCCGTAGCGGCCGTTGGCGTCGGTGGCCAGAGCGACGCCCAGGCCGGTGGACTCGTCCACGCGCACCACGCCGCCGTCGTCGGGCTGGGACAGCGCGGTGTTGCCCTGGACGTAACGGTCGTACTGGTCGGTCACCCAGGCGGGTGAGGCGAGGTTGGGCGAGGCGAGCAGGCGCAGCGCCGTGGACCGCAGCTCGTCGGCGGTCTCCGGGCGGGCCAGCCCGAGGCCGGCCACGGACGCCCGCTGCAGGTCGTCCTGCCAGGCGGGGCGCGCGTAGGGGCGGTCGTAGACGGGGCCCTCGTGCGCGACGGTCCGCGGGTCGACGTCGACGATGCGCTGGCCGTGGTGGTCGATGGTGAGGCGGCCGGAACCGTTGACCTCGCCGATCACGGACGTCTCGACGTCCCACCGGTCGGTGATGGCCAGGAACGCGTCGAGCTTCTCCGGCGTGACGACCGCCATCATCCGCTCCTGCGACTCCGACATGAGGATCTCGCCGGCGTTCAGCGACGGGTCGCGCAGCAGCACGTCGTCGAGGTCGACGTGCATGCCGCCGTCGCCGTTCGAGGCGAGCTCGGAGGTGGCGCAGGAGATGCCGGCCGCACCGAGGTCCTGGATGCCCTCGACGACCTTCGCCGCGTAGAGATCCAGGCAGCACTCGATGAGCACCTTCTCCATGAAGGGGTCGCCCACCTGCACGCTCGGGCGCTTCGCGGGGACGCCGTCCTCGAAGGTCTCGGACGCGAGGATGGACGCCCCGCCGATGCCGTCGCCGCCGGTGCGCGCACCGAAGAGGATCACCTTGTTGCCGGTGCCGGAGGCGTTGGCGAGGTGGATGTCCTCGTGCCGCAGCACGCCCAGGCACAGCGCGTTGACGAGGGGGTTGCCCTGGTAGGAGGCGTCGAACACGAGCTCGCCGCCGATGTTCGGCAGGCCGAGCGAGTTGCCGTACCCGCCGACGCCGGAGACGACGCCGTGCACGACCCGCGCCGTGTCGGGGTGGTCGACCGCACCGAACCGCAGCTGGTCCATCACGGCCACGGGGCGGGCGCCCATCGAGATGATGTCGCGCACGATGCCACCGACGCCGGTGGCGGCGCCCTGGTACGGCTCGACGTAGCTCGGGTGGTTGTGCGACTCGACCTTGAAGGTGACGGCCCAGCCGTCGCCGATGTCGACGACGCCGGCGTTCTCGCCGATGCCGACGAGCAGGTGCTCGGTCATCTCGGGCGTGACCCGCTCGCCGAACTTGCGCAGGTGGTTCTTCGACGACTTGTAGGAGCAGTGCTCGGACCACATCACCGAGTACATCGCGAGCTCGGCGGCCGTCGGGCGGCGCCCGAGGATGGCGCGGATCCGCTGGTACTCCTCGGCCTTGAGCCCGAGCTCGCCGTACGGCTGGGTCTCGTCGGGGTTCGCGGCGGCGTTCTCGACGGTGTCGAGCGTCGGGCGCAGGGGCGGCGCGGTGTCGGCGCGGTCGGCAGCGGCGGTCATCAACATCCCTCGGTTCGCACGGGGCGCCGGACCGGGTGATCTCCGTGCGCACGCGGCGGTCGCCGCACGCCCACGGAATCCGGCGTCGGTCCGGGCCAGGTCGCGCGCGACCCCGTGCCCCGACGACGTGCCACGAGCGCGGCTCGACGCGGGACGGGGCGGCGCAGGCTCAGTCTACCGGGGCGGCGGCGGTACCCGACGCGGCGGTAGGAGCGTCCGAGGAGACCGTGACGACGTGCGTCGCGGCGTCGTCGTCCTCCCTCGAGAGCTCCTCCGCCATCGCCAGCAGGAAATCGCGGACAGCCGGCCGCGCCGACGCCGGGACGGTCCGGGCGACGTCGAGCATGCGCGAGTGCATGCCCCCGAGGCGTTCCCGCACCTCGTGGTGGACGTCGGGGGTGACCCGGAGCACCACGGAGCGGCGGTCGTCGGGGTGCGGTCCGCGTTCCAGGTGGCCCGACCGGCAGAGCCGGTCGACGAGCTTGGTGGTGGCGGCGGTGGAGACGTCGAGGTGCGTGCTGAGCATCCGGGGGGTCGCCGGCACGTCGGTGTGCTCACGCTCGATCACGAACCGCAGCGCGCGGAGGTCGTTGACGTTCATGCCCATGTCGCGGCTCGCGCGCTGCCGCATGGCCTCGTCGGCCCGGCGGAGGGTGCGCACGGCCTCGAGGAGGTCGCGCAGGTCCTCATCGGCGGGTCCGTACCAGTACCGCGACGTCCCGCTGCTCGGCTGGGTCACGGGGACAGCGTAGCCCTGTCGTGGTTATTATCTAACCTGGCAAGATACTTTCCAAGTGTTCTAGTTCCCCGAGGAGAAGGCCGTGAGCAGGCAGAGCCCGGCGCCTTGCGCCATGCTGGAAGACGTGCTGGCGAGGGCGGGGCGAGCGGCGACGGCCACCGAGTACGACCGTGCCGCGCGACGGACGGCTGCCGTCGTCGTCGACACCTACTCGACGTCGTTCGGATGGGCCTGCCGACTCCTCGGGCCCTCGGTGCGGGACCACGTCCGTGCCGTCTACGCCCTCGTCCGGGTCGCGGACGAGATCGTCGACGACATCGCCGCCGACCTGACGGTCGCGCAGCGCGAGGAGCTGCTCACCGGGCTCGAGGAGGAGGTCGCCTTCGCCGCGAAGCGCGGCTACAGCCACAACCTCGTGGTCCACGGGTTCGTCAGGACCGCACGGCGATACGGGATCGGTCCCGACCTGGTCGACCCGTTCTTCGCGTCGATGCGCACGGACCTGTCCGTCACCCGGCACGACGACGAGAGCTTCGCGCGCTACGTGCACGGCTCGGCGGAGGTCGTCGGGCTCATGTGCCTGCGCATCTTCGTCGACGGGGCCGACGGCGCCTACGCACGCCGGGCGGCCGGCGCGGCCCGCCTCGGCGCGGCCTTCCAGAAGGTGAACTTCCTGCGCGACCTGGCCGACGACGTCGACGGCCGCGGGCGGAGCTACTTCCCCGGGCTCGACCCCGCGGCGTTCGACGACGCCACGAAGGACCGGCTGCTCGACGACATCGAGGCCGACCTGGCCGTCGCCCGGCGCGCGATCCGGGACCTGCCGCGGTCCAGCCGGGTGGCCGTGCAGCTCGCGCACGACCTCTTCGCCGAGCTGACCCGTCGGATGCGCGGCACGCCCGCCGCCGTGCTGCGGCACCAGCGCGTGCGCGTGCCCGACGTCGTCAAGCTCCGCCAGGCGGCGCGCGCGGTGAGCCGGGAGATGACCCGATGAGGGTCGTCGTCGTCGGCGGCGGGATCGCCGGCCTGGCGACCGCCGGGCTCCTGGCCCGCGAGGGGCACGACGTCGAGGTCCTCGAGCGCCAGGACGCCGTCGGGGGACGCGCCGGCTCGTGGGAGTCGGGCGGCTTCCGCTTCGACACCGGCCCGTCCTGGTACCTGATGCCCGAGGTGTTCGACCGCTGGTTCCGGCTCATGGGCAGCAGCGCGGAGGCGGAGCTGGACCCCCGACCGCTCGACCCCGCCTACCGGGTGTTCTTCGACGGGCACGCGGGGCCCTTCGACGTGGCACCGGACCGCGCGCGCAACGTCGCTGCCTTCGAAGCCGTCGAACCCGGTGCCGGGGCACGGCTGGACCGCTACCTCGACTCGGCGCACGACACCTACGACATGGCGATGCGGCACTTCCTGTACACGACCTTCGCGTCGTGGCGGGGCCTCGCCTCGCGCGACGTGCTGACCCGCCTGCCGCGCCTCGGGACGCTCCTGGGCCGGTCGCTCGAGTCGTTCGTCGCCGGCAGGTTCGACGACGTCCGGCTGCGCCAGCTCCTCGGCTACCCGGCCGTGTTCCTCGGGTCCTCGCCGCAGCGTGCGCCCAGCATGTACCACCTCATGAGCGCGCTCGACCTGGACGGCGGCGTGCGGTACCCGCAGGGCGGCTTCCACGCCGTCGTCACCGCCGTCGCGCGCCTGACCGAGGACGCGGAAGCACGCGTCCGCACGGGTGCCCGCGTCACGGCGATCACGACGGCGCCCGGCCCCGGACCCGCCGGCGTCCCGGCCCCGCGCGGCCCCCGGGCGCACGCCACCGGGGTGCGGTGGACCGACGACACCGGCGCCGAGCACCAGACGCGTGCCGACGTCGTCGTCGCCGCCGCCGACCTGCACCACGTCGAGACCGAGCTGCTGCCGCCCCCGCTGCAGACCTACCCGCAGCGCTGGTGGGACCGGCGCGACCCCGGGCCCGGCGGCGTGCTCGCACTGCTGGGCGTCCGCGGGCGGCTTCCCGGGCTGGCCCACCACTCGCTGTTCTTCACCCGCGACTGGCACGCGAACTTCGGTGACATCGCCGCAGGGCGCGTGCCCGACCCGGCATCGCTGTACGTGTGCGCGCCCTCGCGCACCGACCCGACGGTCGCACCCGACGGCGACGAGAACCTGTTCGTCCTCGTGCCCGTCCCGGCCGACCCGGCGCTCGGCCGTGGCGGGGTCGACGGTGCCGGCGACGCCCGGATCGAGCAGGTCGCCGACGCCGCGATCGAGCGCGTCGCCGAGCAGGCAGGCGTGCCGGACCTGGCCGAGCGTGTCACGGTGCGCCGCACCCTCGGTCCCGGGGACTTCGCCGCTGACCTGTCCGCGTGGTCCGGCGGGATGCTCGGACCCGCGCACACGCTGCGCCAGAGCGCCATGTTCCGCGCCGGCAACCGGTCGCGCCGCGTGACCGGGCTGCTCTACGCGGGCGGATCGACCATCCCCGGCGTGGGGCTGCCCATGTGCCTCATCAGTGCCGAGCTGGTGCTCAAGCGCCTGCGGGGCGACACGAGCAGCGGCCCCGTACCGCTCCCCGGCCCCACCGCGACGGCGGAGGTCCCGTGAGCTGGGACCAGCTCGTGTACCTCGCTCTGCTGCTCGGAGCCCTGGCCTGCATGGCCCTGATCGACCACCGCGCACGCCTGCTCCTCTTCTCGGCGCACCCGGTGCGCGGCGCCGCCGTGCTTCTTGCCGGGACGGCCGTGTTCCTCGCCTGGGACGTCGTGGCGATCGCGGAGGGCTACTACGAGCGGGGCGGTGCCGCGATGACCGGCATCGAGCTCGCCCCGCACCTGCCGCTCGAGGAGCTGTTCTTCATCCTGTTCCTCTGCTACGTCACGCTCGTGCTGCACGGGCTGCTGGCACGATGGGCCACCCGGAGGACGAGCCGAGGAAGGACGGTCCGATGACGTACGCGCTGCTCGCCGTCGTGGTCGTCGCCGCCTGCCTGGCGCTCGCCGTCGCGGCCTCCGTGGCACGCGGGCTGGGCCCGCGGTGGTGGGCCCTGGTCGCTGTGACGGCCGCCGTCCTGGTCGTGCTGACGATCGTGTTCGACAGCCTGATGATCGCCGCGGACCTGTTCCGCTACGGCGACGGCGCCCTGCTCGGCCCCCGGGTCTGGCTCACGCCGGTCGAGGACCTGGCGTGGCCGGTCGTGGCCGCGCTGCTGCTGCCGAGCCTGTGGGCGCTGATCACACCGCGGGAGGCGCCCGCATGACGACCGCCGCCGACCACGGAGCGTCCGCCGCGCTGCGCCAGGTCCTCGGGTCGTCCCGCCCGGTCAGCTGGGTCAACACCGCCTACCCGTTCGCCGCCGCCTTCGTCATGGCGGGCGGCATCGCCGGCACCGGCGTCACCGAGCTGGTCCTGGGGACGCTGTACTTCCTGGTGCCGTACAACCTGCTCATGTACGGACTGAACGACGTGTGGGACTACGAGTCCGACCTGCGCAACCCCCGCAAGGGCGGCATCGAGGGCGTGGTCCTGTCGCGCCGCTGGCACCGGCTGACCGTGTGGGCCGCCGTGGTGACCAACCTGCCGTTCCTCGGCTACCTCGTGACCGTGGGCGACGCGGCGTCGACGGCGGTGCTCGCCGTCAGCGTGTTCGCCGTGGTCGCGTACTCGGCACCGCGCCTGCGCTTCAAGGAGCGCCCGGTGCTGGACTCCGCCACGTCCAGCACCCACTTCGTCAGCCCCGCCGTCTTCGGGGTCGCGCTGGCGGACGGTTCCTTCAGCGGACCCGTGCTGGCGGCGCTCACGGGGTTCTTCTGCTGGGGCATGGCGTCGCAGGCCTTCGGGGCGGTGCAGGACGTCGAGGCCGACCGCGCTGCCGGGATCGGGTCGGTGGCCACCTGGCTCGGCGCGGGCCGGACGGTCCGGGCGGCGATGGCCAGTTACGCCGTCGGCGGTCTGGTGCTGCTCGCCTGCGGCTGGCCGGGCATGCTGGCCGCGCTGCTGACCGTGCCGTACCTGCTGAGCATCGCGCCCTTCCGGAACCTGGCGGACGCCGACTGCGAGCGGGCGAACGCCGGCTGGCGCCGGTTCCTGTGGCTCAACATCGTCACCGGGTTCCTCGTCACTCAGCTGTTGATCTGGACAGCCCTGCGCTGAACCGCCCCTCGACCACCGCGAGACCCGCGGTGGCCGCACCGAGCACCAGACCGACCGTCGTGTGCGGTGCCCGCACGCCGCGCGCCCGCAGGTGCTCGCCCGCGCGATACGCCCACCGCTCGCCGAGCACCGCGACGGTGCCGGCGACCGCCAGCCCACCGACGACCACGGCGCCGGTCAGCACCGGGCGGCCGGTGCCGTCGGCATCTCCCGCGCCGGTGGGGCAGGCGGGGCCCCCAGGGTCGGCAGGGTCGACGGCACCGACGGCACCGACGGCGTCACGGACGTCGCGGGCTGCAGCGCGCGCCTCGGAGCCCCCTCGCGTCGCCATGGCGAGCGCGAAGCCCGAGACGAGCACGGCGGTCTTGACGAGGGCGCGTGCGCGGCGCGAACGGACGACGTCGGGCACGGCGTACCACGCGAGCGTGGCGCCCCCGCTGATCGCCACCTCACGGAGGTCGATGCGCGGCGCGGCCGGTCCGGACGGTGCGGTGCTGGACGAGATGTCGGTCTGGCTCATGCCCGGGACAACGTGCCGCACCGGACCCAGGTTCCCGGCCGGTCCCGCATTGAACAACCCATGGACCACGTGACCCGTGTCCGTGAAACCGGTCACATCTTGTTCAGTTGCGGCAAGGGTTTGCTTGTGCGGCACACCGTGCTTTGATGCGCTCGTGGAACTTCTTCGACCATTCACCCCCGGTGCCTTCGCCTACGGGCTGGCGTCCTGGTCGTGGCTGGGCATCCACGGAAAGACGCCCCGGTTCGCCTCCCTGTTCGGCGACGTGTTCCTCGAGTCCCTCGAGGGATGGTGGTTCCTGGACACGGTGGAGGGCACGCTCGAGCTGCGCTGGCCCACCGCCGTCGAGCTCAGCGCCGAGCTCGAGTCCCCGGACGGCCGCACCGACCTCCTGCTCGAGGACCTCGTCATCGAGGCGGCCCGGTACGGCGTCGTCCCGCAGGACGACGAGGTCCTGACCTTCATGCCCCACCCGCGCCTCGGCGGTCGGTTCAGCGCCGAGAGCGTGGTCGCCGTCCGGTTCGAGCTCGCGCTGCGCCTCGCCGGCGAGGTGCACCGCCAGACCACCCCGGAGCCGTCCCCGCTGCTGCTGGGCCACAGCCTCGCAGGACGCCACACCCACACCTGAGAAGTCTGACCTTCACGCCCCCCTGAGGTCGCTCAGAGGTCCCGACGTGGTCGGTACCGACTTGTGACCTGCGTGCGATCCCCTGCGGATGCGGCCGCAAGGTTTCTGTCGTGTCCTGGAGTAGCACGGAAGAGGCGGACCGTGGAGGTCAGGACAATGAGACGGGTACTGCTCGCGGGGAGCGCCGTCGCCGTCGGCGACGGGTTGCTCCTCGGTTCGGCGATGGCGTTCGGATGGACGTTGGTGGCGCTGCTGGCGATCACCGTGGGAGCGGCCGGCACGCTCGGCGTCGCGATGATGACACCGCCCCCTCGCGCACCGGCCCGTCCTGCCACCGTCACGCTGGGCCTGCCCCTGCGAGAGGTCACCACCGAGGACGCCGAGGACACGGTTCCCGACGGCGGCCCGCTCGTGCACCCGGCAGCGCAGGAACACGAGCCGGACGCCGTCGTCGTGCGGCCCGCACCGCTCGCCGCCTGAGCCGGCGGCGGCGCGGACCGCTCCCGGCGGCGCTCAGCGCTTCTTCTTGAGAGCCTTTTCGCTCACCGGTGCCTCGCCGCTCGCGCGCCGGGCCGCGTAGTAGGCGCGTGCCTCGTCCTGGCGCTCGGCCTCCGCACCCGAGGCGATCTTGGCCCGCAGGTGCTCCTGGCCGAAGCCCCAGGCGTCGACCAGGTCCACGGCGTGGGGGCGCAGCCGCAGCAGCAGCCGGTCGACGTACGCCGTGACCGTGCGGGCACGCTGGTCGGAGAGCCGGCCGTGCAGCAGGTACCACGCGAGGTTGCGCTCGATCACGGTGAGCCCGAAGACGTCCCGCACCCACGTCATCACTCGGCGGGTGCCCGGGTCGTCGATCGACGGCAGGGCGTCGGTGAACGCCTCCCAGCGCAGGAGGTCGGCGTGCGCGCGCGCAGCCTCCACCAGGGCCACCTGGTTCTCGTCGAGGATGCGGGCCGCCTCGGCCGGGGACGCCTTCTGCGCGGGCCGCAGCGCCAGCGCCACCTCCTCGACCATGGTCGCCACCCGGTCGGCGAGCAGCTCGCGCTGCGTGTCGGCGTCGCGCAGGTGCCCGGCCGCCCGGCGCGGGTCACCGATGTCGGCGATCGCCTGCGTCACCCGGCGCAGGCCCGTCCGGTGCAGCGCGGCGTCGGTTGCCCGCTCCACGACGAACCGAGCCATGCCGGTCGGTGTCTTCGTCGCACCCTTGAGCTCGCGCCCGTAGTCGCCGACGAGCCGCTTGGCGACGAGCTGCGCCAGCACGGTGTTGTCCCCCTCGAACGTGGCGTAGACGTCGAGGTCGGCGTGCAGCGAGGTGATGCGGTTCTCGGTGAGGAACCCGGCGCCCCCGCACGCCTCGCGGCACTCCTGCAGCGTGTCGAGCGCGAACGCCGTCGACGTGGACTTCAGGGCTGCCGCCGTCGTCTCCAGGTCCTCCCGGTTCTCCGGGGTGTCGTGCTCGCCGGAGAAGACGTCGTCGAACAGGTCGAGGAGGCGCTCGTTCGCGAAGTGCCCGGCGTACGCCTCCGCGATCCGCGGGAAGAGCCGGCGACGGTGCGTCGCGTAGTCCAGCACCACCATCTCGTCGACGCCGGGCCCGGCGAACTGCCGGCGCTCCGCCGCGTACTTCACCGCGATGGCGAGACCGATCTTGGCCGCGTTGACGGCCGAGCCGTCGAGGGAGACACGGCCCTGCACCAGCGAGCCCAGCATGGTGAAGAAGCGACGCCCGGGGCTGTCGATCGGGGACGAGTACGTGCCGTCCGCCGCCACGGAGCCGTAGCGGGCCAGCAGGTCGGTGCGTGGGACGCGGACGCCCGTGAAGTGCAGGCGGCCGTTGTCGACGCCGCGCAGACCGCCCTTGAGACCGTCGTCCTCGCCGCCGACGCCGGGCAGGAAGGCTCCGGCGCTGCCGTCGGGGTTCGTCTCGCGGATCGGCACGTAGAAGCAGTGCACGCCGTGGTCGACGCCGTCCGTGATCAGCTGGGCGAACACCGTGGCGGCCGTCGCGTGCTGCGCCGCGTTGCCGAGGTAGTCCTTCCAGGCCCCGCGGAACGGGGTGTCGATGACGAACTCCTCGGTCGCGGGGTCGTAGGTCGCCGTGGTGCCGATCGAGGCGACGTCGGACCCGTGCCCCGTCTCGGTCATGGCGAAGGCGCCCGGGACGCTCAGGTCCATCGCACCCGGGAGCAGCCGGTCCTGCTGCTCGGGCAAGCCCAGGTGCAGGATCGCCGCACCGAACAGGCCCCACTGCACCCCGGCCTTGATCTGCAGCGACGGGTCGGCCGCGACCAGCTCGGAGAAGCAGGCCAGGTTCGCGCCGGGCTGGTCGTAGCCGCCCAGGCGCTCCGGGAAGGCGAGCCAGGAGATCCGCTCGCCGTCGGCGACCATCTCGCGCATCTGCTCGAGGGTGCGCTCCCGGTGCTCCGCCGGCGTCAGCGTCTCGTCCTTGTGGAAGCGCGCCTCGCCGGCGCGCTCGCGCGCACGACGGCGGTCCTCGGGCCAGCGGCCCAGCAGCAGCTGGGTCAGCCCGTCGACATCGATCCGGAGGTCGCCGGTCGCGGAGGCTGCGCTCGCGGAAGTGGTGCTGGCGTGGTCGGCCGCGGGGCGGTCGGACGTCGTCGTCATCAGGACTCCTGCTTCTCGGTGGTGGGTGTGTCCGTCAGGCCCGCGGGCCGGCCGGAGGTGCCGTGGTGCAGCACCCCGACGGGCCCGTTCCAGAGCCAGGTCGTGATCTGGTCCGTGAGCTCCTCGCGCGTGAGACCCGCGGCGAGGGCGTGACCGAGCCACCACTCGCCGGTGCCCCGCACGAAGCCGACGGCTCCGGCGGCCCAGGCGGCCGCCGTCGGCTCCGGGACTCCCGCGGCCTGCGCGGCAGGCTCGGCGACGAGCGTGATGACCGAGTCCAGGTAGGCGCCGAGCGCCTCCACCTGGCCCGAGGCGCCGTCGTCGGGCACGTTGCCGCCGATGGACGTGCGCGTGACGAACCAGTAGACGTGCGGCGAGGCCTCGATGGTCTGCAGGTAGACGCGCACCATCGCCCGGAGGGCGGCGTGCGGCGTCGGCGCCTCGTGGGCCGCCGCGGCCAGCCGCCGGTGCATGCCCGCCACGACCGCCTCGGCGACGGCGAGCCGCAGCCCGGCCTTGTCGTCGAAGTAGCGGTAGAAGATGGACTTGGAGGTGCCGGCCACGGCCGCGATGTCGTCCATCGACGCGCCGGGGCCGAGCTCGTGGATCGCCCGGCGCGCGTCGCGCACGAGCGAGGTGCGCCGCTGGGCGCGATGATCGTCCCAGCGGGTCGACCGGCCGTCGGGCCTCGGGCGGGATGCGTTGTCCGCGCGTCCCTGTGCTGCGACCGTCATCGGTCACCCCCTCCTCGTCTCACGAAACTCAGAGTATCAGGTACTGTGAGTACCACCTGAAACCGTCGGAGTGTAAGGAAGCACCGCAGTGGCTACTCGCCAGAAGACCAGCGCCCCCGCGGCCGGCGGCACAGCCGCCCAGCCCCAGGGTGTCCGCGACGCCGTCATCGTCGGCGGCAACCGCATCCCCTTCTCGCGCGCGGGGAAGAGGTACGCGGACGCCTCCAACCAGGAGATGTTCACCGCCGCGCTCGAAGGCCTCGTCGCCCGGTTCGGCCTCCAGGGCGAACGCCTCGGCGAGGTCGTCGGCGGCGCCGTGCTCAAGCACTCGCGCGACTTCAACCTGATCCGCGAGTCCGTGCTCGGCTCCTCCCTGTCCCCCGCCACGCCGGCCTTCGACCTCCAGCAGGCCTGCGCCACCGGCCTCGAGGCGACCATCAACATCGCCAACAAGATCCGCCTCGGCCAGATCGAGTCCGGCGTCGCCGGCGGCAGCGACACCGTCTCCGACGCACCGATCGCCGTCAGCGAGGGCCTGCGCCGCGCCCTGCTCGAGGCCCAGCACGCCAAGACCTGGCAGGCCCGCGCCAAGGCGCTCGCCGCCATCCGCCCCGGCGACCTCAAACCGCTGGTGCCCGCCACCGACGAACCCCGCACCGGGCTGTCGATGGGTGAGCACCAGGCCGTCACCACCGCCCGCTGGGGCATCGCCCGCGAGGCGCAGGACGAGGTCGCGCTCGCCAGCCACCAGCACCTCGCCGCCGCGTGGGAGTCCGGGTTCTTCGACGACCTGGTGACCCCGTTCCGCGGCGTGACCCGCGACGACAACCTGCGCGCCGACACCTCGCTCGAGAAGCTCGCGAGCCTCAAGCCCGTCTTCGGCCGGTCGCTCGAGACGACCCCCACCATGACGGCCGGCAACTCCACGCCGCTGACCGACGGCGCCTCCACCGTGCTGCTCGGTTCGCGCGAGTGGGCCGAGTCCCACGACCTGCCCGTCCTCGCCCGGTTCGTCGACGCCGAGACCGCCGCGGTCGACTTCGTGCACGGCCACGAGGGCCTCCTCATGGCCCCCGTGCACGCCGTGCCCCGTCTGCTCGCCCGCACCGGGCTCACCCTGGACGACATCGACTTCTTCGAGATCCACGAGGCGTTCGCGTCGACCGTGCTCACCACGCTGGCCGCCTGGGAGGACCCCGACTACTGCCGCGACGAGCTCGGGCTGGACGGCGCCTTCGGTACCGTGGACCGCGCCAAGATCAACGTCAACGGCTCCTCGCTCGCCGCCGGGCACCCCTTCGCCGCCACCGGCGGGCGGATCGTCGCCACCGCCGCCAAGCTCGTCGCCCAGCGTGCCGCGGAGACCGGCCGGCCCGCCCGCGCCCTCATCTCCGTCTGCGCCGCGGGCGGCCTCGGGGCCACCGCCGTCGTCGAGTCCGTCTGACCCGGGAAGGAAACCGATGACCGACCGCTACACCCAGGCCGTCAACTCCGGGTTCACCAAGACGCTCGCCAAGAAGCTCGGCCTCCCCCGCCCGGCGATCCTGCGCCGCTACCGCGCCGGCGACCCGCTCGCCGTCGGCCCCGTGCTCGTGGTGTCCGACGGCGCCTCCCAGAAGGACGCCGACGTGCTCGCCCAGGCACTCCTCGCATGGGACGTCGACGTGCGCCGCCAGCCCACGGACGACGTCCGCTGGGGAGCCGTGCTGCTCGTCGTGACAGAGGCCGAGACGCCCACCGACCTCGCCGAGCCGGTCCTCGCCGTCGGCTCCGTGCTGCGCCGGCTGGCCCCCAACGGCCGCGTCGTCACCGTCTCGCGAGCGCCGGCCGAGGGCGACTCCCCCGCGCTGTCCGCCACCCGCAACGGCGTCGACGGGTTCCTGCGCTCGCTCGCCAAGGAGCTGCGCGCCGGCGCCACCGGCAACGGCGTGGTGCTCACCGACGGCGCGGCAGTCGGCGCCGGGTCGACCCTCGCCACCGTGCGCTTCTTCCTGTCGGCGAAGAGCGCGTACGTCGACGGCCAGCTCCTGCGCGTCGGCCCGGCCGAACCGACCGGAGCGGACCTGACGACGGACCGCCCGCTGGCGGGCAAGGTCGCCGTGGTCACCGGTGCCGCCCGCGGCATCGGCGCCTCGATCGCGCAGACCCTGGCCCGCGACGGCGCGACGGTGGTCTGCGTGGACGTCCCCGCCGCCGGCGAAGGGCTCAGCCGCACGGCCAACGACGTCGGCGGCACCGCGCTGCAGCTTGACGTCACCGCGGACGACGCGGGGACGCGCATCCTCGCCCACGCCCGCGAGCGCCACGGCGCCCTGGACATCGTGGTGCACAACGCGGGGATCCTGCGCGACAAGCTGCTGGCCAACATGAAGCCGGCCCAGTGGGAGGCGGTCGTCGCGGTGAACCTCGCCGCGCAGCTGCGGATCAACGAGACGCTGCTCGCCGCCGGGCTCGACGGGCTGCACATCGTCTCGCTCGCCTCCACGTCGGGCATCGCCGGCAACAAGGGGCAGTCGAACTACGCCTTCTCCAAGGCCGGCGTCATCGGGCACACCCGCGCGACGGCTTCCCTCCTGGCTGCGCAGGGCGGAACCGCCAACGCCGTCGCCCCCGGTTTCATCGAGACCGACATGACGTCCTCGATCCCCTTCGCCATCCGGGAGGTGGCCCGCCGCCTGCCGACCCTCGCGCAGGGCGGCCGGCCGGTCGACGTCGCCGAGGCGATCGCGTTCCTCGCCTCCCCGGCGGCCGCCGGCGTCAACGGCCAGGTCCTGCGGGTGTGCGGCCAGCACATGGTGGGCCAGTGACGGCCGAACCGCTGCGGACCAGCGACGGAACCGCGCTCCGCGTCGAGACCCAGCCGAGCCTCCCGGGGCTCGGCGGGCTCTACGCGCGAGGAGCCGCGGCGTCGGGCCGGATCGCCGCCGGCCGTGCCCTGCCCGCGCTGCCGGTCATCGGGGCCGGTCGCTCGGCGTCGGACACGGAGCACGACGGAGGCCCGCTCACGCTTCCCGACGTCGCGTACCGCGTCGCGGGAGTGACGACCACCGGCCTCGCCCGGCACCTGCACGAGTACCAGCGTCTGCTGCACGAGCCCGTCGCCGACGTGCTGCCCGCCGGCTACCTGCACGTGCTGGCGTTCCCGCTGGCCACCGCGGTCATGGTGCGCGGCGACTTCCCGCTGCCCCTGCTGGGCATGGTGCACCTGCGCAACGCGGTGGAGCTGCGCGGCCCGGTCCGGATGGGGGACGTCCTCGAGGTGCGGGCCTGGGCGGAGAACCTGCGTCCGCACCGGCGCGGGGTGCAGGTGGACCTCGTCGCGGAGATCCGGCGGGACGGCGCCGGCCCGGAGGAGCGGGCCGTCTGGCGCGGGGTGTCGACGTACCTCGCCAAGGGTTTCTCGCTGCCGGACGCCCCGGCGGTCGACGACGAGTCCCGCCCGGAGTGGCACCTGCCGCTGCCGACCGGCCGCTGGGCGCTCGGCCCCGGTACGGGCCGCGCCTACGGTGCCGTCTCCGGCGACCGCAACCCGATCCACCTGTCGGCGCTCTCTGCGAAGGCGTTCGGCTTCCCGCGGGCGATCGCGCACGGCATGTACACCGCCGCGCGCGCCCTGGCCGACGTCGGGCACCAGCGCGGGGACGCCTACCGCTGGACGGTGGAGTTCGGCAAGCCGGTGCTGCTGCCCGGGACGGTGGACCTCGCCGTGACCCAGGAGGAGGACGGCTTCGCGTACGTCGGCTGGAACGGCCGGCGTCGCCAGAAGCACTTCTCGGGGACGGTCACACCGCTCTGACGGGATGTTCGCGGCCGACGACGTAGCCTCGAGTCATGGACGCCCTGCACGAGCAGACCGCCGTCGAGCTGCGCGACCGCCTCCGATCCGGCGAGCTCGCACCGACCGAGGTGACCGAGCACTTCCTGGCCCGCATCGCGGCGCGCAACGACGCGCTCGGCGCGTTCTCCCGGGTGACCGCCGACCTGGCGCGGGAACGCGTCGCGACGCTCGGGCCGCCGTCGGGCACGCTGTGGGGCATGCCGACGGGCGACAAGGACCTGTTCGCCCGCGCCGGGGTGCCGACGGGGTTCGGTTCCCGGGCGCTCGCCGGGTTCGTGCCGCAGGTCTCGGACGGGGTCGTGCTCGATCTCGACGCGGCGGGTGCCGTGAGCCTCGGGCGCACCACCGCTCCTGAGCTCGGCTTCCCCGCCTACACCGAACCGCTCGCCGGGCCGGTCGCGCGCAACCCGTGGGACCTCCAGCGGGGTGCGGGCGGCTCCAGCGGCGGCGCGGCGGTCGCCGTCGCGGCCGGGCTGCTCCCCTTCGCCCCGGGGTCCGACGGCGGAGGTTCCGTCCGCATCCCGGCCGCGGCCTGCGGGGTGGTCGGGCTGAAGCCCTCGCGCGGCCTGCTGCCCTCCGGCTCGGGGATCGAGTCGCCGGGCGGGCTCGTCGTCAACGGGCCGCTCGCCCGGACCACCGCGGACACCGCTCTGCTCCTGGAGGGGATGCTCGTGCGGCGCGCCGACGGCCGGGTGGCGCACCCGTACACGCTGCGCACGGAGGCGGCGGGCGCGGGGGCGTACCTCGCGGCGGCACAGCGCGGCGAGGTGGTCGGCCCGGACGGTACCGCGCGGGCCGTGGGGGCCGAGCACGGCGGCCGGTTCCGGCTGGGGGTGAGCACCTGGTCCGCGTGGGACGACTACTACGACGTCACCGTGGCCCCGGAGGCGACGGCGGCGCTCGACGCGGGCGTGGCGGCCCTGAGCGGGCTCGGCCACGGCGTCGAGGAGCACCGGTGGGACCCGACGCCCGAGTACGGCGACGCGTTCCGCAGCCTGTGGATGGGCGGCGCCTCGGCGGTGCCGATCGACGACCAGGCCGCGCTGGACCAGCTCGAGCCGCTGACCCGCTGGCTGATCGGGCGTGGCCGCGAGGTGCCCGCCCGCGAGCTGGTCGAGGCGCTGCGGGTGCTCACCGCGTTCGAGCGCCGGCTCATCGCGGGCCTGGGTTCGTTGGATGCGGTGGTGACGCCCGCGCTGGCCATGACGCCGCGGCCCGTCGGGTGGTTCGACCCCGAGGACCCCGACCGGAACTTCGCCCAGCAGTGCCAGTACACGCCGTTCACGTCGTGGCTCAACGTCGCCGGGCTGCCGGCGATCACCGTGCCCACGCACTGGACCGACGACGGCCTGCCGATGGGCATCCAGATCATCGGGCGCCCCGGCGGCGAGCTGACGCTGCTGGCCCTGGCCGCCCAGCTCGAGGACGTGCTGCGCTGGCCGGAGCGGCGCCCGCCGGTCTGGTGAGCCGTACTACCTCGGCGTGGGCCGTCAGGCGTCTTCGGGGAGGCAGCCGAACGCCTCGTCCCGGCCGGGGCCGGCGGTGACGAGCAGCCCTTCCAGCCCTGATCCCTCGGGCACCGGACGCGGGTCGTCGACCACGATCCAGAGGCCGTCGACCACGTCGTAGTGCGCCTGCGGGCCGTCCGTCACCAGGGTGCCCACGGCTGCGACCAGCCGTTCGACCTCTTCGCCGGCGGTGCCGACACCCACGGACGACCGGACCGCCCCGGCGCCGTACCCGAGCCGGGAGAGCAGCGGGTGCGCGCAGAACCGGCCGTCGCGCACCCCGATGCCGTGCTCGGCCGACAGGTAGGCCGCGACCTGTCCGGGCTCGTACCCGTCCACGGTGAACGTCACGACCCCGACGGCGTCGGCCGCGTCGGGCCAGGGCCGCACCACCTCGACGCCCTCGATCGCCTCGAGGCCCGTGACGAGCCGCTGGCGCAGGGTGTCCTCGTGCTCGCGCAGCGTCTGGCCGTCGATCTCGCCGAGCGCCTCGCAGGCGGCGGCGAGCGCCACCGCCCCGAGCACGTTGGGCGACCCGGCCTCGTGCCGCGCCGGGCCGTCGTGCCACTCCGTGCCGTCGACGCGCACGCTGCGCACGGCGCCACCGCCCGCGAGGTACGGCGTGCCGGTGTCGAGCCAGTCGCGACGGCCCACGAGCACGCCCGCGCCGAACGGGGCGTACGTCTTGTGCCCGGAGAACGCGAGGTAGTCGACGCCGGTCTCGGCCAGCGAGAAGCGGCGGTGCGGGACGAGCTGCGCCCCGTCGAGCAGCACGCGGGCGCCGACGGCGTGCGCGGACTCGACCAGCTCCGCCACCGGCAGCACCTCGCCCGTGACGTTCGAGGCGCCGGTCAGGGCCAGGAGCGCGTACCCCTGCCCGACGGCGGCAGCCGCCGCGAGCTCCTCGCGCAGCGCCGTGACGGTGGCGGCGGCCGTCTCGCAGCCGGTCAGCACCGTGGCGCGGGCGGACCGCTGCCAGGGCAGGAAGTTCGCGTGGTGCTCCACGTCGAGGACGAGCACCCGGCCCGGCTCGCCGTCGTCGGCCGCCGGGACGCAGCCCGCGAGCAGGTTGAGCGCGTCGGTGGTGTTGCGCACGACGAGCGTGGCGTCGTCGTCCCGAGCTCCGACGAACTCGCCGATGGTGCGCCGGGCGGTCTCGTACAGGGAGGTGGCCACCTGCGAGAGATAGCCGGCACCCCGGTGCACGGAGGCGTAGAGCGGCAGGGTCCGGCTGATGCGGTCGGCGACGGCCTCGAGCGCGGGGGCCGAGGCCGCGACGTCGAGGTTCGCGTAGGGGACGCGGCGTCCGTCGACGAGCGGGGCGGGCGTGTCGTGACCCACGACCGGGAGCACGGGCTCCAGGTGCCCGACGTCCGTGCTGGGACAGGCAGGGGTCTCGGCGAGAGCGGTCATGTGGTCCTCCTCAGTGTCCCGGGGAGCGACCTCCCCGCGCTTGCCCGACGCCGGGCGGCGCGGAGCCAGGTCGTCACCCGGGGCACCCCGCCGCGAGGGGAGGGTTGCCGGCCAGCGAGCCGGGGCTTCGCGCTGGCGCTCATGACCTGTCGCCATGGTCACCAATCGCGAGCGGCGATGTCAACAGATGGGCGCGTTGTCTCAGGATGCGGGCACCTGAGGGTCGCGTGCCGGAGAGGAGGAGACGATCTGGCATGAAGAAGTACATCCTCTTCGACCATGACGGCGTGCTCGTGGACACCGAGCACTGGTACTTCAAGGCCGGCGAACGCGCCTTCGCCGACGTCGACCTGACGTTGGACAAGCCGCAGTACCTGAGCGACATGAGCAACGGCCTGGGCACGTGGGTCCAGGCCAGGTCGGCGGGTGTCGACGAGCAGACGATCGATCGGCTCCGCGAGGCACGCGACGACTACTACCAGGAGTACCTGCGGACGCAGCAGATCGAGATCGACGGCGTCGTCGAGGTGCTGGCCGAGCTGTCACGGCACGCGCGTCTGGCCGTCGTGACGACCGCCAAGCGCGCGGACTTCGACCTCATCCACGAGAAGCGGCAGATCCGCGCCTTCATGGACTTCGTCCTCGTGCGTGAGGACTACGAGCGCGCCAAGCCGGACCCCGAGCCGTACCTCATGGGCTTGGAGCGCTTCGGCGCCACCAGGGCCGAGACCTTGGTCGTGGAGGACTCGGCCCGTGGGCTGCGGTCAGCAGTGGCGGCCGGCATCGACTGCGCCGTCGTCCACCACGAGTTCACTCGGTCCGGCGACTTCTCGGGTGCGACCTTTCGAATCGAAGCGCTGGGCGAGCTGACCGACATCGTCCGGGGCGATGGGCTCCCCTCGGAGAGCTCACGGACCAAGCAGTGACAGCGGAACGACGGCGATCCCGTCCTCGGGGCGCCGGTAGGCGATGGGCCCTGTGGTGACGACGACGGCGTCGAGCAGGTCGTCCCCCAGCTTCTCCTTGAGCCACCGCAGGTGCTTGACATCATGATCTGTCGGGTGCGGCGCGACCTTGACCTCGATGGCCACCACCTTGCCGTCGTCCCGCTCGACGATCAGGTCGACCTCGTGGTCACCCTGCTTGGTCCGCAGGTGCGAGACCTTGGCCTCGTGCGTCTCGGCATGGACGAGGACCGACAGTGCGACCAGGTGCTCGAACATGGCGCCGAGCAGGAGTCCGTCGCGGATGGTCACCTTTCCCGGGTGAGGACGCTCGAGAAGACCACGCGCACCGACACCGAGCAGCCTCATGGCCAAGGCAGGGTCTGCCAGGAAATGCTTGGGCGACTGCGCGAGCGACGCCAGGCGCCGCCGGGGCCCGAGCCACGCCGGCACCTGGTCGATCAGCCAGAGCCGGGCGAGCGTGTCCCGGTAGGCAATGGTCGCCGAACGCGACGGCTTGTCGACCTGCCCCGACGTCGATGCGTTGAGGATGGACTCGTAGGACGCCGTCGAGCTCGTGGCCGCGGCGAAGGCCGTCAGCCAGGCACGGAGCGTCTCCGGCCTGCGCACCACGTGCCCGACCTCACTGAACTCGTGATCCACGATGCGCGCGACATACCCGTTCAACGCCCGCACCCGCATCCGCTCAGGAAGGGTCCGCATTCCGGGGAACCCTGACGCAGCGATCTCCTCGGCGTAGTCGCGCAGCACCAGCTCGGATCGTCCACTGACGGGCGCCGGGTGATCGCCGAGCAGTTCACCGAACGACACCGTGGGTTCGACCAGGCCTCGCTCGTCCATCGACATGGGGCGCATGCGGAGTCGCACGATGCGCCCCGCGCCCGAGTGCGTCCGCTCGGTCGGTGTTGCTGACCCGGTCAGCAGGTAGCTTCCTGGCGGCGCCCCGCGGTCCACCGCGCGGCGCACCCTGTCCCACGTAGCGGGCACCTGCTGCCATTCGTCGACGAGCACGGGCCGCGGCTCCTCGGTGAGCCACGAGGTGTCGATCTCGGCGAGCCGCGCCTCATCCGGGTCGTCGAGCGAGAGCACGGTTCGGGCCAGACGACGTGCCGTCGCCGTCTTCCCGACGCCCTTCGGCCCTTCGAGCGCGACGGCAGGCAGACCCGACATGACGTCGTCCAACAGGCCATCAACTGCTCGCGGGGTGTAGTCCATGGAGTCGACATTACCCCAGGCCATGCACTCAAGACTACAGATCGACGCACTTAAACACTACAGATTTACGGTCCTGTACACGACAGATCGACGTACCGCGGACCGGCCGGACTGAGACACGGCGTCCGGCCTGCGAGACGCCCGTCCCGCAGGCCGGACGCCGTGTCGTACGATCGCGGTGACCATCCCGAGCGGCCGAGTGACGTGGCACGTCGACGCCGCAGCAACCCGCGGGACCTCGCCGCCGTCGTCGGCCGACGCGACAGCGAGGGACCGGGCGTGGGTGCTACCGCCACGACCGATGGGAGGAGTGCCATGACCGCACCGCTCGAACCGATCGAACCTCGCCCCGCCGAGGGCTACGCCGGGGACATCACGCCGCAGCAGGCGTGGGACCTGCTCGCCGCCGATCCCGACGCCGTGCTCGTCGACGTCCGCACCGACGGCGAGTGGCGCACCGTCGGCGTCCCCGACGTCGGCGAGCTGGGCAAGGCACCCGTCCTCAGCCAGTGGGTGACGGCCGACGGCCGACCCAACCCCGGCTTCCTCACCGAGCTCGAGACCGCCGGCGTGGGCCCCGGCCGCCCCGTGGTGTTCCTGTGCCGGTCGGGCCAGCGCTCCATCGGCGCCGCCCGGCTCGCCACGTCCGCCGGGATCAGCCCCTCCTACAACGTCCTGGAGGGCTTCGAGGGCGCACCCGGGTTCGGCGGGGTCCGCGACCAGACCGGCTGGAAGGTCCGCGGGCTCCCCCACCAGGAGCACACCCCGTGAACCGCGCCGACATCCCGACCGGCCCCGGCGCCAACCCCACGCTGCTCGGCGGTGCCGGTCACCGGCCACTGCCCGCGTCGGCCCGCCCCGCCACGCTGGCCGTGCGCGGTGGCCACCGTCGCTCGGACTTCTCCGAGACGTCCGAGGCGATGTTCCTCACGCAGGGGTACACGTACGACACCGCCGCCGACGCCGAGGCAGCGTTCACCGGAGACCACTCCCGGTTCGTGTACTCCCGCTACGGCAACCCGACCGTGCGCACGTTCGAGGAGCGGCTGCGACTGATCGAGGGCGCCGAGGCGTGCTACGCCACGACGACCGGCATGTCTGCCGTGTTCACCACGCTCGCGGCGCTGGTGTCCAGCGGCTCGCGCATCGTCTCCGCCCGCGCGCTCTTCGGCTCCACCAACGTCATCTACGACGAGATCCTCGCCAAGTGGGGCGTGCACGTGGACCTCGTCGACGGGCACGTCGACTCGCAGTGGGAGGAGGCGCTCGCCACGCCGGCCGACGTCGTCTTCTTCGAGACGCCGTCGAACCCCATGCAGGACCTGGTGGACGTGCGGCGCGTGTGCGAGCTCGCCCACGCGGCGGGCGCCGTCGTCGTCGTCGACAACGTGTTCGCCACCCCCGTGCTGCAGAAGCCGCTCGAGCTCGGGGCGGACATCGTCGTCTACTCGGCGACGAAGCACATCGACGGACAGGGCCGCGTGCTCGGCGGGGCGATCCTCGGACCGGAGGAGTTCCTGTCCGGGCCGGTCGAGACGTTCCTGCGGCACACCGGGCCGTCGCTGAGCCCGTTCAACGCCTGGGTGCTGCTCAAGGGCCTGGAGACGCTGGACGTGCGCGTCCGCGCCCAGAACGCGGCCGCGCTCCAGGTCGCCGAGCACCTCGAGGCGGCCGACGGCGTCACGCGGGTGCGCTATCCGTTCCTGGCCTCGCACCCCCAGCACGAGCTGGCCGTCGCGCAGCAGACGGGCGGCGGCACCGTGGTGACGTTCGATCTCGACGTGCCCACCGGGAGCGCGCCCGAGGAGGCCAAGAAGCGCGCCTTCGCGTTCCTCGACGCGCTGCAGATCGTGGACATCTCGAACAACCTCGGCGACGCGAAGTCCCTGATCACCCACCCGGCGACCACCACCCACCGGCGCCTCGGGGCCGCGGGGCGTGCCGCCGTCGGGATCCACGAGACCACCGTGCGCCTGTCGGTCGGCCTGGAGGACCCGCTGGACGTCATCGAGGACGTCGAGCAGGCGCTGCGGGCCTGACCCGCGAGCCGTGCACGAGCCGGGCACGTCCCGTCCCCGCCGGCTCACCTCCGGAACGCGTCGGCAGCACGCTGCAGGGCGACAGCCAGTGCCCCGGCCACCAGCTCCGCGTCGTTCTGCGGACCTTCCTGACGCGCTTGTCCGGTGAACGACCGTGCCACCTCGTCGAACCGGTCGGCCAGCTCCTGACGGTCCGGGTCCCACGCGTGCGCACGCAGCAGCTTGACGAGCGCCCGCAGCACGTCGGCGAACGACCGGCGCAGCGGATCGCCCAGATCGACCGGGTCCCCGGTGTCCATGAGCAGACTGATGGCCTGGTCCAACGACGCGGCCACCGTCTCGAGCTCCTTGACGCGGACCTGCTGCCTCCGGGTCCACTCCCGGTGCCGACGCACCCGAGGGTTCGCCCGCTCCGCCTCGCGCGTACGACGCGCCGACCGCCGGCCCTGCTCGAGCACCTGGTCCATCGTCTGACGACGGCGGTTCCACTCGTCGACGGACAGCGTCTCTGCCTCCCCGACCTCGTCCGCCAGATCCTCCGCCTGGTCCGCCAGGACGTTGCTGAGCCGGTCGAGCGCGTCCTCGGTGGGCGTGAGCGGCAACGGCGGCAGCGCCAGGTTGACGCCGATCCCGATCGCGGCACCGGCGGCGACGAGGCCGGCGAACGATCCCACGTACTCCAGGGCGTCGGCGTTGCCGAGGATGAGCACGAAGATGGCCGACGTCGCGACCCAGTTGCCCATCTCGCCGAAGTACCGCCAGCCCGAGATGAGCAGCGCGGCACCCACCACCACGGCCACCGCCGGCGCACCCGGCGCCAGGAACGCGTCGGCAGCACGCGCGATGCCCGCCCCGACCAGGACCGCCAAGGTGACCTGGGCGGAGTCGCGCACGGAGCGCACCAGCGTGCTGGTGGTCGCGATGACCGCCCCGAGCGGCGCGTAGTACGGGTACTCCGACAGCGGTGCCGGGGCGATGAGCCCGACGTACCAGGCGATCCCCGCGGCGATCGCCCCGCGGGTCGCCAACGACCACCGCGGGTGGCGCAGCCATGCGCGGTGCGCGGCGTTGAGCGCCCCGGTGATCCTGCGGGCAACCATGTTCCTCCTCCTCGCCGTACCGGTCCCCGCTGATCGTGGGCACGACCGACGGTCGCCGCATCCGGGGGCGTCCTCGGGGTCTCCTGCACGGCGGGCGGATGATTCCGTGGCCCGTGACGGTTGCTCCAGACGATGAGCACCTCACCCTCCCTCTCCGTCCTGGACCTGGTCCCCGTGCGCACCGGGCAGACGAGCGCCCAGGCGCTGGCCTCCTCGCTCGAGCTCGTCGCGCGCGCCGACGAGCTCGGGTACGAGCGCTACTGGTTCGCCGAGCACCACAACATGGCCGCCGTCGCGGCCTCGACGCCACCCGTCATGATCGCGGCCGCGGCCGCCCGCACGTCGCGGATCCGCGTCGGCTCGGGCGGTGTCATGCTCCCCAACCACGCTCCGCTGGTGGTCGCCGAGCAGTTCGCCGCACTGGAAGCCCTCGCCCCGGGCCGGATCGACCTCGGCATCGGCCGCGCGCCCGGCTCCGACCCCGTGGTGACGGCGCTGCTGCGCGCGTCCGGACCGACGTCGGACGTCGAGCGGTTCCCCGAGCACGTGCAGAACATCCTCGCGCTCATGGAGCCCGACGGCGCCCGGCTGCGGCTGACCGACGGCAAGATCTACGACGTGCGCGCCACCCCCGCGGCCACCGGCTCCCCGACCGTGTGGCTGCTCGGCTCGAGCGACTTCTCGGCACGCCTCGCCGCGGAGCTCGGCCTGCCCTACGTGTTCGCCAACCACTTCTCCGGCGCCGGCATCGACCAGGTGCTCGCGCTGTACCGCGACGGCTACCGGCCGAGCGACGCGCACCCGGAGCCGCGGACGTTCCTCACCGTCAACGCCGTCGTGGCCCCCACGCTCAACGAGGCGGAGGAGCGCGCCCTCCCCCAGCTGCGGGCGATGGCCCGGTTGCGGACCGGCAGGCCGATGGGACGTGCCGAGACCGTCGAGGAGGCGCTCGCGACCCCGCTGGACGGGCTCGGCCAGCAGATGGTCGACGACATGCGGTCCCGCTGGGTGGTCGGCGAGCCGGAGGTCGCCCGTCAGGAGGTCGCGGACCTCGCCGCGCGGCACGGCGCCGGCGAGGTCATGGTGGTCCCCGTGGCCGGAACGTACGCCGGCGAGCCGCTGGAAGCCACCCCCGGCCGCGTGCAGACCCTGGAGCTGCTCGCGGGCTGAGCGCGGACCCGTGCCACGATGGGCAGCGTGACACGTTCGGTGACGGTGCGGCGCGCGGACAACCCCGGCCCGATGACCCTGGACGGCACCCGTTCGGTGCTGCTGCGAGCGCCGGGCTCGCCGTCGTGCGTGGTGGTGGACCCCGGGCCCGACGACGGCACCCACCTGCGCGCGCTAGCCGCGGCCGGCCCGGTGTCCCTGGTGCTGATCACGCACCGGCACCCCGACCACACGGCCGGGTCGCCGCGCCTGCGCGAGCTGACCGGCGCGCCGGTGCGGGCGGCGGACCCGGAGCACAGCCACGGCGGGGCGCCGCTGCGCGACGGCGAGACGATCGAGGCCGCCGGCCTACGGGTCCAGGTGGTCGCCACCCCGGGACACACCCTGGACTCCGTCTCGTTCGTGGTCGAGAGCCCCGGCGAGGCGCCCGTGCTGCTCACCGGGGACACGGTGCTGGGCCGTGGCACCACCGTCATCGCGGAGCCGGACGGGTCCCTCGCCGACTACCTGGCCAGCCTCGACATCCTGGAACGCCTGGGTGACGGACGCCGTGCGGTCCCGGCGCACGGCCCCGAGATCGACGACCTCGGGGTCGCCGTGCGCGCCTACCGCGCACACCGCCTGGAACGACTGGCCCAGGTGCGCGCGGCGCTGGACATCCTCGGCCCCGCCCGAGACGCGACCGTCGACGACGTCGTCGCCCACGTGTACGCGGACGTCGACCCCGCCGTGCTGCCCGCCGCGCGCCAGTCCGTCGCGGCACAGCTCGACTACCTGCGCCAGCACGGCTGAGCGCGGTGGGCGGCGACCGGCATGATGGAGGCATGACGTCAGCCACGCCGCACCGTCCACCGACGCCCCGGCTCGGGGTCGCCTTCGTCCCGACCTACCCGCCCGAGAGCCTGCGCACGCTGGCCACGGCCGTCGAGGCCGCCGGTCTGGACGACCTGTGGGTCTGGGAGGACTGCTTCGAGCAGAGCGGTCTCGCCTCGGCGGCCGCCGCGCTGGCGTGGACCGACCGGGTCCGTGTCGGCCTCGGGCTCATGCCCGCGCCGCTGCGCAGCACCGCGATCACCGCGATGGAGATCGCGACGCTCGCGCGGATGTTCCCCGGCCGGTTCGTGCCGGCCGTCGGGCACGGGGTGCAGGAGTGGATGGCGCAGTCCGGCGTCAAGGTGGGCTCGCCGCTGACGCTGCTGCGCGAGACGACCCACGCGCTCCACCGGCTCCTGGCCGGCGAGGAGGTGACGACGTCGGGCCGCTACGTGAACCTGGAGGCCGTCCGCCTCGGCTGGCCGCCCGCCGACGGCGTGCCGATCTGGCTGGGCGGCGTCGGGCCGCGCTCCCTCGCGCTGGCCGGCGAGGTGGGCGACGGGCTGATCCTGGCCAACGCCCTCACTCCCGACGACGTCCGCGCGGCGGTCGGTACGGCCCGGGACGCTGCTCGGGCGGCCGGGCGGGAGCTGACCGACGTGCACGCCACGCTCATCTGCGCGACCGGCCCGGGCGCCGAGGAGCGCCTGGCGCGGGAGCTGCCGCGGTGGGGCGCCGCGCCCGACCGGGGCATCGGTGCCGCCGGGGACGCCGCAGCCGTCGCCGCGGGCGTCCGGGCGCTCACCGACGCGGGGGCCACCGCCGTCGCGATCCAGCCGACGGCGGACGAACCGGACCTGGCCGGCTTCGTCGAGCTGCTCGGACGCGAGGTGCGTCCGCTGCTCGGCGAGGAGTGATCAGAGGCGCTTGCCGTAGCAGCGCTGGTCCGCCTCGCCCGCGTACCGTCCGTAGGCCTCGATCTGCTCGTAGCCCAGCGCGGGGTACAGGGCCATCGCCTCCGGCTGCGCCGTCCCGGTCTCCAGGACGAGCTGCCGAAAGCCTGCCTGCCGGGCGACCCGCTCGAGCTCACCCATCAGTCGACGGGCGACGCCGCGGCCCCGGTAGCCGTCGAGCACGTAGACCCGCTTGACCTCTCCGGTGGCGGCGGGGTGCGAGGCGCCCCGGCCGCGCCGGTCATCGGTGCCGGAGACGTCCCGGACGCTGCCGCAGCCCACCGCGACGCCGTCGGCCCGCGCCAGCAGCGTCACGACGATGCTCGCCGGGTCGATGACCTCCTTCGCGTCCTCGTCCCCGCCGTAGCGGCGCCCGAGGTCCGCGACGGCCTCGGCCCGCAGCGCGACGACGTCGGCGTCGTCCCACGGGACCTCGACCAGCTCGACGACGTCGGTACCCACCTCGGCAGTCATATAGCGCTCCTCGCGGTCATGCGTGGACGAGAGAGGCCAGCACGGAGGTGAAGAAGCCCAGGCCGTCGGTCCCGGCACGCCGGCCGTCGGCGCTGTCCGGGCCGAAGCCGGCCTCGACGGCGTGCTCGGGGTGCGGCATCAGACCGACCACGTTGCCCGCCGCGTTGCTGATCCCCGCGATGTCGCGGCGCGACCCGTTCGGGTTGGTCCCCACGTAACGGAACGCGACCCGGCCCTCCCCCTCGAGCTCGTCGAGGGTGCGCTCGTCGGCGACGAACTGGCCGTCCTGGTTCTTCAGCGGGATCGTGATCTGCTGGCCCGTGGTGTACCGGTTGGTCCAGGCGGTCCCGGCGTTCTCGACCGAGAGGATCTGCTCGCGGCACACGAAGTGCAGGTGGTCGTTCTTGACCATCGAGCCCGGCAGCAGGTGCGCCTCGGTGAGGACCTGGAAACCGTTGCAGATACCGAGCACGGGCATCCCGCCCCGCGCGGCGTCCACGACGGCGTCCATGGCGGGCGCGAACCGGGAGATCGCCCCCGCACGCAGGTAGTCGCCGTAGGAGAACCCGCCCGGCAGCACGACCGCGTCGACACCCTGCAGGTCGCCGTCGGCGTGGAACAGCGACACCGGTTCACCGCCCGCGAGGCGCACGGCGCGGGCCGCGTCGCGGTCGTCCAGCGTGCCGGGGAAGGTGATGACGCCGATGCGGGCGCTGCTCAACGTCGTCCCCGCGGTGTCGGCGCTCATCAGGCGGACACCTCGGTGGACTCCTCGGAGGCGTCGGCGACGCGCACGACGTCCTCGATGACCGGGTTGGACAGCAGCGTCCCGGCGGCCTGGCGGGCGGCCTCGAGCACCTCGGGCGTCACCTCGCCGTCGACCTCGAGCTCGAACCGCTTGCCCTGACGGACACCGGAGAACTGGGTGAAGCCAAGGCGCGGCAGCGCCCCGACCACGGCCTTGCCCTGGGGGTCCAGGATCTCGGGCTTGGGCATGACCTCGACGACGACGCGTCCCACTACGGGCTCCTCAGGGGCTCTGCACGGGCCGTCGCTCCGGGATCCCGGTCCACGCGAGCGGTACGACGCGAGACGGGCGGGAGCACGACGGCGGGATTCCGCTGTCAGTCTACCCGTCGTCTCGTGCGGGCCCTCGTCCCGTCCACGTCCCGACACCGCCAGGGTCGCTGCCGACCCGGCAGGCACGACGCCGGGGCGCTGAGCGGTCAGGCCAGCGCCGCGCCCGTGATCCGCTCGTACGCCTCGAGGTAGCGGTCGCGGGTGCGGCGCACGACGTCGGCGGGCAGCGCGGGCGGCTCGGCACCGGACGCGCGGTCCCACCCGGACGCGGCCGAGGTGAGCCAGTCGCGCACGAACTGCTTGTCGAAGCTCGGCTGTGCGCGGCCCGGCTCCCAGGAGTCGGCCGGCCAGAACCGCGAGCTGTCCGGGGTGAGCACCTCGTCGCCGAGGACGATCCGCCCCGCGTCCGTGCCGCCGTCGGGCACCGTGCCGAACTCCAGCTTGGTGTCGGCGAGGACGACGCCGCGCTCCCGGGCGATCTGCTCGGCGCGGGAGTACACCGCGAGGGTGAGGTCGCGCAGGCGAGCGGCATCCTCGCCGCCGATCCGCCGCGCCACCTCGTCGAACGGCACGTTCTCGTCGTGCTCCCCCACCTCCGCCTTGGTGGCCGGCGTGAAGATCGGCTCCGGCAGCCGGGAGCCGTCCACGAGGCCGTCCGGCAGCGGGATGCCGGTCACCTCGCCGTTCGTCCGGTACTCCGCGAGCCCCGAGCCGGTGAGGTAGCCACGGGCCACGCACTCCACGGGGAACATGTCGAGACGGCGGCAGATCATCGCGCGGCCGACGACGACGTCCGGCACCAGCCCGTCGCCCGGCTCGGCGCTGGGCTCGGTGGTCACCACGTGGTTGTCCACCAGGTCGGCGAGCTGCTCGAACCACCACAGGCTGAGCTGGGTGAGCACCACACCCTTGTCGGGGATGCCCGGGGTCAGCACGTGGTCGTAGGCGGAGATCCGGTCCGACGCCACGACGAGGACCACGTCTCCCAGCGGGTGCGCCCCGCCGAGCCTCGGCAGGTCCGGCTCGTACAGGTCGCGGACCTTGCCGGAGTAGACGTGCCGCCAGCACGGCAGGTCCAGCGGGCCGCCGTCGAAGGCGTCGGGCGTGGGGCGCGCGTCGCTCACGGGACCTCCACCTCGCCGCGCTCGGCCGTCAGGGCGATGTCGGTGCGGTGGTGCGAGCCCGGCAGGTCGACCCGGGCGACTCCCGCGTACGACGCCGCCCGGGCCGCCGCGAGGTCGTCGCCCCGTCCCACCACGGACAGGACGCGACCGCCTGCGCTGACGAGCGCGCCGTCGGACACCGCGGTGCCGGCGTGCAGCACGTGCACGCCGTCCAGCGCGGCCGCAGCGTCGATCCCGCTGATCGGGTCGCCCCTGCGGGGTGACTCGGGGTAGCCCTGCGAGGCCACGACCACGTTGACGACGGCGTCGTCCGTCCAGCTCAGTGGTTCGATCTCGGAGAGCCGCCCCTGGGCCGCGGCCAGCAGCACGCCCGACAGCGGCGTGCGCAGCCGCGCGAGCACGGCCTGGATCTCCGGGTCGCCGAAGCGCACGTTGAACTCGACCACCCGGGTGCCCCGCGAGGTCAGCGCGAGCCCCACGTACAGCACGCCCGTGAACGGGGTGCCGCGGCGGGCCATCTCGTCGACGGTGGGCTGGGCGATACGGTCGACCACCTCTCCCACCAGACCTGACGGTGCCCAGTCGAGCGGGGTGTAGGCGCCCATGCCGCCCGTGTTGGGCCCGGCGTCGTCGTCCCCGACCCGCTTGAAGTCCTGGGCGGGCACCATCGGCACCACCGTGACGCCGTCGCACACGCAGAACAGGGACACCTCGGGACCGTCCAGGTACTCCTCGATCACGACGGTGCCCGCGTCGCCACGCGCGGCCAGGGAGGCCCGTGCGTGCTCGACGGCGGCGTCCCGGTCGTCGGTCACCACGACGCCCTTGCCGGCCGCCAGGCCGTCGTCCTTGACGACGAACGGCGGTCCGAAGGCGTCAAGGGCCGCGGTGACCTCGTCGAGGGTGGTGCACACGTGGGCCATCGCCGTCGGCACGTTCGCGGTGGCCATGACCTCCTTGGCGAAGGCCTTCGAGCCCTCCAGGCGGGCGGCCTCCGCGGACGGCCCGAACACCGGGACGCCCGCGTCCCGCACGGCGTCGGCGACCCCGGCCACCAGCGGCGCCTCGGGGCCGACCACGACGAGGTCCACGCCCAGCGAGGTGGCGAGCGCGGCGACCGCGGCGCCGTCCGTCGCGTCGACGGGGTGCAGGGTCGCGTGCCCCCCGATGCCCGGGTTGCCGGGCGCGGCGTGCAGCTCGTTCGCGGTGTCGACCGCCGGCTCCGCGGCGAGGGAGTGGACGATGGCGTGCTCGCGAGCACCGTTCCCGACGACGAGGATCTTCACGGGCAGCCAGTGTAGGTGGCGACGCCGGTTGCGCCAGAGCGTCTCATCGGAGCTCGCCTCAGGCCCGCGGGTGGATCAGGTCGTGGATGCCGATGATCTCGTCACGCCGCGGGCCGACGCCGATGGCCGACACGCGGCAGCCCGAGATCTCCTCGAGCCGGCGCACGTACCGCTGGGCGTTCACCGGCAGGTCGGCGAAGGACCGGCACTGCGAGATGTCCTCCCACCAGCCGTCGAGCTCCTCGTAGATCGGCTTCGCGTGGTGGAACGCCGTCTGGTCGATCGGCATCTCGTCGTACCGCTCGCCGTCGACGTCGTACGCGACGCAGACCGGGACCTTCTCCAGGCCGGTCAGCACGTCGAGCTTGGTCAGCACGAGGTCCGTCAGGCCGTTGACGCGTGCGGCATAGCGCGAGATGACGGCGTCGTACCAGCCGCAGCGGCGCGGCCGCCCGGTGGTCACGCCGAACTCGCCGCCGGCCTTCTGCAGGTAGGCGCCCATGTCGTCGAAGAGCTCCGTGGGGAACGGCCCCTCGCCCACCCGGGTGGTGTACGCCTTGACCACGCCGATCACGGAGTCGACCCGCGTGGGCCCGACGCCGGAGCCCGTCACCGCGCCACCGGCCGTCGCGTTGGACGACGTGACGAACGGGTACGTGCCGTGGTCGACGTCGAGCATCGTCGCCTGGCCGCCCTCGAACAGGACGTTCTCGCCGCGGTCGAGCGCCTGGTTCAGGACGAGCCCGGTGTCGGCCACCATCGGCCGGAGCCGCTCGGCGTGCTGCAGCAGCTCCTCGACCGTCTCCTGGACCTCGATGGCCCGGCGGTTGTAGACCTTCACCAGCAGGTGGTTCTTCTGGTCGAGCGCACCCTCGATCTTCTCGGCGAGGATCTTCTCGTCGAAGAGGTCGGCGACGCGCAGACCGACACGGTTGATCTTGTCCGCGTAGGCGGGCCCGATCCCCCGGCCCGTCGTGCCGATGCGGCGCTTGCCCAGGAACCGCTCGGTCACCTTGTCGACGGTGCGGTGGTAGCCGGCGATGACGTGCGCACCGGACGAGACGAGCAGGCGGGAGACGTCCACACCCCGCTCGATCAGCCCGTCCAGCTCCTCGAAGAGGACCTCGATGTCCACCACGACGCCGTTCGAGATGACCGGCGTGACGCCGGGCGACAGGATGCCGGACGGCAGGAGGTGCAGGGCGTACTTCTCGTCCCCGATGACGACGGTGTGCCCGGCGTTGTTCCCGCCGTTGAACTTGACCACGTAGTCGACGCGGTCTCCGAGAAGATCGGTCGCCTTCCCCTTGCCCTCATCGCCCCACTGGGCGCCGACGAGCACCACGGCTGGCATGGATCAACTCTCCTCGTGAATCGGTGAGCCCGGGGACTGCCGCCGGGCTCACCGAAGTTTACCCGGCCATGACCTGGGCCCCGGCGGGGACGACGCCGGACGGCCGGACGGCGCGTCAGGACGGCCGCGGGCGTTGCGGCAGCTGGACCGGCGTCGCGCCGGTGGACGTGTCCGACGGCTCGCACTGGTGGTCGTGGTCGATGCGGAACAGGTCGAGGGCGCCGCAGACCTCCAGCACGAACAGGTCGCGCTCGTCGGCTCCGCGCAGCACCGTCGCACCTCCCCGCTTGCGGCCGGAGTCGGCCAGGGAGATGAGGAACGCCGCCCCCGTGGAGTCCATGAACGTGACCCCGCACATGTCGATCACCAGCAGCTGCCGGCGCAGCCCCACCACCCGCGCCGCAATCTCGGGGAACTGATCTCGCTCGGCAAGATCCAGGTCCCCGGCGATCACGAGCGTCGTCGTCGTCGAGGACGTCGCGATCTCGATCATGCGCACGAGACTACCCGCGTCCAGCGCTCGACGACCCCTCGAAGCCGCATCTCGCCGCTCACCCCCGGTGCACAGCGTGTGCGGCGCGTCGATCGCCTGGGACAATGGTCGGCATGAGCACCTCCCAGCCTGTGGAAAACCTTCTCGGTGGGCCGCCCCCGACGCACCTGCCGGACGAGCACGCCGCATCGCGGGCCGCCCTCGAGGAGGGTCAGAACCCCGCCCACGTCGCCGCCGCGGACCCGGCGTCGAGCCTCGCGTGGGCAGTCCTGGCCGAGCAGACGCTCGACAGTGGCGACGACGTCGTCCACGCGGTGACCGCCTACGCCTACGCCCGCACCGGCTACCACCGCGGGCTCGACGCGCTGCGTCGCGCCGGCTGGCGCGGCCAGGGGAAGATCCCCGCCGACCATCTCCCCAACCAGGGGTTCCTCCGGGCGCTGCTCGCCCTGTCCCGGGCCGCCGACCGGATCGGGGAGGACGCCGAGGCCCACCGGTGCGCCCAGTTCCTCGTCGACGCCGGCACCTCCGCGAGCGAGGTGCGCGCGCTGAGCTGAGCCGCCCGGCTCAACCGGGCAGCGGCGCCGAGCTCTCCGGCTCGGTCGGCTGCGGCCGCAGCTTCGCCCACACCAGCTTGCCGGAGCCCGCCGGGCGCCAGCCCCAGTCCGCCAGCCGCTCGACGATCTGCATGCCGAACCCGCCGACCCGGTTCGGGTGCCCGTCCGTGGCCACCGGCGGTGCCGGGTTGGCGTCCTCCACCTCGATCCGCAGACCGTCGCCCGTGTCGAAGAGCCGCAGCGCGATGTTGCCCCATCCGTGCAGCACGCCGTTCGCCACGAGCTCGGAGACGACCAGCTCGGCAGCGGCCGACTCCGACAGCCCCCAGGCCTGGCAGGTGCGCAACACCGCGTGCCTCGCCCGCCCGATCGACGCCGGCTCGCTCGGCAGCAGCCAGCGCCGCGAGCGCGGGCTCAGGGCCGTCACCTGGGCGTCCTGCACCGGGTCCGGCACCCGCACGACCACGATCGCCACGTCGTCCTCCGGCGAGTCGGCGAGCCGGGAGAGCAGCTCCTCGCCGACGCCCGCGGCGTCCCGCGCAGTGATGCGGGCCGACATCTCCACCAGGGTGTCCAGGCCGACCTTCAGCGACCGGTCGCGGCGCTCGATGAGGCCGTCCGTGTAGAAGAGCAGGATGTCGCCGCGGTGCAGCACCTCGCGGCCCGTCGTCCGGGTCGTGTTGCCGAACCCGACGAGCGAACCTCCCGCTCCCGAGAGCTGGCGGACGTCGCCGTCGCGCAGCAGCAGCGGCGGCAGGTGCCCGGCGCGGGTGTACTCGACCGACCACGAGTCGTCGTCGGCCACGTGCCGCAGCGTGGCGTAGACCATCGAGGCGGGGCGCGGGACGCGCATCCCGGCGACGAGCTGGTCGACACGGTCGAGCACGGTCCCGGGCGTCGTCAGCTCGTAGGCGTAGGCGCGCACCACCGACCGGAGCTGACCCATCGCGGCCGCGGCCTCGACGTCGTGCCCGACGACGTCACCGATGACGAGGCCGACCGTGCCGTCCGTGATCTGCAGGACGTCGTACCAGTCGCCGCCCACCTGGGCGTGCTCCGCGTTGGGCGCGTAGTAGGTCCACACGTCGAGGCCCGAGACGTCGGCCTGCTCGGGGAGCATGGCACGCTGCAGCGCCTCGGCCAGGCGGTGCTCGCGGGCGTACAGGCGGGCGTTGTCGATCGCCGTGCCGGCGCGGCGGGCGACGACCTCGACGACGGTGAAGATGTGCTCGGGCCCGGGTTCCGACCAGCCGCCGACGTCGGCGGACCCCGGCCCCCGGGCGGCGTCCCCGTGCCACGTCACCAGCAGGCCCAGCACGCGGCGTCGGCCCGCCACGGCGTGCACGACGACGGAGCGGGGCACGACGCCGGACTCCTCCACGACGCGGTGCACCAGGTCGCGGCGCAGCCAGCCGGACGCGGAGTGCGGGCCGTAGGACCCGCTGAGGTCGAGCCGGACCGGGCCGTCCACGACGCCGTCGAGCAGCTCCTGGACGTGGTCGACCGAGGGCGAGGTCTCCGGCGTGCGGGCGCTCCCGTCCGTGCCGCCCGCCGGTTCCTGCGGCGGCACGTCACCGTTCAGGTCGTCGGTGTGCCAGGTCTCCGGCACGTATCTGGTGTGACGGCGGCCGCGGCCGGACGGCGGCGACGCGACGTCGACCCCCTCGGCGTGCTGCAGGCCGTCGTCGTTGAGGTAGAAGCTGCTCCACGGCACGATCGAGCGCAGCAGGTCCGCGATGTCCCGCAGCGCGTACGGGTACTCCAGGTCGCCCAGGAGCTCCGTCGTCTGGGCGATGAGGTCCAGATCGGCGCGCTGGCGGCGCTCGACCTCCAGGGAGGCGAGCTGGGCCGCCTGCTGGTCGACGTACTCGGAGACGTCGGTCGTGATCCCGACCCAGCGCACCTCCTCGCCCTCGGCGTGCGCCATCGGCGTGACGTCCACCTGGAGCCAGCTGACGCCGCCGTCCCGCTTGCGCGCGCTGACGATGCGACGCATCGAGCGCCCCGCGGCCAGGTCGGCCTGCGCCGCGGCACGGTTCGGGTCGTCCTCGACGAGCGCCAGGAGCGGGTGCGGCCCCAGCATCCGCAGCCCGTCGACACCCACGCCGACGAGCCGCTCGAACGCGTCGTTGACCCAGATCACCGGCATGCCGGTCTCCCAGGGGCCCGTGACGAAGGCGGGGACGGTGGTCGTGGTGATCGCGACGGCGAGCTGCTCGCCGGAAACGGGCGCCGCGATCGACGAATGGTGGGGCAAATCGGTCATCAGCCCTCCGTTTCCGACGTGTCGCGGCGAAGTTGGTGCATTCGATGCACATTCAACCGTAGATTGGTGTCCGCTGAGACCCGAGAAGAGCGAGCAGCTCGAGGAAGGAGCACCGTGCAGGAGGGATCGAACGCGACGCCGAGCACCCCCACGTCCGGCGACGGCACGGAGCACACCGCTCCCCAGATCGGTGACCCGGCGAGCATCCACGTCATCGTGGGCACGTCCCGGGCACGCGTGGTCCTCTCGGGCGAGATCGACGCCGACGTCAGCACAGAGCTCGGCGAGGCGATCTCCGACGCCGAGGCCTCCGGCCTCCCGGTGGAGCTCGACGCGCACCACGTCACCTTCATGGACTCCTCCGGGGTCGCGTTCCTGGCACGCCTGGCATCCCGGAGCCCCCACAAGGTGCGGGTGCTGCGCGCACCGCCCACCGTGCGGTTCCTCCTCGAGGTGACGCGCATCGGCGAGCTGCTCGAGATCGTGGACGAGGACCCCGGCGTCGACCTGGACATCACCACCGCCGGCCCTCGATGACGCACGACGCCCCTCCGCCGGGTCACCGGCGAAGGGGCGTCGTGCACGCTCCCTCAGGAGAGGGTCACATCTTGTGCCCGGCCGAGCGCAGCCACTGGCAGGCCTCGACGATGCGGGCGGCCATGCCGGCCTCGGCCAGCTTGCCCCACGCGCGCGGGTCGTAGGCCTTCTTGTTGCCGACCTCGCCGTCGACCTTCAGGACGCCGTCGTAGTTGGTGAAGAAGTGACCCGCCACCGGACGCGAGAACGCGTACTGGGTGTCGGTGTCGATGTTCATCTTGATGACGCCGTTGTCGACCGCCGTGGCGACCTCCTCGGCGGTGGAGCCCGACCCGCCGTGGAACACGAGGTCGAACGGGTTCTCCTGGCCGATCTCGGCGCCCACGGCCTGCTGGATCTCCGCGAGGATCTCCGGGCGCAGCTTGACCGCACCGGGCTTGTACACGCCGTGCACGTTGCCGAACGTGAGGGCCGTCAGGTAGCGGCCCTTCTCGCCGGCACCGAGGGCGCGGACCGTGGCCAGGCCGTCCTCGACCGTCGTGTAGAGCTTCTCGTTGATCTCCGCCACGTGGCCGTCCTCCTCACCACCGACGACGCCGATCTCGACCTCGAGGATGGTGCGCGCGGCCTGCGACAGCTCGAGCAGCTCCTCGGCGATGACGAGGTTCTCCTCCAGCGGGATGTCCGAGCCGTCGAACATGTGCGACTGGAAGGTCGGGTTCTTGCCGGCCTTGACCTGCTCCGCCTCGAGGGCGAGCAGCGGGCGGACCCAGGAGTCGAGGTTCTTCTTGACGCAGTGGTCGGTGTGGATCGCGATGTTGACGGGGTAGTTCTTCGCGACCTCGGTGGCGTACGCGGCGAGGGCCAGCGAGCCGGTGACCCGGTCCTTGATCGTGGCGCCCGACGCGTACTCGCCGCCGCCCACGGAGACCTGGATGATGCCGTCCGACTCCGCCTCGGCGAAGCCCTGGAGCGCGGCGGTGACGGTCTGCGACGAGGTGATGTTGACGGCGGGGTAGGCGAACTTGCCGGCCTTCGCCCGGTCGATCATCTCGGCGTAGACCTCGGGGGTTGCGATAGGCATCTGCGGTACTCCAATGAGGGAACGTACGAGGAACGCAGGCGGGCGGTGACACACCCTCGCTGGTGGCTGGCGGCCTCCTGGGCCCACATGCACCCGGATTTTCTCATGACCGGGTCATGGGCGTCACATCCGGGCTCGCAGAGCGAGACGGTCGCCCGCGTCACGCGTGCTGCAACGCCCAGGAGTGCATCGCGATCGCGGCCGCCGCACCGGCGTTCAGGGAGCGTGTGGAGCCGTGCTGGGTGATGTGGACGACGACGTCGCACGCCGCCTGGGCCTCGGGCGTCAGCCCGCTCGACTCCTGACCGAACAGCAGCACGCAGCGGGCGGGCAGGTCCCGACGCTCCAGCGGGACGGAACCCGGCACGTTGTCGACGCCGACGATCGGCAGCCGCTCCCCCTGCGGGCCTGCACCTGCCGCCCAGGCGACCAGCGCCGCCGCGTCCGGGTGGTGGTCCACGTGCAGGTAGCGGTCGGTGACCATCGCGCCCCGACGGTTCCACCGCCGTCGGCCCACGATGTGCACCCCGGCGACGTTGAACGCGTTGGCCGTACGCACCACGGAACCGATGTTGAGGTCGTGCGCCCAGTTCTCGATCGCCACGTGCAGGAACGCGTCGGTGGCGCGGCGGTGGTCCAGGTCCGCGACGATCGCCTCGACGGTCCAGTACCGGTAACGGTCGACGACGTTGCGGCGGTCGCCGTGGGCGAGCAGCTCGGGGTCGTACCGGGGGTCGTCCGGCAGCTCGCCGGGCCAGGGCCCCACGCCGACCCGCTCGCCGGCGGGCTCACCGGCGTCAGGCATGCTCCTCGCTCCGCGACGACTCCCACCAGATCGCGGCGCCGACGACGGCGGCACCCGCCACGGCGAGCAGGGCCGGCCCGACGACGGTACCGGCGCCCGGCGGGGCGAGGAGGCCCTGGTCGGCGTCCTGCCACGGCCACAGCGCCCGCAGGGAGCCGATCATGAGCCCCGCCAGGACCGCCATGGTGACCTGCCGGCGATGCTCCAGGAGCCAGTGCAGCAGCTTGACGAAGCTCGCCAGGCCGGCCACGGCGCCGAGGGCGAACGCACCGACGAACGCCAGGTCGCGGTCCTGGACCGCCTGCTGCACGGGCACGTAGAGCCCCATGACCAGGAGCAGCGTCGATCCGGACACGCCGGGCAGCACGAGCGCGTTGATGGCGATGGCCGCACCGACGAAGACGTACCAGAGGGAGGGCTCGGCGACCTCGGCAGGAGGCAGGCCCACCAGGAAGAACCCGACCACGACGGACGGCACGAGGATCGCGCCGTCGAGCAGGCGGAAGCGGTGCGGCATCATCCGCAGCGGGACGACGACCGCCACCGCGATCATGCCGAAGAACAGCGCTCGCATCATGACGGGGTGGGACTCGACGAGCGGGGCGACGACGCTCAGCGAGACGAGCAGGAAGACGGCCATGCCCACCAGGACCGGGAGCAGGAAGCGCCAGTCCACCGCCCGCAACGCCCGGCCGGCCGGGCGGAGCCCCTTGCCCTGCGCGACACCCTGGACCAGCTCCCGACCCGCGTGCACCACCTGGTTCGCGCCCGTCAGCAACCGGTCGTAGAGGCCGGTCACCAGGGCGATGGTGCCGCCGGAGATCCCGGGCACGGACTCGGCCATCCCCACGAACCCGCCACGCAGGGCGAGCCCGGGCGCCGCCCGCCACGTGGTGCCTGCAGGAGGGACGGCGTGGCGGCGCACGGCGCCGGAGTGCGTCGGGGGTTGTTCGTGGGCCTCGTCAGTCACGGGACGAAGCCTACGGCTACGGTGTGCCCATGACGGACCGACAGATCGAGTGCTGGCTCACCGACATGGACGGCGTCCTCGTGCACGAGGGCGAGGCGATCCCCGGCGCCGCGGAGTTCATCGCGACGCTGCGCGACGCGGGGCGACCATTCCTCGTCCTGACGAACAACTCGATCTTCACGGCACGCGACCTGGCGGCCCGGTTGTCCCGCTCCGGCATCGAGGTGCCGGAGTCGGCGATCTGGACGTCCGCCCTCGCGACCGCCAAGTTCCTGGCCGACCAGGTGCCGAACGGCTCCGCCTACGCCATCGGCGAGGCCGGCCTGACCACGGCGCTCCACGCGGCCGGCTACACCCTCACCGAGACCGACCCGGACTACGTGGTGCTCGGTGAGACGCGCACCTACTCGTTCGAGGCGATCACCAAGGCGATCCGGCTCATCAAGGGCGGCGCGCGGTTCATCGCGACCAACCCGGACACGACCGGGCCGTCCACGGAAGGGCCGTTGCCGGCCACCGGTGCCGTCGCCGCGATGATCACCGCGGCGACGGACCGCTCGCCGTACTACGTGGGCAAGCCGAACCCGATGATGTTCCGCTCGGCCCTCAACCGCATCGACGCCCACTCGGAGACGACGGCGATGATCGGCGACCGCATGGACACCGACGTCGTGGCGGGCATCGAGGCCGGGCTGGAGACGTTCCTCGTGCTCACCGGCTCGACCGCGCGGGACGAGGTCGACCACCACCCGTTCCGCCCGTCGCACGTGGTCGACTCGATCGCGGATCTCATCGCCCGCGTCTGACCCGCCCCGCCACTTTGTTGTGGGCGCGATTTCTGGCCCGAATTGCCTCGATTGCCCGGCTTGAGGCACCAGAAATCGCGCCCACAACGCCTCGGCCCGGCGGGGCTATCGGCTGAGGCCGAGGTCGTCCAGGTCGAAGAGGTAGTGGTACGGCACGCCGAGGGCCTCGATCTTCTCCCCCGCCCCGGTCGCACGGTCGACGATCGTCGCGCAGCCGAGCACCTCGGCACCCGCCGCGCGCAGCGCCTCGATCGCGGTGATGGGTGACCCGCCCGTCGTGGTGGTGTCCTCCAGCACGACGACCTTGCGGCCCGTGACCTCGGGCCCCTCGATCTGCCGCTGCATGCCGTGCGTCTTGGCCGACTTGCGCACGACGAACGCGTCGAGATCCTGCCCGCGCGACGCCGCGGCGTGCAGGAGCGCGTCGGCGATGGGGTCGGCGCCGAGCGTGAGGCCGCCGACGGCGTCGACCTCGGCCGTACCCAGCCCGACCTCCTCGAGGTGGTCCAGCAGCACGTGCCCCACGAGCGGGGCCGCCCGGTGGTGCAGCGTGATGCGGCGCAGGTCGACGTAGTAGTCGGCCTCCGCACCGGAGGAGAGAGTCACCTTCCCGTGCACGACGGCGAGCTCCTTGACGAGCTCGAGCAGCTGCTCACGGGGGGTCGGGGAGAAGTCCGCGGAAGTCACGGCACCAGGGTACGCGGGCCGCATCCTCTCCCACGGCGCACGGCCGCGCCCTCGACACGGGCGCACTACCTCGCGCTGGCGGGGCACTACCTCGGCTGGCGACCTCGGCGATGTGCGGGGCACACACGATGTATGGCCAACACTACGTGTATGCCATACACTCGTGTACGGCATACACAGTCCTGAGGAGGCGCCGCCGTGAACCCACCGATGATCGAGACCCGAGGGCTCCGCAAGTCCTACGGGCACCACCCCGTCCTGCGCGGCGTCGACCTGACGGTCCGCCGCGGCGAGATCTTCGCCCTGCTCGGCGCGAACGGCGCCGGCAAGACCACCACCGTCAACATCCTCACCACGCTGCTGCGGCCGGACGGCGGCACCGCCGCCGTCGCGGGCGCCGACGTGGTCCGCGAGGCCGCGACCGTCCGCCGTCGGATCGCACTGACCGGGCAGTACGCCTCGGTGGACGAGTTCTCCACCGGGACCGAGAACCTCGTGATGATGGCCGACCTGGCCCACCTGCCCCGGCGTGCCGTCCGCCGCCGTGCCACCGAGCTGCTGGACAGGTTCGACCTCGCCGACGCCGGCCGGCGCAAGGTCGCCACCTACTCTGGCGGCATGCGGCGCCGGCTCGACCTGGCGATCAGCCTCGTCGCCGACCCGGACGTCCTGGTGCTCGACGAGCCGACGACAGGACTCGACCCGGCCTCGCGCTCCCAGCTCTGGGAGGTGGTCCGCGGGCTCGCCGCCGACGGCACCACCGTGCTGCTCACGACCCAGTACCTGGAGGAGGCCGACCGCCTCGCGGACACCATCGCCGTGCTGGCCGACGGCCAGGTCGCCGCCCGCGGGACCGCCACCGAGCTCAAGACGCTGGTCTCCGGCGAGCACGTCCGCGTCACGTTCGACGACGCGACGAGCCTCGCCACCGCGCGCGACGTCACGTTCGTCGGCATGCCCGGGCTCGACGGCGCCGAGACCGACCACCGGACCCTCGCGCTGACCATCCCCAGCATCGAGCCCGTGCGGACGATCCGTGCCGTGCTCGACCGCGCCGACGCCGGCGGCCTCGCCGTCTCCGGCGTGAGCGTCGTGAAGCCGACGCTCGACGACGTCTTCCTCGCCCTGACCCAGCAGCCCGCCCACCAGCCCGCACCGGAGGCCGCACGATGACCACCACGACGCCGGCCGCACCGCCAGCGGCCTCGACAGCACCGACCCGCCGCAGCCCGCACCGCCACGCCCCGCTGCGCGACGTCGCGACGATGTCCCGGCGCGAGGCCCGCCGCAGCATCCGCTCGGTCGACGGCATCATCACCGCCTTCGCCCTGCCCGTCCTGATCATGGTTGTGTTCGTCGTCATCTTCGGCGGCGCGATCAGCGGCGGCAGCGGCTCGTACATCGACTACGTGGTGCCCGGGGTGCTCATCATGTGCCTCGGGATGAACTCCGCGACGGCGGCGGCCGCCGTCGCGCAGGACATGACCTCCGGCACCATCGACCGGTTCAAGACCCTGCCGATCTTCTCGCCGTCGGTGCTGTGGGGGCACGTCGTCGCGAGCGTCGTGCGCAACCTCGCCTCCGCCGTCCTCGTCGTGCTCGTCGCCCTCGCCCTCGGGTTCCGGCCCGACGCCGGCCCGGCAGGCTGGCTCGGGCTGGTCGCCTTCGCGACGTTCGCGATCGTCACGTTCACCTGGATCAGTGCCGTCCTCGGACTGGTGATGAGCGTGGACTCGGCGCCGTCGCTCAACATGCTCTTCCTGTTCGTGCCGTACCTCAGCTCGGGCTTCGTGCCGGTGGAGACCATGCCCGACTGGCTGCACGGGTTCGCCGAGAACCAGCCGTTCACGCCGATCATCGAGACGGTGCGCGGCCTGCTGATGGGGAACCTCGAGACGTCCACGCTCCTGGTGGCGTGCGCCTGGCTCGCCGGGTTCCTCGCGCTCAGCCTGGTGGCGGGGTCGCTGCTCTACCGCCGGCGCACTGCCCGGTGACACCCACGTCGCCGGCGGTCGCCCCTCGGTGGGCGGCCGTCGGCGATGATGTCCCCATGACGGACGCACCCGAGCTCCCTCCCCGCCTCGCCCTCGCGTGGGGGGTCGCCGAACGCCCGGAGCGCGCACCTCGGCGCGAGCTGAGCATCGAGCGCATCGTGGCCGCCGCTGTCGAGATCGCGGACGCCGACGGGCTCGGCGCCGTCTCGATGGCTCGCGTCGCCAAGAGCCTCGGCTTCACCACGATGTCGCTGTACCGGCACGTCACCAGCAAGGACGACCTGCTGCTGCTCATGCAGGAGTCGGTGATCGGCGCCGAGTTCCCGCCTGCGCACGAACCGGCCGACTGGCGCGCCGAGCTGAGCGAGTGGGCGCTGTTCACCCTGGAGATCTTCCGGCAGCACGGATGGGTGCTCGACATCCCCGTCACCGGCGCACCCATGACGCCGAACAACCTGCGCGCCACGGACGCCGGGCTGCGCGCGCTGCGGTCCACGCCGCTCGCGGACGGCGAGAAGATCGCGGCGCTCCTCCTGGTCAGCGGGTACGTGCGCAACGCTGCCCTGCTGGCCCGCGACCTCGACCGGGCGATCGCGGATGCGGGCGGCGACCAGGGGGCCACCGGCGTCGCGTACGCCGAAGCCCTGGCCGAGCTCGTCGACGAGGTCCGCTTCCCGTACCTGCGCCCGCTCGTCGAGCACGGCACGTACGTGAACCAGCCGGGCGGCCTCGACGAGGTGGACGACATCCGCTGGGGCCTGGACCGGACGCTCGACGGCCTCGCCGTCCTCATCGACGCACGCTCCGCCGATGCCGGGGGCCACTGCACCGGGGCAGACGGCGTCGCACCGCCGTCGGGCACCGACACCGGGGATGGCGACACCCTCACCGAGGAGGCCGCCGAGCGGGCGCGGGTCTACGCGGGCGACCCCAAGGTCAAGAAGGCGGCGACCAAGCGCAAGGACGCCGAGCGCAAGGTGCGCGAGGCTCGCAAGAGGCTCCGCGAGCTGGAGAAGGCCGAGCAGGCCGCCCGCAAGGTGGAGGCCGAGGCCGCGCACCAGGCGGCGGACCGCGCCGCCCGGCAGTAGGCCTCAGCCCGGCAGCACGTCAGCCCGGGAGGGTCTCAGCGCTGTCGGCCGATCGCCCGCACCGCCGAGCGTGGCAGCACCCGAAGGAGCGCCGAGGCGGCCTTGTAGCGGACCGACGGCGTGGAGATGACCACGCCGCGACGGACGTCCGCGAGCGCCTGCGCGACGACGAAGGGCGCGTCGAGCCAGGCGGCGTCGGGCATCTGACTCATCGAGAGCCCGGCACGGTCGTGGAACTCGGTGTGCGTGTAGCCGGGGGACAGCACGGTGGCGGTGACGCCGGAGCCCTGCAGCTCGACGGCGAGCCCTTCGGTGAAGGAACGCACGTAGGCCTTGGCGGCGGCGTACGTGCCGCCCGCGGTGAGGGCGGCGACCGAGCCGACGTTGAGGACGGCGCCACGCCCGCGGGTGGACATCTGCCCGACGGCGGCGTGGCTGAGCTGGACGACGGCGCGCACCATGACGTCGACGGCGTCCAGCTCCGTGCCGACGTCCCCGCCGACGAACCGTTGCGCGGTCGTGAACCCGGCGTTGTTGACGAGCAGGCCCACGGGGCGCCGCTCGTCGCCCGGCTCGTCCCCGGTGACGGCGAGCCGCTCGGCGACCCGGGCGACGTCGTCCGGGTCGGACAGGTCGGCGGGCAGGACCTCCACCTGGACCCCGGCGGCGGCGCGGATCTGCCCGGCCACCTGCTCGAGGCGCTCGGTGGTGCGCGCCACGAGCACGAGGTCGTGGCGTGCCGTGGCGAGCTGCCAGGCGAACTCCAGTCCGAGGCCGGCGGTGGCGCCGGTGACGAGCGCGGTTCCCATGAACGCACTCTATGGCCCTAGGGTGCGTGCGTGCGTATCGCCACGTGGAACGTCAACTCCCTGCGGACCCGGCTGGACCGCGTGCTGGCGTTCCTGGAGCGCTCGAGCATCGACGTGCTCGCGCTGCAGGAGACGAAGTGCCGCGACGACCAGCTCCCGGTGGCCCCGTTCGAGGCGGCCGGCTACGAGGTCGCGCACACGGGGTACCACCAGTGGAACGGTGTCGCGATGGTCTCCCGCGTGGGCCTGGAGGACGTCGCGACGTCGTTCGCCGACCAGCCGGCGTTCGGCAAGCCGGGCCAGGAGCCGCGGGTCGAGGCGCGCGCGATCGGCGCGACCTGTGGCGGCGTGCGGCTCTGGTCGCTCTACGTGCCGCACGGGCGTGCGCTGACGGACCCGCACTACGCGTACAAGCTCGCCTGGCTCGACGGGCTGCGCGCGGACGCCGCGGCGTGGCTGCAGGCCGACCCGAGGGCGCAGGTCGGCCTGCTGGGCGACTGGAACGTGATCCCTCGTGACACGGACGTGTGGGACGTGACCGCGTTCGAGGGGCACACGCACGTCTCCGCCCCGGAACGGGCGGCCTTCGCGGCGTTCGAGAAGGCCGGGTACACCGAGGTCACCCGCGAGCACCTGCCGGCCGAGCACACCTACACCTACTGGGACTACCAGCAGCTCGCGTTCCCGCGGAACCGCGGGATGCGCATCGACTTCGCCTACGCCTCGCCGGCGCTGCGCGACCGCGTCACGTCGGTGGCGATCGACCGGGACGAGCGGCGCGGCAAGGGCGCCAGCGACCATGTCCCGGTCGTGCTGGACCTCGCCGGTTGACCGCGGCGCCGGCAGATCGATCGACACGCTCTAGGTTGTTCCCATGACCGACGTTCCCGACCGCTCCGAGGACCCGCTGTTCGTCTCGCCCGGCCCGGGGCCGGCCGGGACGCCAGGCCCGGAGGGAACGCCGGGCCCGAAGGGGACGCCAGGCTCGGGGCACCGCGGGTCCGACGGCGGCACCCCGGCAGGCCGGTCCGCGGCGGTCCACCGGCCGGTCGTGCCCGAGGACCCGGCCGCGTACGGGGCGCGCTGGGGAGCTCCCGGCGGGCCGACGCCGGCCGACCGCGCCGCCGCCCGCCGTCGGGCACGGGTCTGGGTGTTCTCGGTGCTGGCCGTGGTGGTGCTGGTCGTGGCGGTGGCCGCGGGGGGTTCGTGGTGGGCGAACCGGGCGCACGACCGCGCGTGGGAGCCGGTGGCAGCCGACGTCGTCGAGCCGACCTCGGCTCACGCGGTCCAGCTCGTGCTGGGCTCGTGCGTGGCCGACGTCCCGGGCTCGACGTCGGTGGACACGGTCGAGGTGGTCCCGTGCCGGGACGAGCACACGGCGCAGGTGGTGGGGCGGCACGACTCGGCGGCCGACGAGGTGTGGCCGGGCACCGACGTCGTGGTGGCGCGTGCCGCACGCGGGTGCACCCCGGAGCTGCTCGGTGCGGGAGCGAGAGGCTCCGACGACGTGGCCGACCTGACCTGGGTGCTGTGGACTCCCAGCGAGGAGTCGTGGGCCGAGGGCGACCGAGCAGGTCTGTGCGTCGGCGTCTGGCCCGCTCCCCGGACGGGCAGCCTGCTCGAGTGAGCCGGTCCGGCGCGCCCTCACCCTGAGTTGTGAAGGTCTCGGCATGACCTGCGAGAACGGTGCCCCGCAGCCCTCGGATGGTGGCGCTCTCATCGGGCACTCGTGATATATCGGGCGTCGATCCGTCCCTGTGTGGCGAGAAATAGAGCGATTTGCCGTATCGAGGAGGAATGCGCCCGCCGACGCATTTCTTCACACCTTCTCCCCGAGTGGCCCCACAACCCATCGTTATCTGATTGTGATCTGCGAGGAACTCGCCGCTAGCGTGCCCGGGTCGCCCCATGTCCGGGGTGAACGGTCGGGCCGCAAGCCGAGTGCTGCCGGCGGCCCGACATCACCGAACCCACGGCAGCAGCGGGAGAACCACGTTCTTCGGGCGGACTCGTGCCGCCCTCGGGGTTAAGCCGTCTCACGACGGCGGGCCATCACTTCTCGGCCTCATCCGACAGCTCATCTCGCAGGCTGGAGAGGTCGCCATGTCAATGCACCACAGTGCTGCGCGCCCGCAGGGCGCCACCACCGCGCGCATGCCGCGCCTGCGACGCTCGACCGTCGCCATCGCCCTGTCCGCCGCGCTCGCCGGCGGCACCGTCGTCGCCGGAGCCGGGCAAGCGTCGGCAGCGCCCTCGCCCACCGCGGCGACCGTCTCGACGACACACCTGCCGACCGCCGGCCACGGCATCATCACGGCCAAGAAGTCGAAGCCCGTCGTCAAGGCGTCGGTCTCGCGCAAGACCGCCAAGCAGGGCAAGGGCAAGACCCGCCCCAAGTTCACCGTGCAGGTCACGAAGGGCGGCGACGCCGTGAAGGGCCGCGTCCGGCTCTTCGTCGACGGCAAGAAGGTCAACGTCAAGAAGCTGAACAAGAACGGCATCGTGCGCATGAAGCCGCTCCTGAAGCGCTACGACGTGGGCAAGAACCGGATCCGCCTGACCGTGGTGCCCGCCAGGTCGACCGGGCTGGCCAAGGTCAAGAAGCACCGCACCATCACGCTGAAGGCGAAGCAGAGCCGCGGCGCCAAGGTCGTCAAGGTGGCCAACCGCTACGTCGGCCACCGCTACTCCTACGGCGGCACCAGCCCGTCGTCCGGGTTCGACTGCTCGGGCTTCACCTCGTACGTGTACAAGAAGGCGGTCGGCAAGAAGCTGCCGCGCACGACGTCCGCACAGAAGCGGGCCGGCAAGGCGGTCTCGCGGTCCAAGGCCCGCCCCGGCGACATCGTCTACACCCCGGGTCACGTCTCCATCTACGCCGGCAACGGCAGGATCATCGAGTCGGCGCGTCCCGGCGTCGGCGTCGTGAAGCGCAAGATGTGGCAGAACAACCCGACGTTCATCCGCATCTGAACCGTCCGGACGGCACGTCAGGCTGGGCCCGCACTCCCCCGGAGTGCGGGCCCAGCCTGTTCTGCCGCGAGGCCTCCACCAAAAGTCGTAGCCCACGTTCCCCCTCCCGCCAGAAGCGACGACCGCGTCGCCCCGGCCAGTCTGGAGGCACCGCACCGCACCGGCGCGGACACACGAGAGGGGAACACGTGCCCGCCATACAGATCACCGGCCTGCGCAAGTCGTACGGAACGTTCGACGCCGTGCAGGGCGTCGACCTCACGGTCGAGAGCGGACGCGTCGTCGGGCTGCTCGGCCCGAACGGCGCGGGCAAGACCACGACGCTGCACGTCCTGCTCGGCCTCGCCGCGCCCACCGCCGGCGAGGCCCTCGTCCAGGGCCGCCGTCACAGCGACCTCGACGACCCCGCGCGGACCGTCGGCGCGCTCCTCGACGCCGGGGGTCTGCACCCCGGACGCACCGGCCGCGACCACCTGCGCATCCTCGCCCTGGCCGGCGGGATGCCGGCCCGCCGGGTCGACGACGTCCTGGAGATCGTCGGGATGACGCCCGCCGCCGACCGCCGCGTCCGCACCTACTCGCTGGGCATGCGGCAACGTCTGGGCCTCGCCGCGGCACTCCTCGGCGATCCCGGGATCCTCGTCCTCGACGAGCCCGCCAACGGCCTCGACCCGGCAGGTATGCGCTGGCTGCGCGAGATGCTGAGGTCCTTCGCCGACGGCGGTGGCGCCGTCCTGCTCGCCAGCCACGTCCTCGCCGAGGTCACCCAGGTGGCCGACGACGTCGTCGTGGTCGGCCAGGGCCGCGTCATCACCGCGGGCCCGCTCGACGAGCTCGTCCAGGACTCCTCCCTCGAGGACGTCTACCTCGACCTGACCGCCACCACCGCAGGAGTGCGCTGATGTTCCGTGCCGAGATGCTCAAGCTCCGTTCCACCCGCTCTCCCTGGGTCATCGGGATCGTCGCCGTCGCGGGCGCCGCGCTCGTCCAGGCCCTGACCATCCTGATGCCCCGTGTGCTCCAGGGCCTCGACGCGTTCGCGGCGTCCACCGGTTCCGCCGGGCCCTCGGCGGACCTGATGCCCGAGCTCGGCGCCCTGACCGACGTCGGCGACGCCACGGTCCAGCGCGGCATGCTCGACCTGCTCGGCAACGGCCCCTCGGGCACCGGCTCCGTCGGTGTCGTGACGCTCTGCCTGCTGATCCTGGGTGCGCTGGCGGGCACCACCGACTTCCGCACGGGCGGCATCGTCCCGACCGCTCTCGTGGTGCCCTCCCGCACCCGGATCCTGCTCGGCAAGGCGACCGCGACGGCGGTCGCAGCGCTGGTGATCGGCGTCGCGCTCGCACTCGTCTCAGCCCTCGGCCTCGCGACGGCCGTGCTGACCGCCCCGGGCGCCGAGCTGGCCGTCGGTGCCGATGAGATCCTCGGCATCTGGGCACGCGGCCTGGGCGTCCTCGTGGCGTTCACCTGGCTCGGCCTCGGCATCGGCGTCCTCGTGCGCGGACAGGTCGCGGCGATCGTCGTCGTGGTGGCGCTCGCGTTCGTCGAACCCATGGTCCAGGCGATCGTCGCGCTGCTGTCCGCCGGCGGGTCGTCGGCCATGTCGTGGCTGCCGCTGACCATCGGGGCGCTCGCCTCGGCCGGCCAGGGCGCCGGCGGCATGCTCGGCGGTACCGAGACGATCGGCGTGGCGGCCGCCCTCGCCGGGCTCGCGGCGTGGGTCGCCGTCGTGCTCGGCTCCGGAGCGGTGACGTTCCGCCGCCGCGACCTCCTCTGAGACCGCCCGGTCCGGAGGCACCCGGCCTGCGGGCCCGGTATCTCCGGCCGGTAGTCTCGGCCCCAGCACCCGACGGACGAGAGGCAGCTCGCGTGATCGGCTCCCTGCGCCGGCGTCTCCGCGCCGACCCCACCACGCCCGTCGGCCGCGACGCCGTCCTCGGAGCGGTGGTCGCCGTGCTGACCATCGCGTTCTTCCTGGTGGTCGAGAAGATCGCGCTCGACGACGTCGTCGTCCTGCTCGTCGACCAGGGCACCGACGCGGCGCAGATCGAGGGCCGCGGCCGGTTCGCGGTGGTCGCCGTGATCGTCGCCCAGGCGATGTTCCTGACGCTGCGCCGGCGGTCACCGCTGCTGTGCCTCGCGCTCGTCGCGGGCGCGCAGGTGGCCCTCGTGGCCGTCATGTCCCCGATCATGTCGTTCCAGGCGCCGGCCACGCTCGTCGCGGCCTACTCGGTGGGCGCGTACGCCCGGCGACACGTCGCGCTCGGGTGGGCCGGCGGCGCGGCCGTGGTGCAGACGCTCCTCGGCTTCGTGCTCACCGGGCCCGTCCCCGAGCACCTGCCCGCCACCGGGACGGCCGCGACCCAGCTGTGGACCGGGCTCCTCTCGGCGCTGGTGGCGTACGTGGGCGCGACGCTGATCGGTGTGTACGTGGGCACCCGCCGGGAGCTCGAGACCCAGCTGCGCGGACGGGCCGAGCAGGCGGAGCGCGAACGGGAGGCCCTGGCCTCCCGCGCGGTGCTCGAGGAGCGCAACCGCATGGCGCGCGAGCTGCACGACATCGCCGCGCACCACCTGTCCGGGATCGTCGTCCAGGCCGCCGCGGCGGAACGCCTCGTCGGCACCGACCCGGACCGCGCCCGGGAGTCCCTGCGCTGGATCCGCACCCAGGGGCGCTCCACCCTGGACGACCTGCGGCTCGTCGTCGGCCTCCTGCGGTCCGGGGACCGACCGGACGGCCGGGACGGCAACGACGGGGACGCGCCGCAGCCGACCCTCGCCGACGTGCCGCAGCTGTTCGCGCTCGCCCGCTCCACGGGCGCCGACGTCCACCACGAGACCCGCGGCGAGGAGCAGGACGTCCCGCCCCACACCCAGCGCACCGTCTACCGGGTGCTGCAGGAGTCCCTCGCGAACGCCCGTCGCCACGCCCCCGGGCAGCCCGTCACCGTCGTGCTCGACCACCGGCCGGCCGAGCTCGTGCTCACCGTCCGCAACCGGGTGACCGTGCCCGGCGGCGCGTCGCGCACGGCGGCCGACGGCAGGAGCTCCCGTGCCGCGCCACCGGGGCACGGCCTCATCGGCATGTCGGAGCGCGCCGTGCTCGTCGGCGGGACCCTGGAGGCGGGCGCCACGCCGGACGGCGCCTGGCGGGTGCGGCTGACGGTCCCCCGCGCCGTCGTCACGCAGGAGGCCTCATGACCCGCGTCGTGCTGGTGGACGACCAGAGCGTCGTCCGCGCAGGGTTCGCCGTCATCCTCGGCAGCGAGGGGATCGACGTCGTCGGCGAGGCATCGAGCGGCACGCAGGCCGTCCAGGTCGTGCGCGCGCTGCGCCCCGACGTCGTCTGCATGGACGTGCGCATGCCCGGCGGGGACGGCATCACCGCGACGCGGGAGCTGGCGGGCCCCGGCGTCGCCGACCCGGTCCCCGTGCTCGTGGTGAGCACGTTCGACCTGGACGACTACGTGTTCGGCGCGCTGGAGGCCGGCGCCAGCGGGTTCCTCCTCAAGGACGCCGACCCGGACGTGCTGGTCGACGCCGTCCGGCGGGTGGCGTCCGGCGACGGCCTGGTGGACTCCTCGCTCACGCGCCGGGTCCTCGACGAGTTCGCCCGTCGCCGGGCGCCGGCCGCCCGCGACGACGGCGCGGCCGCCCTCCTGACCCCGCGCGAGCACGAGATCGTGACCCTGCTGTGCCAGGGCTCGTCCAACGCGGAGATCGCCGCCGCGCTGTTCCTCGAGCCCAGCACCGTGAAGTCGCACCTGGGCCGCGCCATGACCAAGACCGGCACCCGCGACCGCGTCCAGCTCGTCGTCTGGGCGTTCGAGCACGGGCTCGCCGGCTCCGTCAGGCGTTGAGCACCTCGGGGGCCACGGTGAGGCCCCCGCCCTCCGGGTCGCGGTCGACCACGACGACGTCGCCGTCGGCCACGTCCCCAGAGAGCAGGAGCCGGGCGAGCCGGTCGCCGATCTCGCGCTGCACCAGACGGCGCAGCGGTCGGGCGCCGTACGCCGGGTCGAAGCCCTCGAGCGCGAGCCACTCGCGCGCGGCCTCCGTCACCGACAGTCTGATGCGCCGGTCCGCGAGCCGCGCCGCGAAGGCCGCGACCTGCAGCTCGACGATCCGTCCCAGCTCGGTGATCGACAGCGCGTCGAAGACGACCACGTCGTCGAGCCGGTTGAGGAACTCGGGCTTGAACGACGCCCGGACTGCCGTCAGGACGTTCTCCCGCTTGGTGGCGTCGTCCAGGGTCGGGTCCACGAGGAACTGCGAGCCCAGGTTCGACGTCAGCACCAGGATGGTGTTGCGGAAGTCGACCGTGCGTCCCTGACCATCGGTCAGGCGACCGTCGTCGAGCACCTGGAGGAGCACGTCGAAGACCTCGGGGTGGGCCTTCTCGACCTCGTCGAGGAGCACCACGGAGTAGGGCCGACGGCGCACGGCCTCGGTGAGCTGGCCACCCTCCTCGTAGCCGACGTATCCCGGAGGAGCACCGACCAGGCGTGCGACCGAGTGCTTCTCGCCGTACTCCGACATGTCGATACGGACCATCGCCCGCTCGTCGTCGAACAGGAAGTCCGCGAGCGACTTCGCGAGCTCCGTCTTGCCCACGCCGGTGGGGCCGAGGAACAGGAACGAACCCGTCGGCCGGTCGGGGTCGGCGACACCCGCCCGCGAGCGCCGGACGGCGTCGGAGACGGTCGCCACGGCCGACCGCTGCCCGATCAGGCGCTCGCCGATGACGTCCTCCATGCCGAGGAGCTTCTCGGACTCGCCCTGCAGCATCCGGCCGGCGGGGATGCCGGTCCAGGCCGCGACGACCTCGGCGATCTCGTCGGCGCCGACCTTGTCGGCGATCATCGGGGCCTCCTGCGCGACATCCTCGGCCGCGGACACGGAGGCTTCGGCCTGCTCGGCCTCGGCGAGCTCGCGCTCGACGGCGGGAACCTCTCCGTACTGGATGCGGGCGGCCCCCTCGAGGTCCCCCTCACGGAGCTTGCGCTCGGCATTCACGCGGAGCTCGTCGAGCCGGGCGCGCAGGTCACCCACGCGGTTGTGACCGGCCTTCTCCGCCTCCCAGCGGGCGGTCAGCGCGGCGAGCTGCTCGCGCTTGTCGGCGAGGTCGGACCGGAGCCGTTCGAGACGCTCCTGCGAGGTGGCGTCGGCCGAGTTGTCGGCCTCGGAGAGCACGACCTCCTCCATCTCGAGCCGCGTGACGGCGCGCTGCAGCTCGTCGATCTCCACCGGCGAGGAGTCGAGCTCCATGCGCAGGCGAGACGCGGCCTCGTCGACCAGGTCGATGGCCTTGTCGGGGAGCTGGCGTCCGGAGACGTACCGGTCGGACAGGGTGGCGGCCGCGACGAGCGCGGAGTCGGCGATGGTCACCTTGTGGTGGGCCTCGTACCGCTCCTTGAGCCCGCGCAGGATCGCCACGGTGTCCTCCACCGAGGGCTCGCCGACGTACACCTGCTGGAAGCGCCGCTCCAGGGCGGGATCGGTCTCGATGTGCTCGCGGAACTCGTCCAGCGTGGTGGCGCCGACCATCCGCAGCTCGCCGCGGGCGAGCATGGGCTTGAGCATGTTGCCCGCGTCCATGGCGCCCTCCCCGCCGGCGCCGGCACCCACGACGGTGTGCAGCTCGTCGATGAAGGTGACGACCTCGCCGTCGGACGAGGCGATCTCCTCCAGGACGGCCTTGAGCCGCTCCTCGAACTCGCCGCGGTACTTCGCGCCGGCGACCATGCCGACCAGGTCGAGCGCGACGAGGCGCTTGCCCTGCAGCGACGTCGGCACGTCGCCGGCGACGATGCGCTGGGCGAGACCCTCGACGACGGCCGTCTTGCCGACGCCCGGGTCACCGATCAGCACAGGGTTGTTCTTGGTGCGGCGGGACAGCACCTGCACCACGCGCCGGATCTCGGCGTCCCGGCCGATGACCGGGTCGAGCTTGCCGTCGCGGGCGCGCTCGGTGAGGTCGGTGCCGTACTGCTCCAGGGCCTTGTAGGTCCCCTCGGGGTTCGGGCTGGTGACCCGCGCGGAGCCGCGGACGGCGGGAAGTGCGGCGCGCAGGGCGTCGGCGGTCGCGCCGGACGCCGTCAGCGCCTGCGCGGCCGAGGACTGCCCGGCGGCGAGGGCGATGAGCAGGTGCTCGGTCGAGACGTACTCGTCGCCGAGCGCCTCGGCCTCCTGCGCGGAGGTGGTCAGGACGGACTGCATCGACCGGGACGGGGAGGGCTGGGCGACGCCCTCGCCGCTCACGGTGGGCAGGGCCACGAGCGCGGCGCGCGCCTTCTGGCCGATCTGCTGCGGGTTGGCGCCGACTGCTTCGAGGAGGCCGACGGCGACCCCGCCGGACTGCTGCAGCAGCGCCGCGAGCAGGTGGGCGGGCTCGAGCTGGGGGTTGCCCGCCGCCGACGCCGACTGCACGGCGTCGCCGATGGCCTGCTGCGACATCGTCGTGAACTTGGTGTCCATGGATCCTCCGTGTCCGCTCCTGGGTGCTGCGAGGTTCAACGTCTACGAAGTTGAGTCTAATCCACTCAACCTTGTGGTGCACGTGCCGCACGACGCCCCCGGGACGATCTGCCGCCAGCGCGTGCCACCGCCGCTCCCGTGGGCGATGCTGGACGGGTGCAGACACCCACCCGAGGCCGAGGCCGCCTCCGCACCGCCGTCGTCGCCCTGCTCGCCGCCGTCGGGCTGTTCGCCCTCGCCGGCTGCATGAAGGTCGACATGGACATGACCCTGTCGGACGACGACACCGTCTCGGGCTCACTGACCATGGCCTTCTCCGACGAGCTCGCCAGCACCATGGGCATGGACCCGCAGGAGCTCTGGGACCAGGCCGGCGGCGAGATCGCCAGCGACCTGCCGGAGGGTGCGACCCAGGAGCCGTACGCGGACGGCGAGTACACCGGCACCACGATGACCTTCAGCGACATGCCGATCGACGAGCTCTCGGGCGCCGGCACCGACGAGCTGTCCATCACCCGTGAGGGCGACGAGTACGTCGTCCAGGGCACCATGGACATGAGCGACGACACCGGACAGCTCGAGTCCCTGCCGGGCGGCGTCGCAGAGAGCTTCGACGTCCGGCTGGCCGTCACGTTCCCGGGCGAGGTCACCGACACGAACGGCACCGTGGACGGCAGCACCGTCGAGTGGCGGCCCGCGATGGGCGAGAGCACCGAGATCTACGCTCGCGGGGAGGCCAGCGGCGGCGTCCTCGGCGGCGGGTTCCCGTGGTGGATCGTAGGCGTCGTCGTGGGTCTGGCTGTGATCGCGCTCGTGGTCGTCCTCATCGTGCGCAACAACCGCCGTCCCGGTGCCGGCACCGCGGCACCCGGCACCGCGACACCTGGGACCGCCCAGCCCGGCGGGGCCACTCAGCATGGCGGGGCGCAGGCGCCGAACCCGTACATGCCCGGCGGCACGCCGCCCCAGCCCGGTTCGCCGCTCAGCCAGCCGCCCGTGGCCACGCCGGCACAGCCGCCGGTCGCTTCCCCGCAGCCGCCGGCGGAGCCGCCGCACCCGGCCTCCGAGCCGCCGCAGGCTCCCCGCGGCGCACCGGAGGAGCCGGGCGAGCCGGGCGAGCGCCCTGACCCGCCGCGCTGAGTAGGCTCGGCCGGATGATGCCCGCAACCGGCCCGACCGCAGCAACCCCGGAACCGGCCGCCTGGCACCCCGACCTGCTGGGCGACGGTTTCGAGGCGCGCACGCTGTCGCTGCCCGACGGCGCCGAGGCCACCCTCGTGCGGTACACGCCCCCGGTGGCACCCGGGGGTCACCCGGCGCGGGTGGCCGTGCTGGCGGTGCACGGGTTCGTGGACTACTTCTTCCACCCGCACGTGGCCCGCGCGCTCGCCGCCGGAGGGTACGCGTTCTACGCCGTGGACCTGCGCGGGCACGGACGCTCCTGGGACGCCCACGCGGCGGCGGGCCGCGACCCGAACCAGGTGCCGGACATCGCCGTCTACGCCCAGGACCTGGACGCGGCCGCCGCCGCCGTGCGGGAGGCGGGGCACGAGCGGCTCGTCGTGCTCGGCCACTCCACGGGCGGTCTGGTCGCCCCGCTGTGGGCCGCCGCCCGGCCCGGCCGAGCGGACGCCCTGGTGCTCAACAGCCCGTGGTTCCGGCTCAACAAGCCCCGCCTCACGCGGTGGGCGGCGACGGCGATGGTGGAGACGGTCGCTCCCGTGGCGCCCCGGACCGTCGTGAGCCACCTGGTCGCGGACTACGCCCGCGCCCTGCACGCGGCGCACGGCGGCGAGTGGGAGTTCGACCCCGCCTGGAAGTGGCACGAACCCTTCGCCGTGCGGGCGGCGTGGCTGCGCTCCGTGCTGCGGTCCCAGCGGCGGCTCGCCCGCGGCCTGGGCCTGGAGGTCCCGGTGCTGGTGCTCGCCTCCGACCGGTCCAGCCGCGACGAGCACCTGACGACCGACAGCGTGCTGGACGTGGAGCACATGCGGTCGGTCGCACCGGCGCTCGGCGACGACGTCAGCCATATGACGATCCGCAGCGGCGCCCACGACCTGGCGCTCTCCCCCGCTCCGGCCCGCGACGAGTTCCTGGGCGCCGTCGTCGATTGGCTCGACGCGTCCGTCTGAGCGCGGCTCGCCGTCATGTCCGATTCCCGCTAGCCCTGCGCCGCTGCCACGCGCGAGGATGGGTCTCGTGACCATCCAGACCGCACCGGACCCGGTGTTCGCCGAGCGCTACCGAGCGATCGCCGCACGCGACGTCCGGTTCGACGGCCAGTTCTTCACCGCCGTGCACACCACGGGCATCTACTGCCGCCCCTCCTGCCCGGCCCGCACGCCGCGCCCCGAGAACGTCTCCTTCTACCTCACGAGCGCCGCCGCGCACGGCGCCGGGTACCGCGCCTGCAAGCGCTGCCTGCCGGAGGCCACGCCCGGCACCCCGGCCTGGGACCTGCGCGGTGACCTCGCGGGCCGCGCCATGCGGCTCGTCGCCGACGGCGTCGTGGACCGCGAAGGCGTCGACGGCCTGGCCGCGCGCCTCGGGTACAGCCCTCGGCACGTGTCCCGGGTGCTGCGGGAGGATCTCGGCGCCGCACCCCTCACCCTCGCACGGGCGCACCGCGCGCAGACCGCCCGCACGCTGCTGACCAGCACCGACCTTCCCGTCGCGGACGTGGCGTTCGCCGCCGGGTTCGGCAGCATCCGCCAGCTCAACGACACCGTCCGGGAGATCTTCGCGACCACGCCCACGGAGCTCCGGGCGCGTCGCGCCGGCGCCGCCCTCGCGTCCGCCCGGACCGCACCGGAGACCGCCGACCGCGTGCGCCTGCACGTCACGCTGCCCGTGCGGGAACCCTTCGACGCCGCCGGGACCGTCGCCTACCTGGGGGCGCGCGCCGTCGAGGGCGTCGAGACCGCCACGACCGACGGCCCCGAGGTCACCTACGCCCGCACGCTCCTGCTCCCCCACGGACCGGGAGCCGTGCACGTGAGCGCCGGCGCCGCCGTCGGCCCCGGACGGGTGGCGCTGCGCCTTGAGCTCGCGTCCCTGCAGGACGTCGCCACCGCCGTCGCCCGCGTGCGGCGCCTGCTCGACCTCGACGCCGACCCGGTCGCCGTGGACACCGCACTCGGCGCCGACCCCGCGCTCGCCGCGAGCGTCGCCGCGACGCCGGGCACCCGCGTCCCGGGAGCCGCCGACCCGCACGAGCTGGTGGTGCGCGCCATCGTCGGCCAGCAGATCTCCGTCGCGGCCGCCCGCACCCACCTCGGCCGTCTCGCCGCGGCGGCCGGCACGCCGTACGACTCCGGGTTCGCCGGCCTGACGCGGCTGTTCCCCACGGCGGGACAGGTCGCCGACGACGACGGCACCCACCTCGCGCTGCCCACCCGCCAACGGCAGACGGTCACCGCCACCGCCCGCGCGCTGGCCGACGGCACACTCGACGTCGACGTCGGCGCCGACGCCGCCACCCTGCGCACCGACCTGGAGACCCGCCCCGGGATCGGCCCCTGGACGTCCGGGTACGTCGCGCTACGCGTGCTGGGACATCCCGACACCTGGCTCACCGGCGACGTGGCGCTGCGGGCCGGCGCCCGCGCCCTCGGGCTGCCCGACGACCACCGCGCGCTCGCCGAGCGCGCCGACTCCTGGGCGCCCTGGCGCTCCTACGCCGCCCGGCACGTCTGGCGTGCCGCCGCCCCGATCGGAAGGACCCTCGCATGACCGCCTCGACCACCCTCGACACGCCCGACGGCCCGTTCACGATCGTCGCCGACGACGGCGTCGTGCTCGCCTCCGGCTGGACCGACGACGTCGCGTCACTGCTCGCGCTGATCCACCCCGGCCTGCTGCCGGGCGGCGCGGACGTCCCCGCCGTGGCCGAGTCGGCCCCTGAGGTGGCGGGCCCCGCCACGGCGGTGCGTGCCTACTACACCGGCAACCCGACCGCCGTCGGGCAGGTGCCCGTGCGGCAACGCTCCGGCCCCTTCCGCCAGCACGCGTGGGAGGTGCTGCGCACCGTGCCCGCCGGCGCCCCGCTCACCTACACCGAGTACGCCGACCGGGCGGGACGGCCCGCAGCCGTGCGCGCCGCCGCCGGGGCGTGCGCCCGCAACGCCGCCGCCCTGTTCGTGCCGTGCCACCGCGTGCTGCGCAGCGACGGGACGCTCGGCGGCTTCCGCTACGGGCTGCCCGTCAAGGAGGCGCTGCTCGCCCGCGAGCGCGCGTCGGCCTGACCGCTCAGCGGTCCGGGGGCGGCTCCGCAGCGGGCTCGGCATCGACCTGGGCGGGACCGGCCGCCGGGCCGGAGCGGACGCGCGGCGCCCGCTCCGATGAGGGGCGACCGGGCGACGTCGCCGTCCGGGCCTCGTCCCGTCCCGGCCGCGTGGCCAGGAGTGCCCACAGGATGCAGGCCAGGTCGACCACCTCCTGCAGCCAGGCGCCCGCCAGCGCGGGAAGCCGCCCCCCGGCCGCCACGACCATGAGCACCGCCGACAGACCGATCCCGATCCCGATGGCCTGCCACGCCACGCGCACGGTACGCCGTCCGATCCGGACCGCGGTGACCGTGCGCGCAAGATCGTCGTGCACGGCCACCGCGTCGGCCGACTCCGTCGCTGCCGTCGAACCTCGCGCCCCCATGGCCATCCCGACGTCGGCCACGGCGAGCACCGGGGCATCGTTCACCCCGTCCCCCACCATCATCACCGGGCGGTCCCGCAGACGGCGCACGGCCTCGACCTTGTCCTGCGGGAGCAGCCCGGCCCGCACGTCGTCGATGCCCACCTGCTCCGCGACGTGCTGGGCGGTCGCCTCGGCGTCCCCGGTGAGCATCACGGTCGTGCTGACACCTGCGCCGTGGAGAGCGTCGAGGGTGTCTCGCGCCTCGGGCCGGATCTCGTCCGAGAGGAGCACCGTCCCCGCATACGCATCGTCGATCCCCACGTGGACAGCGATCTGCCCCGCGCCCGGAGGCACGGCATGACGGGACGGATCGTCACCGACGTAGGCGAGCTTGCCCACGGCGACGGTGTGCCCACCGATCGTCGCGCGCGCACCACGCGCGGTCTCCTCCACGACGTCCCGGGCAGTCGGCAGATCGGTCCCGCGCTCATGGGCAGCGTGCACGATCGCGGTCGCCAGCGCATGGACCGAGTGCTGCTCGACGGAGGCTGCGAGCGCGAGCAGCTCCTCCGCGTCCCGACCCGGTGCCGGCAGCACCTGCGCCACCACGGGCGCTCCACGGGTGATCGTCCCCGTCTTGTCCAGGGCCACCGTGCGCACCCGGGACAGCACCTCGAGAGTGGCCCCGGACTTGACGATGATCCCGTTCGACGCAGCACGCGACATCCCGGACATGAACGCCACGGGTGCCGCGATGATCAAGGGGCAGGGGGTCGCGACCACGAGCACCTCCGCGAACCGGGTAGCCTCACCGCTGAGCGCCCAGGCCCCGGCAGCGAGGAGGAGCGCAGCCACCGTGAAGGGCACCGCCACGCGGTCCGCGAGGCGGACGAACGGCGCCCTGGACTCCTGTGCCTGCTTCACCAGCTGGACGATCGCCTGGTACTGCGAGGTCGCCGCGGTCGCCGTCGCGCGCACCCGCACCGCGCCCGAGCCGGTCACCGAGCCCGAGAGCACCAGGTCCCCGCGCCGACGTTCGACCGGCAGCGACTCCCCAGTCAGCGAGGACTCGTCGAACGTCGCAGCCTCGGAGAGCAGGTCCCCGTCCACCGGGACGACCTCCCCCGGCCGCACCCACACCTCGTCCCCCGGCCGGATCTCCCCGACGGGCACCTCCTCGAGCCGTCCGCCGGTCCCCGCACGGTGAGCCACGCGAGGCTCTCGGGCGAGCAGGCTCGTCAGCTCGCGGCGTGCACGCCTGTTCGCGGAGGACTCGAGGGCCTCCCCGCCGGAGAGCATGAGGCACACGACCAGCGCCGCCCAGTACTCGCCGACCAGCACCGTCGAGGTGATCGACAAGACGGCCAGGACGTCGACGCCGTAGGAGCCCGCCCGGAGCTCCATGACCATCCGGCGGCCTCTCACCGCGACCAGGACGAAGGCGAAGACGGAGACGACGACCTGCGCCGACCAGCCAGGGCCGAAGGCCTCGAGCACACCACCGACGCCTCCCGTCGCCATCGTGGCCACGACCCACGGGTTGCGGCGTAGTGCCCGCGTGACACGTTCGCCCTGCGTTTCCATCGATCGACCACCTCTACGCGCCTCGGCGGGCGCTGACGCCAGGCCACGGCGTTCGCCGCGTCCCCACCATGGTGCGCACCAGCGTCGGTGGCAGGCCAGAGGCGAAGGTCCCCACCACTGCGACCCATCAGACCCGGCCGGAGCTCGTCCCGCAACGGGAGTCGGGCACGAGCGGGAGGTACGCACGACCTGTGCGGGCCGCGTGGCCCGGGCGGCCGGTCAGTGCTGCTGGGGCCGCCCGGCGGGATCGTCGTCCGCGTCGTCGTCGTCGGCGTCGTCGTCGGGCATCTCGTTCGGGTAGAGCGCCGCCTCGTCCACCTTGCCCGTGCGGAATCCCGCGCGGCTGAGCAGGTGGGCCGCGACCGGTGCCGTCGCCAGCTGGAACACCGCCACCAGCACGAGCATGGAGACCGCCGACCAGCTGCGCACCCGCAGGGCGAGGGCCAGGAGGAGCAGGAGCAGCCCGAGCACCTGCGGCTTGGTCACGACGTGCATCCGGTCGAGCAACGTCGGGAACCGCAGGACGCCGACGCCGGCTGCGAACGTCAGGAAGGCGCCGACCAGGAGGCACAGCGCCGCCACGACGTCCATGATCGTCGTCCACGTGCTGGCGTCGACCTCGGTCATGAGCGCCCCTCCTCGTCGGCCGGGCCGGTCTCGCGAGGCGCACCGGCCTCGGGCGGCGGGTCCCAGGCGGACTGGTCAGCCTGTGCAGCACGGGCGCCGAACCGGGAGATGACCACCGAGCCGACGAATCCCACCAGGGAGAACGCCAGCAGGATCGGCACCGTCTCGGTGCGGCGCGACCAGACCGCCTCGATGGCGATCGCGCACACCAGGCTCGCCGTGAACAGGTCCAGCCCGAGGGCCCGGTCGAGCATGGTGGGGCCACGCTCCATGCGCACCAGCGCCATCAGGGCGGCGCAGGTGACCAGCACCGCCGCGATCACGACGACCACGATCATCAGCTTCCCACCTCTCGCTGGTCCGCCGACCGCTTGGCGAGCCCGGTCCGCTCGAGGACGGCGTCAGCGGCGAAGGCGCGCAGCACGCGCTCCTCGAGCTGCTGGACGTTGCGTCGTACGCCCTCCGGCCCGCCCGAGCTGTCGATGTCCAGCACGTGCACGAACACTCGGCCCGTCCGCCGGCTGGCCTCCACCGCGAGCGACCCGGGCACCAGGGTGGCCAGGATCGCCGTGAGCGTGAGGAGGACGTCGTCCGGGTTGCGCAGCTGCACCCGGACGATGGCGCCCTCCGGACCCGGTCCGGGACGCAGCGCCGTCCAGGCGATCTGGAGCGACGCGACGACGAGGTCGGCGACGAACCGCAGCGCGAGGCGGCAGAACGGCAGGACCCGGAAGTGCGCGTCGGCAGGGACCGGCGGCAGGGGGAAGGCGATCACCACCACGACACCGAGCGCGGTGCCCGCGATGACGTTGGCCCAGGAGAGGTCGCCCCAGAGCAGCACCCAGACGGCGGCGAGCATCGCCACGGCCGGCCACTGCGTGATCGGGTTCTTCAGCCTGCGCCGCACGGCACGGGTGCGACGGCGCCGTTGATCGGTCATGAGCCCTCGCCCTCCTCGGAGACCTCCACCGACTCGCCCTGGCCACGCTCCGCACCGCCCGGGTACACGGCGTTGACATAGGTGAAGCCGTCCATCGAGGTCCGCGCGGCCCGCTCCGCGTACCCGTAGAGCGGCCCGGCGACCACGGTCAGCGCGAGGCCGAAGGCGATGAGGGCACCCGTCGGCAGCACCAGTCCCCGGGGCAGGGCACGGTCGGGGACGATGTCGGACGGCGCATCCTGCCAGAACGCCTTGTTCCACGCCTTCACCACGGCGTAGAGCGTCAGCAGCGACGTGGCGACCGAACCCACGACGAGCGCCCACGCGAGGCCCGACCCGTCCCGCACGCCCTCGGTGATCAACCCGACCTTGCCGAGGAACCCGGAGAACGGCGGGATGCCCGCGAGGTTCATCGCCGGGACGAAGAACAGGATCGCCAGCACGGGGGCGAGGCGGGCGAGACCGCCCAGCCGGTCCAGCGACGTGGACCCGCCCCGCCACTCGACGAGACCCACCACGAGGAACAACGCCGTCTGGACAGAGATGTGGTGCACGACGTAGAAGATCGCGGCCGCGGTCCCCCCCTCGGAGGCGAGGGCGACACCGAAGATCATGTAGCCGATGTGACTGACCAGGGTGAACGACAGCAGCCGTTTCACGTCGTTCTGCGCGACGGCACCCAGGATGCCGATCAGCATCGTGGCCAGCGCGAGAGCCATCAGCACCTGGTCGACGGCAGCACTGCTGGGGAACAGCAACGTCTGGGTCCGCAGGATCGCATAGACACCCACCTTGGTCAGCAGGCCGGCGAAGACCGCCGTCACCGGTGCTGGCGCCGTCGGGTAAGAGTCCGGGAGCCAGGCGGCCAGCGGGAAGATCGCCGCCTTGATGCCGAACGCCAGGAGCAGCAGCGCCTGCAGCGCCACCCGCACCGTGGGGTCGATCTCAGGCAGGCGCTCGGCGAGCTGTGCCATGTTCACGGTGCCCGTCGCGCCGTAGATCAGCGCGATCGCCGTGAGGAAGAGCAGCGACGACATGACCGTCACGACGATGTACACCGACCCCGCGCGGACCCGTTCGGCGGTGCCACCGAGCGTCAGCAGCACCGACGACGCCGCGAGCAGGATCTCGAAACCGACGTAGAGGTTGAACAGGTCGCCGGTCAGGAACGCGTTGGCGACGCCGGCGGCGAGCACCAGGTAGGTCGGGTGGAAGATCGCGACCGGGATGGTGCCGCCCACGCGGCCGTCCCCGGCCGGGTCGTCCTCCCCCTCCGCGATGCCCTGCCCGAGCGAGTAGAGCAGCACGCACAGCAGCACCACGCCGCTCACCGTGACCATGAGGGCCGACAACCTGTCGGCCACCAGCGCGATACCGACCGGTGCCGCCCAGCCGCCGACGTCGACCACCACCGGGCCGTTGTCGGCCGCCCAGATCAGGCCCGCCGACGCCGCCGTCGTGATCGACAGCGCCGCGACGCTGACGATCCGCTGGACGTTGGCGTACCGGTGCAGGGCGAGCGTCAGGCCGGCGGCGAAGAGCGGCACCAGCACGGGCAGCGGGACGAGGGTCTGGACGGACCACAGTGCAGCGGTGTCGATCATCGCGGTCCCTCCCCGGGCTCCGGCTCGTCGCCGTCGCCACGTTCGCGCTCGACACGTTCCCGCTCGGCGCGCTCCAGGACCTCGTCGTAGAGCCCGGCGGCCTCCTCGTCCAACGTCTCGCCCGTCTCCGCCGCGTCGGTGTCGACGAACGCCGGCTCGTTGACGGCCGCCTGGCGCGCCACCCGCCGGTCCTCGACGTCGTCAGCGACCTCGTCGTGGCCGTGGAGCTGCCACGAGCGGTACGCCATGGCCAGGATGAAGGCCGACAGGGCGAGCGTGATGACGATCGCCGTGAGGATCATCGCCTGCGCGAGGGGGTCGCTCATCCGGACGGTCGGCGGCGCGTTGCCCACGATGGGCGAGGCACCGGCGCGGCCGCCGGCCACGAGAAGCATGAGGTTGGCACCGTTGCTCAGCAGGATGATGCCGAGCAGCACCCGCGTGAGCGGACGCTCCAGCAGCAGGTAGACGCCGGCGCCGCACAGCACCCCGACGGCGAGGACGAGCACGAGGGACGGGGTGTTCTCCAGGACGATCACGAGGCCACCTCGGTGCGTGCGGCGGGCCGGGAGGGGGTGTCGCTCTGCCGGTCTATCTCGGCGCCCAGCGTGCGCAGCAGGTCGAGGACCAGGCCGATGACCACGAGCATCACGCCGATGTCGAAGAAGAGCGACGTCACCATGTGTACCGTGCCCAGCACGGGGACGTGCAGGTCGATGATGACGCTCTCCAGAACCTCGTTGCCGGTCAGGAGCGCAACGAGACCGACCCCCGCGGAGAGGAAGAGGCCGGTGCCGAGCAGCAGGCCGGGCTGCAGGGGCAGCGCCTCACCCAGCTCGTACCTGCCGCCCGCCAGGTAGCGCACGGTCAGCGCGATACCCACCATCAGGCCGGCGGCGAACCCTCCGCCCGGGTAGTTGTGCCCGCTGAACAGCAGGAACAGCCCCACCAGGACCATGGCGTGGAAGATGAGGCGGGTGACCACCTCGAACATCACCGAACGCCGCTCGGGGTCCAGGGTGCGTCCGGCCGCGATCCACACGTCTCGGGTCTGTTCGTCCGAGGCGTCGCCGTCGACCTGCGACAGCCGCAGCATCTCCCCGCTGCGCTGCCGGAGGAAGACCATCGAGGCGACGCCCGTGGCCGCGACGAGGATCACGGAGATCTCCCCGACGGTGTCCCACGAGCGGATGTCGACCAGCGTCACGTTGACGATGTTGTTGCCGCCGCCGTACTCCACGGCCTCGTCGGGGAAGTCCACGCTGATCGGGTCGGCGACCCGCGCCAGCGGTGCGGTGAACGTCAGGGCCATCATGACCGCGCCGGTGACGACGGCGAGGGCGAGCCGCACCCAGCGGCTGGCCGGCAGCGGCCGGTCGGAGAAGTACGACGGCATCCGGCGCAGGACGAGCACCAGGACGACGAGCGTCACCGTCTCGGTCAGCACCTGCGTCAGCGCCAGGTCCGGTGCGCCGTGCAGGAGGAACAGCCCGGCGTTGGCGTAGCCCGCCACACCGACCATCACGACGGCCTTGAGCCGCCGGCGTGCGCGCGTGGCGAGGATCGCGGCGATCACGACCACCACTACGACGGCAGCCTGCGCCGGCTGGTCCCAGGCGACCGCCGCGGGCTCGACGGTGGTGCCGAGCAGCAGGCCCGAGGCGATCACCGCTCCCGGCGCCAGAGCGAGCACCACGAGGATGATGCCCAGGTAGACCGGCAGGGAGCCGCGCTGCGTCGCACCCGTGACGTCGGCCGCGACGTCGTCCAGGCGGCGCATCGTCCGGCGGTACACCAGGTCGGCCGCCCGGGGCGACCAGAGGCGGTCCTGCAGTCGTTCGACCCGCTGCCGCTGCCAGAAAAGGACGGCGCCACCGGCGAGCACCAGGGCCGACAGCCCGAGCGCCGGTGTCAGCCCGGCCCAGAGGACGAGGTGTCCGGGCTCGCCCGCGGGGTATTCGTCGGCGTAGGGGCCGAGCAGCCGCTCGCCCATCGCCGGTGCCAGCCCGGCGAGGAGCCCCAGCAGGCCGAGGGTCAGCGGGGGCAGGATGAGCATCCACGAGCGGCGGTGCACCGGCGTCGGCTCGTGCGCCGCGCCGTCGGCAGCTCGCTTCGTCGCGAACGCGCCCCACAGGAACCGCAGGCTGTAGGCGACCGTCAGCCCGGAGCCGGCGACGACGGCGACCAGCGCCGCCGCCATGTATCCGCCACCGCCGTGCGTCGCGTCGTGCCACAGTCCTTCGAGCGCCGCCTCCTTCGCCACGAATCCCGCGAACGGAGGCAGGCCGATCATCGAGGCGGTGGCGAGCGCGGCAGCCGTGGCCGCCACCGGCATCGAGCGCCACAGACCGGAGAGCTTGCGCATGTCCCGGGTGCCCGCGGCCACGTCCACCGCGCCGGCCACGAGGAACAGTGCGCCTTTGAACATCGCGTGCGCGCCCAGCATCGCGAGCCCGGCGAGCGCGAGCGCGCGGCTCTCCATGCCGACCAGCAGCACGATCAGCCCGAGCTGCGAGACGGTTCCGAAGGCCAGGATGAGCTTGAGGTCGTGCTGGCGCAGCGCCCGGTAGCCACCGAGCAGCAGCGTGCCACCACCCAGGAGGAGGACGAGCCAGCGCCAGACGGCCGCGTCGGCGAAGGCGGGGGCGAACCGGGCCACCAGGTAGACGCCGGCCTTGACCATCGCCGCGGCGTGCAGGTAGGCGGAGACCGGTGTGGGGGCGGCCATGGCGGCCGGCAGCCAGAAGTGGAACGGGATGAGTGCTGCTTTGGTCGCGGCGCCCGCCAGCAGGCACACGATGGCGACGACGGCGGGGGCACCGGTGGGTGGATTCGCCACCACCTCCGAGATGCGCCAGGTGTCCGCGGCGACCCCGAGCACGATGAGGCCGACCAGCATCGCCAGCCCGCCCGCCGTCGTGATGACGATCGCCTGCATGGCGGCCCGGCGGGAGGCTTTGCGGTCCGCGTAGTGCCCGATCAGCAGGTAGGAGAAGACCGTGGTCAACTCCCAGAAGATGAACAGGAGCAGCAGGTCGTCCGCCGTGACGACGCCGATCATCGCGCCGGCGAAGGCCGTCAGGACGGCGGCGAACCGGCCGGTGCCCTCCGCGTCCCGGGAGAAGTACGCCGAGCAGTACACGAGCACGAGGGCTCCGACACCGCCGACGACGACGAGCATCAGCCACGACAGCGTGTCGAGCCGCAGGTCGATCGAGAGATCGAGGCCGGGGACCCACGGCGTGCTCGAGACGGGGAAGTCGCCCGCCTGGACGCGACCCGTGCTGGCCAGGGCGTAGGCCGCGGCCGCAGCAGGACCGATGGAGAGCACCCAGAACGCCTGCCGTCCCAGCCGGGCGACCAGCGCCGGCGCGGCGAGCGCGAGCGCGAAGGTGAGCAGCAGGACCGGCAGCACAGGTCTCCGTCCGTCAGGGGGCGGGGGAGGCTTTACTCTATCCGATCGGTCGGGTTGGCCGTGACGCGCTGCGCCGCTCCTAGAGGTCCTCGGGCGCCAGCAGGAACTCCGACTCGTCCGCGATCTCGCCGCCGACGGCCCCCTGGATCGCGGCCGCGACCTTCCCCACCAGGTCCGCCGCACGGCGTCGCGCCACCACGAGCGCAGGCTGCGGGAACTCACGCTGGGCCTCGTGCAGGTCCGGCGGGTCCCACACGACGCGGTAGCAGATGGCGCCGCCGGCCGCCCACGGCAGCTCCTTGACCAGGAGCGGCAGCACCTCGTCACCGCTGACCTCCACTGTGACGTATCCGTCATGGCCGAGGTCGACCGTGAGGCCGTAGCCGTCCAGCACCACCGGCTCCTGGAGCGCCGCGATGTCGAAGTCGTCCGCCTTGGCGTGCAGCTCGCGGCGCACGTCGGGATCCATCTTCTCGCCCGGGTAGAGCGGCTTGTCGGCGATGCCAGGAGGCGGGCCCTGGTAGTCGGCGCCCTCCGTGGCGAGCACGGCGCGCGGGTGCACCTCCTGCATGACCCGGTGAGCGGCCTGCGGGTCCAGCCAGATGTCGGACCAGACCGTGAGGTCGACGGCGGCACCCGGGTCCGGGGTGAGCACGACGCCGGCACCCGGGCCACGCCGTGCGGCCTCCGCCGGGTCCCACAGTGCGGCGACGTCGAGCCGCGCCGAACCGCCCAGCCGGCGGGCCGCCGCGACGAGCCAGGCGACGACGCGCTCCTCCTCGCGGTTCGGCAGCCCCGCGGGGAAGGCCCGGGCGATCCCGTCGCGGTCCCCTCCCCCGGGGAACGGCGGGTCGTCCCAGCGCTCCCGCGGGGTGATCACGTCGAACACCATCTCGGTGCTGCTGGGCAGCCCGAGGTCCATGCCGTCGGCCCGCGGGGCGTAGGGGCCGTGCACGTGGCTGTGGCGACTCAGCCGCAGCACGCCCGGCTCCCCCGGTGCAGCGATCCGGCCGGCCGGCAGGTCGGCACCGGGCAGCGTGGACGGCGCCACGTCCCAGCGCGCGCCCGAGAACCGGGACATCGCCAGCACCTCGACCTCGTCGACCTGGACGTCGGCGGGCACGGCCAGCAGGTGCCGGGCCTGGTGACCCTGCGTGGTCGCACGAGGCAGCGGTGGCAGGGACGGTGACGACTGCTTGGCCATCTGACGGAGCTCCTTCCGGGACCGGGGCGCCGCGTCGTACCTGGTCGTGGACCCCGCGCGGCGGGACCGAGCGTACCGACGTCGGCCACCCCGGTAGTACGCGCTCATACGTCCGAGCGGTGGAAGGACTTCCAGGACCGGCTCGCCGTCGGGCCACGCTGGCCCTGGTACCGCGAACCGTAGCGCTCCGAGCCGTACGGGTGCTCGGCCGGCGAGGAGAGCCGGAAGAAGCAGAGCTGGCCGATCTTCATCCCCGGCCACAGGGTGATCGGCAGGGTCGCCACGTTGCTCAGCTCGAGGGTGACGTGCCCTGAGAAGCCGGGGTCGATGAAGCCCGCCGTGCTGTGCGTCAGCAGGCCGAGACGCCCGAGGCTGGACTTCCCCTCCAGCCGCGCGGCGACGTCGTCCGGCAGCGTGACGGCCTCGTACGTGGAGCCGAGGACGAACTCGCCCGGGTGCAGCACCATGGGCTCCTCGGGGTCCACCTCGACGAGGCGGGTGAGCTCGGGCTGCTCCTGCGAGGGATCGATGTACGGGTACCGGTGGTTGTCGAACAGCCGGAAGAACCGGTCGAGCCGCACGTCGATGCTCGACGGCTGGACCATCGCCGGGTCGTAGGGATCCAGGGCGACGCGCCCGGCGTCGAGCTCGGCACGGATGTCGCGGTCGGAGAGCAGCACGTGGACACGGTAGTCGGCCGCACCTGGCCGTGCACCGTGGTCTCGCAGGGCGGGTCCGTCGGTGCCCCGCGAGGGCCGGCGCCGTGCGGCGCGCACCCCGGTTTCGGCGTCGGGCGGGGTGTTGGGTATGATCGGGACGCGCATCGTCGTGAACGATCGTGCGGGTGTAGTTCAATGGTAGAACTTCAGCTTCCCAAGCTGATAGCGCGGGTTCGATTCCCGTCACCCGCTCCAGCAGGTTTCCGCAGGTCAGCGACTTCGCAACGGGGTCATGCACCGTCTGCGAACTTCCTCCCGGGTCATCCCGACGGGCCGACATGGGCGCGACCGACGGGTTGATCCTCGGGGAAGTGGTCGAGGGTGCCGAAGAGCAGCGGGCCTACCCATAGCGATCGCCCTCCCTCGACGAGTACGGCGACGCCCCACCGACCCTGTTGCGGGGGCGGCACCCTCTGGCCCGGCGACTACGGGCGGGAAGGTTCCCAGGCAGTGTCGAGGATCTTCTGGATGAGCGCCGCCATCTTGTCGTCGCTGTACAGCTTGATGCGCGACTTCGCGAGCTCGTAGCACTCGCCGTCGACGCGGTTCCCGACGACCCACACCACACAGACCGTGCCGTCTTCCTCGACGCGATAGATGATCCGGTAGTCCCGATCGCCCACGACGAGCTTGCGGAAGGTCGCGAGGTTCCCTCCGGTCCTGCTGCCGAGCGGGGCGCCGCGTTGCTCGGGGGATTCCTCAAGCTTCTTCATGGCCTTGAGGACCAATTTCCGGGCGGACCCGTCGAGGTCGCGGACATCGTCTCGCGCCTCGTCGGTCAGTAGGACCTTCGCCACGATCAGTCCTGATCAACGAGGTCGATGTCGAACTCGGCTGCGACGTCGTCGAGGGTGTGGCGGACCCCGCTGTCGGTCAGGGTCCGGGTGTAGGCGATCGCTAGCATTCGCAGGTCCTCCTCCAGTTCTTCGACCCTGTCGAGTCGTTCCATCGTCCGCACGGACACGAGTGCGGCGGTGGGCTCGTTGTTCTTGAGGACAACCACAGTCCGGCCGTTCGCGACGTCGCTGGTGAGACGGCCGAGGCTGCGTCCAGCTTCGGTGACACTGAGCATGTCGCGGGTGTCGGTTCTCATGGGACTCTCTCTTCGTCTCCTGCCGGGCATCGGGCCCCGGGATATCTGTCACAGAATTCTATGCAGAATCTGTCGCACTTGAGGTCACGTTTTGGTCACAACGTGCGAGACGCCTGACCGGTGCGGCGTACGACCCGCGGTGGCACCATGAGAGCGCAGCGGAGGACGGGAGCGAGGAGGGCACGATGGCCGACAGCGCCGGGATGCCGGAACGGCGTCCGGACGGCCGCGAGGAGTCGCCGGAGGAACGGTCGGACCGCAACTGGGTCGAGCTCCTCCAGGAGCTCCGGGTCATGCAGACGGGCGTGCAGATCCTCACCGGGTTCCTGCTGATCCTGCCCTTCCAGTCCCGGTTCCAGGACCTCGACGCGTTCCAGCGCAACGTCTACCTGGCCGACCTGCTCACCTGCATCCTGGCCACGGGACTGTTCGTCGCGCCTGTCGCGATCCACCGGGCGCTGTTCCGCAAGCACCTCAAGCTGTCGGTCGTCACGGTCGGCGACCGCATGACCCGCGTCGCCCTGGTGCTCCTCGCCGTCGCGCTGTCCTGCACCGCGCTGCTCGTGTTCGACGTGGTCCTGGACCGCACCGCGGGACTCGTCGTCGACAGCGGGTGCGCCGTGCTGTTGCTGGGGCTCTGGGCGGTGCTGTCTATGGTCGTCCGACGCCGATACTGAAACATATAACAGGCGAAAAGGACATTCCTTCTCGACAGGCACGTTCCGCACTTCATCGATACGCTCCGACAAATCGATGTCGATCGGCTCGGGGGCCTCGATATGTCGCTTCGCTTTCCTGTCGTCGCCACTATCGTGGGCGCCCTTCTCCTGGTCGACGCCACCGCTGCCACGGCTTCGCCTGATCTGCGGGAGCCGCACTCCGGCAGCCCGGTGACCTGGGAGTCCACCGTCGACTCGTCACGATTCGGACGGTCGTCGGCGAACGACGGCATCCGTGCGCTCTCGACGGCCGCCACCACCAGCACGAAGCGGCACACGGTCCAGGTCGTCGTCGCGACGCCGAAGAACATCCCCAAGAAGCGCGTGAAGAAATGGGTCCGCGGTACCGACGTCGACCGGCTCCTGAAGAAGACGTCGAGCTACTGGTCGAAGCAGTCCCGCGGCAAGGTGAAGTTCGTCCGGTCGGGAAAGGTGCGTCGCATCAACACGGGCGACGGGGCGTGCCGCACCACCAAGCAGATGCTCAAGCAGGTCAAGCGCGGCGGCAAGAAGCACTACGGCAAGGGTTGGTACAGCTCGAGCACCCGCGGGCCGGACCGCCGCGCCCACCTCGTGGTGCTCTTCCCCTACCGCAGTGGCGACTACCCGGGCGGCTCCCGTTACGGCAAGACCTGCCGCGGGAAGGTCGGCCTCGGCTCGATGCCGTCCAAGGCCGGGCGCAACTCACCGGGCGGATGGACGTTCTCGCTCTTCGGCGGGCCGAACGGTCAGCGTTCCGGGCAGCGGTGGAACCACCCCCAGTACGAGAAGGGCGTGGCCACGCTCGCCCACGAGCTCGCGCACAACATGGGCCTCGAGCACTCGGGTGTCGGCTGGTGCCGGGGCAAGGCGGACGGGAGCTTCTCGAGCAAGCGCTGCGGCGCCGCCGAGGGCCTGGACCCGCTCGACCTGATGGGGGCCGAGTTCGCCGCGGACGGCGTCCCCTCGCTCTCCGGCGCCCAGAAGCGCCGGCTGGGCGTGCTGCCGACGTCCGAGCAGCGATACATGAGCAAGAAGAAGGGCAGCCGGACCGTGACCCTCACCGCGCGGGACCGGGACACGAAGCGGCCCACGCTGGTCCGCGCCCGTGACCCGCGCACGGGCGACGTCTACTTCATCGAGCTGCGGCGCAAGGAGTCCGGCGTGCGCTACCCGTACACGCGGCTGCCCTACCGGGCGTCCTCCGACTACACGGTGCGGTACGGCGTCACCGTCAGCCGGCTGGCGCCCAAGAGCTCCAGGTGGGCCTACCCGGGAGAGCATCTCGTGGTGCCGATGGGCCGGGAGTCGAAGCGGCGCTCGACCATGAAGCAGGGGCAGACGTTCACCAGCCGCAGCGGCCACCTGAAGATCAAGGTGGTCGACGTCGGCAAGGGGAAGAAGAACGCGAAGCTCCGGATCACCTTCCGCTGACGGCGGTCACTCCCCCGGACGCCGGCGGGGGCGGAGCCGGACGTCCGGGAGGGCGGGAGCACGCAGCGGTCCGCTCGCGTACCCGTCGACCCGCCCGAAGCGCCGCCCCGCCGATCCCTCCTCGTAGTCCGTGCCGCCGTCGTCCCCCTCGGCGACCTGCGCGGACCAGTCGGCGCGCGCCTGGACGATCTCCTCGTGGCTGCGCCCCACGAAGTTCCACCACATGACGACGTCCTCGCCGAACGGCGTACCGCCGATGAGCACGGCCCGGACCGGCGCCGCGCCGGCCGCCACGACCAGCCGGGTGCGTCCCGGACCGGAGTAGGCGAGCGCGCCGACCGGCACGGGCACGTCCTCGAGCCGGGCGTCCCCGGCGTCGACGAGGAGCCCGTGCTCGAACCCGGGGTCGACGTCGAGCTCGACCGACGCCCCGGCGTCGAGGTCGAGCTGGGCCCCCACGAGCGGCGTCCACGTGCGGGCCGGGGAGACCAGCGCCTCGCCGGCCACCCGCAGCGTGCCCATGAACACCTGCACCCGGGCGCCCTCGTGCGTGGCCACCGGCAGGTCGGCGTGGTGTTCGAAGGTGGGCTCGCCGTCCTTCGCCTCGCGCGGCAGCACGGTCCAGAGCTGGACGCCGTGCAGGGTCGGCGGCCGCGGGTGCTCGGCCGTCCCCTGCGGCGACTCCTCCGAGTGCGAGATGCCCCGGCCGGCCGTCATGAGGTTGAGCTCGCCCGGGCGCACGGTCCGCAGCGAACCGACGGAGTCGCGGTGCAAGACCTCGCCGGCGAACAACCAGCTCACGGTCTGCAGGCCGATGTGCGGGTGGGGCGGTACCTGCATGCCCGCGGACGCCGACACGTCGTCCGGGCCGTAGTGGTCGCAGAAGCACCAGGCACCGATCAGGGACCGGCGGCGCTGCGGGATGGTGCGGCGGACGTTCATGGCGCGCGGGCCGCCGAGCGGGACGTCGCGCGCCTCCAGCAGCTCGATCCCGCCGACGGCACGTCCGGCCTCGCACACCTGCTCGGCGGGACGCGTCTCGAGGTTGCTCATGGGCCCGAGGCTACGCGCGGTCGCGCTCCCACGGACGGCCGAGGCCCCCCGGGGCGGCCGGGGGGCCTCGGCATCACCGCGTTCCCCGGCGATCGCTGTCGGGGCGCTGCGTCGACGTCACAGCTCCGGACCCCCTGCCGACCCGGTCGAGGCCTGACGCGTCGTCGCCCCGGCCGGCCCGTTCTCCGCAGAGCCCCCGGACGCGGCTGGTCTTCCGGCGCCGCCGGACACCCGTGTCGTCACCCACGGCCCGCACTCGGTGCGGATCGGCCCGTCGTTCTCCGGTCGACCTTCGTCCCGACGGCCTGCGCCCCTCCCACGTCACCGTGATCCGAGCCACATTCTGTCGAGACCGATAGCCACGTTTCTAGACCCGCTGGAGAAGGTCTGCAAGGGGTGCGCGGAGGAAGATTTTCAGTCACAGGTTCATCCACAGCGGGACGCCCGGAATCCCCACGCCGTCCACACCCCTGTGGACAAAATCTGTGGACGACACGCCCGCTCCGGCGCGCCGCCCGCATGCACGGCGGCGAGGTAGCGCCCAGGTTGTCGTCCGGCGGAACAGCGTGGTAACAGCGAGGACCCGCGAGATTCCGCGGATCCGGAACCTTCGGGCGGGCCGTCCCGATCGTCCGGCTCACGCCGCGGCGCGAGGGAGAAACCGGTGTTCACCAGCATCGGCGCTGGTACCGGTACCTGCTGTGGACTCTCCACACACCTGTGGACAACATCGTCGTCATCCCCCGCAGGCTCCGGTCAGACCCAGGCGCGCGACGACGCGCGCTGGTCCTCGGACGTGCGCCGCTCGATCTCCGCCGTCGTCGCCAGGAACGCCCCGTCGTCGACCATCGCCCCGCCGACCTTCGCGTGCAGCAGGAGCGTGAACCGGGCGATCATCGCCCGCATGCGCGAACGGGCGATCACGTGGACGCCCGAGGGCTGCTCGAGGCCCAGCTCGTAGGGGTCCTGCGGCACCCACACCATCCGGTAGGCGTGCGGGCCGTACTCGGTCGGGTCGAGGTCGACCAGGGCGCGCGGCACCCGGTCCACGCGCTCCGACTCCACCACGACCGTGCCGTCGTAAGGCGTGCGCGCCGCCAGGCGCACGGGCGCCGCCCCCGGGGCCGGCGGCGGCTCCTCGTCCGCCGTCGCGACGACCGAACGCAGCAGACCGAGCAGCTCGGAGGGCGGGAGCGGGTGCACCGCGTAGAGGGTGAGGTCCACGGCGCTCGTGGGGTCGGGGTGCAGGAGCTGGCGTCCGTCGGCGAGCAGCACCCCGCCGGTCTTGCGCGCCACCGCGACGCCCCACTGGACCAGCCGCAGCTCCTCGCCGTCGGGCAGGCCGGCCGCAAAGACCCGGGCGATGCCGTCCCGGTCCTCCGTGGTCGCCGGCCGGCCGACGCGAGCGTCGGGCGTGCCGTCGACGCGGCCGAGCGCGTAGACCGCGGCGCGCCCGGTCAGCCCTGCCTGGGGCGACTGCGACTCGCTCACCGCGAACGGCCCCGCGGCGCCGTGCTCGTCGCCGACGCCGAGGACGCCGGGACCGACCTGCGGCTCCGGTGCGGCGGCCATGCCCCGGAAGCGGGCGCCGCCCCTGGCGCGCGGGGCTACCTCGGCCCGCGGTTCCTTCAACCACCGCACCTCGGGGAACCAGGCGTCGGCGAGGGACCGGACGCGGTCGGGTCCCCACACCTCCGGCACCACGAGCAGGTGGTTCGTGGCGTGCTCAGGCGGGACGAGCGTCTGCGTGTACGACATGACGCGCAAGGTACTCCTCCCCGTCGCTCCCCATCAGCCCCGTCTGTGGCGAGCAGGTGACGGCGGGTCAGGCGCGCACGTCGTGGAGGTGGTGCGCCACGTCGTGCAGGAAGTACCGGCCGAAGGTCCGCACGGTGAAGGTGGACCCGTTGGAGCGCCGTCCGACCCGCTCGAGCTGGTCGGCGCGCACGGCGTCGAACCGGTCCGCCACCGCGTCGCCGGCGGCGGCGAGCTCGGTGGCGACGGTGCCGGGATCGGCCTGCGCGTAGCCTCCGGCGAGCGCCGCCGCGTCCTGGTCCCAGTCCGGGAACCCCGCGCCGTCGGTCTCCAGGATGAGCGCGAGCCGCCCGTCGAAGACCCGGAAGACGTCGCGCACGTGGGCTGCGTACTCCAGCGGCGACCAGACCCCCGGGGCGGGCCGACGGCGGACGTCGGGCCGGGCGAGCACGGCCTGCCACGCCGGCACGGCCGACCGGACGGCGTCGCCGACGGCGAGGGGGTCGACGGCGAGGGGGTCGAAGCCGCACTCGTCGCACCGTCGCTCGACGACCCACGTCCAGTCCTTGGTGTCGGGCACGATGCCGTCGTCCTGCGGTTCCTGGCCAGCGGTGTCATCAGTCACAACGGCGAGGATAGCGACACGCGTCCTGACACCGCTTGCCTATGATGTCAGCATGCCCAAGATCATCGGGAAGAGTCTGCACGAGCACCGGCAGATGACTCGGCACAAGCTGTTCACGGCGTTGTCCACGCTCATGGCGGAGCGCGGGTTCGACACGATCACGCTGGCCGACATCGCGACCGCCGCCGGGGTGGGGCGCACCGCGGTCTACAACCACTTCTCCGACAAGGAGGCGCTGCTCCTCGGGTTCATCACGCACGAGACCGAGCAGTACGCCCTGACGCTCGAGCGGGCGCTGGCCGAGGTCCGCGACCCCGTCGAACAGCTGCGCACCTACATCCGCCAGCAGGCCCAGCTCGCGCGGGTCTTCCACCTGGCCCCCGGCCCCGACCTGCGCACCGTGCTGTCCCGGTCGACCCAGGCGAGGCTGCGCGAGCACGCCGAGATCGTGGAGTCGATCCTCAAGCGGATCCTGCACGAGGGCATCGACGTCGGGTCGTTCCCGCGCCAGGACATCGAGCCGACGGTCCAGCTCGTCAACGCCTGCCTGTCGGGTCGGCTCATCCCCGAGGAGCCCGCAGCCCGGGAACGCGCCATCAGCGCGGCGGAGACGTTCGTACTCCGCGCCGTGGGAGCCCGGCCGGCCCTGGCCGCCTGACCGGCAGCCGCTCAGACGCTCGACGTACCGGGATGCTCCGGCTCCCACGCGTCCGTCGGCCGGTGGCGGTGCTCCGGCGGCGGCGGCGTGTACGGCACGGGCTCGGGCGCGAGGTACGAACGCGCGAACTCCAGACCCGCCACGAGGTCGGTGTGCCGCTCGTGGGCGTCGTACGCCTTGCGGGTCGAGATCTCCAGGACGACGTCGCCGTCGAACCCGGAGTGGGCCAGCTCGGTGAGCACCTTGTCGCAGTGCATGTCGCCGCGGCCCGGCACCAGGTGCTCGTCGCGCGCGTTGAAGGTGCCGTCCGCCAGGTGCACGTGCCGCAGCCGGTCGCCGAACTCCCGCAGCAGGTCGAGGCCGTCCTGCTGCGCGACCGCGGCGTGCGAGAGGTCGAGCGTCACGGCGTCGTAGCCGTGCTCCATCGGGTCCCAGCCCGGCAGGTACGCCTTGAGCTCCCGGTCGAGCCGGGAGTGCGGGCGCCACGGGTACATGTTCTCCACCGCGACGGTCACCGGGCCGCCCGCGTTGAGCTCGCGCACCTGCTCCTCGAAACTGCGCGCGTAGCGGTACTGCCAGCGGAACGGCGGGTGCACGACGACGGTCCGCGCACCCAGCTCGCCGGCCATGTCGACCGCGCGAGCGAGCTTGTCCGCCGGGGACCGCCCCCAGACCCGCTGGCTGACGAGGAGCGTCGGGGCGTGGATGGAGCGGATCGGCATGCCGGTGTCGGCCGCGAGCTTCGACAGCGCCTTCGGGTCCTGCGTCGCCGGGTCGGACCAGACCATGACCTCCACACCGTCGAAGCCGATCTCGGCCGCCGACTCGAAGGCGAAGGCCGCACGGCGCGGATAGACCGACGCCGTCGAGAGCGTCACAGGAATCGCCGGACGGGTCATGCCACTCACCTTAATCCGGGGGTCTGGACGTCTTCTGAACACGCTACCGCCGCACCCCGGCGAACACGCAACCCGGCAGCCTCGGACGCTACGCTCGGGCCCATGGTGCGCGCGGTGGTCTTCGACGTCGGTGAGACCCTCGTCGACGAGACCCGCATCTTCTCCCGCTGGGCCGAGCGGCTCGGCATCCCCGCCGGCACGTTCCTCGGCCTGATCGGTGCCTGCGCCGCCACGGACCGGCCTCTGCAGGACGCGTTCCAGATCGCGCGGCCGGGCATCGACCTGGCCGCGGAGATCGCCCGGTGGGCCGTCGACGATCCCGACGACCTGCGAGAGAACTTCGACGCCGACGACCTGTACGACGACGTCCGCCCCGGGCTGGCCGCGCTGCGCGACGCCGGGTTCGCCGTCGTCGTCGCCGGGAACCAGCCGCCCCAGGCGCGGGCCGCGCTCGAGGCCATGAACCTGCCCGTGGACAGCATCCGCACCTCCGACGAGTGGGGCGTCCAGAAGCCCGACCCCCGGTTCTTCGCCGCGGTGGCGGACCTCACCGGGGTGCCGCCGTCGGGCATCGCCTACGTGGGCGACCGCCTCGACAACGACGTGCTGCCGGCGGCCGACGCCGGGATGCGGCCCGTGCTGATCCGCCGCGGCCCGTGGGGATACCTGCACGCGGCGCGGCCCGAGGCGAGCCAGGTCGACGTCGTCGGCTCGCTGCTCGAGCTGCCGGACCTCCTCGCCTGACGGCGGCTCACGCCCAGCCGAGCCGCCCGACGGCGTCGAGGGCCAGCAGCACACCGACGATGCCCAGCACCCAGCCCGTCATCTCCGCGGCGTTCTTCGACAGCCACCGTTCGAGGCGACGCAGCACCGGGTCGATCCAGCGCGCCGCGACGAGCCGGCCACCGAGCAGCAGCAGCGCGGGCAGCACCATCACCACGCAGTAGACGACCAGGACGCCCAGGGTCGCGGGGGTCGAGAGGCTCGACGCCGTCAGCAGACCGATCGCCGCCAGGTACGGCAGCATCGTGGCCACCTCGATCGTGACGGCACCGAGCGCCAGCCCCATCAGGGGCAGCACCGGGGAGGCGGCGGCGGGGTCGAGGCCGAGGGCGCGCTCGCGCCACCGCGTCAGACGGCCCGGCCGGCCGCCGTTCGCCTCGGCCCGGCGCGCGGACCGCTTGCCGTCGAACCGGAAGCTGAGCGCCAGCAGCCCGACGCCCAGCACGAGCTGGACCAGCAGCGCCGGCCGCGACTCCAGCGCCTCGCCGTACCGTTCGAGCAGGGCGTCCGCACCGAGCAGCACCGCGACGCCGATCAGCAGGTAGGCGGCGGCGACCGTGCCGAGGTAGGCGAGCACGCGCCCGGCCCGCACCCGGCCCGGGGCCAGGAGCAGCCAGACCGGGATAAGGAGGGTGCCGAAGCTGGTCGAGTCGACGAGCGCGAGCACGGCGAGCACGCCAGCCATCGCGACGAGCCCGCCCTCGGTCCCGACGAGATCCACAGGGAGGTCCATGCCCCGAGCATCGCCCGGGGCCCGGGCCGGTGGCGTCCGCCGGACGGATGATCCTCGCGGCGGCCCCGGTACGCGCAGCGCGCGGCGTACATCGTTCCACCGATCCGCGGCGCGGCGCGCTGTGCTGGGATGGGACCGTGAGCACCGAGTCCCCGCCCGCCGCGACCGTGCAGCCGCACGGCCTGCGCGGCCTGCACCGGGCGTGGAGCGGCGAGAACCTGCTCGCGGACGTGGTCGGCGCCGTCGCGGCCTTCGCCCTCGGCCTGGTGCTCCTGGCGGTCGGCCTGGTGGACCTCGTGCCGCCGGTCGGTCCGCTGGCCTCGGTCGAGCCGGAACCGTGGTGGCGCGTCGCGCTGCTCGCCGTCGGCTGCCTGGTGCTCCTCGCCAAGCGCACGCGCCCCCTGCTCGCGCTCGCCGCGGGCCTCGCCGTCGTCGCCGTCGACCTCGTGTGGGGCGGCAGCCTCTCGATCCTGGTCGTGGTGCTGTGGGAGCTGCTGTACGAGGCCGTGCTGCGGACCGGCCGGACGGCACGCACCGTGCTGTGGACGGCCGCGGCGGTGCTCACCCTCGCCGTCGCGGTCGCGGCCGGGGAGGCCAGCCGGGACCTGCAGTACTTCGTGTTCGCCGGCCTGCAGATCGGCGCGGTCGTCGTCATGCCGATGTGGTGGGCGGACAACGTGCGGCAGAAGTCCGAGCTCGCCGACCTCGAGCGCGCCCGGGCCGACGAGGCCGCCCGCGCCGCCGAGCTGGAGCGCGAGCGCGCCGCCGACGTCGCCCGCATCGCCGTCCTCGACCGGCACGAGGCCGTCCAGGCGGAGCGCGCGGCCATGGCCCGCGACCTGCACGACGTCATCGCCTCGCACCTGTCCTCGATCGCGATCCACTCCGGTGCGGCGCTCGCCCTGTCGCCGGACGCGGCGCGCGACCGCAGCGCGCTGGAGCAGGTGCGCGAGAGCTCGGTCGCCTCGCTCACCGAGATGCGGTCCATGATCGAGCTGCTCCGCGCCGACCTCCCGCCGGAACCCGTCGCCGCGCCGGGGAGGCTCGACGGCCTGGGCGAGCTGGTGCGGTCCGCACGCTCCGCCGGCGACGACGTCACGGTCGACGACCCGCAGCAGGTCTCGGAGCGGGTCGTCCCGGCCGTCGTCGGGCAGGCATTGCACCGGATCGCTCAGGAGGCGCTGACCAACGCCCGCAAGCACGCCCCCGGTCGGCCCGTGACGATCCGGCTCGACGGCGGTGCGGCGGGGACGGTGACCCTGCGAGTCCGCAACCCCCTCCCCCCGCTGTGGGTGCACGACGCGCCGTCGGATCACGCGACACAGCGGCGTGTCGTGCACCCACAGCGGCGGGAGGTGCCGCTCAGCGCGGGCACGGGGATGATCACCATGCGCGAGCGCGCCGAAGGTCTCGGCGGTACGTTCACGGCGGGGCCGACGGCGGACCACGCCTGGCAGGTCGAGGCCAGCCTGCCCGTCGGCAAGGAGGTCGCATGACGGTGCCGACGGACCGACCGGTCCGGGTGCTGGTCGCGGACGACCACGCCGCCATCCGTGCGGGCCTGCGACTGCTGCTGGATGCCGCCGACGACGTCGAGGTGGTCGCGGAGGCCGCCGACGGCGACGCCGCGATCGCCAACGCACGGGCGCTGCGCCCCGACGTCGTGCTCATGGACCTGCGGATGCCTGGCACGGACGGTGTCGCGGCAACGCGGGCCATCACCGCCGAAGGGCTGGCCGACGTCCTCGTGCTCACCACGTTCGATCTCGACGAGTACGTCCACGGCGCCCTCGACGCGGGCGCGGCGGGGTTCCTGCTGAAGTCCGCCGAGCCGGCCGACCTGGTCCGCGCCGTGCGGCGGGTGGCGGCCGGGGACGGCGTGCTCGCCCCCGAGGTGACCCGGCGGGTGCTGGCCCGGCTCGGCGGCGCCCCACCCCCGCCGTCGGACGCGGACGTGCCGGACCCCGCACCGCGCGAGGCCGATCCCCGGCTGGACGGCCTGACCCCGCGGGAGGTGGATGTGCTCGCCGCGCTCGGGCGCGGACTGTCCAACCAGGACATCTCCGCCGAGCTGGTCATCTCCGAGGCGACCACCAAGACTCACGTGTCCCGGGTGCTGGCCAAGCTGCAGGTGCCGTCGCGGATGCAGGCGGCGGTGGTCGCCCGGCAGAGCGGCCTCGCCTGAGGGGCCTACCCGGTGCGGCGGGCCGCCGCTAGGCTCGGCGCGTGCTGACCAAGACCGCTGTCACGGGCGACCAGGTCGCGGCCGTCCTGGCGCCGGTCGGGGACGTCCTGGACGTCGAGCCGCTCGCCGGCGGGCTGTTCGCCACCGTGCTGCGCGCCGGCCTCGCGGACGGGCGGCAGGTGGTGGTCAAGGTGACCGGCGCGGACACCACCCGGCTGCTGCGGTACGAGCACGGGATCTCCGGCACCGAGGCCGCCGTCTACCGGCTGGCCCACCGCGCCGGCCTCCCCGTCCCGGCCGTGCTGCACGTGGACGGCAGCCGGGAGCACGTGGACGGGGATGTCGTCGTCACCGAGCACCTGCCCGGCGTGCTGTGGGACGGCCTGGACCTCGCACCCGCCGACTCGCGCCAGGTGCGGCGGTCCCTCGGCGCGGTGATGGCGCGCCTGCACGGGATCACCGGCGACCGCTTCGGCTACCCCGCGCCGGCGTCCGGGCTCAGCCGGGCGACGTGGCCCGAGGCCTTCACCGCGATGGTCGAGGCGGCCCTCGCGGACGCCGAGCGCTGGGAGGTGCCGCTGCCGCACGCCCGCCTGCGTGCCGCCGTCGGCGCCCGGCAGGACGTGCTGGCGGCCGTGGCCACACCACGGCTCGTGCACGCCGACCTGTGGCCCGGCAACATCCTGCTCGACCCGGCCGACCACCGCCTCACCGCGTTCCTCGACGCCGAGCGCGCCATGTGGGGCGACCCGGTGTTCGAGCTGGTGGGTGCCGACCAGCTCGGCGTGGGCGCCGTCGACCCCGCCCTGCTCGCCGGGTACCGGGACGCGGGCGGGGACCTCGGCCTCGGTGACGGGACGCCCGGTGCGGGCGACCCCGCCGCGTGGACGCGGCTGCGGTTGTACCGGGCCTACTTCGCGTGCCTGCTCGTGGTCGAGATCGTGCCGCGCGCCTACGCCGGCGACTGGGTCGAGGGGTACGCGGCGACCGCCCGCGGCAACCTCGAGCGCATGCTCGACGAGCTGGCGGCGCCCTGACCCGCCCGCCGACCGACCGCACGCCGACCGACCTCACGACGGGAGAACACATGCCGCGGACCATCGTCCTCACCGGAGCCAGCGACGGGATCGGCGCGGCCGCCGCCCGCCGGCTGGTCCGCGACGGCCACCACGTGGTGCTCGTCGGCCGCTCGGCGGCCAAGACCGAGGCGGTCGCCGCCGAGCTGGACGCCCCCTTCTTCCTGGCCGACTTCGCCGAGCTGGCCCAGGTGCGCCGGCTCGCCGCCGACCTGCTCGCCGCACACCCGCGGATCGACGTGCTCGCCAACAACGCCGGCGGCATCATGGGCGAGCGCGAGCTCACCGTCGACCGGTACGAGAAGACCTTCCAGGTCAACCACCTGGCGCCGTTCCTGCTGACCGAGCTGCTGCTGCCCGCCCTGGTCGCCGGGCGCGCCACCGTGATCCAGACGGCCAGCCGGGCCGCGCAGCTGTTCAGCCGGTTCGACGTCGACGACCTCCAGAACGCCCACCGCTACGCCGCGCACCGGGCGTACGGCAACGCCAAGCTGGCCAACATCCTGTTCACGCAGGAGCTGCAGCGCCGGTACGGCGGCCAGGGTCTCAGCGCGGTCGCGTTCCACCCCGGCGTGGTGGGCACGAGCTTCGCCGGGGAGACGAACCACGTGCTGCGGCACCTCTACCGCGGCCCGCTCCGGCGGCTGTTCACCGTCAGCCCCGACAAGGGCGCCGACCAGCTCGTCCGGTTCGCCGAGGGCACCCCGGGCACGACGTTCCAGCCGGGCGCCTACTACGAGGGCCACCGGATCGCGGCAGGGATCAGCCGGGAGGCCACGGACCCCCGGGTCGCCCACGAGCTCTGGGAGCGGTCGGCCGCGCTGGTGTGAGTCAGCGGGCCGCCGGAGCCAGCTCGGGGCTCCGGACCACGCGCGCGGCGTGCTCTGCGCCCGCCCGCATCGCCGCATCCACCCCGGCACCGCCGAGGTGGGCGTCGAGGAACCCCGCGAAGAACCCGTCCCCGGCGCCGTTGGTGTCCACGACCTGGTCGACCCGCACCGCGGGGACGTCGACGAACCCCGCGTCCGTCAGGGCCGTGGCACCCCCTGCCCCGTGGGTGCAGACCACGAGGCGGGCACCGGCGTCGTGCCGGGACCGCAGGAAGTCGCGGTAGCCGGGCATCCGGTCGGAGCTGAGGAACACGTGCGTCCCGGCGTCGACCCAGGGCTGGTGGAACGCCGAGGCGCCGTCGTAGTCGTGCAGGTCGACCCACACGTCGGCGCCCCGCGCCGTTGCGGCCTCCAGCACGGGGCGGGCCGTGACGGCGAGGTCGACGACGACGGCGCGGGCGGCGTCGACGGCACGCCCGAGCGCTGCTGCCTCAGCCGCGGCCTCCGCGCCGTGGTCCTGCTCCGGCGCGTCGGGTGCCTGGAGGTAGATCGACACGCGTCCGCCGTCGGGGTCCAGCAGGTTGAGGTGCCGCTCCGTGCGGCCGTCCGGGGCGTCGGTCGCGACGAGGTCCACGCCCGCGGACTCGAGCCGCCGGCGCACGCGCGCACCCTCGGCTTCCGTGCCGAGCACCGTGCGGAGCTGGACGCTGCGGCCGAGCCACCGCAGGTTGAGCGCCTTCCCGGCCGACGTCCCGCCCACCGTGGCGTGGTGGCCGCGGGCGAACACGGTGTGCGGGCGCGGGTCCGGCAGCCGGTCGAGGTGGACGAGCTGGTTCCACGACGCCGGCCCGGCGACGAGGATCTCGGCGGGCTCCACGGCTATGCGCCCCGCAGCGGGAGCGAGAGCGTGGTGCCACCGTCGGGCGTGACGCGGACCGGCACGCCCCAGTCCTGCTGGGCGAGGTGGCAGGCCGGGAAGACGTCCGGGTCGGGCTCGCCGTCCGGCCCGAGCGGCACCTCGTCGCACGAGGCGGCCTTGGCGGTCACGTGCAGGACGCCCTCGGGTACCTCGGGGTTGATGCGCAGGGCGCGGGCGAGGTCGGTGCCGTCGCCGGCGCCGTCGAGCAGCAGCTCGGGCGGTGTCGCACTGACGCGGAGCTCGGTGGACGGACCGAACCGGTCGTCGAGCTTCTGCCCTGGTGCCGGCACGAACGGCACCTCCAGGCGCAGCACGCCCGGGGCGACGCCGGTGGCCGCGCGGGCGACCCGGTGGGCTCCGCCGTCGAGCACCTCGCCGGCAAGGTCCGCGGGCAGCGCGACCCGGGTGAGCCGGTGCGCGGCGGACTCGACCACCAGCAGGTGCACCGTGCCGCCGTCGGCGTCCGGCTGCACGACGACGTCGCTCGGCTCGGCGAGGCCGGTCGCCAGGGTGGTCACCTCCCCGGAGGCCGGGTCGTACCGGCGCAGCGCGCCGTTGTACGTGTCGGCGACGACGGCGCTCCCGTCGGGCAGCGTGGCCACCCCGAGGGGGTGCTGCAGCAGCGCCTCGGCGGCCGGTCCGTCGCGGTGGCCGAAGTCGAAGAGCCCCTGCCCGACCGCGGTCCGCACCTCGACCCCGTCCGCACCGGTCGGCGCGACGTGGCGCAGGGCGGAGGTCTCGGCGTCGGCGAGCCAGAACCCGCCGTCGGGCGCGCCGTCGGCGTCGAGTGACGGCGCGAGGCCCGACGGCTGGGCGAACCAGGCGTCGGCACCGGGACCGTCCTCGAGGCCCTCGTTCATGGTGCCGGCGAGCAGCCGGAGGGAGGAGTCCTCCGGGTCGAGCGCCCAGAGGGTGTGGTTTCCCGCCATCGCGACCACGAACGCGGCCAGCGGCTCGGACCAGGCGACGTCCCAGGGTGAGGAGAGGTTGACCTGGGTGGCCGGGAGCCGGTCGTCGGGGTGGTGCGGGCGTCGCTGACCGCCGGGCGGCGCGACGTTCTCCTGCCCGCCGATCATGTACTGCCGACCGGTCCCGGCGACCGTGTACACCTGGCCGGTGGCGAGATGTACACCACGCAGGGCGTGGTTCACGGTGTCCGCGACCAGCACGTCGTAGCCGAGCCGCTCGCGCAGACCGGTCGGCACCAGGCACAGGCCGTTCGGCTCGCTGAACCGGGCGGTGTGGGTGCCGTCCGGGCCGGGGCCGCCGTCGGTGCACCCGCGCTCGCCGGAGCCGATGCGCCGGACCAGCGTCTCGCCGTCGGGCGCCAGCTCCGCGAGGGAGTGGTGGCCCGCGTCGGCCACGAGCAGGTTGCCGCCCGGCAGCTCCACCGCCTTGGCCGGGAAGCGCAGCGTGCTGGGCTCCGGCGTCGGCGGGACGTACGGGCCGTCGCCGCGGTGGAGCGTGCCCTTGGCCTCGTGCTCCGCGACCAGCTCGTCCACGATGGCCGCGACGGCCGAGGCGTGCCCCTCCCCCGCCATCTGGGCCACCACGTAGCCCTCGGGGTCGACGACCACCAGCGTGGGCCAGGCGCGCGCCGCGTAGGCGTCCCAGGTAGTCAGCTCCGGGTCGTCGAGGACGGGGTGGCGCACGTCGTAACGCTCGACGGCGGCGGCCAGGGCGTCCGGGTCGGCCTCGTGCGCGAACTTCGGGGAGTGCACGCCCACGATGACGAGCTCCTCGCGGCGGGACTCCTCGAGCTCGCGCAGCTCGTCCAGGATGTGCAGGCAGTTGAGGCAGCAGAAGGTCCAGAAGTCGATCACCACGACCTTGCCGCGCAGGTCAGCCAGCGAGATCGTGCGGCCGCCCGTGTTCAGCCAGCCGCGCCCGACGAGCTCGGACGCACGGACGCGGGGCAGGCGGGGCGAGGAAGTCACCAGAACATTCTGCGGCATCGCGTGGATGTGGCCGACACCGAGAGAAAGCCTCGACGAGCGTTGCAGCGCTCCCGAGGGCACGGCCGAGACGGGGCCCCCGGCTTGAAGGACTTGAGGCTTCGGTGGTGCTCCGACTTCGGCTGAGAGTTCGATCTCGTAGTGCTTGTGGCAGGCCACGCAACGGGGCGGTAGCCCTCGGGGTTGATGCTGAAGCCCTGTACCGCTATGGGGCAGCTCTAAACCACTGCACTGCCAGCCAGTCGAGGACGAAGTAACCCCCGGTCACGACTGCTGCAGCGAGCACGAGCATCACCACGAAGGTCACGAGCGGGCTCATCCTGCGTCGCCTACTGGGCATCGCATGCATCCTTTTCAAGTCCTCGGGAGGGGCTACGTAGAGACCGCGGATCGACGCCGCGGCGCCAACGTCACCGGCGAGGGTGCGCAGGTTGCCGCACGGGCCTTCGGGGTCGTGTTCAATCCACTCATCTGGTGGCGTCCTCTCGGGTTCAGAAGTGCTGAAACGGCGCTGTCAACCGGCCGGCCGAGGGCTGGGGCATTTCATCGCATTCTGCGTTCTTCTAGCAACTCAGGAGAGTGCGGAACGCAAGCACCGATGTCGGCGGCGCCAGGCGGGGGCGTCTGGAAGCGGGCGAGGATGGCGGCGGCGGCCGTGCGGGTAAGGCGGCTTTCGACCTGGGCAGGGTGGACAACCTGGCCCGTGCTGCCAGTGGCGACGTCGCCGTCGGCGCGGCCGGCTACGGCGAAGTTGTCGGCGACGGTGATGAGTTCGGCGGCCTCGCGGAGCGATGCGAGGTCGGCGCCGTCCAGGTCGGGGCGGACCTCGAGGACCTCGGCGACGGCGTCGGAAGGGGCGGTCCTCCATCGGGCGGAGTGCCTCGTGCGGGCGCGCGAGGTCAGGATGCCGCGGCGAAGAGGCGGTCCAGATGCTGATCGATGGCAGCCAGTGCGGCGCGGGGCTCGATCACCTCCAGCTCGAGCAGCGGGGTGAACCTTGTCAGCGCAAGGAGGAGATCTGTCTCGATGTCCGGGTCGCGGTCCGGTGTGATCTGCCCCTGAGCGATCGCCTGGCGGACGAGGCGTTCGACCAGGGCGCGACCGTCCCGTAGCCCGAGGCCCGCCTGCTTGCGCAGTGCGGGGTCGTGCAGGGCCTCCAGGACGTACGCGGCACTCATGCGGCTCGACGCGTGCGCCTCGGGACCCAGGGGAAGCATCTCGGCGAGAACCAGCCGCAGCACGTCCCTGGGGTGCGGAGGCTGGTCGAGCGCGGCCAGTCGCCGCGTGACCCGGTCGACGATGGCCGACCCGCACCCACCCGCCGCGTGCTTCAACCCGTCCGCGGTCGCCATCGACGACGAGGTGGCGATCGCGCTGCTGGCCGACATGCATGTTCGCAAGGCGATCGAACGAGGCGAGTTCGACGACCTGCCCGGCAGCGGCAAGCCGCTCGACCTGCCTGATCGCCATGACCCCGACTGGTGGCTGAAGAACCTCGTGGTTCGCGAGAAGATCGTGCTGCTGCCGGCCACCATCCAGCTGCGCAAGGAGGATGCCGCGCTCGACGAACGTCTCGACCAGCTGTGGAGCGAGGCCGACGTGCGTCACGAGATCGAGGAGTTCAACAAACGAGTGCTCCGTGGCCGATATCAGCCGCCCACCGGGCCGCCCCTGGTCACGATGCCGCGGGACGTCGAAGCGACGGTAGGTGCATGGGCGGAGCGCCGGGCGGCGCGAGCCGCGGAGGCGCGAGCGGAGGCACGTGCGGAGGCTCCTGAGGAGGGTCGCCCTCGGCGTCGACTCCTACGACGGCGTCAGTAGCTGCTGCCACCGCACGGAGCCTCGGCCTCGACGAACCGCGCTGCGAGCGCCCGCCCGCTGACGCACCGTAGGGATCGAGAAGAAGGAGGTGCCGCCATGCCGAAGACCACCCGACGGGGCGACGCCCGACAGAGCGAGCTCCCCTCGACCCTCCAGCGCTCCGACGACAAGGCGCAGCGCACGTTCGCCAAGGCGTACGACTCCGCGATGGACGAGTACGACGACGAGGAACGGGCGTACCGCGTCGCCTACGCCGCGCTGAAGCACACGCACGAGAAGGTCGGCGACCGCTGGCAGCCCAAGGAGGAGGCGGGCCCCTCCGACCCGCAGGCCGAGGGCGGGGTGGGCACGTCCCGCTCCACGGCCGGCGGCGTCGACGCGAACGCCTCGAAGGAGCACCTGTACGAGATCGCCCAGGAGCTCGACGTCCCGGGACGCTCGACGATGGACAAGGACGAGCTCGTCGAGGCGAACGACCGCGAGAGCCGCCGGGCCCGCGAGGACGGCTAGGCCCTGCCCTGCCCCGCGCTCCGGCGTGCCAGCACCCGCCGGCCCGCCTAGCGTCCGAGGGTGAGCTGGTTGCTGACGGGACTGGGCGCCGCGCTCGTCCTGATCGTGATGTGGGACGTGTTCCACACGCTGTGGCACCCCCAGGGCTAAGGACGCCTCAGCAAGGCGCTCATGCACGGCGTCTGGATGGCGTCGCGCCATCTCGGGGACCTCGGCCGCCGCCTCAGCGGCGCGGCAGCCATGGTGGCGGCGATCGGCGGCTGGGGCGTGCTGATGGTGCTCGGCTGGGCACTGATCTTCGGGCCGTGGATGCCCGACGGCTTCCTCTACGCCCCCGGCGCGGACCCTGCGACGCGCAGCACCGTGGTGGACGCGCTCTACCTCTCGCTCGTCTCCGTGACGACCATGGGGTTCGGCGACATCACGCCGCTGACGCCGTGGCTGCGGATCGCCACGCCGATCGAGGGGCTCCTGGGTTTCGCCCTGCTCACCGCCGCCGTCTCCTGGGTGCTGCAGGTCTACCCGGCGCTGACCCGGCGGCGCGTGCTCGCCCTACGGCTCATGACCTTGCACCGCAGCGGCGCCGTGGAGGCCGTGCCCTCGATGGAGACCACCACCGCCGCTCTCCTGCTGGGTGTGGCGCAGCAGGTCGAGCAGGTGCACGTCGACCTGATCCAGTACTCCGAGACCTACTAATTCCGCGACCAGGACCCGTCGACGTCGCTCGCCGACACGATCGTCCACGCCCAGGCGCTGACGGACGCGGCCAACGGTTCGGAGCACCGGGACGTCCGCCGGTTGGGCACCGTCCTCGAGGACGCCCTCGACGAGTTCGCCCGCGTGCTCGACGACCAGTTCCTGCACGTCGGCGGCGGGACGGAACGCATCGTGGACGCCTTCCGCGCGGACCACGGCGTCGACGCGGCCTGAGCGGAGCACCGGGCGCCCGCTGGTGGGGCGGTCAGAGCGCCTCGACGGCACCGACCACGCGGACGCGCACCGGCACGCCGTCGACGTCGGGCGGCACGTCCTTGCGGGCGCTGAGGCTCCGCACGTTGACCTGCAGCACCCAGTCATGGTCGTCGCCGCGCTGCGCGAGGCCGACCCCGCACACGCCGTCGACCTGACCGAGCTTCTCGCGCAGTGCGCTCTTGGCCGTCCGCGCCTCGTCCCTCGTGACCATCGGACACCTCCTGGTGCACCTCCATTGTGCACCAGTTCGGCGGGTCGCATCCGGTCCGGGGTGTGGGCAGGATGGGCGGATGAGCAACGAGCCGGTCCCGTCCCTCCCCCTCAACAACGGCGTGCAGATCCCGCAGCTCGGTTTCGGGGTGTTCAAGGTGCCGCCGGAGCAGACCCGCGACGCGGTCTCCACCGCCCTGGAGATCGGCTACCGGCACATCGACACGGCGCAGATGTACCGCAACGAGCGCGGCGTCGGCGAGGCGCTGGCAGCCTCCGGCCTGGACCGCGCGGACTACTTCGTCACCAGCAAGCTCAACAACGCGTTCCACGCGCACGACGACGCCCTGGCGGCCTTCGACCGGACGCTCGCGGAGCTGCAGCTCGAGCACGTCGACCTGTTCCTGATCCACTGGCCGCTGCCGGCGGTCGACAGGTACGTGGAGGCGTGGGGGGCGTTGGAGGAGATCTATCGCTCGGGCCGGGCTCGCGCGATCGGGGTGTCCAACTTCGAGCCGCACCACCTGCGCCGGCTGCTGGACGAGACCACCGTGGTACCGGCCGTCAACCAGGTCGAGGTGCACCCGTGGCTGGGCAACGAGGACGTCCGCGCGGTGGACTCCGAGCACGGCATCGTGACGGAGGCCTGGTCGCCGCTGGGCCGGGGGCGGGTGCTGGAGGACCCGACGATCGCGCGTATCGCGGAGAACCTGGGCCGGACGCCGGCCCAGGTGGTGCTGCGCTGGCACATCGAGCGCGGCGACGTCGTCTTCCCCAAGTCGGTGACGCCGGCCCGGGTCGAGGAGAACTTCCGGCTGTTCGACTTCGAGCTGTCCCAGGCCGACATGGCGGACATCACCGCCCTCGACCGGGGCGAGCGCGTCGGCTCGCACCCGGACGAGATGAACAACACCGGCCGCTGAGCGTTGTGGGCGCGAAATCTGGGAGCGAGACCGGCGCATATGGCCCATTTCGGGCCAGATTTCGCGCCCACAACACAGCTCGGGGAGGGGGTCGGTCAGGTGGCGTGGCGGGTGGTGCGGATGCCGACGAGCAGGCCGCCCGCGCACGTGACCACGGCGGCGACCAGACCCCACAGCACCACGGCGTCGCCGAGCTCCCCGGCGAACAGTGCGCGCTCCGCGTCGACGATGTAGGTCAGCGGGTTGAAGCGGGCCGCGACCTGCATCCACCCCGGGCCCGCCTCGAGCGGCAGCATCATGCCCGACAGGATGAGCAGCGGGAAGATCAGCGCCTGCTGCACGCCCCAGAACAGCCACTCGCGGTTCTTGGCGGCCAGCCCCAGCGCGTAGGACAGCGCCCCGACGCCGACGCCGAAGATCCCCAGCAGCACCAGCGCGCCCACCGCGTGCAGCGGGTTGAACCGGAACCCGAACGGCAGGCACAGCACCGCGATCAGCAGCCCCTGCACCACCAGCGGGGCGAACTCCTTGAGCGCCCGGCCCACCAGGATGGCCGAGCGGTCGAGCGGCGTGGCCAGCACCCGCTCGTACGACCCGGTCATCAGCTCGTACAGCAGGTTGGACCCGGTCATCGACGTCCCGAACAGCGAGATCATGACGATCACACCGGGGACGAACCACTGCAGGGTGTCCGCCGTGGACATCCCCGTGCCGCCGAACGTCCCGGTCAGCAGCGGGGCGAACAGCCCGAGGAACACCAGCGGCTGCAGCAGGGAGAAGATGAGCGTGAACGGGTCGCGCAGCATCAGCAGGATCTCGCGGACGAACACCGCGCGGGTGTCCGCCACGAACTTGCCCGGTCCGGTGCGCACCACGATGCGCGGTTCCTCGTGCGCGGCGACCCCGGTCGCCACGGTCTGTGCGCTCACACCTTCCTGCATGACCGCTGCGGTGCCTCGCTCCGGAGGCACCTCGTTCCTCGGCGCTCCTGCGCGGGGGCTCCTCGCGCTCATGCTGCCGCCTCCTCTCGTAGGCTCCGGCCGGTCAGGTTGAGGAACACGTCGTCGAGGCTCGCCTGCCGCGCGGTCGCCGACGTCGTGGTCAGGCCCGCGACCCGTAGCGCCTCGATCGCCTCGGGCAGGCGGTCCGCCCCGTGCGAGGTGGCCACCTGGACCCGCAGGCCGTCGTCCCCGGCCGGGGTGCCGCCGTCGGCCACCGTGAGCGTGCCGGGGTGGACGGCGTCCGGCCCGACGGCGGGGGCGAGCGCGGAGCGGACGGCCTCGGCCGAGCCGCCGCGCACGGTGAGGGTGAGGAGGTCGTCGGCGTGCTCGCGCTTGAGCGCCTCGGGCGGGGCGTCGGCGATGATCTCGCCGTGGTCGATGACGACGACGCGCTCGGCCATGTCGTCCGCCTCGTCGAGGTAGTGGGTGGTCAGCACGACGGTCATGCCGTACCGCTCGCGCATGGCGACGATGTGCTCCCACAGGTTGGCGCGCGCGTGCGGGTCGAGCCCGGTGCTCGGCTCGTCGAGGAACAGCAGCGGCGGGTGGTTCATCAGGCCGAGCGCCACGTCGAGGCGTCGCCGCTGGCCGCCGGAGAGCGACTGGACGGTGCGTTTCTCGAGCCCGCCCAGCTCGAGCGCCTCGACGAGCTCGCCGGCCCGGCGCTTGTACTCGGCCGGAGCCAGGCCGTAGAAGCGCCCCTGGTTGTGCAGCTCGTCGCGCACCTGGTAGCTGAAGCCGCCGCCGTTGCCCTGGCCGATGAAGCCCAGGCGGGCTCGCACCTGCGCGGGGTGGGTGCCGACGTCGTACCCGGCCACCGACGCGGTGCCCGCGGCGGGTTCCAGCAACGACGTGAGCATGCGCAGCGTCGTGGACTTGCCGGCCCCGTTGGGCCCGAGGAAGGCGACGAGCTCGCCCTCCGCGACGTCGATGTCGACTCCCTTGACTGCCTCGACCGTGCCCTTGCCTCGCGTGAAGGTCTTCGTGAGACCTCTCGCTCGGATCATTCGCGACCCGCCTCTCGTACGTTGTACCGAAATGATGGAGCGGATTGAGCATACGCTGTACGAGAATGACGCGGAACCCCCGGAGAGGACCCATGACGAGCAGCACGCCGACCCCCGACACCACTGACGCCGCGCGTCGGCTCGCGCTGCTGTGGGACCCTCCTCAGCCGTCGACCCGGGGGCGCAAGGCCCGCCTCACGCTCGACGACGTCGTCGAGGCCGGGACCGTCGTCGTCCAGGACGCCGGGCTCGACGGACTCTCCATGCGCAAGGTGGCCGCGCACCTCGGCGTCGGCGCCATGACGCTCTATACCTACGTGCCGGGCCGCACCGAGCTCATCGACCTCATGGTCGACCGCGCCTTCGCCGAGCTCGACCTGCCCGGCGCCGACCTGCCGTGGCGCACCGCCCTGACCCGGTACGCGCGCGAGCACCGTGACCTCTACCTGCGCCGCCCGTGGATCCTGCAGACCAACATGTGGCGGCTGCCCCTGGCGCCGCACGTCCTCGACGCCGAGGAGGCCGGGCTGCGCGTCCTCGCCGGTACCGGCCTGGGGCCCGCACGGGTGGTCGAGCTCATCGGCCTCGTCGACACCTACGTGCGCGGGATCGCGCGGGCCACCGTCGCCGAACGCGCCGAGGGCAGCAGCTCCGGCCTGAGCAACGACGACTACTTCGACACGATGTCCGGCTTCTGGACCACCTGGTTCGACCCCGAGCGCTACCCGACCATGACGCGCATCTGGGAGGCCGGCGGCTTCGACGCGGGCCACGCGTCGTTCGATGCGACGCTCGACCGCCTGCTCGACGGCATCGAGCTCGCGGTCGACCGCGCGGCGGCCTGACGCGTTCCTGCCATCTTCAGGATATGGCCCACCCCCGGTCTTGCCGCAAGGCCCCCCTGAGGTCTGACGATGGTCGCCTCGACGAGCAGGGGGACCACATGATCGACGTCATCGTCGTCGGCGGCGGACCGACCGGCATGATGCTGGCGAGCGAGCTACGCCTGCACGAGGCCCGGGTGACCGTCCTCGAGAAGAACACGGAGCCCACCCCGCAGGTGCGAGCGCTCGGGCTGCACGCGCGGAGCATCGAGATCCTCGACCAGCGCGGGCTGCTCGACCGATTCCTGGCCCACGGGCGACAGTTCCCCGGCGCCGGGCACTTCGCCGGGATCGACAAACCGTGGCCCACTTCCCTCGACACGGCGCACGGCTACGTCCTCGGCATCCCCCAGCCGCTCACCGACCGGCTCCTGACCGAACGGGCCATCGAGCTCGGCGCCGAGATCCGCCGCGGCTGCGAGGTGGTCGGCCTGGCGCAGGACGACGACGGCGTCACGGTGGACCTGGCCGACGGGAACCAGGTGCGAGCCCGCTACCTGGTCGGTTGCGACGGAGGACGGAGCACGGTGCGCCGGCTCCTCGGCGTCGCCTTCCCGGGAGAGCCGCCCACCACCGAGTGGCTGACGGGCGAGATGGAGGTGACCGCGCCGGCGGAGGAGGTGGCCGCGGTCGTCGCCGAGGTCCGCGAGACCCAGCGCGGGTTCGGCGTCGGGCCGTCCGGCGACGCGCTGCACCGCGTCGTCGTGCCCGCCGCCGACGTCGCCGAGGACCGTACCGCTCCCCCGACGCTCGACGAGGTCCGCCGGCAGCTGCGGGCCGTCGCCGGCACCGACTTCGGCGTGCACAGCCCGCGCTGGCTCTCCCGGTTCGGCGACGCCACGCGACTGGCCGAGCGCTACCGCAGCGGACGCGTGCTTCTCGCCGGCGACGCGGCGCACGTACATCCGCCCTTGGGCGGGCAGGGCCTCAACCTCGGCATCCAGGACGCGTTCAACCTCGGCTGGAAGCTCGCCGCCACCCTCGACGGCTGGGCTCCCGACGGCCTGCTGGACAGCTATCACGCCGAGAGACACCCGGTCGCGGCCGACGTGCTCACCAACACCCGGGCACAGTCCACCCTGCTCTCCACCGAAGCAGGGCCCCAGGCCGTCCGTCGCCTGCTCACCGACCTGATGGACTTCGAGGAGGTGAGCCGGCACCTGATCGAGAAGATCACTGCCCTCGGAGTCCGCTACGACCTCGGCGACGGGCCCGCCCGCCTCGGCACCCGCCAACGCGACGTTCGCCTCGAGGGCGGGCGTCTCTACGAGCACATGCACGACGGACGCGGGCTGCTGCTCGACCAGACCGGCGAGCTGACCGCCGACGGCTGGACCGACCGGGTCGAGCTCGTCGCCGGCACCAGCGACCAGCTCGACGAGCCTGCCGTCCTTCTCCGCCCGGACGGGCACATCGCCTGGGCCGGGTCCGACCAGCACGACCTCGCCGGGGCGCTGGCGAGGTGGTTCGGCGCGCCCACTCCGTAGGAGGGCTGCGCGGCAGCCCCGTGCCACGCCGAGCCGCCGGTTCGGGCAGGATGGGCGGATGGAACGCCACGCCGTGGTCGCGATCCCCGAGGGACTGCACGCCCGCCCCGCCGCGCAGTTCGCCCGGCTCGCCGCCGCCCAGCCCGTGCCCGTGCGCATCGCCCGCGCCGACGGCGCACCCGTCGACGCAGCGAGCATCCTCGCGATCATGACGCTCGGGGCCGACGCCGGCACCGACGTCACGCTGCGGGTCGATGTGCCCGACGGCGCCGCTCAGGCGGACGTGGAGGTCGCGCGCACCGCGCTCGACGCCCTCGAGAAGTTCCTCACAGACCCAGGTCGGTGAGCACCGGGCGGATCGCGTCGCGCACGGCGTTGCGGGCCGCGACCGGGTCGTGCTCCGCCAGGGCCACCCGGGCCAGCTCACGGCACTCGTCGAGCGTCACCTCGGCGAGCACCGCGGCGACGTCCGCGAGCGCCCGCGGGGTCATGGACAGCGACCGCACGCCCAGGCCGACGAGCACCGGGGCCAGCGTGGCGTCCGCAGCGGCCTCCCCGCACACCCCCACGGGCCGGCCGTGGGCGGCGGCCCCCTCGCACGAGAGCCGGACCAGCTCCAGCACGGCGGGCTGCCACGGCGTCGAGAGCGCCGCGAGCTCGCCCAGCATGCGGTCGGCGGCCAGCGTGTACTGGATGAGGTCGTTGGTCCCCAGGCTCCCGAAGGCCGCCCGGGCGAAGATGTCGGCCGAGCGCAGCGCCGCGGCCGGCACCTCGATCATCACGCCTGCGGTGTCCAGGCCGTGCCGTGCGCAGGCCGCCACGAACTCGGACGTCTCGGTGGCCGTGGCGACCATGGGCGCCATCACCCACACCTCGGCGTTCTCAGCCTCGGCGGCCTCGGCGATGGCCTGGAGCTGGCGGTCCAGCACGCCGGGACGGGACGCCGCGGTCCGCAATCCTCGCACGCCGAGCGCGGGGTTGGGCTCGCCGTCGGACGTGACGAACGGCAGCGGCTTGTCCGCGCCCGCGTCGAGCGTGCGCACCACGACCTTGCGGTGCGGGAACGCCGAGAGGACGCGTCGGTAGGCGGCGACCTGCTCCTCGACGGACGGCTCCGAGCTGCGCCCCAGGAAGCAGAACTCGGTGCGGAACAGGCCCACGCCCTCGGCCGCGGCCTCGATGGCCGCCTGTGCCCCGGCCGGGTCGGCCACGTTCGCCATCAGCTCCACGCGGGTTCCGTCGGCGGTACGCCCGCGGCCGTCGAAGGCCCGCCGGGTGGCCTCGCGCTGCTGCGCGGAGGCCACCGTCTCCGGCGCAGGGTCGAGGACGACGACGCCGGCTCCCCCGTCCAGCAGCACCGTCTCGCCGTCGCTGATCTTCTCCGCGCCACGGACCGCCACCACGGCCGGGATGCCGAGCGCGCGGGCGAGGATCGCGGTGTGCGACGTCGGTCCGCCGCCGCTCGTGACCACACCGAGGACGACGGCGGGGTCGAGCGTCGCGGTGTCCGCGGGTGCGAGGTCGTCGGCCACCAGGACGAACGGGTGGCCGGGCCGCGGGACGCCGGGCGGCCGCACCCCGATGAGCTCCGCCACGATCCGGTCGCGGACGTCGCGCACGTCGCGGGCGCGCTCGGACAGCGGCGGACCGAGCTTCTCGAGCTGCTTGACCAGCGCTCGGGCGGCGTCCCAGACCGCGCGCTCCGGGGTGAGGTGGTCGGCCCGGACGAGTCGTTCGGCGTCGGCGGCCAGCGTCGGGTCCGCCGCGATCGCCGCCGTGACGGAGAGCAGGTCGGCGGCCGTCCCGGTGACCTGGCCCGCGCGGTCGGTGAGGTCGTCGCGCACGGCGGCCGCGGCCGCGGTGAGGTGCTCGACGGCGGCCTCGACGTCGTCGCTCGCCAGGCGGGTCGTCCGGGGCTCGGGCACCGGGTCGGGCATGGTGACGGCAGGGCCCGCGGCGCGGCCGGGGCTGACCGGTGCACCGGTGAGAGTCGTGCTCATCGACATTGACCTCCGTACGCCCCGGGTGGCGTCGTCCGACGCGCAAGCAGGACCGTTGGCTCGCACAGTGGTCGATGCGGCACCCTGTGTCAATATCCGGCACGCCGCTGGACCACACGCCAGGAGAACCATGCCCCTGCTCGTCCGCTCGCCCGTCAGCGGGACCGTCGTGCCCGTGGCCGACGTGCCCGACCCCGTGTTCGCCGAGGGGATGGTCGGCCCCGGCACCGCCGTCGAGCCCGGTGAAGGCTCCGACGGGCGAGTCGTCGCGCCGCTGGACGGCCGCCTCGTGAAACTGCACCCGCACGCCTGCGTGGTGCAGTCCCCCGGCGGCCAGGCGGTCCTGGTCCACCTCGGCATCGACACCGTCCGGCTCGCCGGCGAGGGGTTCACCGTGCACGTCGCCGAGGGCGACACGGTCCGCGCCGGCGACCTGCTCCTGGAGTGGGACCCGGCCGCCGTCCGGGAGCGCGGACTGTCCGCCGTGTGCCCCGTCGTGCTGCTCGAGGCCACCGTCGAGGACGTCCGGCTCAGCGCGCTGCCCGGCACCGAGGTGTCCGCCGGCGACCTTCTCCTCGAGCTCGGCGACCGGTGAGCCAGAAGTACGTCGCGGTGCGCTCCTACCTGGCGGACCTCGTCGCCCGCGAGCTCACGGTGGGCGATGCCGTCCCCTCGGAACGGGAGCTGACCCGGCAGCTCGGCGTCTCGCGCAGCACCGTGCGCCAGGCGATCGACGCCCTCGTCGTCGAGGGCGTCCTCGAGCGCGCCCAGGGCCGCGGCACCTTCGTCGCGGCCCCGCGGGCCGACCTCGAGATGCGGCTGACCACGTTCGGCGAGGAGGTGCGTCGCCGCGGCATGACCCCCGCGTCCCAGGTGCTGCAGGCCCGCACGACGCCGTGCCCCGCCGCCGTCGCAGAGCTCCTCGCCCTCGCCGTCGGCGAGCCCGCCCACCGGGTGCTGCGGGTCCGGACGGCGGACGCCGAGCCGTGGGCCGTCGAGGACGCCTGGATCCCGGCGTGGCTCGCACCCGACCTCCTGGACGACGGCGTGCCCGAGTCCCTGGACCAGGCGTTGCGCGACCAGGGCCACGTGCCGACCGGCGGCGAGGAGACCATCAGCGCGGCGGACGCGACCGACTCCGAGCGGCGGCTGCTCGCCATGACCACCACCCACGCCGTCATGCGCATCGAACGGCGGACGTACACCGCGGACGTCCCGCTGGTCCACTCCCGCTTCTCCTACCGGGGCGACCGGTACAGCGTGTTCGTCCCGCTGGGCGAGGCCCGGTCCCCGGTTCCCCGTTGGGCGTGAGCCGGTGCGTCGAGCGGCCGCGCCCGATCCCCGACGGGGTTCGGCGTTCACGTCCTGGGTCTCTCCGGTAGAACCGGGTGGCCAGCTGCGCCGACACCGACGGCGACATCCGCCCGTGGCAGCGCGCCGCGACCACGCGCACTCAGGCGCTGCTGGTGCTGCGCTGGTTCAAGGAAGGCGCGCGCCTGCGCCTGCTGGCTCGTGATGCGGGGATCTCGATGGCGACGGCCTACCGGTACCTGCACGAGGCTGTCGACGTCATCGTCCTGCGGGCTCCGGGTCTCGCCGGTCTCGCCGGGCTCGACGCACGACATCACCGCCGCCAGAGCCTTCGTCCTGCCCGCGATCTACCCCGCGGCCGCCGCCGGCCTGCCCATACTCACCGATGCCGGATACCAAGGCGCCGACATCGGGATCTGGCACCCGCTACGCCTGCCCACCAACCCGCACCGCCTCACCGAGATCACCGCAGCAGCCCTCGTCCTGCTCCACCTCCAACGAGGAACCCGACGATCACGCTGGTGAGAACACCTCTGAGACTCCCGCCAGCCCGGCTACTCGTGCTCGCGGTGATTTTCACCCGAAAGCGCGTGGATGACGATTCCTGCGCCAACGGCGGCGGCGCCTATCGAAATCAATGGCCATCGAAGCGCAATGGCAATTGATACCAGAGCGCCTTGATTGCCAGATCCAAAGAAAATTTGCCCTGCGAATATAGGCTCAAGAAAAGTTCCTACAACTAGGGCGACACTTCCATATATGAGACTATACTTCGTAGCTTTATTCACAATCGTCACCTTCCAGATGCCGGTATGATGGCGCATTAGCCCTGCCAGTCAACCAACCAGCCCGTTGCAAACGACTGAGAGTATGCACGTGCCGCAGGGTTTCCAAGCACGTTGCCCCACGGGACCGAGACGCCCGAGTTAAAGGATCCGCAGCCACCTGTGTACCAGGTCCGCGCCTTGGCAGAGTTGTAACCCCTGAACTGTACGCACCCATACGTATCACTAAATCGCGCCCAGGAGTATCCGTGATTGTACCCTCGATGGCCGAATACAGCGACGCCACACGTTGACGTTGCCCCCCAGTTGCTGCCGGGAGGCCCCCATGCCTGGAGTGTGCAGTTGGGCCATGCACGGGTCGTCAGGTCCTGTTCGTCAATAGGCACACCCTCGGTGTCAAGGATCAACTGGCCGGGCTCGTAGGACTCGTCGATGTGCACGTCGGATTGCTGGATCTCCTCAGGGAGCGAGGTGATGACTTCTTCCGCGACGCTAGGATTGGCCTTGGCCACGGGAAGATCGCGCCAGTCATCGACCGTTTCGCTCGACGTCCCATTCGCGAACTCAGTGGTCCCGCCAGCCGCGGGCGCAGAAATGGTAAGAGCCAGTGCCGCCGTGGCGAGTGCGCTGAGAAGAGTCTTCGAGTACTGCATGGCTTGCTCTCCGATCGTCAACGTGCGATGCACCCTCACGCTATCCATATAATGAGGGAGTTGTCGAGGTCGAGACCAGAAGCGAGTTGATATTGTGGACGCAAGAGGTTTGACGGCTCAACGCAGATGAGGGTGTAGCCGGGGTCTGAAGCCGCCGGCTTCGAGGAGTGATCGGGCGATGTAGTGGGTCAGGTTGCGGAAGCCGAGGGCGGAGCCTCGGAGGTGTTCGAGTCGGCCGTTGATCGCTTCGGTTGGTCTGTTGCTCGAGCCTGGTAGGTCGAAGAACGCCAGCACGTCCGCGGCGCGCTTGGTCAGGGTGCGGCCGAGGGTGACCAGCTCGCTCAGGGCCGCCGGAACGCCGCGGGCCACTGAGTCGATCACCGCGGTCATGAGAGCGCGGCCGTGTGCGCGGTCGGGGTGGCGGTAGGCGGTGATCATGCGCTGGTAGATGCCCCAGGTCGCCTCGACCTCGACGTGCTCCTCGATCGCGAACAGGGCCTCGATCCTGGTCGTCTGCTTGTCGGTGAGCAGGTCGGCGCCGGTGTGCAGGGTCCGTCGTGCGCGGTAGAGCGGGTCCTTGGCGCGGCCGCGGTGGCCGTGCAGATCCAGCTGGACCCGGCGGCGGCAGCGATCCAGGGCATCACCGGCCAAGCAGACGACGTGGAACGGGTCCATCACCGCGACCGCGTCGGGCAGCTCTTCGGCAGTGGCGGTCTTGAACCCGGTGAAGCCGTCCATCGCGACGACCTCCACCGCCTGCCGCCAGGGCCTGGGTCGGGCGGCCAGCCACTGCTTGAAGGCCTGCTTGGAGCGCCCCTCGACCATGTCGAGCAACCGGGCGGATCCGGTGCCGTCGCGGATCGGGGTCAGGTCGATGACCACGGTGACGTACTTCTCGCCGCGGCGGGTGTGGCGCCACACGTGCTCGTCGACTCCGATGACGGCGACGCCGTCGAAGCGGGCCTCGTCGTCGATCAGCACCCGCCGACCTTCGGCCAGGACAGCGTCGTTGGCGGTGTGCCACGCGATCGCGAGGGCCTCGGCCACCCGCGCCACTGTCAGGTGCTGAACCACGATCCCGACCAGGGCCCAGCGCACCGCCGCGCGCGACAGCTTCGCCCGCGGATCCGCAGCCGCCGTGGTGTCCTGCCGCCACACCCGCCCGCAGCTCTCGCAGCGGTAGCGGCGCACCCGGACCAGCAGCGTCGTCGGCCGCCACCCGAACGGTTCGTGCGCCAGCCGCCGAGACACCGTCCCACGCGGCGTGCCCTCGGCCCCGCACTGTCTGCAGAACGCGTCGTCATCGCGCGCGACCACGCGGCACTCGAGCACCGCCCGGTCAGGCTCCAGATGCTGCCCGACCACGACGAGACCGAGCTCGTCCAGGCGGCAGAACGTCGTCAGGTCAGGTGTGCAGAAGGTAGCGTCGTCCACGTCGAGGTCTTCCGGATGGGCAGAGTGAGAACTCCCATCCTGGGGGACCTCGACCCGTCCCCGGCCAGATCAGCCAGCCAGCGCTACACCCTCATCTGCGTTGAGCCGGTTTGACGCCATTGGCTTCCGAGAGAATGGCGTGTGGTGGCATATTTGCGTGTCTGCGTCGGCGATGCGGTCTCGGCGTCCGCACCGACGCTGGGGCTGCCGTCGGGGCCGGCCCGGCGTCGAAGGGCACTGGTCGTCGTTCTACACATGTCTTCGCCGGCAGCCTCGCCTGGGCTACACGGGCAAAGATGACCGTTATCTAATCGTTATAACGTTCCGTGCTGCTCCTGCTCCTCACCGGCCTGCCTCCTGCGCATGGAGCGAATGCACAAACGACCGGTTATGGAGCGAGTGCCCCACGCTCGCACGCGCGGTCGACACGCCGAACTCTCGACGAGAGGCGCGTCGCGCCGCGAGGCGTCTGCCAGATCAGCGCAGCCGCACACCCAGCGCGCTGAACACCGCGTCGACCGGGTTGACGTACGTCAGCCCGGTCCCGTCCGGGCCACCGGTCTCGGAACCCGCGAAGAGCAGCCCGAGCGCGACGCCGTCGGCCCGGTACACGAGCGAGCCCGAGTCGCCACCGCGCGAGAACGGCCCCGGGCCGGTGGACTCGACCTCGATCTGGCCGTCGAACGCGAGCACGCCCAGCTCCGGGCCGTAGCCGACCAGCACGTCGTCCATCTCGATCGCGGAGACCCGCCCGTGGGTGTGCCCCGTGGTGCGACCGATCTTGGCGACCTCGTCGCCCGGCACCGCCTCCGCCGTCGTCGTGACCCGGCCCACGGGGTAGTCGAGGTCCACCTGCGGGTCGTCGAGCAGCGCGACGGCCGCGTCGACCGAGGCCCGCTCACCGCGGGCGAGCGGCACGACGGCCGCGACCGTGCCGACCCGGTCGGCGGGGTCCGTGCCGCCGTCCGCGGGGCCGGGCTGCAGCACGCCGTCGCCCGGGACGCCGTCGAGCACGTGCCGGTTGGACAGTGCGTACAGCGCGTCGGCACCGCCGGGCAGTTGCGGGGCGTCGTCGCCGGACCGGTCGGGGTCCGCGACGACGAACCCGCCCAGCGTGCCCGCCGTGACGTCGACGTGCGCGAGCGACACCCCGGGGCGCAGGGGGCGGACGCGGCCCGTCTCCCCCTCGGCCAGGGCCGTGACGACCGGTGGTTGCCGCTCGAGCACGTCGGCCCGCACGCTGCCCCGCCGGCCCGGGCCGAGGCGCCGGATGCGCCCGGTGCGGCGCACGTCCGGTGCGGGGCCGGCCTCCGCCGCCACCCGGCGAACGACGGCGCGCGCCGCAGGCACACCCAGGCGGTAGCGCACCGCGATCTCGTAGCCGCCCGGCTCCGTCGACGGCGCGATGCCGATCGCGAGGGTGGGGGCGCGGACCGCGTCCGCCGGTGTGCAGTCGGCGGCCTGCGTGCTGGCGACCACCCCGTAGCGCTCGGCCAGGTCACGGGCGTAGGCGGTGAGCTGTTCCTTCGTCTCGCGGGCGCGCTTCAGGTCCATGGTGGGAGTGTGTCGGAACCTGCCGCGAGGCGCGCGCCCGGCGCGCCGGAGGCACCTCGGCGAAGCGCTTCGAAGAAATGTGACCAAACCCACGTCATGAATCCGGTCGTCGGCACTCCCAAGACGGTGATGAGACATCCGACGCCCGACGACGTGCACGCAGCGGTCCACTGGGCACTGAGTCACGACCTGCCCACGCTGCTCGCCTACCGCCAGGTGGGCCACCTCGACCGATCGGCGCGCTGGCAGGCCGACGCGGCCCTCGTCGCGCGCTGGCAGCAGGTCACGCAGGCCGGCGGCGTCGCCCCGCGGGAGCTCGTGCACGAGCTCCCGCGGGTGCACTGCTGAGTCAGGCCCGCAGCAGGGCCGCGACGCGCGTGCGCCGCGCCCGAGCCGCAGCCCCGACGCCGAGACCGAGGCCCACCAGGCCCCACAGCACCACCCACGTCAGCGCCCCGCCGAGCCCACCGACCTCGGGCACGACGGCGGCCGCGAGCGCGTCGCGAGCCGCCCCGGTCGGCAGCGCGTCCGCCACGGAGACCAGCACGTCCGGCACGGTCGCCACCACCCCCGTGCCGATCATGAGCACGGCGATCAGCAGGCTGATCCCCCGGCCGAGGTTCCCCAGCCACGCGAGGAAGCCCAGGTGCACCGCCACGAAGGCGATCGACACCAGCGACCCGAGCAGGATCGTGCCGACCCACCCGGCCGGCGAGAGTCCCTCCACCCCGGCGAGGATGGCGCCGACGGCGGCACCCGTCCCGGCGCCGACCGCCACGGGTGCGGCGAGGACCCCCAGCGTGAGGCGCAGCGCGGACCGCGTCGAGCCGAGCGCGCGCCCCGCGACGGGCGGCAGGATCGTCAGCAGCCCGAGAGCACCGAGCCACAGGGCGACGACGGCGAACAGCGGCCCGGTCGCACCGGTCGACAGGTCGTCCACCCCCGGTGCAGCGACCGGGTCCGCCACGACCGACGCGAGGTTCTCCCGATCCCCGTCCGAGTAGGTCGGGATGCCGTCGGCGGCCTCGTCGAGACCACCGGCCAGGTCGTCCGCGCCCCCGGCGAGCTGGTCGACGCCGTCGGCCAGGCCGGACACTCCGTCGGCGATCCCGTCGGTGCCCGTGGCGAGCTCGTCGACGCCCGTCCCGAGCTGACCGACGCCGTCGGCCAGGCCGGACGCGCCGGCAGAGATCCCCGAGGCGCCGGACGTGAGTTGCGCGGCGCCCGTCGCGAGCTCGTCCGTGCCGGTCGCGACGCCTGACGCGCCCGATGCCACCTTCCGGTTGCCGTCGGCGAGCTGGTGGAGCCCGTCGCCGAGCTCGGCCGTGCCGTCGGCGATCCCTCGCGTGCCGGTGGCGAGATCGCCGGCACCGTCGGCGAGGTCCTGAGTTCCTTGAGCCAGCTCGGTGAGCTGACCGCGGGCCTCCACGATCTCCTTCGACACCGAGGTGAACTCGTCGGTGAAGTCCTTGGACGCGCCGGCGAGCGTGGACTGCGCTGTGGAGATCTGTGCGCAGGCGTCCGGGTCGAGCACCTCGTCGGTGCCGCATCCGAGCGCGGCCGAGGCGTCCTCAAGGACCCCCCCGACGACGGCGCTGCTGCCCCCGAGCCTCTGCTCGATCTGGTCGAGGCCCGCCTTGATCTCGCCAGAGCCGGGCACGCTGCTCTCGATCCCGCCGACCTGCTCGGCCAGCCCCTCCGTACGCGCAGCGAGCTCGTCCGCACCGTCCGCCAGCTGGTAGCCCCCGGCGGCCAGGTCGTCGGCGCCCCGCGCACTCTCGACGATCCCGCCGGTGATGCCGTCGACGCCGTCCGCGACCTGCCCGGCCCCGTCGGCGAGCTGCGAGGCACCCCGGGAGAGCCCGCTCGCGCCGTCGGCCACCTGGTCCGCACCACCGGCGAGCTCGCTCGCGCCGCCTGCCGCCTCGCGGGCTCCGCCGGCGAGCTGGTCGGCCCCGTCGGCGAGCTGGCCGGCGCCGTCGGACAGGTCGTCCGCGCCGGACGCCGCATCGTCCGCGCCCGAGGCGAGCTCGCCCGCACCGTCCGCGGCCTCGCCGATGCCGTCGGAGAGCTCGTTGAACCCGACGAGCACGTTGTCCAGGTACGTCTCGGTGAGCGTCGATCCCATCACCGACGTCGCGGCCGTCGCCACCACCCGTGCCAGCGCGTCGTCGACGACCCGGCCGCCCGGCGGCGTCGTGATGCCGATCGTCGCCTGGCGGGCGTCCGCGGCGTCGTCCCCGCCGAACGACGTCGCCGCCGCGGAGAACTCCTCCGGGATCGTCACCACCGCGGCGTACGTGCCGTCGGCGAGGCCCTCGGTGGCGTGCTCGGCGTCGGTGACGGTCCAGTCGTAGTTGACGTCGGAGCCTTCCGCGTCCCCGGCACCACCGTCGACCAGACCGGCCGCGAGCTGCCGCCCCAGGGGAGCGGTCTGGCCGTCCACCTCGACGGGCTCGTCGTTGTTGACGATCGCCGCCGGCACCGTGTCGAGCCGGTCCATCGGGTTCCACAGGGCGGCTAGCAGGATGCCGAGCACCAGCACGGGCAGGAGCGCGACCAGCACGATCGCCCAGGGGTTCTGCTTGACGCGGTTCATGCCCGCACCTCCTCGGTGGTGGCGTCGGTCGTGTCGGTGTCGGTGTCGGTGTCGGTGGTCTCGGTGTCGGTGTCGGTGCCGGCGGGATCCTGCCGGGGCACCGGTGGTGGCACCTCACCGCCGTGCAGCGTCGCCGCCGCACCCCAGCCGGCGCCCACGTCGAGCACCGGGGTGCCCGCCGGCAGCAGGTCGGTCGCGGCGACGCCGGTCGCGCCCACCAGGAGCGTCACACCGGAGCCGTGCGCCGCCGTGAGCGCCGCGGCCAGGGCGGCCCGCGCCGGGCGGTCCGCGACCACGTCCGTGCGGTCGACCACCACGATCCCGGCGCCCTCGCGCACGGCGGTCCCCACGGCGTCGGCCGGCCGGCCGTGCTCCGTCACGGCGTCGACGACGGCGACCCGGGAGCGCACCGCCGGCGCCCGCTCGGGCAGCACCAGCCCGGCGACCTTGGCCGCGCCCGCATCCGGGTGGATCCGCCCGGCGACGGCCAGGAGGAACGCGTTGACCGGTGCCGCAGCGTCACCGTGCACGGCGAGCGCGCCGCCGTCGGGCACCCGGACGCTGACCGGGCCGACGAGCGGCGGGTCACCCAGGCCTGGTCCACGGGGGCCGCTCACCTCGAGGTCGCGCACGGCGACCGCGCTCTCCCGGCCGTCGGGGTGCGCGCCGGGCCACGGGGCCAGCCGCAGCTCCTTGGCGAGGCCCTCGCCCTCGACGTCGAAGGTCGGCAGGGCTCGGTCGAGCCAGCGCGGCATCCACCACGCCTTGTCCCCGAGCAGCGCCAGCACCGCCGGCACGAGGACCATGCGCACCACGAACGCGTCGACGGCGACCCCGACCGCCAGCCCGAGCGCGATCGCCTTGAGCGTCATGTCGCCCTCGGGCACGAACGCCACGAACACGCTGAACATGATGATCGCCGCGGCGGTGACGACCTTGGCCGACCCCTGGAACCCGGTCAGGATCGCCTGGCGCGCCCGGCCGCCGTTGTGGACGAAGTCCTCACGGATGCGCGAGACCAGGAACACCTCGTAGTCCATCGCCAGCCCGAACAGCACTCCCATGAGGATGATCGGCATGAAGCTGATCACCGGGCCGAGCTTGGTGACGTTCAGGGCCTCGGCGAAGACGCCGTTCTCAAAGACGAGGGCCACCGCGCCGAACGCCGCGCCCACGCTCAGCAGATAGCCGAGGGTGGCCTTGACCGGCACCCAGACCGACCGGAACACCATCGTCAGCAGCAGCAGCGAGAGCCCTACCACCACGAGCCCGAACGGCACCAGCGCGTCCCCCAGCTTGTCGGAGACGTCGATGCCCACGGCGGTGAAGCCGGTGACGGCGAGGTCGACGCCGTACTCGTCGAGGAAGTGGTCGTGCAGGCCGCGGATCTCCGCGACCAGTGCCTTCGTCTCCTCCGAGTCCGGCGCGCCCTCGGGCACGACCTGGATGATGCCGGTGTCCGCCGACTGGTTCGGCGTCGCCAAGGGGACGTCCGCGACGCCGGGCAGGTCCTCGATCTCGGCGGCGAGGTCGTCCATCAGCCCGACCGGGTCGGTGCTGGTGATGATCGAGCCCGTCACGATGAGCGGCCCGTTGAAGCCGTCGCCGAAGTGCTCGCTGACCAGGTCGTACGTCTGGCGGGCCGACGTGTCCTCGGGGAGGTACCCGGCGTCGGGCAGCGCGAGGCGCAGGTTCGCCGCGGGCAGCGTGAGCGCGCCGAGGGCGACGACGACGATGACGATCGTCACGATCGGTGCGCGGGTGACGCCCCGGACCCAGCCGGCGAAGAACCGGTTCTGCTGGGTGCCGGAGCGCTTGCCGCGACGCTTCCTCGCACGCGGGCGCAGCCGGTCCCCCGCCATGGCGAGCAGGGCGGGCAGCAGCGTGAGGGAGACCAGGACGGCGATGCCGACGGCGGCGGCCGCCGCCACGCCCATCACGGTGAGGAACGGGATGCCCGCGACGCCCAGGCCGACCAGCGCGATCATGACCGTGAGCCCCGCGAAGATCACGGCCGACCCGGCGGTGGCGGTCGCACGGGCGATGGACTCGCGCAGCTCGACGCCGTCCTGGAGCTGTTCCTGGTGCCGCGAGACGATGAACAGCGCGTAGTCGATGCCGACGGCGAGGCCGAGCATCAGCCCGAGCATCGGCGTCGTGGAGTTGATCGGGCCGAACACGGTGGCCGCCAGGAGCAGCAGCATCGACACGCCGACGCCGAGCAGCGCGTTGACCAGCGGCAGTCCGGCGGCGACGAACGAGCCCAGGGTGAACAGCAGCACGACGAGGGCGACGACGACGCCGACGGCCTCGACGATGCTCAGGTGCGGCAGCTCGGTGGCGAACAACTCGCCGCCGAGCTCGGCGCGGGAGTCGGCGGGCAGCGCGCTCGCGAGCTCGTCGGTGATCTCGGTCAGGTCGTCCTTGGTCGCGTCGCTGACGGACATCGCGTCGCCGTCGAGCTGGACCGTGAGGATCGTGGCGGTCTCGTCGTCGCTGACGGGCGAGGCCGCCTGCTCGTCGTACGGCGTCGCGACGGCGGCGACCTCGTCCAGCTCGGCGATCTCGTCCGCCGCGCGCTCCACGGGGGCACGGACGGCGTCGTCGGAGACGGCCTGCCCGTCAGGTGCGACCACCACGACCTGCGCCGAGGACCCGCTCACTTCGGGGAAGGTCGCGGAGAGCTGGTCGAGCGCCTGCTGCGACTCGGTGCCGGGGATGGTGATGGAGTTGTCGAACCCCTGGAACACGAAGGCGCCGGCTGCTCCGGTGACGACGAGGATGCCGAGCCAGGCCATCACGACGAGGCGGCGTGCGCCCACGGTCCAGTGGCCGAGCGAGTACAGGACGGAGGACACAGAGGGCTCCCGGGGCATACGACAGGGCGATCGAGACGGCGGTTCGATACGGCACTGTATCCGATACAGGAATGTATCCGATACAGCGCTGCATTGGCTAGAGTGGACCTACCGCCAGACCGAGGAGGCCTCGCCGTGACCACCGCCGAGCACGCCACCAGCGTGCGTTCCCCGCGCCGCGAGCGCACCCGGGAGCGTCTGCTCGACGCGGCGCTCGACGTGTTCGCCGAGGTCGGGATGCAGGCGACGTCCATCGAGGCCGTCTGCGAGGCGGCCGGGTTCACGCGGGGCGCCTTCTACTCCAACTTCGCGTCCAAGGAAGAGCTGTTCGTCGCGCTCATGCAGCGCGACGCGAGACGTCAGCTCCGCGCGCTCGAGCAGGCCGTCGAGACCCTCGACGCGGACAGCATCGGCACCCCGGAGGGTTTCCGCGCCGCCCTCGGCACGGTGATGGCTGCCGTGCGGCCCGACGGCGGCGCGCGCCGGCAGTGGTGCCTCGTGGCGGCCGAGTTCGAGCTCCTCGCCCTGCGCGACGCCGTCGTCGCCGAGCTGTACCTCACCGAGCACCGGCGCATCAGGTCGGAGGTCGGCGCCGTGCTCGGCCGGATCCTCGACAGCCTCGGCCTGCGGTTCGTCGTCGACATGCCCACCGCCGTCGACCTGCTGATCTCCGCCGAGGACGCCGCAGGGCGGACGGACCTGCTCGAGCGGCCGGCCCGCGGCGCGGGTGAGCCCGCGCCGCCGACCCGCCGCCTCGAAGCCCTCGCCGACCTCCTCCTCGCCCCGCGGGAGGACCCGCCGGCTACTTGATGGCGCCCATCGACAGGCCGCGCACGAGCTGCTTCTGCGCGATCCACCCGGCGATGATGACCGGCAGCGACGCCAGCAGCGCCGTGGCGCACAGCCGGGCCAGGAACAGGCCCTCGCTCGTCATCGTCGAGACGATGAAGATCGGCACGGTCGCCGCCTGCGACGCCGTGAGGTTGAGCGCGAAGAAGAACTCGTTCCACGCGAAGATCACGCAGATGAGAGCGGTCGCCGCGATGCCCGGCGCGACCATCGGCAGCAGGACGGACCGCATCGTCCGCAGCAGGCTGGCGCCGTCCACCGACGCCGCCTCGAGGACCTCGGCGGGTACCTCCTGGAGGAACGAGCGCATCATCCACACCGCGATCGGCAGGTTCATCGCCGTGTAGAGCACCACGAGCGTCCAGATGTTGTCGAGGACCTTCAGTTGCCCCGCGATGACGTAGATCGGGACGATGACGGCCACGACGGGCAGCATCTTCGTCGAGATGAAGAAGAACAGCACGTCACCGACCTTCTCCACCGGCCGGATCGACAGGGCGTAGGCCGCCGGGATGCCGAGGAGCAGCACGAGCAGCGTCGAGACCCCGGTCGCGATGAGCGAGTTGGCCACGTAGGTGCCCGACTCGCCGACCACGGCACGGAACTGGTCGAGCGTGGGCTCGAAGAAGAACGTGGGCGGGTTCGACGACGCCTGGCTCTCCTGCTTGAAGGCCGTCATCGCCATCCAGGCCACGGGGAAGAAGAACCCGATGGCCAGGATCCAGGTGAGCGCCGTCAGGAGCGTGCCTGCGGTCCGGCGGCGAGGTCGCCGCACACCGCCGGGAGCGGCGGCCCTCGGGGCGGTCGTGGCCGGTGCGGTGGTGGTCATGAGCGCTCCTTGACGTCAAAGCTGCGGAAGATGAGGCGCAGCGCGGCCATCGCGACGAAGATCGTGGCGATCACGACGACCACACCCATCGCGGCGGCCTGCCCGACGTCGAAGCCGAGGAACGCGCGCTGGTAGATGTAGAAGGGCAGGTTCGCGCTCGCCGTGCCGGGCCCGCCCGCCGTCATGAGGTAGATCTGGTCGAACGTGTTGACCACGTAGATGATCCCGAGCAGCACGCCCAGCTCCACGTAGCGGCGCAGGTGCGGCATGGTGATCCAGGTGAACGTGCGCCACGGACCGGCGCCGTCGACCGACGCCGCCTCGAGGACGTCCTTCGGCTGCGCCTGGAGGCCGGCGAGGACCAGCAGCATCATGAACGGCGTCCACTGCCACACGAGGGCCATGAGGATCGCGACGATCGGGTAGGTCGACGTCCAGTCGACCGGGTCGATCCCCACCAGGCCCAGCGTCCAGTTGAACAGGCCGTACGTCGGGTTGAGCATCGCCATCGACCAGAGCACCGAGCTGGCGACAGGCATGATGAGAAACGGTGTGATGAGCAGCGTCCGGGCCACGCCGCGCCCCCGGAACGGCCGGTCGAGGAGCAGCGCCAGCACGATGCCCAGGACCATCGCGACCAGCACGCACCCGAGCGTGATGACGACCGAGTTCACCGCCGCCCCGCGGAAGGTCGAGTCGCTGACGATGTCGCCGTAGTTGGCGAAGCCGACGAACAGGTCGGAGTCGGGGCGCAGCAGGTTGCGCGAGTGCAGCGAGTACCAGATCGTCACGAGGAACGGGATCTGCGTGACGACGATCGTGAAGAGCAGGGCGGGCAGCAGCGGGCCCCGGCGTCGCCAGCGCTCGGCACGGCTCAGGGTGCGCCCGTCGCGCGCGGCCCGCAGCTCCTGTGCGCGACGGGCGCTGGCGGCCTGGGTGGTGAGCGTGGTCATCAGGAGCCTCCGGCAGTGGTGGACGCGGCGTCGGACCCGGCCTGGTACGTCTCGGCGACGGTCTCGGCGAAGGACTGGGCCTGGTCGAGCGCCTCGTCGACCGTCTGCTGCCCGGCGATCGCCGCCGACATCTGCTGACCCACGCGGGTGCCGAGGTCCTGGAACTCGGGGATGCCGACGAACTGGATGCCCGGGTACGGCACCGGCTCGGTCATCGTGTTCTGCTGCGTCGCCTCGCCCATCGCGGTCAGCGTGGCCTCGGCGTACGCCTCGGAGACCTCGGCGTACTCGGGGATCTCGTAGGTGGAGAGCCGGCTGCCGGGCGGCACCCGCTCCCAGGACAGCTCCTCGCCGACCAGCTCGATGTAGTCCTGGTCGGTCATCCAGGACACGAAGTCCCAGGCGGTGTCCTTGTGCTCGCTCGTCGAGGGGATGGCGAGCGACCAGGAGTAGAGCCATCCGGCGGCGTCGGTCTCGCTGACGGGCGCGGGGACGTAGCCGACGTCGCCGGCGACGTTGGACGACGCCGGGTCCTCGACGCTGGAGACCATCGAGGTCGCGTCGTACCACATGGCGGCGTTGCCCTGGGAGAACCGGGTGAGGCAGTCGCCGAACCCGGACGTCGCCGCACCGGGCTGGCCGTACTGCTGGACGGTGTCGACGTACGTCTCGACGGCGGCCCGGACCTCCGGGCTGTCGAGCTGCGCGTTCCAGCCCTCGTCGAACCAGCGCCCGCCGAACGTGTTGATGACGGTGCCCATCGGGGCCATGACCTCACCCCAACCGGCCAGGCCGCGCAGGCACACGCCGGCGAAGTCCTCGGCCGGGTCGTGGAGCTCGGCGGCCAGCTCGCGGACGTCCTCCCAGGTGGGCCGGTCCGGCATCTCCAGGCCACGCTCGGCGAAGAGGTCCTGCCGGTAGGCGAGGAACGACGACTCGCCGTAGAACGGCACGGAGTAGAGGTCGCCGTCGACCGAGAGTGCCTCGCGGACGCTCGGGATGAAGTCGTCCGGCTCGTACCCCTCGGTGGCGTCGGCGTACGGCTGGAGGTTCTCGATCCACCCGTTCTCGGCCCACATGGGCGTCTCGTAGTTGGAGATCATGACGACGTCGAACTCGCCGCCGCCGGTCGCGACGGACGCGGTGATCTTCGCGCGGGCCTCGTTCTCGGGGAGACTGACGAACCGGACGTCGACGCCGGGGTGCTCGGCCCGGAAGTGGTCCTGCAGGGAGATCGCGTCCTGCATCTGCGGGTTCGAGACGATGGCGACGACGATCTGCTCCCCGTCGCCTCCGACCGCACCGGCACCGGCGCACCCGGCGGCGAGACCGAGGGTGAGGGCCGTGGCCCCGGCGGCGAGCCGTGAAGCCCTGCGTCGATCGGGTCGGCGCCGCGCGCCGGGTGGTTGGAACATCGTTGTCCTCACGTCGAGTCGATCCGCTCAGATGAGAGCAGCAGTGGTGCTCATCTGAAGCGACCATAGTTCGATATGCTCACGTGAGCAAGACCATCCGCTCAAACTTTCGCGCAGCGTCGCCGAGGAGCGGCGCTGCCGGAGAGACGAGGACCCGTGACCGATCCCGAGCACACCCGCCTCCTCGTGGAGGTGAGCACGGACTACTACCTCGACGGACAGTCGAAGGTCGAGATCGCCAAGCACCGCGGGATCTCGCGGTTCCAGGTGGCCCGACTGCTCACCGAGGCCCGCGACGCCGGCGTGGTGCGCATCGAGATCGCGGCACCGGCCCACCTCGACACGGGCCGTGCCCGGCACCTCGCGGAGCGGCTCGGCGCCCAGGAGGTCGTGCTCGTCCCCGGAACCAGCGACCGGGACACGACGCGCGAGGTCCTCGCCCGCGAGCTCGCGCGCGTCATGGCCGCCCGGGTCCGCGCGGGGACGACCGTCGGCGTCTCGTGGTCGCGCACCATCGAGGCGGCGGTCCGCACCCTGGGTACCCTGCCGCCCTGCGAGGTCGTCCAGCTCGTCGGCGCCCTGCCCGTGCACGGCAGCGGCAACTCGCTCGAGCTCATCCAGCGCTTCACCAGCATGGAGGGCGTACGCACCTGGCCCGTGTGGTCACCCCTGCTCGTCGGCGACCCCGCGACGGCACGCGGCATGCGCCAGCAGCCGGAGATCGCCGCCGCGCTAGACCGGGCCGACGTGCTCGACCTCGCCGTGGTGTCGATCGGCAGCTGGAACGCCACCGGCTCCACCGTGTACCCGCAGGTCACCGACGCCGAGCGGCGCGCCGCCACCGAGGCCGGCGCCGTCGGCGAGTGCTCCGGCCGCCTCTTCGACGCCCGGGGGCGTGCGGTGGTCACGCCGCTCGACGCCCGGGTCGTCGGCGTCACCCTCGACCAGCTCGTGCGCACCCCTGAGGTGGTGGCGATCGGCTACGGCGCGGAGGCCGCCGTCGGGCTGCGGGGCGCCGTCCTGGGCGGCATCGCCACCGTGCTCGTCATGGACGACGCCGCCGCGGTCGAGCTCGAGCACCTCCTCGCGTCCCCGCCCGCCTGAGCGGTCGCAGCGCTCAGGCGCGCCGAGCCGACGCGCTCGCCTCGCGGGCGAGCCGAGCACCGGTCTCGAAGACGTCCCGGAACCGTCGCTGCTCGCGCTCCCCGAGCCCGTTCCGCGCCGCCGTGTCGCGCCACCGCTCGACGACGGAGGCCACAGCCGCCATCGTGTCGCCGGCATCCGTGGCCGACACCCCGAACTCGGGCGCTACCTCGATCAATGCGTCGAAGCGGCTCGCCCGATCGGCACTCACGAAGCCGATTGAGGTTGCCGGCGCTCGGTCGTACGGGTCGGGATTGACGTCGAAGGCCGGAGCCAGCCGCCATCCTCCACGCGCGTGGAGGAAGCCGTGGTTCCGCAGGTGATCGTCGGTGTTGTTGACGACCGCGAAGAACAGGGCGCGCAACCAGAGCTCGCGCAGGTCGACCGCGACCTCGCTCCCGTGGGTCGCGAGCGACTCGGCAACCTCCAGGTAGTCGAACGACGCGCCGTCGACGCCACCGACCAAGGACATCGCGCTTGCGTACGCACGTCGCCGTCCCTGCTCGTCCCGGTCGAACCGGTCCAGGACCAGGACCGACCGGCCGTCGACCGTGAGGAGGCGACGTCCCGGTACACGGATGCCGGCCTGCTCGGCGAGGTCGAGCATGCTCATCTCCCAGGCCATGACGTCCCACCGGTCACCCGGGTGCGGGAACTTCGCGATCTGCAGCTGGTGACCGTCACGGACCGACGCCTTGGGCCGCGCCCCACCGAGGGAGCCGGTCCCCGCGTCGAGGAGCAGCTTGACCTCGGCCAGGTCGTCGCTGTCGCCGTCGCTGGCCACACGGTCCGCGGCACGCAACAACCTCGGCAGCTCGATGAGCCGCGGGACGTTCGGGTCGGGTGCGAGGAAGACGACGTCGTCGGCGGCCGTGTACCGGAGCGCACCTTGCCGGGTCAGGTCGGCCACGCCGAGCAGGTAGTCGACCTCGCGGACCGTCGCAGGCACGTGGTCGTCCCGCGCAACGTACCGAACCCGTTTGTCGATCAGGTTGCGACCCCACCTGTCCGGCGCGGTGTCGGCGACGGCACCTGGCAGTCCGGCGACCTGATGGCGTGAGACGGTCACCGGCAGGTCGGGACTGATGCTGAACGCGTCGCGCCGCCCGAGGAATGCGGGGTCGTAGACGAACGCCGTGGACGTGGTGCCACGCCTCTCCGTGATGTACGCGGTACCGGCACGGACGGTGTCTCCGGACAGCTGCACGTGGACGTCGATCTGGACGACTCCCGCTCGGCTCATCGGCGTACCCGCTGCGGCAGGGACTCTTCAGCCCGTGCCCGCCCCAGGTCGGTCTCGTAGGGGTCGAGCGCCTCGACGACACGGTCGAGCTGCCCCAGCGCACGGAGGACGGACAGGAGCACTCCGCTTCCCACGGCCGGGTCGCCGTGCTCGAGCCGACGAAGCGTGCCCCGGTTGATCCCGGCACGCTCCGCGAGCTGCTCCGCCGTCAACCCTTGGAGCTTGCGCCACGTGACCACGTGCTCGCCGAGCTGCGCCGCGGACCGGCGGACGCGCAGGGAGAGAGGTCGAGTAGCCATGGGTGCTCCAATGATCGATGCAAGCACCACTATCGCACCTAACGGTCGCTGCAGCAATCATAAGGTGACGCCGTCAGTCCACCAGCACCTCGACCGTCGCACGCGCGCCGTCCCGGTGCAGCGACCGCAGCGCCACGAGGTACGCCTCGGTGAACCGTGGGGAGTCGACCAGGTCGCCGAACAGCTCCCGGTCGCGCAGGAACGCGAGCGGGTCGTCAGCCTGCCGCGCTGCTGCGGCCCGAAGGCGGTCGGCCAGGCGGTCCACGATCTCGATCGGCTCGCCCTGCTCGTCGACGCCCTCGTCGTAGCGGGCCCACGCGGCGACGACGGCGGCCGCCCGGTGGATCTCGCCGTCGGCGGCCAGGTTCTCCCGCACCACGGGCAGCAGCCACTTGGGGATGCGGTCGGACGACTCGGCGCACAGCCGGGCGAGGGTGTCCCGCACGGCGGGGTTGGCGAACCGCTCGATGAGGGTGCGGCGGTAGTCGTCGAGGTCGATGCCGGGGACCGGCTGCAGCGTCGGCGTCGCCTCACGCTCCATGTAGTCGAGCAGGAACCGCACGAACGTCTGGTCGGCGCAGACCTCGTGGGCGTACCGGTAGCCGGTCAGGTAGCCGAGGTAGCACAGCGCCTGGTGGCTCGCGTTGAGCAGCCGCAGCTTCATGAGCTCGTAGGGCTCGACGTCGTCGACCACTTGCACGCCGACGTCCTCCAGCGGCGGGCGGCCGTCGACGAAGCGGTCCTCGAGCACCCACTGGGTGAAGGGCTCGGCGACGACGGGCCACGCGTCGTCGACCCCGAACCGTTCGGCCACCATCGCGCGGTCCTCGTCCGTGGTGACGGGCGTGATCCGGTCGACCATCGAGTTCGGGAACGGCACGTGCTCCTCGATCCACGCACCGAGCTCGGGGTCCTTGAGCCGCGCGAACGCACCGAACATGCGGTGCGCGACCTCGCCGTTGCCCTGGATGTTGTCGCAGCTCATCACCGTGAAGGGCGTGATGCCGCGGTCCCGGCGACGCCGCAGCGCCTCGGTCACGAGGCCGAACGAGGTGGCGGGCACGGCGCCCGGTGCGAGGTCCGCCTGGACGGCCGGGTCGGACTCGTCGAACTCCCCGGTGACCGGGTGCACGTTGTAGCCGCCCTCGGTGACCGTGAGGGAGACGATGCGGATCTGGGGCGAGGCCATCTTCTCGATGACCGCCTCCGGGTCGTCCGGGGCGAGCAGGAAGTCCACGACGGAGCCGATCACGCGGCCTTCCAGGGTGCCGTCCGGGTGCTTGAGCACCAGGGTGTAGAGGCCGTCCTGGGAGACGAGGGCGTCGCGCATCCGGGCGTCGTGCGGTAGCACCCCGACGCCGCAGATCGCCCAGTCGAGCGCCTTGCCCTGGGACATCAGCCGATCGAGGTACATCGCCTGGTGCGCCCGGTGGAACCCCCCGACGCCCAGGTGGACGATCCCCGCGCGCAGGGCGGAGCGGTCGTATCCCGGCACCTCCAGCGTGCCGGGGCCGCCCCCGGTGCTGCGCAGGGTGCCCACGGTCTCGGCAGTGAGTGCGGTCATGGCGCGTCCTTGCTCCGTCGGGTCCAGAGACACCAACGTAACAGATGAGCACGGCTCGCCGCGCAGATGAGCAGGCGAGCCGTGCCGCCGTGGTCAGCCGAGCGTCGTCGGCAGCACCCTGTCGCCCTCCCCCTCGGGAACGTCGAGCACGTGCTCGGCCAGGAAGGCCAGCACACCCGAGTACCAGACCTTCGCGTGCTGCGGCGTGAGCACCCAGTGGTTCTCCTGGGGGAAGTACAGGAATCGGTGCACCGTGCTGCCGTCGTCCGCCGCGGGCAGCCCGGAGTCGGCCAGGAGCTCGCGCCACAGCCGCAGCCCCTCCCCGATCGGCACCCGGTAGTCCTTGTCCCCGTGGACCACGAGCATCGGCGTGCGGATCTCACCCACGAACCGGTGCGGGCTGTGCGCCTCGGCCATCTCGGGCGTCATCTCGCGCGCCCAGTAGTAGGCGTGGTCCGTCGTCGGGCCGAACTGGTCCAGCGCCCACAGCGAGGCGTGCGTGACGATCGCGCGGAACCGGTCCGTGTGGCCCGCCACCCAGTTGGCCATGTAGCCGCCGAACGACCCGCCCATCGCGGCCGTCCGCGACGCGTCGATCTCGTCGAGCGCCTCCGTGGCGTCCGTGATCGCCAGCAGGTCGGTGTACGGCTTGCCGCCCCACGCACCCCACCCGCGCTGCACGAACTCCTGCCCGTACCCGGTGGACAGCGCCGGGTCCGGCAGCAGCACCGCGTACCCGCGGGCCACCATGATCCACGGGTTCCAGCGCCACGACCACGCGTTCCACGAGCTCAGCGGCCCGCCGTGGATCCACAGCAGCAGCGGCGCCGGGTCCGCCGCCGACGCCCCGGCCGGCAGCGCGAGCCAGGCCCGCACGCGCGCGCCGTCGGACGCCGTCGTCTCCACCTCGGTCAGGCGGCCAGGCAGCTCCGGGACCGGCACTGGCGAGCGCAGCGCGACGGCGGTGACCGGCTCCCGCTCCCCCGGCCCGCTGGACGCGACGAACTCCGCCAGGCCGACCCTGACGGGCTCCGACGGCGCCGCGTAGGACGTGCGCAGCGCGTAGAACGCCGACCCGTCCGGAGACACCTGGACGTCGGTGAACGTCGCGGCGTCCGCCGTGACCCGCTCGACGCTCACCGGGCCCTCGCCCGGGGCGCCGTCGAACGTGAGCAGGAAGACCGGGCTGCGGCCGTCCTCGTCGGCCGTGACCAGCAGACCCGACGCGTCGGGCAGCCACGTCAGCGAGCTGGGCCAGCGGTCCCAGTCGTCGGCCAGGATCTCCGGCTCGCCGCTCCCGTCCAGCGCCACCAGGCCCGTACGCGTCACCGGCGGCTCCGTCGGCGAGGTGAGGGTCGTCGTCTCGTAGGCGACCCAGCGGCCGTCCGGCGAGACGACGGGCGAGACCACCTCAGCGTCGGGGTCGTCCACCAGCGTGCGCCGCTCCCCCGTCACCGTGTCGATCGCGACCAGGGTCTCGCGCCGGGCCGTGCCCGGGTCGGCCACCGTCCAGACCGTCACCAGCGTCCCGCCGTCCGGCGACAGGGCGGCCTCCGCCTCGTCGAGCTGACGGCCCGCCCCGGTCAGCTGACGGAGCTCCGCACGCTCACCCTCGACCAGCGGACCGAGGGACAGCGCGAACCGCCGGTCCGCGTCCGGGCCCAGGTCGTGGTCCCAGTGCCGCACCGGGTAGCCCGTGTGCCAGACGGCGTCCACCTTCAGCTCCTTGCGGGCCTTGCGCAGCGTGTCGTCCTCGGTGAGGTCCGCCGCCGAGGGCAGCACGGGCGCCGTCACCGACACGACGTCGGCGTCCCGCGCCGTGCAGATGCCGCCGACCCCGCCTGGAGCGGTCGCCACCACGCGTGCCTCGCCACCCCTGGCGGGCAGGCTCCACAGCGCTGCGGGTGCGTCGTCGTCGGGCTTGCCCTCCGGGTCCGGACGGGCCGAGGTGAACAGCAGGTCGCCGGCGGCCGTGAACGCCGCGGAGGACTCGCCCTTCGCACTGCGGGTGAGCCGCCGCGCCGGGCGTTCACCCCCCGGGTCGACCTCCCAGAGCGCCGAGACGTAGCCCGTGCGCTGCCGGTCGAGGCTCTGCACCGACGTGACGAGCCGGGTGCCGTCGGCGCTGAGCATCAGCCCGCCGAGGCGGCCGAGGGCCAGGTACGCGTCGAGGTCGTGGAACGAGGTCTGCGGGGTCGCCGCCGGAGTGTCCTGGGTCACGCAGACGGGTCTACCACAACCACCCGCGCCCGCCCCACGGATATCTCCGCGCGAGGGCCTCGCAGCCCTGCGGGAACGCCGGGAGGAACCCCAGGTGAACACTGGCCGAACACCTTGTCCACAGGCCACCCCCGCCTTGAACGCCGGCCACGTGCTCAGGCAGATTCTGGACGTGGACCACGACAGCGCCCTGCCCCCGCTCCCCGCCAAGGTCGACCTCGCGGTCGTCGGAGCGGGCGCGGTCGGGCTCGCGCACGCCGTCGAGGCGCAGGCGCGTGGGCTGTCGGTGCTCGTCGTCGACGCCGCCCGGCGCCCCGTCGGCAGCACCGCCCGGCGCGGTGGACACGTCGCGATCACGACGCAGGACTCCACCGCGCTCGCCTGCGCCCTCGCCTCCCGGGAACGCTGGCTCAAGCTCGGCCGGGAGGCGGGCTTCGGCGTCCGGGAGAGCGGCGCCGTCGTCGTCGCCCGCCACGCCGACGAGCTCGCCGTCCTCGACGACCTCGTCGCCGCCCGTGCCGGGGACGCCACGCTCCTGACCGCCCGCGAGGTCGCGGACCGCACACCCGTCGCGGACTCCGCCGGAGGGGCGTTCCTGCCCCTCGACCTGCGGGTCGAGCCCGCAGCGGCGCTCGGCATCGTCGCGGACTGGCTCGGCGGGCGTCCCCAGGCGCACGTCGCCTGGTCCACCGCCGCCCAGACCTTCGACGCCGGCAGCGGTTGCACGCTCGTGCGGACCTCGCGCGGGGAGGTCGTCGCCAAGCGCGTCGTGGTCGCCGTGGGCCACGACGTGGGCCAGCTCTTCGGCGACGTTGGGGACGCGCTGCTCCCCGTGCGCCGCCAGATGCTGCGGATCGCGCCCCCGCTGCCCGACGGCGGCCCTCCGGCCGACCGGCTCGCCACCGGTCCCGTGCTGGTCGGTGCCAGCACCCTCCTGCGGGACAGCGCGTACCTGCACAGCCGCGCCCTCGGCGAGGTGCGCGAGCGACTGCGCACCCGGCACCCCGACCTCCTGGCGGCCGAGATCCACCTGACGCTGACGGCGCAGCACGACGGCTCCGTCGTCGTCGGCGACGGTCGGGCACCCGCCGACGCGACCGGCCGCTCCGAGGATGTCGACGAGCTGCTGCTGCGCGAGACGGCGGCTCTGCTGGGCACCGGCCGACCGTCCGTCCGCAGCCGCTGGTCGGTGACGGAGGTCGTGCGCGTCCCGGGACGCGGGGCGCACGACCCGTTCGTGCTGACGGAGCCCATGCCCGGGGTCCGCACGGTGACGGTCGCGGACGGCCTGGCGACGACGACGGCGCTCGGCCTGGCTCCGCGCGTCCTCGACGCGCTGGTCTGAACGCCGAAGGCGTGGCCTGGACGCGCGGTCAGCGGCCGGCGGTCTCGTCGCGGTCGGCCATCCGAGCCAGCATGTCGTTGTAGGCGGTGAGCTCCGCGTCGCCGTCGCGCTCGGCCTGCCGGTCGCGACGCCGGGCCTCCCGCTCGTCCGAGCGGGTCCACTGCACGGCGACGATGATCGCCAGCGCGAGGGTGGGCAGCTCGCCGATCCCCCAGGCGATGCCGCCGCCACGCTGCTGGTCCTCGATGGCGCTCAGGCCCCAGTCACGGCCCATGTTGCCGTACCAGTCGGCGACGAGCAGCGACGTGCCGGTGGTGAGCACCACGCCGAAGAACGCGTGGAACACCATCGTGGCGAAGAGCAGGACGAGCCGCATCGGGTAGCCGGGCCGCTGCGGGCCAGGGTCGATACCGACGAGCGCGTTCGCGAACAGGTATCCCACGAGCGTGAAGTGCACGACCATCCACAGGTGCCCCAGGTGGTTCGTCAGCGCGAACTCGAACAGGGGGGTGAAGTAGAACGCGATCATGCCGCCCGAGAAGAGCACGGCGGCCACCACCGGCCGCGCGAGAAGCTCGCCCACCCGGGAGTGGACCAGTGCGAGCACCCACTCCCGCGAGCCGCGCGAGCCGTCCTTGCGGGCGGGCACCGCGCGCAGCAGCAGCGTGACGGGGGCGGCGAGCACGAGCAGCAGCGGCACCAGCATCGCCAGGGTCATGTGCTGGATCATGTGACCGCTGAAGATCACGTGCCCGTAGACGGTCGGTGCACCGTTGGTGGTCCAGAGCATCAGGAGCATCCCCGCGCACCACGTCAGCGTCCGTCCCACGGGCCAGCGGTCCCCGCGACGTCGCAGCCGCAGCGCCCAGCGCACGTAGACGACGATCCCGGCCAGGCACGCGAAGGCCAGGACCGGCTCCGCGGCCCACTCGGTGAGCCAGCGCGCCGCCGTCGGCTCCGGCGGCAGGGGGTAGCCGGTGAGCTGGTAGGCGGGCGAGGCGTCCGCGGGGACGTCGTCCGGCACGGGCGGTGCGGTGGAGCCGAGCGCCACCGCCACCCCGGACACCGCACCGATGACGAGCAGCTCGACGGCGAGGAGCTGCCAGAACAGCCGGCGTGCCGGGGACGCTGCGCGCTCCAGCCGGCCGATCACCCAGGTGCGGTGCATCAGGCCGAGGACGCCGAGGGCCGCGGTCAGCACGATCTTCACGACCAGCAGGACGCCGTAGCCCGTCGTGAGGTCGTCGAGGCTCTCCATGCGGATCCAGGCGTTCGCGACGCCGGAGACCCCGACCGCGACGAGGCACCAGGCCGCGACGGGCGAGTACCGCGCCACGGCGGCGGTGGTGACGTCGTCGAACCGGCCGACGACGAGCACGGCCATCGCCGCGAGCCCGCCGACCCACAGCGCGGCACCCATGAGGTGCAGCCACATCGCGCCGATCGCCAGGAAGTGGTCGGCGGCCCCGGCGGCGTGACCGGTGGTGGACTGCAGGGTCAGCGCCGCGACCGGCAGCAGCGCCGTCCACAGCGCGCCCACCGGTCCGCGTACCGCGAGCGCGACGCCCGAGGTCAGAGCCGCGATCGCGATGATGGCGACGGAGATCTGACCGAGCTCGACGTCGGTGACGAACTGCGACAGGCCTGCGCCGAAGTTGTCCGCCGTCGGGGACTGCGCCGAGACCACCGAGTACTGCAGGACGAGCTCGACCACCGCGGCGATCGCCCAGACGGCGGCGGCCCATCCCGCGACGTCGAGCAGGCGTGCCTGGCCCCGTCCGGGCCGCACCAGGCACGCCGCGGCGAACAGGCTGCCGAGCGTCACCGCCACGCCGAGCTCCGCCAGCACGGTGGCGAGCGGCGACCCCCAGCGGGCGACCGCCCCGGGGTCGGAGAACGTCCCCAGCGCCTCGAAGGCGCCGGACCAGGCGCCCGCGAGGAGCAGCGCGACGATCGCGGCGACGACGGCGCCCGGCCCGGCGGCGATGATCCACCAGGGCCGGGCGGGCGCGGGGGCCGTGTCGTGCGAGAGCGGGCCCGCAGGAGCTGTCGAGGTCACCCGTCCAGACTAGAGGGGCCCGCTGGTGCTCCCGGACCCGTCAGCTGTGACGCTCCCCCGACTCCGCCGCGCGGGGTGGGTCAGGAGATGGTGCCGGTGCCCTCGCCCTCGAGGCGGTCGTCGTGCAGCAGCTCGCCCTCGGCGTCCACGGGCGTGATCGTCGCCTCGAACGTGATCGGCGAGTCGGCCTGGTGGCGGAAGTTCGTCCCCATCGAGTACGACTGGCCGGACTCGAACGTGTACACCGACGGGTCGCGGTAGGCCGTCGGGTGGGTGCCGGAGTCGTTGACCTCCTGCTCGGCGTAGAGGTCGTCGCCGGTGATCGTGTCCATGCCCTGCATGTACGGCCAGTCGTCGTAGCGGGCGTCGATGTTCACCAGGCTCGAGCCGAGGTCGACCGGGTCGCCCTCGTTGGTGATGACGTAGTTGACGAACACGATGTCGTCGCCCTCGGCGATGATCGGCTCGTTCTCGTCCGGGTCGACGAACATCCCGTCCTTCGGTGCCTGGGTCACGCCGACCTGGTAGACGTCGATGCGCACGTCGCCCACCGTGAACGAGCTGATCTCCTCGCCCGGAGTGGTCAGGGGGTTGGCCCACTCGGGCTCGGACCCGCTGCCCGCGGCGTCGTCGGACTCCGATGCTTCGTCCTCGGTCGCGTCGGCCTCCTCCGTCGCCTCCGGCTCCGCCTCGTCGGTCGCCTCGGCGATCGGTGCGGCGTCGGCGGCCGCCTCGTCGTCCGTGCCGCACGCGGCAAGACCGAGGACGAGGGCGCAGCTCAGGGCGAGCGTGGTCGTGGAACGGGCAGGGCGCATCAAAGTCTCCAGCGGTTCAGGTGGGTGTCGGTGTCCCCGGGCCGATCAGGCCGGCATCGTCGAGGCAACCGAACAACTAGCACGGGGAGCGCTGCACCCCGCACCTGCCCCGCCGCGCACCATCCGTCCTGAGATGAACGTCTCAGCCCCAGACGAGGCCGTGGGCCGGGTCCTCCAGCACGCGCGCGACGTCGGACAGGAAGCGCGACCCGAGCTCGCCGTCGACCAGCCGGTGATCGAAGCTCAGCGCGAGCTGCGTGACCCAGCGCGGCTTGATCTTGCCCTTGTGCACCCACGGCTGCTGCCGGATGGCACCGAACGCCAGGATCGCGGCCTCGCCCGGGTTGAGGATCGGCGTGCCGGTGTCGATGCCGAACACGCCCACGTTCGTGATCGTGAAGGTGCCACCGGACATGTCGGCCGGGCTGGTCCGCCCCGCGCGGGCGGTGGCCGTCAGCTCACCGAGCGCACGGGCCAGCGGGAGCAGCTCGTGCCGGTGCGCGTCCTTGACGTTGGGCACCACGAGGCCGCGCGGGGTCGCCGCGGCGATACCCAGGTTCACGTAATGCTTGTAGACGATCTCGCGGGCCTCGTCGTCCCAGCTCGCGTTGATCTCCGGGTGGCGCTTGATGGCGAGCAGCGCCGCCTTGGCGGCGATCAGCAGCGGGGTGACCCGCACGTCGGCGAAGTCCCGGTCGGCCTTGAGCTTCTCGACGAGCTTCATCGTCCGGGTGACGTCGACCGTCCGGAACACGGTGACGTGCGGGGCGGTGAACGCGCTGGTCACCATGGCCTCAGCGGTGCGCTTGCGCACGGACTTGACCGGGACGCGGGTCTCACGGCCGTCGTTCGTCACCGACCCGGAGGCGAGCCACGGCTGGTCGTCGTCGGGGTAGGTCGCGAGGGTCTTCGGCTCGGCGGCCTCGGCCCGGGCCACCACGTCCTCGCGGGTCACGATGCCCCCGGGTCCGGTGGGCTGCACCGACGCGAGGTCGACGCCCAGATCCTTGGCGAGCTTGCGCACGGGCGGCTTGGCGAGCACGCGGATCCGGCCGGCCGGCGTCGTGCCCGTCGGCGCGGCACCGGCCGTGTCGGCGGCAGCGGGCACGCTCATCATCGGCTTGGCGATACCCGGTGACTTCGCCGGTGCAGGTGCAGGTGTCGCGGCAGGTGCGGGTGCGGGGACGGGAGGCGTGGTGGGGGCCGGTCCCTCCGGGGCCTCGGTGCGGCGGCGGCGCCGGCGCGACCCGGCGGCGGCGTCGCCGGTGCCGTAGCCCACCAGCACGGACCCGGAGCCCGCACCGTTCGTCGAGCCGACGGAGGCGGCCTCGTCGGCGGGCGCGCCGGGTGCCGGATCGGGCGCGGAGGCGTCCGCCGACCCGACCTCGATGATCGCGGTGCCGACGTCGACCGTGGTCCCCTCCTCGGCGAGCAGGGCCACGACCGTCCCCGCGAACGGCGACGGCAGCTCGACCAGGGACTTGGCGGTCTCGATCTCGACGATGACGTCGTTGACCGCGACGGTGTCGCCGACGGCGACCTTCCACTCGACGATCTCCGCCTCGGTCAGTCCCTCACCGACGTCCGGGAGGGGGAAGCGCTGGGTGCTCATCGGTCTCCTCGTTCGCAGGCCGGTCAGTGGGCCAGGGCGCGGTCGACGGCGTCGAGGACGCGGTCGGTGCTCGGCAGGTAGTCGTGCTCGATCTTCGCCACGGGGTACGGCGTGTGGAACCCGCCGACCCGCAGCACGGGCGCCTCGAGGGAGTAGAAGCACTCCTCGGTGACGCGGGCGGCGAGCTCGGCACCGGCACCGAAGAACGTCGGGGCCTCGTGCACGACGACGCAGCGCCCGGTCCGGCGGACCGAGCCCACCACGGCGGGCACGTCCATCGGGGACAGCGACCGCAGGTCGACGACCTCCGCGCTGGTGCCCTCGGCGGCCAGCGCATCGGCGGCGGCCAGCGCGGTGGCGACGGTCGGCCCGTAGGCGACCAGCGTCACGTCCGTGCCGGCCCGAGCGATCCGGGCCTGGCCGAGCGGGTCCGCCGTGCCGCCGTCGGCCCCGGACGTCGCGACGGGGCTGCCGAGGTCCACCGCGCCCTTGGACCAGTACCGGCCCTTGGGCTCGAGGAAGATCACGGGATCGGGCGAGGTGATCGACGAGCGGATCATGTCGTACGCGTCCTGCGGCGTCGCCGGGGAGACCACCCGCAGCCCGGGAGTGTGCGCGAACAGCGCCTCCGGCGACTCGGAGTGGTGCTCGATGGCGCCGATGCCGCCGCCGTACGGGATGCGGATGACCACGGGGACCTCGAGGCGCCCGGCGGAGCGGTAGCGCATCCTGGCGAGCTGGGTGGTGATCTGGTCGAAGGCGGGGAAGACGAAGCCGTCGAACTGGATCTCGCAGACCGGCCGATAGCCGCGCATCGCGAGACCGATCGCGGTGCCGACGATCCCGGACTCGGCCAGCGGCGTGTCCACGACCCGGTGCTCGCCGAAGTCCTTCTGCAGACCGTCGGTGATGCGGAAGACCCCGCCGAGCCGGCCGACGTCCTCCCCCATGATCAGCACCTTGTCGTCCGCCTCGAGGCTGGAGCGCAGGCCCTCGTTCAGCGCCTTCGCGAAGGTGAGGTTCTCGCTCATCGGGCCGCCTCCGTCGTGGTGCCTGCCGTCTCGGACTCGTAGCGTTCGAACCAGTCGCGCTCCACGGTGACCTGCGCGTGCCCGGCCGCGTACACGTGGTCGAACATCGACGCCGGGGACGGGTCCTCGATCGCCCGGACCTCGGCCCGCAGGCGCTCGGCCATCGCGTCGGCCTGCGCCTCCACGTCAGCCGCCCACACGTCGTCCCAGCGGCCCTCGGCGTGCAGCAGGGCGGCGAGCCGGTCGATCGGGTCGCGCAGCGCCCACTCCTCCTCCTCGGCGAGCTCGCGGTAGCGGGTGGGGTCGTCCGACGTCGTGTGCGCGCCCATCCGGTAGGTGTAGGCCTCCACGAAGGTGGGGCCGTCGCCGGCGTAGGCACGCTCCAGAGCCTCGGTCATCACCGCGTAGGACGCCAGGACGTCGTTGCCGTCCACGCGCACGCCCGGGATGCCGAACCCCTCACCGCGCCGGTACAGGGGCCAGCGCGTCTGCCGCGACGTCGGCTCCGAGATCGCCCACTGGTTGTTCTGGCAGAAGAACACCACGGGTGCGTTGTTCACGGCGGCGAAGACGAGCGCCTCGTTGACGTCGCCCTGGCTCGAGGCGCCGTCGCCGAAGTACGTCACGACGGCGGTGTCCCGCTGCGGGTCCCCGGTGCCGACCAGCCCGTCGCGCTGGACGCCGAGGGCGTACCCGGTGGCGTGCAGGGTCTGCGAGCCGAGGACGAGGGTGTTGAGCTGCACGTTGTGGTCGGCCGGGTCCCAGCCGCCGTGCTCCGTGCCGCGGTAGATGCGCAGCCGGTCCACCGCGTCGACGCCGCGGACCTGCATCACGCCGTGCTCGCGATAGGAGGGGAACACGAAGTCCTGCGGGCGCAACGCGTACGCCGAACCGACCTGGGCGGCCTCCTGGCCGCGCCCCTGCGGGTACAGGCCGAGCTCGCCCTGCCGCTGCAGCGCCGTCGACTCGTCGTCGAACCGTCGGGTCAGCACCATGTCGCGGTACATCGCGCGCAGCTCGTCGGTGCCGATGTGGGCCACGCGGTCGCGGTAGGCCGCGGCCCGCGGGCCGTCGGTGCGGCTGCCGTCCGGGGCGACGAGCTGCACGAGGTCCTCCACGGCTGCCGCGCTCTGAGGGGCGTCGGGGTTCACACGGTCTCCTTCCCTGCCGGGCGGCTGCGCCGCGTCCAGGTCCGGTGCCCGTGTCTCGAGCAGGTGCCGAACCTACGCCTTCGTAGCCTACGCAAGCGTAGGTTGTCAGCACCCCGTCCTGGCTCCCGGTGCGGCAGCCAACGCTCACCGCCGGCCTTTGGAGGTTTCCTCCAACACGGTCGGGGAGTGGCCGACATCGGTCGAACCTGCTGTGGTGCTCCCCGGAGCGCTACCGGGTGAGATCTGCGTCGCGGACGAGGTCCACCACCGCATCCATGCCGTAGCGGGCTGCGAGCAGCTCGAGCAGGTCGTCGACGCTGCGACGTGGCTTGCGATACCGGCCAGCCATCTGCCGAAGAGCCTGGAGGGCGAGCTCGGGGGCGAGCTCGACTGCTTCCATCGCGAACTCCGCCGAGGTCTTCACCTGGATATTGGAGGGCACCTGGTTCGGAGGGAAGTCCCTGAAGTTCGCAGTCACGATCGCGCCGGCCCCGCCGACAACAGCGGCGGCCACCACATGCTCGTCGTCAAGGTCGGGGAGGCCGAATGTCCCGTCGAGTGGCTCCCAACCCTCGACGCAGGCGTCGTCGAACGCTCCGCGCATCGCCGATATCAGGGCCGCAGCAGACGCGGCCGCCGTGCTGGGCTCGAGGTCTCCGCGCGCAACGAGCTTCCGCGCCTCGTGTTCCTCCAGCTCGGCAAGGATCGCCGACGACCACAGAGGCCGGTACAGCCCCTCGATGGCCAGGCTCAGCAGAAAGTCCCGCTGCAGGCTGGGCCACAGCACGCAGGTATCGAGCACGACGGCGAACACGCCGGCGATTCTTGCAGGTGGCGGCCGTTGGTCAACGACGACGCCGCGCGGCCACGGCCTTCCGCACCGCTCGAAGCTGGGCCGCAACCTCCGCTGCGTCGCCCTCGTCGTCGATGTCGACCGCGGTTGCCGCAAGCATGTCGTACTGACTCTGGCGTCGACTTTCGCGGTAGTCCAGCACATCGCTGAGCAGGACCTTCCGACGCGTGCCTGGCCGCTCCGCCGCCAGCTGGCCGGTGTCGATGAGGCGCACGACCGTGGGCCGGGACACCCCGAGAAGATCGGCCGCCTGCTGCGTCGTGAGCGTTGTTGAATGCGGCGCCACGGTGACCGCACGCCCGGCGCGCATGGCTTCGACAACCTGCAGAAGGATCGGGTACATCGAGGCAGGGAGCTCGACCTGATCACCCTCCGCCTCTCCCACCAAGAGGCAACGTGGGGCCACTGCTGTGCCCCGAGCGCGCTCGTGCGCCTCGAGAAAGTTGTGCACCTCGGCCAGTCCCTCTGCCTCGCTCGGCAGATAGGTCCGTTCCATCAGTTCCGCAGCGGCCATCGTCGTGCACACCACCCTCGTCGCTTCGTTACGGAAGAAGCGTACGCGTATTCGTAGTTTTCGTAAACCGTGGATCGCCGTCGTTCTCAGGCATTGCCCACCGGGATGACCGCGGCAGCGGGGTCACGCCGCCGTCAGCGTCCCGTCCGCCCTCATCGCCAGCTCCGCCGTCAGCCCGACCCGCTCCAGGAACGCCCGGTCGTGGCTCACCACCAGCAGCCCGCCGCGATAGGACGCCAGCGCCTGGACGAGCTGGTCGGTGCTGGCCAGGTCGAGGTTGTTCGTCGGTTCGTCCAGCACGAGGAGCTGGGCCGGCGGGTCGGCCAGCAGCAGGCTCGCGAGCGCCACCCGGAACCGTTCGCCGCCCGAGAGGGTGCGCACCGGCCGGTCGACCTGGTCGCCGCGGACCAGGAACCGCGCCAGGCGGTTGCGCAGCTCCCCCGGCACGACGTGCGGCGCGCGGCGCCGGACCTCGTCCAGCACCGTGGCGGCGTCGTCGAGCCCGTCCAGCCGCTGAGGCAGGTATCCCACGCGCTCGGTGAGCCGCCGCGCCGTCGCCCGCGAGGCGCCGTCGGGCCTGGCCCCGGCCCAGCCCCGGGAGCTCGCGCCGACGAGCTGTTCGAGCAGCGTCGTCTTGCCGACACCGTTGGGGCCGGTCAGCGCGACCCGCTCGGGCCCCGCGAGCACGGTCTCGCGGCCGTCGGACCCGCGCAGGACGGCGAGGCGCCGGCCGGCCGGAACGTCCGGGTCGGGCAGGTCGACGGCGATGCGGTCGTCGTCGCGCACTGCCCGCTCCGCGGCCGCCACGGCGTCGCGTGCCCGCGACTCCGCCTCCACCGCGGCACCCCGCCGGGCACCCTGCGACTTCTGTGCGGCGTTGCGGCGGTCGTTGATCACCGCCTTGACGTACTTGCGGTCGGCGGCGTCCTTGCGCCCCTGCCGCTCGGAGTGGGCGATGCGCTCCTGAGTCTCGATGCGTTGTCGCTTCTCGCGCCGCAGCGTCTGCTCGGCGTCGCGCAGCGCCGAGCGCGCGGCCTCCTGCTGCACGGCCAGCCACTCCTCGTACTGCGCGTACGTGCCGCCGAACGTGGTCAGGCCGCCCGTGCGGAGCTCCGCCGTCGTGTCCACGAGCTCGAGCAGCTCGCGGTCGTGCGACACCACGACCAGCGCGCCGCGCCACGTGCGGACCAGCTCGTGCAGGCGCTCGCGGGCCGAGCCGTCGAGGTTGTTCGTCGGTTCGTCCAGCAGCGCGACGTCGGCCGCGCGCAACCGGATGCCGGTCACGTGTCTGCTCGCGGACAACCTCTCCGAGGCGACCGTCATGTTCGCCTTCAACAGCCTGCCGCCCGACCCCGCCGTCGTCGGCGACCGGTGGCGCGAGATGTGGCGTGAACGCCTCGAGGGCAGCGGCCTCTGGCTGGACACCTGGCTGCGGCACCAGCGCCGCGACGACTACTGGAAGCCGGCGTCCGTCAACGAGGACTACTCGCGGGTGCGGTGCCCCGTCATGGCGGTCGGCGGCTGGGCCGACGGCTACACCAACGCGATCTTCCGGCTCCTGGAGAACCTCGACGTGCCTCGGAAGGGCCTCATCGGCCCGTGGGGCCACCGCTACCCGCACCTGGGCGTCCCCGGCCCGGCGATCGGCTTCCTCCAGGAGGTCGTGCGGTGGTGGGACCACTGGCTCAAGGGCGTGGACACCGGCCTGGAGGAGGAGCCGATGCTGCGCGCCTGGATGCAGGACGCTCAGCCGCCCAGCGCCTCCTACGAGGACCGCCCCGGCCGGTGGGTCGGAGAGCCGAGCTGGCCGGCACCCGGCGTGGAGGACCGCGAGTACCGGTTCACGGCGCACCACCTGCAGCAGGTCGGCGCCGCACACCTGGAGCGGGACGACGACGGCGGGGACGACGACGGCGAGCGCCACGTGACGCTGCGCTCACCCCTCAGCGTGGGGATGTTCGCGGGCAAGTGGGCGTCCTACTCGGCGGTGCCCGACCTGCCGTACGACCAGCGCGAGGAGGACGGCGGTGCGCTCGTCTTCGAGACCGGTCCGCTGACCGAGCCGGTGGAGATCCTCGGGCTCCCGCGCGTCGAGCTCGAGGTCTCGTCCGACAAGCCGGTGGCCCAGCTCGCCGTGCGTCTGTCCGACGTCGCCCCGGACGGCGAGGCGACCCGGGTGACGTACGGGGTGCTGAACCTGACACACCGGGACGGCAGCGAGAACCCGGAGCCGCTGGAGCCCGGCCGGCCCTACCCGGTGCGGATCGAGCTCAACGGCATCGCGCAGTCCGTGCCCGCCGGCCACCGCCTGCGGATCTCCGTCTCGACCTCCTACTGGCCGTTGATCTGGCCCTCCCCGGAGCCGGCGACCGTCACCCTGACGACCAGCCGCAGCTCGCTGCACCTGCCGGTCCGCCGGCCGCGGCCCGAGGACGACGAGCTCCGCCCCCTCGGCCCGCCCGAGGCCGCCGAGGAGGCGGAGACGACCGTGCTCGGCACGGGGCAGCACTCGTGGCGCGTCACCCGGGACCTGGCCACCGACGTCTCGACGCTGGAGATCGTCAACGACCAGGGCACCTTCCGGATCGAGGACACCGGGACGAAGATCCACCGGGACACCCGCGAGTGGTACAGCTTCCGGTGGAACGACGTCACGTCCGTGCGCGGTGAGACCCGCACGGTGCGGCGGCTGGAGAACGGTGCCGACTGGCGCGTCGAGGTCGTCACCCGCACCGTCCTGACGTGCACCGCGGACGACTTCCTGATCAACGCCCAGCTCGACGCGTACGAGCTGGACGAGCAGCAGGGAGACCCGCGCGTCTACTCCCAGAACTGGGAGCGGCGCATCCCGCGCGATCTGGTGTGAGCCGGGCGGCTGAGCGGCGCCGTCACCGCCGCGTGGCCAGAAACTCCGCGATCCGGCCGATCGCCTCCTCGAGGACCTCGACGTCGGGCAGCGTGACGAGCCGGAAGTGGTCGGGCGCCGTCCAGTTGAACCCGGTGCCGTGCGTGACGAGGATCTTCTTGGCGCGCAGCAGGTCGATGACGAAGTCCTGGTCGTCGTCGATCGCGTAGACCTCCGGGTCGAGCCGCGGGAAGCAGTAGAGCGCGCCGCGGGGTCGCACGGAGGACACGCCGGGGATCTCGTTCAGCAGCCGGTCGGCGAGCATCGTCTGCTCGTAGAACCTGCCGCCGGGCACGATCAGCTCGTCGATCGACTGGTAGCCGCCGAGCGCCGTCTGGATCGCGTGCTGGGCCGGCACGTTGGAGCACATGCGCATGTTGGCGAGCAGCGTGAGGCCCTCGAGGAACTCGGTGGCGGTCTCCTGGGGTCCGGAGATCATGACCCACCCGGCCCGGTAGCCGCACACGCGGTAGGCCTTGGACAGGCCGCTGAACGTCAGGCACAGCACGTCGTCCCCGGCCGCGGTGGCGGCGTGGTGGTGCACGGCGTCGTCGTAGAGGATCTTCTCGTAGATCTCGTCGGCCAGGACGACCAGGTCGTGACGGCGCGCGATGTCCACCATCGCGGCGACCATCTCGGGGCTGTACACCGCGCCGGTGGGGTTGTTCGGGTTGATGATCACCAACGCGTGGGTGTTCTCGGTGATCTTCGACTCGAGGTCCGCCAGGTCGGGCATCCACCCGTTCGCCTCGTCGCACGCGTAGTGCACGGGGGTGCCGCCCGTGAGCGTGACGGCCGCCGTCCACAGCGGGTAGTCGGGGGCCGGCACGAGGATCTCGTTGCCGTCGTCGACGAACGCCTGCAGCACCATCGAGATCAGCTCGGAGACGCCGTTGCCGATGAAGACGTCCTCGACCATGGTGTCCCGCAGCCCGCGCGACTGGTAGTACTGCGCGACGGCGGTGCGGGCCTCGTAGATGCCGCGCGAGTCGCTGTACCCCTGGGCCTCGGGCAGGTGGTGGACCACGTCGGCGAGGATCGCCTCGGGTGCCTCGAAGCCGAACGGGGCGGTGTTGCCGATGTTCAGCTTGAGGATGCGGTGGCCCTCGGCCTCGAGGCGCTGGGCCTCGGTGAGGATGGGGCCACGGACGTCGTAGCGGACGCCGCGGAGCTTTCGGCTCTGTCGAATGGTGCGCACCGCCCCATCCTCGCCGGTCCGCACCGCTCGCGCGAACAGCCAATCCGGAACACGTGGCCTTCCTCCCGGCGGCACTGCTCGGCCCGTAGATCGTCAGAGCCGCGGCGCCAGCGCGCTGACCGACGGCGGCACGGGCGTTCCCGCGGACAGCGGGCTGGGTTCCGGGACCCCCGCCGCCACCGACAACGGCAGCACGCCGGCCCACACGCCGTGGTCCTCGCCGTCGTCCGGGTCCTCGCCCACGCCGCCGGTGCGGGTCTTGACGCTCACGCGGTCGAGCGGCACCTGGAGCACCTGCGTGGCGGCGACCTCCTTGGCCGTCATCTCCCGCACCTCGGCCCGGCGGCCGGGCATCAGGTGGTCGCCGATCTGCCACAGCGCCTCGACCCGCAGGTCGCGCGGGACCACGGTGGCGCGGCCGGCGATCATCGCGGACCGGTAGTTGGCCGAGCTGTCGTTCAGCGACCGGGCGTAGACGAGCCCGTCCAGGTGGGAGATCCCCACCGAGACGGGCACGCCGTCGGGGCCGGCGTCGAGGAACAGCCCGGCCCCGGTGGAGCCGTGGAGCAGGAGCCTGCGACCGAGCCCGTCGCCCAGGTCGCCGACGCCGTACAGGTACGGCAGGACGACCGGGTACCCGTCGCGGAGCATCGCGACGTGGGCGAGGAACCCGTCGGCGAGGATGCCGTCGAGCACGGCGGGGTCGTCGGTCTGGCGGTCGGGCTTGCGGCCCACGGCCATGCTCGGGCAGCCGGGTGCGGTCTCGATGCTCACGTCGCCGACGGTACGGAGCCCGCTGGACTACGCTGTAGTCCACTCTCCGCCAGAACGGATGGACCACTTGGACGCCAACCAGCAACCCACCAAGGTGGCGCGCGTCGTCGACCTGGTCCGCGGCATGGTCCACGACGGCCGGCTGACCGAGGGCGACCCGCTGCCCTCCACCCGTGCGCTCGCCGGCGAGCTCGGCCTGGCCCGCGGCACCGTCACCGCCGCCTACGAACAGCTCGACGGCGAGGGGTACGTGGTGCTACGGCACGGCGCGGTGCCGCGGGTCGCGGCGACCCTCGGCGCGCTCTCCACCGCCACGCCGCCCGCCGGCGCGGCAGGGCTGCGGCCGGGAGCGGCCACCGCTCCCGTCCCGACCGTCCGGACCGCGCCGCCCGCCGCCCTCGTCGACCTGACGCCCGGCGTCCCCGCCGTCGCGGCGGTCTCGGCACGGGACTGGCGCGCGGCCTGGCGTCACGCCGCCGCCCAGCCCCTGGTCGCCGCGTACCCGGACCCGGCCGGTGAGCCCGTGCTGCGGACGCAGGTCGCGAACCATCTCGCGCTGAGCCGGGGGTTCGCGCCGGACGACGGACGCGTCGTCGTGACCGCCGGCACGACCGAGGCGATCTCGCTGGTGACCGAGTCGCTGGCGCGCCGGACGGCGGCACCGCGGGTCGCCGTGGAGAACCCCGGCTACCGCGCGGGCCGCCGGGCCGTCGCCTCGGCGGGAGGCGCCGTCGTGCCCGTGCCGGTCGCCGACTCCGGCATCGACCTCGACGCCCTGCGCGCCGCCCACGCCGGCGAGCGCCTCGACGCCGTGCTGGTCACGCCGAGCCACCAGTACCCGCTGGGCGGGGCGATGCCGGTGGCCGCGCGGCACGAGCTGCTGGCGTGGGCCGCCGCCGAGGACGTCCTGGTCCTCGAGGACGACTACGACTCCGAGTTCCGCCACCGCGGCTCCCCGCTGCCGGCCCTCGCCGCGCTCGACGGTTCCGGCGTGGTCGTGCACGTCGGCTCGTTCTCCAAGGTGCTCGACCCACGGTTGCGCTGCGGCTACCTCGTCCTCCCGGCGGGCAACACCGTGCCCGACGGCGGCACCCCGGCCGGGGCGGGGATCCGCGCCGCGCGCTCGGGCCGCGGCGCCACGGTGGCGAGCGTGACCCAGCACGCGCTGGCCCACCTCATGTCCACCGGGGCGCTGCGCCGTCACGTGGCCCGCTGCCGCCGCGACTACCGGACCAAGCGCCGGATGGTGGCCGAGGCCTTCGAGGGTGTGCCCGGCGTGCGGGTCCGCGCGCTGGACGGCGGCCTGCACGCGGTTCTCGAGCTCGAGGACACGCCGACGGCGGACCTGGTCGCCCGCCTGGCGGACCGGGGGGTGCTGGTCGCCGACCTCCAGGACTACGCGGTGCCCGGGTCCGGCCTGGAGCTGAACGGCGTCGTCCTCGGTTACGCCCCGCCGTCTGGCACGGAGCTGCGCGCCGCGCTGCGCACGATCCGCACCGAACTTGGACCAGCACCACCTTCTTGATCCAGGTTTCGACCAAACATGGATTAAGATGGGAAGGTGCTCCAGGTTCCACCCCAGACCTACACGGACGACTACTGGGTCGCCGAGTCCCACAGGATGGCGAGCCGGTCGGCGATGGCCACTGCCTCCGGGCCGTACCGGTCGTCGATCCCGCCCTCCATCAGCACGTGGGTCCCGTCGATCCCGGCGGACCTGACCGCGGACGCTGAAGAAGCGGCAACGTCGCTCAGCCGGTTCGACACGTACGCCGCTGTGAGCCTCGGGGCGGCGAGCCCGTCGCTCGGTCCGATGAGCTCGATCCTGCTGCGCACCGAGTCGACCTCGTCGTCCCAGATCGAGAACCTCACCGTCGGCGCCCGGCAGCTCGCTCTCGCCGAGCTCGACCAGTCGTCCTCCGAGAACGCCCGGACGGTCGTGGCCAACGTGCGGGCGATGGAGACCGCGCTCGACCTCGCCGCGCGGTTCGACACCAGCGCGATCCTCGCGATGCACCAGGCGTTGCTGTCCGGCCAGCGAGGCTGGGAGGACCACGCCGGACGATGGCGCGAACAGCTGGTGTGGATCGGCACGAGCGCACTCAGCCCTCGCGGCGCCTCCCACGTCGCACCGCAGGCTCCGCTCGTCGCGCCAGCCATGGAGGACCTCGTGCGCTTCGTCGCCCGTGAGGACCTGCCGGTCCTTGTCCAGGCCGCCGTCGCCCACGCCCAGTTCGAGACCATCCACCCGTTCACCGACGGCAACGGGCGGACCGGGCGCGCGATGGTCCATTCGATCCTCCGAGCGAAGGGCGTCATGGCAGAGACGATCGCCCCCGTGTCCGCCGGGCTGCTGACGCAGACCGACCGGTACTTCGACGCTCTGACGGCCTACCGGGACGGCGACGCGCGACCGATCGTCGAGCGGTTCGCCGAGGCAGCCCGGTTCGCGGCGACGTCGGGGGCACGGCTCGTCGATGATCTCGCCGCGCAGGTCGAGTCGTCCCGGGAGCGGCTCCAGGGACTCCGCCCGCAAGCCGCGGCGTGGAAGGTGCTGCCTCACCTCGTCTCCCATCCGGTGGTCAACGCACGGTTCCTCACCACGCACCTGGCCCTGGGGAACCAGAGCGCCCACAATGCCTTGACGCAGCTCGCCGACGCCGGAGTCCTGATCGAGTGCACCGGCCTGCGCCGCAACCGCGTCTGGCAGCACCCAGGGATACTCACCGTCCTCGACGAGTACGCCCGGATGCTGCTGCGCCAGTAGGCCACGACCTCTTCAGACCCGGCGCGCGACGACGGCCGCGTGCGGGCGGTGACCGTCGGCGGTGCGCTGCTCGACCTCCTCGACCTCGAACCCCGCCTTCTCGAGCCGCGTCCCCATCTCCTCGACGGGCCAGGTCCAGGCGGTCGTCACGGCGTGCTCGAAGGATTCGACCCGCGGCCCCGCGAAGAACCCCTGCAGGAGGCTGCCGTCGGGCTCGAGGGCACGCGCGAGCTCGCGCAGGACCGCGTCCAGGCGCTCGGGGCGAGTGTGGATCACCGAGCACCAGGCCAGCACTCCGCCCAGTCCTTCGTCGGGGACGCCGAGCGCCTCCAGCGGAGCCTCGCGGAAGCTGAGGGCGGGGTACCGGGAACGCGCGTGCTCCAGGAACGGGCGGGTGATGTCGACCCCCTCGGCGTCACAGCCGTGCCGCGCCAGGAAGTCGGTCCAGTGGCCCGGGCCGCACCCGGCGTCGACGACCGGCCCGGTGAGGCCGCCGGCCCAGCGCGCGATGCGGCTCCGGTCCGGCTCGGCCATCGCGCCGACGGATCCCAGGCGATCGATGTACTCCGTCGCGCGCCCGGCATAGGCCGCGGACACCTCGAGGCTCGTCATCCGGCTGATTCTGGCAGCCCGTGACCGGGACGGTGCCACTCAGCCCAGGAGCCCCTCGACCTGCCGTCGCACGCCCGCCGCGTCGAGGCCGTGCGCGGCGGCATGGTCGCGCGGCGTGCCGTAGCGGCGCAGCTCGGCGTCGCGAGGCACGCCGACGTGCAGCACCCGGGCAGGCCGGTCGGCCAGCGCCGCCGCGACCCCGGCCGCGCTGGTTCCCGCCAGGTACGGCTCCACGACGGCCAGCATCGGGGTCGGCCCTGTCAGCTCGCGCAGGCCGTCGGCGTCCAGCGGGTGGGGCGTGTTGGTGTGGGCCACGCGCACGGGCAGGTCGCGCGTCGCCTCGAGGACGACGTCGAGCATCGGCCCGACGGCGAGGACCAGCGGTGCGCCACCCGCGACGCCTCCCGAGACGTCCCGCACCAGGTGCACGCGCCCGTCGACCGGCTGCGGCCGCGCGTTGTGCTGCCCCGAGAGCCGCACGTACACGCGGCCGGCACCGGCGGCCTCGCGGCGCAGAAGCTCCGCGACCTCGTCGCCGTGGCCGGGCACGTGCACCGTCCACCCCGGCAGCGCGGAGACCAGGGCGACGTCGCCTGGCGCCTGGTGCGTGCGTCCGCCGGAGCTGACGTCGTACGACGCGCCGGCGCTCACCAGCAGCGCCCCGACGTCCTGGTGGCCGAGGTCCAGCTTGATCTGCTCGTACGCCCGCTCCACGAGGAACGGTGCGAACGTGTGGACGATCGGCCGGCGCCCGGTCAGCGCGAGCCCGCCCGCCACACCCATCATGGCCTGCTCACGGATCCCGACGTCGACCACCTGGCCGGGCCGCCGCGCGATGGTCTCGCCGACGTAGCCCGCCCCGATCACGGCCAGCACGAGGACGGCGTTCGGGTTCGCGGCGAGCACCGGGTCGAGCTCGGCGTAGAACCGGGTCCGCATCTCTGCCGCGCTCATGCCGCCACCTCCTGGCCGCGCACCCCGGCGTGAAGCGTGGTGTCCACGACGACGGCGGAGGGCCGGTCCCGTGCGACGGTCCGCAGCGCGCCCGCGAGCGCCGCGTGGTCGTGCGCGGCGACGTCGGCCACCTGCCAGCCCTCGAGCGCGAAGCGGGCGGCGATCCCGCCGGGCCAGCCGAGGTTGTCGCTGTGGTTGTCGACGACGACGCAGGTGAGGTTGTCGAGGCCGAACCGGCCCGCGACGGCGATCGCCTCGGCGTTGCTGCCCTCGTCCAGCTCGGCGTCGCCGACGAGCACGACGACGCGTGCCCGCGACCGGTCCCGCAGCCCGAGCGCCATGCCGACGGCGATCGGCAGGCCGTGCCCGAGCGACCCGCTGCCGATCTCGATGCCGGGCACGAGCGTCCGGTCGGGGTGATGTCCGAGGCGCGAGTGCCAGGAGGCGACGTCGTCGAGCCATCCGACCGGGAAGAACCCCTTGGCGGCGAGCACGGCGTAGGTGGAAGCCGGACCGTGCCCCTTGGAGAGCAGGAACCGGTCACGGTCGGGATGGTCGGGTGCGTCGGGAAACACCCGCAGCACCTGGTCGTACAGGACCCAGAGGACGTCGAGGGTGGAGTTCACGCTCGGGTCGTGCTTCTCGTCACCGGTCATGCGGGCGACGAGCTCCACGACGGACGGTGGGACGGAGTCGATGTCGGTCATGCTCCGATCGTGTAAGTTAAACCTCGCTTGAGGTCAAGACCCGACCCCCCGGAGGACCGTGGCGATCGAGCGATACCTGACCATCGGCGAGGTCGCCCGCCGCAGCGGCGTGGCGCCGTCGGGCCTGCGCTACTACGAGACGCTCGGGCTCATCTCCTCGGAGCGCACCACGGGCAACCAGCGCCGCTACGAACGCACCACGCTGCGGCGGGTGGCGTTCATCCGTACCGCGTCCCGGGTCGGGCTCACGCTCGAGGAGATCGGCGACGCGCTCGCGACGCTGCCCGAGGGGCGCACGCCCACCGCCGACGACTGGACCGGGCTCTCCCGCTCGTGGCGCCCCCTGCTGGACGCCCGCATCGCCGCCATCGAGCGGCTGCGCGACGACCTCGACTCGTGCATCGGCTGCGGCTGCCTCTCCCTGGAGCGCTGCGTGCTGCAGAACCCCGGCGACCGTGCGGCGACGCTCGGCCCGGGCGCCCGCTACCTGGAGGGCGACAGCCCCTCGGACGCCGCCCGCGCGGCCGGCCAGGATGCCACCTGAGGGTGCGTGTCACACCCGCGCGCGCTGGCTCGTCCCGTGGGTATGAGCACACACACGACACACAGCACACCCACCACCCACGTCCTGATCGTCGGCGCCGGGTTCGCCGGCGGCATGGCAGCGGTCCGGCTCGCGGGACGCTCCCGCGGCCGGGTGGCCGTCACCGTCGTCAACCCGCGGCCGACGTTCGTCAACCGCCTGCGCCTGCACCAGCTGGCCACCGGGCAGCAGGTCCCCGCCCCGAGCATCCGCCGGATGCTCGGCCCGGACGTCACGTTCGTCGAGGGCTACGTCACCTCGCTCGACCCGGACGGCGGCCGGGCCACCGTCCACGGGCCGGACGGCGTGCGACAGCTGCTGTTCGACCGCGCTGTCCTCGCTACCGGCAGCACCACCGAGCCGGTGCCCGTCCCGGGCGGCGAGCACACGCACGGCGTCGCGGACCTGGCGGCGGCCGAACGGCTGCGGCACGCCGTCGCGAGCCTGCCCGCCGGGGCGGACGTCGCCGTCGTCGGCGGCGGGTTCACCGGCCTGGAGACCGTCGGCGAGCTGGCCGCGACCCGGCCGGACGTCAAGACCCGCCTCGTCACCTCCGGAGAGGTCGGCGGCTGGTTCAACCCCCGGGCGGCCGCCCACGTGCGCACCAGCCTGGAGGGCCTCGGCGTCGAGTCGGTCGGGGGCGCCCGCGTCCGGGCCGTCGAGCCCGGCCTGCTCCTGCTGGACGACGGCGCCGAGGTCCCGTCCGACCTGACCGTCTGGTGCGGCGGCTTCGCCGCGCCGCCCCTCGCCCGCGAGTCCGGGCTCGCCGTCGACCCGGCCGGCGCCGCCCGCACCGACGCCGCCCTGCAGTCGGTGTCCCACCCGCAGATCATGGCGGTGGGCGACGCCGGGCACACGGTGGCTCCGCACGGCGGGCGGTACTCCATGTCCTGCCAGCTCGCGTTCCCCTCGGGGGCGCACGCCGCCGACGTGCTCTCCGCCGAGGCCCGCGGCACCGCCGACGGCGGCCCCGCGCCGCTGGACCTCGGGTTCCAGGGGCGCTGCGTGAGCATCGGCAGCCACGCCGCCGTGCTGCAGCTCACCGACCGTGACGATGTCGCGGGCGACCGCGCGCTGACCGGCCGCACCGCCGTCGCGCTGAAGAAGTTCCAGGTGCGCGGCGTGGTCGCGGCCATCGGCATCGCCCGCCGCGCGCCGGGAGCGATCCGCTGGCCCGGGTCCGGCCGTGCGCCGAGCCCCGTCCAGGCGCCGGTGGCAGGCTGAGAAGATGTCCCGCACCGAGGAGTTCACCGCGCTGCGGCCGCTGCTGTTCGCGATCGCCTACCGGATCCTGGGCAGCGTGACCGAGGCCGAGGACGCCGTCCAGGAGACCTGGTTGCGCTACGAGGGCACGACGGCGGAGCCGACGTCGGTCAAGTCGTTCCTGTCCGCCGTCGTCACCCGGATCTCGATCGACGTGCTCCGCTCGGCGCGGGTGCGCCGCGAGGAGTACACGGGCACCTGGTTCCCCGAGCCGCTGCTGGACGACCCGTACGAGGACCCGGAGCGCTCCGCCGAGCTCGCCGACTCGGTGTCCATGGCGGCGCTGCTCCTGCTCGAACGGCTCAGCCCGCTCGAACGGGCGGTGTTCGTGCTGCGCGAGGTCTTCGCGTTCGACTTCGCCGAGATCGCCGAGGCCGTCGACCGCTCCGAGTCGGCGTGCCGGCAGCTCGCGGTGCGGGCACGCCGGCACATGGCCGAGGGCCGGCCCCGGTTCGACGCCGACCGGCGCGAGCGCGAGGAGCTCACCGCCCGGTTCGTCGAGGCCTTCCGCGCGGGGGACGTGGACGGCCTGACCGAGCTGTTGGCGGCTGACGTCCAGGTGACCGGCGACGGCGGCGGCAAGGCCCCCGCGTTCCCCCGTCCGGTCGCCGGCCGGGAGAAGGTGCTCCGGGCGTTCGTGGCCTTCGCCGACCTGCTGTCGGCGGGCGACCTCGTGATCGAGCAGCACGAGGTCAACCACGAGCCGGGCATCGTCATCTCCACCACGGACCACGAGCTTCTCGCCGTCCTGGCGGTCGACGTGCTCGACGGTCACATCCAGACCGTCCGCGGCGTGATGAACCCCGACAAGCTCGCCCACCTCGGCCCCGTGGCGGACGCGTGGGCGGTGCAGGCCCGCGCGGTCCAGGCCCGGCGCGAACGGTCCTGACCTCCTCGCTGGCGTCGGGCGCCGACGTAGGACACGGTGGGAGGCATCCGCCCCAGCTCCCCCGAAGATCCTTGGAGGTCGTCATGAAGATCGTGGTCGTCGGTGCGCTCGGCAAGGTCGCGCGACACCTGCTCCCGCTGCTCACGAAGAGCGGGCACGACGTCGTCGGCGTGGTCCGCAAGCCCGAGCAGCTCGACGCCGTGACCGACCTCGGCGCCGAGGCGCTGCTCCTCGACGTCGAGACGTCGAGCACCGACCAGATCGCGACGGCGCTCGACGGTGCCGACGCCGTCGTCTGGTCCGCCGGGGCAGGCGGCGGCAATCCCGACCGCACCTACGCCGTCGACCGGGACGCCGCGATCCGCTCCATGGACGCCGCGGCGCTCGCCGGGGTCCGCCGGTACGTCATGGTGTCCTGGATCGGCTCCGTGCCCGACCACGGGATCCCCGAGGACTCGAGCTTCTACCCCTACGCGGACGCCAAGCTCGCCGCCGACGACCACCTGCGGGGCACCTCGCTGGACTGGACGATCCTCGGGCCGGGCAGCCTCACCGACGACGCCGCCACCGGCCGGATCGAGCGGGTCGCCGACGGTACGGCTCTCGAACGCGGCGAGGAGTCGGCCGTCCCGCGCGCCGACGTCGCCCAGGTGGCGGCCGACACGCTGCGCGAGCCGTTGACCGTGGGCGCGTTCGTCCGCTTCCGCAGCGGCGAGACGCCGATCCCGGACGCGCTGCGCGGCTGACGGCGCGGCTGACGTGCCGGCCCGCGCGGGCCGGTCAGTCCGGCGTGTGCTGGTGCAGCAGCAGCCGCCACCCGTCGGCGCGCACGTACGTGCTGGCCAGGGTCGCGACGTAGGTGTCATCGCCGCGGCGCCCGGTGAACCGGTAGACGATCGTCGCGGTGTCGCCGCCGCGCACCAGCCGGGCGTCGTCCAGGTCGGCCTCGTCCCAGCCGGGCGAGGCGTCCATCGCGGCGACGCAGCCCGCCTTGTCCAGGACCGCACCCGGCACGACGACGAGAGCGTCGTCGTGCAGCACCTCCGCGTAGTCGGGGCCCGCACCGCGTGCGAGGCGGTCGTCGATCGCCAGGAGCTCGTGGAGCATCGCCTCGTCCATCCATCGACCGTAGGCTCGGGGCGGCCGCCCCGCAGCGGTGACCGACGCCACCGCGCTCCCCCGCGCGGGCACGGCCCGGCTGGGGCAGCATCGCAGGAAGCCGTCACCCGCTCCCCGGAGGTCACCGTCATGGCTCGCACCGTCGCCGAACACCTCGTCGACCAGCTCGTCGCCGCGGGCGTCGAACGCATCTACGGCATCGTCGGGGACTCGCTCAACCCGATCGTGGATGCCGTGCGCCGCACCGAAGGCATCTCCTGGGTGCACGTGCGCCACGAGGAGGCGGCAGCCTTCGCCGCCGCCGCCGAGGCCGAGGTGACCGGCAAGCTCGCCGTGTGCGCCGGGTCGTGCGGCCCGGGGAACCTGCACCTCATCAACGGGCTGTACGACGCGAACCGCTCCAAGCTCCCCGTCCTGGCCATCGCCTCGCACATCCCGAGCTCCGAGGTCGGGACGCAGTTCTTCCAGGAGACGCACCCCGACCGCCTCTTCACCGAGGCCTCCGTCTTCTCGGAGATGATCTCGACGTCGGCGCAGCTGCCGCGCGTCACCCGCTCCGCGATCCAGCACGCGCTCGCCGAGCCGGGCGTCGCGGTCCTCACCCTGCCCGGCGACGTCGCGGACGAGGAGGTGGCCGACGACGACGCGCCGATCCTCATCCCCGGCGCCTGCCCGGCGCGCGTCGTGCCCAACGGCACGGACGTGGCGGCGCTGGCGCGGGCGATCGACGACGCCCAGAAGGTCACCCTGTTCGTCGGAGCCGGTGCCCGAGGTGCGCGGGACGAGGTGCTCGAGCTCGCCGACCTCGTCGCCGCACCCGTGGGCCACTCGCTGCGCGGCAAGGAGATCATCCAGTACGACAACCCCCACGACGTCGGCATGTCCGGCCTGCTCGGCTACGGCTCCTGCCACCAGGCGATCCACGGGGCCGACCTCCTGGTGCTGATCGGCACGGACTTCCCCTACGACTCGTTCCTGCCGGACGACGTCCCGACGGCGCAGATCGACATCGACGCCTCCCACCTGGGTCGGCGCACCCGCCTCGACCTGCCCGTGCACGGCGACGTGGGCGAGACGCTGCGTCTGCTCAACCCGCTCGTGCAGCGCAAGACGAACCGCAAGTTCCTGCGCCGGATGGTCGACAAGCACGCCGAGAACATGACCAAGGTGGTCGGCGCCTACACGCGCAAGGTGGAGAAGCACACGCCGATCCACCCGGAGTACGCTGCGGTCCAGCTCGACGAGACGGCGGCGGACGACGCCGTGTTCACCGTCGACACGGGGATGAACAACGTCTGGGCGGCGCGCTACCTCACGCCCAACGGCCGACGGCGCGTCATCGGCTCGTTCCTGCACGGCTCGATGGCCAACGCCCTGCCGCACGCCATCGGGGCGTCGATGGCCCAGCCGGACCGGCAGGTGGTGGCCCTCGCCGGCGACGGCGGGCTGTCCATGCTGCTCGGCGAGCTGATCACCGTCCGCGCCTACGACCTGCCCGTGAAGATCGTGGTGTTCAACAACGCCTCGCTGGGCATGGTGAAGCTGGAGATGCTCGTGGAAGGGCTGCCGTCGCACGGCACCGACTCGCCCGAGGTGAACTACGCGGCGATCGGGACCGCCGTCGGCATCCCGTCGCAGCGCGTCGAGAAGCCGAAGGACCTGCGCAAGGTGTTCGCCGAGCGCCTGGACGCTCCCGGACCGGCGCTGGTGGAGGTCATGACCGACCCGAACGCGCTGTCCATCCCGCCGTCGATCACGTCCGGGCAGATCCGCGGGTTCGCGACCGCCATGACCAAGGAGATCCTGGGCGGCGGCATGGGCGAGGTCATGTCGATGGCTCGCTCGAACCTGCGCAACCTGCCGCGCTGACGGTTCAGCCGGCGGCGGCCATGGCGGCCACCAGCGCGTCCGCCGCGTCCTGGTCGCTGAACGCCGCGAAGTCCGACTCGTCGAGGGAGTTGATCTCGAGCACCACGGCGGCCAGCGCGTCCTCGTCGAGGTACAGGACGCGGTAGGCGCCCTGCGGGTTCGACGGGATCCACCGGCGCAGCACGCTGACCTCGAGCCGCCCGGACGTCACGGTGGTGACCTCGTTCTCCTGCACCGCCGTGCTGGTCTGCGCGTCGAACTCGTCCACGAGGAGGCTGCCGGCAGCCGCGTCGGCCACCTTGATGACCTGGAGCTCCCCGGCATACCGGTCCGGGGACCACAGACCGCACAGGTACCGGTAGGAGTCCGGCGCGGCCGGGTCGTCCCCGTAGGGTCCCCAGCCGACGTCGGTGTACCCGCCCTGCACGCCGAGCATCTCGGGGGGCTCGTCGCCGAGGAGACACCCGCCGCGCCCCAGGTGCGGCATCGCCTGCCCGTACCCGTCGGAATCGGCCCAGCCGTCGGCCGTGTCCTCGAGCCAGGACTCCGGGACGCCGGTCACGTCGGCGGGTTCGGTGCCGCCCTCCGAGCACGCCCCGAGACCCAGGGTGGCGACCAGGGCGGTCACGACAGGAGCAGCCGCGGACGCGGTCCGTCGGTGGCCCCTCACCGGACCCAGTCCGCGGCCAGCGCCAGGAACGCGTCGTTCGCCGCGACCTCACCGATGCTGACGCGCATCCCGTCACCGGCGAACGGCCGCACGAGGACGCCCGCCGCCGCGGCCTGCGCCGCCAGCTCTGCCGTCCGCTCCCCCGTGCCGAGCCACACGAAGTTCGCGTGCGTGGCCGGCACGTCCCAGCCCTGCTCGCGCAGCGCGTCCCACACCCGGGTGCGCTCGGCGACCAGCGCCTCGACGTGGTCGGTCATCTCGGCCAGGGCCGGAGCCTGCAGCGCGGCGATCCCGGCCCGCTGGGCGAGGTGGTTGACGCCGAACGGCGTGGAGGTGGCGCGGATGCCCGCGGCGAGGTGCGGCTCCGCCAGCGCGTACCCGACGCGCAGGCCGGCGATCCCGTACGCCTTGGACAGCGTGCGCAGCACGACGACGTTCGGGTGGCGGCGCAGCACGTCGAGCCCGTCCGGGGACTCGGGGTCGCGCACGAACTCGAGGTACGCCTCGTCGACGACGACGAGCACGTCGCGCCGCACGGACGCGAGGAACGTCTCGAGCTCGTCGGCGTGCACCACCGGACCGGTCGGGTTGTTGGGCGTGCACACCAGGACGGCGCGGGTGCGCTCGGTGACGGCGGCCGCCATCGCCGGCAGGTCCAGGCGGCCGGCGGCGCTGACCGGCACCGTCACCGCCGTGCCGCCGGCGACGGCCGTGATGATCGGGTAGGCCTCGAAGGAGCGCCACGGGAAGACGACCTCGTCACCCGGCTCGACGACCGCCTCGAGGACGTGCTGCAGCACCGCGACGGACCCGTTGCCCACGACCACCTGGTCCGCGCCGACACCCACGTAGCCCGCGATGGTCTCGACGAGCTCCGTGGCGTACATGTCGGGGTAGCGGTTGACCTCGGCCGCCGCCGTCTGGATCGCGGCGAGCACCGACGGCAGCGGCGGGTACGGGTTCTCGTTGGACGAGAGCTTGTACGCCCGTCCGCTCGGGCGCGCGCCGGGGACGTAGGCGGGCAGGGCCGCGACGGCGGCGCGCAACGGGACGGACGTGTTCGGGTTCGGCATGTTCGGCACGGCCCCAGGATCTCATCGGTCCGCCACGGCTCCGGTCCGAAGACTCCCGACGGCCCGGGCCCGGCGTCAGCCCGCGGCAGCATGCGCCTCCAGCAGGTCCGCGGCGGCTCGCGTCCCCCCGGCGGCGCGCAGCTCGGCACCCAGCCGCTGCGCCGCCCGCCGATGGCTGCCGCCGGTCAGCACGCTCTCGACGGCGGCGCGCACCGCGGCGGGTCGCGGCGTCCCGGTCCGCAGGTCCGCGCCGGCGCCGTGCCAGGCGACCCGGGCCGCGATCTCCGGCTTGTCGAGGTCTCCACCCGCGACAACCAGCGGCACGTCGTGGCGCAACGCCTGCAGCACGCCACCGAATCCCCCGTTGGTCACCATCACCGACGTCCGGGGAAGCAGCTCGGGGTAGGGCACCATCTCGGCGACCCGGACGTTGGCGGGCAGCGGTCCGGGCAGCGGGTCGGTGCGGCTCCCGAGACCGACGATGACGAGGACGTCGGCGTCCGCGAGCGCACGGACGGTCGGCAGGATCAGGTCGTGCGGGTCGACGTTCGCGGTGCCCTGCGTCAGGTGGACGACCGGTACCTGCGCGTCGAGGACGTCGGACCACCAGCCGGGCCGTGCCGTCCCGGACGGCGTGCGGCCACCGTCGTCGGTCAGGTCGCCGACGAAGCGCACGTGCGGGCCGATGTCGTCGCGCGGGTAGTCGAGGCCGGGGACCCCCGCCGCCACGACGAGCTGCGGCGAGTACCACATCGCGTCGAACGACTCCTGGCCCGGACCGAGCCCCGCCTCCCGACGCACCCGCTCGTAGGGGCGCACGAGCGCGGTGTTCGCCAGGCGTGTCGTGCCGCCCAGGACGGCGTCGCGGAGCCGGCCGGCCGGACCGGTGGCGGGTCGCAGCCCGAGGCCCGTGGGCGGGATGCCCGGCCCGGGCGGCCAGTACGCGATCGGCGAGACGGTCGCCCAGGGTGCGCCCGCGCCGTCGGCCGCGAGCCGTTCGGCCGCCAGCCGGGTGCCCAGGGCCATCGGGTCGCCGGCCAGCAGGTCCCACGGTTCGGCGTGCGCGAGCGCCAGCAGGTCGGTCTGCTGGGCGACGGCCGTCCCGAGGAACAGCTCGCGCAGGTTCGTCACGACCTGCGCGAACCCCTTGCGCCCCCGCATGCGGGGGAAGGTCGCGGCGAAGTCGCGCTCGTCGAAGTCCGGCGCGACCTGCCAGGGCACGCCGCGCGCCCCGACGTCGTCGAACATCGACACGTGCGCGCGGCCGGTGTACACCCGCACGTCGTGACCGCGGCGGACCAGCTCTGCCGCGACCGCGCGGATCGGCCGGGCGTGCCCGGCGAACGGCATGGCGGTCATCATGATCGAGGCCATGCGCCGATCATGGCACCGCGGTTGTTCCCGTGGACGCCCGCCCGTGCCACGATGCCGTCATGAACCTCATCGCACGGATCGTCGTGACCTCGCTCGCGCTGTGGATCTGCGACCTGATCTTCGACAACCTCGAGATCTACGGCGGCGACGACGCGCTCGGGCGCATCCTCGTCATCGTGGGCGTGGCGACGATCTTCTCCTTGGTCAGCATGATCGTGAAGCCGATCGTGTCCCTCATCTCGCTGCCGCTCCTGATCCTCACCCTCGGCCTGTTCTACCTGCTGATCAACGCGCTGATGCTGTGGATCACGGTGTGGCTCACGGACCAGATCGGGGACTGGGGTCTCGACATCTCCGGCGGCTTCTGGTGGTACCTGTGGATCGCGCTGATCCTCGCGGTGCTGCAGACCGTCATCGGCTGGGTCGTCCCCGGCAAGCGGGACTGACGGGTCGGGCCCGACGGGGCGACCGCGCCACCGGGACAGGTCACTGCCCGGGCTGCCCACGCCGGACCGTGTAGAACGTCGTCTCGGACCGGTCGCCGTCCAACAGCTCCTCGATCGGCCGGACCACACCGGCCACCTGGACGTTGCCCACGGCCTGCGCGTGCGCCAGCGTGCGCAGGTGCGTGGGCACGGAGTGCGCCTTCCCGACGTTGCCGGACGCCGCGCGGTCGTGCGGGTCGTCGGAGGCTGACAGGTCACGACTCACCGTCACCCGATCGGGGGTCGCCGGGTTCTCCGCACCCGACCGTCCGTCGAGCGGTGAGACCAGCTCCTCGGTGTTCTCGACGTGCAGCGCCGGAACCCCGGGGGGCGTGCGGAAGGTCGCCGTCGGCGCCCCGGCCGTCACGACGCCGCCGACGCGGTGCTTCTGCCGGAACGACGGCGACGCGGCCAGCGCCGTCGCGGCGATCCCGCCGAGCGAGTGGCCCACGAGCACCACCGGCTCGTCCCGGGAGGCACCCGCGTCCGCGAGCGCCTGCTCGACGGCGACCATCACGTCGGCCGTCTCGCCCGCCATGAGGTCGAGGTCGGTGGCGCCGTCGAACGGGTTCCGGGTGGACAGCACCTCCTGCGTCCCGGGGATCAGCACGGTCCAGCTCACCGTGCCGTCGGCGTGCTCGACCCGCTCCACCCCGACCGTGCCCGGCGGCGGCCCCGGCGCGGGCCGCCCCGGGATGCTGCTGCCGTGCGAGTACAGGTCCGCGGTGCGGGCCAGCGCCTCGGCCACGCTGCCGGCGCACGACCCCTGCCAGGCGGGCGGGCCGCCCGTGAACCGTGCGGGGTCCAGCGGCTCCACCGTGACGTCGACGCGGGGCAGGACGCTGTGCACGGCGCCGGAGAGCACCCGCGCGCCACCGGTCACGGAGAAGTCGCCGCGGGCCGCGAGCGGTGCCCCGGCAGCGACCCCGACGCCGCCGCCCAGGATCGCCTCGTCGGCGTACGGTGCCGCACCTCGCAGGATCCACCCGCCGATCCCTCCACCACCGGACGGTTCGACGTCGGCGGGAACGGTGGCGGCAGGTTCCTGCGGCCCGTCCGGGTCGGGCGCCAGCACGGCGGCCATGCCGATCCCGATCCGTCCGCCCCAGCGCGCCGGCAGGCCGAGCAGCGGGTCGGTGACCAGTCCGGTGACCACCCCCGCGACGGCCCCCGAGCCCACCGCCACGACGGCTCCGACGAGCTTCTCCGCGGCGGACTCGGCGTGCTCGTAGAGGCCCGCGGCGACCAGGAGCCGGTGCTCCAGGCTCGCGCAGGTGTCGGCGCGGGCGGCGAGCGCGACGGCGGCGTCGTCGGCGAGCGCCCGTGCCCAGCGGACCCGGCCGGGGCGACCGGGGTCCGTCTCCCCGAGGGGTGCGGGGCTCCACAGGTCGCGGTCGAGGGCGGTCCGGGCGGCGGCGCAGGCGGCCGTGGCGACGCGCAGGTCGTCGGCGGCGTCCGCGAGCCGGAGCGCCGCCGTGCGGATGTCGGTGGCGTCGACGTGCGCGACGGGTCGCCCGCCGACGACGACGAGCGTCTCGCGCGGGTCCCGGCTCACGGCGTCTCCAGGGCCGCCGTGACCCGGACGGCCTGCTCGACCGCGCCGGAGTCGGTGGCGAGGATCGTGAGCAGGTCGCTGATCGCGGCCCGGCAGTCGTCGCCGGCGGAGGAGTCCCAGGCGAGGACGGCGGCGCGACGCAGCAGGGCAGCGGAGTCGTCGAGCGCGGCGTGGGCGTCGCGGAGCCGGGTGGCGGCCACGGCGACGTCGGAGGTCGGCATGAGCATGGCCCGGACGCTAGGGCGCCCGGGTGCCGACCGCCCCGGCCGACCCGGTCGCCTGTGGACGGTGGCAGCCTGTGGACGACCTCCCTCGACGGAGCGCTCGCACCACGACCGGTGCCCGACGACGGCGGCTCGGCCCGTGAGACCTGCGGGCCGGGCCGCCGGGCCGCGTGGGAGAATGCAGGGCGTGACCTCCACCGCGCCGCAGCCTGACCAGCCCACCCGTGTCGACCTCGCCGACGTCACCCCGCCGATCGCGCTGGGGCCGCTCGACGGCCGCTACCGGGGCGCGGTGGCGCCGCTCGTGGACCACCTGAGCGAGGCCGCGCTGAACCGGGCGCGCATCCACGTCGAGGTCGAGTGGCTGATCACGCTGTGCAACGGCACGGCGGGCAACGGCACGGCGGGCGACGGCACGACGGAGGCACCGGGCGCGGTGGTGCCCGGCGCTCCCACCCTGACCGACGCGGAGATCGCGTACCTGCGCCGGATCCCGTCGACGTTCGGCGCGGACCAGATCGCCGAGCTCGGTGCGATCGAGCGCGAGACCGTGCACGACGTCAAGGCCGTCGAGTACTTCATCAAGCGCCGCATCGCCGTCGCCCCCGACGAGCTCGGCGACACGAACCTGCCCGCGGCGAGCGAGCTCGTGCACTTCGCCTGCACGAGCGAGGACATCAACAACCTCAGCTACGCGCTGATGGTGCGCGGCGCCGTCGTCGACGTGTGGCTGCCGGCCGCCGAGGCCCTGGCCGACCAGCTCGCCGAGATGGCCCGCGAGCACGCGGACGTCCCGATGCTGAGCCGTACCCACGGCCAGCCCGCGACCCCGACCACCATGGGCAAGGAGATCGCGGTGCTCGCGCACCGCCTGCGCCGCCAGCTGCGCCGGATCACGGGTGCGGAGTTCCTCGGCAAGCTCAACGGCGCCACCGGCACGTACGGCGCGCACGCCGTCGCGGTCCCGGGCGCGGACTGGCCCGCCGTCTCGCGCGCGTTCGTCGAGCACCTCGGCCTGACGTGGAACCCGCTGACCACGCAGATCGAGTCCCACGACTGGCAGGCTGAGGTCTACGCCGACATGGCGCGGTTCAACCGGATCCTGCACAACCTCGCCACCGACGTGTGGACGTACATCTCGCTCGGCTTCTTCACGCAGATCCCGGTCGCGGGCGCCACCGGCTCCTCGACGATGCCGCACAAGGTCAACCCGATCCGGTTCGAGAACGCCGAGGCCAACCTCGAGATCTCCTGCTCCCTGCTGGACACCCTCTCGGCGACGCTGGTCACCAGCCGCCTGCAGCGCGACCTCACGGACTCCACGACCCAGCGCAACATCGGCCCCGCGTTCGGGCACTCGCTGCTCGCGATCGACAACGTGCGCCGCGGGCTGAAGGCCCTCGACGTCAACGCCGACCTCATGGCCGACGACCTCGACCACAACTGGGAGGTGCTCGGCGAGCCCGTCCAGTCCGCGATGCGCGCCGCGTCCGTCGCCGGGGTCGCGGGCATGGAGAACCCGTACGAGCGGCTCAAGGAGCTCACCCGCGGTCAGCGCGTCGACGCCGCCCGCATGCGCGAGTTCGTCGGGACGCTCGGCCTGCCCGACGACGTCGCCGCGCGCCTGGCCGAGCTCACCCCGGCCGCGTACACCGGGATCGCCGCGCGGCTGGTCGAGGACTACCTGGACTGAGGAGGCGGGCGGCCGGGTTCACCGGCCGCCGATCGTCCCGACGTCCGGCACGTCGACCCCGGCGTCGGTGAGCACCTCGACGGCGTGGGCGAGCATGGTCGAGTCGTACTCCTTGCGGCTGGTGAAGTACTCCGGGTTGTCCGCGATGTACTGCACCTGGACCGCCGCGTCGAGATCGGCCAGCCGTTGGACGATCCCCAGCTCCTGCTTGCAGCGCACGTCGGCCTCGACGACCCGGCGCTCCTGCGTCGGGTCGAGGAGAGTGACGGGCCGGGGGGACGTCTCGTCCATGAAGGCGAGGTCTTCTTCCGTGTAGCCGAGATCGGCCGGGTCCCAGTCGCCCACGACCCCGTCGTTCTCCTCGGCCATCGCCTGCTCGTGCTGCCAGACCTTCTCCATGATCTCGAGCTGCTCGTCCGTGTACCCGCCCATCGGGTCCACGACCTCCGCCGGGACCAGCGCCTGCGCCTCACGGTCCGGCTCGATGCCCTCCGCGACCAGGCACGCGTCCCATTCCTCGAGGATCTGCGGCCCGTGCTCAGCCACCCGAGGGTCCTCCGGCGAGTGGCCGGGCACGTCGCGAGCCGACGTCACCGCGTCCACCGCGTAATCCGGCGGCCCGGAGTCCGTCCCTCGTCCGTATCCCGTCGCCAGCGTCTCGGCCTCCGTCAACCCGCTGAGCCGTTCGGTCGCCCGGTCGCCGCAGAGACCCCAGTCCTCGCCCGGCTGACCGAACTCGTTGTCACCCTCGATGGAGACATCGTTGACGGGTTCGCTCACCCCCTCGTAGCCGAACCAGTACACGCCACGATCGACCGCCGTCTGGTAGTCGGCCTCCAGGTCCGCATCGCTCCACAGGCCAAGCCCGCGGTACCGGAACCCCAGCGGCTCTTCCATGCCGACGAACTCCACCTCGTCGCCGTACCCCGCCTCGGCGAGGCACTCGATGTGCAGGTACTGCACGGCGGTGTCGATGACGGCCTGCTGCTCGGGGTCGGCGGACCAGTCGTCCACCGGCAGCCAGATCGTCCCCGCCTCGTCGTCGACCACCGCGTGCTCGCCGTCGTCGGGGGACGGCGGATAGCTCTCCCAGGACTCGGTCACGTCCGGGCTCTCGGTCGGTGCAGGCTCCGTCGGCTCGTCCGACGACGCCGGAAGCGGCTCCGGCGCTGCGTCGAGCAGGGGCCCGCCCCACGCCAGGGCGCCGACCACCAGCCCGGTGCACAGCACCCCGGCCCCACCGGTGACACCCACCGCACGCACCGCGCGCCGACGCCGGCCCGCTGCCAGCACCTTCTCCCGGTCGACCACCACCTCGGGGGTCAGGGAGACGAGCGCCTTCATCTGCTCGACCAGCTGTTCATCGGTCATCGCTGCACCTCCGTGGCGGTGGTGGACGGGTGGGTCTCGGACGGTCCGGCCTCGCTCATCAGGCCACGCAGCTGGGCCAGGCCCCGTGACGCCGCTGACTTGACCGCCCCGACGCTGATCCCGAGGTCGTCGGCGACCTCGCGTTCGCCCAGGTCGAGGAGGTAGCGCAGGACGACGACGCGGCGCCGTCGGTCCGGGAGCCTCCGCAACGCCCGCACGAGCAGGTCGCGGTCGGCATGCTCTGCCGCCGGCCCGTCGCGCCGGCCGGGCGGGAGATCCTCAGGGTCCGCGAGCACCTCGCGCCGGTGCTTGCGCCACGCGTCGATGCGCGCGTTCGCGAGCACCCGGCGGGCGTAGGCCAGCGGGTCCCGATCCCGTGCCCGCGGCCAGGCGACGTAGGTGCGCACGAGCGCCTGCTGGACGAGCTCTTCCGAGCGGTGCCGGTCACCGGTGAGCAGATAGGCCATCCGGCCGAGCACGGGCTCCGCCCGGGCCATGAACGCCGAGAACTCGGCGTCCCGCCCGACCCTCTCCCCGGAACGCAGGGGCACCACCTGGGTCCACGGCTCGTTCACGGAGGGATCATCTCGCAGCGCTGTCACACCTGGTACACGGGCGTGAGGGCCCAGAGGTTGCTCGACCGGCGGCCCGGACCGAGTCAGCTCGTCCGGGCCATCTCCTGCTGCCCGACGACGGACAGCAGCGCGAGCTTCTCCGCGTCGACGGAGCGCGGCGCGGCGGTGAGGACGAGCAGCGCCTGCGTCTGGTCCTGCGTGAACAGCACCTGGCAGTCGAGCTCGATCGGGCCGACCTCCGGGTGCACGAGCGTCTTGTGGTCCTCGTACCGCCGGGCGACCTCGTGCCGCTCCCAGATCTCGACGAACTCCTCGCTGGCGTCCTGCAGGACCCGCACCAGCTCCCCGGCAGGCGAGCCGGGCCCGAGCAGCCCGACGGCGGCCCGCAGGTTCGCGACGACGGCCCGGCCGTGCCGCGCACGGTCCGCGGCCGGATAGATCTCCCGGCTCGCCGGGTCGGTGAACCACCGGTAGTACTCGCTGCGAGCCCAGCCGGCGGCCTGCGAGTGGTCGCCGAACAGGGCGACGGCCAGGGGGTTGGCCGTGAGCGCCTCGCCCACGCAGGACAGGATGAGGGCGGGCGTGTCGTGGAGCCGGTCGAACACCCGCCGCAGCGCCGGTGCCACGTGCGGGTGGCACACGATCCGGTCGGGCGTGCCGCGCCCCGCCGTGCGGAACAGGTAATCAGTCTCGTCGTCGGTCAGGCGCAGCGCCCGGGCGATCGCGGCAAGCATCTGCTCGCTCGGCTGCGGGCCGCGCTGCTGCTCGAGCCGCGTGTAGTAGTCGACGGACATCGCGGCGAGCGCGGCGACCTCCTCGCGGCGCAGGCCGACAGTGCGCCGTCGGGCGCCGGGGGCGAGCCCGACGTCGGCGGGCTGCACCGCCGCGCGGCGGTGACGGAGGAAGGCGGCTAGCGCGGCTCGGTCCATGCCCACCATGGTCCGACGGCGGCACCCCGGCACGCCAGTGCCCAGCCAGGGATCGCCGGTCCCCCGACGAGGGGTCCTCTCCCGCCGTCGTGCCGTGGCGCGCACCGTGGAGCCATGGACATCACGAACAGCACCGTCTTCATCCCCGGCGCGACCAGCGGCATCGGCCTCGCTCTCGCGCAACGTCTGCACGCGGCCGGCAGCACCGTGATCGTGGGTGGGCGCCGCACCGAGCGGCTGGCCGCGATCGCTGCGGACCACCCCGGCATCGACACCGTGCAGATCGACACGACCGACCCGGCGAGCGTCGAGGTCGCCTCGCGGGAGGTCCTCGCGAAGCACCCGGACCTGGACGCCGTCGTCGCGATGGCGGGCATCATGCTCACCGAGGACTGGCGGTCGGCGGACGTCCTCGCCACGGCCGAGCGGGTCGTCACCACCAACCTCCTGGGCCCGTTGCGGCTCCTGGCCGCCTTCACCGAGCACCTGCAGGGCCGCGACGGCGCCACGTTCGTCACGGTGTCGTCCGGCCTGGCGCACGTGCCGCTCATCGCGACCCCCGTCTACAACGCGACCAAGGCCGCGATCCACAGCCTCTCGGAGGGCGTGCGGCTGCAGCTCGAGCCGGTGGGCGTGCAGGTGGTCGAGATCGTCCCGCCGGCGGTGTCCACCACGCTGACACCGCACCTGGCGGACAACCCCGCCGCGTTGCCGCTCGACGCGTTCGCGGACGAGGTCATGGCTCTGCTGGCAGCCGACCCGGACGCGCACGAGGTCCTGGTCGACGCCGTGCAGCCCCTGCGGCGGGCCGAGCTCGACGGCCGGTACGCCGAGACCCTCGCGCAGCTCAACGGGCTGGACCTCCCGGCCGCCGCCCGCTGAGCCGCGCTACGGCTTGTCCGAGGTCAGGTACCGCGAGGCGACGTATCCTCGCTTCTTCCCGTGCTTGACCTTGATCCAGCCGTTCTGCATCTTGCCGAGGTGCCGGACCCGCTGGTCGCGGCGCAACGTCTTGACCTTGGACGTCGAGGTGGAGGCGCCCTTGCGCAGGTGGAGCTTCTTGACATCCACCCAGGAGTGCGTCTTCCCCGACGCCTTCGGCACCACCCGGGCGCCGTCCCGGGTGTCCGAGAGGTACCGCGCGTGCAACCACCCGTTCTTGCTGCCGTAGCGGACGCGCTGCCAGTTGCCCTTGATGCCTCGCAGCATCGTGACCCGAGCGTCCGCGGGAACGGTGCGCCGGACCTTCGACGACGTCGACGGCTTGGCGCGCATGTTCAGGGAGGTGAGCGTGTAGCGCGTGCCCTGCGAGGTGTAGCCGGGCGAGACGTAGTCGCGGTGGATCCAGCCGGTCCGTCCGGAACGCGTGACCTTGCGCCAGACGCCGGACCCGTCGCCCGGCTTGGCCTTGAGGACCACGTTGGGCTGCAGGGTGCGCAGCACTCCGTAGCCGGTCCCCGGGCCCTTGCGCAGCTTGACCTTCGCCGCCGTGAAGTACTTGCACGACGTCGCCACGGTGCGCGCGTAGTTGCGCGTCGAGCGCTGGGTGAGGTCGATCCCCCGCTTCTTCAGGAACTTCAGGGGGTCGACGGCCTTGCCGTTGGGGTAGCCGCCGCGCCAGATCTCCAGGTGCAGGTGGGGTGACGTCGACGTCCCGGTGGAGCCGACATCGGCGATGTGCTGCCTCTTGCGGACCTTCTGGCCCTTCTTGACGCGACCGTCGCCGTCGATCACGTGGGCGTACAGCGAGGAGAACTTCACCCCGCCCACCTTGTGGTCGATCACGACCCACTGGCCGAAGCCCCTGACCGTCCCGGCCCGCGACACGGTGCCGGCGGCGACGGCGCGCACGTCGGTCCCCGACGACGCCCCGAAGTCCTGACCGAGGTGGAACGTGGAGGAGCCCCGTACGGGCATGCAGCGCGGCCCGTGGTAGGAGGACAGCACGTAGGTCTTGTTCTTCAGCGGGGCGGCGACGGCGTTCGCGGCCTGCGCGGGGGCTGCGGCGACCGCTCCGGTGAGCGCGAGTCCCACGGTGGTCACCGCGGCGAGCAACAGTGTGACAGCCCTGCGTCGGGTCTGATTCATGGCCAGTCTCCAAGCCGGTCGTGGCGCGAACTGTTGCTCGCGCGCATCATCATATGGCGGCTCCCTCCGCTGCGCACCGGCAAGTGCACGCGACGTGCTCTACGCCTACGGTGGCAACGACGAAAGGAGATGTCATGACCACCTATGCACCGGAGCGCGACTCACGCGTCCCGCCGAGCGCCTTCGCCCTCGAGCTGGTCAGGCGCGACTCGACGGTGACCGACCCCCGGTTCGCCGACAAGCCTCCCGTCGAGGACCCCGGCGAGACCAGCGAGGCGGGAGAACGTCGGTTCGACGCCGGCTGACACCCGCGCATGCTCGAGAACCACCCGGTCCTGACGCTGCTCCCGCCGGTGATCGCCATCGTCCTGGTGGTGATCACCAAGAAGGTCCTCGTGAGCCTGGGTGCAGGGATCCTGGCGGCGGCGCTCCTCGTGGCGAACCTGGCCCCGCTCGAGACCCTGCGCCTGCTCTGGGACTCGTTCGCGGCGATCTTCTGGACCGACGGCGCCGTGAACACGTGGTACGTCTACATCCTCGCGTTCACGCTGATGCTGGGCGTCATCGCGGCGTTCATCATGATGTCGGGCGGCACCAAGGCGTTCGCCGACTGGGCCGTGGAGCGGATCCGGGACCGCCGCGGTGCGCAGGTCCTGCCCGCCGTGATGGGGATCGTCATCTTCATCGACGACTACTTCAACGCACTCGCCGTCGGGCAGGTCTCGAGGCCGGTCACGGACCGCCACCGCGTCTCGCGCGCGAAGCTCGCCTACATCATCGACTCGACGTCCGCACCGGTCGCCGTCCTCGCCCCGTTCTCGAGCTGGGGCGCCTACATCATGGGGCTGCTCGCGCCGATCATCGCGGCGTCCGCCCTGAGCCTGTCCAGCGTCCAGGCGTTTCTCGGCGCCGCGGCCGCCAACTACTACGGGATCGCCGCCGTCCTCCTCGTGTGGCTGACGATCGTCCTGCGCCTCGACGTCGGCCCGATGCGCCGGGAGGAGGAGCGCGCCGTGGTCGACGGCCGCACCTTCGCCGACGACGCCACGGTGCCCGGTCAGCTCTCGGAAGACCTCCCCGTGCACGAGCCCGGTGCCCGCCGGGCTCTCGTCGTCCCGTTCATCCTGCTGGTGCTCGGCGTCTTCGCCAGCATCGTGTGGACGGGGTACACGGCGGCCGGCTCCTGGTCCGTCGTCGACATCCTCGCCGAGACGGACACCAGCGCGTCACTCATGGTGGGCGGGGTGCTCGGGCTCGTCGCGGCCGTCTACTACTACCTGCGGTACACCGCGCCGAACCCGCGGTTCTCCGGCAAGCACTTCGGCCGCGGGTGGGTCGAGGGCTTCCGGGCGATGTGGCCGGCGGTGAGCATCCTCGTGCTGGCGTGGATGCTCACGGGGCTCATCGACCAGCTCGGCACCGGCGCCTACCTCGGCGGGCTGGTCGAGGGCGCCGACATCTCCAGCTCCTGGCTCGTACCGGTGATCTTCGTGCTCGCCGCCGCCATGGCGTTCTCCACCGGGACGTCGTGGGGATCGTTCGCCCTCCTGCTGCCGCTGGTCGGCGGCATCATGAACACCATCGGCGACACCGACCTGCTCCTGCCGGCCCTCGGTGCCGTCCTCGCCGGCGCGGTCCTCGGCGACCACTCGTCGCCGATCTCGGACACCACGATCCTGTCCTCCACCGGCGCCGGGTCCGACGTCATCACGCACGTGCTCACCCAGCTCCCCTACGCCGCGGTGGCGGCCCTGGCCGCGCTCGCCGGGTACGTGGCGATCGCACTCGGGGCGGGCACCGCCGTCGGGCTGCTCGTCGTGGTGGGCACCCTGGCGGTGCTGGTCGGTGCGGCCCGTGCCCTGCGGCGGCCGATCGACGAGACGGAGGACGCCGGACGCGCCGCCTCAGTCGAGCAGCCGTAGCTCGACCACCGGCACGAGGCGCTCCCAATGCTCCTCGCCCTTCGCCGCGGCCAGCGGCTGGGCCCACTCGGTCAGGACCGGACCCAGCGCCGTCCACGCGCGGGGGTGGTCGCGCGCGTAGGCGTCGAGGGTGCGGGCGGCCTCGTCCGGGGACAGCACATGTGCCAGGGCGCGGACCTCGCGGCGCGCCCCGACCGACACCAGCACGCGCGGCTCCACCAGCACGTTGCGGTACCACTGCGCCCGGGGCCCCATCCCGGAGACGACGACGATCCGGTCCGGCGCGGGACGGTCCGTCACCTCCAGGACCACCGACCGGGCCTCGCCACTGACCCGACCCCGGTGCTGCATCAGCAGCATCCGATCACCCAGGAGGAAGCCGAGCCGGGCGCGGTACAGCCCGATCGGCGCGCGGACCAAGGGGCGGACGCGCAGCAGACGGGAGGCGAGGCTCATCGTCCGACCGTACCGACCGGATGTGCGCGGGGCCAGAGTCCTGCCGTGTCCGGCGCGTGCCCACTTTCCGCGAAGCTGCTACCCCCGCTCGCGCGGGGAGCACCGACCCGCGGCCTCGTTGCGTGAGCCGGTGTCCGGCTCATCCCCGCTCGCGCGGGGAGCACTTCAAGGCCGGCGTCGGCCAGGGCGTTGGCCACGGGCTCATCCCCGCTCGCGCGGGGAGCACGTCCACGCCGTGTCCAACCGCAAGACGTTGGGCGGCTCATCCCCGCTCGCGCGGGGAGCACCGGGAGTTCCTGACCGGCCCCTACGGCCTGGTGGGCTCATCCCCGCTCGCGCGGGGAGCACCCTGTCGAGGTCGAGGTAGAAGGGGACGAACTGGGCTCATCCCCGCTCGCGCGGGGAGCACTCTGCGCCGTCGGTGGGAGCGTCTGGAGCATCCGGCTCATCCCCGCTCGCGCGGGGAGCACGCCGTCGAGGATCGGTTTGAGCGTGGGCCAGAGGGGCTCATCCCCGCTCGCGCGGGGAGCACCAGGCGGCGCGTGCGGAGCAGGCAGAGCGGACGGGCTCATCCCCGCTCGCGCGGGGAGCACTGGTCCGACGATCTGCCAGGGGCCCCGTTCGTGGGCTCATCCCCGCTCGCGCGGGGAGCACGTCGAGGACGACGCCCGCCGCATGGGCGACGCGGGCTCATCCCCGCTCGCGCGGGGAGCACCGTGTCGAGCTCGGCAACGCCCGTCAACGCGCGGGCTCATCCCCGCTCGCGCGGGGAGCACCGCGGACTCGTTCTCGGTGTGGGTCCTCAACGGGGCTCATCCCCGCTCGCGCGGGGAGCACGCTTATCATCTGCCCGCTGGGTGTGCGGGTGAACGGCTCATCCCCGCTCGCGCGGGGAGCACCGGCTGCCTCGCACCGAGCGCGAGCCGATGGTGGGCTCATCCCCGCTCGCGCGGGGAGCACGAAGCCTTCGACGATGCCGGAGATGCCGTCACTGGGCTCATCCCCGCTCGCGCGGGGAGCACCTCGGGGTGTCCGCCGCGTGGATGAGCCGCCGCGGCTCATCCCCGCTCGCGCGGGGAGCACGTGCGCCGCGCGTCGCGCCACCACGGCAACAAGGGCTCATCCCCGCTCGCGCGGGGAGCACCGAGTGATGCAGCACTCGACGCGGGCCCAACGGGGCTCATCCCCGCTCGCGCGGGGAGCACCCGCCCGGCACCTCGCGCGCCGAGCGGAAGCGGGGCTCATCCCCGCTCGCGCGGGGAGCACACTACTTGACCACGGAGGATACTGGACGATCAGGTGATCCACGTTCAGTTTCGATCAGGGATCGGGCTCGCCGCGGCCCTCGTGGCGTTGCTCCACAGCGTTACGAAACCGGCGCCGACGCGCAGCATGGCTCCAGTTTCGCCGGAGGCCCATGCCATCGCGCGGGGCGGATTCCTCGGGCTGGCCGACACCCCCTTCCGATTCGACGTTCCTAGACTCGGCGCGCGCTTGCTTGGCGTCACGAATTTGCCGGGACTCCACCGTCTGACGCCGCATCAACGTGATGCCGTCGACGTCGACCGTCTCCCAGGCATGGTTGTGGGTTCGGAAGTCAAGGTGTTGCTCGTTCTGCCGCGACCACACCATCAGTGCTCGACCGCGCCCTACATCGTCGACGATCCGCTGCCACAGCTGGTCGCGAGTCCGAGCAGACAGGTGACCGACATAGACGCCCGCAGAGACTTCGATCAGCCACCTGGTCAGTACGCCACGAAGTCTCTCCGGCGTTACCGAGAGCACGACAACGATCACCAGTACGGCTCCTCGTCCGTGCCGTAGCTGGTCCCGCCGGCCACAGCTCCGAGCCGGCCGTCCCATAGCTCGACTACATCGGCCCACTGGCCGTCGGACTCCTCCTGGTCGAGGAGAAGTCGCGAGATGTCTTTGACGCACCGGTCCAGTAGCCGAGCCTTGTGCATGCGATCACGCATCTCTCGGCGCACGTGCCCACCGATATCGCTGAGGTCGAGCGCGGCAGCATCGAACGCGACCGGGATGGCCAGTTCCGCCTTGTAGAGGTCGGCCACGTCGTAGACGAACGAACGCTCGTGGCCGGTGTGAACGAACCCGAGTCCCGGCGAGCAGCCTAGGGCGACGATCGCCGCGTGGCATACCCCGTACAGGCAGGTAGTCGCCGCAGACAGCGCCATGTTCACGGCATCGGATGCCTCGAAGTCCTCTGGTCGGTACTGCCTCCCAGACCACTCGACGCCCGTCCTCGCGGCATGCTCTCGGTAGGCCTTTCGAACCCGGGCGCCTTCGCGCCCGCGCAGCTGCTGCATCGTGAGCCCGCTGACTTCCTCGCCGGGGAACCGCAACTCGTACATCGCTCGGGCAACGGCGAGCCGTGCGTTCCGGTTCGTCACGCGCTCTGCCTGGGCCTCCAGCAGCCGGGACCGGCGCGACAACGAACGACCATGGGCGTAGTAGCGCACCGCGTGCTCGCCCACCCAGACCGCCGTCGAGCCGCTTTCAGCGAGCAGCACCATCGCCTGATGCGTGACCTTCGTTCCCGGCCCGAGCAATACAGCGCCCAACGTGGCCGCCGGTACATGCACGGTGCCCTTCTCATCCGTCGCGGTGATCGCCGAGGCGTCGCGCGAGACGTGGCAACGCTCGAGGTAGAGGAATGTCAGGCGGTCCTGTGCGCGGGGCAGTTCCGGCACCGACGGCGGCGTGGCGCCAGGGTAGCGCTTGTTCACGACACCGGAGCCAACGTCAGCAGGCCGCACCCGTACCCTTTGGCACGCCCCATACCGGCCACCATAGATCGCCGCAGCGCGCCCACGTCGTTCACCGTGAGAGTCCCGTCGTAGGTCGCCTTGGCGATGGTCACCGTCGTCCCGGCCCGTCGAAACCGATCGGTGCGTCTGTCGCGGACGAGCAGGTCCCGCACGCCGCCCTTCTCAGGAATGTCGAAGCCCCATCTTCCGGCCCTCTCGAGCAGCCAGTCCTGCTGCTGGTCGACGGTCACCTGCGCGTACCGCCGGCCACCGCTAGTTCTGGTGGGGTTCGCCGTCAGTCGGAAGGCCCAGGTCTGCCCGTCGGACAGTCGGTCGAGCAGAGGTGCCAGCGGCCGCGTCGCCCAGCCGTCCTGGGTGGTCGGCCAACCGGCCTGCTCAACGACGTGCGCGAAGTCAGGCGTGGGCTCACTGAGCACATACAGCCACGTCCGAGGACCGTCTTGGTCGAGCCGCCACAGAACCCGTCCACGTTCGTCGTCGTCCTGGGGGAACGCCGCGAGCACGGCAGCGTGCATGGCTTGTGGCGATCCGAGGAGCCGGCGTCCGCCCCGCCGCGCCGGATTGATCTGGACACGCGACAGATGCATCAGGCACCTCCCAGGAGCGCCATCGGATCATGCGCCCTCGCACTGACCGCATCGGTGTTCTCGACACGGACCTGAGCGATATCGATCCGGCGCTCACGCCATACGCGACGGCGTGGATCGAAGCTGACGGGATCGTCCCTGTGCTCTATCGACGAGTGCGGTTGCTCGACCTCGTCGAGCCCGTCCGGGACAGCCGCCGTGTCGACGCGCATCTCCAGATGCACCACCGGACCCTGCCGCCGACGATGCCATTCGGCCGCCTGCCACGGGACCGACTGCAGAGAGTCCCACAATGATTCCTCCCGCACGCCGAGAGCCAACGGTCCCACCGGCGGGAAGGCCCGTCGCCCGAGGTACAGCGGAAACGTGGGTCGGCCGACCGCGTCCGCAAGGCCATCGATCAGGACGTCGTTCCCTGCGACCGCCGCTACGAAGACTGCGTCGGCAAGGTAGTAGCGGTCCGTCAACGGAAAGGAGTGACCGCCGTCGGCCGTCCGTGCCGTCTGGAAGTCCCGTTCCACGCGACCCGGCTGGTCAATCCGGACGCCGAAGTTCAGCGTCAGGAGGTCTTCGAGCGGGTCGCTCCGTCGGAGCCCACGCGCCGCCGCGAGGAGTCCGACAACGCCGCTCTTCGTCGGGGCGGGGGCCGTGTCCCGCCGGGCGAACCTCGACCGGTTCCCCCACGACTGCATCGGTCCGGCGAGCCGCAATAGCAGCGTGCTCACGATGCGTCCGCGGCGATCCGGTCGGGCAGTGCCCTGGCCAGCTGCGAGACCGCCTCGACGAACCCGACCCGCTCGCCGATCCCCTCGAGCTCGGCACCAGCATCACCCACGCCGACGACCCAGGTGGCCACGGGAGTCGCTCCGAAGGCCTCCTGGAGGTCCCCGGCATACTCGGCCAGTCGTCGCGCTGACGCGACCACTCGACCGTCCTGCGGACCACTGACGATGGGCTTCTCGAAGGCACCGACATACGTCACCGGCTGATCCTCGCGGACCGTGACGATCACGGCGTCGGGCAGGCTCCGGTTCGCGAACGTGTTCAGCTTGCCGGTGGGCATCGACTTCGCGAACGCCTCGACGAAGACCTCGACAGCACGGACGGCCGCGCCCCTGTCCCCCAGATTCTCGACCAGGCGGTCGACATCTACGGTGGCGTACCGGTACAGGGTCGCGGAGTTGAACTCGACGGTGCCGATCATCGCGGCACCGGCATCCTCTTCGTCGTCGGCGGCCTTGTGGTCGTCCACGGCCGTGAAGTAGTCGTACTCCGACTGCACCGCGTGAGTGGACAACGCGTGCGCCACCTGACACGAGGCGTCGACGTTGAGGTCGGTTACGTCGGCCACCATCCGCCCGAACAGTGCCAGGTCGATCGAGTTCTTCTCTTTGATCAGCGCCTGCACGTCCTTCTTCGACGGCGCATCGCCGCCGTCGACCACTCCGACAGCGACACCGGCCAGGGCGTCGATCTGCTGCTTGGACAGGAACAGCAGGTACCCGGACTCCGGCGGAGCCCCCTTCTTGCCACGCGGTTCCTTGACGGTGATCCCCCCGGCCTTCAGCACCACCTCCGCGGCCTTCTGGGAGGCGTCGGCGTCCGCGTCCGGGTGCTGCTCCCGGATGGCGTCGGTGAGCAGCTCCACGACGCGCTTCGTCCGCACTCCGAACTCGTGCGGGTCGACCACGCTGCGGAACTGCTGTCGGGTGGCGCGCTTCCATGCCTGAGACGACACTCGCGCCCGCTGGACGCCGCCGAAGGTTGCGGTTTTGGGGCTCCCCGTGTCGTCACGGTTCAGATTGCTCGGCGGCACAGTCTGCAGCAGGTGGACATCGACGATGGTGCGGCTCACGCTGTCTCCTTGTCGGTATCGGCCGTCTCGACGGCCAGGTCTCGGTCGAGCTGGTAGTACTGACGGGCCCATCGGCGGCGCACGGAGTCGACTCGCGGCGGCTGCTGCGCTTCGTCGAGGTCGTCGGCCAGCAGGCCGTAGTCCAGGCCGATGTCGGTGCTCTTCATCTGCGTGACCAGGCCCCGTAGATGGTGGGCCAGCTCGGGCAGGCTCGTCGCGGTGACGACCGCGTCGAATCTCCGCCGGACCGGTGACGTGGACCCGTCGGTGGCACCCGGACGGGCCCGGTCGAGCAGCGCGACGGCCTGGCCCAGACCGATGCCGGTGCGATGCATCGCTGCGGGACGTGACTGCTGGTGCAGCGCGTACAGAGTCATGGCGGTGTGCACCGCCAGCTCCTGGCGGGTGGGTTCGTCACCTAACGGATCACCGGGCACCCCATCCATGGTGTCGGCCCAGATCTTCGGGTCGCTGCCCGGCGCCCGTCCGACGTTCTTGCGCAGATGCGCGAGCGTCGCCACGGTCGACGAGCGGTCCCGCGCCTCTTGAAGTCGGGTCACCCGCTTCGCCACCAGCCGACCGACCTCTCGCCGTCTCCGTCGTGGTCGCGGCCGCTCCGCCACGATCTCCGACGCATCCTGCGTCGCGTGCACCTCGGTCATGCCACCTCCTCGGTTGTCGATCCGTCGATGCCGTCGACGTCCTCACCGAACGCCCGCGGCAGGACGTCGCGCAGTTTTCGCACGAACCACAGTTCGGCGCGGCCCACGTCGCGGAACTGACCGCCGGCCATCCGGCCGACGATCGCGGTGGGCCCCGCTTCCGCGACGATCCGGTCCGCGACCTCCCGGACCGTTCGGTAGACAGCGAGCTGCCACGCGGCCCGCCGCTCGCTGGGGACCACCTGCTCGGTAAGCGTCACGACCCACCTGCGGAACAGCCCGTCGAGCATTCCGTACGCCTGTTCCTTCGCGCGATCGGACGGTCCGTCCGACTCCGTGGAAGCGCCGGCCGCGAGCGCAACATTCGTCGCTAACCTTCCGAGTGCCCGTACGGCCTCGTCGGCAGTCCCAACGGCGTCGACGGCCTCCTCGGCGAGCGCCCGCCCCTGCGGGTCCAGCAGCGATGTCGGCAGGGCGATCTCGTCGGCGAGCACCTCGTCGACCACGGACTCGTTCGAGCCGTACTCGATCCCGACCGATCGGAGCCGAATCATCTGGTCGTCCAGGGCCCGGGAGGCACGTAGCACCTCGAGCCAGACCACCACGCCTGGTGGCCGCGGACTGGGCGGTCCGTTGTCTCCGTCCCCTCTAGCGACGTGTGCCAACAGCGCCGGCATGCCCCGCCACAAGGCCCGGCCGGGCTGATGCTTGGCTGGCATGTAGACATCACGCTTGAGCTTCTGAGTCTGCGGCTTGGAGTAACGCCAGGCCGTCATCGGCTCGACGGCGAACCGGTTGTGCGGCGTCGGGCGGTCTCCCTGGGCGTTGAGGCATCCGGTCACTCGTTGCTCGTCACCGATCAGCCGAACCCGGCGGGCGGGCCAGGTATACAGGTCGACCGGGCCGGTCGGTTCGCGGTAGTGCTCCCCGTCCCACCCGTCCGGTGTCGGTCCCAGCGGTGCGCGCTCCCACAGCGGAGCGTCGGCGTCCGGGTGGGAGTCCAGACCGATGGCCGACGGCGCCACGAGATTCAGCAGCAACGTCTCACGCAGGGTGCCACCAGCCGCGTACACGCCCCCGATCTGTCCGGCCCACCCCGTGCCGATGGGGTACCCGCGACCGCCCTTCACTCGCGGATCACCAACGGCACCGGATTTGATGCCCGAGACGTCGTAGGCGTGCACGTGCACCAACCATCGGGCGGCTTCCGGCCAGGACATCGTGGACCGGTCCACGCCGAGACGCGTCGTCATGAACGTCGACGTTCCCGGCCCGTCGCAGATTATGCGTTCTAGTCCGAAGACCTCGTCCTTGGCGGTACGGAGGTCGGCGACCTGCAGGAACGGGTGCTCGGGGTGCTGCAGCCAGAACCGGTCGTGGTAGGCATCGAGATAGGAGTTGACGTCCTCGACGACCTCGTCCCACGCGTCGCGCTGGTCGCACCAGTCGTCGACGTCCCTCGGTCCTTGGACGGCGCGGTGGAGCAGAGCTAGCAGAAGCCGCACGATCGCGAACGTCTGGGTGGGCAACTCGGCTGCGACCTGGCGGAGCTCGGCCGACCGGCGGAAGGCCTCCCGCAGGCCGACCTCGGCCGGGCCTTCCGGCCCGAGCACCGGGATCCACGGCTCATCTACGAGCGAGAAGTGTGGTCGGGTCATTGTTGGTGCTCCCTCTCGACGTCCAGTCCGGTGTCGGGGTCGTAGGTCACGACGTGCCCCGCAAGCACTGCTCGGCGATCGTCGTCGAAGGGCAGGACGAGTTGTCCGGCGAGGTCCGGCGATTCCTGCCACGCCTCACGCACGCGATCCTCCAGCACCTCGATCACCTGGTCTCCGTTGACACCTGCAGCCAACCAGATCGGCAACCGGACCGACGTACCCGCCAAGGTTCGTCGCAGTCGTGTCGGGGGAAGTTCACCCATCGGGAGCAGTGCCGATGCATCCGGGCCGTCCAGCCAGTCGGGCAGACGCCACTGGCCTCCGCCGTCCTCCTGGACGACGAGCACCTCGATGCTGTCCTCCGAGTCACGCACCTGAGCGCGGCCCTCGGCGTCGGCCTCCCCCGCACTGCCGTCCAGCCACCCGACCAGACCGCTCCCGGACCGTTTCGGCTCGCCGAGCCGGAAACTGCGTGCCCGACTCTCGGTGGCCTGACGCTCGGCCTCCGCCCGGCGTCGAGCGTCGGCCATGGCGCCCTGCCAGGAGTCCGGGCCGAGCGCCGCGTCGGAGTAAGCCTCGTGGACCAGCGGGGCGATCTCGTCCGGGAGCACCACGGGGGCGTCGTCCTTCTCACGCTGCTGCACCTGAGCCGCCGCCCGGTACAGCAGGTGAGCGTCGTAGACTGACACGCTGCCCTTCGGAAAGGCTGGCGGTTCGACGGTCCAGTCATCGACCCCGACGACAACGGCACGGGGTTCGCGCATCGCTGCGGGACGCGCCTCTGCGGATCGGTGGTGCCGGTGCAGGCGGCCGATGCGCTGGAGCAGTAGGTCGGTCGGTGCGAGGTCGGTGACGAGCAGGTCGAAGTCCAAATCGAGGCTCTGCTCGACCACCTGGGTCGCGACGACGACGAGCGCATGGGGACGCACGGCTTCGGACGGACCTTCAGGAGGTCCCAACTCGTCGCGAAGTCGCGCCTCCCGCGCCTTGCGGTCGCTCGCCAGAAAGCGCGAGTGCAGGAGCCGCACCTCGACGGTCTCCTCGTCCAGAGCATTCTTCACTGCCCGGTAGGTCTCCTGAGCCCGCGCCACGGTGTTACGAACGACCAGCACGCACCCGCCGTCAGCCGTCTCTGCTGCCAGCATCCGAGCGATGTCGTCGTCGGCGATGGTCTGGATGCGCACGGCACGCCGTCGTGCCACGCCGCCCACGACGACTGAGGATCGTCGGCCGTCGACCGCGTACGTCACGCGGGTCGAGGCCGGCACGTGCTCAGTTCCCACCGCCTCAGAGCTCGGATCTCTGCCTTCCGCGGCGACCTTCGCTGGCCCACCGGTGTACCTCCGGCGCGCTCGTCGCCGCGGTGCCGGTTCGGAGGTCGATCGACGTCCTCTCTCGTAGGCCTCGAGCAGATCAGCCCGCAAGCGTGGCGGGAGCGTCGCCGACAAGGCAACCACGGGGACTCCGTAGGCGCCGAGCCACTCGAGCGTCCGCAACAGATAGATGTTCATGTAGGCATCGAACGCATGGACCTCGTCCAAAACCACGACTTTGCGCGCCAACGCCAGATGGCGCAGCGCGACGTGCCGGGACTGCAGCGCCGCGAACAGGACCTGATCGATGGTCCCGACCACGAAGTCGGCGAGCACTCCTTTGCGACGCCCCGTCATCCACCCGTCGACGTAGGCGCCGCCGTCGTCCCGGCGCGCGCGTCGCGGGCTGTCCTGCCCCACACTGGTCGTCCGCGAGGGCCCTCGCGGCACTCGCGCAAAGTCGGGATTGAGCCAAGCCTTGCCGTGGGCGAGGTAGACCGAGTGCCGGCGGTCGTCGGCGTCCTGGTCCTCGTCTCCGGCCTCCGTGCCGTCGGGGGTGAGCGCCTCCTCGGCAGAGTATTCGTCCACCTTCACAAGCCACCGCATGATGCGCGAGAACATCGCATCGCTCGTTGCCTGCGTCGGGAGCGCCACCATGAGCCCAGCCAAGCCGGCACGCGCCGCCAGGATTTCCGCCGCTGCGAGTGCCGACTCCGTCTTCCCTTCTCCCATGGGCGCCTCAACTATCAGCATCCCCGCCGCATCCATCTCTCGGGCGGCTGCGACCGTAGCCACCTGGACCGGCCGCGCCAGGGCACCGTCGGGAAGGTCGAACCGCGACCGCATGATCTCGTCAGCGGCAAGCCCCAGATCTGTCGCGCCCCATGGGTGCGGCAACCTGATCTGCGACCAGGCTCGCTCGAGCCTCTCCTCGTCGTCATCGTCAGGCTGCTCCAACGGACGTGCATCGCCCACCGCGACGAGGGGAAAGAGCTCGGCGTTCGAAGCAATCCAGTCGGCCACGACGACGATGCTGAGAACCAGTGCCAATGTCGTCTGCGGCAGTTCCCGCCACGACCCGATGTGGTTCGCCGCACCGGTGCGGCACGTCATGTGATCAAGGAGCTCGGTCTGGACGTTCTGCCACGATCCGATCCCGAGCAGCTCGCCGATCATCGTCGCTCCACCACCGACGAGGCGTCGCGCCCCTCGGGCGCGGTTGAGCTCGCCGGCGCCGGGCGGTATGCCGTGGTGGCCGCCGATGACGGACCCGAGTGCGGTTGCCGAGTGCACGTCGACTCCCCGCCGCTCCTCGAGCCAGCGTTCGAGGATCGCCTGGCCCGCAAGTCCATGCGGCATGGTCGATCGCTCGGGAATCACTTGCGGCATGGCTAAACCCGCTCGCACCATCTCGTCGCGCAGAACGTTGACCTGTACCGCGAACGCCGGAGTCGCCTTGCCGATGTCGTGCGCCCCGGCAAGGAACGTCAACAACGTTCTGCCGGACTCGTCGCTGCCGCACGAGGCGGACACCAGATCCTTGATTGATGGCGGGAGCCACTCGTCCCACAAGCGTCCGGCCACGGCCGCCGAGTCCTGGAGGTGTCGCCACAACGGCGACCACGCCTCAGTCCCCACAGGTCGAGGTGGGGAGCTCTTGGCCCACACACGCCGTGACCTCTCCGACAGCCCGGAACGCGATCCAGTCATCGGCCGTCCTCGATGCGTCCCCTTGCGATCTCGATCGGTCTTCTCCGTATATCGAGCGCAGCCCACACCGAGTTCGTCGAACAGAAGACCAATGCCGCCAGCTCCTCCCTGAGCAACTCGCATCTACCGTCCCATGACCCCCTGACATGCGTTCGCATCGGGGTCGACATGACCTTCCTCCCGCACGTCGAGGCGGCGCAGAAGGTGCACGTCCACGTGGCGACGATCGCCGCCTGCGGCACGCTCGGCGAGTACACGGCAACCAACCTGCAGCTGCTCGACACGGCGACGACGTGACCGACGGCTTGGACCCTAGAGTGGCGCGCATGGCCCACGTGATCCTCGGACTGCTGCTGATCGCGCCGCAGAGCCTCTACGACCTCGTCAAGAGCTTCGAGGCCGGCGTCTCGCTCTTCTACAGCGCCAGCTCCGGGAGCATCAAGCGCGCCCTCGACGGCCTGCTGGCGCGCGGGGCGATCGAGGTGGCGAGCGTGGACGCCGGCGCCCGCGGGCGCAAGGTCTACCGCGTCACCGAGTCCGGGCACCGGGAGTTCGAGGCGTGGATGACCGGGGAGGTCACCGGCCCGGACCTGGAGACCGCCGCCCTCTCGCGGCTCTTCTTCCTCGGGCTGCTGCCCTCGCAGGACCGTGTGCCCGTGCTGGAGGGCATCGTGCGGCGGCTCGAGGCGGAGCTCGCACAGTTCCGCGGGCTCGACGCACAGCTCGACGGCGTCGAGATCCCCGCCGGGCTCGAGGACGTCGCCACCCACCAGCGCGCGACGCTCGGCTACGGCATCGCCTCCGTGCACCACGCGCTGGGCTGGTTCCGGGAGCACCTCGACCGCGAGCGGGCGCGCGGCCAGGCAGAACGCTGATCCGCCGGGCTGGCCGAGGGGGGAGACACACCTCGTCACGGCTGGCAGTATCGAGGCATGCACGAGCGCGCAGGGCAGACCGCCCAGGATCAGGACCTCATCGACGTCGACCAGGTGGTCGGCGCGTACTACGACCGCAAGCCCGACGTGGAGGACCCTGCCCAGCAGGTCGTCTTCGGCACCTCGGGCCACCGCGGCTCCAGCCTGGACGGCGCCTTCAACGAGGCGCACATCGCCGCCGTCACGCAGGCGATCGTCGAGTACCGGGCGGCCCAGGGCACGGACGGCCCGCTGTTCCTCGGCCGCGACACCCACGCCCTGTCGCGGCCCGCCTGGCAGACCGCGCTCGAGGTGCTCGCCGGCGCGGGCGTGACCGTCATGATCGACGCCCGCGACTCGTACACCCCGACGCCCGCGGTCTCGCAGTCGATCCTCATCCACAACGGGGCGGCGTCGGACGAAGGGCTGCGCACCGCGGGCCCGGGCGCCGCGGACGGGATCGTCGTCACGCCGTCGCACAACCCGCCGCGGGACGGCGGGTTCAAGTACAACCCGCCCCACGGCGGGCCCGCGGACTCCGACGCGACGAGCTGGATCGCCGACCGCGCGAACGAGCTGCTCCGGGCCGGCGGTCTCGCGCGCATCCACCGCGTCTCGCTGGACACGGCGCTGGCCGCCGCCACGACGCACAAGCACGACTACCTCTCGACGTACGTCGACGACCTCGCGAACATGCTCGACCTGGACGCGATCCGCGAGTCGGGCGTGCGCATCGGCGCCGACCCGCTCGGCGGGGCATCCGTGGAGTACTGGGGCGCGATCGGCGAGCGCTACGGGCTCGACCTCACGGTCGTGAACCCGCAGGTCGACCCCCGCTGGGCCTTCATGACCCTGGACTGGGACGGCAAGATCCGCATGGACTGCTCCTCCCCGCACGCCATGGCGTCGCTCGTCGCCACCATGGCGCCCGACGGCGGGGCTGCGGCCCCGTACGACATCGCGACGGGCAACGACGCGGACGCCGACCGCCACGGCATCGTCACCCCGGACGCCGGCCTGATGAACCCTAACCACTACCTGGCCGTGGCCATCCAGTACCTGTTCGGCGGCGCGCGGCCCGACTGGCCGGCCGGTGCCGCCATCGGCAAGACGCTCGTCTCCTCGGCGCTGATCGACCGGGTGGCCGCGGGCCTGGGCCGCGAGCTCACGGAGGTGCCCGTCGGCTTCAAGTGGTTCGTTCCCGGGCTGCTGACCGGCGACATCGGGTTCGGTGGCGAGGAGTCGGCCGGCGCCTCGTTCCTGCGCCGCGACGGTCGCGTGTGGTCGACCGACAAGGACGGCCTGCTGCTCGCGCTGCTGGGCGCGGAGATCATCGCCACGACCGGGCGGTCCCCGTCGCAGCACCACGCCGAGCTGGTGGCCGAGCACGGCGAGTCCTGGTACGCCCGCGTCGACGCTCCGGCGTCGCGCGAGGAGAAGGGCCGCCTGGCGGCGCTCTCCCCGGACCAGGTCACCTCGACGACGCTCGCGGGCTCCGAGATCACCGCGAAGCTCACCGAGGCGCCCGGCAACGGCGCGAAGATCGGCGGGCTGAAGGTGACGACGGCGGACGCCTGGTTCGCGGCGCGCCCCTCGGGCACGGAGGACGTCTACAAGATCTACGCCGAGTCGTTCGTCTCCGCCGACCATCTGGCCGAGGTGCAGGCCGCGGCGAAGCAGGTCGTGGGCGAGGCGCTCTGACGGCGGGCCCGGGCCGCCGTCAGGCCAGCAGGTCCTGGTACTCCGGGTGCCGGTCGACGTACGCCTTGACGAACCGGCACCGGGGGACGATCTTCTCGCCGAGGGAGCGGACGTCGTCCAGGGCGCCGCGGGCCAGCGCCGAGCCGACGCCCTGGCCCTCGAGCTCCGGGGAGACCTCCGTGTGGGTGAACGTGACGACGCCGTCGCGACGCCGGAAGTAGGCACCGCCGGCCTCCGTGCCGTCGTCGAGCAGCGCGAGGTAGACGTTCCGGGCGGGGTCAGTGCGGACGGTCACGTGCGGGCGCGAGTCGTTCATCGTCCCATCGTGATGCACCGGTAACCTCCGAGCGACCTCTGGCAGCCACCTGGGGACGGGCTGGGCACCCTACGATGCAGAGCGTGAACGCCAACCTCCGACCGGGTCTGCTCCGCGCGGTCGGTCTCGCCGCCGTCCTGACGCTCTGCGCCTGCTCCGCCGAGCCCGAACCTGCCGACGCCGAGGACGGTCCGGGCAGCGCACCGCAGCACAGCGCCGCAGCCGAGCCCGCCGACGACGCCGGCCCAGACAGTGGGGCGGACGGCAGCGGGTCCGGCGGGACCAACACGGACGGACGGGCGCTGCCCTCGATCGACAACCTGCCGTCGTGCGGCGAGCTGCACGCGGCCCTCGGCCCCGCGGTGGCCGACCTGGTGGCCCACCCGGACGACCCGGACCCGGACCCGACGTCGGACGCGGTGCGGTACACCAAGCAGTGCACGTACTTCCCGCCCGCGATCGTCGACGGGTCGGCGGACTTCGAGCAGCTCATGACCGACGGCGGGTACAGCGTCAGCATCGAGGTCGCGCGGGAGGACGACGAGGCCGAGATGCGCGAGTTCGACCTCGTCGCGGACGAGCCGCGGCTCGCGGAGCACGACGGCTACATCGCCACGCTCGGCAACGAGTGGGTCGGCGGCGAGCAGATCGATCCGTTCGGCTACCACTTCGGCCGGTTCAACGTGATGCACGTCGCGACGTCGCTGTACCTGCAGGACCCGGACAACACTGCACAGCTCACCAACGACTGGGCCCTCGAGGCCTCGATCCGGCTGTACGAGGAGTTCTCGGGCTGAGCAGCCGGGCGGCGCGTCAGGCCACCGTGGTGCCGAAGGCCAGGCCCAGCGCGTAGGTGACCGCCGCCGCACCGAAACCGATGGCGAGCTGACGCAGCGCCCTCGTCACCGGGGAGGTGCCGGAGAGCAGGCCGGTCACCGCGCCGGTCACGACGAGGCACACCCCGACCAGCACGGACGCCATGACGACGGCGCCGAGCCCCGACATCCCGAACAGGTACGGCAGCACCGGGACGATCGCCCCGGAGGAGAAGAACCAGAAGCTCGAGATCGCGGCGCCCCAGGCGGTGCCGTGCGTCTCGTGCGTGTCGGGGTGCCCCTCTGTGCTGTCCGACGGTTCCGGGGCGCGCGTGCCGCCGTCGTCCCCGAGGCCCTCCACCGCTCCCGTCGCGGCGAGGCGGGCGAGCACGGCGTCCGCACGGATCTGGGCCGCGTCGACGTCCAGGCCGCGTGCCCGGTAGACGAGGGCGAGCTCGTTCGCGTCGACGTCGAGGTGCGGCAACGCGTTGACGGCCTCGGGGTCGGGCGTCGACGCCTCGAGCAGCTCTCGTTGCGAGCGCACGGAGATGTACTCCCCCGCGCCCATCGACAGCGCGCCGGCGAGCAGGCCCGCGACCCCGGTGACGAGGATGGTCCCCGTGGCGACGCCGGACGCGCCGATGCCGAGCACGAGCGCGAGGTTGGACACGAGACCGTCGTTCGCGCCGAAGACGGCGGCGCGGAACGTCCCGGACAGGCGGTTGCGGCCGCGCGTGGCGAGGCTGCGCACGACCTCCTCGTGGATCTGTTCGTCGGCAGCCATCTGTGCGGTGGCGTACTCCTCGCGCCCGTACGTCGAGCGCGCCTCGGCACGCTGAGCGAGCGCCAGGACGAAGACACCGCCGAACCGCCGTGCGAGGAAGGCGAGGAACCGGGTGCGCGGATCTCCCTGCAGCGGCATGCCGACGTCGTCGCCGAGCAGGTCGAGCCAGTGCTGCTCGTGCCGCCGCTCGGCCGCTGCCAGCGCGAGCAGGATCTCGCGCTCCTCACCACGACGGCGGGCAGCCAGGTCGCGGTACACGGCCGCCTCGGCGCGCTCGGCGGCCAGGTACCGGCGCCAACGCCGGACGTCGGCCGAGGTGCGTGCGGCAGCGGGTGTGGCGTCGTCCATGGGTCACCATGATGCCTTCCGACGGCGGCCCGTGGGTTCCGGTACGCCGTCGAGCGGTTTCCGGCGGCTCGGACCGCGGGTTTCGGTGATCCGTACGCGAGAGGTTCACCCGGATGTCACCGGGGCAGGGCACAATGTTCCCTGTCGCCCCACGAGGCGGCATACTCCGTGGGAAACCGAGGAACACCGAGGGACAACGGCGTGATCATTGTCAGCACCGACGGCTCCAGCCTGAGCGACACGGGCGGGGCGATCGGCTGGGCGTGGGTCGCACACGGCTCAGGCCGCTTCGACTCCGGCGGCGCCTTCGACGGCACCCCGCAGGTCGCGGACCTCACCGCGCTGTGCCGCGCCGTCGAGGCCCACCCGGGTGAGGAGCCGCTCTTCGTGGAGTCCGCGTCGCAGTACGCGATCCGCTGCGCCTCGGAGTGGCTCGAGGGGTGGAAGGCCCACGGCTGGCGGACGGCGTCCGGCGGCCCGGTGCAACACCTCGAGCTCGTTCAGACTCTCGACCGGGCGATCACCGACCGCTCCGGCCCGGTCCGGTTCCGGTGGGTCCGTGGCCACGTCGACAGCCCGTTCACGGAACGCGCCCAGGAGCTCGCACGACTTGCCGCCGAGGACTGGGCTGCCGGGCGCGGCGCCGTCGACGGCCTGCTGCTGGACGCCGCCGACGCCGGCGTGGGGCGGGGCGAACCGTCGGGACGCACCGCCGCCGAGCAGTCGGCGCGCGACCCCGAGCCCGTCGGTGCGCGGTGCGGCGACGGCGACCGGTCCCGGACCTCGGCCACCTCCGGCCCGGGCTGGGAGCTGGACACGCTCTTCGACTGACAGACGCAGGAGGCCCGCACGATCCGGTGGGATCGTGCGGGCCTCCTGCGTGCGCGCGTCAGTTCGACGAACCGTTGGTGGCGACGGCCTGCGCCCCGCCGTCCTTGTTCGCGATGCCGGCGATGAGCTGGTTGATGTCCACGCCGGTCAGCTCCTTGACGACGGCCTGGCCCTCGCCGAGGACGCTGCTGACGTTCTTGGTGACCGCCGACGCACCGTCGGTGGAGATCACCGTCATGCCCTGGATGCTGGCGATCGGCTCGGCCGCGGCGCGGACGATCTCCGGCAGGCGCTCGATGAGCTCCTGGACCAGCGCGGCCTCGCCGTACTTCTCCAGCGCGATCGCCTTGGCGTCCGTGGCGGCAGCCTCGGCGCGACCCTCGGCCTCGATGGCGGCCGCGCGGGCCTCACCCTCGGCCCGGATACCGGCGGCCTGTGCCACCTGGCGGTCACGGTCGGCCTCACCGGCACGACGGACCGACTCGGCGGCGGCCTCGGCGTCCTGGATCGCTGCGGTCTTGTTCGCCTCGGCGATCGTCGTCCGCTTGAAGGCCTCGGCCTCGGTGGCCGCGTTCTCCGAGTCACGCCGCGCGTTGGCTTCCTGGACCTCGGCGTAGGCCTTGGCCTCGGACGGCTTGCGGACCTCGATGTCGAGGCGCTCCTGCTCCACGCGCGCCTTCTCCGACAGCGCCTCCCGCTCCTGCTGGGCGACGAGACGGTCCTGCTCCGCCCGGGCGAGCTGGCCGGAGGCGTCGGCCTCGGCCTGTGCGCGGTCGGTCTCGGCCTTGATGGAGGCCTTCTTGAGGTCGAGCGCCTTCTGACGCTCGGCGATCTGCTCGGCAGCCTCGATGACGGCGAACTCCGACGCCCGCTGCGCCTCCGCCTCGGAGACCTCGGCGACCTGGCGGGCGCGTGCCGACTCGGCGCGGCCCAGGTTGGCCAGGTAGTCCGAGCCGGGCGTCGAGATGTCGGAGATGTTGAGGATGTCGACCTGCAGGCCCTGCTCGGCGAGGTCCTTCTTGGTGGACTCGACGACGCGGTCGGACAGGCCCTTGCGGTCGGAGATGATCTCCTCGATCGACATGTCGCCGACGATCGAGCGCAGCGAACCCTCGAGGGACTCCGCGATGATCTCGGTGAGGAGCTCCTGCTGGGACAGGAAGCGCTGCGCCGCACGGCGCACGCCCTCCTCGTCACCCCGCACCTTGAAGTTGATCGACGCCTTGATGGCGATCTTGATGCGGTTCGCGTCGACGCCCTCGACCGTCATGCCGATCTGACGCTGCTCGAGGGAGATCGCGAAGCCCTGCTGCAGGATCGGCCAGACGAAGGTCCGACCGCCGATGACGACCTTCTGCCCGCTGACCTCCTTGCGCCCGGCGCCGCGGCCGACGATGACGAGGGCCTGGTTCGGCGGCACCCGGCGGATGCGCTGGGCGACGAAGATCCCCACCGCGAGGAACGCGATGACGATGGCGACCACCGCGATGGTGGTCACGAAGCTGGACGAGTCGGTCATGATGCGCGCCGGAGCGCGGCTCCTTCCGGGAGGGTGGTGCGGTGACTACGCCCCGGGCCGGTACGGCCCGACGCGCACGCTGTTGGGCTGGTGCTCGAGCACCACGACGCGCGTGCCCTCCGCGATCGGCTCCAGCGACCACGCGAGGCGCCGCTCGAGCTCGCTGACCGCGTCGAGGGAGACCTCGCCGGACGCCTGGCCGATGTCCGTGACGGCAGTGCCCTGCACCCCGACGAGCGAGACGTTCGCGTTGTCCTCGGTGGCGCTGAGTCGGCGGATCATGAGCTGGGCGACGACGGCGGCGAGCAGACCGACGACGGCCGACGCCGCGTAGGCGGTCCAGACGGGCAGCCCGTTGACGGTCACGATCGACCCCACGGCGCCGAAGACCACCGCCCCGACACCGAGCGACGTGCCGGACAGCGCACCGTCGCCCATGTCCACCAGCTCCCCGATCACGAGCGAGAGCAGCAGCAGCACGAGTCCAGCGGCACCGATGAGGACGAAGACGAGCACGCAGAGCTCCGAGCGTCGAGGTTCGAGGATGTGTCGAGCGTGTGAAGAATGCCAGATCCGGACCTCTCGGCGCGACTCCCTCCACCATCCGGTCGGATGTGCGCGACGATCGGAGCATGGACCTGCCACCTTCCGACGCTCCTCGCCTCGTCCTCCTCCGCCACGGCGAGACGACCTGGTCGGCCGCCGGGAAGCACACCGGCCGGACCGACCTGCCGCTGACGACCGCCGGCGAGCGCGAGGCCCGGGACGCCGGACGCCGTCTGGCCGGGCTCTCCCCCGCCGTCGTCTACTGCTCGCCGCTCCAGCGCGCCCACCGCACCGCCGAGCTCGCGGGCTTCCCCGAAGCCGTCGTCGACCCGGACCTCGCCGAGTGGGACTACGGCCCCGTGGAAGGCCGCACGTCCGCCGAGATCACCGAGAGCATCGGCCGGGAGTTCGAGATCTTTCGCGAGGGCGTGGGCGTCGTGCCGCCCGACCCGGCCGGCAGCGTGCCCGACGGCGGCACACGGCACGGCGAGAGCCTCGCCGACGTCCGGGCGCGCACCGACCGGTTCCTCGACCGTGCCCGCCCCACGCTCGACGACGGCGGCACCGTGCTCGTCGTCGCGCACGGCCACCTGCTGCGCGTCCTCGCCACGGCCTGGCTGGACGTCGACCCGACGTTCGGGGCGCGCCTCGAGCTCGGAACCGCCGCGATCTGCGCGCTCGGCACGTCGCACGGCCTGGAGTCGATCGAGGGGTGGAACCTGGTGGCAGGATGACGCCATGGCCCTGAACGAGAAGAACCTCATCGACGGTGAGCACGTCGTCATGGAGCTGCGGGAGCACACGAAGGCCCTGGTGTGGCCGGTTGTGGTGCTGATCGCCGCGCTGGTCGGTGCGGTCGCCGTCGTCACGCTGGTCCCCGACGGACCCGGGCGGTGGGTCGGTCTCGGTGTGCTCGCGCTCGTCGCGGTGGTGTGGGTCTTCCTGCCGTGGCTGAAGTGGCGCACCACCTCGTTCTCCGTGACGAACCAGCGCATCGCCATGCGCTCCGGGCTGCTGACCCGCGTGGGCCGCGACATCCCGCTCCACCGCATCAACGACGTCTCGATGGAGAAGGGGCTCGTCGACCGCCTGTTCGGCTGCGGCACCCTCGTGGTCGCCGACGCCACCGAGAAGCGGGGCATGGTGCTGCACGACGTCCCCGACGTCGAGGACGTGCACCGCCAGCTGCAGGAGCTGCTGCTCCAGGCCGACGACGGGTCCGACGACGGCGAGTGGCCTCCGCGGGAGCCGCGCCGCCGGGTGCGCTGAGGCTCAGCCGCGCCGCGCCAGGGCTCAACCGAGCCGCGCCGCCGGGATCTCGGAGAGCTGGCGCACCATCCACGGGCTGAACGCCCACGGGGTCGCCTCGACCGCGGCCCGCACCTGGCCCGCGGGCGCCCACACGTGCTCCGACACCTCGTCCGGGTTGGGCTCCACGTCCCCGACCACGCGCGCGACGTAGACCGGGCAGATCTCGTTCTCCACGATCCCCGAGGCGTCCACAGCGCGGTAGCGGAACCCCGGGACGACCACCTCGATGTTCGACACCTCGGCACCCAGCTCGTGCTCGGCATGCCGGACCAACGACTGCTCGGCACTCTCCGTCCACCGCAGGTGGCCGCAGAACGAGTTGGTCCAGACGCCCGGCCAGGTCTTCTTGGCCAGGGCGCGCCGGGTGACCAGCAGACGTCCTTCGTCGTCCAGCAGGTAGCAGGAGAACGCGAGGTGCAGCGGCGTGTCGGTCGTGTGGACCTCGGCACGGGCGACCGTACCGATGCGGTTCCCGACGTCGTCGCAGGTCACGACATGGTCGGCCGCGACGGGCGTGTGCGTCTCCATCGGTCCATCCTGGCACGCTCAGAAGGGCGGCGGGGCATCGTCGACCCGAGGACGCGGCCGGACGCCCGCAGGATCCGCGCGGTACGGCGCGCTCGCGTACCGGTGCTGCGTCGGCGAGGTCCAGACGCTCGTCCCGGTGGCCGGGTCGCGTACCACCGCCCAGCCACCGGTCGTCTTGGCCCGGTGGTGCGTGCGGCACAGGGCGTGCAGGTTGTCGCCGTGGGTCTGCGGCCTGCCGCGCCCCGCGTCGAAGGGCACGATGTGGTCGAGGTCGCCACGCGACGCCGGCACGCCGCAGCCGGGGAACGCGCACGTGGCGTCGCGAGCCACCACGGCGGCACGCAGCGCCCGGCTCGGTCGGTACGAGCGCGACGAACGGTCCGTCAGCACCCCGGAGACCGGATCGGTGAGGATGCGCTGCCAGACCGCCTCCGGGTCGGTCGCGATCGTCCGAGCCATCGGTGCGGGGATCGGCCCGTAGCCCGCCAGGATCGCCGGGAGGTCGTCGGTGCCGAGCAACGTCGACGCCGCGATGGTCACCTGCACGGGCGACGAGCGGCCGCACGGCGCCTGGAACTGCGATGCGTGGAACTGCGACGCGTACGGCTGCGACACCTGGGAGCCGGGTGCGTCGACGCAGGGCAGCTCTGCGCCGGGCATCGGGGACGCGGGCGTGTCGACGGCCGGTTCGACTGCTCCGGTGAGGAGTGCGACCAGCGCGTCGGCCCGGCACTCGTCGAGGCGCCTGGCCTCCCCCGGGGTGCGGTGCAGCTCCCCGCCCAGGCCGTCGATCGCCGCACGGGCACGCGCCGCGTCGGCGGCGGGAAGGTAGGCGGTCAGATAGGCCATGGCATCGTCGACCGGCTCGAACACGACCGACCGTGACCGCCGCGCCTCGCGGTGACGCTCGATCGTGCCGTCCGGGTCGGCGGTGATCTCTGCCCGGCGCAGCCGGTCGCGGATCTGCCGCACGGTGAGGTGCTCGAGGTCGTGGCGCAGCTCGCGGATCACCTGCCGTCGTCGGGCGTCGTCGAGCCGCCCCGTCGCGACGAGCACCTCTGCCTTGCGCCGGTCGGCCACACCGGCCGCCATCGCGTCGGCGACCTCCGGGATCGACCGGACGCCCTGGGCGACCGCGACGTGCTGCGCGGCGGCGTGCCGGCTCAGGCCGAGCCGAGCCGAGACCTCGTCGGCCACGAACTCGTGCCGGGATGACCCGCGCGTGCGCTGCAGCAGCTCACCGAGCGCCGCGGCCGACCCCGCCTGCGCCCAGGCGGCCAACCGCTCCCAGGCGGCCAGCAGCTCGACCAGGGAGGTGTCGTCGAGGTCGGCGGGCTCGGTGCTCGCCAGCATCGTCGCGAGTGACGGCCCCGGACCGCCCGGCATCTCGTCGAGCCATGCGTCTGGCCCCGACAGCCCGCCGCCGTCGGGCCGGGCGCCGCCGCCGTCGGAGCGACCGTCGCGGCCGGGAGCGGGGCACAGCTCGAACACCGTGTAGGGATGCGCTGCGCCGACCTCGACCGCGAGAAGGTCGGCAAGCTCTCGCTCGAGCCCCGTGCCGCCGTCCTCGCCGTCGTCCATGAGTGCGGCGGAGTCGGTGCTCGCTCGCGGCTCTCGGTGGTTGGGTCCCGGTGCGGCCGGGGCACCGACCGCACCGGGACCGGGGGTTCGTGCACGACGAGTCCCGACAGCGTGCCGCGCCGGGTGGGAAGCGTCGTCTTCGAACATGCGTTCGACACTAGCGAACAGCGAGGGTCGCTGCAAGAGGGAATCCGCAGACCGGCGAGCCGCTGACCACGTGGAACGTCACACCGCGCGTGTCAGCGCCTTGCTGACGCGGCGGTCCATCTCGTCGCTCAGGCGCACCTCGCCGTCGTCGGCGGACCTCCGTAGGGCCGCCGCCAGCTCGGCAGTCGCGCCGAACGCCGGAGCACCCGCGTTCCACGTGCCGAACCAGTCCGCCACGGACACCCCGTGCGAGGGCCGGAACACGATCTCGACGGCGTCGCCCGCCCCGAGCTCACCCCGCTCGACGACCCGCAGGTAGGACCCCGTGCGGTTCGCCTCGGCGAACCGGCGCACCCAGCGCGGCGGCGACCCGAGCCGTCGCGCGAAGGTGGCGCACGGGGTGCGCGGCTGCGTCACCTCGAGCAGCACCGTCCCGATGCGCCACTGCTCCCCGACGAGCGCTCCGGACACGTCGAGACCTCGGGTCCGCAGGTTCTCCCCGAACAGACCCGGAGGGATCTCCCGTCCGAGCTCGGGCTCCCAGAACGCGACGTCCTCGGCGGCATAGGCGTAGACCGCCTGCTCCAGGCCGCCGTGGTTCTCACGGTCCGCCTGGACGTCGGCGTAGAGCCCGTAGCGCCCGGCCCGCACCCTGCCCTCGACGGGCCGCTTGTCGATCGCGGTGATGCCGACCGTCCCGGCGTCGGGCAACAGCTGGTGGACACGGCAGACGGCAAGGAGCTCACCCATGGCGCTCATGCTCCCACCTCCGACGACCGGGCCTCGCGCCGTGCGAAGGCTCGGCGCACCAGGTACGCCCCGAGGATGACGGCGACCAGCACCGCCGTGGCGACGAGCTGTGCCCGCGCGGCGTCGTCGGTCAGCATCAGCGCGGCGAGCCCCACGAGGGCCGCGAGGGTGGCCCAGGTGAGCCACGGGAAGGCCCACACCCGCAGGCGCATCGGCTCCCCGGAACGCGCCGCCTCGGCCTCCAGGCGGGGCCGCAGCCGGAGCTGCGACACCGTGATGAGCAACCAGACGACGAACAACGCGGAGCCGACGGCGTTGAGCAGCACCGACAGCAGCGCCTCCGGCAGCAGCCAGTTCAGGAGCACCGCCACGACGCCGAAGAACACGGACACCAGCACCGCCACCCACGGCACGTCCCGGCGGGAGATCTTCGTGGCCGCCGCCGGGGCGTCACGCCGCTCCCCGAGGGAGAACAACATGCGCGACGTGCCGTACACCTGCGCGTTGAAGGCGCTCAGCAGCGCCAGCACGACCACGACCTCCATGAGCCGCGCCGCGCCGTCGAACCCGGCCAGCTCGAGGACGCCCACGAACGGCGAGGTGAGCGCGTCGGCGTCGTCCCACGGCAGGAGCGCCACGATGATCGCGACGGAACCGAGGTAGAACGCCAGGATGCGCCACAGGATGGTGCGGGTGGCGCGGGCGACGGCGTCACGCGGGTCGCGCGCCTCGGCGGCGGCGATCGCCACGATCTCGATGCCGCCGAACGCGAACGCGACGGCGAGCAGGCCGGCCGCGATGCCGCCGACGCCGGCCGGGGCGAACCCGCCGTGCTCGGCCCACTGCCCGAGCACGCTGCCCGTGACAGGGATGACGCCCACCACGACGAGCACGCCGACAGCGAGGAACGCCACGATGGCGGCCACCTTGATCAGGGCGAACCAGAACTCGGCCTCGCCGAACTGCCGCACCCCGATCAGGTTGATGCCGCCCAGGACCGCCACGACGACGCCCGCGACCACCCACTGCGGCACGCCCGGCCACCAGCCGGAGACGATCTCCGCCACCCCGGTGACCTCGACGCCGAGCACCATGATCAGCATGAACCAGTACAGCCAGCCCAGCAGGAACCCGGCCCACCGGCCCAGCGCGACCTCCGCGTACACGGAGAACGAGCCCGAGGCGGGCAGCGCGGACGCCATCTCGGCCAGCATCCGCATGACGGCCACGACGATCGCCCCGGCGATGGCGTAGCTGATCAGCACCGCCGGGCCGGCGGTCGCGATCGCCTCGCCCGAGCCGAGGAACAGCCCGGCGCCGATGGCGGAACCGAGGCCCATCATCGTCAGGTGCCGGGGCCGCAGCCCGTGCGCGAGCGGTTCGGCCGGCGCGCTCAGGGCCTCGCCGCCGGGGCGGGTCGGGTCAGGTCCGTTCGTCACGCGGACACGCTAGTCCTTGCACGGCGCACCCACCGGGCCTGCGGTGCACGACGGCGCACCGCAGGCCCGGTCGAGGCTTGCTGGCCCGCTCAGACCGTCTGCAGGTCCCGGCGGCGGAAACCGACGAAGGCCAGGACGAGCAGGGCGGCCGCGACGGCGCTCAGCCCCACGAACGAGCCGGCGTCGAAGTCCGCGACGAACGCCTCCGGGACCCAGTAGAACGGGGAGATCCAGTGCGCCGCCTCGGGCAGGTCCTCGATGAGACCGCCGAACATGCCGATCACGAAGGTGTAGGCCAGCAGCGCCCACCCGGCCGCGGTGGCTCGCGGGATCCACGCGAAGAGCGCGGCCGTGAGCCCCAGATAGATCAGCACGGCGGGTATGTAGCCGAGAAGCACCTCCGTGTAGGTGCCGAGGCCGGGTTCGGTCATGTCGACCGAGACCGCGCCGGCCCACAGGGCGTAGACGCTGACGGCGAGCAGCACCACGGTGCCGACGCCGGCGACGAGGAGCTGGGCACCGAGCCAGCGCCCGCGGGAGACCGGCGTGGACAGCGCCAGCTCGGCACGGCCGGTGGTCTCCTCGGCCTTGGGCCGCAGCCCCATCACGATGGCGTACGCGGCCGCGCACAGGGCGCCGTAGAGCATGATCGCGCCGAGGAACGCCGCCTCGAACCGCGTGGTGTCCTCGCCGAAGATCCCCTGCATCGCGGGGTTGTCGGCGATGAGGTCGCCGATCATGGTGCCGATCTCGGGGACGAGCGTGCCGGACGCCAGCCACATCGCGCCCAGCCCCAGGGCGGACCAGCGCAGGGCTCCCCGCTGCTGGATCCAGGCGAGGGCGAGCGGGCTCTGCAACGAATCGCGGGCGTCGGGCCTACCGGCCCGCGTCGCGATCATGCCGCCGCCGAAGTCCCGCCGGGACGCGAGCATCGAAGCAGCGACGAGCAGCACGACGATCGTGACGACGCTCAGCGCCATCGGCCACCAGCGCAGGTCGACGAAGGCCCTCGTCTGCTGCGCCCAGGCGATCGGCGAGAACCAGGACAGCGCGCTGCCGCCCGGCACCTCACGCAGATTGCCCGCGACCTCGACGGCGAACGCCAGACCGAACACGGCCACGCTGCGACCGCTCGCACCCCGGCCGCTCTCGACGAGCTGGCAGAACACGAGCGCGATCGCGCCGAAGACCATGGCGCTCAGCCCGGCGCCGACGGTCATGCCGAGCGAGTCGGCCAGCGGCATCTCCTCGGCACCGCCGACGCCGGTCATCGCGAGCGCCGAGACGCCGGCGATCACCGCGTTGACCAGCACGAGCGTGACCACGGCGGCCACGGCGGGGGCGTGCCGTCCCACGGGAGCGGCGCGCACCAGCTCGGACCGGCCCGTCTCTTCCTCGGCGCGGGTGTGCCGCACCACGTGCAGGATGCTCATGAGGGCGAGCGCGAGGACCACCCAGACGGTGCCCTCGTTCGCGATGGCCGCGCCGACGGTGTAGTTCTCGACGCCGTAGCCGGGGCCGCCCATGACGATGCCCGACGGCGTCTCCATCAGCGCGCCGCGCGCCTGGAGCGCACCCTCGGTCTCGCCCATGATGCCGAGCGCCGCGGTGAAGTACGCGTAGAACAGCACCAGCGAGCCGGTCCACACGGAGAGACGCACGCGGTCACGGCGCAGGATGAAGCGGATGAGACTGCCGGTGCCGCTCAGCGTGGAGCCGCCCCGGGCAGGAGCGGACGCCGCGGCGGGCACCGGCCGCTCGAGGGTCGTCGTCATCACGCACCTGCCTTGCTGCGGGTCCGCGCGCGCCCGCCGGACCGGTCCGGCTCACCGTCCGTGCCGCCGTCGGACCCTGCGGCGTCGCCGGTCACGTCCTCGCCGTAGTGGCGCATGAACAGCTCCTCCAGCGACGGCGGGGCCGCGGTGAAGCTGCGCACGTCCATGGCGGTCAGCGCGGCCAGGACGCCCCCGATCCGGGCGTCGTCGACGTCGAACGTGACGCGGTTCCCCTCGTCGGTGGGCACGGTGGCGACGTCGTGCACGCCGTCCAGGCCGGACAGCGCCGCGGGGTCGCCCGCCACGACGGTGGTGACGCTGGACCGTGTCAGGTGGCGCAGCTCGTCGAGCGTGCCGGACTCGACGGCCCGGCCCTGGCGGATGATCGTGACGGTGTCGCAGACCTTCTCCACCTCGGACAGGATGTGGCTCGACAGCAGCACGGAGGTGCCGCGCTCCTTGGCCTCGCGCACGTACTCCATGAAGACGGCTTCCATGAGCGGGTCGAGGCCGGAGGTCGGCTCGTCGAGGACGAGCAGGTCGACGTCGGACATGAACGCTGACACCAGGGCGACCTTCTGCCGGTTGCCCTTGGAGTAGGTGCGCGCCTTCTTGGTGGGGTCGAGCTCGAACCGCTCCAGCAGCTCGCTCTTGCGCCTCTTGTCGACCTTGCCGCGCAGGCGGGCGAGGTAGTCGATCGCCTCGCCGCCGGACAGGTTGGGCCACAGGCTGACGTCCCCGGGGACGTAGGCCAGACGGCGGTGCAGGGCGACGGCGTCGGACCAGGGGTCCCCGTCGAGCACGCGGACGTTGCCGGCGTCCTTGCGCAGCAGGCCCAGCAGGACACGGATGGCGGTGGACTTCCCGGCGCCGTTGGGGCCGAGGAAGCCGGCGACCTGCCCGTGGGCGACAGCGAGGTCGAGGCCGTCCAGGGCCTTGACCGCGCCGAAGGACTTGTCCAGGTCGTGGATCTCGATGGCTGGTGTGCTGTTCATGGTTCCTCGCTGGTGGTCTCGGGTACGTGCTCGTGGTCGGCGTCGCTCTGCCCGGGCGAGGCGCCGGGCGGGTCCCCGACGTAGAGCAGGTAGTCGTCGAGCATGCGGCGGCTGGTGAGGAAGCCCTGGGTGAAGAGCTCGATCATGGGCAGGTACTGGTCGGCCATGAAGTTGCTCACGGCCGCCCGGAAGTCCTCGGGGTCCTCCGGCGGGTCGAGGGTGAGGGAGAGCAGCATCGTGCCGAGCGCGGACAGCACGAGGTAGCGCACGCGGGCGTCCTCGTCGACGCTGGGCTTGGCGATGCCGTCGGCCACGGCCTCGCGGGTGTAGACCTGCGCGTCGTCGATCATGTGCTGCACGAAGGCTCGGGCGACCTCGCCGCCGGCCTGCAACGACCGGACGGAGTAGCCCAGCAGCGGGGCGTACTCGTCGATCTCCGCCATCACCTGCAGCAACTGCCCGTTGGTGGCCTTGCCCATGTTCTGCCGCTTGGACCCCATGATCCAGCGGAGCACGAAGTCGTCGCAGGCGCGGTGCAGCGCGTCCTTGGAGCCGAAGTGGTGGATGACCAGCGCGGGGCTCACCCCGGCGTCGGCGGCGATGGTGCGCACGGAGGCTCCGAACCCGGACCGCGCGAAGCGCAGCACGGCCGCGTCCCGGATGCGGTCGCGCGCCGAGCCGTCGGACGGCGGCCGCCCGGTCGACGAGGTGCCCTCAGGCACCCCGGCAGCTTCGGCTGAACTCATGTTCAACACACTAAACGCTTGTTCAGCCTGGCCGCAAGACTCTGCCGCGTTGACCGCTGCATCGAGATCCATCTATATTGATGTTCGTCGAAACAGCCACGTCAGGAGCTCCATGACCACTACCGTCCAGGCACCGGTCAGTGCCCGTCTGTCCAGCCTCGACCGCTGGCTCCCGCTGTGGATCGGCCTGGCGATGGTCGGTGGCCTGCTGCTCGGCCGCTTCGTCCCCGCCCTCGGGGACCTGCTCGGCGCGCTGGAGGTCGGCGGCATCTCGCTGCCCATCGCGATGGGCCTGCTCGTGATGATGTACCCGGTGCTCGCCAAGGTCCGCTACGACAGGATGGCCGCCGTCACCGGGGACAAGCGGCTGCTGGTCAGCTCGCTGGTCCTGAACTGGGTCGTCGGGCCCGGGCTCATGTTCGCCCTGGCGTGGATCTTCCTGCCCGACCTGCCCGCCTACCGCACCGGACTCGTCGTCGTCGGGCTGGCGCGCTGCATCGCCATGGTGGTCATCTGGAACGACCTCGCCTGCGGCGACCGCGACGCCGCCGCGGTGCTCGTCGCGATCAACTCCGTGTTCCAGGTCGTCATGTTCTCGCTGCTCGGGTACTTCTACCTCACGGTGCTGCCCGGCTGGCTCGGCCTCGACACGGCCGGGCTCGACGTGTCGATCGGCCAGATCGCGCTCAACGTGCTCGTCTTCCTCGGCATCCCGCTCGCCGCCGGGTTCGCCTCCCGCGCGATCGGCGAGCGCACGCGGGGACGCGACTGGTACGAGGAGCGCTTCGTGCCGCGCATCGGCCCGTGGGCCCTGTACGGGCTGCTGTTCACGATCGTCCTGCTCTTCGCCCTGCAGGGTGAGCAGGTCTCCTCCCGCCCGGCCGACGTCGCCCGGATCGCGTTGCCCCTGCTCGTCTACTTCGGCGTCATGTGGGGCATCGGCATAGTCACCGGCAAGGCCCTCGGGCTCGGCTACGCACGGACCACCACGCTCGCCTTCACTGCCGCGGGCAACAACTTCGAGCTCGCCATCGCCGTCGCCGTCGCGACCTTCGGCGCCACCTCCGGCGAAGCCCTCGCCGGGGTCGTGGGGCCGCTCATCGAGGTCCCCGTCCTCGTGGGCCTCGTCTACGTCGGCCTGTGGGCCGGGCGCCGATGGTTCGGCGTGGACCCGCGAACAGGCGCCGCACCGCAGGCAGCAACCGAGGAGACCCAGGAGACCCGGTCATGACCACCACGGCGCCCGACGGCGCAGCCTGCGCCCCCCGGCTCAGCGCGGCCGACCACGCCATCGGGGCCGACGCCGCCGACGTCGTCGCCACCACGCTCAAGGCGCTCGCCGACCCGCTGCGGCTGCGCATGCTGTCCGCCATCACGACATCCGCCGACGGCGAGGCGTGCGTGTGCGACCTCGCCGAGCTCGCCGACGTCTCCCAGCCCACCGTGAGCCACCACCTCAAAGTGCTGCGCGACGTCGGCGTCCTCACCTCCCAGCGGCGCGGTACCTGGGTCTGGTACCGGGTCGCGCCCGGCTACCGCGGGGCCGTGACCGTGCTGCTCGACCGGTTCGCACCCGCCGCGGTCGAGAACCGGCAGGACGACCGGCCGCGCGAGCTCACCGGCCTGCGCGACGTCGAGCCCGAGCTCGGCCGGCTCGCAGAGTCCCTCACCCTGCGCGTTCCGGGCACCGACCCCGCCGTGGCGCTGCAGGTGGTGCGCGAGTCGTACACGGCGCTGGCCCGGCGCGGCGGGATGACCACCCACCTCGTGCCCCTCACCGAGCACTTCGCCCGTCAGCGGCTCGTCGACGCCGCGTCACGGACGGCCGACGGCGGCACCCGCGACGCCGACGACCCCCGCCCTCCGCAGGTCCTCTTCGTCTGCGTCGCCAACGCCGGCCGCTCCCAGCTGGCCGCTGCCCTGCTCCGCCACCACGCGGGCGACCGGGTCGTCGTGCGGTCGGCGGGTTCCCTCCCCGCGGGCGACGTGCACGCCACCGTCAAGCCGTTCCTCGACGAGCTCGGACCCGGCCCGGCCGACGACGCCTCGACCGCCTACCCGAAGCCCCTGACCGACGACGCGCTGCGGGCCGCCGACATCGTCGTCACCATGGGGTGCGGGGACACCTGCCCGGTGCTGCCCGGCAAACGGTACGAGGACTGGGCCGTCGGCGACCCTGCGCTCGCCTCGCCGTCCGGCGTCCGCGCCATCCGCGACGAGCTGGACGTGCGCGTCCGCGCCCTGCTCGCCGACCTGCTGCCCGACCTGAACCTGCCCCGCTGAAACCTGCCCGCTGACCGTCGCCGAGGAGCACACCATGCCCACCCCACCGTCCGTCCTGTTCGTGTGCGTCCACAACGCCGGTCGCTCCCAGATGGCCGCCGCGTTCCTGCGCGCGCTCGGCGGCGGTGCCGTCGAGGTCCGCTCCGCCGGCTCCGCCCCGAAGGACACCATCAACCCCGTCGCCGTCGAGGCCATGGCCGAGCGCGGCATCGACATCCGCGCCGAGCAGCCCAAGGTGCTGACCGACGAGGCCGTCCAGGCCTCCGACGCCGTCATCACCATGGGCTGCGGGGACGCCTGCCCGGTCTACCCCGGCAAGCGCTACGAGGACTGGGAGCTCGACGACCCGGCCGGCCAGGGCATCGAGGCGGTGCGCCCCATCCGCGACGAGATCGAGCGGCGCGTGCGCGGCCTGCTCGCCTCGCTCGATGTCGAGGCGGTCGCCTGATGAGGATCGTCGTCGTGGGCTCGGTCGCCGCCGGCACCTCCGCCGCGGCCAAGGCTCGCCGCAACACCGAGGACGCGCAGATCACGATCTACGAGCGCGACACCGACATCTCCTACTCCGGGTGCGGCCTGCCCTACTACCTCGGCGGCGCGGTGGAGAGCATCGACGACCTCACCCCGCGCGACGCCGCGTGGTTCGCGGAGCGCTACGACGTCGACGTCCGCACGGGGCACGAGGTGACGGACGTCGACCCGGCCGCCCGGACCGTCACCGTCCGCGACCTCGCGAGCGGCGAGACCTTCACGGACACCTACGACGAGCTCGTGCTCGCCACCGGCGTCTCGCCCGTGGTCCCGCCCGTGCCCGGCGTCGACCGGCCCGGGGTGTTCACGTTGCGCAACCCGAGCGACGCCCGGGCCGTGCACGCCTGGATCACCGAGCACGACGTCGCCCGTGTCGTCATCGTCGGGGCCGGGTACATCGGGCTGGAGACGGCCGAGCAGCTCGTCGGCCGCGGCCTCGAGGTCACCGTGGTCGAGGCCCAGGAGCACGCCATGCCGCGCATGGACGACGACATGTCCGCCCGCGTGGACGCCGAGCTGCGTGCCCACGGCGTCGAGCTGCTCACCCGCACCCGCCTCGCCCGGATCGACGGCGACGTCGTCGTGCAGGACGCCGACGGCGAGCGCACCCTGCCCGCCGACCTGGTGCTCATCGCGGTCGGCGTGCGCCCGAACCTCGACCTGGTGCGGGCCGCCGGCGCCACCGTGGGACCGACCGGCGCCGTCGCCGTGGACCGCCAGGGACGCACCGACGCGCCGCACGTGTGGGCCGTCGGGGACGTGGCCGAGAGCTTCGACCTGGTCACCGGCGAGCCCGCATGGGTGCCGCTGGGATCCACCGCCAACAAGACGGGACGCATCGCCGGGGACGCGCTCACGGGTGGCTCGCTGGCGCACCGAGGCATACTCGGCACGTCCATCGTGCGGGTGTTCGACCAGGCGGTGGGCCAGACCGGCCTCACCGAGGACCGTGCCCGCGAGGCCGGCCACGACGTCGTCGTCGTGCACAACATCAAGCCCGACCGCCCCACCTACCTCGGTGGGCAGGAGATGCTGATCAAGGCCGTCGCAGACCGCGGCACCGGGCGGCTGCTCGGCGCGCAGGCCGTGGGTCCCGCGGGTGTGGACAAGCGGATCGACGTGCTCGCCACGGCGATCACCTTCGGCGCGAAGGCCGAGGACCTGTTCCACCTCGACCTCGCCTACGCCCCGACGTACGCCACCACCAAGGACCCGGTGCACTACACGGGCATGGCGCTCGACGGCGCGATCAGCGGGCGTGCACCGCTCATGTCCGCAGCCGAGCTGGAGCGCCGCCGCGGCGACGGGGAGAAGATCCAGGTGGTCGACGTCCGCTCCGCCAAGGACCGGGCCACGTCCGCCGTCGCCGACTCCGTCCACATCCCGCTGGCCGAGCTGCGCGCGCGGGCCGGCGAGCTCGACCCGGCGCTGCCGACGGTGACGTACTGCAACAAGGGCGTCACCGGCAACGCCGGGCAGAACGTGCTGCGCCTCCTCGGGTTCGCCGACGTAGCCAACCTGTCCGGAGGCAACAAGACCTACCAGCGGTTCGTGCGGGCCCGGGACCTGTGACGATGGGCGGCCTGGATCACCTCGCCCGCCGCCTCGGCACTCGGGACGCCGTCGCGATCGGCCTCGGCTCCATGATCGGAGCCGGCGTCTTCGCCGCGTTCGGCCCCGCCGCCGCGGCCGTGCTGCCCGCCGGCACCGCCTGGGCGCTGCTCGGTGCGCTGGCGATCGCCGCCGTCGTCGCCTACGCCAACGCGACGTCGTCGGCCCAGCTCGCCGCGCAGTACCCGGTGGCGGGCGGCACCTACGTCTACGGCCGCGAACGCCTCGGCGACCGGTGGGGATACCTCGCCGGCTGGGGGTTCGTGGTCGGCAAGACGGCGAGCTGCGCCGCCATGGCGCTGACCTTCGCCGCATACGCCGCCCCGCCCGGCTGGGAGCGGCCCGTCGCCGCGGTGGCCGTCGCCGCGCTGGCCGCCGTCAACTACCGGGGCGTCACCCGCACGGCCCGGCTGACACGGTGGATCGTCGCGGTCGTGCTGCTCGCGCTCGCCACCTGGACGGCGGTCGTGTGGAGCGGCTCGCCGGCGCTCCACGTGGCGGCCGACGGCGGCACGGGGGCCGGCGGAGCGGCCGGGGCCGACGGCGGGTGGGCTGTCGCGTACGGGGTGCTCCAGGGCGCCGGGCTGCTGTTCTTCGCGTTCGCCGGCTACGCCCGGATCGCCACGATGGGTGAGGAGGTGCGCGACCCGCGCCGCACCATCCCGCGGGCGATCCTGCTGGCGCTCGCGGGCGCCGTCGTCGTCTACGCGGTGGTCGCCGTGACGCTGCTCGCCGCGCTCGGGATCGACGGGGTCGCAGGGACGACGGCGCCGCTGGCGGCCGCGGTCGAGGAGTCCGCCTGGGCGGGGGTCGTCGTCCGGGTCGGCGCGGCCGCGGCGTCGCTCGGGGCGCTGTTGGCGCTGGTCGCGGGGATCGGGCGGACGGGCCTGGCCATGGCCCGCGAGGGCGACCTGCCGCGGTGGTTGTCGGCCGTGCACCCGCGTTTCCGGGTGCCGCACCGGGCCGAGGTGGCGCTCGCGGTGGTCGTGGTCGTCCTGGTGCTGACCGTCGACCTGCGGGGCGCGATCGGGTTCTCGAGCTTCGGCGTGCTGCTCTACTACGCCGTCGCCAACGCCGCGGCGTTCACCCAGGGCGGCACGGACCGGCTGTACCCGCGGTGGCTGCAGGTGCTCGGCCTGGTGGCGTGCGTGGTGCTCGTGGCGACGCTGCCGCTGCCGGCCGTGCTCACGGGGGTCGCGGTCTTCGCCGTCGGGATCGCCCTGCGCGAGCTCCGCCTCCGTCGCCCGAGGTAGCACGGCTCTGCCGCGGTAGGGATCAGCGACGGGCGCGGCTGGCGCCGAACGGGCCGCCGAAGACGAACGAGATGCCGAGCACGTAGCCGACGTCGTACCAGTTGCCGTTGTTGTGGACCTCGTACACCGAGACCGTGTCGGTGAACAGCGAGATCACGAACGCGACCGGCAGGATCATCCCCTGCCACACGCCGAGCCAGAAGCCGGCCGGCTCGCCGAGCGCGGTCGGGGCGGTGTCGAGGCCCGGGTTGGGTCCGGCCGCGCACGCCGTCAGCGCGACGAGGACGACGACGGCGAGCGCCGCCGTCGGCAGGAGCCTGCGCGCGCGGCCCCCGGTCATCGTCCGGCGATCTCGGTGACGAAGCCCTGCAGCGTCTTGGCCATGGCCTCAGGCTCCCACGAGTGCTGTGCACCTGGCACGACCAACCGCCGCGCGTCGCGCAGCGCGGCCGCCGCGAGATCGGCCCCCGCGGTCAGCTCGTCGAACGTCTCGCTGCCGGTCATGACCAAGGCCGGGGCGTCGATCCCGCTCCACAGGTCCCCCGCGGGCGCCGAGTCGGTCCAGGCCAGGGCCTGGGCGTCCGGACGCAGCCCGGCGGCGTTCGCGACGAAGGCCGGCCACATGGGCGAGTCCTTCAGCCAGGCGAGGAACTCCGGCGGCATGTCCCGCATGTACGTCTCCAACCCTGCGGCGGCCTGGCCGTCGTCCAGGAGCCCTTCGACCTCTGCCGCCCACGCGGCCGCACCGCTCCCGGGCGGGGCGAGCGGGATCTCCCAGAGGGCCAGCCCGGCGACGGGCAGCCCGGCGACGGCGGCACGCAGCGCGATCGTGCACCCGGACGAGTGCCCGCAGAGCACCGCGGGCGAACCGGCGACGTCGATGAGCGCGGCCAGCGCGTCGATCTCGCGCTGGAGCGGGATCGGGGCGGCCGCCGTCGACTCGCCGCGGCCCAGCCGGTCGTACACCAGGGTGGTGAGTCCGAGCCCGGCGGCGAGCTCCGCCGTCGCCGTCGTCTCCGGGTCGATCTCGCGGAACGGTCCGGCCCCGGCGACGAAGACGACGGCGGGGCCCTCCCCGCGCAGGTCGTAGGCGACGCGGTCGCCGCTGGACGTGGTGAGGAACTCGGTCATGACGCCTCCCGGTGGGGTGGGGGCGCGCCTGGCGCGAGCCCCTCACCCCTACCGACCTGTGGGAGGCGCCGAACTCATCGCGGTCCGGTCGTGAGCTCGACGAGCTGGGGTCCCGCGGCGGCAGGTTCCGCGGGAGCGGTCCCGCAGCACGCACCGCCGGTGAGCTCGTCCTCGCCCGCCAGGTCCGACGAGCAGACGCCGGTCGCGGGCAGCACCAGCTCCACGGCGTCCGCCGCGGCGCGGTCGCCCGCGAGCGCGGCGGCCACGGAACGCACCTGCTCGTAGCCCGTGGCGAGCAGGAAGGTCGGCGCCCGGCCGTAGGACTTCATGCCGACCAGGTAGAAGCCCTCGTCGGGATGCGCCAGGACGCTCTCGCCGTGGGGTTCCACGCTCCCGCAGGAGTGCAGGTTGGGGTCGATGAGGGGCGCGAGCCGTGCCGGGGCCTCGACCACGTCGTCCAGGTCGAGCCGGACCTCGCGCAGCATGTCGAGGTCCGGGCGGAACCCGGTGGCTGCCGAGATCACGTCGACGCGAGCCTCGAACGGGCCCTCCTCGCGAGCGCCCTGCGCCCGTCCGACGCCGGAGACCACGACCTGCCCGTCGGCCGCGGTAAGGCGCTCGATCGTCGTCCGGGTCCACAGCTCGAGCCGACCGGCCTCGACGGCCTCGCGCAGCCGGGTCCCGAGGAGCCCTCGGGCCGGCAGCTCGTCGTCGGTGCCCCCGCCGAAGAGGCGCCGCGGGGACCCGCCACGGATGGCCCAGACGACCTCGGTGCCCGGCACCTCCTCGGCCAGGCGGGTGAGCGCGAGCAGCGTGTTGGCCGCGGAGTGCCCCATCCCGACCACGAGGGTCCGGCGTCCGGCGAAGCGCTCGCGGTCCCGGCCCAGCACGTCGGGCAGCGGCCCCGCGAGGTACGGCGCCGCCTCGTGCTCGCCCACGGCGGGCAGCCCGCTGCCGCCGAGCGGGTTCGGCTGCCCGTAGGTGCCGGAGGCGTCGACGACGGCGGCGGCCAGCACGTCGCGCGTGCCGCCGTCGGACTCGGTGCGCACCAGCCAGGGCCGGCGCTCGCGCCCGAGCGACCGCGTGCGGTCGGCGCCCTCGCGCGCGACGGCGGTCACGCGGGTGCCGTAGCGGACGCGGTCGGCCAGGGCGGGAGTCGCGGCGAGCGGCGCGAGGTAGTCGCGCACCAGGTCCTGCCCGGTGGGCAGAGTGTCCAGGTCCGGCTCGCGCCAGGAGCTGTCGGCGTCGAGCAGGCGGCGGGCGGCCGGGTCGAGACAGTAGCGCCAGGGCGAGAACAGTCGTACGTGGCCCCAGTCGCCGACGGCGGCCCCGGGACCCGCTCCTGCCTCCAGCACCAGCGGTTCGAGCCCGCGCTCCAGCAGGTGTGCCGCGGCGGCGAGCCCTACGGGTCCCGCGCCGATCACCACGACCGGGTGCTGCGTCGTCGTCTCCATGCCACACTCCCTCATCGACAAACTTCAATGTGTCGGGTGCAACGTATCCATAAACTTCGATGCATGGCAACATAGGGGGCATGACGACTCCGCTCCCGCTCACGTCGGAGCCCCTCGCACCAGAAGGGTGCTGCACGCCGGTGCGCGCCGCCGTCGGCGCCGAGGAGGCCCAGCGGCTCGCCCGCGTCTTCAAGGCGCTCGGCGACCCCACGCGGGTGCGCCTGCTGTCCACCGTCGCCGCGGCGTCCGACGGCGAAGCCTGCGTCTGCGACCTCACCGCGCCCGTCGGCCTGAGCCAGCCGACGGTCAGCCATCACCTGAAGATCCTCGTCGACGCCGGGCTGCTCACCCGCACGCAGCGCGGTCGCTGGTCCTACTACGCAGCCGTCCCCGGAGCGCTCGACCGCCTCGCCGACACCCTGCGCGACCTGGGCTGAGCGCGGTCGTGGGCCGTCCCCCTGCGACGCCCCACGACCGCACCGCATCCGCGGAAGGTGGTGTCAGCCGACGTGCAGCCGTCGACGTCGTGAGGCGAGCGCAGCGCCCGCCATGATCAGCAGCAGGGCCAGGACGGCGAGCTGACCGGAGCTCGCGCCGGTCGTCGCCAGCGCTTCCGCACCCGTCGTGCCCGACGCCGCGACCGTCACCATGCCCGGGCTCTCGCCCTGGACGGTTCCCGTCACGCCGCCGGACGGCCCGGTCACCGGCGCGGAGCCAGGGCCGGATTCCGTGCCGTCACCAAGATCTGCCCCCGGACCGTCGCCGTCACCCGGATCGGCACCAGGGTCCGTACCGTCACCGGGGTCTGTCCCCGGACCGTCGCCGTCACCGGGGTCGGCGGACGTCCCGTTCTCGAGGAGGTCGTCGACGATGCCGTCCTCGGCGAGGACGTCGTCCACCACGGCGACGAGGTCGAGCTCGAGCAGGTCCGTGACCGTCTGGTCGACGTCGTTGCGGAGCTCGTCCACCAGGCCGTCCGTGACGCCGTCCTCCGGCTCGTCCGGGCCGACGACGTCGTCGACCAGCCCGTCCTCACCGATCGCGCCGCCGACCAGATCCTCGACCTGACCGTCGGTACCGAGCGCCTCGTCGACCGCTCCGCCCGCGTCCACGACGTCCGCGACAGCCGTGTCCACACCGCCGTCCTCCAGCACGTCGTCCACGACGCCGTCCTCGGCCACGACGTCGTCCACGACCGCCTCGACGTCACCCGCCAGGGCGTCGTCGACCGTCGCGTCGACATCGTCGACGGCTGCCGCCACGAGGCCGTCCGTCACGCCCTCCTCCGGCTCGTCCGGGCCGACGACGTCGTCGACCAGCCCGTCCTCACCGACGACGTCGTCGACCGGCCCTTCGACGGCACCGTCCGTCCCGACCGCCTCGTCGACGGTGGCCGTGGTCTCGACGACGTCCTCGACGGCGGCGTCGGCCCCGCCGTCCTCGAGAGCATCGTCCACGACGCCGTCCTCGGCAACGACGTCGTCCACGGCCGCCTCGACGTCACCCGAGGTGACGTCCTCGACCGTCTGGCTGACGTCCTCCGCCACGACGTCCACGACGTCGTCCGTGGTGGTCTCGCTCGGCTCCTCGGCGCCGACGAGGTCGTCCACCGGGCCGTCCTCGCCGACGAGGTCGTCGACGACGGTCTCGACCGGCTGGGTGTCGACCTCGGGGAGGTCCACGGGCGTGTCCAAGGACGCGTCCGACAGCTCCTCCGAGACCTCTTCGAGGTTCAGGTCGACCGAGGTGTCCTCGCCGATCTCGACGTCGACGACGTCGTCCTCCGCAGCATGGGCCGAGTAGGCCCCGGCGACCACGAGGCCGCCTGTGACAAGCACTGCTTGCAGCACTCGTCGCGCGTTCGTACGCATGGTTGTCTCCTGCCGTGTGACGTGGGAGCAGACGGCGGACGCCGCCCGCAGCAGGTCGCGCTCAGTGGCGCGACGTGGCCACGTCAGGCAGGAGAGACGGAGATCTCGGCGTAGGGCACCGGCAGCGGTGCGAACGTTACGGGAGCGGGGACCAGCCAGTGGCCGGCCCCGGCCCGCGACGCCGAGACGAGCTGTGCGACGAGGTCGCCGCTGCCCGCGCCTCCGCGCACGGAGCTGGAGGAGCTGCAGCCACCCGTGGTGACGGCGTCGCTCAGAGCGTCGGGGGCGCCGGCCTGGTCGGGCGCGGCGGTCGCGTCGTGCTCGGCGGTCGGGGCCAGGCCCATCAAGGCCGAGTCCACCGGGTCCATCACCGTGCCGAGCCAGGCGACGGACGGCGCGGCCGGTGTCGCCGGCACGTCGACCGTCCGGACGGCGTCGGTCTCGGCAGACGGTTCCCGGTCGGTGGGCGAGGTCCGGTCGGCGGACGGTGCCCGGTCGGCCGCGAGGGCCGGGACATCGGCGTCAGGGGCCGCAGGAACGATCACGCCGGGTTCGACGACGGGGCGCACCGGACGCACCACGGGCTCCACGACGGGGTCGACCAGGTCCAGTACGGGGTCGGTCACCGGGGCGACGGCATCGACGACCGGGCGCACCACGGGCCGGACCAGGTCGACGACAGGTCTGACGACGGGGTCGACCACCGGCGCGAGCACCGGGGCGGTCGCGCTGGTCACGGGGCGGAGCGCCGTGCCGACCGCGTCGGTCACCGGGCGCAGCGGTTCGGTCACGGGCTCGGTGACGCTCTCCACCACCTCGCCGGTCGACCCGGTCAGCGGAGCGAGGCCGTCGGTCACCGGCTCGACGACGGCCCCGAGCGTCCCACCGACCTTCTCGGTGACCGGTGCGACCACCTCGCCGGTCACCGTGTCGAGGAGGTCTCCGGCCGGGCCGGACGTCGTCTCGGCAGGGCCCGAGGTCTCGGAAGGCTCGGGGTCGGTGGCCGGCTCCTCGTCAGGCTTCGAGGCCGGCTCCTCGTCGGGCTTCGGGGCCGGCTCCTCGTCAGGCTTCGAGGCCGGCTCCTCATCGGGCTTCGGGGCCGCCTTCGCGGGCTCCTCGTCGGGCTTCGCGACCGGCTTCTCCGCCGCCCTCTCGACCGGCTTCTCCGCCGGCTCCTCAGCGCGCGGCGCGACCTTCTCGGTCACCTTCCCCAGCGTCTTGCCGACGGGCTCGGTGACCTTCTCGACGGTCTTGCCGACCGTGTCCAGCAGCGGGTCGGTGACACGATCGGTCGTGGTCTCCACGACCCCCGCGAGGAGTCCGTCCCGAGAGCGCTCGTCGGCTCCGCCGTCGTCCGCCGAAGCGCTCGTGGCGAGGCAGAGGCCGGTCGCGACCGTCCCGAGGGCGACCCCGAGGGCGCGCAGCGTCCAGCGCCGCGGGCTCGTCGCCCCCGTGCTGCCGCCAGCGTCCGTCATCTCGGTGCCCCCTGCTCTCCCGACCGTGACGTGTCCCACTCTGGGGTCGCACGTCGCATCGCGCAACATCGGCGGGCCGGAATCAGCGGGTCATCAGCGGAGCACGCTCCGGGAGAGCGTCCAGGCGGTCCGCCGTCGTCGTGGCGCAGGCGGCCAGCTCGCCGGCGATCTCCGCGCTGAGCCCCAGGTAGGCGGCCGGGTCGATGAGCTCGTCCAGCTCGGCCCGGTCGAAGGCCCCGGAGACCGTCGGCTCGTCGAGCAACATCTCCACGAACGGCGTCGTGGACGTCGCGGCAGCCTGGGCGACGTCGAACACGACGTCGTGCGCCTTCTGCCGCCCGATCTTCTCCCCGAGGGCCAGCATCAGCGACTCCGAGCCGATCATGCCCGCCGAGAGACTGATGTTGTCCCGCATGCGGGACGGGTCGAGCACCAGCCCGCCCACGATGACCTCCATCCGCGCGAGCATGTCCCCCGCCAGGACGGCGGCCGACGCCGCCACGTCCTCCAGCAGCGCCGTCATCGCGCCGTTGGCCTCCTGGTCGTGCAGCATCGACTCCAGCGCCGGGGCGGCCAGCGCCCGGAGCTCCGCGGACATCGTCAGCAGGTCCAGCGCGAGCTGCGGGTTGCGCTTGTGCGGCATGGTCGACGACCCGACGGTGCCCTCGGGCACCGGCTCGAACGCCTCGGCGAACTCGGGCTGCATGAGGGCGTAGACGTCCTTGGCGATCTTGCCGACGGTGCCCGCGAGCTGCGCGAGGACGAGCACGAGCTCGACGATCCCGTCGTTGATCGACCGCGACGGGACGCGCATCGGGTGCAGGCCGAGCCGGTGCGCCACCCCGGCCTCGATGACCCTGCCCGCCTCACCGAACGAGGCGAACGTCCCGGCCGCACCACCCATGAGGACGCAGAACAGCCGGTCGTCGAGGCGTTCGAGGCGCTCGGTGTGCGCCACGAGCTGGTCGATCCACACGGCGACCTTGAAACCGAACGTCACCGGCACGGCATGCTGGGAGTGGGTCCGGCCGGCCATCGGCAGGTCGGCCGACCGCTCGGCGAGCCCTGACGCGGAGCGCAGCACCCGGGAGAGCTGGCGCAGCAGCAGCCGGTGCGCGTCGCGCAGCACCAGCACGTCTGCGGTCTGCGTGATGTTCTGCGTCGTGGCACCCCAGTGCACCCAGCCGCCGTGCTTGGCGCCGACGGCGCGGGCGAACTCCTCGATGAGCGGCACCAGCGGGTGGCTGGCCTCCGCTGTCGCGGCGAGGACCCGCTTGATGTCGAGCTTCTCGATGCGGGCGGTCAGCGCGATCGCCCGGGCCGACTCCTGCGGGACGAGGCCCGCGTCAGCCTCCGCGAGCGCCAGTGCGGCCTCGACGTCGAGCCGGGCCTGCCAGCGGTTCTCCCGCGTGAAGAGCGGGGCGATCCCCGGGTCGGGCACGCGACCCTCGGTGAAACGGCCGAACGGTGCGACGATCACTGTTCCTCCTTGGCCCGCCACCCGGCCGACGGCGGGCCGCCGGCGTAGAGCAGCATGATCGTCCTCATTCCCGCCGAAAGCGAGCCCCGACCGGCACGGTCCTGCGCCTCGTACGCACGGAGGGAGCCGGCACGAACCGGGCGATCACTACGTGCGCCAGGCCGCGTCGGTCAGCCTCGCAGCAGTGCCGGCCGGTCAGGGTGGTCGGAGCGGACGACGACGTCGGCCACGCGCTCGGGGGCGCTCTCACGCCGGTAGCGCCCGTACGCGACCAGGGTCCAGGCGTCCTCGAGCGGGGTGTTGCGGGTCTCTGTCGCGGGCCGCAGGGCGAGGTGGACGGTCAGGTCGACGTCGAGGCCCTTGCCGAGGGTCAACGACCCGTCGAGCACGACGACGGTGCCGGGCAGGGCGTCGACGCGGTCGGCGCGCGTGGACCGGTCGGTCGCCGGGTCCCGCAGCGTGGGCAGCCACCGACCCTGCCGCACCACGGACGTGAGGACCTCCCGGTTGAGGCCGTCGACGTCGATCCACTCGTCGAGCAGCGCGTCCGGGTCACGGTGGCCGCGCTCCAGCCGCAGCGACGCGGGCCGCCAGAAGTCTCGCGTCCGCACGCGTGCCACGGGGCGTCCGGCCGTCCGCAGCGGGCCGGCCAGTGCGTCCGCGAGCGCCTCGGGCCGGGTCGAGGGGTGCCCGTCGACCAGGAGCCGCACCGGGCGCTCGGCGGGGCGCGCCAGGACCAGGCCGACGACGTGGTCCACCACGCCGTCGGGCGTCATCGGCTCGGCACGCACCGGCCCAGTCTCCCAGGCCCGGTCGGCGGCCCCGCCTGCTGCGGAGCGTTCAGCGCGCGTGCTCGACGCAGCGCGTCGCCGCCGGGCGGGCGTCCAGGCGCCCGGTCGGGATCTCGCGCCCGCACACCTCGCACACGCCGTACGTGCCGGCGGCGACCCGGTCGAGCGCAGCGAGCAGCTCGTCCCGTTCGACGGCGGCCTCCGCGGCCAGGGCCGCCGCCTGCTGCCGCTCCCACGCGAGGGTCGACCCCTCCGGGTCGTGCTCGTCGTCGACGTTCTCGTCCCGGACCACCCCGACGATGTCGGCCACGAGCCGCTCCTGGGCCGCGATCCGCGCCTCGACCTCCGCGAGACGTGACCGCAGCCGCGCCACCGGGCCGGCCCGACCGCCGTCGGGCACGCCGTCCTCAGAAGCCACGGTGCGTCCACTCCCCCGCCACGAGCGTGCCCGCGACCGGCATCTGCCGCAGGCCGGCGGGGTCGACGGCGAGCGGGTCGACGTCGAGCACCGCCAGGTCGGCCGGCGCCCCGGGCTCCAGGTCGAACGAGCGTCCGTCCACCGACGCCTCGAGCGCGGTGCGCAGGTCGAGGCTCTGCTCGGGATGCCAGGGTTCGCGGCCGTCGCGGGAGCGGGTGACGGCGGCCGCGACGGCCGCCCAGGGGTCGAGGGGCGCGACCGGGGCGTCCGAGCCGAGCGCGAGCGGCACCCCGGCACGGCGCAGGTCGGCCAGCGGGAAGGCACGCTCGGTGCGGTCTCCCCAGAGCTCCTCGGCGATGTCCCGGTCGTCCATCGCGTGCTCGGGCTGCACGCTCGCCGTCACACCGAGCGCCGCGAACCGGGCGACGTCGTCCGGCTGCACGAGCTGCGCGTGCTCGATCGAGCCTCGCGCGCCGGAAGCCGCGAAGGCGTCCAACGCCAGGGCGTTGGCCCGGTCGCCGATCGCGTGGATCGCGCAGCGCAGGCCGGCGTCGCGGGCGCGCGACATCAGCGGCACGAGCTGGTCGGTCGCGATGTTGAGGACCCCGTGGGCTCCCGCGCCCGTCAGACCGGCGTACTCGTCGAAGCAGAACGCGGTCAGGGTGTTCAGCGAGCCGTCGCTGATGACCTTCAGCGGACCCTGCGTGACGAGGTCGGTGCCTTCGGCCAGCGGGGAGCCGTCTGTGAGCCCGGCCGCCAGCACCGCCTCCAGGTACTGCTCCCACACCCCGGCCCGCACGCGCAGGCCGCCCCAGCCCCGGCCGACCCGCCGGCGCCAGACCGCGAGGTTGTCGGCCACCTCGAAGTCGACGACGCCGACCACGCCGCGCTCGGCGGCCGCACGCGCGGCGTCGGCCACCATCTCGTCGGCGACGTCGTCCTCCACCGCGACGATGCGCGGGCTCGCCGGCATCCACTCCTCCTCGCGCAGGAGTCCCGTGGGGTGGTGGTCGATGCCGAGGTAGCGCAGCCCGGCCGACGACGCCCACGCGCTGTGCAGGTCGCCGGAGAGCAGGATGACGGGCACGTCGCCCACGGCCTCGTCGAGCACGGCGGCCGTCGGCTCGGTGTCCCACCCCGCCCACCGGAAGCCGTAGCCGACGAGCGGCTGCCCGTGTGGCACCGGCGTCATCGCCCCGTGCACCCGCGCACGGACGAGCACCGCGGCGTGCGCGGGGCTGGTGGCCTCCGAGACGTCCAGGCGGTGCCGCACCAACGCCCACTGCGTGAGGTGGGTGTGCGCGTCCCACAGGCCGGGGATCAGCACGCGCCCGTCGAGGTCCACGGACCCGGGCGGCGGGCCGGGCGGGCCCCCGACGGCCGAACGCTCGCCGGCCGGGACGACGGCGGCGATCCGGCCGCCGTCGAGAGCGACGTCGACGAGGCCGTCGAACCGGCCCGCGAGACGCGCGTTCGCCAGGAGGAGTGCGGTCACGGGCACACCGTACGACGCGTCAGGCCGACGGCGCGGCGAAGGTCCGCAGGGCCTCCACCACCAGCGCGTGGTCGTCGCCCTGCGCGAGCCCGGACACGGTCGCGACCCCGACGATGCCGACACCGTCGACGCGGATCGGGAACGCCCCGCCGTGGGCCGCGAACTCCTGCAGCGGCAGCTGGTGGATCTCGTTGAAGTCGCGCCCCTCAGCACGGGCGCGCAGGCCGACCAGGTATGACGACGCACCGAAGCGGTACACGACGCGCACCTTGCGCTCGACCCACGAGTCGTTGTCCGGTGTCGTCCCCTCGCGCGCCGCGTGGAACACCTGCTGGGTGCCCTTGCGCACGTCGATGGTCACCGGCAGGTCGCGCTCGGTGGCCAGCTCGACGAGCAGGCAGCCGAGCCGCCAGGCGTCGTCGTGCGAGAAGCGGGTCAGGACGAGCTCGCGCTCGGTCTCGGTGACCTCGGAGATCAGGGCGGTGGCGTCGTCGGCGTTCATCGGGCCAGCCTCCCACGAGGCACCCCGCGCGCCCGGGCCGTGTCCTCGCTCACAGCGGGAATGCCGCCGTCGTGGCACCCTGTTGACGCTATCCGTGCATCGGAACGGTCGATCAGATCGATCGATCGATTCGATGCCTCGACCCGGACCCACGCGCCGCGGCACATCCCGCCGACGGCCATCAGCACACAGGAGACCTCCCATGCGACGCCACCGCGCCATCCTCGCCGCCGCCACGGCCACCGTGACCGCCCTGGCGCTCGCGGCGTGCGGAGGTTCCGACGGCGGGTCCGAGGGTGGGGACGCCGGACCGGACCTGAACCTGGTCGACGACGGCACCCTGACCGTCGCCACCGAGGGCACCTACCGGCCGTTCACGTTCCACGACGCCTCGGGCGAGCTCGTCGGGTACGACGTCGAGGTCGCCGAGGCCGTCGCCGAGAAGCTCGGTCTCGAGATCGAGTTCGCGGAGACACAGTGGGACGCCATCTTCGCGGGCCTCGACGCGGGCCGCGTCGACACCATCGCGAACCAGGTCTCGATGACCCCCGAGCGCGTCGAGAAGTACGAGTTCTCGCAGCCGTACACGATCTCGCGCGGTGTCGTCGTGGCCCCCGAGGGCGACACGTCGATCTCGAGCTTCGCCGACCTGGACGGCAAGACGACGGCCCAGTCGCTCACCAGCAACTGGCGCGCCCTCGCCGAGGAGTCCGGCGCCCAGATCGAGGCCGTCGAGGGCTGGGCCCAGTCCGTCGCCCTGATCGAGCAGGGCCGCGTGGACGCGACCATCAACGACTCCCTCACGGTGCTGGACTACCTCAACGAGCACCCCGACGCGCCGATCCAGATCGCCGCGGAGACCGAGGAGACCTCGGAGTCCGGGTTCGTCGTCACGCCGGAGCGTGCGGCGCTCGCCGACGCCATCGACGGCGCCCTCGACGAGCTGCGTGCCGACGGCACCCTCACGGGCCTGTCCGAGAAGTACTTCGGCGAGGACGTCTCCGAGTAAGGCTTCTGAACGGTTGCGCAGGAGCGCCGGTGCCCAGCGGGTGCCGGCGCTCCCGCACGTCTACCGCGCGCCGTCGTCGTCGACGGGCGCGCCGATGGTGAGGTGAGCACATGGACGTCCAGCTCTTCGCCGACTCGTGGTGGCCGATGTGGGGCGGCGCCGTCCTCGGGACGATCCCGCTGGCCCTGATGTCGTTCGCGATCGGGTTGGTCCTCGCGCTGGGGGTCGCGCTGCTGCGGTTGTCGACCCACCGGGTGCTGCGCGGCATCGGTCGGGTGTACGTCTCGATCATCCGTGGCACGCCGCTGCTCGTGCAGCTCTTCGTCATCTTCTACGGGCTGCCCACGATCGGCGTGACGATCGACCCGTGGCCGAGCGCCGTCGTCGCGTTCTCCCTCAACGTCGGCGGGTACGCGGCCGAGGTCATCCGCGCCGCCATCCTCTCCGTGCCCAAGGGGCAGTGGGAGGCCGGCTACGTCGTCGGGATGTCGCACACGCGGACGCTGCGGCGCGTCATCCTGCCGCAGGCCGCCCGCGTGAGCGTCCCCCCGCTGTCCAACACGTTCATCTCGCTGGTCAAGGACACGTCGCTCGCCTCGCTCATCCTGGTGACCGAGCTGTTCCGCAAGGCGCAGGAGGTCGCGTCGTTCACCAGCGAGTTCCTGCTGCTCTACACGGAGGCGGCGATCATCTACTGGATCATCTGCACCGTGCTGTCGTTCGGGCAGGACCGCATCGAGAAGAAGCTGGAGCAGTATGTCTGAGCCCCTGATGTCCGCCTGCGGCATCCACAAGTCGTTCGGGGACAACGAGGTGCTGCGCGGCGTCGACCTCTCCGTGCGGCCGGGGCAGGTGGTCGCACTCATCGGGGCCAGCGGCTCCGGCAAGACGACGATGCTCCGCTCGCTCAACGGCCTCGAGACGCCCGACGCCGGCACTCTGGTGTTCGACGGCGGCCCGGAGATCGACTTCTCCCGGCCCGTCCCTGCGGCTCAGCGGTTCGCGGCCCGTGACCGGTCCGCGATGGTGTTCCAGCACCACAACCTGTTCCCGCACAAGACGGTGCTGCAGAACGTCACCGAGGGGCCTGTCCAGGTCCGCAAGGTGCCCCGGGCCGAGGCCGAGGCGCGGGCCACCGACCTGCTGGCCCGCGTCGGCCTCGCCGAGAAGCGCGACGCGTACCCGCGTCAGCTGTCCGGCGGGCAGCAGCAGCGCGTCGGGATCGTGCGGGCCCTCGCGCTGGAGCCCGACCTGCTGCTCTTCGACGAGCCGACGTCGTCGCTCGATCCCGAGCTCGTCGGCGAGGTGCTCGGCGTCATGAAGGAGCTCGCCGAGGAGGGCTGGACCATGGTCGTGGTCACGCACGAGCTGCAGTTCGCACGGGCGGTGGCCGACGAGGTGCTGTTCCTCGACGGCGGCGTGGTGGTCGAGCGCGGGGCGCCCGCACAGATGTTCTCCGCGCCGCGCGAGGAGCGGACCCGGCAGTTCCTGCACCGGATCCTCCACCCGCTGGACTGACCACCGCCGCCGAACGTCCAGGTTCGGACCCTATTCGGCGTCCATCGCGGGCCGAACACAGACATTCGGCGCGGGGTGGGGACATTCTCCGGCACGGCCCACACCCGGCGCTCCTGCCGGTCTGGCAGACTCCGGCGCATGTCCCGCGTGGTCGTCGTCGGTGCCGGAGTCATCGGGCTGAGCTGCGCCGTCCGGCTCCTCGAGACCGGCCACCATGTCGAGGTCCGGGCCCGCGACCTGCCGCCGGACACCACCTCCGCGGTGGCGGCCGCGCTCTGGTACCCGTACCTCGCGCTGCCCCAGGACCGCGTCACCGCATGGTCGGCCGCCTCCTACGCGGCGTTCGACGACCTCGCGCTGACGGCGCCCGGGTCCGGCGTGCGGATGCGCCCCGGCACCGAGGTGTTCACGGAGACACCGGCCGACCCGTGGTGGCGCGACGCGGTGCCGCAGCTCGACCGCACGGCGGACGTGCCGCCGTCGTACACCGCGGGCTGGACCTTCACCGCGCCGCTCATCGACATGCCGGTCTACCTGGGCTGGCTCGCCGAGCGCGTCGAGTCGCTCGGCGGGTCGATCGTGCAGGCGTCGCTGGACGCGCTGCCCGGCCCCGGGGACGACGGCGCGACGATCGTCCACTGCACCGGCCTCGGCGCGCGGGACCTCGCCGGCGACGGGTCCGTGGCCCCGGTCCGCGGCCAGACCGTGGTGCTGGAGCAGTGGGGGCTGGACCGCTGGTGGCTGGACGCCGCCGGTCCCACCTACGTGGTGCCGCGCGGGCGCGAGGTCGTCGTGGGCGGCACCGACGACGCCGGCGCGTGGGACCGCACACCGACAGCGACCACCGCCGCGGACATCCTGGAGCGCGCCGCCCGGCTCGTGCCCGAGGTGCGCGAGGCGCGGGTCCTGCGGCACGTCGTCGGCCTGCGTCCGGCGCGGCCCGCGGTCCGCGTCGAGCGGGACGGGCACGTGGTGCACTGCTACGGCCACGGCGGCGCCGGCGTCACCCTGAGCTGGGGCTGCGCCGACGAGGTCGCCGGGCTGGTGGCCGCATGACCATGACCCGGCTCGTGCTGCTGCACGGCCGGGACGCCGACGGCCGCGACGCCGAGACCGTCGAGGCACGCTGGCTCGCCGCGCTCGGCGCAGGCCTCGCCTCGGCCGGGTCGCCGCTGCGACTCACCGACGACGACGCCACGTTTGTCTTCTACGGCGACACCCTCACGCCGCCCGACGGCGGCCCGCGCCCCCCGGTGACCGTGCACGTCCGCGCAGACCCGGCTGCGGTGCCCGCCGTGCACGGGCTCTCCGTCGACGAGGCGCGGTTCGCGCTCTCCGTGGCACGCGAGGTGCTCGCCGGCGCCGGACGCACCACGCAGGCGAGCGCCGTCGGGCCCTTCGAGGGCAGCACCGTCGGCCTCGGGACGTCGGTCGCCGACGCCCTCGCCCGGGCCCTCGTCGCCGCGCTCGCCGCGATCGACCGGCTCGTGCCCGGCCTGAGCGGTGCGGTCGTGCTCCTCCTGGCCCGCGACGTGCACACCTACCTGCACGACGACGAGACGCGCGCCGCCGTCCGCGCAGGACTCGAGAAGGCGCTGCCGACGGACGAACCCGTCGTCCTGGTGGCGCACTCGCTCGGCTCCGTGGTCGCCTACGACGTGCTGCGACGTGCGGACCCGCAGTCCCGGACGATGCCGTTGCTGCTCACCCTCGGTTCGCCGTTGGGGATCGAGGCCGTGCGCTCCGCCCTGGAGGCGGACGGCCCTCTCACCTGGCCACCGGTCGAGCGATGGGTGAACGCGCGCGACCCGCGCGACGCCCTCGCCCTGCACGGCCTCACTCCCGAGAGCTTTCCGCTGCCGGCGGGCACGGCGTCGGTCGAGGCCGTCGAGGTGGACAACACCGCGCCGTGGCACCACGCCGCCGCCGTCCGGGACGACGACGGGACGTGGACCGGCTACCTCGCCTCGCCCCGGGTGGCGCGCCTGGTCGGCGACGAGCTGGCCGGCGCGTCGTGCGACGAGGGCTCGGACATGTCAACGTAAGCGCGTCGTCGACGTCGACCACGCGCTGCGGAGGCCGGGATGCCCGAGATCGAGCTCGCCACCATCGACCTGGCCGTCATCGGCCTCTACGTGGTGGGGATCCTCGCCGTCGGCTGGTGGGCCGGGCGCAAGTCCCAGAACTCCGACGACTTCTTCCTGGCGGGGCGCGGGATGGTGTGGCCGCTGGTCGGCTTCTCCCTCATCGTCACCAACTTCTCCGGCACGCAGTTCCTCGGGCTCGCCGGGGCCGGCTACTCGACCGGGATCTCGGTGTGGAACTTCGAGTGGATCGCCACTCTGGTGCTCCTCGCGTTCGCGATCCTCATCCTGCCGATCTACCTGCAGTCGAAGGTCTCCACGGTCCCCGAGTTCCTCGGCCGCCGGTACGACCAACGCTCCCGGTACGCGTTCTCCGGCTTCACCGTGCTGACCGGGATGCTGATCGACTCCGCCGGCGGCATGATCGCCGGCGCGCTCGTGCTCAACCTGATGTTCCCGAACGTGCCGATCCTCGTGCACGTCATCATCATCGCCGTCCTGGGCGGCGCCTACGTCATCCTCGGCGGGCTGCGGGCGGTGATGATCACCGACACCGTCCAGGGCGTCCTGCTCTTCCTGGCGGCCGGCATCATCCTCGTGGTCGTCTTCGCCCGCTTCGACTTCGACTGGTCGGTGTTCCCCGCGCTGGCCCCGGAGGACGGGTTCACCGTCGCCCCGCCGCCGGACGACGACTTCCTGCCGTGGCCCGGCATCTTCACCGGCGCGATCTGGCTGGGCGTGTACGTCTGGATCTCCAACCACGTCGTGGTGCAGCGGGTCCTGGCCTCGAAGAACCTCGACCACGGGCGGTGGGGCGTGCTGTTCGCCGGCCTCATGCAGCTGCCCCTGCTGGTCCTGCTGATCTTTCCCGGCATCCTGGCCCGTGACGTCTTCCCCGACCTGGACAACCCCGACCTGGCGTGGCCGGCACTCGTCTTCGAGTTCATCCCGATCGGGCTGCGCGGGCTCGTGGTGGCGGCGCTCATCGCCGCGCTGATGTCGACCCTGGACTCCGTCCTCAACGGCGCCGCGAGCCTGGTGATCAACGACTTCGTCAAGACGCGCGAGCGGGAGTTCAGCGAGAAGCAGCTGATGCTCATGAGCCGGGGACTGATCGCGCTCTTCATGCTCCTGGCGATCGCCTGGGCGCCGATCATCCTGCAGTTCGACACGATCGTCGAGTACTTCCAGTCGTTCCTCGGCTACGTGACGATGCCGATCGTCGTCGTCCTGCTCGGTGGGATCTTCTGGCGGCGCGGGTCCTCCGCCGCGGCCTTCTGGACGCTCGTGTCGATGGTGCCGATCGGCCTGGCCGGGTTCGTCACCGGCGAGGTGCTCGAGCTGCACTCGATCCAGTTCCTGTACGCGACGGGCATCATGCTGGCGCTCAGCGTCGTGGTGTTCGTCGCCATCTCGCTGGTGACCCCGGCACCCTCGCGCGAGGTGATCGCGGAGGTCGTCTTCGACCGGGACAACTGGCGGCGCGAGACGGAGGAGCTGCGCGGCAAGCCGTGGTACGCCAACCACCGCCGTCTCGCGCTCGGCCTCGGGATCCTCACCGTGGCCGTCGTCGTGCCGTTCGTCTAGCCTCCACGCCTCTCGGGACGTCGACGCACGCGCTACCGCGGCAGCAGCCGCTCCAGGGCGTCGACGAGGTCGATCGAGTCGCCGTCCTTGCCGCCGGCGCCGAGCACGAGCGGCGGTCGCCTCGGTGCGGGGCGGACACCGCGCAGCCGGTCGACGAGGCCGAGCGGGGCCGTCAGGACGTAGAAGTCGCCGTCGGTGGACACTGCGGAGGTCCGGTCGGTGCGCAGGTACCACCCCCGCAACGGCGTCCGCGCGGTCCCGCGCCCGCCGTAGCCCCTGACCTGCAGCGGCTCCGGCTCGAGCCCGGCGTCGTGGGCCCGGCGGACGAAGTCGGCGAGCATCTCCTCGGCGCGGACGTGCTCGGCGTCCTGCCGGGCGGCGAGCCTGGCGGCGTGCTCGCGGGCGGCCTCCGTGCGCTGCTGGGCCCAGTTCTCGCTCACCGCGCCAGTGTCACACGGCGGCTCGGTCCGGTCGGCAGGTCCAGCTCCGGTCGGCACCTGGAGCGACCGACCGGGGCTGGGGCTGCCGAACGGAGTGGACCGGAGTGCGGCCTACAGCTCGCGCTCCGTGTACGCGACCAGGGCGTCTCGGACGAGCGCCGCTCCGTCAGCACCGCCGTAGTTCGCGGCGAACCGCGCGTCCGCGACGTACATCTCCGCCAGCCCGACGACGTACTCCTTCGACGGGCGGCCGTCGTCGGCCCCCGGTGCGCCCGGGACGGACCCCAGCCACTCGACGTGCCGCGCGGCGAGCGCCTGCCCCTCGTCGGACGTCGGGTCGACGCCCCGCTCGGCCGCCGCGACCCACGCGGCGTTCAGCTCGTCGAGCCGGCCCTTCCACCCGGCCTGCTCCTGGGTACTCAGCCCGCGCCACCAGGCGTCGGACCGCGCGTAGGCGTCGGCGCCCCAACGCTCGGTCACCTCGTCCTTGTACTGCGTGTGGTCGAACCCGTCGAGCATCTCCTCGGCCATGATCGGCCTCCCTCGTGTCAGTGCGGTCAGTGTTCGTTCCACGGACGCCATCTGCCGTTCGAGCCGCCCGCGCTCGCGCCGCAGCACGTCGAGGTGGCGGCGCAGCGCCTCGGCCTCGTCCGCCTGCTCGTCGAGCACGCGGGCGATCTGGTCGAGCGGCAGCCCGAGCTCGCGCATCAGCAGGATGCGCTGCAGACGGCGGATCGCGCCGTCGTCGTAGTAGCGCAGCCCGCCGTGCCCGGTGCCGGACGGCGGCAGGAGGCCGATCTGGTCGTAGTGCCGCAGGGTGCGGCTCGAGACGCCCGCGAGCCGGGCGACGTCCTGGATCGAACTGGTCATGCGATCGACGGTAGAGGTTGACGCCGCGTCAAGCGCAAGGTGGTCGTGCGACGGCGACCGGACGGCCGCAAGATCGACGTATGACGATCCACGACTTCCGCCGCACCGCGGCACCTGGTCTCGCCCTGGCTCTCGCCCTGGGCCTCACTGCCTGCAGCGGCGGGGACAGCGACCCGGCGACCCCCGGCGACGAGGAGTTCCTCGCCGGGAGCCCCTCGCAGACGTCCGGCCCCACGAGCTCCGACGACGACGCGAGCGAGGCGCCCGGCGAGAGCGCCGGCCCCGAGGCGAGCGACCTGAACGCCGCCGCGCTCCGCGCGATCGCCGTGGCCGAGGACGAGGCCGGCGGCACGGCGTACGCGATCGACGACGGGGACGACGACTCCACGTGGGAGGTCGAGGTGGCGGTCGAGGACCGGACGGTCGAGGTCGCGGTGGACGAGTCGGGCGAGGTCGTGCGCACCGAGGACGACGACCTCGACGTCGAGGACAGGAGCGCCATCGACGACGCCACGATCACGATCGCCGACGCCATCGACCGGGTGCTGGCGCACTCCGGCGGCGTCCTCACCGACGCCGAGCTCGACGACGGCACGCACTGGTCGGTGACCGTGGACGAGGAGGGCGACGAGGCCGACTACCGCGTGGACATCGAGTCGGGTGAGCTGACCGGCGACGAGGACTAGCTGCTCAGGCATCGTCGCGAGCCGGATCCCCCCTCGGTCACCGGCTCCTCGGGTGACGGTCGCCGACGGGACCGGCGAGCGTCCCGGCGAGCAGAGCACCGCACCGATCAGCGGGACGAACGCCCCGAGGAGCACGGTGACGGCGAGGGCGAGCGGGATGCCGACTGGTCAGCGCGTCGGTGGAGGCTCGCGGTGGTGCGGGACGCCGTCACACGGTGGTGTAGCCGCCGTCCACGAGCCAGTACGCGCCGGTGACGAACGACGCGTCCTCCGACAGCAGGAACCGCACGACCGTCGCGACCTCCTCGGCCTCCCCCAGCCGGCCGAGGGGGTGCTTGGCCACGAGCGCCGCGCGGGCGTCGTCCGGCAGCCCCTGCAGGAGCGGGGTGCGGATGTAGGCCGGACCGACGGAGTTGACGCGCAGCCCCTGCGGGCCGTATTCCGCCGCCGCGTTCTTGGTGAGGCCGACGACGCCGTGCTTGGCCGCCGTGTACGCACCGTTGCCGATGGCGGCGACGGTGCCGTGGATCGACGCCATGTTGACGATGGCGCACCCGGAGGCGTCCTCGGTGAGCATCGCCGGGATCTGGGCGCGCATGCCGTACAGGACCCCGTTGAGGTTGATGTTGATAACCCGGTCCCAGTCGTCCAGGTCCACCTCCCCGGCGGGCGCCTGGTTGCCACCGATGCCGGCGTTGTTTACCGCGTAGTGCAGGCCGCCGAAGGTGTCCTTCGCGAAGGCGACCACCTTCTCGGCGTCGTCCCTGCTCGCGGTGTCCTGCTGCACCGCAGCCGCCGTGCCCCCGGCGGCGGTGATCTCGTCCGCCACGCGCTGGGCGGACTCGAGCTTGATGTCGGTGACCACGACCTTCGCTCCGGCTGCCGCGAGATCCTTGCTGATCGCCTCGCCGATGCCGGAGCCGCCGCCGGTCACCAGTGCCACCTTGTCATCGAACGTCATGTCACATCACTCCAGGAGAAGAACCGTCGCCGGCCGGAGGCTCCGGCCGACGGGTTGGTCCTTCCACGGTAGCCTCGGGCGCTCCCCCACGCGGGTCGAGCGGCCGCCACCGCGTGCCTGCCGGTCGATCAGGCGGTCCCGCCGTGACGGTCGCGGCTCTCGGCAGGGCCGAGACCCCACCGGATCGACCGCACGGCGAGCGCCCCCGCGGGGCCCCCGCAGGTGCGGGCGAACCAGGTGCCGATCCGCAGCTCGTCGGCGGCCCACGCGGGCAGGAGCGACACCGCTCCCGCAGCGAGCAACCGGTAGGCCGGGCGGACGGCGCGGGGCAGCGGCGGTTCGCGCAGCAGGAACCGGGCGGTGTCGAGCGCCTCGGGGCTCGCCTCGAGCTCGGGACGGTAGGACGCGAGAGTGGCGTCGAGCCCGGCGACCGTCTCCGGCACGTCCTCGGCGCCGAGCGCCCGGGCGACGCGGCCCGACTGCGCGACGTACTCGTCGGCCTCGGCCGCCGTGAGGCGCCGCTCGCCGTAGCGCTGGTGCGCGGCCAGGAACGAGTCGGCCTCGGCGGCGTGCACCCAGGCCAGCAGGTGCGGGTCGCTCGCGCGGTACGGCCGTCCGTCGGGCGCCTTGCCGCGCACCCGCTCGTGCACCGCGCGGACCTGGTCGATCATCTCCTGGGCGTGGTCGGCGGTGGCGAACGTCGTCGTCGCCAGGAACGTGGAGGTGCGGGCGAGCCGCCCCCACGGGTCGCCGCGGAACCCGGAGTGCCCGGCGACGCCGGCCATCGCCAGCGGGTGCAGCGACTGCAGGAGCAGGGCGCGCAGACCGCCCACGAACGTCGCGGCGTCCGCGTGCACGCGCCGCACCGGGCTGCCGGCGGCGAACCAGCGCGGCCCGGGCGTGAGGTGGATGCGGTCGCGGGCGGCGTGCCCGTCCGGACCTGCGACCTTCAGGAAGAGGGCGTCGCCCACCCGGGCGCGCAGCCGCTCCGACGGGTTGGTCACGAGCTCCATACGGCCAGTATCGCCGACGTCCATGCCGTGGCCGGTCCCGGCCCGGGAGGTCGACGTCCCGGCCGGCTGAGCACGCGGACGTCACGGCGGCCCGACGCGTGCCACCATCGAACCAGAGGTGACACCTGATGATGCCGGAGCGCGACGACCTGCGTGCGGCCCGTCGTGCCGTCGCCGAGCACGAGTGGGAGACGGCGCGCGACCTCTTCCTGTCCGGTGCGCGGACGACCATCGCACGAGAGGCCGTGCGCACGCTCGGCATCGACGACCTCGCCTCGCTCGCGCAGGCCTGCTGGTGGCTCGGCCACATCGACGAGTACGCGCTGGTCACCGACGAGGTGTGCCGTCTGCGGACCGACGCGGGCGACGCACCGGGGGCGGCGGCCGCCGCCGTGGAGCTGGGCTTCTCGGAGTCCGTCCGGGGGAACGACGCCGCCGCCGCGGGCTGGCTCGCGCGCGCCGGGAGGCTGCTGGCCACGACGCCGGACGCCGTCGAGCACGGCTTCCTGCTGATCATCGAGGCGCACGGCACCCTCGCCGTCGGCGACCTCGCCCGCGCCGACCAGCTGGTCCACCGTGTCCTCGAGCTCGGTGACCGGTTCCACGAGCCGACGCTCCAGGCGTACGGGCTCTTCCTGTCCGGACGGCTGGCGATCCGGCGCGGCCGCGTCCGCGAGGGTTCGCGCTACCTCGACGAGGCCATGATCCCCGTGCTGGGCGGCCGGACGGCGCTGCCCTGGGCGGGCGACCTGTACTGCCAGATGATGCAGCTCTGCTACGAGCTGGGCGACCTGCCGAGGGCGCAGCACTGGACCGAGATCACGGAGGCGTGGTGCCAGGAGCTGGCGCCCGCCAGGCTCTTCACCGGCATCTGCCGGGTGCATCGCGTCCAGCTGCTGCAGGTGCACGGCGACTGGCCCCGCGCGCTGCGGGAGGCGGAGGAGGCTGCCGCCGACCTGGCCGACATCGACGTCGTCGCGGCCGGCGAGGCGAACTACCGGTGCGGCGAGCTGCACCGTCTCCGCGGTGAGCTCGACCTCGCGGAGACGGCCTACCGGGCCGCGCGCGCCCTCGGTCGCGAACCCCTGCCCGGGTCGGCCCTGCTCCACCTCGAGCGAGGAAGCACCGCCACGGCCGCGGCGTCCCTCGACGCGGCGCTGGCAGGCGTCCGAGCCCCGCTGGACCGGGCCCCGCTGCTCGCCGCGCGGATCGAGGTGGCGCTCTGCCAGGACGACCGCGGTCGCCTCGACGCCCTGGTGGACGAGCTGAACGACATCGCCGACCACCACGGCAGCCCGGGCTGGCAGGCCGAGGCCTGCCGGTGGAGAGGCTCCGTCCAGGCCGCCCACGGTCACCACCCGGCCGCGCTGCCGGTCCTGCGGGAGGCGCGGGACCGGTGGCAGCAGATCGACGCCCCGAGGGAGGTGGCGCGGACGCGCGTGGAGATCGCGCGGTCCCTGGAGGCCCTGGGCGACGGTGACACCGCGCGCGAGGAGTACGAGCTGGCGGCCACCACGTTCGCCGAGCTGGGTGCGGGGCGCGAGCTGCAGCACCTCGTGGCGCAGCGACGCCGGCGGCGCGCTCCCGAGGAGCTCTCACCGCGGGAGACGGAGGTCCTCGCCGTCGTGGCCGAGGGCGGCACCAACCGGGACGTCGGTGCCCACCTGCACATCAGCGAGCGCACGGTCGCCCGGCACCTGGCCAACACCTACCTCAAGCTCGGCGTCTCCTCACGCACGGCGGCCGTGGCGTGGGCTCGTGACCACGGTGTCGTCTGACCGCTGCACATCCGGGCCGGTCTGCATGATTCTGCCGATGTGGCCAGGTGCTCGCCGTCCCTAGCGTCGGGAGCATCCGACGAGGAGGCACCATGACCACCACCGACAGCACCACTCACGGCACCGACACCACCCAGACATCGCCCGACGCGACCGAGCCGACCGGGACCGAGCCGACCGTGACCGAGCAGCCGGACCCGGCGGGGGTCGAGGCCTTCGCCGGCGAGCTGTTCGCGACCCTGAGCCGGGGAGCGACGGCCCTGATGATCAGCATCGGGCACCGCACCGGGCTCTTCGACACCGTGGCCGGTCTGCCGCCGTCCACCAGCCACGAGATCGCGGCAGCAGCGGGCCTGCACGAGCGCTACGTGCGCGAGTGGCTCGGCGCGATGACCGTCGCGGGCATCGTGGTCCACGACCACGGCACCTACCGGCTCCCGGCGAACCACGCCGCGGTGCTCACCCGGGCGGCCGGCGTGAACAACCTGGCGTCCCAGCTCCAGTTCGTCCCGATGCTGGCGCAGGTCGAGGACCCGATCGTGCGCTGCTTCACCGACGGCGGCGGCGTCGGGTACGAGGCGTTCGGCCGGTTCCACGAGCTGATGGCCGAGCAGAGCGCCCAGAACCACGACGCCGCCCTGCTGAGCCACGTCGTCCCGATGGTCGACGGGCTCGCCGAGCGGCTGCGGGCCGGCATCCGCGTCGCGGACATCGGCTGCGGGCAGGGCCACGCCATGAACCTGCTGGCGAGCGCGTTCCCCGACAGCGACTTCCACGGCTACGACTTCCGGCCGGAGACGATCGCCGTGGCCCGCGAGGAGGCCGATGCCCTGGGGCTCGGCAACGTGCACTTCGAGGTGCGCGACGTGGCCGACCTGGGTGGCACCGGATCTTTCGGCGCCGTCACGGCGTTCGACGCCGTCCACGACCAGGCGCACCCCGCCCACGTGCTGGGCCAGGTCGCCGAGCACCTCGATCCGGACGGCGTGTTCCTCGTGGTCGACATCGACGCCTCCAGCGAGCTGGACGACAACACCGCGATCCCGTGGGCGCCGTACCTGTACACGGTCTCGACCATGCACTGCATGACGGTGTCGCTCGCCGAGGGCGGCGACGGTCTGGGTACCGCGTGGGGCCGGCAGACGGCGCTGCGCATGCTGGCCGACGCCGGATTCACGAACGTCCGGGTCGAGTCCGTGCCGGGCGACTTCATCAACGCCTACTACGTCGCGCGGCGCTGACCCGACGAGCTACCGGTGCGCGGCCGGTAGCTCGTCGTCGCCGATCGGGAACGACGGCTGCGCGCCGGGGGTGGTCACGGAGAACGCCCCGACCCGCACCGCCGTGCGCACGGCGTCCACCAGGCCGTCACCCTCGGCGAGCCGCCAGGCCAGCGCGCCGACGAACGCGTCACCGGCACCCGTGGTGTCCACGACGTCCACCAGGGGCGACGGCACGACCACCGGGCCGCCGTCGTCGGACCCCACGAGGACCACCGCACCAGCGCCGCCGAGGGTGAGGACCACCGATCGTGGGCCGAGGTCGAGCAGCTCCTCGACCACGGCGAACGGTTCGTCCTCGGGGACGGGCCGGTCGGCCTCGGTGAGCAGCCGCCAGGCCTCGCCCGCGTTGACGACGAGCGGGTCGGCGAGCGCCAGCACCTCGCGCACCACCGGCACGACGGGCGCGAGGTTCAGCAGCACGCGGCCCGTCGCGGCCCGGGCCGCGGCCTCGGTGCCAGTGGTGGGGATCTCGCCCTGGACGACGACGACGGCGGCGCCCGCCACGAGCTCGGCGTGCCGCTCCACGGCGGCCGCGTCGACCGACCCGTTCGCACCGGGGACGACGACGATGACGTTCTCGCCGTCGTCATCCACCGAGACCATGGCGACGCCCGTGGGGCCGGGGACCGTCGCGACGGCGGTGAGGTCCACCCCCGCGCGACGCAGGCCGGGGAGCGCGGCAGCGGCGAAGGCGTCGGTCCCGACGGCGCCGACGAGCGCCACGTCACCGCCGAGGCGTGCCCCGACCACGGCCTGGTTGGCGCCCTTGCCGCCGGGCAGCACGGTCATGCTGTCGGCGAGCACCGTCTCGCCAGGCGCGGGGTGGGTGGGGACGCGGGCGACGAGGTCGGCGTTGACGGAGCCGACGACCACGATCGAGGTCATGTGCTCGGGCCACCTTCCTCTTCTGTGCGGCAGGTTCTGTGCGGCGGGTCCGTGCGCCATGATCTCGCACGTGTGTCACGCGGGTGTGTCGGACGCCCGTCCGGCGCGCCGCCACCGGACCGGCGTCGTGCCGTACCGCTCCTTGAAGCGCCGGGCGAGGTAACCGGCGTCCCGGTGGCCGGTGCGCTGCGCGACGGCGGCCAGCGGCAGGTCGGTCTCGGCCAGCAGCCGGCGAGCCTCGCTCAGCCGCCGCTCGGTGATCCACTCCCCTACCGTGCGGCCGGTCCGCTCGCGCACCACCGTGGTCAGGTGGCCGGGCGTGTAGCCGAGGGCACGGGCCACGTCGCCGGTACCGATCGGGCCGCGGAAGCCGCCCTCGATCGCGGCGAGCACCCGGTCCACCAGGGCATCGCCACCCGCCCCGCCCGACGTCGCCCCACCGGTCAGGCGCGCGAGCCCCACGAGCATCTGGGCGAGCACCGCCGAGACGGCCGCACCCGCCCCGACCCGCTCCGGCGCCCGCGCCTCGTCCTGCAGCTCGGCGAACCAGGTGGCCCACCGCGAGCGGTCGCCGGGCGCGACCGTCCGGACGTCGGTGCCGCCGTCGGGCACGAACGGCGCCAACAACGGGTGGCGGCCCCAGGTGAGCGGCGAGACGCCCGCGAGCGCGGGCACCGCGTCGGGCAGGAAGAGCGTCGCCCACGCGCGGCCCTGCACGCCGCCGACGTCGAGCACCCGGCCGGGGCCGATGGCCAGGACGTCGCCCGCCTCCAGCGCGACGTCGGCCGTGTCGACGCGCAGCGAGCCGGCGCCACGCTCGACGTGGACCAGGGTGAGGAAGTCGTGCGCGTGCGGCCGGGCGGCCTCGACGTGGCGGTCGACGGGGCCGCGCTCCGAGTCGAGCTCGTGCACCGAGACGGCGGGCGTGCCGAGACGGTCCTCGTACCGGTAGACGGGGGTGCCGTCTGCGCGCACGGTCCGCAGCCGCACGACACCCGAAGAAGGTCCCATCCTGGCCCACTTCCGTCCTGTCCGTCCGCCGCCGGGGGCCGCAGAGTGAGGTCCGACCCAGACTCTCACAGGAAGGATCGGGCACATGGCTCAACGCGTGACACCGGACGTGCAGGTGATCGACGAGACCCCGCCGGGCGAGGAGCAGCGGGAGTATCTTCCCGCCACCGGCAACCGGGTGCTGCTGCCGCTGTACGACCCGCTCGGCCGGCTGCTCGGCTTCGGGCGGTTCTACCGGCGCGTCGCGGCCCTCGCCGGGGTGGCCGACGGCGAGCGGGTGCTGGACGTCGGGTGCGGGACGGGTGGGCTGTCGCTCGCCGTCCTCGGGACGATGCCCGGTGCGCGGGTGGTCGCGCTCGACCCGGACCTGGAGGCGCTGCGCCGCGCCGCCCGCACGGCCCGACGGCGCGGCGTCGGCATCACGCTCGTGCGCGGTTTCGCCGACCGGTTGCCGGCCGGCGACGCGAGCCTGGACCACGTGGTCTCCTCCCTCGCGCTGCACCACGTGCCGCAGGAGCAGAAGGAGACCATGGCGACCGAGCTGGTGCGCGTGCTGCGGCCCGGGGGCCGGGTGACGATCGCCGACTTCGACGGCATCCACGGGCACGGCGTCCCGCACGGGGCCTCCCAGCACGACGGACCGGGCGGCCCGCTGCGCGAGGAGCTGCGCGACGTCGGTCCGGACGCCGAGGATCGTGGCGGCGTCGTGCGGCTGCTGTCTGGCGCCGGGCTGAACGGTGCGGGGGTGGTGCACCGTGAACGGATGTGGCGCCTCCCGGTGGCGGTCGTGCAGGCCCGCAAGGTGTGAGCTCAGCAGGCGAGGACCTCGCGCAGCCGCACCCAGAAGGCGCCGGGGTCGTTGTCCGGCGACCACTCGTTCTTGGCGAACCCGCCGTGGTCGCCCGGGAACACCACCGGTCCGTTGCCGAGCGCCGCGGCGAGCGCGGAGGCGCCGCGGGAGGCGAGCGCACCCGGCGGGGACGCGGCGCCGATCGCGGGCAGGACGCGCAGGCGCCCGCCGCGGACGAGCGCGCGGATCTCGTCGAGCGGAGGCTCCCACAGCGGCATCGTGGTCAGCATCTTGCCCAGGAGGAGGTCGTCGCGGCGCCCGTCGTCCTCGGTGGGCATCCCGTACCGGGCGGGGTCCGGGTCGGGCTGGTCGAGGAACGCCTCCGTGAGCGGCTCCGTGGCGAACACCAGGCGGACGAACTTGGCCATCGCCGGCCCGAAACCCGACTCGTCGTAGGTCCGCACGATCTCCGCCTGGGCCCGCACCGCGATGTCGCGGTCCTCGAGCAGCGCGGTCAGGGGTGGTTCGTGGGCCACGAGGCACCGCACGTCGTCGGGGTGTGCGGCGGCCCAGGCGAGTCCGGTGACACCCCCGCCGGAGGACCCGAGGACGTCGAGCGGCCCGACGGCGGCCGCCTGCGCCACGGCGTGCAGGTCGGCCGCGTGGTCCTCGACCCGCACGCCGCCGTCGGGCTCGAGGGTGGAGCGGGCCGTGCCCCGCGGGTCGTACGTCAGCACCGTCCGGTCGCCGATCTCCGCGACGAGCTGGGAGAAGCCCTCGGCCTCCATGGGGTTGCCGAGCACGAACAGCGGCGGGCACCCGCCGTCGCGCTCCGGCGTGTGGACGTCGTAGGTCAGGACGGCACCTGGCACGTCCAGGGTGCGGGTCTCGGTAGCCATGCCGGGTAGACGAGCGGGCGGCCGAGAACTCATCGCTACTCGTCGTCCGGCGAGCCTTCCCAGTCCTCGTCGTCGTCGATGGTGAAGGAGCCGCCGAAGTGCACGGCGTCGGGGTCCACGCCCAGTCCTTCGGCGATCTGCCGGCGCATGTTCTCGGCCATCGTGACGCCCTTGGACGTGTCCCGCATCGAGCGGTAGGTCTCGGCGTCGACGCCGAACTTCGTCTGCGTCCAGGCGTCGAACGCCTCCTCGTAGGCGGCGCTCGGAGCCTCCAGGACGTACTCCGCGATCTCCGCGAGGGGGAAGTGGCGGGTGCGCTCGGGGACGTCGCCGTCCGCGGCGAGGGTGACTGCCAGGACACCGTCGGCGACGTCGTGACGCACCAACTCCGGCGGTCGGAAGTACTCGGGCCGGATCTGGCCGTCACGCTTGAGGTGGACCACCAGGAGCTCGTCGCTGACCGGCTCGGCGGTCGGGGTCTGCGGGTACGTGCGCGGCTCGGGCCGCGTGGTGGTGTCGCTCATCAGTGTCGAGGATGCGCCTTCCTGGGCTCGTTGTCACGGTCGTTCTCCCGTGGCGCAACGCGCCACGGGCAACCACCGTCCCTAGGTTTCCACAGGCTCCGGTCCCCGCACGACGGCGGGTCGCGACCGGGCGGCAGAGTGACGGTCGTCCGTCGCCCAGCCGACCCGTGGAGGATCCCGTGCCCACACCCGCCGTCCCGCCCGAGCTGCCCCGGCGGCGGTTCACCTCGCCCGAGCTCGTCGACCTGACCACGGCGTGGCAGCTCGAGGAGCGGATGGCCGCGACCGAGGCCGCGACGCACTTCTGGTGCGACGACCGGCACGGCTGGATGCTCCGGGCCGGCATGCACCGGGTGCTCGAGCCGGTGCTGCTGCCCGATGTCCTGGGTGCGTCGTCGTTCTACCGGTTCGTCGACGTGGACGCCGACGTCGCCGCTGACCTGCTGGAACGCCTCCCGACCGAGTATCTCGCCACGGAACGGCAGAACGACGGGCCGACCATCGGCGCCGTGCTGCGCGCCGTCGTCGAGCACCCGGACCGGCTACGGGCGCACGGCTACGTGGTGGGTCCCGGCCGGTGCGACGAGCGTGTGACGGTCGAGGGCGTGCTGGTGCGCTGCGACCACGAGTTCGCGGTGGGCGAGCACCACTGCCCCGGGTGCCAGTGCGACGAGCTCTACCGGTACGTGGTCGGGCTCGGGGTCGACGACGCCGCCGTCCCGCCGCACGAGGTCTCCCCCTGGCGCGGCTGGGGGCTGCGTGACCCCTCCGGGTCGGGCCGTGACGAAGAGCACTGGTACCGCCTGTGGTGGGACTGACCGTCGCGGCGACCAGGCCGGTTGTCCACAGGGCTGTGGACGGCGCCGGCAGAGGGTGGTGCGGCCTCGCTACGGTCCGGTGACATGGCGCACATCGACATCGACACCGCGGAGCTCGCCGCGGCCGGGCTGCGTGCCGGTGACACCGCAGCACTGCTCGCCGGGCTCCCCTCGGTACACGTGAGTGCGGTCGACGCGGCGCGGGCTTCCGGCGAGCCCACGCTCACGGCCGCCATCGAGGACCTCCTCGCCGCCTGGGCCCCCGCGCACCGCGCCCTGGTGTCGACGCTCGAGCAGCTTGCGGGTGGTCTGCGCCGGGCCTCCGAGCTGTACGGGGCCGCCGACGGCACCACGGCCGAGGGCCTCGCCCGCGCGGTGCTGGCTGTGTCTGGCGGTGGGTCCGCCGGGGGCGGGACCGGTGGTCCGCTCAGGGACCGGGCGGTCTGATGCGTGACGTCGAGTTCACGGCGCTGACCGGGTCGCCGGGACGGCTGGAGCACCTGGCCGGCTCTCTCGCCCGTGCCGGCGCCGCGTTGTCCGAGACCTGCGTCGGGCTGGGACGCGTCGACGGAGCGCTGGGCGGCCAGCGTTCCGGCGCGGTGGACGAGGCGCGCTCCGTGCTGGCGGCCCTGCAGGCGGAGGCGCGGCTGTGCCGCGACGTGCTGTCCGCCGCGTCCTCGACGCTCACCGTCCATGCCGTGGACCTGGCCGACCGGCAGGACGCCGCGCTGCGAGCCGTCTCCCGCCGCGACGCGGCCCGCCGGCAGCTGGACGACGCGGAGTCGGACGAGGCCACCGCCTGGCGCATCGGTGCCGACCCGGCGGACCCCCGGCAGCCGGATGCGGTCCGGATGGCCTGGGACGCCAAGGAGCGGGCGGCCGCAGCCAGGAGCGAGATCGCCGCTGCGGAGAACGCCTGGCGCCTGGCCCGGGACGGCAAGCAGGCCGACTCCGGCCGAGCGGCCTCGGCGCTCGCGGGCCTCACCGGTGTCGAGACCGTGCGGCTCGCGGCGTCGGCAGGGGCGGACCTGTCCACGTTCGGTCCGTCGTGGCAGCAGGGCACCGCGCTCGCCGGGTTGGTGCACACGGCGGCGGTGAGCAGCGGCCGGGCGGAGCGGGCAGCGGCCCGCCAGGACCTGGTGGACGCGCTCGTCGCGGCCGGCGACGACCCCGGCCTGTGGGCGGCGTTCTGGCGGACGGTGGACCCGGCCGTGCTGTACTTCGCCCTCGGCAGCAAGGTGCAGGACTCCGAGCTGGCGTCGGCGCTGCGGACCGGAGCCGTCGCGTGGGCCGCGAGCGCCACCGACCCGGAGCAGCAGCGGTTCGGCCGTGCCGTCGTCGACGGCCTCACCGAGAGCCCGTTCGGGCTCGACGAGCAGTCACGGCTCGCAGCACTCCTGCTGGCTCCCGCGATGCCGCACGCCACGTTCGTCGGCGCTGCGGACGCCTGGACCGACCGCCGCGGCCGCCTCGGTGCCACGGACGTCGAGATCGCGGACGCGGCACCGATGAGCGAGGTGATCGCGGGCGGCCTCGCGAGCCGTCCCGAGGAGGCGCTGCAGTACTTCTCCCGGGGCGGCGAGGAGGAGCTCGCCCAGCGGGTGGACGCCTGGTTCGGCCAGGCCCCGCTCGACGGCTGGCCCGACGGCGGCACCGCGATCACCGGACTCTTCGCGGCGGCGGTCGCCGGCGGGACCCAGGACGACTCCACGGTCACGCACCAGCGGCAGGCCGCGCTGCTGGCCTCGCACGTGACGACGGCGATGGTCACGGGACGAGGGCTCCTCACGTCCCCCACGACGGCGTCCGACGAGGCGAGCCGCCACCTCGCGGCGGCGTACGAGCCGTACTTCGTCTCGTTCGACGACAACGTGCGGGCAACCGCGGACCCGTCCGAGGTCGGAGTCCTCGGCCGGGTGCCTCTGGGCGAGACCACCGAAGGTTCCTCGACCTGGTCCGACTCGATCCAGCCGCGCCTGGAACCGGCCGCGTTGTGCGCGGTGATCGGCGCGACGTCGAGGAGCGACACCACCGCCGGGTACTGGCTGGGCTCGACGGACCAGTACATCGACCAGATGGCCGTCGAGGCGACGAGTGAAGGCCTCGGCGACGGCGACCCTGACGCGATCGCGGCCGCCGCGGTCGGGGACGTGTCGGTCGTCGCCGGAGCCACCGAGTCGGACACCATCACCGTCGCCCGGCACCGGGAAGCCCAGGAGCACGAGACGGCGAGGTTCTTCTCCACGGCAGTGGGGATCGGCACGATCGGCGCCCGACCCGCGGTGTCGGCGGCCGTCGCCGGCAGCGGAGCCCTGCTGCCGTCGCTGTTCACGGACCATGTCGGTCCGGCGCGCGAGGCGGTCCTTGCCGCGGAGCCGGACCTGCGCGAGCGGACGGTCGGGAGGTTCCTGGACTCGATGACCGACGAGCTCACCGAGCAGGGTGCCTCCGAGCAGGAGATCGCCGACGCCACGGTCCGCATCCGTCCCGAGTCCAGGACCATGCGCAAGGTGTTCGGAGACAACTACGCCACCGCATCCCAGCTCGACCGACACCTCGGAGAAGCCCCGTGAAGACCTTGAAGGAGTTCTGGACAACGGCGTGGAGCCCGCAGTACGTGCACTATGCCATGCCTGCGACGGTGGTTCTCGTCGTGCTGGCGTTGATCGCCGCCCTGCAGGTGGGACCGGGCGTCAGCGCGGCCTGGCACCGCCACCGGGAGGCGAAGCTCCTCGCGTGGGACCCGAACGCTTGGGCCCTCACCGTGGCTGACTTCCCGGAGGCTGCGGCGTCGGAGATCCCAGTGGATCGCGAGTGGCTCGGGCCGTGGAGCCGCGACCCTCGAGACGGCACACCACGACCGCCGAACGACGTCGTGCCGTTGCCGTCGCGGGTGCCCCCGCTGCGGCACCTGGACTCCTGGAGCCTGCGGGACGCGATCGACGTCGGCCTGCACGACGGCGAGCTCACCACGTCCGGGGTCAGCGTGGCGGGTACGGGGGTCGTCACCAGCGTGATGGCGGCCGACACCTGGCCGTACTCCACCCTGACGGTCGGGGACCTCTACTGGTCGATGCTCCAGGAGGACTCCCACGCCCGGGACGGACACGAGATCAGCGGGTTTCGAGCCGTCGGCGACCGCCCCCGCGAGGAGCCCCGCGACGACCTCACCTTTCCGTGGGACGAGTACGGCGACCGCGACCCCTCTGCCGGCGTGCACGGCTATGCCGGGTTCACCACCGTCGAGTCCGGGCCCTCGGGTGCGGACGCACGCCGCGTCACGATCGTCATGACCATCGTGGACGGCGCCCTCGTGCTGGTCGGCACCTCGGTTCCGGTAGACGCGGAACCCGCACCGGAGGTGGAGATCCCCGCACTTCTCGACCGGGTCGCCGAGAAGATCCACGCCGCTCCTCCGGAGATCTCGGACGGTCTCGGCGCGCACACCGAGCAGGCGTCGTCCTGACGGTCAGTGGTAGCGCCCGCTGTACGCGTTGAGGGCCGGCTGCCCGCCCAGGTGCGCGTAGAGGACGTTCGAGTCGCGCGGGATGTCGCCGCGGCGGACGAGCTCGAACAGACCCGCCATGGACTTGCCCTCGTAGACAGGGTCGAGGATGACGCCCTCGAGCCCTCCTGCGCGGGAACAGCGGTGTGCAGGTGCGGTTCCCCGAGCTGTGGGAGCCGGTCGAGGGATGCCCGACGACGTTCAACGGCAGCGAGACCGGCAACCTGTCATGGATCGCGGTCAACTGCGGTCACGAGATCCAGGTCAACGACTCGCCCGAGACCGGCTCCAACGACCCCCGCAAGACCGGGTCGATCTACGGCTTCGCCGACCTGGACCTCGCCCAGGCCATGCCCACGCCGAAGGGGACGTGGAACGACCTCGAGATCCGCGTCGTCGGCCAGCAGTACACGGTGATCCGCAACGGCGTCGTCATCAACGAGTTCGAGAACCTGCCCGGCCTGCCCTTCCCGGGGCGGCCGAACGACCCCGACTCCAGCAGCCGTGGACTGAGCGGATACGTGGGCCTGCAGGCGCACGGCTCCGCGCCGGACGTCGTGTCGTTCACCGACGTGCGGATCCGCCCGCTGGGCTGACGCTCAGTCACGACACACCCCATCCCCCCGGCTGTGGGTGCACGACACGCCGTACTGGCCATCGAGCCAACGGCGTGTCGTGCACCCACAGCGTCGGGAGGGGACGCCGCGCCTAGGCGAACCGCGCGTGCTGGTGCATGTCGTGCCACCCGTCGGCGTGCAGCACCGACTCGCGCAGGGTCGCCTCGGCGTGGAAGCCGGCCTTGGTCGCCGCACGGCACGATGCCGAGTTCTGCGTCGAGTGCGCGAGCTGCAGCCGGTGGTAGCCGACGTCGAACGCCCAGGTGGAGGCCACCTCGACGGCCGCCGGCGTGATGCCGCGGCCTCGCGCGCGCGGCACGGTCCAGTACCCGAGGTCGGCCACGCCGTCGGGGTCGGTCGTCTTGATCGCGACCCGGCCCAGGAGATCGTCGTCGGCGTCGACCACGGCCCACTCGATGCGGTTGCCGGGCCAGGCGGACCGCCACCTCTCGATCAGCTCGCGCGCCTCGGCGTCGGTGTCCAGGGTGCGGCAGTGCCAGTGCCGGACGGCCGGGTCGGCATACACCTGGCGGACGGCCGGCGCGTCACCGACGTCCCACGGTCTCAGCCGTGCCCCGACGACAGGGACGTCGAGGTCGGGCTGCGGCGTGGCGGCGAGCGCCACGAGGTCGAGTTCGGGTCTGCTCAGTCGGGGCACGCCGTGATGGTGCCACGCCGAGCTGCCTGCCACGCAGCCCCACCCCCCTCTCGGTTGTGGGTCCACGACACGCCGCCCCGAGGCTCGGGCCGGCGGCGTGTCGTGCACCCACAGCGACGGGCGGGGCGGGAGGGGTCAGTGGGCGGCGTGGCCGACGGCGGCGCCTCGGAGCGGACCGGGCGTCGCCGCGGAGCCTGGTCCGACCACCAGGAGCTGGCCCATCATGCCCTCGTCCTCGTGCCGCAGCATGTGGCAGTGGTACATGTACGGCACCGCGTCGTCGGTGTAGTCCTCGAACCGCATCACGAGCCGGTACGTGCGCCGCGGCTCCAGGTAGACGGTGTCCTTCCGGCCGGCCAGCTCCGGCGGCGGTGCCTCGCCGTCGATCGTCAGCACGCGGAACTGCACGTCGTGGACGTGGAAGCTGTGCGGCATCGGGACGCTGCTGCGGACCTCCCAGATCTCGGTGTCGCCCACGGTCGCGACCTCGTCGATGCGCCCGGAGTCCATCCGCTCGCCGTTGATCCGGCGTTCGTCGAGCTCGAACGTGCGGGTCACGGTCGCGTCGGCCGCGTCGACGGCGTCGGAGCCCGCGTGCTGCGACGGCTCCCAGGCCGGCTCGGGCGACGGCGTCAGCTCGTCGGCCGCCCGGAGCTCGAGGACGTCGAACGCGTCGTTGCCGCCCATCGCGAACGGCGCGGCCACGTTCCCCAGGTCGGCCTCGACGGAGGCCACCCGGGTCGTCTCCCCCGGCTTCATCGTCACGACGATCTCGGCCCGCTCACCGGGTGCGAGCCGCACGTGGTCCAGCTCCAGCGGCGCCTCCAGCAGACCACCGTCGGTCGCGACCAGGTCGAACGACCGGTCGGGGAACCCGAACGTGTAGGTCCGCGCCGTCGACCCGTTGAGCAGCCGCAGGCGCACCCGCTCGGTCGTCACCTTGTGGAAGGCACCGACGGTGCCGTTCGCCATCACCACGCCGCCGAGCGTGCCGGGCTCTGCGCCGTCGTCGGTCAGGTCGAGCTGCCCCGCGTCGTCGAACACCTTGTCCTGGACGATCACCGGCAGGTCGTCGACGCCGTACGCGGACGGCAGGTCGGCGGCGCGCGTCGCGTCGTCGTCGAGGATGAACATCCCGGCCAGCCCGCGGTAGACGTGCTCCTCGGTCGCGCCGTGCGGGTGCGGGTGGTACCAGAGCGTGGCGCCGGGCTGGTCGATCTCCCAGGTGGGGTGCCAGGTGCCTCCGGGCTCGACCTCCTGGTGCGGCCCGCCGTCCATCTCGGGCGGAAGATGCATGCCGTGCCAGTGCACGCTGGTCGCCTCGTCCAGGTCGTTGGCGACGTCGACGGCGACCTGCTCGCCACGCTCGGCGCGCAGCGTCGGTCCCAGGTACGCCCCGTCGAACCCCCACGTCTCGGTCTCGGTACCGGGCTCGACGGCGGGGGCGAACGACGTGGTGCCCTCCTGCGCGGTGAGCGAGAACGTCCGGACGCCGTCGATCACCTCGGACTCCGCGAGCGGCGGGATCGCGAGCTCCTGGTCGAACGAGACGTCGTCCACGGAGGTCACGGAACCGGGGATCGCACCGCACCCGGCGGCGAGCAGCACGAGGGCCACGACGCCGGCAGCGCCCCCGACGACGGTGCGGCGGTGCCCTCGCTCACCGACGCTGTGGGTGTACGACACGCCGTGAAGCCGGGCGACGTTGCGGCGTGTCGTACACCCACAGCGTCGGGTGGTCATCGGCCCGCCCCCGCCCGGGCGCGCTGCACCGCGAGCGCCAGCAGCCCGGCGACGAACCCCCAGAAGGTGTCCATCGCGAGCGCGGGCACCACCGTCCACGCCGCCGCGCCGTCACCGAGCAGGCCGGGGCCGCCGAAGAGCATCGACGTGGCCGTCGCGACGATCCCGAAGGCGAGTCCCGTGAGGGTCAGGGTGAGCACGGGCCGCGCGACGCGGCCGAACCCGACCACGCCGATCCACACGACGGCGGTGATGCCGATGATGGCGAACGCGCGGCCGGGTCCGCTGCCGCCGACCCCGGTGAGCCCGGTGAGCGGCCACAGGAGCGCCATCGCGGCCAGTCCGGCGACCAGCGGCCAGCGGATGCCGTCGGGCCGCCCGGGCGCAGGCTGGGACGAGTGGTGCGAAGGGTGCGAGGGGTGCTGGGAAGGGTGCTGTGCTGTCATGCCACCCACGTTCGCTGGCGGGCCCGCCCGCCCACATCGGCCCGGGAGCGTCACCTGGTGTCGCCCCGGGGCGACACCAGACCCCGACCGTCCCTGAGCGGGCGCTCAGGGAAGGGCGAGCGCCGCCCGCCAGACCTACGCTGGGGCTCGTGCCCAGGACCGCCCCCGCAGTCGACGACGACGCCGGTGCCCGCACCGCGACGCCGTCCCCGTGGGTGCCCGACGTCGTGCTCGGGCTCACGATGGCCCTGGTGATCGCCGTCATGATCGCGGCCGACGCCGCCGCGGCGGACGGGGGGTCGGGCGGGCTCGACCCGCACGGCGCGGCCGCGTACCTCTTCGCCGCCGGGTTCGGAGCGCTGGTGCTGCTGCGCCGTCGGGCACCCGTGGTGCTGCTCGTGGCGACGGTGGTGGCGATCTTCGCGTACTACGCGCTCGGACTCGCCCCCATCGGGATGGCCCTGCCCGCCGTGGCCGCCCTGTACTCCGCGGCGGAGCTGGACCGCACCCGCTCTGCGGTGGGTGCAGGCGCGGTCCTCATCGTGGTGGCCACCTACTTCCGCGTCACGGACGACGACCCGTCGGCCCACCTGACGGTCTACGATCTCGTCACCAACGTCGCGCTGGTGGCCGCGGCCATCGCACTGGGCGTCGCGGTGCGACTGGCTCGGGTGGCCCGCGGGCACACCGAGGTGGTGCGCGCACTGACGGCGGCCGAGCAGGCACGCGCCGCGGACCAGCGCCTCCAGGCCGAGCGCATGCGCATCGCCCGCGACCTGCACGACGTCGTCGGGCACAACCTGTCCGTCGTCGCCCTGCACACGAGCGTCGCCACCGAGGCCGTGGGACGCGACGACGACGCCACCCGGACGGCGTTGCGGCACGTCCGCGAGGCGACGTCCGGCACCCTGCACGAGCTCCGGGCCACCGTGAAGGTCCTGCGGCGACCGCTGCGGCCGGGCGGCGGGCCCGGCAGCGAGCGCGACGGACGGCCCGGCACCCACCACCGGGACATGCTGCCCGCGGCGACCGGGCCGGCGGGGCTGGCCGCGCTGGTGGAGCCGGCACGGGCGAGCGGCCTGGCCGTGTCGACGCGCGTCGAGGTCCCCGCCGGTTCGATCGACGCCACCGTGGACGCCGCCGCCTACCGGATCGTGCAGGAGGCGCTGACGAACGTGCTGCGGCACTCCGGGGCGCGGTCGGCGCACGTGCGGCTCGTCGTCACCGACGGGCGCCTCCGCATCACGGTGTCCGACGACGGCACGGGCTCGGGCGCGGCGGCCGGGACCGGGCAGAGCACCGGCGCAGGGATCGCCGGGATGGCCGAGCGGGCTGCGCTCCTCGGCGGCACCTTCAGCGCCGGCGACACGCCGACGGGCGGGTTCCGGGTGCTGGCAGAGCTCCCCGCCCGCCTGGAGGGCTAGGCCGCTGCGTGCCCGCGTGCGCCGCGGTGGGCCACCGTCCCGACGCCCTCAGTCGGCGGGGCCGGACGTCCCGGTGAGCAGCACGAGCAGGGGCAGCGCGGCGTTGTCGACCGCGTGGACGACTGGTTGCGAGCGCTGCTCGACTCAGACGAGGCCGAGCTCCCGGGCGCGGACACCGGCCTGGAAACGGGAATCGGCTCCGAGAGCATCCATCAGCTCGGCGACCCGGCGCCGGTAGGTGCGCACGCCGAGACCGAGCCGACGGGCGGCGACCTCGTCCTTGACCCCCTGTCCGAGGAGGTCCAGCACCCGGGGGGCGAGCTCGCGGATCTCGGCGATCCCCGCGTCGTAGACGTCGAGATCGGTGGCCGAGCGCCAGACCGCCTCGTAGAGGGAGGTGATTCCCTGCACCGCCTCCGACTGGGTGATCACGCTGTAGCTGCGTCGCCCCCCGCTCAGGTCCCCGGCCAGGATCGCCAACCGGCGGTCGAACAGGATCGTCTCGTTGAGCTCGTCGGTGGTGATGCGGATCTCGGCCCCGTGCCGGTCACGCACGCGCCGGAGGCCCTGGGCCGACACCGGGTCGATGAGCACTCCCGGCCGGTAGACCTTCCGGACGCGGACGTGGCCCCGCCGGGCGCGAGCGAGGGCGTCCAGGTCCTCGGAAGCGTGCGTGAGCATCCAGGTCCCGAGGCCGTTCGCCGCGCACGCGATCTCCGTAGCGGTCGCGAAGAGGTGCGACGTGCGCGCGAGCAGCTCCTCGTCGCCGCGGACGATCGAGACGGCTTCACCGGTCTGCATGCTCCGATTCTGCTCCTGGTGACAAGGTCCTGCCACGGTCGGCAACAAGCTGCCATCGCTGTGAGCACCCCGGGGAGCCGTTCGATGCTGCGGTCATGACGACGAACGCCACGACCACCACCACCACCCTCGACCCGGCGGCAGCCGGTACCTGGCGCCTCGGCGACCGCACGGTCAACCGCCTCGGGTTCGGTGCGATGCGGCTCATCGGCACGCTGGGCGCCCCGGCCCCCCGTTCCCGCGCCGACGGCCTCGCCGTGCTGCGCCGCGCCGTCGAGCTCGGCGTGAACCACATCGATACCGCCGCCTTCTACTTCCTCCCCACCCGCTCGGCGAACGAGCTGATCAGCACGGCCCTGCAGCCGTACGCGGACGACCTGGTGATCACCACGAAGATCGGTGCCGCCCGGTCGCGGGACGGCGCGTTCGAGCCGTACGCCCGCCCCGACCAGCTCCGCAGCCACGTCGAGGAGAACATCCGCCAGCTCGGCCTCGACCAGCTCGACGTGGTGAACCTGCGCTGGGGCACGGGCCTGGCACCCGAGCCGGGTTCGGTCGCGGAGCACGTCGGCGCGCTCGCCGAGCTGCGTGACGCGGGTCTGGTCCGGCACATCGGCGTCTCGAACGTCCTGCCGGAGCAGCTCGACGAGGCGCTGGAGATCACGCCGGTGGTCTGCGTGCAGAACCGGTACGGCCTGACGGAGCGCGACGACGACGGCCTCCTCGACCGCTGCGGGGAGCTCGGCATCGCGTTCGTCCCGTTCTTCTCGGTCGGTGCGTCCGTCCCGGGCGCCATCCCGGGCGCGACGCGGGCCGACGACCGGGGCCGCACCGCGGTCGAGGCGGTCGCCGCAGCCCATGAGGCGACGCCCGCCCAGGTCCGCCTGGCGTGGACGCTGCACCGTGGTCGGCACGTCCTGGCCATCCCCGGCACGGGGAGCCTGGGGCACCTGGAGGAGAACGTCGCGGCGGCGGCGCTGCAGCTCGACGACGACGACCTCACCGTGCTCGACGGGATCGGCCGGGCCGCCTCGTGACGCACGGGGCCGGGCCGGGGCCCTGCGTCCCGGCCCGGCGTCCGCCACACTGGACGCGTGATCCGCATCGTGCTCGTCGACGACCAGGAGCTCGTGCGTGCCGGGCTGCGCCCCCTCGCGGAGCGCGACGGAGACATCGAGGTGGTCGGCGAGGCGGCGGACGGCCGTACGGGGCTCGCCCTCGTGCGCCGTGCACGACCGGACGTGGTGCTCATGGACGTCCGCATGCCGCACCTGGACGGCATCGAAGCCACCCGCGAGATCGTCGCCGATCCCGCGCTGCGGGACGTCCGGGTCCTGGTGCTGACCACGTTCGACGAGGACGAGCACGTGTTCGCGGCGATCCGCGCGGGGGCTGCGGGCTACCTGCTCAAGGACGTGACGCCGTCGGACCTCCGCGACGCGGTCCGCACCGTGCACGCCGGCGACTCGCTGCTGTCACCGGCCGTGACGGCGAGCGTCATGCGGGCGGTGACGGCCGGGGCCCCACCGGCTGGCGGCGGTGAGCTCGACGCCCTGACGGAGCGTGAGCGCGAGGTGCTCGGCGCCGTCGGGCGCGGCCTGACGAACGCCGAGATCGCCGCGGAGCTCTTCCTCTCCCCGGCGACGGCGCGGACGTACGTGAGCCGGCTGCTCACCAAGCTCGACGCCCGCGACCGTGCCGCCCTGGTCGTGCTCGCCTATGAGACGGGGCTGGTCCGTCCCGGCGCCTGAGGCGAACCGATCCGCGCCGGCCGGACATCCAAGATGTATGGGGACATGGGAAGAGGTACGTCCGTGAGCGCGCCCGCGGGCGAGGCAGGCGGGTCCGACGGCGTCCAGGTCGGGGGCGCGACGGCGGCCGGCACGGACACGTGGCACCTTCCGGTACGGCTGCTGGCGCGGCCGGGTCCACCGGCGGGGGGCGTCGTCCCGTTCCTCACGGGCCTCGAGGTGGTCCGCCAGGTCGGCGTGGTCCTGGCCCGCCAGTGCCTCGGCATCCCCGCGGACCATCACCTGAGCCTGCGCCGGGTCGCGTTCCGGTGGACCGGTCGGCCGCCGCGACTGCCGGACAGCGGCGCGCTCGGGGCGACAGCGTTCGCCCACCTGCACACGCGGCGCCTGCGACGGGGCCTCACCCATGCCTTCGAGGCGTCGCTGACGCTGCGGGTGGGGTCGCGGGAGATCGCGCTGGGCAACGGCTCGGTGCAGTGCATCGACCCGGAGACCTACCCGCTCGTGCGGGGCGACGCGCCGCCGCTGGGCACGGCACCCGAGCGCCACGACGCGTCCCCGCTCAGCGTGCTGCAGCAGCGCGGGGACCGGCTGCTGGGCCGGATCGGCTGGGACTCCGACGACCCGGCGCAGGTCGACCCCACGCTGGACCGGTTGTCCGGGCACACGCTGGTCGCGACAGCGCTGCGGGCCGCCGCCCTGCTGCGGCCGGGGCGCCCGCCCGTCGGGGTCTCGATGGCGATCGACCGGTTCGTCGAGTACACGCCCCGGCCGGACGTCTACGCCACGGCCGGCGACGACGCGGTGGAGGTCTCCGTGCTGCAGGACCGGCTGGTCGTCGCCCGTGGTGAGATCCGCCTGAGCAATTGACTGACCTTCTGTGCGGTCAGTGAAATTCCGGTTCGCGACGATTCGAACGGACATTTCGACACCGCCGCCCGAGCGTTCTGCGATTCGGTCCGCGCGCCATGCGGGACCACCATTCCGATCGCGCTACCGTCCGGGGAGGAACGCCGCCATTCCGGGCGTCCCCGCACCGGCCGGCAGCGAAGGAACATCGGTGGCCGCAACATCAAGACAGCGACAGAAGGCAGCGACGCGTGCGGCGATCATGCGGACCGCGGCCGAGGAGTTCGACGCCCACGGCTATTCCGCGACCTCTGTCGCCCGGATTGCCGACAGACTGCGTCTCACCAAGGGATCGGTCTACTTCCACTTCGCGTCGAAGGCAGAGCTGGCCGCCGAGGTGGCCCTGGCCGGCGCGGACGTCTGGGAACCCATCCTGCGGTCGCTCGACGACGACGGTCTGACCGGCCTCGACGCGCTGCAACGGCTCTCCGTCGAGGTCGCGGGCCTGTTCCGCGACGACGTCATGCTGCGGGCTGCCGTACGGCTGACCCGGCAGGGCCCCACGGCCGAGCTGCCGGACCCCTTCACGAGCTGGATCTCCGTGGTGCGCCGCTGCCTCGACCGGGCCGTCGGAGCGGGCGAGGTCCGGCCCGGCGTCGACGTCGACGCCCTCGCCTGGCAGCTCGTCGCCACGTTCCTGGGCATGCAGGAGCTCGCGCGGCGCGTGGCCGACCCGACCGACCCGGTCGACCGGCTCGACGACCTGTGGAACGTCGTCCTCGACGGCGTGCGGGCACCCTGAGACCGGTTCCCACGGTCGATTGACCTACCGGACGGTCAGCGAAACGCTTGCGGTCCTGGGCTGCGCACTGCACTCTGGGGTGCGTGCCGCACGGGGCGGCGCCCAGAGACACCTGGCAGGAGGTCCGCCATGCGCGCCGACGCGACGGACCGCGAGCTGTGGGCGAGGGTGCGTGGCGACGACCAGCACGCCTTCTCGCTGCTCTTCCGCCGCTATCACGAGCAGGTCCTGCGCTCCGTGGCCGGCCACCTGCGAGGTGTCGCGCGCGCGGACCCCGCCGCCGTCGCCGGTGACGTCTTCACCACGCTCTGGCGACGGCGCACCAGCGTGGACGTCGAGACCACCGCGTGGCCGTGGCTCCGGGCGGTCGCCTCGCGGCTGTGCGCCAACGAGCGCCGCCGCTGCCTGCGGCACGACCGCCTGCTGGTCCAGGCCGCCTCCGCCGCCGCGCGGGGCGGGCACGTCGTGCCGGACCACGCCCCGGGGGTCGCGGACCGGATGGCACTGGTCGACGCCCTGGCACTCCTCGGCCCCGCGGAGAGTCAGGTGGCGCGCCTCGCGCTGGTCGACGACCTGCCCGACACCGAGGTCGCCGCGACGCTGCGCGTGCCCGTCGGCACCGTGAAGTCCCGCCTGCACCGTGCCCGCCGGGAGTTGCGTCGCCACCTGCAGCGTCACGGTAGCGTCGGACCGTGACCACCGACGTTCCCTCGCCCACCGTCGCCGACGTCGGTTACGCCGCGGGCTCCCCCAGCCAGCATCTCGACCTGTGGCTGCCCGACGCCCCCACCGCTCCGGCCCCGGTGGTCGTGTTCATCCATGGCGGCGGCTGGTACTACGGCTCTCGCGACATGGTGGGCCCCAAGGTCGGCCCGCTGCTCGCCGCCGGGTTCGCCGTCGCGAGCATCGACTACCGGATGTCCGGCGAGGCGCCGTTCCCGGCCGCCGTCGACGACGCGCGGGCCGCCGTCGGCCACCTGCGCCGCCACGCCGCCGAGGCCGGGCTGGACCCGGACCGGATCGTGCTGTGGGGCGAGTCCGCCGGGGCGAACATCGCCTGCGTGGTCGGCGCGCTGTCCGGGCGGGCCGCACCCTGGGACTCGGCGTCGCCGGACGCGCCCGGGCCGACGCCGCCCGTGGCCGCCGTCGTCGACTGGTTCGGCCCGACGGACTTCCTCGCGATGGACGAGCAGGCGGCGGAGATCGGCTGCGCCCCCTCGTCGCACTCCGCGGACGACTCGCCCGAGTCGCGGTACGTCGGCTCCCCCGTGCGGACCGCGCCGGACCTCGCGGCGCTGGCCGGCCCGCTGCCGCACCTGGCCGCGGGGGCCGACGGCGCCGCGAGCGGCGAGGACGCCCCGCCGCTGCCCGCCGTGGCGATCGCGCACGGCACGGCCGACTGCACCGTCGCGCCCGGGCAGTCGCGCTTGCTCGTCGAGGCGCTGCGCGCCCGCGGGGCCGAACCCTGGGTGACCTGGCTGGAGGGGGCGGAGCACTCGGACCCGCGCTTCGACGCCGAGCTCCTGGCACCGACGATCGACTGGCTCTCCGGGGTGCTGGGGCGGTAGCTCGTCGATACACGGACTACTGAATACAGGGAACCATGTACTGTGGCCCGCATGGAGACCGTGACACTCACCCACACCGCCGCGCTCGCCCGGCTCGGGCACGCCCTCGGCGACCCGACCCGCACGCGCATCCTCCTCGCGCTCCGCGACGGTCCGGCCTACCCCGCCGACCTCGCCGACGGGCTCGGCGTGTCACGCCAGGTGATGTCCAACCAGCTCGCGTGCCTGCGCGGCTGCGGCCTGGTCGCCACGCGACGCGACGGTCGCCGGACCGAGTACCGGCTCTGCGACCCCCACCTGGCCCACGCGCTCGGCGACCTCCTGCGGCTCACCCTCGCCGTCGACCCCGACTGCTGCGGGCCGGACTGCACCTGCGCCACCAGCACGCCGTCCGACGACCGCCCCGCGGCCGTGGCATGAGCGCCACCGCCGCGCCGACGACGACGGCGCTCACCCGGCGCGGCCTGCACCTGGCCCAGCTGACCATCGCCTACAACGTGGTCGAGGGCGTCGTCGCCGTCGGCGCGGGCGTCGCGGCCGGGCTCGTCTCCGTCATCGGGTTCGGCATCGACTCCGGGATCGAGACCGCCGCCGCCGTGCTGGTGGCGCTCCGCCTGTCCGCACGCCTGCGGCGAGGCGCCACCGTGGGCGTGGCCGGGACGAGCCGCCGCGAGCACCCTGACGAGCACGACCCGGCCGAGCCCGACCCGGCCGAGCTGCGCCGCGAGCGCCGCACCCTGCGCGCCGTCGCCGCGACGTTCTTCCTGCTCGCGGCGTGGGTCACCGCCCAGGGCGTCCGCGCGCTGGTCGTGGGCGCCGAGCCCGAGACCTCGCCCGTCGCGCTCGGCGTGCTGGTCGCCTCGCTCGTGATCATGCCGGTGCTCGCCGCGGCGAAGTACCGCGTCGGTCGCGCGCTCGGCGACCCGCTCGTCCTCGCCGACGCCGCCGAGACCCGCGTGTGCGTCTGGCTGTCGGTCGCCACCCTCGCCGGCCTCCTCGCCTTCTGGTGGACGGGCCAGGCCTGGATCGACCCCGTGGCCGGGTTCGCCGTCGCGGCGTTCGCCGTGCACGAAGGGCTCGAGGCGTGGGAGGGCGAGCTCGTGGAGGATGACGACTGATGGGCCACAGTCACGGACCGCCCGAAGGCGGTCACCAGGGTCGCCTCGCCGTGGCGTTCGGCATCACGGCGTCGATCGTCGTGGCGCAGGTGGTCGGTTCCGTCCTGACCGGCAGCCTCGCGCTGCTCACCGACACCGTGCACCTCCTGGTCGACGCGAGCGGGCTCGGCATCGCGCTCCTCGCGGCACGCGTCTCCCAGCGGCCGCCGACGGCGCAGCGCACCTGGGGATACCGGCGCGCGGAGGTCCTGGCCGCCCTCGCCCAGTCGGCCGTGCTGCTCGCCGTCGGCGTCTTCGTGATCGTCGAGGCCGTCCAACGCCTGCAGGACCCGCCCGACATCCCGGGCGGCGAGCTCGTGGTCTTCGGCGTGATCGGGCTCCTCGGCAACGTCGCCGCGCTGGCCGTGCTGGCCTCGCGCCGGACGGCGAGCCTGAACCTGCGTGCCGCGTTCCTGGAGGTGCTCAACGACGCGCTCGGCTCCCTCGCCGTCATCGTCGCCGCCGTCGTCATCACCACGACCGGCTGGCAGTACGCCGACACCGTGGCGGCCCTGGTGATCGGGGCGCTCATCGTGCCGCGCGCGGTCCGGCTGCTGCGCGAGACCGCCGCCGTGCTGCTGGAGTCCACCCCGCCCGGGCTCGACCTCGGCGAGGTGCGTGTCCACCTGCAGCGCGTCGAGCACGTGCGCGAGATCCACGACGTGCACGCCTCGCTCATCGCGACCGGGCTGCCGCAGCTCTCGGCGCACGTGGTCGTGGACTCCGGATGCTTCCGTGACGGGCACGCCGGCCGCATCCTCGACGAGCTGCAGGACTGCGTGCGCGACCACTTCGGCGTGGAGCACACCACGTTCCAGGTGGAGCCGGACACGCACCCGGACCACGAGCACCCGACCCACGCGTGAGGCCGGAGGCGCAGCGGAGGGTGGGAGCCACAGCGGAGCAAGGCGTCCGCCCGCAGCGGAGCCGCAGACTCACGCGTGCGAAGACACGCTGAGATACCGCGTGACAGATCCTCACGGACTCGTGACTGCTGCCCGGCCGGGTGCAGAACCAGCGTAACGAACCCCGCACCGTGTCGTGGATGGCCGGCCCACACGCCGCCGATGTCCAAGCATCGATCGCCGCGCACGGCCCCCAGACCGAGCGCGCCCTCCGTGAGGCGTACGAAGAAAAAGCCGCCGTCGAGGCGACTGTCGAGGTGGAGGAGGGCATCGCGACCGACTGGGCCGACGACGACTACGAATACGCCGGCATCCAGGCACAGCCCGTCGACGTCGACGACGAGCCCGCGGCCCCGCCGCCGGCGGAGTGGCCGAGGAGCCGCCCGCGCGCTACTACGGGTCCGTCGACGAGTTCGTGCGCGAGCACCTGCTTCGCCGGACAGACCATCGCTGTCCGCGACGGCATCACGCTGGATGACGTATCCACCCTTGTGGCGGACCACCACGGCACCGCCGGGCTGTCCATCCCCAATGTCTCGGCGGACATCTCCTACCAATACAGCACGCCCTTCGGCGACACCCGAGGCACCACACCAATCGCGTGGACCGGAGACCACGGCTTCCTCGACAAGCCCCAAGATGTCACTGGCCTGACCGCGATCGGCGCCCGTTACTACGACCCCACCCTCGGCCGATTCATCTCCGTCGACCCAGTCATGGACCTGACCGACCCGCAACAGTGGGCCGCCTACAACTACTCCAACAACAACCCTGTCACCTGGTCCGATCCCACCGGCATGTGGTGGGAAGCCCTCCCGGTTGACAACCGCGTCAAGACCGGTCCCGTCACCGCTTCCCCGGACTCCGCAGACGGTCTCCTCGGCGGCCCTGAGTGCCGATACGCATCCTGCGATGGACTCACAAACGGTGGGGAGTTCGAGGACCCATACTTCAGCAACGGCGCTGGCCACGAACTTCAGGAGGCTGTCACCAAGGCGCGCAACACTCGCTACAACGACGAACTAACCCCAGCCCTCCTTGCCATAGAGTCAGCAGTTGCCCAGGCTCAGGCGTATACCGGACCCGAATGGCTGCACACCGGGCTCGACGGCGCCGGGATGATCCCTGGCGTGGGTGAACCTTTCGATCTCGTCAACTGCCTCCTCTACGGTTCGGGTGGCGATACTACTAACGCTGCCATTTCATGTGGCGGTGCGGCGATGGGAATCGGCTCTGCGGCCACCGGCGGACGACTCATTGCCAAGACCGGAACGGACGCAGCCCTGGGCGCCATGCCCGCACTCCCCAAGGAGCTGGCCGGCGGAAAGGCCGATGTTGTCATCTACAAGGGATATGACGACACCGGCAAGGAGGTCTACGCCGGGATTACCAATGACCTCAACCGGCGCAAGAAGCAGCACGGCGACCGATTCGATCCGGTCAAGATCAGCGACGAACTCCTGACGCGCGGCCAGGCACGTTCAGTGGAACAAGCACTCATCGTCCGAGCCAGAGAAGGCGGGCTGAACTACCAGAATAAGAGAAACGAAATATCGCCGAAACGGGACTTCTTCCTCGACGCTGTAGTATGGGGCGAAACCTGGCTCCAGCAAAGGGGACTATAGTGACACAGAAACCCACGAACCTCAGAGTTCTCAAACCGTCGCGCAAGAAGGTGCGTCGGGGCGACATGTTCCGAATGCAGCTTCCCGATGAAAGTTACCTTTTCGGTCGAGTAGTCGGGACCCCAGAAGACGTCGACGCGCCCTTCCTTGGGTCAGCGTACTTCCTATATATCTACAACCTAGTATCCAATTCGAGCGACATTCCAGACCCTAAGGATCTGGGGCCAGGATCGTTGCTAGTGCCCCCCTTCTTCACGAATCGGCTACCGTGGTCATATGGGCTTTTCGAGCATTTGGTGAACATACCCATATCGGACGCAGACACACTAGATCGTCACTGTTTCTTGCATCGCCCCTCTGGTCGATACTACGATGAATTCGGAAACGAACTCCCAGTTCCTGTCGAACCCTGGGGAACGCTGGGACTGGCTAGTTATCGAACGATCGACGATCGAGTCAGCAGGGCGCTAGGAATCCCGCTAATTCCCCAGAATGAGGATCCCTAAGATGTTCGGACGGTTGAGTTCAATGCCTCTATGCGCTGATATTTGCGGTGAATCATGCCTCTTCGACCTGGTTCGGCGTCTGGTAGCCGTACGCCGAGTAGAGCCTTCTTGAGGACTTGATCGACGGTCTTGGTTCAGATGAATGGGTGGGACTGGCTATTCCAGCAGGAGTGTGGATCGTTCCATCCCCGGACCCTATGCGCGGGCCGCCGCTCGGAGAGTCCGGCGCGGCGCCAGGGCGTCAGGGTGCCGAGCCGCGCACCACGAGCTCGGGCGGGAAGACGACGTCGCGCGGCTCGCGCCCCGGCTCGGCGATCTCGTCGAGCAGCAGCCGCGCCGCGGCCCGGCCCATCTCGGCGATCGGCTGCCGGACGGTCGTCAGCGGGACGGCCGCGCGCGCCGCGAACGGGATGTCGTCGTACCCGACCACCGCGACGTCGTCCGGCACCCGCACACCACCGGCGACCAGGGCGTTCACCAGGCCGATCGCATGCAGGTCGTTGCCCGCGAACACCGCGTCGGGGCGGTCGGCCGCCTCGAGGCCCGCGATCCAGCGACCCATCTCCTCGCCGTCGGTGAGGTCCAGGTCGGCGGACCGGGCCACCTCGAGCCGCGTGCCGGCGATGCCCGACACCACCTCGCGGCAGCCCTCCAGCCGGCGGGCGACCTGCCGCACGCCCTCCGGACCTCCCGCGAACAGCAGCCGCGTGCGCCCGGCGGTGACGAGGTGCTCGGCGGCGATGCGCCCGCCCTCACGGTGGTCCAGGGACACTGAGGACAACCGGCCGTCCGGGTCCTCGTGATCCACCAGGACGACGGGGGTGCCGCGGTCGCGGCGCTGGCGCAGCGGCTCCAGCTCGTCGTCCGACGGCGCCACCACCACGCCGTCGAACCGGAGCTGCTCGAACAGGGTCAGGAACTTCTCCTGGCGGTCGGCGGACTCGTGGGACGAGCCGACCACCACCGACAGCCCGGCGTCGTCGGCGACCTGCTCCACCGCCGTCGCGATCCCCGCGAAGAACGGGTTGGAGGCGTTGACGACGCTGAGGCCCACGATCCCGCTGCGCTGCCGGCGCAGCTGCCGCGCAGGCATGCTCGGCACGAACCCGAGCTCGGTGACCGACGTCTCGACCCGGGAACGCATCCGTTCCGAGAGCTTGTCCGGCCAGTTGAAGAAGTTCGACACCGTCGCGGCGGAGACGCCCGCGTGGCGCGCGACGTCGTGGATCGTCACCGTCGACTCACGCATCGCTCATCACACCGGGAGGTTAGCAGCGCTGATCAGGGCTGGGCCGCGACACCGGGTAGACGTGGTCGACCACGTGCTCGGCGATCGCGAGGCTCGACGTCGCGGCGGGCGAGGGCGCGTTGCGCACGCTCGTGACGCCGTCGGACGTCTCGATGACGAAGTCGTCGACCAGGGTGCCGTCCCGCTCGACGGCCTGCGCGCGCAGGCCCGTCCGTCCGCGCACGACGTCGGCGGTGCCGATCGCCGGGACGTAGCGCTGCGCGGCGGCCATGTAGGCGGACGTCACGGCCGAGCCGTACAGCTCCCGCACGCCGGTGCGCCAGTGCCGGGCGGCCATGCGCCAGAACCCGGGCCAGGCGAGCACGGCAGCCGTGTCGCGAGGGCTCACCGCGAGCCGCCGATAGCTGCCACGGTCCAGGGCCAGGACGGCGTTGGGGCCGACCTCGAGGTCCCCGCCCACGGTCCGCGTGAAGTGCACGCCCAGGAACGGGTAGCGGGGGTCGGGCACGGGGTAGACCATGCCGCGCACCAGGTCGCGCTTGGCCGGGCGGACCGTCATGTAGTCGCCCCGGAACGGGACGATCGCGGGGCCGCGGCCGCCGCCGACCAAACCGGCGAGGCGGTCGGACTGGAGGCCGCCGCACACCACGAGCCGGTCCACGGTGTGCCGCTCGTCCCCGCAGGAGACGACGACGCGGGCGCCCTCGCGCCGGACGCCGGTCACGCGCGCACCGAGGAGCACCCGCCCGCCGGCGGCCTCGACGTCCCGCCCGAGCTGGGCGCACACGGCCACGAAGTCCGTGATGGCGGTCCGCGGCGAGTGCAGGGCGGCGAACCCGACGGTGTGCGGCTCGACGTCGGCGATCTCCGCGCCCTCGAGGCGGCGCAGGCCGGGCACCCCGTTCTCACGGGCGGTCCGCTCCAGGGCGTCGAACCGGGCCAGCTCGCCGTCGGAGACGGCCACGACGAGCTTGCCGACCCGGTCGTACGGCAGCCTGTGCTCGGCGCAGTATTCCCGCAGCAGGTCGCGGCCGCGCGCGCAGAGCCGCGCCTTGAGGCTGCCCGGCCGGTAATAGATCCCGGCGTGCACGACGCCGGAGTTGTGGCCCGTCTGGTGCGCGCCCAGGCGGTCCTCGGCCTCCAGGACGACGACGCGGGTGCCCGGGCGCCGCCGCAGGACCTCGCGGGCGACCGCGAGCCCGACGATGCCGCCGCCGACGATCCCGACGGTCTCGTCCTCCATCGCTGCCCTCCGGCCGCCCTCGGCCCCGCGCTCCGGGGATCTGCGTTCCAGGCTAGCGCCGCACCCGCCAGAAGGGGGGGCGAACCCTGCCGAGGCACGTTCGGCACTACCTCGCGGCCCAGGGGCCGTGGGCGTCGCCGGGTTCCTGGTTGCGGGTCCGCCACTGCGCCACGTAGGTCTCGCCGTCGTGCACGACGACGTCACCGGCGGTGAACACGCGCGACGGTGTCCACAGGGCGTCGCCCGACGCCGTGCGGACCGTCTCCTGCCACGAGCCCCACACGGCCTGGCCCGGAGCATCCCGGGTCCACCACTGCGCCACGTGGTACGAGCCGTCGTGGAACACCGCGTCGCCACCGGTGTAGGTCGCGTCCTCCTCCCACGCCGGCGTGGCCTCGCCCGGCACCTTCGCTATGACCTCGATCTCGCTGACGACCAGGTGCGTCGCCTCCTGGGCGGTCAGCACGACCCGGACGGCGTCGCTGCGCACGTCCGCCGCGACCTCGGCCACCGGCGCCCCGCCGTCCTGCGTCACCTCGACCGGGTCCCCGACGGCCTGCCACACGCCGTCGACGTGCGCCTCGAGCTGGACGCTCCGCGCCCAGCTCGGGTGCGAGCCGTCGACGTAGAAGTACACGTCGACGCCCGTGACGTCGCGCTGCCGGGGCAGGTTCACCGTGAGGGTGTCGGTCGGGTTCTTGTCGCCCGACCGCCAGTTGGACCAGCCCTTGTCGCTCCGGTCGCCGTCGACCACCCGGTCCGCCGGGTAGCCCGGCTCGGTGTACGTGGCCGACACGGTGGTGCCGTCGGCCGTCGCGGCGTTCGCCTCGCCGGGCTCGGTGACCAGCACCCGCACGGTGGCCGGCAGCGTGCCGCCCGCGCCGGCGTCGGCGGTCCCGGAGAGCTGGACCACGCCGATCTCGTCGTACACGCCGTCGGTCGCCTCCTGCCACGTCACCGCGCGCTCCACGTCGACGCCGCCGGCCGTCACAGCCGTCACCGTGGCGGGCAGCTCCGGCTCACCACCGACGTACGTCGACGCGGACGCCGTGCGCGTCGAGTCGAGCACGTCGACGGTGACGGTCGCCGTCGCGGCGACCGTGCCGCCGGCCGGGTCCGCCACCGTGCCGGTCACCTCCACGGTGCCCGCCTCGGCCCAGGCGTCGTCGCCCGGGACGTCCCAGACGACGGGCAGCGCGTCCCCCGCACCGTCCGGGTACACGGGCGTGACCGTCTCCGGCAGCAGCGGCACCGCGCCGGGGGTGGTGAAGACGTCGACCGGCTCCGTGCCGAGCAGCGTCTCGTCCACGATCTCCCAGCGCTGGTTGGCACCGGAGTTGGCCCGGTAGGTCCCCACCGGAGAGCCGTCCGTCGTGGCGCCGCCGCCCACCTCGAGCAACGTGCCCGACGACGCGTTCACCAGCGTGTACGTGCCGTCGCCCGTGGTCGACAGGATCCAGCGTGCCGCCTCGGGAGCGTCCGCCGGGTCGGCGGACGCCTCGACCAGCACGGCCGAGGTGTCCGTGTCGACGGCGAGCTGCTCACCGGTGGCCACGTTGGTCACCGCGTACCGCGCCCGGTGCGAGCCCCAGCCCTCCGGGGCGCCCAGGTCCGTCAGCGTCCAGAGCTGGTCCGCCGCGGCGTCGTCGGTGGCGATCTGCAGCCCGTCGCCGGCCGGGGCCAGCGAGCGGTCGGACTGCACGCCGTCGATCCGGTAGACGTGGCCCTCCTGGACGAGCGGGGCGTCGTCGGCCACGCCGGAGACGCCGTCGACGACGAAGGTGGTGACGGACTCGGCAGGCACGGTCAGCGTGGCGCTCGCCGCGCCGTCGCCCGCCTCGACCGCGACCGGGTCGCCCTCGACGAGGTAGCTGTCGGCGGACGTGACCACGGGGGTGACGGTGGCGCCGTCGGCCACCTCACCGAAGCCGGAGAGATCCAGCGCGACCGTGCGCGCGGACGTCGCGTCGTTGACGTGCACGACGGCGGCCTGGTCGCCGGAGGCGGAGACGGCCGCCGTGCTGCAACCCGCTCCCGCTGGGCTTCATGGCGCTGGCCCTGGCGACCGTCGGGTTCAGCTACCTGCAGCTCGGCATCCTCGGCCCGGAGGAGGAACGGACCGTGGCGCTGGCCGTGCTCGTGCTCACCGTGCCCCTGCAGTCGCTGGCCGCGATCGTCGGCTTCGGCGCGCGGGACCCGATCGCCGGCACCGGGATGGCCATGGTCGCCGGCGTGTGATGGTCGGCTCGGCGGCGCGGTTCGCGTTGACCGGCGTCGCCGAGCTCACCGGGTCCGGCCCCTGGGAGGCCGTCGCCGGTGTCCTCGGGCTCGTCCTGGCGCTGCTGGCGCTCTACGCCGCCCTCGGGTTCGTCCTCGAGGAGGCCGACCATCCCGTGCGGCTGCCGGTGCTGCGCCGGGGCGACGGGATCAAACCGCTGCGTGACGACCTCGAGGAGCAGGTGGAGGGGATCGCCCGGGCAGCGGGCGTGCGCCAGCAGCTCTGACGCCGCCGAGCCCGGACCGCCACGACAGGTCTCCCGACGCGGGGTCGGGTGGCTGAGTCGACGTGACGTGCGGCGATCGTGCGAGCGGCTTGGTCGACGACGCGGAGCTGCTCGTCAGGGATGGTGGTCGAGCTCGTCCTCGATGACGGCCTTGAGCCGCGGAACCTAGCCGTCAGCGTCCTGGCGCCGCTTCTCGACGGCGTTCTTGAGCAGCAGGGCCGGCAGCAGGAAGTTCGCCAGCAGCGTCACGATCCAGACGATGACCGGGCCGACGATCCATCCCAGCCATCCCGAGATGTCGAGGCCGTCGGGCGCCACGAGGACGGCGATCAGGAGCGCCACGTAGGTGGTGATGAGCCCGACGGCGCTCAGCATCGCGGGAGCGTTGTCGCGGGCCACCTTGGCGAAGAACGGTGTGAGGACGGCCTGGGCGACCGCGAAGACGACCACGGCCAGCACGAACGCCAGCGGGCTCGCCCAGTGGATGTCGAACGTCTGCCAGCCGAGCGCGGCGAACGCCCAGTCGGTCAGGAGCATCCCGACGGCCACGGCGAGCAGCAGGACCGCGGTCCGGGCCAGGAGTCTCAGCATGGCGCCAGCGTGGCACACGTCACACACGTTCGCCCGTGATGCTCTTGACTACCTCAACTCCCCTGGTCTGCACGTCGAGGCACCGCCATCATGGCGGCACGTCAGCAACGTGGTGCGAGGTGTGTCAGATGCGGGTCCTGGTCACGGGCGGCGCGGGCTATCTGGGGTCCCACGTGGTGCTCGCACTGGTCCAGGCGGGCCACGAGGTGGACGTCGTGGACGACTTCTCCCGCGGCACCCCGGCCTCTCTGGCCCGCGGCGAGGCGATCTCCCGGCAGCGGGTGCGCACCCACGCCGCCGACGTCGCCGACATCGACGCCATGGAGCGGATCTTCGCCGGCGCGAACGCCGACGCCGTCGTCCACCTCGCCGGGCTGCGGTCCGCGTCGGAGTGCGTCGACCGGCCCCTGGACGCCTACGAGACCAACCTGACCACCACGTTCACGCTGCTGCGATGCATGACCTGGTACGGCGTCGACCGGCTCGTGCTGTCCTCCTCCGCGGCGGTCTACGGCGATGCCGGGGCCGACGGCGGCACCCCGTTCGCCGAGGACGCCCCGCTCGTACCGGTCTCGACCCTCGGGCGCACCATGGTCACCAACGAGCAGCTGCTGCGCGACGTCGCCCGGGCCGGTGCCGCCCTGCGCGTCGCCGTGCTGCGCTGCTTCAACACCGTCGGCGCCCACCCGTCCGGACGCATCGGCGAGGACCGCAACGGTGCACCGTCCAGCCTGCTGACGCGGCTCGGCGAGGTGGCTCTGGGGCTGCGGGGCCACGTCGAGGTGCACGCCGACGGCCACTCCACCCTCGACGGGACAGCCGTGCGCGACTACGTCCACGTCTCCGACGTCGCGGCAGGCCACGTCGCAGCCCTCGCCGCCCTCGACGAACCGTCCGCGGAGGCCGTGCGGACGTGGAACCTCGGGACGGGCGAGGCCAGCAGCGTGCACCAGGTCCTGCGGACGTTCGCGGAGGTCACCGGTCGCGACGTGCCCCACCGGGTGGTGCCCACGCCGCCGGAGACGGTCACCACGTCGGTCGCCGACACCCGGCGCTCGGCAGCCGAGCTGGGCTGGACGGCCGGACGGGACCTCACGCAGATCTGCCGGGACCACTGGCGGTGGCAGCAGGAGCACCCCCGCGGCTACCCCTCGACGGTCACCCCGGAGACCCCGTGGCGCCGTGGCGTCGGCCACCGGCTGCGGCTCGTGCCGCCGCTCTCGGCAACGGTCTCCCGCTGAGGGTCACGACTTGACCTCCTGGTAGTACCGCAGCGCTCCGGCCTGCAGCTCGGCCGGCTCGGTGTAGATCGCCCGCGACCGGTCGAGGAGCGCCGCCGAGGGAACGAGCGCGGAGATCTCGCTGCGCGTCTCGAAGAGGGTCTGCACCAGCCCGTGCGCGACACCGTCGGGTATGCCGGGGCCGACCACCAGGACGTTGGGGACCGCGAGCGTCTCCACGTCGTCGGCGACACCGTAGACGCCCTCGGGCACCACGCCGTGCCGGTACCCGTGGCCGTACTGGGTGCGCAGTCCGTCGACCACGTCCCCGAGCGGGATCAGCCGGACGGGCATGTCCTGGGACAGTCCCACGATGCCGGGCGTCCGCAGCCCTCCTGACCAGAACACGGCGTCGAGGCTGCCGTGCTCCAGCGCGTCGATCGACTCGGTGATCCCGAGCTCCGTGACCCGCAGGTCGTCGATCGGCACTCCCGCGGCCTCGAGCACCCGGCCCGCGATGAGCGAGGTGCCGGACCGCGGCGCACCGACGGACACGCGCAGCCCCCGCAGGTCGGTGATCTCCTCGACCGGCGAGTCGGCCGGCACCACCAGGTGCGCGAAGTCGTCGTACACGCGGGCGAGCGCCTTGACCTCGACCGGATCGCTGAAGGCGCCCTCGCCGTCGACGGCGTCCGCCACCGCGTCCGCGGCGCTGAAGGCCACGTCCGCCGTCCCGTCGGCGACGAGCTGCAGGTTGTCCACGGACCCACCGGTGCTGAGCACCTCCACCTCGATCCCGTACTGGTCGGAGAGCTGCGCCGCGAGCGCCTGGCCGTAGCCGTGGTAGATGCCGCTGGTCCCACCGGTCGCGATGGTCAGGCTCTGGGGACGCTGGCCCTCCCACGGGTCGCTGTCCCCCGCCGTGCACGCCACCAGCAGCGCGGCGGAGGCGAGCAGCGACAGCGCCGTCGCGACGACCCGCCTCACGCCCCCGCCTCCCAGGCCGGGACCTGCAGCCGCGCCCGCAGGCCGCCGTCGTCGGGCAGATCGAGCCGCAGACCGCCGCCCAGCGCGGCGAGAAGCTCCGAGGCGATCGCCAGGCCCAGCCCCGAGCCGCGCACCGAGCTGTGACCCGGGCTCCGCCAGAAGCGTTCCGTGAGGCGTTCGAGCTGCTCGGCGGGCACGCCGGGCCCGTGGTCGCGGACGACGATCTCGATCCTGCCGGCCTCGCAGACCACGAGGACGTCGACCGGCTCGGACGCCGGCGCGAACTTGATCGCGTTCTCGACGACGGTGTCGAACGCGCTCTCGAGCGCGGTGGGGTCGGCAGCGGCCAGGACCTCACCGCCGGGCGTGGTGAGCCGGACCTCCCGGTCCGGGTCGAGGACCTTGCGGCCCTCGACGCGCCGCGCCACGAGGTCGGCGACGTCGACGGGCTGCGCGGCGGACATGCTCGTGCCGTCGGCCAGGAGGAGCAGGGCGTCGAGGATCTGCGCCATGCGCTCGGCCTCGGCCCGCACGTGCTCGACGTCGTCCGCGTCCTCGGCCTCGACGGTCAGTGCGAGCGACTCGATGCGCAGCATCAGGGCGTTGAGCGGGTTGCGCAGCTCGTGCGAGGCGTTGGCCACGAACTCCTGCTGGCGGCGCATCAGGTGCTCGACGCGCTCCGCCATCTCGTTGAATCGGCTCACCACCTGGCGCAGCTCGGGCGGCCCGGTCGACGGTGGGATGCGCTCGTCGAGCCGCCCACCGCCCATCTTCTCCATCGCCTGGTCGACGGCGCGGACCGGCCGCAGCACCCAGCCCGCCGTGCGGTCGGCGAGGACCAGCGCGAGCAGCGCCATCACCACGCCCGCCGCACCGAGGAGCGCCCAGCTGTACCAGATCGCGCGCTGCACCTTCACGGCGTCCGACGACGTCACGAGGGCGCCGACCAGGTCCCCGCCGTCGAAGATGGGCTCGGCGACCACGATCCGCTGGGCGTCCCAGGGCCAGAACGTCTCGCGCATCTCCGCGCGGCGGCCCGCGAGCGCCGCGTGCCGCTCCGCGTAGTCGTGGATCTCCAGCCCTTCCGCTGCGACGGTGACCCCGGCCTGGTCGACGACGCCGGCACGGATGCCGTACACCTGCCGGTACCTCTCGAGGTCTCCCGCGACGAGGGACGGGTCGTCGGCGACGATCGCCTGACGGGCGGGCAGCACCAGGTAGCTCGTGTCGCGCAGCCGGTCCAGGAAGACCTCCTGCTGGTGCGCGCGCGTCACGCTCCCCGCGTAGAGCATGCCGAGCAGCAGGATGACCAGGGCGAGCGGCACGTAGACGAGCGCGGCGAGTCGGCTCCGCACGTCACTGCTGCCCGACGCGGTACCCCACGCCGCGCACCGTCTCGACGACGGCGGGCTCGCCGAGCTTGCGGCGCAGGGAGGCGACGTGGACCTCGAGGGTGCGGCCGAGCCCCTTCCAGCTGGAGCCCCACACCTCCCGCAGGATGCGTTCGCGGGCGAGCGCCGTGCCGCGGTGGCGGACCAGCAGCGCGAGCAGGTCGTACTCCTTGCGGGTGAGCGACACGACGTCGCCGTCGGTGCGGCGCACCACGCGGGCGGCGAGGTCGACCTGCACCTCGCCGACGTCGATCCGGGCGACGTCGGCGCGGCCGTCCCACTCCCGGGACCGGCCGCGGCGCAGCACCGCGTCGATGCGGGCGAGGACCTCGCGGATGTCGTACGGCTTGGTCACGTAGTCGTCGGCGCCGAGCTCCAGGCCCCGCACCCGTGACTCGAGCTGGGTACGTGCGGTGACCATGATGATCGGGGTGTCGCAGACCTTGCGCATCCGGCGGCAGACCTCGAACCCGTCCATGTCCGGCAGCGCCAGGTCGAGCAGCACGAGGTCCGTCCGCGGGCTCAGCGCGTCGAGCGCGCTCGCGCCGTCGGCCGCCCGGAGCACCTCGTACCCGTGCTTGCCCAGGACGGAGACGAGCGCGCCGGCGACATGCTCGTTGTCCTCCACGACCAGCAGCTGCACGTTCCGACCGTATCCGAGCACGGACGCGACGGATAGACGCGGTCAGGACGTGAGCACCCCTGGAGCGGGTGATCCGTGGCGGACGCCGCGGTCGGTCCGCGACCGTGATCCTCAGGCCCGCGGCCAGCAGCGGTGCGAGCTCGGCGAGCACCACGGGGTCGATCACGGGACGGTTCGGACCGCTCGCTCGGGACGCCAGGGCAGCCGGATGACGTGTCCGGCGCCGGTCGCCAGGGAGCGGTACGCATCACAGGAGGGAGCGACGTCTCGTCCCTGCCGCGACGGTAGGGTACGGACGTCGAACGGAGAGCCATGGGACAGGACCGCAAGCAGATCGGCGAGGTGTCGGAGCGTACCGGCCTCTCCCTGCGCACGATCCGCTACTACGAGGAGGTCGGCCTCGTCATCCCGTCCGCGCGCTCGCACGGCGGATTCCGGCTGTACACCGACTCGGACATCGCGCGGCTCCTGCTCGTCAAGCAGATGAAGCCCTTGGACTTCTCCCTCGAGGAGATGCGCGACCTGCTCTCCACGCTCGACGAGCTGGAGCGCGACGACGCCGGTGCCACGGGCCGCGAGGCCACGCTCGAACGCCTGAGCACGTTCGAGGCGGCGGCCGAGGAGCGCTGCCGGAGCCTGCGCGCCCAGCTCGAGAGCGCCGAGGAGTTCGCCGGCAACCTGCGCCGCGAGCTCGGCGACCGACGCACGGTGGTGGCCGGCTCCCGATGACCACGCTCGCCACCGAGAACACCTCCGTCACGGCCGAGGCCGCCCGACGGCGCAGCATCGCCGTCATCTCCCACCCCGACGCCGGCAAGTCGACGCTCACCGAGGCCCTCGCCCTGCACGCCCACGCCATCGACCAGGCAGGCGCGGTGCACGGCAAGGGCAACCGCTCCGGCGTCGTCTCCGACTGGCTCGAGATGGAGCAGAAGCGCGGCATCTCGATCACCTCGGCCGCGCTGCAGTTCGTCTACCGCGACGTCGTCATCAACCTGCTGGACACCCCGGGGCACGCGGACTTCTCCGAGGACACCTACCGCGTGCTGACCGCGGTCGACGCCGCCGTCATGCTCCTGGACTCCGCGAAGGGCCTGGAGCCGCAGACCCTCAAGCTGTTCGAGGTCTGCCGCCGCCGCGGCGTGCCCGTCATCACCTTCGTCAACAAGTGGGACCGGCCGGGACGCGAGGTCCTCGACCTCTGCGACGAGCTCGAGGAGCGCATCGGTCTGCGGCCCACGCCGGTGACCTGGCCCGTCGGCGAGGCGGGCCGGTTCCTCGGTCTGCTCGACCGCCAGGACGGCCACGTGACCACCTACCGCCGCGCACCGGGCGGCGCCTCGATCGCCGAGGAGCGCACGCTCAACGCGTCCCGAGCCGCCGAGGAGCTCGACGACGACTACGTCGAGGCGCTCGAGGGCGCCCAGCTCCTGGAACCGGTCGACGTCGGCACGTTCCGCAGCGGCGAGACCACGCCCCTGCTCTTCGGGGCGGCGCTGGCCAACATCGGTGTCCGGCAGCTCCTCGACGCCGTCGTCGACCTCGCCCCCGCGCCGGCCGCACGGCCGACCGCCGACGGCGGCGACCGCCCCGTCGACGCACCGTTCAGCGGGTTCGTGTTCAAGATGCAGGCCGGGATGGACCCCAAGCACCGCGACCACGTCGCGTACATCCGGGTGTGCTCCGGGCGGTTCGAGCGTGGCATGAACGTCACGCACCAGCGCACCGGGCGGCCGTTCGCGACGAAGTACGCCCTGTCGGTGTTCGGCCGCGAGCGCTCGACCGTGGAGGACGCCTACCCCGGTGACGTCGTCGGGCTGGTGAACGCGGGCGCGCTGGCCGTCGGCGACACCGTCCACGAGCCGTCCGGCCCGTCCGTGCGGTTCCCGCCGATGCCGGCGTTCGAGCCCGAGCACTTCGCCGTCGCACGGTCCTCCGACCCGGGACGCTCGAAGCAGTTCCGCAAGGGCATGGCCCAGCTCGAGCAGGAGGGCGTCGTCCAGGTCCTCGTCTCCGACCTGCGCGGCGACGCCAGCCCGGTCCTCGCGGCGGTCGGTCCGCTGCAGTTCGAGGTCGCCGCGTTCCGCATGGAGCACGAGTTCTCGGCGCCGATGGTCCTCGAGACCCTCCCGCTCTCGGTCGCGCGCTACGTCGACCCCGAGCACGCCGCCACGGTCGCGGCCTACCCGGGGGCCGAGGTCGCGCGTCGCCGCGACGGCGCCACCCTGGCGCTGCTGCGCGACGTGTGGCACGCCCGTGCCTTCGAACGCGGCCACCCGGACATCGCCCTGGACCCGCTGACACCAAACCTGCCTTGACGTCAGGGTAGAGTTCTCCACGGCTCACCCTTTCTGCGCCGTCACCGGCGCGACCGAGCCCACCTTCTTCCCGTGCGCAGCGTCGCGTGCGCTGTCCTTGTCCATCCCGACCGTGTCTCGCGACCCGGTCCGCGGGCGTGCGCGCCCACCGAAGCCGAAAGATGCTGCGTGCCGAACGACGCCCGTGCTCCCTTGCCCGATCCCGCCCCCGTGCCGCGGCCCGTCACCGGTGCGCCCGAGGCGGGCCAGACCTACTCCGTGCTGACGGCGCTGCGGTCCGCCCGGATCCTCAGGACCGAGGTCCTGGCGGGTCTCGTCGTCGCTCTCGCGCTCATCCCGGAGGCGATCGCGTTCTCGATCATCGCGGGCGTCGACCCACGGCTGGGGCTGTTCGCGTCGTTCACGATGGCGGTCTCGATCTCGTTCCTCGGCGGCCGGCCCGCCATGATCTCCGCCGCCACCGGGGCGGTCGCCCTGGTCATCGCACCCGTGGCCCGCGACCACGGCATCGAGTACTTCATCGCCACGGTGATCCTCGCCGGCATCTTCCAGGTGGCCCTCGGCCTGCTGGGCATCGCCCGGCTCATGCGGTTCATCCCGCGCTCGGTGATGGTCGGGTTCGTCAACGCCCTGGCGATCCTCATCTTCACCTCGCAGCTCCCGCACCTGTTCGGTGACAAGGTCACGGCCGGCAACCGCTGGTGGATCTATGGCCTGGTGATCGTCGGCCTCGTGATCATGGTGCTGCTCCCGCGGCTGACCAAGGTGGTCCCCGCGCCGCTCGTCGCCATCGTGCTCATCACGAGCGCGACCGTCCTCGCCGCGATCAACGTCCCGACTGTCGGCGACGAGGGCGAGCTGCCCCAGTCGCTGCCGTCGCTGCTCGTGCCGGACGTGCCGCTGAACCTCGAGACGTTCCGGATCATCGCCCCGGTCGCGCTGGCCATGGCCCTGGTGGGCCTCCTCGAGTCGCTGCTGACCGCCAAGCTGGTCGACGACGTCACCGACACGCACTCGAACAAGACGCGCGAGGCGTGGGGTCAGGGAGCCGCCAACATCATCACCGGGTTCTTCGGGGGCATGGGCGGCTGCGCGATGATCGGCCAGACCATGATCAACGTGAAGGTGTCCGGCGCGCGCACCCGGATCTCGACGTTCCTCGCCGGCGTGTTCCTGCTGGTCCTCGTCGTCGGGCTCGGCGACGTGGTCGCCGTCATCCCGATGGCCGCGCTCGTCGCCGTCATGATCATGGTGTCCGTCGGCACGTTCGACTGGCACTCGGTCCGGCCCGGCACGCTGCGGCGGATGCCCCGCTCGGAGACGGCCGTGATGCTGTCCACCGTGATCGTCACGGTCTGGACCCACAACCTGGCCTACGGCGTCGGCGTCGGCGTCCTGGTCGCGATGGCGCTCTTCGCGCGCCGCGTGGCCCACTTCACCACCGTGACGCGCCTCGACGCATCAGATGCTGACGACGAGCGCGTCTACGCCGTCGAGGGCGAGCTGTTCTTCGCGTCCTCGAACGATCTCGTCTACCAGTTCGACTACTCAGGAGACCCGCACCGTATCGTGATCGACATGACCAATGCCCACGTCTGGGACGCCTCGACGGTCGCAAGCCTCGACGCAGTCCGCACCAAGTACGAGTCGAAGGGCAAGACCGTCAGGATCGTCGGCGCGAACCCTGACACCGCGGCGAGGCTCGACCGCCTCGCCGGCACGCTGGACGGGGGGAGCTGAGATGCACACCGCTCCCCGTGACCTGACGCGCCCTCCCCGGCTCTCCCGCAAGGCTCTGCGGATCACGCCGCTCGGCGGCGTCGGCGAGATCGGCCGCAACATGACGGTCTTCGAGCAGTCCGGGCGACTCCTCGTCGTCGACTGCGGCGTCCTCTTCCCCGAGGACCACCAGCCCGGCGTCGACGTGATCCTCCCCGACTTCGCGAGCATCACCGACCGGCTCGACGACATCGAGGCGATCGTCCTCACGCACGGGCACGAGGACCACATCGGTGGCGTGCCGTACCTGCTGAAGCTCCGTCCGGACATCCCCCTCGTCGGGTCCGAGCTGACGCTGGCGTTCATCGCCGAGAAGCTCAAGGAGCACGGCATCAAGCCAGTCCTGAAGCGGGTCGAGGCGACCGACCGGTACTCCACCGGCCCGTTCGACCTCGAGTTCATCGCCGTGAACCACTCGATCCCGGACGGTCTCGCCGTCGTCATCCGCACCGCCGCGGGCTCCGTGCTGCACACCGGAGACTTCCGGATGGACCAGTTCCCGCTCGACGGGCGGCTGACCGACCTGCGGGCCTTCGGCCGCATCGGCGAGGAGGGCCTCGACCTGCTGCTGGTCGACTCCACCAACGCCGAGGTCCCTGGCTTCTCGATCTCCGAGAGCGACCTGGTCCCGGCGATCGAACAGGTCTTCCGCACCACCCCGGGCCGGGTGATCGTCTCCAGCTTCGCCAGTCACGTCCACCGGATCCAGCAGGTGCTGGACGCCTCCCACGCGGTCGGCCGCAAGGTGTCCTTCGTGGGGCGCTCGATGGTCCGCAACATGCGGATCGCGCGCGAGCTCGGTTACCTCACCGTCCCGCGCGGCCTGGTGATCGACTACAAGAAGACGCGTGGCATGGCGCCCGAGCAGGTGACGCTGATCTGCACCGGGTCCCAGGGCGAGCCGTTGGCCGCGCTGTCCCGCATGGCCAACGAGTCGCACGAGGTCCGCATCAGCGAGGGCGACACCGTGCTGCTGGCCAGCTCGCTGATCCCGGGCAACGAGAACGCGATCTACGGGATCATCAACAAGCTGACGGACCTCGGCGCGAACGTCGTGCACAAGGGCAACGCCCGCGTGCACGTCTCGGGCCACGCCAGCGCCGGCGAGCTCGTCTACTGCTACAACATCCTCAAGCCGCGCAACGTCATGCCGGTCCACGGCGAGCCCAAGCACCTGCACGCCAACGGTGCGCTCGCCGAGCGCACCGGCGTCGACCCGGAGAAGGTGCTGATCACCCGTGACGGCGTGGTCGTCGACCTCGTCGACGGCACCGCGAAGATCGTCGGCCAGGTCCAGGCGGACCTCGTGTTCGTCGACGGGCAGACGGTGGGCCACGCGACCGAGGACACCCTCGCGGAGCGTCGCCAGCTCAGCGCCGGCGGCGTGCTGACCGTGCTCGTGCTGCTGAAGCCGGGCACGACGGAGCTCGCCGAGCCCCCGGAGTACCTGCACCGCGGGTTCGTCCAGAGCCCGGAGAGCCTCGAGGCGGCCACCAAGGCCCTGACGAAGGCGCTCGCCGACGCCGCGGAGCGCGGCATCACCGAGGGCGAGGAGCTCGAGAAGCGTCTGGCGGGTGCCGTCGGGCGGTCGCTGGCCCGCACCTCCCGCCGCGAGCCGGTCGTCATCGCCCTGGTGCTCGACGCCTGACCCTCCTCCGGTCGCCGAATAGGTGGATCGGGACCGGTATGCGTCGCATACCGGTCCCGATCCACATATTCGGCACGCCACGGACGGCGGTGCACGCGTCGCCGTCCCCGGCCGATCATGGAACCATGCCACTGCCCTCGCTCCCCCGCCCGGACCAGGTCCGCCTGGTCGTCACCGACATGGACGGCACCCTGCTCGACCCCGACGGCGCCGTCCCCGACGGCCTGTGGCCGCTGCTCGAGCGCATGCACGACGCCGGCATCGCGTTCGTCCCCGCCTCCGGACGTCAGCACGCCACCATCGCCGCGTCCTTCCCGCCTGCCACCACCCCCGGCCACGACGAGCTGGTGATCATCGCCGAGAACGGCACCCTCGTCACGCGCGGCGGGGCCGAGGTGTCCTCCGAGACGCTCGACCGGGACGGCGTCACCGCCGTCGTCCACGCCGTGCGCGGACTGGGCACCAGCCGGGACGGTGGCGCCGTCCTCGCCGGCAAGCAGGGCGCCTACGTCGAGCGCGCGGACGCGCGGTTCGTCGACCACGTGCGCACCTACTACCTCGAGCTGGAGGTCGTCGAGGACCTGCTCGCCGTCGACGACGACGTCCTCAAGGTCGCCGTGTACGACGACGTCGACTCGGCCACCGGCACGCTGCCCGCGCTCGAGCACCTGCGCGCCACCCACCAGGTCGTGGTGTCCAGCCCGCACTGGATCGACGTCATGCCCACCGGTGTCAACAAGGGCCGCGGCCTGCGCCGGCTCCAGGCCGAGCTCGGCGTGACGCCCGCGCAGACGATGGTGTTCGGCGACTACCTCAACGACATCGAGATGCTCGACGCCGCCGAGTGGTCGTTCGCCATGGCCGGGGCCCACCCCGACGTCCTGGCGCACGCCCGGCACACCGCACCGAGCAACGCCGCGCACGGCGTGGTCCGGGTGCTCGAGGCGCTCTTCGCGGACTGAGGCCGGCCGGCGCCGGGACGGCCCACCCACGGTGGCCGGGCCGGCACGAGCCGTTGCCATCGCATCTACATCGATGTAAGTTTGCGGTGCTCGCGACCACCCTCAACGTGGAGGACCCATGGAAGCCCGCACCATCGCCCGAACACAGCACACCCGGCACTCCCGGCGCACCGTCGCGGCACTCCTCGCCGCGTTCGTCACGGCACTCGCGCTCGTCGCCGGCTGGACCGTCGCCGCCGGCATCCCGGCCCGCGCGGCCACCGTCGACCCGAACGCCTGGTACGTGCTCGTCAACCAGCACAGCGGCAAGGCGCTCGACGTCTACGAGGCCGCCACCGACGACGGCGCCGGCATCGTCCAGTGGGAGCGCAACGACGGCGCCTGGCAGCAGTGGCGGTTCCTCGACTCCGGGGACGGCTATCACCGGCTGCAGTCGCGGCACAGCGGCAAGGTACTCGACGTCTCCGGCCGGTCGACCGCCGACGGCGCGGACGTGGTCCAGTGGGCCGACACCGGTGGGACGAACCAGCAGTTCCGCCTGGTCGACTCCGCCGACGGGACCGTCCGGCTGGTCAACCGCAACAGCGGCAAGGCGCTCGAGGTGTGGGAGTGGTCGACCGCTGACGGCGCCCGCGTCTCGCAGTTCGACGACCTCGACGGCGCGAACCAGCGCTGGAGCCTCGTACGCGTCGAGGGCGGTGGCGACGGCGGGACCGGGACCAGCTATCCCGGCCCCGGCCCCGTCACCGGCGACACCGGCCTGCACGACCCCGAGGTGACCCGGACGCCGTCCGGCGGCTACCTCGTGGCGAGCACCGGGCCCGGCGTCCCGCTCAAGACGTCGGACGACCGCACGCACTGGACCGACGCCGGCTCGGCGTTCCCCGACGGCACGCCGTGGGCCGACCCCTACACCGGCGGCAGCGCCCACCTGTGGGCGCCCGAGATCCACCACGCGAACGGTCAGTACTACCTCTGGTACTCGGCGTCGTCGTTCGGCGAGAACACCTCGGCGATCTTCCTGGCCACCAGCCCGTCCGGGGCCGCGGGCACCTGGACGCACCGCGGGAAGGTCGTCGAGTCCGGTGCGGGCGACGACTTCAACGCCATCGACCCCGACGTCTTCGTCGATGCCGACGGCTCCTGGTGGATGAGCTTCGGCTCGTTCTGGTCCGGCATCAAGATGATCCGCCTCGACCCGGACACCGGGGAACGCTCCGGGTCGGCGTTCCACTCGATCGCCGGCCGCGGCGGCGGCGCGATCGAGGCGCCGAGCATCCACCACCGCGACGGCTACTACTACCTGTACGTGTCGTTCGACTCCTGCTGCCAGGGCGCCGACAGCACGTACCGCGTCATGGTGGGCCGCTCGACCTCGGTCACCGGCCCGTACGTGGACCAGGCCGGCGTGCCGATGACGGACGGCGGCGGCACGGAGGTCCTGGCGAGCCACGGCTCGGTCCACGGCCCGGGCCACCAGACCGTCTTCAGCGACGCCGACGCCGACGTGCTGATGTACCACTACTACGCGGCGTCGGGAGCGTCGTTCCTGGGGATCAACCTGCTCCGGTACGACGACGGCTGGCCGTCGGTGTACTGACACCCGGACGCCGGGTGAGGCGCGCCACGATCCGCGTCCACCCGGCGTCGGCCGCAGTAGGCTTCCGGGGTGCGTCTCTGGACGGGAGCGACGATGGCCGGACGACCGCTGGCAGCCTGGCTGCGTACCGACTCGGGTGCCGCCCTGCTGCTCCTGGGCGTCACCGCGCTCGCCCTGCTCTGGGCCAACTCGCCGCTGTCCGGCTCGTACGAGCACCTGTGGGAGACGCCGATCAACATCGAGGTCGGCGAGCTCGCCTTCGACATGGACCTGCACCACTGGATCAACGACGGCCTCATGGTGCTGTTCTTCTTCGTCGTCGGCCTCGAGGTACGCCAGGAGCTCTCGATCGGCTCCCTCCGCCGGCGCAGCCAGCGCCTGGTCCCGCTCGTCGCCGGCACCGTCGGCGTGGCGGTCCCCGCGCTGATCTATCTCGCGGTGGCCGGCCGGCAGGCACCCGAGGGCTGGGGCGTCGTCGTCGGCACGGACACCGCGTTCCTGCTCGGCGTGCTCGCCCTCGTCGGCCCGGCGATGTCGAACCAGCTCCGCGTCTTCCTGCTGACCCTGTCGGTGGTGGACGACTTCCTCGCGGTGACGATCATCGGCGTCGTCTACTCCGACGCGATACGGGTCGGCCCGCTGCTCCTCGCGCTGGCGTGCCTCGGCGCACTGTGGCTGCTGGGCCGCATGCGCGAGTGGCGCAGCGCCCCGTACGTGGTCGTGGTGGTCGTGCTGTGGGGGGCCACCGTGCAGGCCGGGGTGCACCCGTCCATCGCCGGGATGCTCGCAGGCCTGCTGGTGCCCGCCGCGCTCACCCGCCGTGACGACGTCGTGCGGACCAAGAACCTGTACCGCGCCTACTGGCAGTCCCCCAGCGCGAGCGTCGCCCGCGACGTCCACCTCGGCCTGGCGCGGTCCATCTCGGTGAACCACCGGCTGCACCAGGTGCTCAACACCCCGGTGCTCCTCGTCGTCGTGCCGCTGTTCGCGCTCGCGAACGCCGGGATCGACCTGCGGGGCGGCGCGCTCGGCGACGCGCTGGGCTCGTCAGTCACGTGGGGCGTGGTCGCCGGGCTGGTCGTCGGCAAGCTGGTGGGCATCAGCGTCGGCACGTGGGTGGCCGTCCGGCTCGGGCTCGGCACCCTGCCCGACGGCGTGGGGCCCGGCAGCGTGCTCGGCGGCGCGGCCCTGTCCGGGATCGGCTTCACCGTCTCGCTGCTCGTGGTCGACCTGGCCTTCGACGACGCGGCGCAGCGCCAGGCCGCCACCGTGGGCGTGCTGCTCGCGCTGGTGATCGCCTCGCTGGTCGCCTGGGCACTGTTCGCCACAGCACGGGTGCGGTGGGGCGAGGAGAGCGCCGACCTGCCCCTGACGCTGGACCCGCCGGTCGACCTGCGCCACGACCACGTGCGGGGCGACCCCGACGCGCCGCACACCGTGGTGGAGTACTTCGACTTCGAGTGCCCGTTCTGCGCCCGGACCACCGGGATGTGGCGGGACCTGCGCGACCACTTCGGCGACCGCGTCCGGTACGTGGTGCGTCACCTGCCGCAGGAGGACGTGCACCCTCGGGCGCTGCTCGCCGCCGTCGCGTCGGAGGCGGCGGCGCGGCAGGGCCGCTTCTGGGAGATGCACGACCTGCTGTTCGCCCACCAGTCCCGCCTCGAGGCGGAGGACCTGCGCGGCTACGCCGAGGAGCTCGGCCTGGACCTGGAGCAGTTCGACGCCGACCTCGCCGACGACGCCCTGCACGCCCTCGTGCAGGACCACACCGTCAGCGCGGCGGCCAGCGGCGCCCGCGGGACACCGACGTTCTTCCTCGACGGCACCCGTCACCAGGGCTCCCACGACGCCCAGACGCTCATCGCGACGCTCGAGGCGCTGGACAGCGCCGACGGCCTCGCCGACCCGTCCCCACAACGCCGACGACGGCGCTGACGGCAGGTCCGCCGGGCCGCCGGCTCAGCAGCTGGGGCAGGGCACCTCTCCCGGGCGAGCTACGCCACGCTCCGCGCGGACCCTGTCCCACCACGCCTGCGCCCGGTCCAGCAGCGGCGCCGTGCGCTCCCAGAGCGTCGGGCGGCGGGTGCTGACCCGGAACGTCGTGGCCGCCGCAGCGTCCGAGACGACGGCGGAGACCCGCTCCGGGGCGCAGTGCCCGTACTTCGCCCGGTAGGCGTCGTCGAGCGGGCCGTGCACCTCGGGCGCCACCTCGGCGAGCGTCACGTGGTGCACGACGTCGGCCACCCGCACGCGTGCCCCGCCACCGCCCGGGTGCAGCCGTTCCCCGCCTGGCGCCGACCGCACGTAGAGGTCGTGGCCGAGGGACACCACCCACGCCGGGTTCCCCGGGCCTGACCCGTCGCTCGTGAGCAGCTGGGCGGTGGGAAGGGACGCGAGGTCCTGCAGGGTGGTGTCGGTCATCAAGGTCTCCTCGCGGCGGTGCGTCAGGGTCGTGCTGGGCGGGCTCGGGTGGATGTGGTCTCCTCAGAGGGGGTGTGCGTCCAATCCGGTGGAACCCCGCTGTCGCCCCGGCTATTCCGGCAGCAGGAGGCCCGCCCTTCCTAGGCCTGCTTTTGCCGATCATGAAGCAAAAGATGACCTTTCGGGGCACAACTTCCCTCGCAGAGCTCGATCTATGTGGTTGACTCTCCGCATGGCGACCGTTTCGGCACCCGAGCTCGGTGCCGTCCTGCGGCTGCTCCGCGACGGGCGTTACCGCACCCGCGCCGAGCTAGCGCGCACGGCCGGGCTCTCCCGCTCCACGATGTCCGCGCGTATCGACGAGCTCCTGCGCCTCGGCCTCGCAGCCACGGTCGGCGACGCCGGATCCACCGGAGGCCGGCCCGCCGCGACGTTCGCGCTCGCACCCGGCTCCCGGCTCGTCGCCGGCGTCGACCTCGGCGCCACCCACGCGCGGGTCTCCGTCACCGACCTCACGGGCCGCGAGCTCACCGAGCACATGGAGCAGCTCCACATCGCCGACGGCCCGGACGTCGTGCTCGACCGGGTCGCCGAGATCCTCGTGGGGCTGGTCGCCGGCCTCGACCGGCCTATGAGCGACGTGGTGGGCGTGGGGGTCGGCGTCCCGGGACCGGTCGACCACACCACGGGCCGCCCGACCAAGCCGCCGATCATGCCGGGCTGGGACGGCAGCGACGTCGTGGGAGCGCTCCGACAACGTCTCGGGGACGTCGCCGTGCTCGTCGACAACGACGTGAACCTCATGGCTCTCGGCGAGCACGCGACCGCCCTGCCCGCCGTCGGCCACCTGCTCTACGTCAAGGTCGCCACCGGCATCGGCTCCGGCATCGTGGCCGACGGCAGGATCCACCGCGGCGCGCAGGGCAGCGCCGGCGACCTCGGCCATATCGCCGTCCCCGGGGCGAAACCGGTCCGCTGCACGTGCGGCAACAGCGGGTGCCTCGAAGCCATCGCGGGCGGTGCCGCCGTCGCCGCCCGCCTCGCCGCCCAGGGCCTCGCCGCGGAGAGCACCAACGACGTCGTCGAGCTCGTCCGGCACGGCGACCTCCGCGCCGCCGCGGCGGTCCGCGACGCCGGCCGGTCGATCGGTGCCGTGCTCGCCGGCTGCGTCAGCCTGCTCAACCCGTCCGCCGTCGTCGTCGGCGGATCCATGTCACGAGCCGGCGAGCACCTCATCGCCGGCATCCGCGAGATCGTCTACTCCCGGTCGCTGCCGCTGGCGACCCAGCACCTGCGCGTCGTCACCAGCATCGCCGGGCCGCGTGCCGGTGTGCTCGGCGGCGCGCACGCCGCCACCGAGCACGCCTTCGCCCACCCGGAGCTCCTCACCGGCGAGACCGTCAGCCCACCGGGCTCGGCAGCCGCGACAGCCTGAGCAGCAGGTCCCGCACCTCGGTCGCCTCCAGGCGCTCCGTGCCCAACGGCACCGAGGACAGCAGCACCGGGCCGTCCGCCGGGTCCGCCGGCAGGCGACCGTGAGTGCCCCGCACCGGCGACGGGTCGAGCGGCACCACCCGCAGCGCGGACCGCAGGCCCGTCTTCTTGCGCAGCACGTGCAGCAGCGCCCGCGCCTTCACCCAGCGGTCCGCGGGGTCCCAGAACAGCTCGGCCGGGTCGAACCCCGGCTTCTTGTGGATCTCCACCGACCGCGCGAAGTCCGGCGCCTTCGCGTCGTCCAGCCAGTAGTAGTAGGTGAACCAGGCGTCGGGCTCGGCGACCAGCACCAGGTCTCCCGCCCGCTCGTGGTCCAGCCCGTACGCGGCGCGGCCCTCGGCGTCCAGCACCTCGGCCACACCGGGCAGCGCGGCCAGCAGCTCGGAGACCTCGGCCAGGTCGGCCTCGTCCGGCACGTAGACGTGCGCCACCTGGTGGTCCGCCACGGCGAACGCCCGCGACGTCCACGGGTCCAGCAGCTCGCCCGTGGCGTTCGTGTGCACGTGCAGCAGGCCCGCACGGCGCAGGGCCCGGTTGACGTCCACCGGGCGGCGCGCCGCCGTGATCCCGTACTCGCTGAGCGCGACGACGGTGGTGCCGGTCCGCTCGGCGTCGTCGAGCAGCGGGGCGAGCACCTCGTCGACCGCCTGCGCGGCCGCCACCGCCTCGGGTCCGTCCGGGCCGAACCGCTGCAGGTCGTAGTCGAGGTGCGGCACGTACACCAGCGTCATGTCGTGGTCCGGCAGCAGCCGCCGCGCGGCCGCCACGATCCACCGCGAGGAGGCGATGCTCGCCGTCGGCCCCCAGTAGGTGAACAGCGGGAACGGACCCAGCTCGGACTCCAGCTCGTCGTGCAGCTCCGGCGGCCACGTCCAGCAGTCCGGCTCCTTGCGGCCGTCGGCGCGGTAGACGGGACGCGGGGTGATCGTCGTGTCCGCCGTCGACCCCATGGCGTACCACCAGCACACGTTGGCGACCCGGTAGCCCGGCTGCTCGTGCCGGATCGTCTCCCAGACCTTCTCGCCCTGGACCAGCCGGTGGTGCTGACGCCACAGCAGCGGCTCGCCCAGGTCGCGGAAGTACCAGCCGTTGCCCACGATGCCGTGGTCCCGGGGCATCCGGCCCGTGAGGAACGTCGACTGCACCGAGCAGGTCACCGCCGGGAGCACCGTCCCCAGCTCCGCCCGTCCGCCACCCTCGGTCAGCGCCCGCAGGCGCGGCATGTGCTCCAGCAGGCGTGGGGTCAGCCCGACCACGTCGAGCACCAGCATCCGGTTCACAGGACCTCCATCCCTCGGTCGACGAGCTGCGCGCGCGTCCAGTCCAGCTCCGCCGCGATGCCGGCCACCAGGCCGTCGTCGTCGCGGGGCCGCAGGTGCGCGGGCAGCACCGACCACGTGTACGTCTCGGTCTCCAGGTGCTCCACGAGCGGGTGCGCACCACCGACCAGGAGCCCGAGCGCGTCCGTCAGGACCTCCCGGGTGCTCCGCAGCGGCGGGCGCGGGTCGGCGTGCAGCGGCACGTGGACGTGCACCCGCCACGGCCCGTCGCCGGGCAGGCCCGCCGAGCCCGCCACGCGGCCGAGCGCGTCCGGCAGGTCGTCACGGCGGTCCACCGACGCCTCCTGCTGCTCGCGCACCTGGTGCAGGAACCGCGCCTCCACGAACTCCTCCAGCGCGGCCAGCGCCTCGGGGTCCGTCGGGTCGTCGCAGTGCAGCGCCGCCGAGACCTGCGTCTTGACCACGTCGACCCCCGCACCGTGGAGCTGCGCGAGCGCCGCGGCGGGGTCCTCGAACTCGGTGGCCAGGTGGCACAGGTCGAGGCAGGCGCCCAGCCGCTCGGTATCGACCCCGTCCAGGTGCTCGACGAGGCCGCTGGTCGTCTCGGCGACGCAGCCGGGCTCGGGCTCGAACGCGACCCGCACCGTACGACCGGTGCGGTCCTCCAGCTCCCCGAGCCCCTCGGCGAGCCGGTCGACCCGGTCGCGGGCCGCGGCGGCACGGTCGGCGTCCCAGGGCTCGCGCCAGCCCAGCGGCAGCGTGCTGATGCTGCCGCGCGTGACGTCGTCGGGCAGGAGCTCGCCGAGAACCTGCGCGCAGTCGAGGGTGTACTCGAGGCGGGCGTCCTCGGTCCAGTCCGGCCGGTAGACCGCCTTCTTGACCACCGGCGCGTGGAAGTTGCCGTACGGGAACGCGTTGACCGTGACGACCTCCAGTCCCTCGTGGTCGAGCGCCTTGCGCAGCAGACCGACGGCGGCGGGATCGGCCGCGAGCCGACGCGTCGCCTCGGCGGGGAGCCACAGGCCGAGACCGAGGCGGTCCACCCCGAGCCGCCGCCGCACGGGGCCGCCGAACCGCCGGAGCTGGTCGACGAGCCCGTCGACGTCCTGCGCCGGGTGGACGTTGGTGCCGTAGGACACGTGCAGGACGCTCCCGTCGGGGTGGCGCAGACGCACGGCTCAGCCCTCCGAGCCCGCGGTCGGCACGCCCTGCGACCCGCCCGGCGCGAGCGGCTCACCACGCTGCAGCGTGTTGCCCGCGAAGTCCCCGGCGTCGTCGACCACGTCGTCGAGCAGCAACCGGCCGCTCTGGCCGTAGAACGCCACCGGGTTGCGCCAGAGCACGTGGTCCACGTCGTCGTCGGTGTAGCCGCCCTCGAGCATGGCCCGGCCCGTGCGGTACGTCTTCAACGGGTCGGAACGTCCCCAGTCCGCCGCCGAGTTGACCAGCGCGCGGTCCAGGCCGCGGCGGTCCAGGATCGCGACCATCCGGTCCTCGTCCATCTTGGTGTCCGGGTAGACGGAGAACCCGGCCCAGCAGCCCGCGTCGTCGACCAGGTCGACGGTCTTCTCGTTGAGGTGGTCCACGAGGACGCGCTCCGGCGGCAGGCCCACCTGCCGCACGATCTCCAGGGTGCGCCGGGTGCCGGCCACCTTGTCGCGGTGCGGGGTGTGGACCATGACGGGCAGGTCGTGCTCGCCGGCCAGCTCGAGCTGGCGGACCATCACCTTCTCCTCGGCGTCGGTCATCGAGTCGAAGCCGACCTCGCCGACGGCGACCACGCCGTCCTTCTCCAGGTAGCGCGGGAGCAGGTCGAGCACCTCCAGCAGCCGCGGGTCGTTCGCCTCCTTCGGGTTCAGCGCGATGGTGGCGTGGTGGGCGATGCCGAACTGCGCGGCCCGGAACCTCTCCCACCCCAGCAGCGCGTCGAAGTAGTCGACGAACGAGCCGACCGACGTGCGCGGCTGCCCCAGCCAGAACGCGGGCTCGACGACGGCGCGCACCCCGGCGGCGTGCATCGCCTCGTAGTCGTCGGTCGTCCGGGAGGTCATGTGGATGTGCGGGTCGAAGATGCGCACGGCACTCTCCTCGGGTCGGTCCGCGGCGTCGCGGAGGGATCGGTCGGTCAGTGGTCGGCGGAGGCCAGCAGCCGCAGCGCGTCCTCGGGGACGTCGCGCCCGGCGGCCTCGCGCTCCTCGGCGAACGCGCGCACCATCCGGTCGAGCTCGGCATCGCGGCGGGCGTCCAGGGCCGCGACGGAGGCCAGCGGGACGCCGGTGAACAGGCACTTCAGGACGCCGTGGCGCCAGGCGTCGGCCGGCAGGTGCGCGGCGGCGTACGGGCCCATCGCGACGGCCACCAGCCGGGTGTCGTTGGTCCGCAGCGCGTCGAGGACGACGGGCACCGCGCCGTCGCCGAGCCCGAGCTCCTCGAGGTCGGGCAGCGCCATCAGCACGGCGCGGCGCTCGTCGGCGTCGCCCACGGCGTACTGCCCGGCGACGACGTCGGCCGCGACGTCCGGCCCCGCCGTCTCGCACGCGGCCACCAGCAGCCGGGACCGCGCGACGTCCTCGATCCGGCGGCCGTCCAGACCCGGGCCGCGACCGACCACCCGGGCTGCGCGGGCGGAGACCCGGGGCAGCGCCGCGGGATCGTGCCGCACCTCCCCGACGAGCACGGCGAGACGTTCCTCGGCGGTCATCTGGTCACCTCCTGGGTCTGAGCGGGATGTCCGCCTGGTAGGCCGACGCGCGGATCGCCTCGGCACTCGAGGCGACGAGCCGAGCGGCGGCGTGCGAGTGGCGGGGCAGCTCGACGGCGGCCAGGCCGTCGAACGCGGCCTCGTGCAGCGCGGTCAGGACCCCGGGCAGGTCGACGTCCCCGGTGCCGAGCTCGAGGTGCTCGTGCACGCCACGCACCATGTCGTCCACCTGGACGTGGGCGATCAGGTCCCCTACGCGACGCACCACGTCAGGGCCGGGAGCGTCCTCGACGCAGGTCAGGTGGCCGACGTCCACCGTGAGCCGCAGGGCGTCCGGGTCGCCGAGCTCGCGGCGCAGGTCCAGCACGTCGTCGACCCGCTCGACGAGCATCCCCGGCTCCGGCTCGAAGGCGAGGACGACGCCCGCGGCCTCCGCGACGGGGATCAGCTCCTCGAGGCCGGCCCGCAGGCGCGAGCGGCCCGTCGCCCTCGAGGTGCCCACCGGCAGGATCCCGGACCACAGGTGGACCGCCGGCGACCCGAGGTCCGCGGCGATCTCGACGGCGGTACGCAGCAGGGCGACGCGGCGCTCCCTGCCCTCGTCGGACAGCAGGGTCGGCTCGTGCTTGCGGCGGGGGTCGAGCACGTAGCGGGCGCCCGTCTCCACGACCACCCGCAGGCCGTGCCGCTCGAGCATCCCCCGGACCGCCGTCGTCCGCGCCGCGAGGTCCGGCGCCAGCGGGTCCAGGTGCATGTGGTCGAGGGTCAGGGCGACGCCGCCGTACCCGTGGTCGGCGAGCAGCGCGAGCGCGTCGTCGAGGCGATGGTCGGCCAGCCCGTTGGTGCCGTAGGCCATCGTGATCACGTCGGGCTCACCACCTTGGCACCCGCCCGCGCCAGCGGGACCACGGTCATCAGGCCGAGCGCGGCACCGACGGCGCCCTGCCCGGCGAGCAGCGCGGCCTGGAGCGGAACCATCCCCCGGATGCCGACGCCGGTGGCCCGCCGGGCGTTCCCGGCGTCGGGCGCGCGGACGACGTCGAGCTGGGCGGGCAGGACGGCGGCCACGTACGACGCGGCGAGGCCCGGCCCCGCGACGGACGTGGCGACGGCGCCACCGCGTGCACCCACCAGCGCGCCGAGGGCGGCCGCGGCGCCGACGCCGACGGTGGTGGCCGCGGCGGTGCGGGCCGTGCCGACGGTCGTGCCGTGCACCTCGCCCCGCGACACGGCCGTGACGGCGAGCGTGTGCACGCCGAGCGCGGTGGCCGGACCGAGGGCGGCGCGCCGGCCGCCGGCACCCATCAGCACGTCCAGGAACCGGGTCGACGCCATGACGACCGGCCCGGCCGCCGTCGGCTTCGCGACGAGGTCGTACGTCCACACCGCGGCCGCCAGGGCGGTGCCCACGGCGAGCGGCCGCCGTCCGGCGACCGCGGCGCACGCGAGCCCCACGCCGGTGAGCGCGGCCGCGACGCCCAGGGCCTCGTCCGGCCGGACCCGGCCCGACGGGATCGGACGGTCCGGCCGCTCGACGGCGTCGAGCTCACGGTCGGACCAGTCGTTGAGGGCCATGCCCGCCCAGTACAGGGCGGCGGACGCGAGCGGGAGCGCCGCCGTCCGCCCCCGGCTCGGCCACCCCGCGGCCGCGGCGCCGACCAGCGTGTCACCCGGGACGGTGAGTGCCGCGGGGAGCCGGACGAGCTCGGCGAGGTCGCGCCACCTCATGCGGCGCCGTGGGACGGCGCGTCCGCCGGGGCGGCGGCGAGGTCGGCGCACCAGCGGGTCAGCGCCTGCCACTGGTCGGTGAGCGCGTGCGACGTGCCACCCAGCGGCTCCTTGAAGAAGAACCCGAGCGCGGCGACGGGGCCGCACTGGCCGGCCTGCTGCGCTCGCGCGAGGAGGCGGGCGAGGTCGAGGACGAGCGGCGCGGCGAGCGCCGAGTCGCAGCCCTCCCAGGTGACCTGCATGCGCATGCGGGTCCCGAGGAACCCCTCGAACGACACGTGGTCCCAGGCCGTCTTCCAGTCGCCCATGTCGGCGACGTGGTCGATCCGGACCGGCCCGTCGACGGGGTAGCCGAGGATCGCCTCCAGCGCCATGGCCTTCGTGGCCGTCTTGCTCGCCGCCGCGGCCGGGTCCGCCAGCGTGCGGCCGTCCCCGCCCCCGAGGATGTTGAACGCCGCCCACGACCGGACGTCGAGGGCGCGCATCGCGAACATCGGCGCGAGCGCCGACTTCAGGAGGGTCTCGCCGGTCTTCCCGTCCCGCCCGGCCCACGGCAGGTGCCGGGCCTTGGCGAGCTCCTCGAGCGCGGGCACGTGCGGACCGGTCGACGGGGTGAACTCCACGAAGGGACAGTCGGCCCGGAACGCGGCGTACGCGTAGAGGGACGACGGCGGGAGCGCTGCGGTCCCGTCGTCGAGCGCGCGGTCGAGCTCGTCGAGGGAGCCGATACGGGCGGCCTCGGGCGACGGTGGTTCCGTGCTGGAGACGTCGATGACGACGAGGTGGTCGAGATCGTGCTCGGCGCGGAAGTCGCGCAGGTCCTGCTCGAGCCGGTCGGCGGTGGCGCGGTCCGCGGCTCCGGTGGCACCCGGGCGGACCCGGGCATCGACCGCGGCGAGCCCGTCGAGCACCTCGGTGACCGTCTCGGGCGGTACCACCCCCGAGCGGGCGAGCTCCTGGGCCCGCTCGACCATGCTGCCGGCGAGGTCGTGCCCGCCGAGAACCAGCCCGTCGAGGGGCGGCAGCCCTGCGCGGGACACCTCCTCGAGCTCCGTGACCAGGCCGGTCGGCGCGGTGCCGCCCCGTGCGAGGGCGAGTGCGCCGACGGTGGCGGTGGTCGCGACCGAGCCGCGAGCGCCGATGAACCAGACTCCGGTACGGGGTCCACGGACGTCGTCATCATTGACCATATCGCGCACACTACGCGACTTATGTTCGCTGTCAAGCAAATGTCGGGCCACTTCTGCACTCGCAGGTCAGCGCGGTTCCTTGACCCTCGCCGAACGGGCTCGATACCTTCGCGGCTGGCCGACGGGGGCCCTGCGCGGTGCCGCCGTCCTGGACGAGGGTGTGCATCGATGGTGGCTGGCAGGACGGTCCGGTTCGACTCCGCGGCGCTCCGCGAGGACCTGCGCGCGGCATGGAAGGACGCCGCTGCGGCCCTCCTGCTGACGCTGGCGGTGTTCGTCCTGCTGTACCGGAGGGTCGAGACCGGCGCCTCGGCCACGACCGACGTCATGCCGTACCTCGCGGACGCCCCGCTGTACTGGATGTACTGGTTGTGCCAGGCGTTCGGATGGTCGGGCCTCGCGTGGGCGTGGATCACCGTGATGCTCGGGCTCGTCCGGTCCGCCCGGCGCCCGGCCCGGCTGCCCGTCCCGACGGCACGGCTCGAGCGGTGGCACCGCACCACGAGCCTGACGACGATCGGCCTGATGTTCGCCCACGCCTTCTGGTTCTTCGCCGAGCTGGTCCGGGAGAACGCGGACGGGCTCTCCGCACCGACGCTCGTGGGGAGCGCCTTCGTCGACGTATTCGTCCCCGGCGGGTACTCCTCGGGCACGGGGCAGATCGCGATCCTGATCGGGCTGCTGGCGCTCTACCTGGCCGTTCCCCTCGGGCTCGCGTTCTACGCGCGCCGGTGGATGGGCCCGCGCGTCTGGCAGGCGCTGCACGCGTCGATCATCGTCGTCTACGTGCTCAGCGTGTGGCACACGCTCCTGTACGGGACGAACGTCTGGTACGACGGCGCCTTCCGCACCACCGTCTGGCTGCTCCAGCTCCCGGTCGCCGCCCTCCTGCTCGCCCGGCTGCTCGCACCGGCACGCACGGCTGGGCGGACCGTCGTCGACGCCGTCGGCCGCTGGGTCGGGCGCGGCGCCGTCGCGCTGACCGTCGTCGTGGTGCTGTGGGCGACCGCCACCGGCCGGGACGGAGGCCGCACGCCAGGAGCGGAGGGAACCGGCCCCGACGTCACGCAGGCGATGGTCTGGGCGGGGTCCGTGCTCTTCGCGGTCGCGGTCACCGTGGCCGTCGTGCGGGCGCACCGCCGCCCGCGGGTGCGCCCGGGTCGCGACGAGTCCGGGAAGCTGGAGCACAGCCGGTCGGCGTAGGCCGGCCTCGCCGTCAGCGGCGCGCGACGGCGGCGTCGAGCAGCAGGTCCAGCGACCGGTGGGCGGCCTCGCGCGCCCTGGGGTCCCCGCCGCGGTCGACGAGCCACAGCGCGGCCTCGTTCATCGCGCCGGAGAGCTGGGCGGTCAGCGCGTCGAGCAGGGCCGCGGGCACCCCCGCCTCGGCGAGGGCTTCCCGCAGGTGGACGGCCGACGACTCGGCGTCCTGAGCCCGCCACTCCTGCCACCCGACGACGGCGGGCGCCTCCACGAGCAGGATGCGCACCATCCGCGGCGCGGTGATCGCGTCGAGGAACGCGTGGCTCCCGGCCCGCAGCCGGTCCGCGGGTCCGCCGTCGGCGGCCTCTGCGGCTTCGACGAGAGCCGCCGCGACCTCTCGCTGCAGGTGCGCGGTCACCGCCCGGAACAGGCCGGCCTTGCTCCCGTAGTGGTGATAGACGGCCCCCCGCGTCACCCCGCCCGCGGTGGCGACGTCGTCCAGCGCGACGGCGGCGTAGCCCCGGTCGGCGAACAGGTCGGCGGCGATCTCCACGAGGCGGCGGGCCGTCTCGGCGGCCGCTGCGGCGGTGGCGCGTGGCATGGGTCCTCCTGACATGCACAGCGTATGTATAGTGGTTTACGTACGCAGTGTATGTCTTCGAGGAGGCGCCATGTCCGTCACGAGCTTCTACCCCGTCATCATGTCCGCGGACGTCAGCTCCGCCGCCGACTTCTACCGCCGCGTCCTGGACTTCGAGACCACGTTCGAGGCCGACTGGTACGTGAGCCTGCGCCGCGGCACCTTCGAGCTGGCCCTGCTCGACGCCGATCACCCCACCGTGCCCGCCGGGTTCGGCCGGCCCGTCCAGGGGCTGCTGCTCAACCTGGAGGTCGAGGACGTCGACGCGGAGCACCGGCGACTCGTCGACGAGCACGGTCTGCGGCCCGTGCTGCCGCTGCGCGACGAGCCCTTCGGGCAGCGGCACCTGATCGTGGAGGCGCCCGACGGCGTCCTCGTCGACGTCATCCAGCCGATCGAGCCGTCGGCCGAGTTCGCGGCGGCCTACCGCGAATGAGCGCTCAGGCGACCGGGTCGCGCACGATCGGGCACGTCATGCAGTGCCCGCCACCGCGCCCGCGGCCCAGCTCCCCGCCGACGATCGTGATCACCTCCACGCCCGCACGGCGCAGCTCCGCGTTGGTCAGGGTGTTGCGGTCGTAGGTGAAGACCACCCCCGGCTCGACGGCGACCGCGTTGTTCCCCGAGTCCCACTGCTGACGCTCCGAGGCGTACACGTCCCCCGCCGTCTCGACCACGCGCAGCCGGTCCAGCCCCATGGCGCGCGCCACGACGTCCACGAACGGTGTGCCCCCATGGTCCGTGACCTCCACGCCCGGGGCGCGGTCGCTCGGACGCAGCACGTAGGGCCGGATGTTGTCGACGATCGTCGGGTGCACCGTCACCAGGTCGCGGTCGGCGAACGTGAACACCGTGTCCAGGTGCATCGCCGCCCGGAGCCGCGGCATGCCGGCCACGACCACCTGGTCCGCCGCCCCGCCGTCGAACAACGCCTTGGCGAGCTGGCTGATCGCCTGGCGCGACGTGCGCTCGCTCATGCCGACCAGGACGACGCCGGAGCCCACCGGCATCACGTCGCCGCCCTCGAGCGTGGCCTGGCCCCAGTCCTGCTCCGGGTCGCCCCACCACACCGTCGCGTCCCGGTACTCCGGGTGGAAAGAGTAGATCGCCTTCATCAGCAGCGTCTCGTCCTTGCGCGCCGGCCAGTACAGCGGGTTCAGCGTGAGCCCGCCGTAGATCCAGCACGTGGTGTCGCGGGTGTACAGGGTGTTCGGCAGCGGCGGCAGCAGGTACTCGCGGGCGTCCGGCGCCTCCTGGGCGAGCGAGACGTAGTCCGTGCGGTAGTCCGCCGGCAGGTCCGTCGTCGACAGCCCGCCCACCAGGGACCGCGCCAGATCCGACGGCGACAGCGAGTCGAGGTAGGCGCGCGTGCCCTCCACCATGCCCAGCCCGACGCGGTTCGGCACCACCTTGCGGTCCAGCAGCCACGCCCGCGCCTCCGGCAGCGCCATGGTCTGGGCGAGCAGGTCGTGCAGTTCGACCACCTCGACGCCGCGGCCGGTCAGCTCGTCGACGAAGTCCTGGTGGTCACGCTGGGCGGCCTCCACCCACATCACGTCGTCGAACAGCAGGTCGTCCGAGTTCGTCGGCGTCAGCCGCTCGTGCGCCAGGCCTGGCGAGCACACCAGGACCTTGCGCAGCCGACCCACCTCGGAGTGGACGCCGTACGTCGCCGCACCGCTCGCTCCCGCACTCATGCTTCTCCTTCGCTCCCGCCGTCCCGCCTGCTCGGCCGTGGCGTGCAGCGCCGTCGGGCACCCGTTCTTCGCGATCCTGGCAGGCGCGGATGGGCCTCGCACCCTGACGACCGCTGCCCTCCGTGGGTAGGGTCGGGCGCCATGGCACTCCAGCTCGTGCAGGTGAACTTCAAGGCTCGCGACGAGGCGGCGCTCGGGCGGTTCTGGGCCGACGCGCTCGGCTGGAGCCTCGACAGCGAGGGCCCCGGGGTGGCCAACGTCGAGCCGCCGGGCTTCGACTGGCCGGACCCCTCCGCCGTCTGCGTCGACGTCGTCCGGGTCCCGGACCCCGAGACCGTGCGGTACCGCGCGCACCTCGACCTCGCCACGACGTCGGAGGCCCACCAGGCGGAGCTCGTCGCGCGGTTGCGCGACCTCGGGGCGCAGCCGGCGGACATCGGCCAGGGCGACGTGCCGTGGACGGTGCTCGCAGACCCGGAGGGCAACGTGTTCTGCGTGCTGGAGCCGCGGCCGCTCTACCAGGACACCGGCCCGATCGCCGCCGTGGTGGTCCACTGCGCCGACCCGCGCGCCATGGCTCGGTTCTGGGGCGGGGCGACGGGCTGGAAGGTCCACGAGGTCTCCGACGACCACGCCCGGCTGCGCGCCCCCCAGGACGTCGGCCCCTACCTGGAGCTGGTCCGCACGTCCGCGGAGACCGCCTGGACCCGCGTGCACCTGGACCTGCTGCCGTACCCCGGCGACTCCCAGGCGGCCGAGGTGGAGCGGCTTCGGTCGCTGGGTGCCACGGACGCCGACGTCGGCCAGGGCGACGTGCCCTGGGTCTGCCTCGCGGACATCGAGGGCAACGACTTCTGCGTCCTGGGGCGGGGCTGAGGCGGCCCCGGCCCGTCGACGCCCGGTCTCAGAGCACCCGCGCGAGCGCGTCGAGAGCCGCCGTCGGGTCCGGGCCGACGGGGATCATGACCACGCAGGACGCCCCGGCGTCCCACCGGGCCGCGACACCGCCCTGCACCTGCGCGGGCGTCCCGGCCAGCGCGAGGTCGTCGAGCCACTCGTCCGGCAGGTCCCGGACGAACTCTGCCCGCGAACCCGCTCGGCGGCGCAGCGCCCGGAACTCCTCGGCGAACGGCAGCGGCACGACGTGCGGGTCCCAGTCGGGCTCCCCGATCCACTCCAGCCCGGGACGTGCCGTGTCCCGCGCACGCGCCGCGTCGTCGTCGACCGCCGCGACGTCGTAGGTGACGACCCGGTGCGGGCCCGCGGCGGCGACGTGGCCGAGCGCGGCCCGGACGTACGCGGGGGCGCACGGCTCCGCGAGGACGGTGCCGTCCGCCTGCCGCCCGGCCAGCGCGAGGGACCGCGGCCCCCGCACGCCCGCCAGCACGCGGGGGGTGGTCGTGGGGACGACGGCGGGTTCCAGCCGCACGCCGTCCAGCGCGACGTAGCGAGCGGTCCCGTCGAGCTCGACGACGTCACCCCGCACCAGCGCGCGGACGGCGCGCAGGTGCTCCTCGAGCAGCGTGAGCGGGCTGCTGGGCCACGCCCCCGCGGACCGCATCCAGCCCGGCATGCCGTGCCCCAGGCCGACGTCGACCCGGCCCGGGAAGAGCTGGCCCAGGGTGGCGACCTCCATCGCCGTGAACGCCGGGTTCCGCGCTGCGGCGGGCAGGACGCCGACCCCCACCCGGATCCGCTCGGTCGCCGCGAGGACCGCCGCCGCCTGCGCCGTGCCCCCGCGGAACCCGAGGTCCTCGACCACCCAGAGCTCGTCGAAGCCGTGCGCGTCGGCACGCCGGGCGAAGTCGAGGACGTCCCCGGCCGGCAGGTCCCGGGGCAGCATCACCCCGACCGCACGTTCCGTCGTCGTCTCGGAGGGTGCCACGTGGTCTCCTTCGTCGTCGGGCCCACCCGCGATCATGCCAGCGCCGGACATGCTGTTACGCGTTCGTGACAATCGGTGCCTCCGCGCGGTACGTTTCTGCATGCCTCGCCACGCCGCGAGGCACGTCGCACGGGCGCCGAGCCCTGTCACCGTGCGTCGTCGACCGAAACAGACACGGGGCGGGGGAACCAACGACGGGCGCCACGGCGTCCTTGGGGTGAAGCCGACCGCGCAGCGCGCGGCGGCCGGGTCAGTCTCCGACCCGAATCCGACAGCTAACCCCGAAGGCGCCAGGAGATGACGATGACCCGCTCCACCCGCGCACGCCGTGGCCGGCACTTCGCCGAGCCCCAGCCCCGCGCCTCCCGTGCTTCACGCACGACCCCGCGACCGGCGGCACGACTGGCACCACGTCCCGGGAAGGTCGGCGCCGGGTTCGCCCTCGCGCTCGCCACGGCGTCCGCCGTCGTCGCCCCGGCCGTCCTGCCGGAGGAGGCCAACGCCGAGGGGACCGGGACCACGACCCTCGATCCCACGGCCCTCGCCGCCGCCGAACGGGCGGTCGCCGAGCGCTCCGACCGATCGGCCTCCAGGTCCGGCACGGCCGCCCGGTCCGGCGTCGCGATCGTCGTCGACCGGGAGGCCAAGGTGTCCCGGGACGGCGACCGCGTCGACCGGGACTCGATCGAGATCGTGCCGGCCGACCCCGCCCCGGCCGCGCCGGACGAGCAGGTCCCGCCGCCGGGCTGCGACCCGAGCATCGACCCGCAGGGCAGCAACGGCCGCCTCTCCACGGCCGACCTCTGCGCGCCGTGGGCCGGCGCCGTGCTCCTGCGCGCCGACGCCGCGACCGCTCTCGCCGCGCTGAACGACGCGTACACCGAGCAGTTCGGCGAGCAGATGTGCATCACCGACGGCTACCGCAGCTACGACCAGCAGGTGGTGCTCAAGGGGCAGAAGCCCGGCCTCGCGGCCACCCCGGGCACCTCCAACCACGGCTGGGGCCTCGCGGTCGACATCTGCCCGGAGTCGTACGCCGGCGACCGCTGGGCCTGGCTCGCCGAGCACGGCCCCGCGGCGGGGTGGACCAACCCGGCCTGGGCACGCCAGGGCGGTGCGGGACCCTACGAGCCGTGGCACTGGGAGTTCTCCCCCGCCGCGTGACGGGTCGCGTCACTCCACGGTGACGGACTTCGCGAGGTTGCGCGGCCGGTCGACGTCCTCGCCCAGCGCCACGGCCGCGTGGTAACCGAGCAGCTGGGTGGGGATGGTCAGCAGGATCGGGTCGAGCTCGACCTCGTTGCGCGGCACCTCGATGCGCGCCGTCGCCGCGTTCCCGAGCTCGACGCCCGGGTGCGTGATCGCGACGACGGCGCCGCCACGCGCCCGGATCTCCTGGGCCGCGGTGATGTTCCGCTCGACGAGGTCGTCGTCCGGGATGATCGCGACCGAGGGCAGCTCCGGGCTGATGAGAGCGAGGGGGCCGTGCTTGAGCTCGCTCGTCGGGTACGCCTCGGCGTGCCGGTAGGTGATCTCCTTGAACTTCTGGGCGCCCTCGCGCGCCACCGGGTAGCCCCGGACGCGACCGACGAAGAACAGGCTCGGCGCCGTCGAGAGCTCCTTGGCCGCGGCGGAGAGCGACTCCTCGCCGGCGAGGATCTCGGCGATCTGGCCGGGGATCGCCCGCAGCCCGGCGATGATGCGCCGGCCGTCGGCGAACGACAGGTCGTGCACGCGCCCGAGGGTGAGCGCCAGCAGCGCGAACCCGATCGACATGTGCGTCAGCGCCTTGGTGGAGGCCACCGCGACCTCGGGTCCGGCGTGCAGGTAGATGCCGCCGTCGACCTCCCGCGCGATGGACGAGCCCACAGCGTTGACGAGGCCGACGACGGTGCCGCCCTTGCGCTGCACCTCGCGGACGGCGAAGAGCGTGTCGGCCGTCTCGCCGGACTGGCTCACCACCACGTAGAGCGTGCTCGGCTCGATGATGGGGTTGCGGTAGCGGAACTCGCTGGCGGGCTCCGCGTCGGCGGGGATGCGCGCCAGGTCCTCGATCATCGAGGCCCCGAGCTGGCCGACGTAGTAGGCGGACCCGCAGCCCAGCACCTTGACGCGCTCGAAGCGGCGCAGGTCCCGCGGCTCGAGGTTGAGTCCGGCGAGCTTGGCGGTGCCGAAGCGGTCGTCGAGGCGCCCGGTGAGCATCCGCTCCACCGACTCCGGCTGCTCGTGGATCTCCTTGTGCATGAAGTGGTCGTGCCCACCGAGCTCCAGCTCCTCCACGGTGAGGTCGATCGTGACGGCGGCACGCGCCGTCCGCTCCTCGCCGGCGGTGAAGCTGTGGAAGCCGTCCGCGGTGACGGTGGCGAAGTCGCCGTCGTCCAGCAGCACGACCTGGCTGGTGTGCCGCACGATCGCCGCCGGGTCCGACGCGACGAACATCTCGCCGTCGCCCACGCCGAGCAGCAGCGGCGAGCCGTTGCGCGCCACCACGACGCGCTCGGGCGTCTGGACGTCGAGCACGGCGAGGGCGTAGGTGCCCACGATCTGCCCGACGGCGCCACGCACCGCGTCCTCGAGGCTCAGGCCGGTCGCGAGCTCGCGCGCCACCAGGTGGGCGACCACCTCGGTGTCGGTGTCGGAGGTGAGCTCGACGCCGTCGTCGGCCAGGCGGCTGCGCAGCGTCGCGAAGTTGTCGATGATCCCGTTGTGGACCACGTGGACGCGGCCGTCGAACGACGTGTGCGGGTGGGCGTTGCGCTCGCTGGGCTCGCCGTGGGTGGCCCAGCGGGTATGGCCGATGCCGGTGGTGCCGGCGAGGCGCGCGGGCAGCGCGGCCTCGAGGTCCCGCACGCGGCCCTGCGCGCGGACGACGCGGGACGGGTTGGCCTTCGAGCGCGGGTTGAGGACGGCGATGCCGGCCGAGTCGTAGCCGCGGTACTCCAGGCGCGTCAGCCCTTCGACGAGGACGGGCGCTGCCTGCTGGGGGCCGATGTAGCCGACGATTCCGCACATGGGATCGGTGCTCCTGAGGGGTGAGGGGTGGCGGAGGAAAAGCGGGGGTGCCGGGGGCTGCCCGACCTAGCCGTAGACGATCCGGCGGACCTGACGCTCGGTGAGCTCCGGCGCGGCCACCACGCGGTCCCGCAGCTCCGCGGCGATGCGCGCGTAGATCTCGGCGTTGCGGTGCCCGGTGGTCTGCAGGGTCGTGTGGCGGCGCCGGACGTAGTCCTCGACCGGTTCGGAGTACCAGGCGAGGACGTCCTCGATCACGCGCGCGGCCTCGGAGGGGCTCAGGCCCGTCGTCAGCGCCACGCGGGAGACCAGCTCGGCGTCGATCACCGGTTCATCATGCGCCGCGGACTCACGAGTGTCCAGAATTTGCCCGGATTCGGGCAGATAGCGGCGGTCGGTCTCCAGCGAGCGTCACTCCGTGGGTGAGCCGCCCGCTGCGGCTGCACCACCCGCCGCACGGCGGAACCTCGTCGCGAGGCGTTCGAACGCCGCCGCGAGCTCGTCGCCCTCGACGACCTCGACGTCGACCCCGAGCTGCGTCAGCCACAGCGCGAGCCCGTCCGGGTCGTCGGAGCCGAGCACGACGCGGCACGTGGACTCGTCGACCACCTCGATGTCGAGGGGGATCCGGATCTTGCCGGCGACCTCGGCGGCGGGAGCGTGCACGAGCACGCGTGCGCGGTACTTCCAGGCCCCCTTGATGACGCGTCCGACGACGAACTCGACCACCTTGTCCTCCGGGATCACGCGGGGCCGGAACCGCGCGCCCGTCGGTGCGTGCGGCACCATGCGGTCCACCCGGAAGACCCGCCAGTCTCCGCGGTCGAGGTCCCAGGCGAGCAGGTACCAGTACGACCCCCAGGCCACCAGCCGTTGCGGCTCGGTGTGCCGCGCCGCTTCGCTGCCTCCGGGCTTGGTGTACCCGAAGCGGAGCCGTTCGTGGCCGCGGATCGCGGCAGCGACCGCCCCGAGCGCCGAGAGGTCGAGCGGCGGATCCGCCCCCGCGACGACGCTCGTCGCCTCGCGGACCGCCTCCACGCGTCGACGCAGGCGCGAGGGCAGCACCTGCTCCAGCTTGGCGAGCGCGGTGAGCGAGGTCTCCTCGACACCGATCCGCTGGGTCGCGACCACCCCCAGCGCGACCGCGACGGCCACGGCCTCGTCGTCGTCGAGCAGCAGCGGAGGCATCGCCGTCCCGGCGGCCAGCCGGTACCCGCCCGCGACGCCGGGGCGCGCGTCCACGGGATAGCCGAGCGAGCGCAGCCTGCCGACGTCGGCGCGCACCGTCCGCGTGCTCACGCCCAGCCGGGAGGCGAGCTCGTCGCCCGTCCAGTCACGCCTGGCCTGGAGCAGCGACAGCAGCTCCAGCAGGCGGGCCGAGGTCTCCAACATGTTCTCGATCATTCCACCGATCGCGGAAGCATCCTCGCCGCATTGACCGGGATCGTGGTCGTCATGACCGAGAACACGACACTCACACCGTTCCGCATCGACATCCCGCAGGCCGACCTCGACGACCTGCGCACCCGGCTGGCGCAGACCCGCTGGCCGCACCCCGTCCCGGGCCGGGACGACCGCACGGACTTCAGCCGCGGCATCCCGCTGGCGTACCTGCAGGAGCTGGCAGAGTACTGGCGCGACGGGTTCGACTGGCGCGCCCAGGAGGCGGCGCTCAACCAGCAGGACCAGCTCACCACCGTCGTCGACGGGCAGACGTTCCACGTCGTGCACGTGCGGTCGGCGAACCCGGACGCGACCCCGCTCGTCCTTCACCACGGCTGGCCCGGTTCCTTCGTCGAGTACCAGCGTCTGGTCCCCCTGCTGACCGACGACTTCCACGTGGTCATCCCGTCGCTGCCCGGCTTCGGGTTCTCGACCCCGCTGTCCGGGACGGGCTGGGAGCTGGCGCGCACCACGGAGGCGTACGCCGAGATCATGACGCGCCTCGGGTACGGACGGTTCGGTACGCACGGCACCGACATCGGCTCGGGCATCGCCGGCCGGCTCGCGGCCCTCCACCCCGAACGGGTCATCGGCACGCACACGGGGGTGGAACGCCGACTGCTCGGGATGGTCGGCGACAAGTTCCCCTACCCCGAGGGCCTGACCGACGACGAGAGGGCCCAGATCGCCGAGGTCCACGCGGAGTCCGCCGCAGAGCGGGGGTACTACGAGATGCAGAACCACCGCCCCGACACGATCGGAGCCGCGCTCACCGACTCACCGGTCGGCCAGCTCGCGTGGATCGCCGAGAAGTTCAAGACCTGGACCAGCGGCGCGTTCCGGACGCCGGACGGGGCGGTCGACCGCGACCAGCTCCTGACGAACATCAGCCTGTACTGGTTCACCCGCTCCGGCGCGTCGAGCGCGCAGTTCTACTACGAGAGCGAGCACTCGGGGCTCGAGTGGGCCATGGCAGCCGAGGTCCCGTCCGGATGGGCCGTGTTCGACAGCCACCCGCTCGTGCGCCGCGTGATGGACCCGTGGGGCGCGGCCAGTCACTGGAGCGAGTTCACCGAGGGCGGGCACTTCCCCGCGATGGAGGAGCCGAAGCTGCTCGCGGACGACCTCCGCACCTTCTTCCGCCGCATCTCCTGACGCGCGGAGCCTCGCTGGAGGGCCTCATGCCTCGAGGAGCGCCAGGGCGCTGTCGAGCGAGCCGGTCGCGCTCCGGGGGTCCACGCGGACGAGCGCGAAGGCGCTGACCACCAGCGAGGTGCACAGATCGGCCAGCCGGGCCCGCTCGGCCGCGGCGCGCCCCGGGAACCGGGCGTCGACGCCGCGGCCGAGCGCCGCCCGCAGCTCGGCCCGGTAGTCCGCCACCGTGCGTCGGACCGCCGCGTCCCGGGAGATCGGCGCCCCCGAGGTGTTGACCAGCAGGCAGCCGCTGTCGGCCTGGATCTCGCCGGTGCGTGCGAGGGCGTCGCGCAGCCCGGTGAAGTAGTCCACGACGGCCTCGGGCGCGACCGGCTCGGCGAGCAGCGGACGCAGGCGCGGCCGGACGACGTCGTCCAGGTAGGTCCGGACGGCCGCGTCGAACAGCCCGCGCTTGGAGCCGAAGCGGTGGTAGATGCTCGACCGGTTCAGCCCCGTGGCGGACTCGAGCGCGGGCACGGAGGTCCCCTCGTAGCCCGATCGCCAGAACACCCCGAGCGCCGCACGCACGACGCGGTCGGTCTCGAAGGCCTGCACCCTGCCCATCGCTCGCCTCCGGTTGTTGGAACGGTCGTTCCAGTATAGGTTGTGGACCGATCGTTGCAGAACTTCTGTCGCGCCGCCCGAGCAGGGAGCATCCCGATGATCGTCGCCGGACTCGTCCTGGCAGGACTGGCCGCCGCCCTCCACGTCTACATCTTCTGGCTGGAGTCGGTGGTCTGGACGACGCGCGCCCGCGCCGTGTTCGGCACCAGCGAGCAGGAGGCGGCCGCGACCCGCGAGCTCGCGTTCAACCAGGGCTTCTACAACCTCTTCCTGGCGATCGTCACGGCCGTCGGCATCGTCCTGCTGGCCACCGGGTCCGACGCGGCCGGTGCGGCCCTCGTCCTCGCCGGCACCGGCTCGATGGCGGCCGCCGCCCTCGTGCTGCTCACCTCGTCCCCCGGCAAGCGTGGCGCCGCGGTGAAGCAGGGCGTCGTGCCGCTGCTCGCCGTCGTCGCCCTCGCCGTCGGCCTCGCTCTCTGAAACGTCCGCCCCACCGTCCCCGAAGCAAGGCAGGTCCCTCATGTCCGACGTCGTCTCCACCCAGGTCCAGCTCGCCGCCCGCCCCACCGGCTGGCCCACCGAGGACACCTTCCGCACCGTCCAGGTCACCTACGGCGACCTCGAGCCCGGCCAGGTCCGCGTGGTCAACGAGTTCGTCTCCGTGGACCCGTACATGCGCGGCCGCATGAACGACGTCAAGAGCTACGTCCCGCCCTTCAAGGTCGGCGAGACCATGACCGGTGGCGCCGTCGGCCGCGTCGTCGAGTCGGCGTCCGACGACGTCGAGGTCGGTGCGGTGGTCCAGCACCAGTACGGCTGGCGTGACGTCGTCCAGGAGGACGCTCGCGGTTTCCAGGTGGTGCCGGAGATCCCCGGGGCGCCGCTGTCGCTCTACCTCGGCATCTTCGGACTGACCGGGCTCACCGCGTACGTCGGGCTCACCGCCGTCGCGGAGCTGCGCGAGGGCGACACCGTGTTCGTCTCCGGCGCGGCCGGCGCGGTGGGGACCGCCGCCGGTCAGATCGCCCGCCTGCTCGGCGCCGACCGCGTCGTCGGTTCGGCAGGGTCGGCGCAGAAGGTCGAGCTGCTCACCGACAGGTACGGCTACGACGCCGCGTTCAACTACAAGGACGCCCCGGTGCGCCGCCAGCTCCGCGACGTCACCCCGGGCGGCGTCGACCTGTTCTTCGACAACGTGGGCGGCGACCACCTGGAGGCCGCCCTGGACCGCCTCAACACCGGCGGCCGCGTCGCGCTGTGCGGCGCCATCTCGCAGTACAACGACACCGAGCGCACGCCGGGGCCGGACAACCTCGCCAACATCGTCACCCGCAGCCTGATGCTGAAGGGCTTCACGCTGCCGAGCTACATGGACCACGCCCCGAAGTTCAACGAGCTGATGACCGGCTGGTTCTCCGACGGCAAGATCGTCTACGACGAGACCGTCGTCGACGGCATCGAGAACGCTCCGCAGGCGTTCCTGGACATGATGCGCGGCGGGAACGTCGGCAAGATGGTGGTGCGCACGGCCCGGTGACCTGCGAGCGCGGTCAGAGGTCGATCCTCGGCGTCGTCCGGCGCCCCTGCAGCAGGACGCCGGCGACCAGGATGGCGACACCGGCCACGGGCATGACCAGCAGCCCCACCCGCAGGTCGCTCGCATCGGAGACGAGCCCGACGAACGGCGGCGTCAGGAGGAACCCGAACCGCATCAGCCAGGTGACGGCCATCAGCCCCGTGCCGGGACGCAGGCCCGGCAGCTCGTCGGCCGCGTGCATCGCCGCGGGGATCACCGTGGCCACGCCGAAGCCCGCGACGGCGAACCCCGCGACCGTGCTTGGGACGGACGGGAAGGCGAGCGCCAGGGCCATCGCGACGGCGACGAGCGCGCCCCCGGCACGCGCCACGGCCCGCTGGCCGAAGCGGTCGACGAACCGGTCCCCCGTCGCCCGTCCCAGGAACTCCGCCGCCATGAAGGCGATGAACGCGGTGGCCGCCACGGCGCCCGTCGCGTCGAGCGACCCCGAGAGGTAGACGGCCGCCCAGGAGTTCGCGGCCTCCTCGACCACGGTGCCGGAGATGCCGACGACGACGAACGCGGCCAGCAGGAACAGGGTGCGACCGCGAGGGACCGGCGGCACGGGGGGCCCCGAGGGGTCCGCCACGGCCCGGCGCTGCTCGACCGCACGCTCGGCCGCGGCGCGCTCGTCGCCGTCGCGACCTGGCAGGCAGTACCGCATCGCGACGAGCGCGACCGCGGAGAACAGCGCGCCGGAGATCGCGAGATGCAGGTCCAGGGGGATCTCGAGGGCGATCGCACCGGCGGACATCGCCCCGCCCACCACGCTGCCGACCGACCACAGGGCGTGGAACGAGTTGAAGATCGACCGGCCGTAGCGGCGCTGGACCCGCAGGCCGTGCGCGTTCTGCCCGACGTCGGTGAACGCGTCCGACGCCCCGGCGGCGAACAGCGCGGCGACGAACAGCCCGAGCGCGGGCGCGGCCCCGGCGCACAGCACCCCGGCCGAGGTCAGCACCGTGCCGAACGCCGCGATCCGGGCCGAGCCGAAGCGGCGGACCGCGGCACCGGTCGCGAACCCCGAGACGATCGCACCGGCCGGGAACGCGATGACGGCCATCCCGTAGACGGTGTTGCTGAGGTCCAGGGCGGCCTTGATCTCCGGGTACCGGGGCAGGAGGTTGGCGAGCAGCGCACCGTTCGTGAGGAACAGGACGGCGACGGCGGCGCGCGCCCGCCGCTCCGTCCTCCCCGGACGCCCGGGCGTGGTCTCGTGGCTCATCGATCGCCATCCTCGCGCAACCTGGCCCGGCAGGCATCGCCCGCGCCGTTGCGGTGCCGGGGGACGAGGCGCACGCTGTGACGACCGAGTCAGGGAGGTGGCGTCGATGCAGGCACCCCTGCGCCCGGCTCCCCCGCCCGAGGTGCGCACCCGGGCGGGCCGGGTGCGAGGCGCGTGGCGAGGCCGGGCTCCCCGGACGGCGGCGTTCCTCGGCATCCCCTACGCCGAACCACCGACGGGCGAGCTCCGCTTCGCCGCACCCGTGCCGCACGCGCGCTGGGACGGCGTCCTCGACGCCACCGCGTTCGGCCCGACGCCGCAGCGCGGGGACAGCGGCATCACCCTGATCCCCGAGCCGTCCGTCCCGGGCGACGCGACACTGGGCGTCAACGTCTTCACCCCCGCACCCGACGTCTCCGCACGGCTTCCCGTGCTCGTCTACGTGCACGGCGGTGGGTACACCTCGGGCTCACCGGCGAGCCCTTGGTACGACGGCGCGGCGTTCGCGCGCGACGGCGTCGTGACCGTCACGCTCTCGTACCGACTCGGGTTCGACGGCTTCGGATGGATCGAGGGCGCTCCGTCGAACCGCGGCGTGCGCGACTGGCTCCTCGCCCTGGAGTGGGTCCAGGAGAACGTCGCTGCGTTCGGGGGCGACCCGGACCGCGTGACGGTCGCCGGGCAGTCCGCCGGCGGCGGGGCGGTGCTCACCCTGCTCGGGATGCCCGCCGCACAGCACCTCTTCCGCGCCGCCTGGTGCATGTCGGGCGCGCTCTCGGAGGTGCCCGTCCCCCGCGCCCGTCAGGTCGCGCGACGCCTCGCGGACGCGGCCGGGGTCGCCCCGACGCTCGACGGCTTCCGGAGCGTCCCCGAGGACCGCGTCCTCGCTCTCCAGGAGTCCGCGGCCCGGCCTGCGAGGGGCGGGCCGCTCGCGGGTGCCGTCGACCAGCTGACACACGGCACGGCCCTCGGGCCCGTCGTCGACGGCGAGCTGGTCCTCGGGCCCACGGTCTCGTCCCTCCGCGACGGTGTCGGCGCCGGCAAGCCGCTCGTGCTCGGCACGGCCGACGACGAGTTCTCGATGCTCCTCGACGGGGCACGCAGAGCCCTCCGGTGGGTCCCGCCGAGCCTCGTGCTGGCCGCCCTGCGGGTCCCCCGGTCGCAGCGGCGTGCGTACCTCGCGGCGAACACCGCCCTGCGCGCCGGCGGCACGGCCCGGCTCCTGGGCCGGTTCGTCACGGACACGGTGTTCCGGCGCGTGGTGGTGGAGGTCGCGAGGGCGCGCGACGGCGCGCAGGGGCCGGCGCCGACCTGGGCGTACCGGTTCGCCTGGGCGTCGCCGACGTACGGGATCGCGCTGCACTGCCTCGACGTGCCGTTCTTCTTCGACGTCCTCGACGCGCCCGGGGTGAGCAGGATCGCCGGGGACGATCCTCCGCAGCGCCTGGCGGACGACCTGCACGGCGCGGCGTCGGCGTTCGTCCGCTCGCTCGACCCGGGATGGACCCCCTGGACCGGCTCGGCGTGCGCGGCCCGCGTGTGGGACACGAGCGGGCCGGCCGAGACCGTGGACGGCTACGCGGGCGTGGAACCGTTGGTCCGTTCTCCCGGCGACCCGGGCGACGGCGACGGGCTCAGCGTCGCTGCCGCACCGCGAGCTCGACCCCGCGCAGCTCCGCCAGCCCCTTGAGCCGCCCGACGAGCGAGTAGCCGGGCACGGCGGACGCACGCTCGGAGGCCTGCTCGGCCAGCAGCAGGTGGCCGTGGTCCGGACGCATCGGGATCGGGGCGCCGCCGTGCTCCTCGCGGCGGAGCTCCTCGCGGACGAGGGCGTCGACGACTCCGACCATGTCGACGTCCCCCCCGAGGTGCGCGGCCTCGTGGAAGGTGCGCGGGTCGGCCTCGCGGCGCGTGGAGCGCAGGTGGGCGAAGTGGATGCGCGGGGCGAACTCGCCGACCATCGCGACGAGGTCGTTCTCGGGCAGCACCCCGAAGGACCCGGTGCAGAAGGTCAGCCCGCTGGTCGGGTTCGGGACGGCGTCGAGCAGCCAGCGCGCGTCCGCGGCCGTCGACATGATCCGCGGGAGGCCGAGCACGGGCCGCGGCGGGTCGTCGGGATGGATACCCAGGCGCACCCCGCACTCCTCGGCCACCGGGACGATCGCTTCCAGGAACTCGACCAGCGCGGACCGGAGCGCGTCGTCGTCCACGTCGGCGTAGGCCGCGAGCTCGGCGCGCAGCCCGTCGAGCGTCCACGTCTCCTCCGAGCCCGGCAGGCCCGCCGAGACCGTGGCGACCAGCCGGTCGACCGCCGTCGGCGTCATCGCGTCGAGGTGGCGACGAGCACGCTCGACCTCCACGTCGGTGTAGTCCGCCTCGGCTCCCGGGCGCTCCAGCAGGAACAGGTCGAACGCCGCGAAGGCGTCCTGGTCGAACCGCAGCGCCAGCGCGCCGTCCGGCAGCGGATACGCCAGGTCGGTGCGCACCCAGTCCAGGACGGGCATGAAGTTGTAGCAGACGACGTCGATGCCGCACGCGGCGACGTTGCGCACGCTCTGGGCGTACGTCTCGAGCCACCGCTCGTAGCCGGGCGCGCGGCGCTTGACGTCGTCGTGCACCGGGATGCTCTCGACGACGGACCAGCGCAGGCCGGCGGCCTCGATCTGCTCCCGGCGGGCGGAGATCGCCTCGACGGTCCAGACCTCGCCGTTGGGGACGTCGTGCAGCGCGGTGACGATGCCGGTCGCCCCGGTCTGACGGACGTCCGCCAGCGTGATCGGGTCGCGCGGTCCGAACCAGCGCCAGGCCTGCTCCATCGTCGTCCTCCCGGTTGCTCCGTCGCCGTTCGCAAACGTTGTCATAGGCGCGCAACGGGGTCAACCGGCCCACGTCGCGTCACGCCGACAAACGTTTGCAGCAGCGCTCGACCAGGCGACGGCGCACCGGCGCCCGCTACGGGACCGGCCCGGCGGCCTCGCGCACCGCCTCCGCGAACCACGACGCGATCGTCGTCGGGTGCGTGATGGCGGTCCCCACGCACACCCCGTGCGCGCCGCGTGACAGCGCGGCGGCCGCGGCGGCCGGGTGGTGCACCCGGCCCTCGACCACCACGGGGAGCGCGCAGCGCTCACGGACCTCGTCCAGGAGGTCCAGATCCGGCCGTCCGTGCGGGGACGCTCGCCGGTGTACCCCGCGAGCGTGGTGCCCAGCAGGTCCGCGCCGGCCCGCTCCGCGGCCACCGCGTCGTCCACGGAACCGCAGTCCGCCATCACCACCGCGCCGGGGTGCACGGCTCGGATCGCAGCGATCGTGGCCGCCAGGTCCCGGCCGTCAGGTCGCGGACGCCGGGTGCCGTCCACGGCGACGACGTCCGCACCGGCGGCGAGCACCGCGAGCGCATGGTCGACGGTCGGCGTGATGAGCACGCCCTCCTCGCCGTCCTTCCACAGTCCGACCACGGGCACGTCCACCACCGGGACCACGGCCCGCAGGTCGTCGATCCCCTGGATGCGCAGCGCCACGGCACCGCCGGCGACGACCGACCGGGCGACCTGCGCCGTCGTGCGCGGGTCGCGCATCGGCTCGCCCGGGTACGCCTGGCAGGAGACGGTCAGACCGCCCCGCATCGCCTCGACGGCATCGGTGCCCGTGGCGGTCATCCGTCCTCCTTCGTGGCGAGGGCCTGGCGTGCCGTGTGCGCAGCACCGACCAGCGCCGCTCGTGCACCGAGCGCCGCCGGTCGGATCTCGACGTCCGCCAGCACCTCGACGAGCTCCGCCCGCGCCGTGCTGCGCAGGACCTCCCACCATCGCGGGCCCGCCCCGGCCACGCCACCTCCGACGACGACCACGTGCGGGTCCCACACCGTGACGATCCCGGCGACGGCCCTGCCGAGGCCGCCGCGGCGCCGTCGACCACCCCGCGGGCGATCAGGTCGCCCCGATCGGCCCGGTCGACGACGCCGTGCGCGTCGGTGCACCCCGCCTGCACGCCGGAGGCGACGAGATGCTCCGTCAGACGTTCCAGCGAGGGCACGTCGATCTCGCCCGCCTCGGTGAGGGGCGCAGCAGGGGCGGGACGATCCCGCGGAAGTGGTGGTTCACGGTGGTGCTCCGATGTGGTGGTGGGCGGACTAGAGCAGGGCGGGCGCGGCGGCCAGCAGGGTGCGGGTGTAGTCGTCGGCGGGACGGTTCAGGACCTGCTCCGCGGGACCGCTCTCGACGATCCGTCCGCCGCGCATCACGACGAGGTCGTCCGAGACGTGGCGGACGGTCTGGATGTCGTGCGAGATGAAGACCATCCCCAGGTTCAGCTCGGCCTTGAGGTCCGCGAGCAGGTTGAGGATCTGCGCACGCACCGACACGTCCAGCGCCGACGTCGGCTCGTCGGCGACGATGACGTCCGGTTCCAGCGCGAGCGCACGGGCGATGGCCACCCGCTGCCGCTGCCCTCCGGAGAGCTGCCCTGGCAGGGCGTCGAGGGCGGAGGCCGGCAGCCCGACCAGGCGGACCAGGTCCCGGACGCGGGCGTTCCGCGAGGCGGACGTCCCGACGCCGTGCACGTCCAGCGGGTCCCGCAGCGCGTCGGCCACCCGCAGGCGGGGGTTCAGGGCCGTCGTCGGGTCCTGGAACACCACGGACACGACCCGGCCGATCCGGCGCCGGATCCGCGGGGTGTAGCGCCGCACGACCTCGCCGCGGAACCGCACCGTGCCCGACGACGCGGGCTGGAGCCCCACCAGCACCTTCGCCATCGTGGTCTTCCCGGAACCGGACTCGCCCACGATCCCCAGGGTGCGTCCCCGGTGGACCTGGATGCTGACGTCGTCGACGGCGTGCACCCGCTGGGCGCGCAGGAGCGAGCCCGTCCGGGAGCGGAAGACGACGTGGACGCCGTCGAGCTCGACGAGGGGGCCTCGCCGGCGGCCTCCGCCGTGGTGAGGGGATTCATCGGGCACCTCCGGAGACGAGCGGCTCGTCCTGCGAGACCGCAACCAGATGGTCCGGCTCGTCGGCGACCGGCTCGAGCGCCGGACGCGGACCACTGCCGGTCGAGGGGTTCGACGAGCGGGGTGCGAACCGGTCGCCGGTCGGGAAGTCACGCGGGGAGGGCACCGTCCCGGGGATCTGCTGGAGCCGTTCGGCCCGCGACTCGATGGACAGCACAGCGCCGAGCAGGCCACGGGTGTACTCGTGGCGCGGGTCGGCGAGCAGCTCCGACGTGGGCGCCTGCTCGACGACCTGACCCGCGTACATCACCGTCACGCGGTGCGCGAGCTGCGCGACCAGCGCGAGGTCGTGGCTGACGAACACCAGGGCGAAGCCCAGCTTCTCCTGGGTGCTCAACACCCCGGACGCCGAACCGGGCGCGATCGAGGTCACCGGCGGCAGCCTGATCGACCCGCAGGAGACGTACGCCGTCGGCGACACGCTGCGGTACACGTACACGGTGCGCAACCTCTCGGCCGCCACGACCACGGTGGTGCCCACCGGGAACCTGGACCACCTCGACCCGGCCGAGGCCGCGCAGAACTGCCGCTACCGCGGGCTGGGCGGCGACGCGAGCTATACCTGCACGTTCGCCCGGCACACGGTGACGGCGCAGGACGTCGCGGCCGGCGGGTTCACGCCGACCACCACCTGGACGTCGACGTCCTCGGACCACGTGACCGTCGTCGAGCACGAGGGCGAGCGGGTCGGGCTCGGCTGAGCGACGGCCCGGACGGACGCCCTCGGCCCCGCGGCGGCGCGGTGGCCGCGGGCGTCCGTCAGTCGGCCAGCCTCTCGCGCACGACGGTGACGACCCGCCCGAGGTTCACCGTCCAGCCGACGCCGAACACGTGCGGGCTGAGGAAGTGCTCCCCCTCCGGATCCCACACGCGTTCCTTGACGCGCTGGATGGTGGGGATGCGGAACTCGTAGGGCACGAACCCGGCGACCGTGCCGTGCCACTCCCGCTCCGCAGGATCCTTCTGGAGCTCCTTGGTGACGGCCGCGACGACGAGCGCGAACATCACCAGCTTGAACAGGCTCGGCGGTCCGCCGCGCTTCGTGCCGTCCTTGTGCGATCCCATCGTGACCTCCGCTCGTAGGGCTGTCCGTCCATCCTGCCGCGCTCGGGTGCCCCGGTCCACAGGTCCCCGAACGCCGTCCTGTCCGGGTGCGTCCATCGCCGTGCGTGCCTACGGTGGCCGACCCGACCGACACCCGCGGAAGGAACGACCATGGCAGACACCGATCTCACCGGCCGCACCGTCCTGGCCATCGTGACGAACTACGGAGTCGAGCAGGACGAGCTCGTCGTCCCCCTCGAGCACCTGCGCGAACGCGGTGCCGTCGTGACCCTCGCCGCCACGACCACCGACGACGTCGCCACTCTCGTGGGCGACAAGGACCCGGGCCGCTCGGTGCCCGTCGACGTGGCGCTCGACGACGTCGACCCCGCCGGCTTCGACCTCCTGCTCGTCCCCGGCGGCACCCTCAACGCCGACTCGCTGCGGCTGGAGGAGACGACGTCGCGCATCGTGCGGTCGTTCACCGGGTCGGGCCGCCCGGTCGCGGCGATCTGCCACGGGCCGTGGGCGCTCGTGGAGGCCGGCGTCCTCGGCGGCAAGACCCTCACGTCGTACCCGTCCCTGCGAACGGACATCCGCAACGCCGGAGCCGCCGAGTGGCGCGACGAGGCCGTCTGCGTCGACGACGCCGAGGGGTGGCGGCTCATCACGTCCCGCAACCCTGGCGACCTCGACGCGTTCGGCGGCGCGATCGACGACGCGCTCAGCGCCGTCTGACCAGGCCGGCGCGGCCGATGAGGCTCCGCGACAGAACCTGGACAGGAGAAGGGAATCGCATCATGCCTCTCGTCCAGGTCGACGTCATCAAGGACGTCTTCACCCCGGTCGGAAGCTGGAGACCATCGCCCGCCTCACCGACGCCATGGTCAGCGTCGAGGGCGGGGGCTGGCCTCAGACGGCCGGTTCAGCCGCGGCGCGGGCGGGCCGGGAGCAGCTCGAAGACCGGGTGCCGGTCCGCCTCGGCGGCGAACTCCTCCACGGGCGCGTCGGTGCCGGCGGCGAAGTAGGGCCGCGTGGCCGGCGCGATCCGCACGTACTCGCGGAGGATCGGCCCGGCGTCCTGCGCCGGCACCTCGCGGACCAGGTACGTCTGGCGCTCGAACAGGCGGTGCAGCAGCACCCGGCCGTCGGCCCTGGCGTTGTGCACCCATGACACCACGCCGTAGGGCGACACGAGCCACCGCGAACTACCGCCGGTGACGACCGTCGCCGGGTTGGTCCGAGGCCGGCCGCTCTTGCGGCCGCGCGTCGTCAGCAGCGAGGTGCGCGGTACCAGGTGCAGGCGGACGAGCGTCCGCATGACCGTGTCCTCGGCGCGACTGACGCGGCTCGAGCGGAACTGCTTCGCGGGCTGCGGGCGGCCCGGCGTGGACGACTCCGACATGTCTCGACGGTAGACGCCTCAGCGCCGCACGTCGACGGAGAGGATCTGGTCGTCCTCCGGGCCCGGTGAGCCGCGTCCGTCCGTGTTGCTGGTGACGAGCCACAGGCGGCCCTCGGGTCCGGGCACGGCGTCGCGCAGACGGCCGTGCTCACCGGCGTAGTGGTCGGTCGAGGTGGACGGGTCGTCCACCGGCACAGCGCGCAGCACCTGGCCTCGCAGGTTCGCGATGAACAGCGTCCCGTCCAGGTGCGCCATCCCGCTCGGGCTGGCCTCCGACGGCGGCCACTGCTGCACGGGGTCGACGAACTCGTCGTCCGCGCCGGCGTCCCCGGCGCCCTCCACCTCCGGCCAGCCGTAGTTGGCACCGGGCGTGATCACGTTCAGCTCGTCCCACGTGTCCTGGCCGAACTCGGTGGCGAACAGGGTGCCGTCGTCGGCCCATGCCAGCCCTTGTACATTGCGGTGCCCGTAGCTGTACACCAGCGATCCGTCGAAGGGGTTGTCGACCGGGACCTCGCCGTCGGGCGTCATCCGCAGGATCTTGCCGCCGAGCGAGTCGAGATCCTGCGCACGGTCCGGGACCCCCGCGTCCCCCACCGTGGCGTACAGCATCCCGTCCGGCCCGAACGCGAGGCGCCCGCCGTCGTGGACGCTCGCCGCCGGCAGCCCGTCCAGGATCGTCGTCGGCTCCCCCAGGCTCAGCGTTCCCGGCTCGCCCGCCAGCTCGTAGCGCTGGATGCGGTTGCCGCCCGCGGCGGTCGAGCAGACGTACAGTCGGCCGTCGTCGTCCAGCGCCAGCCCGAGGAGACCGCCCTCGCCGGCCGTCTCCACGCCGTCGACCACCCCGGCCTCCCGCGCGCTGCCGTCCTCGGCCAGCTCGAGGATCCGGGCACTGTCGCGCTCGCTCACCAGCGGCGTCCCGTCGAGCAGCACCACGGACCACGGCGCGTCGAGGCCTGTGGCGACCGTCGTGGGCGCCCCGGCCGCCGAGGTCGCCGTGCTCCCGCCGCCCGTGGCGTCCCCGCCGTCGGACGTCGTCGGGCCGCACCCGCCCAGCAGGGCGCCCGCCGTGGCCAGCAGGACCAGGCCGTGAGATGACGCCGTCGTCCGCCGTGTCCCCATGGGTCCAGCAGACTACGCCGGAGCGGCTCCTGTCAGGATGGCGCCATGGCCTACTTCCGACGCACCGGCGCTTCCATGTTCGACCCGACCCCCGCCGTCGGCGGCGCCTGGAACACCGCCGAGCAGCACGTCGCCCCGACGTTCGGCCTGCTCACCCACCTCGTGGAGACCGATCGCGCCGCCCGGGGGCGCGACGACCTCGCCGTGACGCGGCTGTCGTTCGACGTCTGGGGCCCCTACCCGCTGGAGTCGATGGAGACGGCGGTGCAGGTGCTGCGGCCAGGGCGGGGCGTCGAGCTCGTCGAGGCCACCGTCTCCTGCGGCGGACGGCGGGTGGCCACGCTGCGTGCCTGGCTGGCCGGCGTCGGCGACACGGCCGCGCTGGCGGACGGTGCCCCCGCCACGATGCCGGGACCGGACGAGACTCCGGCCTGGGACCCGACGACGGACTGGCCCGGCGGGTTCGTCGCCTCGATCGAGGTGCGTCGCAGCCTGGAGACCCCCGGGCGTGGCCGGGTGTGGGCGCGCACGGACGTCCCGCTGCTCGACGGCGAGGAGGTCGGCCCGCTCGCACGCACGGCCGGGCTGCTGGACGTCGCCAACGGCATGACCGTCCGCAGCGACCCGCGCCGCGTCGCGTTCCCCAACCTCGATCTCACCGCTCACCTGTTCCGGGCGCCGACCGGCGGCTGGCTGGGACTGGACACGACCGTCACGTTCGGGCCGAGCGGCGCGGGTCTCACCTCCGCCGTCCTGCACGACGCCGACGGCGCATTCGGGCGGCTGGCCCAGACCCTGGTGGTCCGGAAGCTCTCCTGAGCGTGGTGGGCGACCTGCCCGGACGGCGCGTACCGTCTCCTCGAGGAACGCCCCACCCTGTCCACGAGGAGGAAGCCGATGCCCGAGACGACCCCTACCACCGGCCCGCTGCCCCGCATCGGGTTCGGTACCGCCGCCCTGAAGGGCCGGCACGGTGCGGAGACGATCGCGGAGGCGTTGCGGACGGGCTACCGGCTGATCGACTCGGCGTTCAACTACGAGAACGAGGGAGCCGTGGGCGCGGCCGTGCGGTCCAGCGGCGTGCCCCGCGACGAGGTGATCGTCACCTCGAAACTGCCCGGCCGCCACCATGCCCACGCCGCCGCGCTCGAATCGGTCGAGGAGAGCGTCTACCGCACCGGCCTGGACCACCTCGACCTGTACCTGATCCACTGGCCGAACCCGTCGCAGGAGCGCTACGTCGAAGCGTGGGAGGCTCTGATCGAGGCGCGCGAGCGCGGGCTGGTGCGCGCCATCGGGGTGTCGAACTTCCTGCCCGAGCACATCGACCGGCTGGTGGAGGCCACGGGCGTGACCCCCGCGGTGAACCAGGTCGAGCTGCACCCGTACTTCCCGCAGGACGAGCAGCGTGCCTACGACGCGTCGCGCGGCATCGTCACCGAGGCATGGAGCCCCATCGGGCGGGCGAACGAGATGCTGCGGGACCCGCTGCTGACGCGGATCGCCGAGGGGCACGGCGTGAGCGTGGCCGAGGTGATCCTGGCGTGGCACGCTCGGCTCGGTGTCCTGCCGCTGCCCAAGGCGACGGCGTCCGAGCGGCAGCGGCAGAACCTCGCCGCGATCGACCTGGAGCTCACCGACGCCGACGTCGAGGCCATCGCGTCGCTCGCCCGGCCCGACGGCCGGACCCACGACCAGGACCCGGCGGTCTACGAGGAGTTCTGAGCCGGGCGGCTCGTCTCGCGTGCTCGCCACGGCGCAGAGACCGAACACGACATCCTCGGCGTGCAGGTGCCGCCGGATGTCGTCGACGAGACCAGGAACCGCAAGGTCGAGTCAGTTGCACAATTGGGTGCGGGATCCGGCATAACTTGACTTATCGGCTCATGCCGTCTTGACCGCGAGAGGCCTGCTGAGCTGGCAACAGCGAACCGTATCCTCGGGCCATGAAGCGAACCGAGATTGGCAACCTCGAGCTGCAGGTGGCGTGCTGGGACCACGAAGAGACTCCGGTGTGCGCCGATGCGATGGCGATGGAGCAGGTGCCAGCGAGCTAGGGCCCGTCTCCGATTCGGACACCTCGCGGTCGCGCCACCCATACTGGCTCAACGCAGATGAGGGTGTAGCCGGGGTCTGAAGCCGCCGGCTTCGAGGAGTGATCGGGCGATGTAGTGGGTCAGGTTGCGAAAGCCCAGGGCGGAGCCTCGGAGGTGTTCGAGTCGGCCGTTGATCGCCTCCGTGGGCCCGTTGCTCGTGCCGGGCAGGTCGAAGAACGCCAGCACGTCCGCGGCGCGCTTGGTCAACATCCGCCCGAGCGTGACGAGCTCGGTCAGGGCCGCCGGAACGGCGCGGGCCACCGAGTCGATCACCGCGGTCATGAGAGCACGGCCCTGGGCGCGGTCGGGGTGGCGGTAGGCGGTGATCATGCGCTGGTAGATGCCCCAGGTCGCCTCGACCTCGACGTGCTCCTCGATCGCGAACAGGGCCTCGATCCTGGTCGTCTGCTTGTCGGTGAGCAGGTCGGCGCCGGTGTGCAGGGTCCGTCGTGCGCGGTAGAGCGGATCCTTGGCGCGGCCGCGGTGGCCGTGCAAGTCGAGTTGGACTCGGCGGCGGCAGCGGTCCAGGGCATCACCGGCCAAGCGCACGACGTGGAACGGGTCCATCACCGCGGTCGCGTCGGGCAGCTCGTCGGCAGTGGCGGTCTTGAACCCGGTGAAGCCGTCCATCGCGACGACCTCCACCTGATCTCGCCAGGTCTTCGGGCGGGTGGCGAGCCACTGCTTGAAGGCCTGCTTGGAGCGCCCCTCGACCATGTCGAGCAACCGGGCGGATCCGGTGCCGTCGCGGATCGGGGTCAGGTCGATGACCACGGTGACGTACTTCTCGCCGCGCCGTGTGTGGCGCCACACGTGCTCGTCGACTCCGATGACGGCCACGCCGTCGAAGCGGGCCTCGTCATCGATCAGCACCCGCCGACCTTCGGCCAGGACAGCGTCGTTGGCGGTGTGCCATGCCACCACGAGGGCCTCGGCCACCCGCGCGACCGTCAGATGCTGGGTGACCAGACCCACCAGGGCCCAGCGCACCGCCGCCCGCGAGAGCTTCGCCCGCGGCTCGGCCGCCCTCGACGTGTCTTGGCGCCACACCCGCCCGCAGCTCTCGCAGCGGTAGCGGCGCACCCGCACCAGCAGCGTCGTCGGCCGCCACCCGAACGGTTCGTGCGCCAGCCGCCGAGACACCGTGCCCCGCGGCGTGCCCTCGGCCCCGCACCCGCGGCAGAACGCATCATCGGCGCGCGCCACGACCCGGCAGCACAGCGTCGCCCGGTCGGGCTCCAGATGCTGCCCGACCACGACGAGCCCGAGCTCGTCCAGGCGCGCGAAGGTCGCCAGGTCAGGGGCAGCGAAGGTAAGTTCAGGCACGTCGAGGTCTTCCAGATGGTGAGCGTGAGAACTTCCATCCTGGGGGACCTCGACCCATCCCCGGAACCGGCTCAGCCAGCCAGCGCTACACCCTCATCTGCGTTGAGCCAGGTTAGTGTGGCGAGGACAGGCGCGGCTACAGCCGGCGACGATCTATGGAGGCATTCTTGGACCCGGATTTCCCGCTCTGGCTGCGGGCTACACACCTGCTCAACTTTGTCCTAATGGGGATTGTGCTGCGCAGCGGGTGGGAAATTCTCGCCTCGCTGCCCCGCCTGTGGTGGCGCAATGACTCCAAGCCGGGCACTGAGTGGATCAAGTTCACCCGCCGGGAGCTGCCGAAGGAGGAGGGCGTCTACACCTCCCTCATGGACGAGCGGTCCGCCAGCCCGCTGCTGACCTTGCCGGGGAAGAAGAACATCGGCCTGGGGCGGCACTGGCACGGACTGGGAGTGACGCTGTGGTTGATCAACGGCCTGCTTTACGTCGTCCTGCTGTTCGGCACCGGCCTGTGGCGGCGGATCGTGCCGACCTCGTGGGATGTGTTCCCCGAGGCGTGGGAATCCATGCGGATCTACCTCGGCTTCGGCGTGCCCTCGATCGAGCATTTCCAGCCCTACGACGCGCTGCAGATGCTCACCTACACCGGCGTCGTCTTCATCTTGGCGCCGTTGCTGATCCTGACAGGTATCGCGATGTCCCCGGCCGTGCGTTCGCGCTTCCCCTGGTACCTGAAGCTGTGGGGTGGGCACCAGGGCGCTCGTTCGCTGCACTTCATCGGCATGGTCCTGATGAGCATTTTCATCGTGATGCACATCGGTCTGGTGTTCTTGGTCCACCCCGAGTACAACCTGCCGCACATGGTCTTCGGTGTCACCGACACCGCCCGATACGCGCAGGCCTTCACCATCGCGATCGCCACGATCGTCGTCGTTATCGGCTTGTGGATCGCTCTGAGCTACCTCACGCTGGCCGACCGCCCGCGCTCCCAGCGCGTGCTCGTGGCGCTGACTGAGCCGATCCGCAAGGTCACCCTGAACTGGATGAAGCCCCGCATGGGACGCCAGAGTACTTACACCGAGAAGGACATCTCGGAGTTCCACTGGACCAACGGGCTCCCGCCGACCAAGGACGAGTCCACGGAGTGGCTCGCCCACCGGGACAGCGGCTTCCGTGACTGGCGCCTCGAGCTCGGTGGTGAGCTGAGCGGTAAGACGCTGCAGCTGAGCCTGGGGGACTTGCGTCAGCTCCCGAAGACCGAGTACATCGCGGTCCACACCTGCATGCAGGGCTGGTCGGCCACCTCCAAATGGGCCGGCGTCCGGCTCCGTGACCTCCTCGAGGTCCTCGGACCTCCCCCGGAGGGTGCCAACTACGTGATGATCACCTCCCACGGCCTGGCCCAGGAGATGTGGGACCACCGGCCGCGGGAACCGTTCTACGCGGTGCTGGACCTCGACACGGTCGCCGAGGACGACACGATCCTGGCGTACGAGCGCAACGGGCACCCGTTGGAGGTGCATCTGGGCGCGCCGCTGCGGCTGCGGGTGGAGTCGAACCATGGGTACAAGATGGTCAAGTGGATCAAGTCCATCGAGTGGATCACCGACTACGCCGCGTACGGTGACGGTCGTGGCGGCACCCGTGAGGACGCCGCGATGCAGGCGTTCAACGGCCGGATCTGACAGGAGCAGGGCATGATCAGCACTATCTACACCGTCGCCGGCATGACCACAGCCGAGGATGCGCGGGCCATCAAGGACAGGCTCTATCGCGTGGCAGGTATCGGTGCCGTCGCCACCGAGATCATTCCCGACGGCGAAGCGCGCATCATCCTCAAGCACAAGGACGACGTCGAGCTGAACCGCTCGGCCATCGAGGCAGCCGTGCAGGAGGCGGGCGAATACACGCTCGCCTGACCATTACGGCTACCAATAATGAGACGAAGCACGTGCTTATTCGTCTCGGCGCATCTAGCATCACTTTCAGGAGGCAATCGTGAGCAGCGAACCCGGCTCCGCCGCATCGCACGGTGCATCCTCCCCGGTCAATTCGGCTACCGGCGCACCTGGCCGACGACGAGTCCCGCTGCGCTCAACCTGCGCCCAGCCCCATCACTGTCCATTGCCGGTACGCATGAAGGTTCTCGGCCAGGTGCCGCTCTTCGCCGGTCTGTCCCACGAGGATCTTGTCGGTATCGACCACCGCATGGTCTCGCTGTCCTGGGCTGAGGACGACCCGCTCTACACAGCCGGCGACGTGGCCGAACATCTCTACGTCATGGCAGCCGGGCGCGCCAAGGTCTCCCGCCCGACCCCGAACGGCCAGGACGTCGTCGTCGATCTCCTGGCCCCTGGCGACCTCTTCGGAGGCATGCACACCCTGGGCCAGCCCACCTACCCCGAAACCGTTCGCGCCCTGACCACCACCTGCGCGTTACGCATCGACACACGCGCTTTCCGCGATGTCATGACGCAACACCCCGAGGTCGCCCTACGGGTGGTGGACGACGTCACCGCGCTGCTAGCGCAAGCGCGTGCGGACGTCACCGCGCAATCCACCGCCACCGTCGCCCAGCGGGTAGCGACCACGCTGTTGCGCCTAGCCGAGAAGTTCGGCCAGGACAGCTCCTCCGGTGCCACATTGATCCAGTTGCCGCTGTCTCGCACTGACCTGGCCGGCATGACCGGCTCGACACCGGAGTCCGTCTCCCGGGTAATGAGCCAGCTCCGCAAGGACGGCATCATCGACTCCGGCCGCAGATGGACCGCCATCCTGGACGGCGACCGTCTGCTCGCCACCGTGGCCGCCAGTGCCTGAGGGGCGAGGACTCTCTCACGTCTGCTGCGGTTGATTGATGCACGTCATGGTTCGGTTCCTAGCCCGCTCGTAACGTCGTAGTCAGCACCCAAGAAGGGTGAGACCTCGTCAGAGAAGGAAGGAACACACCATGAGCACCACCGCTCCCACCACCACCCACACGACCCTGCGCGCCGAAGGCTTCTCCTGCCCCTCCTGCGTGGCGAAGATCGAGAAGCGTGTCGGACGCCTGGACGGCGTCAGCGCCGTGAAGGTCCAGTTCGCCTCGGCACGCATCGAGGTCGACCACGACCCGGCCAAGGCCAGCGTCGAGGACCTGATCGCCGCTGTGGGCAAGGCCGGGTACGTCGCCAAGCCTGCCGCGTTCTGACGCCCGCGGCGCCAAGGAGAAGGACAGTGAGCGTCATGGCACAGGCGGCGCACCTGCAGCTGCGCCTGGGCGAGTTTTTCTGCCCCTCGTGCGCCACCGACATCAACCGGCACCTGAAGCGTCTTCCGGGGTGCAGGCCGTGCACATCGATCTGCACTCGCACCGGGTTGACGTCGACTACGACCCCCGACGCTTGGACGTCGAGGACATCCTGGTGACCGTCGGCGGCGCCGGCGTTACCGCAAGCGTTATCTCGGAGGACAGCTAGGACCCGCCTCCACTAGGGCGACCAGGGACGTCGACCGGTGCCCAGACCAAGCGCGAGCGCACTGCCCGGGCGTCATCCCGCCACCCATCAGGGCCGCACCGGGCCGCCGGGCCCGTCAATGATCAGCGGAAGCCTGCCCGCTGCATTCTCACGTGTGAACCGCTGGTAGACCCACGTCCCAAGAACTCAGGAGAGATTGCTATGAGCGTCAAGCTTCACCATGTCCCGCCGCGCCTGGCGAGCGGGGCCTTCATATTGAACACCGGAATCACTAAGCGGTCATTGGACGTCGACGGGGCAACGGGGCTGCGGGACCAGGCCGCCAACGCGTTCCCGTTCTTGAAGAAGATGGACCCGGTCCGCTTCGGGAAGGCGTTGTCGACCTTCGAGATCGCTCTGGGCACGGCGCTACTAGCCCCGATGGTACCCACCCGGGTGGCCGCGGCCGGCCTAAGTGGATTCTCGGCCGCATTGATGGCCGTGTACCTCAAGACGCCAGGGTTCACCCGTGATGACGGAATCCGTCCAGCGCCGGCTGGCATGGGGATCGCTCGGGACGTCTTCATGCTCGGTAGCGGTCTGGGCCTGATGGTGGAGGAACTGGCAACCAGGCGAACCTGACGGGGCCGTCCCGCCATGCGCGTGACACCCGGCCCCACGGGCCCCGCGGACTGGGGTGTGGTCATGGGCGCCCGCGGGCCGAGGCTACGTGGCTCGTCCGGTCGCATTCTGAGCCGGACCAGCTAAGCGTCACCGCCGATCAACTCGGCGGTGACGCTCTTCATTGCGCCAGCACGCTAGAGCAGCCCCGGCGGCGGTGCACGGATGGGTGTGCGGTTGATTGACGCCGGTCATGGTTGCCCGGTGCCGATCTTCATAACGTCGTTGTCAGCACCCCGAACTGGGGTTGGACAGCTACAGGAAGGTCGAACAGCTATGAACAAGCTGCAGCAGTGGTGGTACGGCAGGTGGGCGATCCCAGTGGTCTCCGGGGCGCTGATCCTCATCTCGTTCTTCGTGGCCCGCGGCCTCGGTTCCGATGCGTGGAGCAACGCCTTCATGGTGGCCGCCGCCGTGGTCGCGGGTACCCCGATCGTGACCAAGGCAGCCCGGGCGCTCATGGCCCGGGTCATCGGCATCGACCTGCTGGTCTCGGTGGCCGCGATCGGCGCGGTGATCATCGGGGAGTACTGGGAGGCCGCCGCGGTGACCTTCCTCTTCGCCATCGGGCACGCCCTGGAGTCCGCAACGCTGAACAAGACCCGCTCGGCACTGGCCGAGCTGGTGGCCGTGGCCCCAGACGTGGCCGTGGTCATGCGCGACGGCGTGCAGGTGGAGGTGCCCGCTGCGAGCGTGGCCATGGGCGAGATCGTCCTGGTCAAGAACGGCGCTAAGGTCCCGGTGGACGGCGAGGTCGTGGCCGGCACCGGCGCCCTGGACGAGGCCTCCATCACCGGGGAGTCCATCCCCGTGGAGAAGTCCAAGGGCGACCACGTCTTCGCCGGAACCGTCGCCAAGGGTGGGTTCCTCCAGGTGCTCGCCACCGGCATCGGCGCCGACACCACGCTGGCCCGCATCATCCACCGCGTCGAAGACGCCCAGGACGCCAAGGCCAAGACCGCCCAGTTCATGGACCGGTTCTCCGCCTGGTACACCCCGGCCATCATGGTCCTGGCCCTCGTGGTCGGACTCATCACCGGTGACGTCGTGCTCGGGCTGACCCTGCTGGTCATCGGCTGCCCTGGCGCGCTGGTCATCTCCATCCCGGTCTCCATCGTCGCCGGCATCGGCCGGGCCGCCAAGGACGGCATCCTCATCAAGGGTGGGGAGTACCTGGAGACCTCCGGCAAGATCACCGCCGTCGCGGTGGACAAGACCGGCACCCTGACCAAGGGCCGCCCGCACCTGACCGACGTCGTCGTCCTGGCCCCAGCCATGGATCGCGCCCAGGTGCTGACCTGGGCAGCCCGGGCCGAGGCCGGCTCCGAGCACCCGCTCGCCCGACCCATCCTGGAGGCAGCAGCCGCGGAGGGGCTGGCCACGTCGGGGCTGCCCGAGGTCACCGAGCCCGTGCCTGGCAAGGGCATCACTGCCACCATCGGCGGGCGCCGGGTCCTCATCGGCAACGTGGCGCTGCTGGAGCAGTACGGCGTCGCGGACACTGTTGGCGCCGGGCAGGCCGCTGAGGAGCTCGCCGCAGCGGGCAGGACGGCGATGATCGTGGCCGTGGAGGATGCGGTGGCTGGTGTGGTCGCGGTGGCTGATGAGGTCCGTCCCGACGCGGCGCAGATGGTCGCCCGTCTGCACGACGCCGGGGTGAAGAAGGTGGTCATGCTCACCGGTGACGCCCCGCTGGTGGCGAAGGCAGTTGGTGCGGCGACCGGGGTCGATGAGGTCCGCGCCGGCCTGCTGCCCGAGGACAAGCTCGACGCGGTCGCGGACCTGCAGCGTCAAGGTCACGTGGTGGCCATGGTCGGCGACGGCGTCAACGACGCCCCCGCCCTGGCAACGGCCAACATCGGCGTGGCCATGGGCGCCGCCGGCTCTGCCGTCGCCGTGGAGACTGCGGACATCGCCCTCATGGGCGACAACCTGCTCAAGCTCCCCGAGGCCGTCGGCCTGGCCCGGCGCACCGTGAACAACATGCGCCAGAACATCACCATCGCCCTGGTCACCGTGGCCGCCCTGCTGGCCGGCGTCCTCCTGGGCGGGGTGACTATGGCCATCGGGATGCTCGTCCACGAAGCTTCGGTCCTGGTCGTCATTATCAACGCCATGCGCCTGCTGCGCCGCCACCAGGACACCACCAGCGCCGTGGCGACAGCGCCGGCGCAGAGCACCACCACCGAGGCACAGGCAATGGCCCGCCGCCCGTAAGCAGCACCGGACCAGGACACCTCAACGCCAGCCGTCCCGGCCCGCCGCTGGAAACCAGCACTACCTCAGGAGGAAACACCAGGTGAGCACCGAAGAACACTTCACCATCGAAGGCAACATCGAGCACTTCACCATCGCCGACGTCGCCCAGGACAACCCCGACTTCCGCCGGGTGCTATGGACCGGTCAGCACGCCCAGATCGTCATCATGACCATTCCCCCGGGTAGTGAGATCGGGGATGAGGTCCACCAGAACACCGACCAGATCCTCACCTTCATCAGCGGAACCGGTCAGGCAGACCTCAACGGCCATACCCACCCGATCGAGGCCGGTGACCAGTGCGCCATCCCAGCCGGCACCCGGCACAACTTCCGCAACACCGGTGCTGAGCCACTCGTGCTCTACACCGTTTATGCCCCGCCCGAGCACGCCGCCGACGGTGCCTACCCGACCAAGAACGAGGCCGACGCCGCCGAGGCAGCCGGGCAGGACGAGCCCCCCACCGCCTGACGAGCACACCAACCACCGGCTGAAGCGGCCGGCCAGGTCAGGGACCACACTCGGCTCGTTCAGCGACCAACAAGAAGGAAGAAGCAACCCCATGTCCAAGGTGTACGTATTCAATGACTTCGGTGGCCCGGAGAACCAGCAGCTGGTCGACCGCCCGGCCCCCCCGCCGGGCCCGGGCGAGCTGGCGGTCAAGGTCCGCGCCGCCGGCGTCAACCCAATCGACCACAAGATCCGCTCCGGAGCTCTGGGCACCGACCTACCGCTGCCGGCCCCCATGGGTCAGGAGGTCGCCGGCGTCGTCACCACCATCGGCGACGGCGTGGAAGGCTTCGCGGTGGGCGATGCGATCCTCGGTCCGGTCGCCCCCGGATACGGGGCCTTTGCCCAGGACACCATCGTGCGGGCCACCGAGGCGGTGGCCAAGCCCGAGGAGATCTCCTTCGCCGACGCCGCCACCATCCCCGTCGCAGCAGCCACCGCCTACGACGCCACCCACCAGATCGAGCTCGAAGCCGGCCAGACGCTCCTGATCCTCGGCGCCGGCGGCGGCGTCGGGCTCATGGCCGCCCAGATCGGCCGGGTCCACCAGTTCACCGTCATCGGCATCGCCTCGGAGACCAAGCGCCAAATCGTCGAGTCCACCGGGGCCACCTTCGTCCCCTCCGGGAAGGGCGTGGCCGACCGTGTGCGCGAGGTCGCCCCCGAGGGATTGGACCTCATCGTCGACCTGGTCGGCGGGGATGCCCTGCGCCAGGTCGCCGCACTGGCCACCAGCCCCTCGCGCATCATCTCCGCCGCCGACCCCGCGACGGCCACCGAGATCGGCGGCTCCGCCCTCGAGCGCACCAGCGAGGCCATGGCCAAGATCACCGGGGTCATCGAGTACGGCCTCGTCGACCCCCACGTCACCGCCCGCTACCCCCTCGAACAAGCCGGCGAGGCCATCGTCGCAGTCGAGACTGGCCACACCACCGGCAAGACCGTCATCGAGCCCTACAGCGCCTGACGCGGGCCGACCGGTAGCACCTGTGAAGCAGCCTTGCGCTACTGGCCTCGGGCTTTCATCGGTGAGGGCGTCCGAGGGGTGACCGGGTAAGAGAAAGGTGCCCCTGACCTGGGAAGATACGGCTTGTCGAGAGTCGTAGCTGTCCAGGTCGAAGGAGCACCTTTCAGGTGAGGAAGCATACGGGGTTCTATCCCCGGTTGAAGACGGACGTCCGCGCTTCGGGCGCGGTCGGGCAGGCGGGCGGGGTGCTGCTGACCGAGACGGTCCGAGCCACCGGCCTGGACCGCGAGCTGGCCGCGGTGCTGGCGCCGTGGCGCAAGCCGCTCGCGAGGCATGATCCGGGCAAGGTGTTGCTGGATCTGGCGGTCGCGCTGGCTTTGGGCGGGGACTGTCTGGCCGACGTCGGGGTGCTGCGCACCGAGCCGGGCATCTACGGGCCGGTGGCTTCGGACCCGACGGTCTCGCGCACCATCGCTGCGTTGGCCGCGGATGCGGATGCGGCATTGGCCGCGATCGACGCGGCTCGCGCGCAGGCGCGCACCCGGGCGTGGCGGCTGGCAAGCGATCAGGCGCCGGACCAGGACGTCGATGCCCGCGAGCCGTTGGTGATCGACACCGACGCCACGCTGGTGACGGCGCACTCGGACAAGGAGCAGGCCGCGGCGACGTTCAAACGCGGCTACGGGTTCCACCCGTTGTGGGCGTTCATCGACCACGGGGCTGCCGGGACCGGGGAGCCCGCGGCGGTGCTGCTGCGCCCGGGGAATGCCGGATCGAACACCGCGGCCGACCACATTCGGGTTATCACCTCCGCCCTGGCCCAGCTACCCGACCACCTGACCGGCAGCGGTGGTCGCACGAGGGCGTCGAAGAAGATCCTGATCCGCGCCGACGGTGCCGGCGGCACCCACGAACTCGTGAACTGGCTGACCAAGCAGCGGCTGGCCTACAGCGTCGGGTTCACCCTGCCCGAACACACCCCCGAGCTGTATCACCAGATCCCCGAGAAGACCTGGACCCCGGCCTACGACGCCGACGGCGAGGCCCGCGACGGGGCGTGGGTCGCCGAGCTCACGAACCTGCTCGACCTCGACGGCTGGCCGAAGGGCATGCGTGTCATCGTGCGCCGCGAGCGACCCCACCCCGGCGCACAACTACGGTTCGAGGACGCAGGCGGCTACCGGCTGACCGCGTTCGCCACCAACACTGCCGTTGGCGGGCCCGGCCGCCAGTTGCCCGATCTCGAGCTGCGCCACCGCCGCCGCGCCCGGGCCGAGGACCGCATCCGCATCGCCAAGGACACCGGCCTGGCGAACCTTCCCCTGCAAGGCTTCGACGCCAACCGGATCTGGTGCGCCATCGTCGCCCTTGCGGGCGACCTGACCGCCTGGATGCAGACCCTCGCCCTGACCGACCACGACGCGCGCCGATGGGAACCCAAACGCCTACGCCTGCGGCTGTTCACCATCCCGGCGACCCTTGCCCGACGCGCCCGCACCAAGGTGCTGCACCTCGCCCGACACGCGCCCTGGGCCGACGTCATCACCGGCGCCCTCGCCCGGCTACGAGGACTCGACCCCGCGCCCGGCTGACCCACGGCTCCGACCGTCCCGACGACCACACGCACGACCCGGAACCTGGAACCCCGACCGCCCGGACGACACCGGGCCCGATCATCGCACCAACCTGCAAGAATCACGCCCGAACAACGGCAACGACGCCGTCCCCGGCACCGTCAGCCAAGGGATGAAAGATCGAGGCTAGTCCTGCAGCCGTAGATCGTAGCTGCGACCTGTGGCTCTAGAACTAGCCGCTCTTCGATTGGTTGTACGAATCCCAAAGGTCTCGCTCGGTGAACACGTCGTACAGAGCATCCTGCGCTGCCACCGCTTGGCGGTGGCTAAGTCTGCCGCGGTCCTGCTCCGCGAAGATCTCTCCTTCGATTGAGTCGAAGCAGACCATGGTGCCGACCGAGGTCGCGAACGTGTCGGACTCATCCTCGGTCGCGTCGAGACAACCAGTCAGCTTCTTTCGGTAGTTCCTGGCAGCGCGGTCCTCGGATTCCTCCAGCTGCGCTTGCTTGTCCTCGATGGCCGCATCGCTAGAGCGCGACGCCGTGCTCGCCTCACTGGGTGTGAGTTCTTGCTCGCCTGCGACGCCGCCGGAACAGGAGGCCGTCAGTGCCATTAGCGTCCCGCTCGCTGCGGCAGCCATAGCCAGCTTGAACTTCGTCACCCACGCACTCCCATCAGCGATTTACGACCAGCCTTCATCATCCCAGCCCTGCAGACAGGGCAGCACTCACCGGTCGAGTCCGGCTCGCTGGACCTGGGCCGCGTGGCCGCGGGTACGGCGAGCCTTGGGCGCCTTCGTCTTCTGGACGCTGGGACCGACGGCCTCGGTGGCGGGCTTGGCCTGGCTGACGTCGGCGCGCATCCGGGTAGCGACGACCTCATGGTCCAGCCCCTTGCCTTCGAGGTCGCGCGCGGTGGCTTCACGGCGCTCGGCGGTGTCGTACATCGCTCGTCCGTCCTCGCGTGTGCGGTCGCCCGCGGCTTCGTGCTTCTCGGCCTGCGCGGCGGCACGGATCCGCTCGCCCGGGTCGGGCTCGTGCTCGGCTGCCGCTCGAGCAGCGTCGGCCTGCTGGTCCTCGTGGTCGGCCTCCTGAATGAGCCGCTGAGCCTCAGCGTTCTCCGCGGCCGACCGGGTGCGCTCGGCGTCCGCCTGGGCGCGTTCCCGGTCGGCGCGCTCGACGGCGGCCCGCACGGCTGCGGGGTCGGCACCGGTGTCGTCGACGTCGAGGCCGTAGCGGGTGCGCAGCTCGTCGCGCATGTGCTGCTCGGCCCGGACGGCTTCGGGGTCCTCGTGAGCCCACGCGCGGGCCACCTGGTAGGTGTGCCCGATTTGCTCGGCGCCGGCGCGGTCCCACCAGTCCGCTCGGTGCACGCTCGCGGCTTGCGCGCGCCGTAGGGCGTCCTCGCGGGCGCGGGCGAGACGTTCGCCCACCTGTCCAGCGGCGGAGACCAGGACGCGCAGCTGGCCCTCGAACGCTTCCTCGATGCCGTCTGACTCGTCGACCATCGCAGGTACTCCCTTCCTATCGTTCGGGGCCCCGGTCCGGGCCTCGTGTGGTGGTCTGTCGCGCACGCTGCTGCTCGACCTTGTTCGGCACCGGCGAGGACGCCTGGGCGGCGTCAGTTGCCTGGCTCGCGGCGAGCCGGTCGAGGATCGCCTGTGCCTCGGGGGCGAGCGTCGCCGCCGCGGTCTGGGTTGGACCCTGAGTCGGCGTGGCCGTCGTGCCGGCGGCCTGCTCTACAGGTGCCGGCAGGGCGTTGCGTACCCGCACCAACCGTGCGCGGGTGTCCTCCGCGAGGAGCCGCGCCTGGCGTGCCTGCTGGCCCGCCACAGAGGGTTCGTGAAACTGTTAAGTTTGAGATCGTTCTCCAGCCCCGAATAGCATCCGCTTGAGCGGGCTCGTACCTCGGCCCAGAGAGGATGGATGGTACGCCTGACGCACCTCGTCCATCAACATCGCAGTCAGTGCATCTCGATGGCCGCGTCTCTCGCTTGGCGGCGCCGCTCGCGTGCCATGACGGCGTCGATGCGGCAACGTCGGCAACGCCGCCGGCCATCGCTGAAGACGTACGTGTTGGCCTCGGTGTACTCATGCCCCTTCGGGCAGTGCGTCTTCGCGCGCTGATGCTCAGCACCGTCGCGCTCCTCGAGGTCCCCGTTGCGGCGCAGCCGGCGAGCATGAATCCTGCACAGTCCGATGCGGACCGTGCACTGCCGGGTGCATCCCTGGACACCGCAGGTCGTGCGTTCGCCCTCGCGGACGCGCGCCCGATAGTCGTCGATGAGGGCCTGCACTAGCTGCGGATCCAGGCGCCAGCGACCATTCGTTTGCTGCTCGCCGCGGAGGCGCAGCCAAACGCGCACCGTCTTCGGTGCGACTCCCAACTGCTCGGCCACCATCCGCGGCGACACCAACTCCTCCACACCGAAGAGGGTAGAACGCGGTCATACTTAGGAAGCTATCCCGCCGCGCTCTGGTCCTCATCGCGGCCGCGGGGCGGGTGATCGGCGTGTTCGAGCAGGTCGCCGGGCTGGCAGTCGAGCTCGCGGCAGATGGCGTCGAGAGTCGCGAGTTTGACCGCCTTGGCCTTGCCTGTCTTGAGGATGGACAGGTTCGCCACGGTGATGCCGACACGCTCGGCGAGCTCGGTGAGGGTCAACTTGCGCTCGACGAGCATCCGGTCAAGCCTGATCACGATCGCCATCAGACCGTCAGCCTGCGCTCGTCCTCGATGGTGACGCCGTGGCGGAACACCTCCGCGACGAGCAGCACCAGTCCGCCCAGGGCGACCCGGATGAGGTCCACGCCGTTCGGGTAGCCGTCATAGCTGCTCCACGGTTGGAGCGGCACCTCCTCGTTGAACGTCGTGGCCCCGTAGCCGACCTGGTACAGGTTCGTGAAGTGGTCCAGTGCCGGTGCCAGGGCGGCGCTGGCGATTGTCAGCCAGCCCAGGGCGCGCAGGTAGCGCACGGCGCGTGTGTTGAAGGCGTTCCCTCTGGCCGCCGCTGCGAGCAGTCGCCACAGCAGAACCAGCCACACGGTGATCACGGTCGCGATGATCACCTTCTTGACGACCTGGGCGGCCACGTAGGGGCTCCAACCGCCGGTCGAGGCGAGCTCGACCTCGCCGAAGAGGTGCACGGACGTCGGACGGATGTCCGCGTCCTGACGGTGAACAGGCCCACCCTGAGTCTCACTGTCCTCGCCATGGATGAAGTAGTTGCTGCAGAAGCGGGCGTCGTCCCACGAGTCGACGCTCGACGTCTGGCACACGTCTTCAAGTGTCTGGACCTGCGTCGAGAGCGTGTCCTGGAAGTGCAGCGGCCCGAGGCTGTAGTCCACGGGGTAGGTCACCTTGCCCGCCAGCGCCAGGGCGCCGGTCACTGCCACCGTGACGGCCAGGGCCGCGGTGACGACGGCGGCAGCCAGCGCGACCCAGCCCCCGATCTGGAACGCTCGCGGTGCTCGGGCCATCAGCCAGTCCTCCATATTGTTTAACGATGCGCACACATCGTCTCTCGATACTGATGCATCGTGCCTCAATATGTCAATCTCGGAGGAGCCACTACTGATCCTCGCCGAAGCCCTCTCCGGTCCGTGCTGGACGCGGGCGCTGTGGCGGTACGCAGCGCCTCGCGCGCGGAGGAACCGATACACCTGACACGAGGTGACCAGAACGACTTCTTTGCCCTGTTTGCCACCCGATTGACCGATAGGCTACTTTGTGGCAGCCAAGACCAATGATGATCGAAAGGCTTGATGTGTCCCTACCTACAGAACGTGCCCTGCCGTCGCCACGCAGGTCTCGCAGGAACCTCCTCCGGGCGAGCGCTGCCCTGGCCTCCATCAGTCTCGCGGCTGGTGGCGCGGTGTTCGTCAACGGCACGGCCCATGCGGAAGACGCTGCGGAGTCGACCACCCCTTCCGACGCTCGGATCAACAGCTCGCTGGATGAGATGGCAAAGCTGTTCGCCAGTGCGGTGACCAGCGAGCAGGTTCGCCACGACATTCATCACGCGGTAGCTCAGAGATTCGACGGCGACACCGAGGTTCTGTGGGAAGATCTTTCGGAAGCACCTAACGTCGATAGTGCACTGGCGGCCAGCTATGGAGCCAACCGGTCGATGCTTGCCAGCGATGCGGGTCGCGCAGTCGACGATGTCGCCGCGCAGATTCCGCGTTTTCAAGTCGCCGTGCCGAGCAAGTTTGACGATTGGGACCCTGTAAACGAGGTTCCACTCGTCGGCTATGTGCCCGAGGGGATCGATGACCTGGAACTAGAGACCATCAACGCCTACGACGCCTCCGGCAAGGCGCACAAACTGGACGCGTGGGCGGAGCCCGCCGAACCAATTATCGTGCTTGGCGTAAACGAGCGAACCGACGACTCCGGAAACTTGCTGGATGGGGCGATCGACAGCGCCGGCAATATGGCGATTCCGAAGCCGGACGCAACCTCTCCCGAGACGGAGTCGCCGCAGGCCGTCGCAGCCGCAGCATCCAACTGGGGCGCGCGCATCGTCAGGGTCAAACTCGTTGACAACAAGGAACCCATAATCAAAGGTAAAGCCGAGATCGCGTACGCCGCAGCGAGCACCTGCGGCGATCTCCTAAAAGACGAGCCAAACGTACAAGGCTTGGACTTGGACGGCGAAGTTATTACGAGAAACATTTACCTCGGTACTACCAGGTGTGACGTGGTCATCTATTGGTGGGAGAACGACTCGGGCAACATTGATTTCACTCTTTCCTACGCAGGCGTGTCGCTCGGGGTTGGAGTTGCTGACAGCGACGACCTTATTGGCGGCATCCTGCTCGACCACAACCTCTTCGAGGGAGGCACCAATGACCGAACGGCCTGGAGCGCCTTGGTCATGAAGACGGACTGAGCCATCCAGCAGCTCGCGAAATGGGTGGGCGGCTCGCGTACGGCGAGAGTGACCGGTCACCTCAGTGCGGATCCGCTCGGCTGACCCCGCCAGGTTGGTGCCTGGACCCGAGACTGAAGTCTCGCGTCCAGGCACCACGTGGTTGGAAGAGAGGGTCAGCCGACATTGCCTTTCTGAGTACGGGCGCTGGTTGCAGGGCACAACTCTGGCTCGCCGAGGCAGCACGGCCACGCGCGCAGTCTTTCGGTGCGCCTCCCAATGCTCGGCCACCGTCGGCGGCAGCGCCTGCTCCTGCACACCGGCGAGGTTAGGCGTGGCGGAGAATCTGGTCCGTCCCTCCTAGCGAGCTAACCCGCCGCGCTCTGGCCCTCGCCGTGGTCCCGGCCGGCTCGCTTGAGCACGGCAAGAGGCCTCAGCGGCACGGCGGTCGATCATGTTGCCCGCCGCCGCACGCCCCAGGTCGGCCTCGAGGACACGCTCAGCGCTGATGCCGGGCGTGAAGAAGCGCCGATACCGCCTCACCGCATCACACTCAAGCGCGAGTCGGTGCGCCGACTCCTGCGACACCGAACGCGAACCGTCCTCGGCGAACACGCTGCGCACGTAACTCTCGGGCACCCACCGCCCGCCGTACTCGTTCTTCCCGGCAACCGCGTCCACGTAACTACCGCGCCACCGCTCGGCCACGCGCGCCGTGGAGACCTCGACCGGCACCTCGACATCGAGCACCTCGACTGAGTAGCCGGCCTCCTTCAGCTGCCAGCCCAGGGTCAGCGCGGCCTCCGGCTTGGACAGCACAGAGTCGATGACCACGTTCGCCCCCGCCCGAATCGCCTCGCCCCGGATGCTCTTGGCGAGCGCGGAGGATTCCTCGTGCACCAGCGCCGCGAAGTCCAGTGGGTAGAACCGTTCGCCCTGCTCCTCGAGCTCGTGCACGGCCGGCGGCTTGATGAACGACTCGTAGACCCGTCCGCCACGGCGGCGTCGAGCAGGTCCTCCTTGATCTCGTCGGGGTCAACCTCAAGCCACGCGCGACGCTGCGCCGTGCCTTCCTTGCCGATCACCTCGGCCAGGAGGTGCGACTTGCCGGCACCCGGAGGGCCAGCCAGCACAATGGCGCGCCGGCCGTGCTCAACCTCGTCGGCCAGACGGTCTCGGTACGGCTGCATGATCTCGCGGTGCAGCCGCCGGCGCATCGACGTCGGCCGATCCGGAGCGAAGAACCACGCCGGGTTCGACACCGTGGCATGCCGGCTGTCCGGAGACAACGGGGCACCCGGAGCCGACAAGGCACGGATCGTACGCGCGTGCTGCTCAACGACGTCGTCTGCGATGGGCGTCACGACAGGTGAGACTACGCGTTCGTGCGATGCGCCTCGCCGAGCTCGTCGTAGAGGCCCTCGTCAATTAGACCGTCATCCAGGGCCCGCGCCAGCTCCTCGACAGTGTGTGTGCCCGGCTCATCGACGATCAGCGCGTCATACCCATCACTGGTCGGCGACGGGTCATACGGCCACCGCGTGAGCTCGGCGATGACCTGCTCACGGGTCAGCTCACCCACCGCATACCGCTGCGCGATCTCATACGGCGACGCCCCCGAGAACCCCTCCGGAACTTCAGCGACCTTCGCCGCAGTCTTCAATGCCGAGTTCACACTCGGCTGCGTCAGATCCAGCGCCTGAGCGATCTGCTGCTGCGTCATCGTGCGCGTCAGCCCGCGCAGACCACGCAGGTACGCCAACCGGTCAACCGCCTGGCGGTGCCGCAGCCACCGCACGGCCTCCACCTTGGGGGACTCCCTCATCGACACAACCACCACCTCCTATAGAGGATTCTATCATTCGTCCCTCCTCACTTGAATCGCGCCTGCAAAGCGGGAGCACAGCAACGCATCGGCACCCCTACGTACGACACTGCTACACTTTTCGTCATACGCGACTACAGGAGGAAGCGATGGCAGTTCTTAACGTCCGGGTGGACGATCGCATCCGCGATCAGCTCAAGGAGATGGCAGACGACGAGGGCGTCTCACTCAGCGAACTCGTCCGGGACCTGCTCATGGAGGCGGTTGTTCCCGTCTTCGAGCGCGGGGCGAAGCACGGCGACGAGCCTGCCCCGGAGAGCATGCGCCTCATCGACCGCCAGATGCTCTCCTTGCTCCACCGGATCCTGGGTCGGGTGCTACCGAAGAACTCGGGCGACGTTGACGGAGACCTCGCCTACCAGCTGATGCGGGCAAAGATCCTCGAGGAGGGCTACGCGGGCGAGTACTGGTATGAGACGGCGGGCTTCAGCACGGAGCTCTCGAAGCGAGACTGCCGTCGCGTCTCGGACATCCTGCAGATGTTCCGGGTGATCACCTTCAGCATCGACCACCTGGAGAAGGAGGGGACGCCTGTCGGCGAGGAGCTCGCGTTCCGGCTCGAGTTCGAGGGCTTCGATCACAACGATGCGCTCGAGAACCACATGGCGAGTTATGTCGCCTTCATGATGCGCGACGGCCGCTGGGCGGAGCTAAAGCCGCAGGTCGAGCGCAACGACAACGGCAACTCTCACGCAGCAACACTCGACACGTACCTGCGGATGCTGAGTGAGTATCGGCGCATCATGGACAGCCGCGAACGAGGGTTCAGTCGGCTGGATTACCTGCTGACGATGGAGGAGTTGACGCAGATCGCCGATGCGCAAGTCCACCCCTCGATGCGCCGAACCCCACGCGGCTGACCGATGTGTCATCGGCGAACGCGATGGAACGCCCGGCCGCAACTCGAGCGCGAGGGAGTGTTGGTCGCGGCTCCGCTGACAGGAGCCTGGAGAACACCGCCCCCGCAGGAGCCTCCTACGGGGGCAGGCAGTCCGTACACGGCCGAACGCCGTCGATGTCTCCGTTTCGACGGAACACCGCGCTGCTACGTCTCCCGCCACCGCTACGGTGGCCAGCACCTCGCGGTCGTGGGCCGGAAGCACGAAGACCCCCGGTCAGACGACCGGGGGTCTTCGTTCAAGCTATTAACGGGACGTACTTCCCCGCCTTCGTAATGGAGTGTACTTCGATGGAAGATCGAACTCAAGCCGCTGGCGCAGCACAGCTCGGCGCAGAGGCTCTTCGGCGTCTCGTATCCGCACCGAGGCTCCAGCCCTACCTCGCCGAGACCAGCGGGGACCCCCATGCCGCCTTCGTGCTGTACCGCTGGAACATGGCGTTGTCCGCGGCTTCCTACGAGGCCCTCCACCTGGTAGAGGTCGGGCTGCGCAACGCGATGGACGCAGAGTTGCGCAGGTGGAACGCAGCCCGTGCCGATCGTGCGGGCATCACCCACGGGCACGACTGGCTGCTCGATCCGCACCTCTCGCTCGCCAACCTGCTCGGCGGCGATCGGGAAGTGGCGGTCGATCGGGCGCAAAAAGCCGTCAGGCGCGCAGGACGCGCGCCCACTTCTCTATGCCATGACGACGTCGTCGCACAGGTCACCCTCGGCACGTGGCGGTTCCTGCTGCCCGCCAAGAACCTGCGCAAGAGCCCGACAAAGCGCGAACTGTGGGAGCAAGGGCTGTGCCAGGCCTTCCCGCACCTGGTCCGGCCGCACGCCGCGCTCGTCGACGATGTCGACCGAATCTACCGTTTCCGCAATCGCGTGGCCCATCTCGAGCCCCTCATCAAGACCGGGCTTGTGAACGCCGCCTACGCCGCCATGTGCCGGGTGGCCAGCGACCTCGATCCCGGACTGCGGTCCTGGCTCGACATGCAGTCACGTGTGGACAGGATTCTCGCCCACGCCCCCCGGGCCGCCATCCCCAGGGCCTAGCACCCTCGACCATGCTGGCACGATGCACGGACCCATCTGCCTCTGCATGTCGGTGCCGGGTGAGATCCTTGACCCGATCGTTGTATCCACTGTCGCCCAGGAGGCGCGATGACGTCGAGCCGCACACCTACGAAGTCACTCCGCTACGACCAGGGCGGGCTCATCGACACCGGCGCCTTCACCACCACCGCCAAGATGCCCGACTTCACCGGCCAGCTCATCGACACCGCACGCACAGCGACCGAAGGGCTGACCGCCGGCGACTTCATGAAGGGCCACCTCGAGGGCATCACCGGCATGATCGAAGCCACCACCGCCAAGATGCCAAACATCACCGGCGGGCTCATCGACACCGGCGCCTTCACCACCACCGCCAAGATGCCCGACTTCACCGGCCAGCTCATCGACACCGC
>CANMFP010000002.1 GCA_947497265.1 uncultured Isoptericola sp.
CGCGACAACTACCGCCTACGCATGCTCCTCGTCGCCGGCGGACTCACCCCGTGACCCCCCTCAACTGCGAAGAGCCCGAATGGACGACGGACTGATGGCATCAGCAAACGACCCTCAGGCATTGGACGGTGAGGGTCGCAACGTCACCGGGTCGGCGTTCGAGAAGATCGCGCGCGACTACGACCTCGCCATCCTGACTCGCCGCCCGTAGGGCCCTGTGTTGCCCACCCGCTCGTGACGTCAGGCGAGGTGTCGGCGGACTGTGGACACCGACACCCCAAGGGCACGAGCGACGGCCGCGACAGACTGACCACCGGCAACAGAGGCCTGCGCGGTCGCCAGGCGTTCCGGTGACATCACCGTCGGGCGACCGCCTACCCGTCCGCGCGAGCGGGCGGCCGCCAGACCATCAAGGGTGCGTTCGCGGATCAGGTCAGCCTCCATCTGGGCGAGGGCCGCGAGCATGTGCACCATGAATCGGCCGGCCGAAGTGCTCGTGTCGATCTGCTCCGACAGCGACCGCAGGGCAACGCCGCGGCGCTCCAGCTCATCGACGACGTGCACCAGGTGGGAAAGGCTGCGCCCGAGTCGGTCGAGCTTGGTCACGACGACGGCGTCACCGTCGGCGACCTCGGCCAGAAGCGCAGCGAGGACCGGTCGGTCGTCCCGCCGGCCCGACGCCATCTCGACGCGCAGGTGCCGGACATCAACGCCCGCGGCGAGGAGCGCGTCGCGCTGCGCGTCGAGGCTCTGCGTCGACGTGGAGACCCGGGCGTAGCCGAAGGTGATCGTCATCCCGCGACCGTAGCGAAAACCACTGCCGGGGGTTCTGAACCGGCAGGGGTTTTGAACGAGGTTTTTGAACGGCGTGTCGACGGCGCGCCCCGCGCGCGGGCCGGCGGCGTCAGAAACGGTCAGTTCTGACGCGGTGCACAACCTTGTGGGAAGTGTCCAACGCGTCGCCTCTGGGTCACAGCAGCGAGGCGATGTGGGCCAGGGTGCCGGACTCGATGAGGATGAACACGCCGAGGCCGATGAACACCACGGGCACGAGCCAGTGCTCGACCTTCTCAAGCGCCTCGGTGACCATCTCGTTCGTGCCGATCGCCCGGGCGAGCAGGCACCACCCGGCGAGCAGGACGAGGAACACCACGATCGTGACCAGGGCGTCCGTGGTGGACATAGTGCGGAACACCGGGGTGTAGATCGCGATGTTGTCTCCGCCGTTGGCAATCGTGATGCCGGCGACGCCGAGCAGTCCGACCGCCTTCAGCGCCGACTCGGCCTCGTCGTCGTCGCCCGTGCCGCGCAGCGTGCGCACCAGCCCGAGCACACCGATCGCCAGCGGGATCAGACCGAGCAGGCCGACCCATTCGTCCGGCACGATCGTCAGGCCCAGGGCGGCCAGGAAGCTGACCGCGATCAGGGTGATCAGCCCAAGGTACTGGCCCGCCACGATCTGCCACCCGCGCAGCTGCGAGGTGCCCCGTGCCGCGACGGCGAACAGGACGGTCAGCACCACGATGTCGTCGAGGTTGGTCGCGACGAACAACCCGGCCGCGGCCGCGATCGTGCTCAGCACGCCGACACCTGCCCGTCGACGCCGTACGTCGGGCACAGGGCGACCGCGCTGCCCGTCGCGGCGAGCAGCGTTTCGGCTGCTGCGAGCATGTCCAGCAGCTCGGGGCGGGCCAGGGAGTAGTACACCCGCCGGCCCTCCATGCGCCCCTCGATCAGGCCGCAGTCCTTCAGGCATGCGACGTGCGAGGACACCGTCGACTGCGCCAGGCCCAGATCGCGCGTCAGTTCCGCGACCCTCGCTTCCCCGACCGCGAGCCGGCGCACGATGGCCAGCCGCGCGGGGTCACCTAGCGAGCGGAACAACGCGACTGCCGGCTCGACGTCTGCCGTGCTGGCCGCGCACACCTCAGAATCTATGATCGACACGGGTCGATGATACCCGCTGCGAATCGATCATCAACCACGGGCTGGCGGCGTTACGGCTGCGGCAGAACCAGCGCAGAACCCTACGTTTGTCGGGCGCACAGAACCTTCTTTTGAAGCGCCCCGGAAACGGTCGGTTCTGCGCCCTCTGGCGCCGCTGTGGCCCTTCGACAAGTCGAGCGAGACGGCCCAGCGGGGCGTCGGGCTCGGGGCAGCTACTTCCGGCGGAGAGACTTGGCAGTCTCAGCGATGAAGCGCGCCGCCAGGGCGAACACAAGGTCACACTCCCCGACCGTCGAGTCGCGCGTTCGGTGGTGCCGCTTCCGACCCAAGGAAGACTCTGGGTCCACGTAGTCCATCCCATGCACGATCGCGTTTCGGGCCTCGAAGAACGGGTCGAGGGCTGCAAGGTCTGGGTCGGGGACCGAGCTGCGCCCGATGCCGAGAGCCTCGCGAACACGGGTCCTGAGTTCCCGGGAGCCTTGATAGCTCGCCTTGGTGCGTTCCTTTACGTAGAAGTTGATCAGTTCGGCCTCGGGATCGGCCGCGAGCACCGCGTCTCGAAACGGCTCGGACGGCTTGGGCGCGCTCAGCTCGTGCTTTAGAAACTCCTGGTATCTGGCTCGTGCGCCCGAGTCCGGTCGTCGGATGAGGGCCGGTAGAGCATCCCGGCACAACCGCTGGAGGCTCGCGTCAAGTCCGCTCGACGTGAAGACGAGCGCTGCGCGCAGCAACTCGATCTCGTCGTTCGAGTACCGTCCGCGTGTCTCCCCGGTGGCGACCTTCTTCTGCTTGCGCACGATGGCCAACGATTCGAGCAGTGCGCTCGTGCTCCCGTGTGCAGCTTCGAGGTACTTCCGCGCTTGGCGAACCTGAGGCGCATGCCCGCTCGGCGCCGTTGGTAGTGGTGCGAGAGCCGGGGGTAGCTGGAGTGCTGGCGAGGGGACGGGGACAACCGTCATCTCGAGCACCGGCAGCGGTGCGCTCGTCGTCGGTTCGCTCCCCATGGATCGATGGTCCCAGACAACTAGGGCATGTCTCCTAAAAGCGGGTCCAGGTGATGCAGGCTGAGATCACGACGGCGGACGGGGTACCGAGTTCGAGCATGACGACGGACGACCCCGAGCCGCGCCCGCCGCCAGGCGGCGGGCGCGGCGGGCGACGCTTGGAACGCGCATGCCCCCTCAGAGCCGACATCCGGAATCCTGAGGGGTTGTCGCGCGCTCTACTCCGTCAGCTTCTCGACAGAGCCCAAGACATACCCAGGCTCGCCCTCCGCCACGCAGCCCGCGACTGCCTCACCCTTGTGCTCCTGAAGGTCGTCGAACATCTCGCCACCGCCGAACACCTTGTCGCCAACGACGAGCGCCTCCCCAGAGGAGGTCTTGAGCTCTCCTTCGCCAGAAAGCGATACGCCCGCCGGCCAGACGACGACAGTGACATCGTCACTGCCATCAGGTGGAGCGAGCCCGAGACATCCTTCGGGGCTCACGGTCACGATGCCTTCGAATGCAGCATCGCCGCCGCCCAGGTCCGCTACCTGCATCAGGGCAGTGGTTCCGGCTTGCGTCTCGATCGTCACATTGGACGCCGCCCCTGACGTGCCGGATACGGAGCCACATGCTCCCAGCAGTGCTCCCACGAGTAACACAGCTGTCACCGTCGATGGGCTACGGGAAGGGAGCCGGCCCAGCCCAGTCATAGCTTGGTTCCGATGTCGAGGTGAGTGACAGCCTTCTGAAGAGGCGTGAAGACGTCTCGTCGCTGGCTGTCGATGGTGATGTATCCGCTGTGCACGCCGTAGGCCACGTTTCCGTAGTACCAAGGGCCTCCACTGTCCCCCGGGGCAGCCCTGCGCTCGTAAACCATCGCGAGACCGCAGTAGTTCCCCCGGCACTGGTTCAGCAGCGCGACCCTGTCACAGGTCGCGTCGTTGGTGCGTCCATAGCGGCATACCCGCGTACCCACCGGAGGGTTCGACGAGACGTCCACGTTTCTCAACGTCGTGTCCGCGACGTAGAACTTGGGCGGCGCTGTCTGATTGTCGCTGTGCCACTGGACATCGCGTGTCGACGACGCCTTCCTGAAGTTCAGCGAGTTCGAGCCGTACTTCAGAGTGTTGGGACAGTGCGCTGCGGTGATCAGTCCGTTGTTGTACGTAGTGCCCTTGCGGACCGAGAATCCTGAGGTGCAATAGCTGCTTCCTGAGGTCAGCTTCCCGCCTCCGTAGATCGCGTCCAGCCCACCGTCGAGATCAACGTCGACGAAGTACTCGACCTCGATGCCAGGGACGCCCGACGCCTCGGCACTGCGAGCCACATCGGATCGCGCCTCGACGCTACTGAGGGCCGACCTCGCCCTATCGATCGACATACCATCTGCCGGCTCCACGTAGACACTTACCCTGCCGGACGCGGCATCGGTGTTCGTGTAGACGTCCTTGAAGGACGCAGTCTCCTTCAGGGCTGCGTAGTGGGCCTGCTCGCCAACAGAGGCGATCTCCTCCTCGCTCCATCCGACGCCCTCCCGGATCTCGATGTCGACCGGCAACTCCCCGAGAAGAGCAAGCGCGCCGGCAGGGGCATCCTGGGCAAACGAGACCCAGGCCTGCCCCGCGTCGGTGTCAACCGCCGAGGCGCTGTAGGCTTTCGGGTACTGCTCCTGCAGCGTCGTGACCGCGACCGAAAAGTCGTTCTGCCACAGCAGCGGGTCCTCCAGATCGACGGATTCACTTCCGCGCACTGCAGCAATGTCATCGATCAGGTCATCGGATGGTGCCGCAACTATGCCCTCGCCCTGCAGCACGAATACATCGGGCGCGCCTTCAGCCGCGTCGCTGGCGGCAAGAGCCCCTGCTGTCACGCCCGCTGTGAGCGATAGAGCGACTACCAAGACTCCTGCGCCGCGAATCTGAGTTCGGTTCTTCACTGACCCCTCGTCTCCCCGGGCATTCGTTGCCAGGACGGGAGAATAGTGACACGCTTCACACCTGACCACAAGAGGTACTGGGCATCACAACTGGATGACCACGGCACCACCACGACCACGGCGGTCGGGGGCGCGAGTAGATGCCACACCACCGGCGCCGGCGGAGTGTCCGGGCCGGTGCAGGCCCGGGGCGCGACTATGTCGCTTAGATTCGGGTCCAGGTGATGCAGGCTGACAGGACGACAGCGGCACGGTAGGTGATGGCCCGTCGTGGAGGGCTGGTGGGGCATCTGGGACATCGTCGCCGGCCTCACGCTGGCTTCGGTGTGGGCGCGTCGCAGCAGGCTCTGGGCGGCGCACGGAGCGGTGGCATGAGGCGCGTCCTGGTCACGGGGGGATCGGGCTTCCTCGGTTCTCACGCGGTCGAGGCGCTCGCGGTGCACGACGGCGTGGCATCGGTCGTGTCCGCCGACCTGCGTCCGGCCCCGGGGGTGCCCGACGGCGTCACGGAGATCACGCTGGACGTGACCGACGCCCCGGCGGTGCGGCAGGCCGTCGTCGACCATCGGATCGACACGGTGGTGCACCTCGCGGCGATCGTGAACCCGGGCACCCTCGACGAGGCGGCTGAGCGTCGCGTGGACGTCGACGGCACCCGCCACGTGCTGGAGGCGTGCGTGGCCGGCGGCGTGGAGCGGGTGGTGGTCTCGTCGTCGGGCGCCGCCTACGGGTATCACGCCGACAACCCCGTACCGCTGCGCGAGGGTGACGCGCTGCGCGGCAACGAGGAGTTCACGTACTCGCGGCACAAGCGGCTCGTCGAGGAGATGCTTGCGACGTTCCGGCAGGAGCACCCGGGGCTCGGGCAGGTGGTCCTGCGGATCGGCACGATCCTCGGGCCCGGGGTGGCCAACCAGATCACCGCGCTGTGGGACGCGCCGCGCCTGCTCCGGGTGCGGGGGAGCGACAGCCCGTTCGTGTTCGCCTGGGTCGACGACGTCACGGGGGCGATCGTGGCGGGCGCCACCGGGGGAGTCACGGGGGAGTTCAACGTGTGCGGCGACGGCGTCATGACCGTCGCGGACATCGCCGCCCGGCTCGGCCGGCGGACGGTCGACGTCCCGGCGCCGGTGCTGGCCGGCGCCCTGCGGGTGGGCCGGGCCCTGCGCCTGACCGTCCACGGCCCGGAGCGGGTCGGGTTCCTGCGGTACCGACCCGTGCTCGACAACACCCGTCTCAAGGAGGTTCTCGGCTACGTGCCGCGCCGCTCGAGCCGGGAAGCCTTCGACGACTGGGTGGCACGGCGGGCGTGACGCGGCGACGCCGGTCTCCTGCCCGCACGAGGTGCGGACAGGAGACCGGCGCCGGTGGGTGTGGCTCGCTCAGCCTGCCGAGCAGACCGTGCTCAACGAGCTCGGGTCACCGCTGCCGATGAACCCGGCGGAGGTCGAGGCGCCGGCGGCGAGGCTGCCGTTCCAGCTCGCGTTGGTGAAGACGTTGCCGGAGACCTGGGCGCTCCACGCCTGGTCGACGGTCGCGCCGTCCACCGTGACCTCCCAGCCGGTGAGCGCCTCGGACCCCGCGGTCACGACCAGGTCCGCCTGGAACCCGCCGCTCCACGAGTTGACGACGCTGACCTCGGCCGTGCAGTCGCCGGTGGGCAGCGGCTCCTCGTCGTCCTCGGCAGCGGTGGTGAACGAGGTGGAGGTGGTCGTCGCCGAGACCTCGCCCGTGTTGTCGTTGCGTGCCTGGACCGCGACCTCGTACGTCGTCTCGGGGTCCAGACCCGTCAGGTCCACCATCGGCGAGCCGTCGGTGGACGCCAGGACGTCACCCGAGGCCGGGTCGACGACGTCGTAACCGGTGACGCAGCCATCCTGCGCCATGCCCCACATGACGTGGGCGCTGGTGGCGCGGACGTCGGAGGCCATGACGTCACCCGGCACGCCAGGCGCCTCGTCCGGGCAGACGGGGTCGGGCTCCGGCTCCGGGTCGGTGTCGCCGCCGATCCCGGTCACCTCGCCGTTGCCGCCGTCGAACGCGACGTCGGAGCAGCTGTAGAAGTTCTCGTTGCTGTCCGAGCGCACCCAGTGGGTGAAGATGATGTGGTCGCCGCTGCGGTCGGACGGCAGCGTCACGTCCCAGTAGTAGTAGTTGTCCCCGCCGGGTCCGCCGGTGTCGGGCGGGTTGGTCGCGGTGTCGATCAGCTCGAGGTCGCTCCATGCCAGCGGGCTACCCGGGTCCCAGCCCTGCTCGGTGACGTAGACGTCGAACCGCCCTGGGTGCTCCGCCCAGTTGTTGTGCTGGAACTCGTACGTCGCGCCAGCCGTGAGGTGCGTCGTCGGCCAGTCGTCGCGCACGGCGTTGAAGCTCGAGAAGTCGTACGGGCCGCTGCCGCCGCCGTCGCAGATCTGGCCGTCAGGGATGTACCCCTCGGTGCGCCCGGCCCCGTTGGAGTCGAGGTTGCCGAACCAGTTGTAGAACGACGCCGTGCCGTCGGCGGCGTAGGCGTCGGCGCACGCCGGGTTCTGCGGGTTGACGGCTCCGGACCCGGTGAGCCCGTCGACGTAGCAGAGGTACTGACGGCTGCCGGGGAACACCTCGGCGCCGTGGGCCTCCGCGGGGGCGGGCTCGGTGGCCACCACGAGGCCGGTGGCGCCCACCAGCGCCGCGACGGCCAGGGCTGCGAGTCTTCGCATGTCGAGCTCCTTCACTCGTTGCGGTCAAGATCCCCTCGACCGTGCCCGACCACAGCGTTGCCCGACAGGTACCAAAACGTTTCGGGTCGCCGCCTCCGCGACCTCTCAGCCAGTGGCCCAGACGCCCAGCTCGTTCCCGCTCGGGTCCGTGAAGTGGAACCGGCGGCCACCAGGGAACTCGTACGGTCCCTCGACGACGGTGCCGCCGGACGCGGTGACCGCCGCGGCCGTCACGTCGAGGTCGTCGGAGAACAGCAGGACCAGGGGGCCGGAGCGTCCTGGTTCGCGGTGGGGGTTGAGACCGCCCGCCTCGCCGTCGCCCGCGGGGGCGCGGATACCGGCGTAGTCGGGGCCGTAGTCGTTGAACCGCCAGCCGAAGGCCGCCTCGTAGAACGCCCGGGTACGGGCCAGGTCGGTGACCCCCAGCTCGACGTAGTCGATCGCGTGATGCGTGGTCGTCATGTGGCCAGGGTGCACGCCGCCACCGACACCGCAGGCCTGGCGTCTGCGCGGGCTGGGTACCGTAAGCCCGTGACTTCACCGCGACCCGACCTGAACCACCCCACCGCCGAGGACGAGGTCGTCGGCATCTGCCAGGACCTGCTGCGGATCGACACCTCGAACTACGGCGAGAACCAGGGACCGGGGGAGCGCAAGGCGGCGGAGCTCGTCGCCGGGCTGCTGGCCGACGTCGGGCTGGAGCCCGCGCTGTTCGAGTCCGCCCCCGGGCGGGCGTCCGTGGTCGCGAGGTTCGCCGGCCAGGACCCCTCGCGTCCCGCCCTCGTGCTGCACGGCCACACCGACGTGGTGCCCGCCGCCGCAGCGGACTGGTCGGTCGACCCGTTCGCCGGCGAGGAGATCGACGGGCTGCTCTGGGGCCGTGGCGCCGTGGACATGAAGGACATGGACGCCATGATCCTGGCGGTGGTGCGGCAGATGGCGCGAGAAGGCCGCCGGCCGGCCCGCGACGTCGTCATCGGCATGTTCGCCGACGAGGAGGCGGGCGGCGTCCTCGGCGCCCGCTGGCTGGTCGACCACCATCCCGAGATCTTCGAGGGCGCCACCGAGGCCATCAGCGAGGTCGGCGGGTTCTCCGTGGACGTCGGTGGACGCCGGGCCTATCTCGTCCAGACGGCGGAGAAGGGGCTCGCCTGGTTGCGGCTGGTGGCCGACGGCCGCGCGGGTCATGGTTCGCAGGTCAATCACGAGAACGCCGTCACCGAGCTCGCCGCCGCCGTGGCGCGGATCGGCAAGCACGCCTGGCCGTACACGCTCACGCCCACCGTGGAGCGGCTGCTGCAGGGCGTGAGCGACCTGACCGGGCTGCCGTTCGACCGTGAGGGCGGCGCGGACCCGGACCAGGTCGACGCGCTCGTCGCGGCGCTGGGGCCGGCCGCGAAGTTCGTGGGAGCCACGGTGCGGCACACCACCAACCCGACACAGCTCGACGCCGGGTACAAGGCCAACGTCATCCCCGGCTCCGCGACGGCGACCCTCGACATGCGCACGGTGCCCGGCCACGACGCCGAGGCCATGGGCGTCCTGCGCGAGCTCGCCGGCCCGCACGTGCGGATCGAACCGATCCACACCGACCGGTCGCTCGAGGTGCCGTTCAGCGGCGGCCTGGTGGACGCGATGGTCGACTCCCTGCACGCCGAGGACCCGGGCGCCGCCGTGCTGCCCTACACGCTCTCCGGCGGCACGGACAACAAGTCCCTGGCCCGCCTCGGCATCACCGGCTACGGGTTCGCGCCGCTGCAGCTGCCGGGCGACCTGGACTTCGCCGGGATGTTCCACGGCGTCGACGAGCGGGTCCCCACCGACGCCCTCAAGTTCGGCACCCGGGTCCTGGACCGCCTGCTGGCGACCTGCTGAGCCGTCAGGCGCCCAGCTCGGCCAGCGACCGTCGCGTCGACGCCACGTAGCCACCACCGAAGAGCACCGCGTGGACGGCCAGCGGGTAGAGCTGGTGGAGCGGCACGCGTCCGGCAGCGCCCGGGCACAGCGGGTGGACCTCGGCGTACCCGGCCAGGATCTCGTCCAGGTGTGGTGCGCCGAACAGGGCCAGCATCGCCAGGTCCGCCTCCCGGTGCCCGCCGTGCGCCGCCGGGTCGACGAGCACGGCCTCGGTGGCGCCGCCGGCGTCCGACCAGAGGACGTTCCCCGACCACAGGTCCCCGTGCAGCCGTGCGGGCGGCTCGGCCGGTCCGGCGAGGCGGGGCAGCCGCTCGCACACCCGCTCGAACGCGGTCTCGTCGTCGGGCCCGAAGACCCCGCGGCGTCGGCCCTGCGCGAGGACCGGTCGCAGGCGGGCGTCGGCGTAGAACGTGGACCAGTCGGTCCACGATCCGGCCGCCATCTCCAGCGGGTCGTCGAGCGGTCCGAACCAACCGGCACCGGCTCCCGGCGGCAGCGCGCCGAAGCCGTCGGCGCCCGCGTCGTGCAGCACCGCCAGGCGACGGCCGAGGTCCCGCGCCGCGTCCGCGGTGGGTGTGGCCGGTGTGACCCGCTCGAGGTCGAGGTGACCGGGCCCGACCTCGACCACACGCGCCACCCGAGGTCCGCCGCCCACGGCGAGCCAGCGCAGGCCGGCCGCCTCCGTGGCGAAGAATCCCTCCGGTGCGTCCGTGCGGGACTTGCGGAACCCGGCCATCTCAGAGGGTCGAGGTCGCCCGGATGACCTTGCGGCGCAACCACACTCGTCGCTCGCCCCCCAGGTACAGGCGGGTGCGGGCGAGCTCCCAGCGGCCGTACTCCGCTTCCTCGGTGAGCAGCTTGCGCGCGTCGGGCACGGACGTGCCCCGGTCGATCGTGAGCACGCGGTACTCGTACTGCCCGTGCTTGCGCCAGCTCGATGCCATTCGTCGCCTCCCAGGTGACCGTCCGGCGATTTCGTGTGCCCATTGTGCCCCGTATGGCGCTACCGTCAGAGCATGACCGCTGATCCGCGTGCCGCGTTGGACCGCTTCGTCGCCGCTCTCGAAGGGCACTACCACGCCGTGTCCTCCCGCCGCGGCGAGGAGGACCCGGCCGTCGACGACGCCTACGAGGTGCTCGCCGACGCGTTCGAGGTGTACGAGGACGCCCTGGCGCAGGTGTACACCGAGGTGACGCCCTTCTACCTCGACGACGACGATGACGACGACGAGGATGACGACGAGGACGGTGACGACGACGGCGAGCTCGACGTCGACGTGCCCGGCGGGCACTGAACCGGCCGGCTACCAGCGCTCGGGATAGCCGGGGACGACGGCGGAGACGTCGTCGAGCGCCGCGTGGACCTCGCTCGGCAGGACCAGGTCGACGGCCTCCAGCGTGCCCTCGAGCTGTGCAGGGGTGCGGGCACCGACGACGGCGGACGCCACCGTGGGCCGAGCCAGCAGCCAGGCGAGGGCGACCTCCAGCGGCGCCCGACCGAGACCGTCGGCGGCGGTGACGACGGCCTCGGCGACCGCCGCGGCGTCGCGGTCCTCCAGGTACTGCCCGACGAAGTCGGCGAGATGGTCCGAGGCTGCGCGTGAGCCCACGGGGACCGAGCGCCGGTACTTGCCGGTGAGCATGCCGCGGCCCAGCGGCGACCAGGCGAGCAGGCCGAGGCCCAAGGCTTCCGCCGCGGGGACGACCTCGCGCTCCACGCCGCGCTGCAGCAACGAGTACTCGGTCTCGAGGGCGGCCATCCCGATGCCGTCGCCCGCCTCGAGGAGGGTGGCGGCGCGCGCCGACGCCCACGCGGGGAAGTTCGACAGGCCCACGTACCTCGCGCGGCCGGAGGTGACGGCGAGCCGGAGCGCCGAGACCGTCTCCTCGAGCGGCGTCGTCGCGTCCGGGCACGCCACCAGGAAGAGGTCGACGTGGTCGACGCCGAGGCGGACCAGCGAGGCGTCGAGGTCCGCCAGGAGCGACCCCCGGGACGCGTCGCGCCGTGGGCCGGCGGGCCCTTGGCGCACGCCGCCCTTGGTGCACAGCACGAGCTCGTCGCGCGGCACGGACCCGGCGAGCTGCTCCCCGAGGACGCGCTCGGCGTCGCCGTCACCGTACGAGGCGGCCGTGTCGACCAGCGTGCCGCCGGCGTCGACGAACGAGCGCAGGATCGCCCCCGCGTCCCCCGCGTCCGTGTCCCGCCCCCAGGTCATCGTGCCCAGCCCGAGCGTGGAGACGCGCAGTCCCGAGGCGCCCACCTGCCGTCGTTCCATGCGCGGAACCCTACCGGCGCCGACCCCCGACCAGGGGGTCCCGCGCCGGAGGGCTCCTGCGCGCGGGTAGTGTTGCCGCCCGTGAGTGCGTGGGAAGCGATCCTCCTCGGTCTGGTGCAGGGTTTCACCGAGTTCCTGCCGGTCTCGTCCAGTGCGCAGCTGCGCATCGTGGGCGAGCTCGTCGGCGGTGCCGACCCGGGAGCCCTGTTCACGGCGGTGTCGCAGATCGGTACGGAAGTCGCCGTGCTGCTGTACTACCGCCGCAAGATCCGCGACATCTGCGTGGCCTGGTGGGTGTCGCTGCGCGGTGACCACGGGTCCGGCTGGCGCGCCCGGATGGGGGCCCACGACATCGATGCGCGGATGGCCTGGTACATCGCGCTGGGCTCCGTGCCGATCGTCGTCCTCGGCGTGCTGTTCGACGACGCGATCGAGACGTCGCTGCGCAACCTGTGGATCACGGTGGTCACGCTGGTCGTCTTCGGTGTGCTGCTGGACGTGGCGGACCGGCTCGGGGCGCGCGTGCGGCCCGTCGACGACATGACCCCCCGGCGGACCATCGGGCTCGGGCTGGCCCAGGCGCTCGCCCTGATCCCGGGCGTCTCCCGCTCGGGCGGCACCATCACGGCCGGGCTCGCGATGGGCTTCACCCGCAAGGCGGCGGCCGACTACTCGTTCCTGCTCGCCATCCCGGCCGTGCTGGGTTCGGGGTTCTACCAGCTCGCGAAGGCCGCGGGAGGCGACCCCGCACCGGGGTCGGCCGGCTGGGGTGCCACCCTCCTCGCCACGATCGTCGCGTTCGCCGTCGGATACGTCGTCCTGATCGGGTTCCTCAAGATCGTCTCGACGTACTCGTACCGACCGTTCGTCTACTACCGCTACGCCCTGGCGGCGTTCGTCGTCGTCCTGCTGCTCACCGGCGTCCTGGAGGCGGACGCCGGTGCCGTGACCACCGGCTGACGCCGGTAGCCTGGCCCCGTGCTTTCCTGGCCCTCCCCTCAGATCCCCGAGCTGCCCGCGCCCACGGACGGTCGTCGGCCCGTCGTCCGGGTCCACGACTCCACCTCCGGGACGCTGGTCGATCCGGCCCCCGGCGCCGTGGCCCGGTCTTTCGTGTGCGGGGTCACCCCGTACGACGCGACGCACCTGGGGCACGCCGCCACCTACGTGGCGTTCGACCTGCTGCACCGTGCCTGGGCCGACGCCGGCAAGCAGGTGACGTACTGCTCGAACGTCACGGACGTCGACGACCCGCTGCTCGAGCGCGCCGACGCCACCGGGGTCGACTGGCGCGACCTCGCCCGTGACCAGACCGCCCTGTTCGCCGAGGACATGACCGCACTGGGCGTGGTCCCACCGGCCCCGTGGACCGGCGTGGTCGAGTACGTCGAGCCGATCGCCCGCGCCGTGGCGCAGATGCTCGCCGACGGCACGGCGTACCGCGTGCCCGTGGAGCCGGGCGCCGGCGGCGCGGCACCGGAGCTCGGCGACGTCTACGCGGACCTGAGCGCGGACCCCGCCTTCGGGACCGTGTCCGGCCTCGACGAGGCGACGATGGCGGAGCTCTTCGCCGAGCGCGGAGGGGATCCCGACCGGGACGGCAAGAAGAACGCGCTCGACCCGCTGCTGTGGCGCCGCGAGCGCGTCGGCGAGCCCGCCTGGGACGGCGGCGTCCTCGGCACCGGGCGTCCCGGGTGGCACGTCGAGTGCTCGGTCATCGCGCGCGACGGTCTCGGCCTGCCCTTCGACGTTCAGGGCGGGGGCGCGGACCTGCTGTTCCCGCACCACGAGATGTCGGTCTCGCACGCCCGCATGCTGGCCGGTCCGGACGCCGCGCCGACGGCGCACGTCCACGCGGGTCTGGTGGCCTACGAGGGTCACAAGATGAGCAAGTCCCGGGGCAACCTCGTGCTCGTCTCGGCGCTGCGGCGCGAGGGCGTGGACCCCATGGCCGTCCGCCTGGGTATCCTCGCCCAGCACTACCGCTCCGAGTGGGAGTGGACCGACGCGACGCTTGAGGCGGCCCGAGGGCGCCTGGACCGCTGGCGCGCCGCCGTCTCCGGCAACGGTGCGCCGTCGGCGGACGCGCTGCTCGCGGAGCTCCGCGCGGCGCTCGCCGACGACCTCGACGCGCCGCGGGCGGTGGCGGCGGTCGACGACTGGGCCCACCGGGCGCTGGCGCCGGGGCGTGACACGTCCGGCGACGAGGAGGGCGCACCCGGGGTCGTCGCCCGAGCGGTCAATGCGCTCCTCGGGGTGCGACTGTGATCCCGGCGGTCTGAACCGCCGGACCGGCCCGGGGCCGGCGTCAGCCCTTGTCCGGGCTCCCGTGGCCGGGACCGCCCCGGCCGGGCCCGTGGTCCCGTCGGCGCAGGTAGCGCTCGAACTCGCGCGCGATCGCGTCGCCCGAAGCCTCCGGGAGGTCGGCCGTGTCCTTGGCCTCCTCGAGCTGCTGGACGTACTCCGAGATCTCTGCGTCCTCGCTGGCCAGCTCGTCGACGCCGTGCTGCCACGCCTCGGCGTCCTCCGGCAGCTCGCCGAGCGGCACGGTGGCGGCCAGCAGCTCCTCGACCCGTGCCAGGATCGCCAGCGTCGCCTTCGGCGACGGCGGGTTCGCGACGTAGTGCGGCACCGCCGCCCACAGCGAGACCGACTGGAGCTCGCGCGCCGTCGCCTCGTGCTGGAGCACACCGACGATGCCGGTCGGGCCCTCGTACGTGCTGGGCTCGACGTCGAGAACGGCCTGCAGGCCGGGGCTGTCGGTGGTGGCGGTGAGCGGGATCGGGCGGGTGTGCGGCACGTCCGCCAGCAGCGCGCCCAGGGTGACGACGGTCTGGACGTCGAGCTCCTCGGCGATGTCGAGCAGCTCGCGGCAGTACGACCGCCAGCGGAACGACGGTTCGATGCCGTGGACGAGCACGACCTGGCGGTCCGGCAGGTCGGCCACCGAGACCGTGGTCGTCGGCCACGTCACGTCCCGGGACCCGTCCGCTCCCGTCGTCACCATCGGACGGTTCACCTGGAAGTCGTGGTACTCCTCGGGGTCCAGCTCTCGCAGCGGTGACGAACCCCACACGTCGGCCAGGTGCTCGAGGGCGCCGGTCGCGGCGCTGCCGGCGTCGTTCCAGCCCTCGAAGGCAGCGATCATGACGGTCTGACGTGCGGCGTGGCGGCCGACCGGCTGCTCGGTGCTCATTCGACAACCCTATACAGCCGAGCGGCCTCGACGGCGGTCGTCGTGCGCCGGGGCCGCGGGCCGTCCGTACGATGGTGCGGTGCCGAATCCTGCCCCGCCTGCCACGCTGCCCGCCGCCGTCCTGTGGGACATGGACGGCACCCTCGTCGACACCGAGCCCTACTGGATCTCCGCCGAGCAGGAGCTGGTCGCCGAGCACGGTGGTACCTGGACCCACGCGCAGGCCCTGCAGCTCGTCGGGAATCCCCTGGCGGTGTCGGCCGGGGTGCTCCGGGAGGCCGGGGTGGACCTGCCCGTGCCCGAGATCGTCGACCGGCTGCTGACCAGGGTGACCGCCCAGGTGCGCGACGACGTCCCCTGGCGCCCCGGTGCGCGCGACCTGCTCGACGTGCTCGGTGCCGCCGGCGTGCCGTGCGCCCTGGTGACGATGAGCTACGCGGTGCTGGCCGAGGCCGTCACGGCCCACGTGCCGGGGGCCTTCGTCACTCTTGTGACGGGCGACCAGGTCGAGCGGGGCAAGCCCGACCCGGAGCCCTACCTCGTGGCAGCACGACGGCTCGGCGTCCGGCCGTCCGACTGCGTCGCGATCGAGGACTCGCCGGCGGGCCTCGCCTCCGCGCTCGCCGCCGGGACGCGCACCCTGGGCGTGGAGGCGGTCCTGCCGATCGAGGCTCGCGAAGGGCTCAGCCGGGCGGCCTCACTGGCAGACGTCGACCTGACGTTCCTGCGGCGGCTGGCCGCGGGCGAGGTGCTCGACCTCGTCTGACGTCCGTGGTCCGGGGATCAGAGGTCCAGGCCGAGGCGTTCGCGCAGCGCGCCCTCGGGGATCGGCGGGGGAGTACCGCCGAACTCCGGGCAGATGTCCTGGTGGGCGCACCAGCCGCACAGCTTGCTGGGCCGCGGCACGAACTCCCCGCGACGGGCCGCCGTGGTGATCGCGTCCCACACGCCGCGGATCTTGGTCTCCGTGACCTCGAGCTCGCGCTCCTGCGGCTCGGCACGCAGCACCTGGCCGTCACCGAGGTAGACGAGCTGCAGCATCTTCGGCAGCACGCCGCGCTCGCGCCAGACCACCAGCCCGTAGAAGCGCATCTGGAAGAGCGCCTTGTTCTCGAACCCTGGTCGCGGCGACCGGCCCGACTTGTAGTCCACCACCCGGATCGCGCCGTTCGGGGCCACGTCGAGGCGGTCGACGATCCCGCGCAGCAGGGGGCCGTCCTCGAGCTGGCTCTCGACGTACAGCTCACGCGCCTCGGGCTCGAGCCGGTTCGGGTCCTCGAGGGTGAAGTAGGTGCCGAGGAGTCGCCCGGCACCGTCCAGCCAGGTCTCCAGCGGCTGGTCCGCCGCGTCGCCGTCAGGCAGGAACAACCGCGCATAGCGCGGCTCCGCCTCGACCAGCCGGTCCCACTCGCCCGGGAGCAGGTCCAGGGCGGCCTCGCGCGTGCGCTCACCCAGCGGGGCGTCGTACAGCCGCTCGAGCACGGAGTGCACCAGCGTGCCGCGCGCGGCGGCGGACGACGGCGGTTCCGGCAGCCGGTCGACGGCGCGGAACCGGAACAGCAGCGGGCACTGCATGAAGTCTCCCGCCCGGGAGGGGGAGAGCGCCGGCGGGCGCCGCGCACGGACGTCCGGGGCGTCGGCAGGGGTGGCCACCGGGTCCGGGGTGCGGTCCGCCGTCGTCGTCATGTCTGCCACCCTACGGCCGGCCACCGACGCCGGTGCGGGCCGTCCACAGGCCCGCACCGATAGCCTGAGCCGGTGCCTCCCCGTTCCTCCGGCTGGCGGATCGGCCGCGTCGCCGGCGCACCTGTGCTCGTGACGCCGTCGTGGTTGCTCGCCGCCGTCGTCCTGACCGTCCTCTTCGCGCCCACCGTGCGCTTCTGGGCGCCCGCCACGGGCACGCCCGGGGTGCTGGTCGTGTCGTTCGTGTTCGTGCTCCTCCTCTTCGGCTCGGTGTTCTGCCACGAGGTCGCGCACGCGCTGGTGGCGCGCTCCCGCGGGCACCGCGTCGACGAGCTCGCCCTGACGCTCTGGGGCGGCCACACCGCCTACTCGGGCGGTGCGCACCGCCCGGGGGACACCGCGCTGGTGGCCGTGGTCGGGCCGCTGACCAACCTCGCGCTCGCGCTCGCCTTCTGGGTGGGGTTCCAGGCGCAGAGCGTCGAGTCGGTCCCGGCGCTCCTGCTGTACGCCGGGGCCTTCTCGAACGCGTTCGTCGGCGCGTTCAACCTCCTGCCCGGTCTCCCGCTCGACGGCGGCCAGGTGCTCGAGGCGGCGGTCTGGAAGGCGACGGGCTCGCGCGCCCGCGGCACCGTCGTCGCCGGCTGGGTCGGCCGCGTCGTCGGCGTGGGCGTGGTGGTCGGGGTGCTCCTGTGGCCACTGACGTCCGGGAGCCGGCCCGACGTGGTACAGGTCATGTGGGCGGCGCTCATCGGGGCGTTCCTGTGGTCCGGAGCGACCGAGGCCATGCGGACCGGACGGCGACGCGAGGCCCTCGCGGGCCTCACCGTGCGATCGCTGGCGACACCCGCCGTCCTCGTCACGCAGGGTTCCGGCGTGGCCGACGTCGGGCGCGCGGCCGAGGGCCGCGGCGAGACGGTCGTCGTGGTGGTGGACCGGTCGCACGCGCCGGTCGGCTGGGTGGACCCCCGGGCGGTGGCCGCGGTCCCGGCGGACCAGGTCGCCGCCACGACCGTGGACGCCGTCGTCGTGCCGTTCCCGGCGGGCTCTGCCGTCCGGGCCGACGCCTCCGGACCGGAGCTCCTGCAGCACCTCGCCGGGACCTCCGGCGGGTCGAGGGTCGTCCCCGTGGTCGACGACGGCCGGGTGACCGGCGTGCTGGACGTCGCGAGGGTGGCCGCGGCGTTGCGCCCCGGCAGTCGTCAGTAGACTCGGCGCTCGTGACTTCTACTGCCGCCACCGGTGCCGACGAGCGGCGTGGTCCGCTGCACGTCGGCGACAAGGTCCAGCTCACCGACCCCAAGGGCCGGATGCACACGATCACGCTCGCCGAGGGAGCGACGTTCCACACCCACAAGGGTTACTTCCGCCACGACGACCTCATCGGCCGGCCGGAGGGCTGGGTGGTGACCAACACCGCCGGCGTCGAGTACCTCGCGCTCCGGCCGCTGCTCAGCGACTACGTGCTCTCCATGCCGCGCGGCGCCGCGGTCGTCTACCCGAAGGACGCCGGCCAGATCGTCCAGATGGCGGACATCTTCCCGGGTGCGCGCGTCGTCGAGGCGGGCGTGGGCTCCGGGGCGCTCACCCTGTCGCTGCTGCGGGCCGTCGGTGACGCGGGCGAGCTGCACTCGATCGAGCGGCGCGAGGACTTCGCGGCGATCGCCCGCGGCAACGTCGAGACCTTCTTCGGCGGCGAGCACCCCGCCTGGCACCTGCACGTGGGCGACCTCGCCGACCGGGTGGACGACGTCGTCGAACCGGGCACCGTCGACCGCGTGGTGCTCGACATGCTCGCCCCGTGGGAGAACGTCGACGCGGTGGCGCGTGCCCTCGTGCCTGGCGGGGTGCTGATCTGCTACGTCGCCACGGCCACCCAGCTCTCGCGGACCGCGGAGGACCTGCGGGCCGACGGCCGGTTCGCCGAGCCGACGGCATGGGAGTCGATGGTGCGCGGCTGGCACCTCGAGGGTCTCGCGGTGCGCCCGCAGCACCGCATGATCGGTCACACGGGGTTCCTCGTCACCGCCCGGCGGCTGGCGGACGGCGTCGAGCCGCCCGAGCGCAAGCGGCGGCCGGCCAAGGGGTCCTCCGTGGGCACGACCGACGCGGAGTGGACGGAGTCGGACCTCGGCGAGCGTCCCGTCTCCGACAAGAAGGCACGGCGGGTCCGGCGGGAGGTCGGGCAGGCGCCCGAGGAGTGAGCCGCCGCGGCCCACGATGCGCCCCGGCCGTGTCACAGGCTGGTCACGACGAGGGCCGGATCGTGTGAACACGGCGACCGGTCCGTGAAATGACCGACGCGATCGCGGTGTTGCCCCTTAGTGTGCTGTGTCTCGGGGGTTCCTCCTCGCCGGTGGAGGACACCGCCCGGGCCGCACGAGAGGGGACGCGATGACTGACCACCCTGTCCGCCCGGAGTCCGACCGGCCCGCGCCGTCGGGCCGAGACACGCAGCTGGCGCTGCTCGCGGCCAAGAACGAACGGCTCGCCGAGGCGTTGCGCGCGGCACGCGAGCAGATCGTCGAGCTGAAGAAGCAGATCGACGACCTGGCGAAGCCCCCCGGGACGTACGCCACGTACCTCGCGGGGCACGACGACGGATCGGTCGACGTGATCTCCTCCGGGCGCAAGATGCACGTGCAGGCGAGTCCTGGCCTGGACCTCGACGCGCTGGCGCCGGGCCAGGAGGTCAAGCTCAACGAGGCCATGACGGTCGTGGCGGCCGGTGGCTACGAGCGCATCGGCGAGCTGGTGACCGTCAAGGAGGTCCTCGACCCGGAGCGGGTCCTGGTCGTGGGACGCGCCGACGAGGAGCGTGTCGTCCGACTCGCGGGGTCCGTGCTCGGGGCGCCGCTGCGGGTGGGTGACGCCCTGACCGTCGACATGCGCAGCGGGTTCGTCTTCGAGGTCGTGCCCAAGTCGGAGGTCGAGGAGCTCGTGCTCGAGGAGGTCCCCGACATCGCGTACGAGGACATCGGTGGCCTGGGTCCGCAGATCGAGCAGATCCGCGACGCGGTCGAGCTGCCGTTCTCCCACCCCGACCTCTATCGCGAGCACGGCCTGCGCCCGCCCAAGGGCGTGCTGCTGTACGGTCCGCCCGGTTGCGGCAAGACCCTCATCGCCAAGGCGGTCGCCTCGTCGCTGGCCACGATGGTGGCCGAGAAGCGTGGCGGGGACCCGAGCGCGAAGAGCTTCTTCCTCAACGTCAAGGGACCGGAGCTCCTCAACAAGTACGTGGGCGAGACGGAGCGGCACATCCGCCTGATCTTCGCGCGGGCCCGGGAGAAGGCCACGCAGGGCATGCCCGTGGTCGTCTTCTTCGACGAGATGGAGTCGCTGTTCCGCACGCGGGGGACCGGGCTCTCGTCGGACGTCGAGACCACGATCGTGCCGCAGCTGCTCGCCGAGATCGACGGTGTCGAGCGGTTGGACAACGTGATCGTGATCGGGGCGTCGAACCGCGAGGACATGATCGACCCCGCCATCCTGCGGCCGGGCCGCCTCGACGTGAAGATCAAGATCGAGCGTCCCGACGCGGAGGGCGCCACCGAGATCTTCGGCAAGTACCTCACCGCGGACCTGCCGATCAACGCCGACGACGTCGCGGAGCACGGGGGCGACCCGCGCCAGGCCGTCGAGGCGATGATCGGGTCGGTCGTCGAGCGGATGTACTCCGAGGACGAGGAGAACCAGTTCCTCGAGGTCACCTACGCCAGCGGTGACAAGGAGACGCTCTACTTCAAGGACTTCAACTCCGGGGCGATGATCGAGAACGTCGTCGACCGGGCGAAGAAGTCCGCGATCAAGGACCTGCTGGCCACGGGCAAGCGGGGCATCCGCGTGGAGCACCTGCTGTCCGCCTGCGTGGACGAGTTCCACGAGAACGAGGACCTGCCCAACACCACCAACCCGGACGACTGGGCGCGGATCAGCGGCAAGAAGGGCGAGCGGATCGTCTTCATCCGCACGATCGTCACGAAGAAGGGTGAGAGCGCCACCCCGCGCACCATCGACACGGTGAGCTCGACCGGTCAGTACCTCTGACCTGCGGCGCTGTCGCGGCTCTCCCGTCCACCGTGCGTCGGTGGACGGGAGAGCGGGGTGGCCGTGCGGACGCCTAGGCTGGGGTGGTGACCGTGCGACGCGTGATGGGGATCGAGACCGAGTACGGAGTGCTGGCCCCGGGACGCCCGATGGCCAACCCGATGCTGATGAGCTCCCAGGTGGTGACCACCTACCGGGCATCGGTGCAGGACGGCCGGCCCGGGCACCCGCCGGCGCGCTGGGACTACGACGACGAGGACCCGCTGGCGGACGCGCGCGGATTCCACCTCCAGCGCGCGTCGGCGCACCCGTCGCTCCTCACCGACGACCCCACGGCGCCGGCGCCGTCCGGACCGACGGCGGGCCCCGAGGACCTCGAGCGTCCCGAGACCGAGGAGTACGACGACCCGAGCGCCGCGAACTGCATCCTGACGAACGGTGCGCGGCTGTACGTGGACCACGCCCACCCCGAGTACTCCTCGCCCGAGGTCACCAACCCCCGCGACGGCGTGCTGTGGGACGTCGCGGGGGAGCGCGTGATGCTCGCGGCGACCCGGCGCCTCGCCCAGGTGCCGGGGTCGGAGGTGGTCCTGTACAAGAACAACGTCGACGGCAAGGGCGCGAGCTACGGCACCCACGAGAACTATCTCGTGGACCGGGGCGTCGCGTTCGGCACGCTGGTCGAGCTGCTCACCCCGTTCCTGGTCACGCGGCAGGTGTTCACGGGCTCAGGGCGCGTGGGTCTGGGGCCGTCGGGCGAGGACCCGGGCTTCCAGCTCTCCCAGCGGGCCGACTACATGGAGGCCGAGGTCGGGCTGGAGACGACCCTGCGCCGCCCCATCGTGAACACCCGCGACGAGCCCCACGCCGACCGGACGCGGTGGCGACGGCTGCACCTCATCGCGGGCGACGCCAACCACCTCGAGGTCGCGACGTACCTCAAGCTCGGCACCACGTCGCTCGTGCTGTGGGTGGCGGAACACCTGGACGAGCTCGCCGGAGCGGGGGTGCCGGCGCACGCCGAGCTCGCCGCGCTGCGGCTCGCGGACCCGGTGCGCGACGTGCAGCGCGTCTCGCGCGACCTCGACCTCACCGTGCCCCTGGAGCTCGCGGACGGGACGACGGCGACGGCGCTCGAGGTCCAGGAGCGGTACGTCGACGTGGTGCACCGCTCGCTCGCGGCGCTCGGCTCCGACGACGACACCGACGACGTGGTCGCCCGGTGGCGCTCGGTGCTGGGACGGCTCGGCACCGACCCGGCCTCGTGCGCGCGGGAGGTCGAGTGGGTCGCCAAGCTGCGGCTGCTGGACCGCCTGCGTGTCCGCGACGGCCTGGCGTGGGACCACCCCCGCCTGCACGCCATGGACCTGCAGTGGGCGGACGTGCGACCGGAGCGCGGCGTCTACCACCGGCTGGTCGCGGCGGGTGCGGTCGAGCGGCTGGTGACCGAGGAAGAGGTGACGCGCGCCGTCCACCACCCGCCGGTCGACACCCGGGCCTGGTTCCGTGGCGAGGTCATGGAGCGGTATCCGGACGAGATCTCTGCGGCGAGCTGGGACTCGGTGATCTTCGACGTGCACGGCGCGGCGTCGTTGCAGCGGGTGCCGATGCTGGACCCGACGCGGGGCACGGCGGCGCACATCGGTGCGCTGCTCGACGCGAGCCCGGACGCCGCCACGCTGCTGGAAGGTCTGCGGGGCGACACGTGAGCGGTGCGGGTGCGCCGTCCCCGTCACGGCATAGGCTGACCACACCCTCGCAGGGAACCACGAAGGAGGCGGACCATGGCAGGTCAGGAACGCATCAACCCGCAGCGGGACGACAGAACGCCCGACGACGACGCGGACGCCCCGGAGCCTGTCGCTCCGCAGACTTCCGAGCGGGACGCGGAGGTGGACTCGCTGCTGGAGGAGATCGACGAGGTCCTCGAGTCGAACGCCGAGTCGTTCGTGCGTGGCTTCGTGCAGAAGGGCGGGCAGTGAGTGTCGACGAATCCTGACGCGTCGGGCCGGCTCCCGGACGCCTTCCTGCGTCCGGGGTCGAGCTCGTTCGTGGAGTTCCTGGACGCGCACGCCCCGGAGCTGCTCCCGGGCAGGCGGCTGGCCGCCGGCACGGGAGCCGTCACGACGACGGCGGACCTCGCCCCGCACGCCACCACGATCGTCGCGCTGACGTTCGGCACGTCGCAGGGCGGCCGCGGCGTGGTGCTCGCCGGTGACCGCCGGGCCACGATGGGCAGCATGATCGCCAGCCGGGAGATCGAGAAGGTCTTCGCGGCCGACGAGTACTCGGCCGTGGGGATCGCCGGGTCCGCCGGGATCGCGGTCGAGATCGTGCGGTTGTTCCAGCTGGAGCTCGAGCACTACGAGAAGATCGAGGGCTCGTTGCTCTCCCTCGACGGCAAGGCGAACCGGCTGGCGACGATGATCCGCGGCAATCTGCCGATGGCCCTCCAGGGGCTCGCCGTGGTGCCGCTGTTCGGCGGGTACGACCTCGACCAGCAGATCGGGCGCATCTTCAGCTTCGACGTGACCGGCGGCCGGTACGAGGAACGGGACCACCACTCGGTGGGCTCGGGCTCGGTCTTCGCCCGCGGCGCGCTGAAGAAGCTGTGGCGGGCCGGCCTGGACGCCGACGGCGCGGTCTCGGTCGCCGTCGAGGCCCTCTACGACGCGGCGGACGACGACAGCGCGACCGCCGGACCCGACACCGTCCGCAGGATCTGGCCGGTCGTGGCGACCGTGACCGCCGACGGCTACCGCAGGGTGGACGACGACTCGCTCGCCGCCGTCGTCGGCCGGATCGTCGCCGAGCGCAGCGAAGGGAACCTGCACGCATGAGCATGCCGTTCTACGTCTCGCCCGAGCAGCTGATGAAGGACCGGGCGGACTTCGCGCGCAAGGGCATCGGCCGGGGCCGCTCCGTCGTGGTGCTCGCCTACGCGGGCGGGATCGCGTTCGCGACGGAGAACCCGTCGCGGGCGCTGCACAAGATCTCGGAGATCTACGACCGCATCGCCTTCGCCGCGGTCGGCAAGTACAACGAGTTCGAGAACCTCCGGGTCGCGGGCGTGCGGTACGCCGACCTGCGCGGCTACTCCTACGACCGCTCGGACGTGACGGCGCGCGGTCTCGCGAACGCCTACGCCCAGACGCTCGGCACGGTCTTCACGACGGAGTCGAAGCCGCTCGAGGTCGAGCTCGTCGTGGCGGAGGTCGGCGCCTCTCCGGCGGACGACCAGGTCTACCGGTTGTCCTACGACGGGTCGGTGGCGGACGAGCACGGCTTCGTCGTGATGGGTGGCCAGGCCGAGCAGCTCACCACGCGCCTGCGTGAGTCGTGGCGGGAGGGCATGGAGCTCGGCGCGGTGCTGCGGCTGGCCGTGGCGACGCTCGGCACGGTGGCGCCGGACGGGTCCGTCGCGGCGGAGGGCTCGGAACGTGCCATCCCGGCATCCGGCCTCGAGGTCGCGGTGCTCGAGCGGGACCGGCCCCGGCGCGCCTTCCGGCGCCTGCACGGCGGATTGCTGGCCGATCTGCTGGCCGACGGCGACGACTGAGAGGCGGCCATCATGGAACGACGGATCTTCGGCCTGGAGACGGAGTACGGCGTCACGTGCGCCGCCGACGACGGGCGTGGGCTCAGCGCGGACGAGGTGGCGCGCTACCTCTTCCGCAAGGTCGTGGCGTGGGGCCGGTCGTCCAACGTGTTCCTGCGCAACGGGTCGCGGCTCTACCTCGACGTCGGATCGCACCCGGAGTACGCGACCGCCGAGTGCGACGACGTCCGCCAGCTCGTGGCGTACGACCGTGGCGGCGAGCGCATCCTCGAGGGTCTGGTCGCCGACGCCCAGCAGCGACTGGAGCACGAGGGCCTGCCGGGCAAGGTCCACCTGTTCAAGAACAACACCGACTCGGCGGGCAACTCCTACGGCTGCCACGAGAACTACCTGGTGCGCCGGCAGGGCGACTTCTCGCGCCTGAGCGACGTGCTCGTGCCGTTCCTCATCACCCGGCAGGTGCTCACGGGTGCGGGCAAGGTGCTGACCACCCCGCGTGGCGCCACCTACTGCCTCTCCCAGCGCGCCGACCACATCTGGGAGGCGGTCTCGAGCGCGACGACGCGGTCGAGACCGATCATCAACACGCGGGACGAGCCGCACGCCGACGCCGAGCACTACCGCCGGCTGCACGTGATCGTCGGTGACTCGTCGATGTCCGAGGCCACGACGATGCTCAAGGTGGGTTCCACCGACCTGGTGCTGCGCCTGGTCGAGGCCGGCGTCCCCGTCCGCGACCTCACCCTCGAGAACCCCATCCGTGCGATCCGTGAGATCAGTCACGACTCGTCGGGCCTGCAGCCGGTCCAGCTCGCGAACGGCCGGTCGGCGACCGCGGTCGACCTCCAGTGGGAGTACTTCCAGCGGGTCCGCGAGCACGTGGAGTCGCACCTCGAGGCCACCCCGCAGGTGAAGCAGGTGCTCGACCTGTGGGAGCGAGGGCTGCGTGCGCTGGAGAGCGGCGACCTGACGCTGGTCGAGCGTGAGCTCGACTGGGTCATCAAGAAGCGTCTCATCGAGCGCTACCAGGCCAAGCACGGGCTCACGCTCGACGACCCGCGCATCGCCCGGCTGGACCTCGCCTACCACGACATCTCGCGGACGGAGGGTCTGTACAACCTGCTCGCGGCGCGCGGGATGGTCGATCGCGTGGTGACCGACCTCGAGATCTTCGAGTCCACGGCCGTCCCGCCGCAGACGACGCGGGCGAAGCTGCGCGGGGACTTCGTGCGCGCCGCCCAGGAGGCCCGGCGGGACTACACCGTCGACTGGGTCCACCTGAAGCTCAACGACCAGGCCCAGCGCACCGTGCTGTGCAAGGACCCGTTCCGCAACGTCGACGAACGCGTGGAACGGCTCATCGAGTCCATGTGACGCGGTTCGGGCGCCCGGCGGTGGCGCCGGGCCGCCCGGGCGACCCCTGTTGCCGTGGCAGACTGTCCCGGTGCCGTTCCGCCCACCTCGCCTGATCGCGACCCTCGTGGCCGGCGCCGTCGGCGCGGCTCTGGCCCTCGCGGGCTGCTCGTCGCCGCTCGTGGACGACCTGACCCCGTCGTCGGCGCCGTCCCAGGTGCCGGTCGACGTGTCCGGCCCGGAGGGTGAGCCACCGGTCGTGGACTACCCGAAGCCCTACGACATCGTCCGTTCCGGCTCGCGGACGTTGCGCCCGGGCTCGGGCGAGCCGCTCGAGGACGGCGGCCCCGTGCTGCTGCACATGTACGCCGAGGACGGCCGCGACGGCAGCGTCATCTCGTCGACCTACCTCGACGCTCCCGCCTGGTACACCTTCGACGCCGGGTCGTTGGGGCAGAACCTGTACGAGTCGCTGCGCGGCAAGCGGGTCGGGGCGCGGGTCCTGGTGGTCGAGCAGGACGACGAGGTCCCCGTGGTGCTCGTCGTGGACGTGCTGCCCACCCGCGCCTCGGGGACCGACGTCGAGCCGCAGGAGGGTCACCCGCGGGTGCTGCGGGACACGGACGGCACGCCGATGGTCCGCGTCCCGGACGCGGAGCCGCCCGGCGAGCTCGTCGTCCAGCCGCTGATCCGTGGGTCCGGGCCGCAGGTCGACATCGGCCAGGTCGTGACCGTCCGCTACGTGGCCGTGCGATGGAGCGACGGGTCGGTCGTGGACTCGAGCTGGGAGCCCGGGGTGGCGCCGCAGTCGGCGACCATCGGCATCGGCCGGCTCGTCGAGGGCTGGGACCAGGGCCTGCTCGAGCAGGCGGTCGGCTCGCAGGTGATGCTCGTCGTGCCCCCGGAGCTCGGCTACGGTGGCACCGGCAGCGAGCTGGCCGACGAGACGCTCGTGTACGTCGTCGACATCCTCGACGCGCGATACCAGGTCGCCGAGGACGTCCCGGAAGAGGACGGCGAGGATGCCGAGGCGACCGAGGACCGGACCACTGAAGGGTGATCAGCACATGACCGTGGCCGTACGGGTGATCCCGTGCCTGGACGTCGACGCCGGTCGCGTCGTCAAGGGCGTGAACTTCACGAACCTGCGCGACGCGGGCGACCCGGTCGAGCTGGCGGACCAGTACGACGCCGAGGGTGCGGACGAGGTGACTTTCCTCGACGTCTCGGCGTCCTCGGCCGGGCGCGACACGATGGTGGACGTGGTGCGCCGTACCGCGGACCAGGTCTTCGTACCGCTCACGGTGGGCGGTGGCGTGCGCACCACCGACGACGTGGACCGGCTGCTGCGGGCGGGGGCCGACAAGGTCGGGGTGAACACGGCCGCGATCGCCCGGCCCGAGCTGCTGGCGGAGATCGCCGACCGGTTCGGCAACCAGGTGCTGACGCTCTCGGTCGACGCGCGCCGGGTGACGGGAGACACCACCACGGAGTCCGGCTACGAGGTCACGACCCACGGCGGTCGCCGGGGGACGGGGATCGACGCCGTGGAGTGGGCCGAGCGGGCCGCCGGTCTCGGCGCCGGCGAGATCCTGCTCAACTCCATGGATGCGGACGGCACGACCGCGGGCTTCGACCTCGAGATGCTCGCCGCGGTGCGCGGGCGGGTGTCCGTCCCGCTGATCGCCTCGGGCGGTGCCGGGATGCCGGAGCACTTCGTCGCGGCGGCCCGGGCCGGTGCCGACGCGGTGCTGGCCGCGAGCGTCTTCCACTTCGGCACGCTGTCCATCGCCGAGGTGAAGACCGCGATGCGCGAGGCCGGCATCGAGGTGCGCTGACCGCGGACGCTCTGTCGGAGGGGGAGGCTAGGATCGATTCGATCCCCGACGACTGCGAGGTCTGCTGTGCCCGAACCCGCCCGACAGGCGACCCTGACCGGGTCGCGGCTCCGCCGCGGCACCGCGCTGGTCTGGCGCGGCATGCGGAGCGAACCGCGGCTGTACGTGCTGGCCGTGCTCGCCTCGGCCGTGTTCGGAGCCGCGACCGTAGCGGTGAGCCGCGCGGTGGGCTGGGCGACCGATGCCGTGGTCGTCCCGGCGATCTCCGGTGACCCGGCGGCGCGGGGTGACATCTGGCTCGCCGGCGGCGTGCTGGCGGCCGTCGCGCTGACGCTGGCGCTGTCGGTGGCCGGTCGGCGCATCTGGGCGGGCTGGGGCGTGGCCGGCATCCAGGCGGACCATCGCCGTGGCGTCACCTGGCAGTACCTGCGCCTGCCCATGTCGTGGCACCGGTCGCACCCCACCGGGCAGCTGCTGAGCAACGCGAGCGCCGACGTCGAGGCGGCGACCGGCGTGTTCAACCCGATCCCCTTCGCCTTGGGCGTGGTGGTGATGATCGCGGTCGCGACCGTGATGCTCTTCACCATCGACCCGTGGCTGGCCACGGCTGCGCTCGTCGTGATCCCGGCGGCCATCGCGGCGAACCTCGTCTTCCAGCGGTACATGTCGCCCGCCGTCACGCGCGCCCAGCAGCTGCGTGCCGAGGTTGCCGACGTCGCCCACGAGTCCTTCGAGGCGGCCCTGCTGGTCAAGTCCATGGGGTCGGCGGACCGTGAGGAGAGCCGCTTCGCGCAGCGGACCGACGCGCTGCGGGCCGCCAACGTCCGGGCCGGCCAGATCCGCGCGGTCTTCGACCCGGTGATCGAGCTGCTGCCGAACCTCGGCACGCTGCTCGTGCTGGGAGTCGGCACCTGGCGCGCCGCCAGCGGAGCCGTCGACGTCGGCGACGTCGTCACCGCCAGCTACCTGCTGACGATGATGGCAGTGCCGGTTCGCGCGTTCGGCTGGGTGCTCGGCGAGATCCCGCGCGCGCTGGTCGGGTACGAACGGATCAGCCGGGTGCTGGACGCCCGCGGCACGATGTCCGCGGGCAGCGGCACGCTGCCCGTCGGAGAGGCTGGCCTGGCCGTCCGCCTGGAGGACGTCGGCGTCGACGTCCCCTCGGCGGGTCGCACCGTGACGCTCCTCGACGCCGTGAACCTCGACGTGGCGCCCGGCGCGACTGTCGCCGTCGTCGGCTCCACCGGCGCCGGCAAGACGACGCTCGTCTCGCTACTGAGTCGCCTGAGCGACCCCACCCGCGGCCGGGTCCTCCTGGACGGCACGGACCTGCGTGACCTCGCCGAGGGCGAGATCCCGGCGCAGGTGGCGTACGTGGCGCAGCAGACCTTCGTGTTCGAGGACACCGTGCGCTCGAACGTCACGCTCGCCGACGAGGTCTCCGATGAGGTCGACGAACGCGTCTGGGAGGCACTGCGCCTGGCTCGGCTCGACGACGTGGTCCGCGCCCTGCCCGACGGCCTGGACGCGCCGCTCGGCGAGCGGGGTGCCAACCTCTCCGGCGGGCAGCGGCAGCGCCTGGCCATCGCCCGCGCACTCGTACGGCGACCTCGCCTGCTCGTGCTCGACGACGCCACCAGTGCCGTCGACCCGCGCGTCGAGCAGCAGATCCTCGCGGGGCTCACCACCAGGACCGCCAGCGGTGCACGGTCGGTCACGGTGGTGATGGTGGCCTACCGGATGAGCTCGGTGACGATGTCCGACGTCGTCGTGCACGTCGACGGCGGGAGGATCGTGGACGTGGGCAGCCATGACGAGCTGATCGCCCGCGACGACGGATACCGCGAGCTCGCGACGGCCTACGAGCGGGAGAGCGCACGGCGCGAGCGCGAGCTCGTCGACGAGCGGGCCGCGGGCGTGGACGTCCACGAGCCGTGGGAGGACGACGAGAAGGAGGCCGTGCGATGAGCGACTCACGGATCGCGTCGAGCAGCGACCTCGGTGTACTCGCGACCCTGCGCCGCGGGGTGCAGATCTCGCCGCAGATCGTGCAGGGCCTGTGGCTCACGCTCGCGCTCGCGGTGCTGGCGGCCGCCGGGCGCGTGGTCGTCCCCCTGGCGGTGCAGCGCACCGTCGACGACGGCATCCTCGCCGACGGCGGTCCGGACGCGAGCCGCGTCCTGCTGATGTCGGCCGCCGCCGCGGGTGCCATCGTCCTGGCCGGGCTGTGCACCGCGGTGGTCAACGTCCGCTTGTTCCGGGCCACGGAGTCCGGCCTCGCGACCCTGCGGGTGCGCGCCTTCCGGCACGTGCACGACCTGTCCACCCTCTCCCAGGGATCCGAACGCCGCGGCGCGCTGGTCTCGCGCGTGACCAACGACGTCGACACCATCTCCATGTTCGTGCAGTGGGGCGGGATCATGCTCATGGTCTCCACGCTGCAGCTCGCGGTGGCGACCGTGCTGATGGCCGTCTACTCACCCGTCCTGACGGTGGTCGTGTGGGTGTGCTTCGTCCCGCTGTTCCTGGTCATCCGCTTCGCCCAGAAGGCGGTGGGCCGCCGGTTCACGCTGGTCCGCGAGAAGGTCGGTGCTCTGCTCGGGGCTGTCTCGGAGGCCGTGGTCGGCGCCGAGACGGTGCGGGCCTACGGGGTGGCGGCCCGCACGGGTCGACGCATCGACGGTGCGGTCGAGGACGCGCGACGTGCCCAGGGGCGCGCGATGACGCTGGTGGGGATGGTCTTCTCCTCCGGGACGTTCCTCGCCAACCTGGTCCTCTCGGTGGTCGTGGTGGTCGGTTCCTACCTCGGCATCGGCGGGGGCCTGACGGCGGGCGAGCTGATCGCCTTCCTGTTCCTGGTCCAGCTGTTCACCGGTCCGGTCCAGATGGCCACCGAGATCCTCAACGAGCTGCAGAACGCGGTGGCCGGGTGGCGTCGCGTCCTGGCCGTCGTCGAGACCCCGCTCGACGTCACCGACGCGGCGGACGACGGCGCCGACGACGAGGTCAGCCCGCGCGGGGACGCGCAGGTCACGCTGCGCGGCATCCGGTACCGGTACCCGGACGGTCCCGAGGTGCTGCACGGCGTGGACCTCGAGCTGCCGGTCCGCACCAAGGTCGCCGTCGTGGGCCAGACCGGCTCGGGCAAGACGACGATCGCCAAGCTCGTCGCACGCCTCATGGATCCCACCGAGGGCCGGGTCGAGCTGGACGGGACGGACCTGCGCGAGATCCCGCTGGCACGGCTGCGCGAGCGGGTCGTGCTCGTGCCCCAGGAGGGGTTCCTCTTCGACGGGACCGTCCTGACCAACGCGGCCTACGGTCTGCGCGAGCTGCCCGCCGACCCGGAGTCGCCCGAGGTGCGGGCGCGGGTCGCGGCGGCGTTCGACGCGCTGGGGCTGGCCGACTGGGTCGCCGACCTGGCCGACGGGCTGGACACCGACGTGGGCCAGCGCGGCGAGGACCTCTCGGCCGGCGAGCGCCAGCTCGTCGCGGTCGCACGGGCCTATCTCGCCGCGCCGGACCTCCTCGTCCTGGACGAGGCGACCTCCGCCGTCGACCCCGCCACGGAGGTGCGGATCGCCCGGGCGCTGGACGCGCTGACGTCCGGGCGCTCCACGATCACGATCGCGCACCGGTTGTCGACGGCGGAGGCGAGCGACCTCGTGGTCGTGGTCGACGACGGTCACGTCGTCGAGGTCGGCCCGCACGCCGAGCTCGCGGCGGCCGGCGGCGTCTATGCGCGCATGCACGCGAGCTGGGTCGCCCAGACCCGCTGAGACGCACCGCGGGCACGACCGCACGCGTGGAAGGATGGCACCGTGCTGAACCAGACCACGCTCGAGCCCATCGTCGCCGACCGTCTCAAGAGGGACGACCACGGCCTGGTCGCCGCGATCGTCCAGCAGCACGACACCGGCGAGGTGCTGATGCTCGGCTGGATGGACGACGAGGCGCTCCGCCGCACCCTGTCCGAAGGGCGGGTGACGTTCTGGAGCCGCTCGCGCGCGGAGTACTGGCGCAAGGGCGACACGTCGGGTCACTTCCAGCACGTCCGGTCCGTCGCGATCGACTGCGACGGCGACGCCCTGCTCGTGCGTGTCGACCAGGTGGGCGCCGCGTGCCACACCGGCGCGCGCACCTGCTTCGAGGCCGGCGGCGAGCTGCCCGCCGTCGTCGGCTCCCGACCCGACGAGCCCCGCTCAGACGAACGCACCGACGACGACGAGGAGAACCGGTGACCACGCCCTCCACCACCACGCCCGCACCAGGACGAGCCGCCGCCCCGACGGCCGACGAGCTCGTCTGGGGTGCCACGTGGCCGGGCCTGGAGACGTTCCGCGACCTCGCCCGCGACCGGCGGGTGATCCCGGTGGTGCGGCGTGTCCTGGCCGACGACGTCACGCCGGTCGGGCTCTACCGCACCCTCGCGCAGGGACGGCCGGGGACGTTCGTGCTCGAGTCCGCCGAGGCGGGCGGGGCCTGGGCGCGTTGGTCCTTCGTCGGTGTCGAGTCGCGCGCCACACTGCTGTCCGACGGCGGCCGGGCGCTCTGGCGGGGGGACGTCCCGGCGGGCGTCCCACGCGAGGGTGACGTGCTCGACGTCCTCGGTGCGGCACTCGAGGCGCTGCGCACCGAGCCGATCGACGGCCTGCCGCCCCTTACGGGCGGGTTCGTCGGGGCGATGGGCTGGGACATCGTGCGGCACTGGGAGCCGACCCTGCCCGCGACGGCGCCCGACGAGCTCGACGTGCCGGAGGTCGCGATGTCGCTGGCCACGGACATGGTCGCGATCGACCACCACTCGGGCGCGGTGTGGCTCGTGGCCAACGCCATCAACGGCGACGGCACGGACGAGCGGGTGGACGAGGCGCACGCGGATGCCGTCGAGCGGCTCGACGCCCTGGCGCGCCGGCTGGCAGCCTCGGCCCCCCCGGTGCGCACCGTGGTGGCGCCGGACGTCGCCGAGCCCGAGCTCGAGTTCCGGTCGACGCGCGAGGAGCACGAGGACGCCGTCCGCGCGGGCCAGGAGGCGATCCGTGACGGCGAGGTCTTCCAGGTGGTGCTCTCCCAGCGCCTCGACCTCGACTGCCCGGCCGCCCCGCTGGACGTCTACCGGGCGCTGCGCACGATCAACCCGAGCCCGTACATGTACTACTTCCAGCTCCGCGACCACCGGGACCGCGACTTCGCCGTGGTGGGCTCGAGCCCGGAGACGCTCGTCAAGGTCGACGCGGAGCACGTGACCACCTACCCCATCGCGGGGTCGCGGCCGCGCGGTGCGACCGTCGAGGAGGACGTCGCCCTCGCCGACGAGCTGATCGCCGACCCCAAGGAACGGGCCGAGCACCTCATGCTGGTCGACCTGTCCCGCAACGACCTGGTCAAGGTCTGCGAGCCGACGTCGGTCGAGGTGGTGGAGTTCATGTCCACCCGCCGCTTCAGCCACATCATGCACCTGTGCTCCACGGTGGTGGGCCGGCTCAGGCCGGGGGCGAGCGCGCTCGACACGTTGCGGGCGACCTTCCCGGCCGGCACCCTGTCCGGTGCGCCGAAGCCGCGGGCGATCGCCCTGATCGACGAGCTGGAACCCGCCTCGCGCGGGATCTACGGCGGGACGTGCGGCTACCTGGACTTCGGCGGCAACATGGACATGGCCATCGCCATCCGGACCGCCTTCCTGCGGGACGGGCGCGCCTCGGTGCAGGCCGGCGGCGGGATCGTCGCGGACTCCGTGCCCGCGCTGGAGTACGCCGAGTCCCGGAACAAGGCGGCCGCGGCGGTCCGGGCCGTCCAGCTCGCCGCGCGGTTCGCCGACCTGGGGGGCGCATGAGTCTCGCGATCCGCTCGAGGTCTCGCGCCGTCGTGGTCCTGCTGGCGCTCGGCGGGGCGACCTTCGCGGTGTCCGCACCGGTGTGGTTGCGCACCACGGTCGCGACGGCGCTCGAACCCGAGGTCGTGGTCGAGGTGGCCGGCACGACGGCGGCTCCTGCGGTGAGCGCGGCCGCGTTCGTCGTCCTGGCCGGCGCCCTCGCGTCGACGCTGGCGGGGTGGGTGGCGCGATGGGTCGCGCTCGCGGCGGTCGGCCTGGCGGGTGTGACGGTCGTGGTCGGTGCGGCAGCCGTGCTCCGGGACGTGCGGGCGCCGGCGGTGTCGGCCGCCGCGGACGCCGCGGGTGTGACGACGCTCACCTCGCCCGTCGAGGTGACGCCGTGGCCGTGGTCGGCGCTGGTGGTCGGTGGTGCGGTCGTGGTCGCGACCGCGCTCGCCGCGCTGGGCACGTCCTCGTGGTCAGGCGGCGGCAGCCGGCACGAGCGGCCCCCGGCCGGCCGGGGGGTCGCCGCAGGGCCGGTGGACGGGGGTCCCGACGCGCAGGCCGACTGGGACGCCCTCTCGCGGGGCACCGACCCGTCCGCCGACCGGTAGTCTGACCCTCAGCACCACGCGACGAAAGGTATGCCCGCCCATGACCGACAACAGCCCCGCCGAGCCGATGTACCTGCCGACGGCGGTCCCGCCCACCAACCACGGCCACACCGTCGCGGCCTGGACCGCCATGATCGGCATCATCGCCGGTGCGCTCGTGTCGGCGGTCGGTTGCCTGCCGGGCGTGCCCTTCCTGCTGTTCTGGGCCGGCCTCGTGATCGTCGCGGCCTCCTGCGTGGCCGGGGTGGTCCTGCGCAACATGGGTTACGGCCAGGCCAAGGACGGCGTCGAGCCGAGGCGCGCACCGACGTCGCACTGAAGCGTCCCGCCCGCGCGAGGAGCAGCTGGGACGGCGCCCGTATCTCGACCGGAGGTGCGGGCGCCGTCGTGTCCGAGCCTGCGGCGCCGACGTCACGGAGCCATAACGATGTGGGTGGGGCCGCGGGGTGAACCGCGTGGGCGTGGTGGCGTGCCCGTCTCGTACCTCGGGCGGTGGTCGGCCTGCGGGTGTGGCGGGCCTACCATGGCAGCAACACGACCGAGGGAGGGGAGAGCATGACTGTCCTGGAGGACATCGTCGCGGGTGCCCGCGAGGATCTTGCCGTGCGGCAGGCCCGTACCTCGCTCGACGAGCTCAAGGAACGCGCCGCCAAGGTGCCGGGTGCCCTCGAGTGCTGCAGCCGGCTGCTGTCCGAGGACAAGGTCGCCGTCATCGCCGAGGTGAAGCGTTCGAGCCCGAGCAAGGGTGCTCTCGCCGAGATCTCCGACCCGGCCGCGCTGGCGGTCGAGTACGCGGCGGGCGGCGCCAGCGTCATCTCGGTGCTGACCGAGCAGCGGCGCTTCGGCGGCAGCCTCGCCGACCTCGACGCGGTGCGGGCACGGGTCGACGTGCCGGTGCTGCGCAAGGACTTCGTGGTGACTCCGTACCAGGTGTGGGAGGCGCGGGCGCACGGCGCCGACGTCGTCCTGCTCATCGTCGCAGCGCTCGAGCAGACGGTCCTGACGTCGCTCGTGGAGCGCGTGCACTCGCTCGGCATGACGGCGCTCGTCGAGGCGCACACCGAGGACGAGGTGCGGCGTGCGCTGGACGCCGGCGCCCGCGTCGTGGGCGTCAACGCCCGGGACCTCAAGACGCTCGAGGTCGACCGGGACACGTTCGCGCGGCTGGCCCCGCTGATCCCCGACGACGTGGTCCGCATCGCGGAGTCCGGCGTGCGGGGTCCGCACGACGTCATGGACTATGCCCGTGCAGGAGCGCACGCCGTGCTCGTCGGCGAGGCCCTCGTCACCGACGGTGAGCCGCGCCGCTCGGTCGCCGACCTCGTGGCGGCGGGGCAGCACCCTGCGCTCTGGTCGGTACGGCCCGCAGCACAGCCTTGAGGCGTGGCCCGAGCCGCTGTACCGATCTGACACCCCGACGCCACGAAGGAGCGCCTGTGCCTGAGCAGCCCGAGCAGCCCGTGCGAGACGCGCTGACCGAGACACTGGCCCATCAGGTCACCGAGAAGCTCGCCGACGTCCAGGGCCCGTACTTCGGGCAGTTCGGCGGCAGGTACGTCCCCGAGGCGCTGATCGCCGCGCTCGACGAGCTGGAGACGGAGTTCCGCAAGGCTCAGGGGGACCCGGGGTTCGCCGCCGAGCTGTCCCAGCTGCACCGCGACTACACCGGGCGCCCGTCGCCGCTGACCGAGGTGCCGCGGTTCGCGGCGCACGTCGCCGGGCCGGACGCCGACGGGGAAGCACCTGTGCGGGTGTTCCTCAAGCGCGAGGACCTCAACCACACCGGCTCCCACAAGATCAACAACGTGCTCGGGCAGGCGCTGCTCGTCAAGCGCATGGGCAAGTCGCGGGTCATCGCGGAGACGGGGGCCGGCCAGCACGGTGTCGCCACCGCGACGGCGGCCGCGCTCCTCGGCCTCGAGTGCGTCGTCTACATGGGCGAGGAGGACACGCGGCGCCAGGCGCTCAACGTCGCGCGCATGGAGCTCCTCGGTGCGACCGTCGTCCCCGTGACGATCGGGACGCGCACCCTGAAGGACGCCATCAACGAGGCGCTGCGGGACTGGGTCACCAACGTGGACCACACCCACTACCTGCTCGGCACCGTGACGGGACCGCACCCGTTCCCGGAGATGGTCCGCGAGTTCCACCGGATCATCGGCGAGGAGGCGCGCGAGCAGGTCCTCGAGCGCGTCGGCCGCCTGCCCGACGTCGTCGCGGCGTGCGTGGGCGGCGGCTCGAACGCCCTCGGCCTGTTCAACGCGTTCCTGGACGACGACGGCGTGGCGCTCTACGGGTTCGAGGCCGGGGGAGAGGGCATCGAGTCCGGCCGCCATGCGGCGCGGTTCTCCGGTGGCGCCCCCGGAGTGCTGCACGGCGCGCGGTCCTACCTGCTCCAGGACGACGACGGGCAGACCCGCCCGAGCCACTCCATCTCGGCAGGGTTGGACTACCCGAGCGTCGGGCCCGCGCACTCGTGGCTGCACGACATCGGCCGCGCCACGTACGAGCCGGTGACGGACGCGGAGGCGATGGAGGCCTTCCAGCTCCTGTGCCGCACGGAGGGGATCATCCCGGCGATCGAGTCGGCGCACGCTCTGGCGGGCGCCCTGCGGGTCGGCCGTCGGCTCGCCGAGGCGGGCAGGTCGGACCAGGTACTGCTCGTCAACCTCTCGGGCCGGGGCGACAAGGACGTGGCCACCGCTGCCCGATGGTTCGGGCTGCTGGAAGACGACGCGGCGGAGGGCGACCAGTGAGCATCGTGACGACATCGAGGACCGCAACGAGGCTGGACGAGCTCGCCGACGCGGGGCGCGGCGCCCTCGTCGGCTACCTTCCGGTCGGGTTCCCGGACGTCGCCCGTTCCGTCGAGGCGGTCACGACGATGGTCGACGCCGGGGTGGACGTCGTGGAGATCGGCGTGCCGTACACGGACCCGGTGATGGACGGGCCGGTCATCCAGCGGGCCGCCGAGGCTGCGCTGGCCGGCGGCGCCCGGCTGCGCGACGTGCTCACGGTCGTCGAGGCCGTCGCCGAGCACTCGGGCGGCAGCGTGCCGACGCTGGTGATGTCGTACTACAACCCCGTGCTGCGGTACGGGGTCGAGGCCTTCGCCCGGGACCTCGCCGCGGCGGGCGGTGCCGGGATGATCACCCCGGACCTCATCCCGGACGAGGCTGCGGAGTGGGTCGAGGCCGCCGACGCCCACGAGCTGGACAAGGTCTACCTGGTCGCACCGAGCTCGACGCCCGAGCGGCTGCGCCTGACGGCAGGGGCGTCCCGCGGCTTCGTCTACGCGGCCTCCACGATGGGTGTCACGGGCACACGGGAGTCCGTCGGGCAGCGTGCCGAGGAGCTGGTGGCCGCGACCCGGGCCGCCGGCGCCCGCCACGTGTGCGTGGGGCTCGGCGTCTCGACGGGCGACCAGTCGGCCGAGGTCGGCCGGTACGCCGACGGCGTCATCGTCGGCTCGGCCCTGGTCCGCACCCTGCTGACCGACGAGCCGTGGGCAGACCGTCTCGACGCCCTCGGCAAGGTGACCGGCGAGCTCGCGGCCGGAGTCGCGCGCGCCCGCACCACCGAAGGAGCCTCGTGACCGTCATCGGCCAGCTCGCGGCCTCGATCCCGAGCCCGGACCAGCACACGTGGCATCTCGGGCCCGTGCCGATCCGGGCGTACGCGCTGGCGATCCTCGCGGGCATCGTCGTCGCGGCCTGGCTGACCATGCGCCGGTGGAAGGCCCGCGGCGGCGACCCGGACGACGTCCTGGAGATCGCCTTCTGGGCCGTCCCGTTCGGGATCGTCGGCGGGCGGCTCTACCACGTGTTCTCCACGCCCGACCCGTACTGGGGAGAGAACGGCGACCCGGTCAGCGCGCTGTACATCTGGGAGGGCGGGCTCGGCATCTGGGGGGCCGTCGCGCTCGGCGCCGTCGGCGCCTGGATCGGCTGCCGGCGGCTGGGTGTGCGGCTGTCGACCTTCGCCGACGCCCTCGCGCCGGGCCTGCTGATCGCCCAGGCGATCGGACGCCTCGGCAACTGGTTCAACCAGGAGCTCTTCGGCGCGCCGACGGAGCTGCCCTGGGGGCTCGAGATCGACGTGGCCTATCTGCCCGTCGATCCGGCCACTGGTCTGCAGTACGCCGAGGGAACTCTGTTCCATCCCACGTTCCTGTACGAGATGCTGTGGAACCTGGCGGCCGCCGCTCTTCTCATCTGGCTCGACCGCCGGTACAGGCTCGGTCATGGGAGGGTATTCTGGGCTTACGTCGCGATCTACACCCTGGGAAGGGTGTGGATCGAGATGCTCCGCATCGACACCGCCGAGGTGGTGCTCGGGATGCGGCTGAACGTCTGGACCTCGCTCGTCGTGGGCCTCGGTGCCCTCGTCGCGTTCGTCGTCGTCGGCCGGTTGCATCCCGGTCGCGAGGACGGTGTCTCGCTGCCGGGCTCCTCCGAGGGCCCGGCCGCACACGAGACCGACGGTGACCTCGGAGGCACGGCCGAGGCCGCTGCCGACGAGGACACCGACACGACCGACACGGAAGCGTCGGCCGCCGGACCTGACCAGGGTCCGGCACCGCGCGCCTGAGGCAGCGCCGACCGGGTCACCCACCCGGGGAGCGTCGCCTGGCATGTCCGACGGGCCGACGACGTCCCGAACACCTTTGAAGCAGACGCGCCCGCGTGCGGGCGCACAGGAGGACGGTGTTGATGACCACGCCGCAGCACTGGGTCGCGCCACCCGAGGCGCAGGGCCTTTACGACCCCGCGACGGAGCACGACGCGTGCGGTGTCGCGTTCGTCGCGACCCTGCGCGGGACGCCGGGACGCGACATCGTCGACGCCGGCCTCACCGCGTTGCTCAACCTCGACCACCGCGGTGCGGTGGGCGCCGAGGAGAACAGCGGTGATGGAGCCGGGATCCTCACCCAGATCCCCGACGCCTTCGTCCGGGACGTCGTGGCCGTCGAGCTGCCGCCGGCCGGCCGCTACGCCATCGGCATGGCGTTCCTTCCGCAGGACCAGGCGGAGGCGGACGCCGTCGCGCGCCGCTTCGAGGCCATCGCCGTCGAGGAGAAGCTCGACGTGCTCGCCTGGCGCGACGTGCCCGTGACCGCGGACCTCGTGGGACCGACCGCCCGGGCGTCGATGCCGACCTTCCGTCAGGTCCTCGTCGCCGACCCTGCGCGCGAGCTGGCCGGGATCGAGCTGGACCGGCGGGCGTACCGGTTGCGCAAGCGGTCCGAGAACGAGCTGGGCCTGTTCCTGGCGTCGCTGTCCGCTCGCACCGTGACGTACAAGGGCATGCTGACCACGTCGCAGCTCGAGCCCTTCTTCCCCGACCTCTCCGACCCGCGGTACGCGTCCGAGATCGCGCTGGTCCACTCCCGCTTCTCCACGAACACGTTCCCCTCGTGGCCGTTGGCCCAGCCGTTCCGCATGATCGCGCACAACGGTGAGATCAACACCGTGCGCGGCAACCGGAACTGGATGGCGGCGCGGGAGGGCACCCTCGCCAGCGAGGCCCTCGGCGACCTGAAGCCGCTCCTGCCGGTCTGCACTCCCGGTGCCAGCGACTCGGCCAGCTTCGACGAGGTCCTCGAGCTGCTGCACCTGTCCGGCCGCTCGCTGCCGCACTCCGTGCTGATGATGATCCCGGAGGCGTGGGAGAACCACGCGGAGATGGACCCGGCGCGCCGGGCGTTCTACCAGTACCACGCCAACCTCATCGAGCCGTGGGACGGACCGGCCTGCCTGACGTTCACCGACGGCACGCTGATCGGGGCGGTGCTCGACCGCAACGGGCTGCGTCCGGGCCGCTACTGGGTCACCGAGGACGGCCTGGTGGTGCTCGGCTCGGAGGCCGGTGTGCTGGACATCGACCCGGCGACGGTCGTCCGCAAGGGCCGGCTCGAGCCCGGCCGCATGTTCCTGGTCGACACCGACCAGGGCAGGATCGTCGAGGACGACGAGGTCAAGTCCCAGCTGGCCGCGCAGCGGCCCTACGCCCAGTGGGTGGCCGAGCACACGATCACACTGGACTCGCTGCCCGAGCGCGAGCACGTCGCTCACTCGCCCGCCTCGGTGCAGCGTCGCCAGCGTGCCTTCGGCTACACGGCCGAGGAGCTGAAGATCATCCTGACGCCGATGGCCGGCACGGGCACCGAACCGTTGGGCGCCATGGGGTCGGACACCCCCGTGGCCGTGCTCTCGAAGCGCCCGCGCCTGCTGTTCGACTACTTCACCCAGATGTTCGCCCAGGTGACCAACCCGCCGCTGGACTCCATCCGGGAGGAGCTGGTCACGGCGATCGACTCCACCATCGGGCCGGAGCCCAATCTGCTGGACGGCTCGTCGGTGCACGCCCGCAAGCTCGACCTGCCGTTCCCGGTGCTGGACAACGACGAGCTGGCCAAGATCGTCCGGATCGACCGCGACCCCCGCCTGGAGGGTGAGTTCCGGGCAGCCATCGTGCGTGGCCTCTACGAGGTCTCCGGCGGCGGCGCGGCACTCCAGGCGCGGCTCGACGAGATCTTCGCGGAGATCGACGCCCAGATCGAAGCCGGGGTGACGCACGTGGTGCTGTCCGACCGCGACTCGGACGCCGAGTGGGCACCGATCCCGTCCCTGCTGCTCACCAGCGCCGTGCACCACCACCTGCTGCGCCGGCACACCCGGACCCGGATCTCGCTGGTCGTGGAGGCGGGCGACGTGCGAGAGGTCCACCACGTCGCGCTGCTCATCGGCTACGGGGCGGCCGCGGTCAACCCCTACCTCGCCATGGAGACCGTCGAGGACCTCGCCCTGCGCGGCTATCTCGACGTGGGCCCGGAGCAGGCCGTGCGCAACCTCATCAGGGCGCTGGGCAAGGGCGTGCTCAAGGTCATGTCCAAGATGGGCATCTCGACGATCATGTCGTACCGCGGCGCGCAGGTCTTCGAGGCCATCGGACTGTCCCAGGAGCTCGTCGACGACTACTTCACCGGCACCACGAGCCGGCTGGGCGGGATCGGCCTCGACGTGATCGCCGCGGAGACCGCGGCTCGCCACACCGAGGCCTACCCGGCGTCCGGGAACCACACGCCGCACGAACGTCTCACCACGGGCGGCGAGTACCAGTGGCGCCGTGACGGCGAGGAGCACCTGTTCGACCCCGAGACGGTGTTCCGGCTGCAGCACGCCACCCGCACCGGCCGCATGGAGATCTTCCGGAAGTACACCCGGCGGGTCGACGAGCAGTCCGAGCGCCTGATGACCCTGCGTGGTCTGCTCCGCTTCGACCCGGACCGCGAACCGATCCCTCTCGACGAGGTCGAGCCGGTCAGCGAGATCGTCAAGCGGTTCAACACGGGTGCGATGTCGTACGGCGCGATCTCCCAGGAGATGCACGAGACGCTCGCGGTCGCGATGAACGAGCTCGAGGGCCGGTCGAACTCGGGCGAGGGTGGCGAGGACTCCGAGCGCCTCTACGACCCGCGCCGCCGGTCGCGCGTGAAGCAGATCGCCTCGGGCCGCTTCGGCGTGACGAGCGAGTACCTCACGCAGGCCGACGACATCCAGCTCAAGCTCGCGCAGGGCGCCAAGCCCGGCGAGGGCGGGCAGCTGCCGGGACCCAAGGTCTACCCGTGGGTGGCCCGGACACGGCACTCCACGCCCGGGGTCGGGCTGATCTCGCCCCCGCCGCACCACGACATCTACTCCATCGAGGACCTCGCCCAGCTGATCCACGACGCGAAGAACGCGAACCCCAGCGCGCGGGTCCACGTCAAGCTCGTCTCGGAGTTCGGCGTGGGCACGGTCGCGACGGGCGTGTCCAAGGCGCACGCCGACGTCGTCCTCATCTCGGGGCACGACGGCGGCACGGGCGCCAGCCCGCTGACCTCGCTCAAGCACGCGGGCACCCCGTGGGAGATCGGTCTCGCCGAGACCCAGCAGACGCTGGTGCTCAACAACCTGCGCGACCGGATCACCGTGCAGGTCGACGGTCAGATGAAGACCGGCCGTGACGTCGTCGTCGCCGCGCTGCTCGGCGCCGAGGAGTTCGGCTTCGCCACCGCGCCGATGGTGGTCTCGGGCTGCATCATGATGCGCGTGTGCCACCTGGACACCTGTCCGGTCGGCGTGGCCACGCAGAACCCGGAGCTGCGTCGCCGGTTCACCGGGAAACCCGAGTTCGTCGTCAACTTCTTCGAGTTCATCGCGACCGAGGTGCGTGAGCACCTCGCCTCGCTGGGCTACCGGTCCGTCGAGGAGGCGGTCGGTCAGGTCCAGACGCTCGACACGCGCAAGGCGGTCGACCACTGGAAGGCCTCGGGTCTCGACCTGGCTCCGGTGCTGGAGCGCGTCGAGCACCCGGCAGGGTCGGCCCTGCACCGCACCCGCGAGCAGGACCACGGCCTCGACAGGGCGCTGGACCGGCAGCTCATCGCGCAGGCACGGGCCGCGCTGGAGGACGCCCAGCCGGTCCGCATCGAGGTCCCGGTGCGCAACGTCAACCGGACGGTCGGCACGATGCTCGGCCACGAGGTCACCAAGCGGTACCGCGGTGAGGGACTGCCCGACGACACGATCGACGTGACCCTGACGGGCTCCGCGGGGCAGTCGTTCGGTGCGTTCGTCCCGCGCGGGGTGACGCTGCGGCTCTTCGGCGACGCCAACGACTACGTCGGCAAGGGTCTCTCCGGCGGACGGATCGTGGTGCGGCCCGACCGTGCGGCCGTGCTCGACGGGGCGGCGAACGTCATCGCCGGCAACGTGATCGGCTACGGCGCGACGAGCGGCGAGGTGCTGCTCCGAGGCCGGGTCGGCGAGCGGTTCGGCGTCCGCAACTCCGGGGCGACCCTGGTCGTCGAGGGTGTGGGCGACCATGGTTGCGAGTACATGACCGGCGGAGAGGTCGTGGTGCTCGGCCCGACCGGCCGCAACTTCGGCGCGGGGATGTCCGGGGGCGTGGCCTACGTGCTGAACCTGCGTGACGTCGCGATGAACCCGGCGGCGGTCGCGGCCGGCGAGCTGGTCGTCGGGCCGCTCGAGGACGACGACTGGGCGCGGGTGCAGGAGCTGCTGGCGAAGCATCACGACGAGACCGGCTCGCCCGTCGCGGCCGAGCTGCTCGCGGACGAGGCCACGCGCGGACGCTTCTCGCGGGTCCTCCCGCCCGCCTGGGCGAACGTCCGCACCGCGTTGGCCGAGGCGGAGTCCGCCGGGGCGCCGCTGGGCGAGGGCGACGACTTCGACCCCTCCCTCTGGGAGCACATCATGGAGGTGGCACGTGGCTGACCCGCGCGGATTCCTGAAGGTTCGAGAGCGTGAGCTCCCGCCGAACCGCCCTGTCGAGGTACGCCTGCGTGACTGGAAGGACGTGCACGAGCACCGGAAGGAAGGTGAGCCGCTCCTCGGTGGTCGGTTGTCCGAGCAGGCCGGCCGCTGCATGGACTGCGGCATACCGTTCTGCCACCAGGGGTGCCCGCTCGGAAACCTGATCCCCGAGTGGAACGACCTCGTGCGGCAGGACCAGTGGGCGGACGCGATCGAGCGGCTGCACGCCACGAACAACTTCCCGGAGTTCACGGGGCGCGTGTGCCCCGCTCCGTGCGAGACGAGCTGTGTGCTGGGCATCAACCAGCCGGCCGTGACCATCAAGAACATCGAGGTCTCGATCATCGACGAGGCCTTCGAGCGCGGGCTGGTGCACCCCCAGGTGCCTCAGCGGCTCACCGGTTCGACGGTCGCCGTCGTGGGCTCCGGCCCCGCCGGCCTGGCCGTCGCGCAGCAGCTGACCCGTGCCGGACACACCGTCGTCGTCTACGAGCGCGACGACGCGATCGGCGGCCTGCTCCGCTACGGCATCCCCGACTTCAAGCTCGAGAAGACGCACATCGACCGTCGGCTCGCCCAGATGGAGGCGGAGGGCACCCGGTTCCGCGCCGGTGTGGAGATCGGCAGGGACATCACGTGGGACGCCTTGCGTCGCCGCTTCGACGCGATCGTGGTGGCGACGGGCGCCACCGTGCCCCGCGAGCTGACGGTCCCGGGCAACGACCTGGCCGGGGTGCACCCGGCCATGGACCTCCTCACGCCGTCGAACAAGGCCGTGGCAGGCCGGCCCGTCGAGGACGCACCCGACGCGCAGGGCAAGCACGTCGTCGTCATCGGCGGCGGCGACACCGGTTCGGACTGCGTCGGCACGTCGCTGCGGCAGGGTGCGGCAAGCGTGACGACGCTCGCGATCGGCAAGAAGCCGTCGACCGAGCGCCCGCCGCACCAGCCGTGGCCCACCGACCCGATCGTCTTCGAGGTCTCGACCTCGTACGAGGAGGGCGGTGAGCGGACGTTCCTCGCCTCGACCGTGAAGTTCCTCGGCGACGAGGACGGTGCGGTCCGGGCGCTGAGGGTCGCGGAGACGGAGTACCTGGCCGACGGACGTCGCGTGCCGAAGCCCGGCACCGAGCGCGACATCCCGGCGGACCTGGTCCTCGTCGCGATGGGCTTCACCGGTCCGGAGACGGACCTGCTGGTCGAGCAGACCGGCATCGAGACCACGAGCCGCGGCCTGGTGCGCCGCGGTGACGACTACGCGACCACACTGCCGGGCGTCTTCGTGGCCGGCGACGCCGGCCGCGGACAGTCGCTCATCGTGTGGGCGATCGCCGAGGGGCGGGCGGCCGCGGCCGCCGTGGACACGTTCCTCCAGGGGAGCACCGAGCTGCCGGCCCCGGTGGGCCCGCGCACCGTTGCCCTGAGAGAATGAGCACGAACCCGGGCGTCGTGTGGCGTCCGGGACGGCCCCGGTCGGTACCGGGGCAGTACGACGACGAGGCTGGAGACATGCGCAGAGCGAAGATCGTGTGCACCATCGGACCCGCGACAGCATCCCCGGAGAAGCTCCGGGAGCTGGTGGACGCGGGTATGGACGTGGCCCGGATCAACCGGAGCCACGGCGAGCAGTCGGAGCACGAGGCCGTCTATCACGGTGTGCGCGCGGCGGCGAAGGACGCGGGGCGCAACGTCGCCGTCCTGGTCGACCTGCAAGGCCCCAAGATCCGGCTGGGCCGGTTCGGTGGCGACGAGAAGCACTTCCTGAACGAGGGCGACACGCTCACCATCACGACCGAGGACGTCGTGGGCACCCGGGAGCTGGTCTCCACCACGCACAAGGGGCTCCCGCAGGACGCCCGGGTGGGCGACCCGATCCTCATCGACGACGGCAAGGTGCGCGTGCGCGTCACCGCGGTGGAGGGCCCTCGAGTGGTCACCACGGTCGAGGTGCCGGGTCCGGTGTCGAACAACAAGGGGCTCAACCTGCCCGGCGTCGCGGTCTCGGTCCCGGCCCTGAGCGAGAAGGACACCGACGACCTGCGGTGGGCGCTGCACATGGGTGCGGACATCATCGCGCTGTCGTTCGTGCGCAACGCCGCGGACTACGAGGACGTCCGCAAGATCATGGACGCCGAGGGACGCGTGGTCCCGGTGGTCGCGAAGATCGAGAAGCCGCAGGCGGTGGACAACCTCGAGGAGGTCATCGCGGCGTTCGACGGCTTCATGGTGGCCCGCGGTGACCTGGCGGTCGAGATGCCGCTGGAGCAGGTACCGCTGGTCCAGAAGCGCATCGTGGAGCTGGCACGCCAGAACGCGAAGCCGGTCATCGTGGCGACGCAGGTGCTGGAGTCGATGACCACGAGCCCGCGCCCGACGCGTGCCGAGGCATCCGACTGCGCCAACGCCGTGCTGGACGGCGCCGACGCGGTCATGCTCTCGGGCGAGACGTCCGTGGGCGACTACCCGATCCTCACGGTGCAGACGATGGCCTCGATCATCGAGGCCACCGAGGAGATGGGGCGCGAGCGCATCGCCCCGCTCGGCTCCGCGCCGCACACCCGGGGCGGGATCATCACGCGCGCTGCCGCGGAGATCGGCAACTCGCTGGGGGTCAAGTACCTGGTGACGTTCACGCAGTCCGGTGACTCGGCCAAGCGGATGTCGCGCCTGCGCTCGGGCATCCCGCTGCTGGCCTTCACCCCCGAGGAGTCGGTGCGCAACGTCCTGGCGCTGACCTGGGGCACGACCACGTACGCGGTGCCGGAGGTCGGTTCGGTGGACGCGATGGTCGGTCAGGTGGACCAGACGCTGCAGGCCAACGGTCTGGCCGAGGTGGGCGACCGCGTCGTCATCGTCTCGGGTGCACCGGTGGGCGTGCCGGGAACGACGAACTCGATCCTCGTGCACAAGGTGGGTACCCACGGTGACGGTGGCGCCGTCGCCGAGTGACCCCACGGCTGTGACCAACGGCACCGGGAGACCGGTGCCGTGAGGACGACGAGAGCCCGGACCGCTCCTGCGGTCCGGGCTCTCGTGCTGCGTGCCCCGAGCGGGATTCGAACCCGCACTGGATCGGGTTTGAGCCGATTGCCTCTGCCGGTTGGGCTACCGGGGCGCGGTCGGCAGCGGCCTTATCGAACCACACGGGCACGCCCGGTGCCCAACCGGCCGCGACCGGGTAGGGTGCGCACGGTCACACCGCGGTGGGTGTGGTGAAAGCACACGGCTGGTGCTCGCGGGGTCTACGATGGTCCCTGTGACCGACGAGAAGCTGCCGCTCGACCTGCCCCCGCTGATCGACGCCGAGCCGGAGGCGTCGCCTCCCGAGCCCCCGGCGAAGCCTTCGCGGCGAGCCGTCGTCGCCGAGGACGAGGCGCTGATCCGCATGGACGTCGTCGAGACGCTGCGCGAGGCTGGCTTCGACGTCGTCGGTGAGGCCGGGGACGGCGAGACGGCTGTCAACCTGGCCACCGAGCTCAAGCCCGACGTCGTCGTCATGGACGTCAAGATGCCGGAGCTGGACGGAATCTCCGCGGCCGAGCGGATCGGCAAGGCGCACGCCGCCCCCGTCGTGCTGCTCACCGCGTTCTCCCAGACGGAGCTCGTCGAGCGCGCCCGCGACGCCGGCGCGATGGCCTACGTGGTCAAGCCGTTCACGCCGGCGGATCTGCTGCCCGCGGTGGAGATCGCGATCTCCCGCTACCAGCAGATCGGCGCGCTGGAGTCCGAGGTGGCGGACCTCCAGGAGCGTTTCGAGACCCGCAAGCGTGTGGACCGCGCCAAAGGCCTGCTCATGACGAAGATGGGCCTGAGCGAGCCGGAGTCGTTCCGCTGGATCCAGAAGACCTCCATGGACCGCCGCCTGACCATGCGCGAGGTCGCGGACGCGGTCATCGACCAGGTGGGCGCCTGAGACACGTTGTGCGACTCCCTGGTGACGGCTATGGTCACCAGGGAGTCGTGATCTTTTCGTGACCTTTGCGCAGCGAGGGGAACGTACGAAGTGTCGGAGGGAGTGTCGATGCGTGCAGCGGTCGCAGTTCGGCCCGCGACGGAGGACGATCTGCTGGAGGTCGCCGAGCTGGCGGCGAGCGTCGCCCCGGACGGTACGACCACAGCCGCCGCCGACCCCGGCCGGCTGTGCGAGCACCTCAGCGTCCTCCTGGCCGCCGGGGGAGAGGTGCTGGTGGCGGTCGAGGACGACGCCGTCGTGGGGTTCCTCCTGGTCCGTGTGCTCGGCCCGCGCTTCTACGCGCTGACGCCGAGCCTGTACATCGACGCTATCCTCGTCGCCCCCCGGACCCGGCGGCACGGTGTCGGTCGGTCGCTGCTCGTCGCGGCCCTCGACCTGGCCGCCCGCGCCGGCGCCGAGAACATCTACTGCGCGCCCGCGCCCGGTGCCCGGGAGATGCACAGGTTCCTCGCCCGTCTCGGGTTCGCCCCGGCGGCCGGCCACCGTGTCGTCGCGGTGCCGGTCCTGGAGCGCCGCCTGGCCCAGGGAGCGTCGCCGGGCGCGACCGTCGTGCGTCGCCGTGACGGCGGCCGCCGGCGCCGGGACGCGACGCGCGCGGCCATCGAGGACCTGGTGGCCAGGCGCCGACGCGCCCGCGAGGCGGGACTTCCCACCGGTCCCGTGGACCTGCGCGCCTTCCAGGTCGAGCACGCCGCGGCCGAGGCCGCCCGCCAGGCCGGACCGGCCGCCGAGCAGGCGTCCCACGTCTCCTGACGGGTCGCCCGCCGCGGCACGGCCGGACGCGCCGGTCTAGACCGTGCCGAGCAGCATGCAGGTGAGCCGCGCCGTCGCGACCCGCCGTCCGTCGTCGTCGGTGATGACGACCTCGTAGGAGGCGGTCGACCGTCCGAGGTGCGACGCCGTGGCGACACCGTGCACCTGACCGCCGCGCACGCCTCGATGGTGCGTGACGTTGAGCTCGAGGCCGACCGCCGCACGACCCGTGCCGGCATGGCTCTGCGCGGCCACCGAGCCGAGCGTCTCGGCGAGCGACGCTGTCGCACCGCCGTGCAGGAGCCCGGCCGGCTGGGTGTTCCCCGCCACCGGCATGGTGCCCCGCGCCGTCGCCGCGGTCACCTCGGTCAGGACGATGCCGGTGCGCTCGATGAGGGTGCCGGCGGCCGCCCGCTGCCAGGCGGCGGCATCCTGCGGGAAGGCGTCTGTGTCAGTCATGGAGGATAGGTTGGCACCCGTGACGACCTCAGCGCGAACCGGTGGCCGACTGCTCCTCATCGACGGCCACTCGATGGCCTACCGGGCGTTCTACGCCCTGCCCGACACGCTGGTGACCTCCAGCGGCCAGGTGACCAACGCCGTGTACGGCTTCTTCTCGATGCTCACCAACCTGCTGCGCGACGAGGAACCGACGCACGTCGCGGTCGCCTTCGACGCCGGCCGGGTGACGTTCCGCACGGAGAGGTTTGCCGAGTACAAGGGGAACCGTGACGCGACGCCCGAGGTCTTCCGGGGCCAGGTGCCGCTGATCAAGGAGGTCCTCGAGGCGCTGCGCGTCCCCGCGCTGGAGCGTGAGGGCATCGAGGCGGACGACATCCTCGCGACCCTCGCACGCCAGGGTGCGGAGGCCGGGCTCGAGGTCCTGATCTGTTCCGGCGACCGTGACGCGCTGCAGCTCGTGACCGACGGTGTCACGGTGCTCTACCCGAAGAAGGGCGTCTCGGAGCTCGCGCGGATGACCCCGACGGCGGTCGAGGAGAAGTACAAGGTCCGTCCCGAGCGCTATCCCGACCTGGCCGCTCTGGTGGGGGAGACGAGCGACAACCTGCCCGGTGTCCCCGGTGTGGGTCCCGGCGTCGCCGCCAAGTGGATCAACCAGTTCGGCGACCTCGACTCGCTGCTGGAACGCCAGGGCGAGGTGACCGGCAAGCGGGGGGAGGCGTTGCGTGAGCACGCCGTCCAGGTGCGCCTCAACCGAGAGCTCAACGCGTTGCTGACCGACGTCGCGCTGCCGCTGGCGATCGATGACCTCGCCGTCGTGGGCTTCGACCGCGAGGCGGTCCACAGCGTCTCCGACGCGTTGCAGTTCGGCGCGCTGCGCGACCGGCTGCTCGCGGTCGACCCCGCGGGCGGCGATCTCGAGGAGGTGGCCGCGCCCGGCGTCGCGGTCGCGGTGCACGAGGGCCCGTTCGCCGACTGGGTCGCGCGGCATCCCGGCAAGCTGCTGGGTCTGGACGTGACGGGGGTGGCCCGGCCCGCCCGAGCGGACGCGTGGCAGGTGGCCGTGGCGACGGGTGGCACCGACGGGACGGCGAGCGCGGTGGTCCTCGACCTGGCCGAGCTGGACACCGCCGACGAGCGCGCCCTCACAGGCTGGCTGGCTGACGAGTCGGCGCCCAAGGCGGTGCACGGGGCCAAGGCGGCCTGGCACATGCTCGCGGCGCGCGGACTCGAGCTCGCCGGCGTGACGTGGGACACCGAGCTCGCTGCCTACCTCTGCTACCCGGACCAGCGCGGGTACGACCTGGCGGACCTGGTCGTCCGGCACCTGCACCGCGAGCTCGCGGTGGCGGACGACGCCGCGCAGGGAGCGCTCGACCTCGATCTCTCCGAGGGCTCCGGTCCGGGAAGCGAGGCTGCGGGCCGCGCGGTCGCCGTCGTGGATCTTGCGGGCGCACTCGCCGACGGGCTCGACGACCGGGGGGCGCGCAGCCTCCTGCACGACGTCGAGATGCCTCTGGCCGGCGTGCTGGCGCGGATGGAGGACACGGGGATCGCCGCGGACACGACGTTCCTCACCGAGCTCGAGCAGCACTTCGCCGACGCCGTCGCACGATCAGCCGCGGAGGCGTACGACGTCATCGGCCGCGAGGTGAACCTGGGCAGCCCGAAGCAGCTCCAAGAGGTCCTGTTCGACCAGCTGGGCATGCCGCGGACGAAGAAGATCAAGACCGGGTACACCACGGACGCCGCGTCCCTGCAAGATCTCTTCACCAAGACCGAGCACCCGTTCCTGGCGCACCTGCTGGCCCACCGGGACGCGGCGAAGCTGCGGACCACCGTGGAGGGCCTGCTCAAGTCGGTGCAGCCGGACGGGCGGATCCACACCACGTTCCAGCAGACGATCGCCGCGACCGGCCGGCTGAGCTCGATGGACCCGAACCTGCAGAACATCCCGATCCGTACGGAGTCGGGCCGGCGGATCCGTCGGGCCTTCCGGGTCGGTGAGGGGCACGAGGTCCTCCTCACCGCTGACTACAGCCAGATCGAGATGCGGATCATGGCGCACCTGTCGGGCGACGAAGGGTTGATCGCCGCGTTCCGCTCGGGCGAGGACCTGCACCGTTACGTGGGCTCGCGCGTCTTCGACGTCGAGCCGGCCGACGTCACCGCCGAGATGCGCGCGAAGGTCAAGGCGATGAGCTACGGCCTGGCGTACGGGCTGAGCGCGTTCGGTCTGTCCCAGCAGCTCAGCATCGCCACGGGTGAGGCGCAAGGACTGATGGACGACTACTTCACCCGCTTCGGGGGCGTGCGCGTCTACCTGGCGGGGATCGTGGAGGAGGCTCGTGCCACGGGATACACCGCGACGATCCTGGGCCGGCGTCGATACCTCCCGGACCTGACGAGCGACAACCGGCAGCGACGGCAGATGGCGGAGCGGATGGCCCTGAACGCGCCGATCCAAGGCAGCGCGGCCGACATCATCAAGCTCGCCATGCTCGGGGTGCAGCGCGAGTTCGACGAGCGCGACCTGCGGTCGAGGCTGCTGCTGCAGGTGCACGACGAGCTGGTGGTCGAGGTCGCGCCGGGCGAGCGTGACACCGTCGAGGACGTCCTGCGGTCGAGGATGGGGGCCGCCTACTCGTTGGACGTGCCGCTCGACGTCTCGGTCGGGGCGGGCGAGACCTGGCACGACGCCGGGCACTGACGGGCCACGGCCGCGCAGGTCAGTCCTTGGTCGTGACGAAGACCGCCGTGCCGGGCAGGTATGCGCCCCGCACCGGTCCCCATCCGCCCCACGTCTCGGTGTTCCAGGCGGGCCACTCGGGCTCGACGAGGTCGCGCAGGCGCAGCCCGGCGGCCACGACGTCCCGGACGTGGTCGCCCACGGTCCGGTGGTGCTCCGCGTAGACGACGCGGCCCGACGCGGTGGCCTCGACGTAGGGACGTCGGTCGAAGTACGAGCGGTGCGCCGTCAGCCCGTCGGGGCCGGGGTCGTCGGGGAACGCCCAGCGCAGGGGGTGCGTCACCGAGAACACCCACCGCCCGCCGGGCCGCAGCACGCGCGCCGCCTCCGCGTGCACGCGGTTCGCGTCGGCGACGAACGGGATCGCGCCGAACGAGGTGAACACGACGTCGAAGCTCACGTCGGCGAACGGCAGCGCGCGGGCGTCCGCCTCCACGACGGGGACCCGGGTGCCGGTGCGCGCGTCCAGGCGCGCCGCAGCATCCATCATGGCCGGAGCGACGTCGGTCGCGACCACGCGCGCACCCTGCCCGGCGAGCCACCGCGAGCAGTGCGCCGCACCGGCGCCCACCTCGAGGACGTCCGCGCCGCGCACCTCGCCGAGCAGGCGGGCCTCGGCCTCGGTGAGTCCCTCGGGGCCCCACCGGAACCCGGCGTCGCCGAGGAACCCGCCGTGGTCCTCGAGGTACTCGTCGGCGTGCGCGTCCCACCACTCGCGGGCCGCTCCGTCGTCGTCGGGGACATCTCGGTAGCCGAACCAGGTCGCGGTCACGCCCTCATCGTGCCACCGGAGGACCTGTGACGGACGCGGCTCGGCCGCGGTGCCGTCCGCATTGACCCTTCCATACCGCGCGGATAAGATGGTCCGCGGTGCAGTGCGCCCGTGGGGCTGGCCCATGCGTGGCCGGCGCGTCCGTCGGCCTGGTCGACAGCCGCACGATACACCTGCACCGCGACCCCTGTCCGCACTATGCCCTGTCCGCATCGGAGCAACTACTCAATGACCATCTCCACCACGAAGTCCGCCCCGCAGGTCGCCGTCAACGACATCGGCACCGAGGAAGACTTCCTTGCCGCCGTCGACGCCACCATCAAGTACTTCAACGATGGTGACATCGTCGAAGGCACGATCGTCAAGGTCGACCGCGACGAGGTCCTCCTCGACATCGGATACAAGACGGAGGGCGTGATCCCGTCCCGGGAGCTCTCCATCAAGCACGACGTGGACCCGGGCGAGGTCGTCACCGTCGGTGACGCCGTCGAGGCTCTCGTCCTCCAGAAGGAGGACAAGGAGGGTCGTCTGATCCTGTCCAAGAAGCGCGCGCAGTACGAGCGCGCCTGGGGCACGATCGAGAAGATCAAGGAGGAGGACGGCGTCGTCACCGGCACCGTCATCGAGGTCGTCAAGGGTGGCCTCATCCTCGACATCGGCCTGCGCGGCTTCCTCCCCGCCTCGCTGGTGGAGATGCGCCGTGTCCGCGACCTCGCGCCGTACGTCGGCAAGGAGATCGAGGCCAAGATCATCGAGCTCGACAAGAACCGCAACAACGTGGTCCTGTCGCGCCGCGCCTGGCTCGAGCAGACGCAGTCCGAGGTCCGTTCCACCTTCCTGCAGACGCTGCAGAAGGGCCAGGTCCGTCCCGGTGTCGTCTCCTCGATCGTCAACTTCGGTGCGTTCGTCGACCTGGGTGGCGTGGACGGTCTCGTGCACGTCTCCGAGCTCTCCTGGAAGCACATCGACCACCCCTCCGAGGTCGTCGAGGTCGGTCAGGAGGTCACGGTCGAGGTGCTCGACGTCGACTTCGACCGCGAGCGTGTCTCCCTGTCGCTGAAGGCGACGCAGGAGGACCCGTGGCAGACCTTCGCCCGCACGCACGCCATCGGCCAGGTCGTGCCCGGCAAGGTGACGAAGCTCGTGCCGTTCGGTGCGTTCGTCCGCGTCGAGGACGGCATCGAGGGTCTCGTGCACATCTCCGAGCTGGCGGTCCGCCACGTCGAGCTGCCGGAGCAGGTCGTCCAGGTGGGCGCCGAGGTCTTCGTCAAGGTCATCGACATCGACCTCGAGCGTCGCCGCATCTCGCTGTCCCTCAAGCAGGCCAACGAGGGCATGGACCCGGAGTCCGAGGACTTCGACCCGGCGCTCTACGGCATGGCTGCCGACTACGACGAGAACGGGGAGTACAAGTACCCCGAGGGCTTCGACCCGGAGACCAACGAGTGGCTCGAGGGCTTCGAGACGCAGCGTGAGGCCTGGGAGGCGGAGTACGCCAAGGCGCACGCCCGCTGGGAGTCGCACCGCGAGCAGGTCCGGGCTGCGCTGTCGGCCGACGCCGACGCCGCGGCCGGGGACGTCGTCTCCGGTGGGTCGAGCAGCAGCTCGTCCTCCTCGTCGTCGTCCTCGTCGTCCTACTCCTCCGCGGCCCCCGTGCAGGAGGAGGAGACCGGCGGCACGCTGGCTTCCGACGAGGCGCTGGCCGCGCTCCGCGAGAAGCTGACCGGCAACTGAGCCGACGGTTGCCGACCCGCTGAGGGTCGCTGACCGAGAAGGCCCGTCACCCCGCAGGGTGACGGGCCTTCGTCGTGCTCGGCCGGCTGACGGCTACGAGGCCGGCCGGTCGTCCAGATCGGCGAACTGCGTGCGGTACAGCTCGGCATAGAGCCCGCTCGACGCCAGGAGCTCGGCGTGCGTGCCCTGCTCGACGACGGCGCCGTCGTCGAGCACCACGATGGAGTCGGCGGCGCGCACGGTCGACAGCCGGTGCGCGATCACGAGCGAGGTGCGGCCGGCCAGCGCCTCGTCGAGCGCCGCCTGCACCGCCGCCTCGGACTCGGAGTCGAGGTGGGCGGTCGCCTCGTCGAGGACGACGACGTCGGGAGCCTTGAGCAGGAGCCTGGCGATCGCCAGCCGCTGCCGCTCGCCACCGGAGAGGCGGTAGCCGCGGTCCCCGACGACCGTCTCGAGCCCTTCGGGCATGCGGGCGACGAGGTCGCCGATCCGCGCCTGCTCGAGGACGTGCCAGATCTGGTCGTCGGTCGCGTCCTGCCGTGCGTACCGCAGGTTGCCCGCGACCGTGTCGTGGAACAGGTGGGCCTCCTGCGACACGACGCCCACGGTCGCGCGCAGCGACGCGGCGGTGACGTCTCGCAGGTCCTGACCGGCGATGCGCACGGCGCCCGTGGTCGGGTCGTACATCCGGACCACGAGCTGTGAGAGGGTCGTTTTGCCGGCCCCGGAAGGCCCGACGAGCGCGACCATCGTCCCGGCGGGCACGGCGAAGGACACGTCGCGCAGGGTCGCGCCGACGGGGTCCTTGCGCACCGTGGCGACGGACTCGAGCGAGGCGAGCGAGATCTCGTCGGCTCGGGGGTACCGAAACGTGACGGCGTCCAGCTCGATGCCGGCTCCGTGCGCGGTCACGGCGTGCCGCAGGTCGCCGGCGTCCGGCTTCTCCGCCACCGTGGGCTCGAGATCGAGGACCTCGAGGACCCGCTCGAAGCTGACGAGGGCGGTCATGACGTCGATCTGGACGTTGGACATCGCGCTCAAGGGGCCGTAGAGCCTCCCGAGGTAGGCCGTCAGCGCGACGATCGTGCCGACGGTGAGCTGACCGGCGATCGCCTGCAGCCCGCCGACACCGTAGACGACGGCGATGGCGACCGACGCGAGCGTCGTCAGCCCGATCCGGAACCAGGTCGAGTACAGCGCCCTGGCGACGCCGACGTCACGCAGCGCCCGCGCGTGCTCGGCGTAGTGCGCGGCCTCGCGCTCCGGGTCGCCGAACACCTTGGCGAGGTGCGCCCCGGCGACGTTGAACCGCTCGTTCATCAGCTGGCCGGCGTCGGCGTCGAGCTCGTAGCCGCGGTGCGCCAGAGCGGCGATCCGTCGGCCGAACCAGCGTGCCGGCAGGACGAAGGCCGGCAGCAGGGCCAGCGCCAGGAGCGTGAGGCTCCACGACATCACGAACATGGCCGTGAGCGTGAAGACGATCGTGAGACCGTTGGAGACCACCGTCTGCAGGGTCGAGGTGAAGGCCTGCTGCGCACCGAGCACGTCCCCGTTGAGCCGCTGCACCAGCGCACCGGTCCGCGCCCGCGAGAAGAAGGCCAGCGGCATCCGTTGCACGTGGTCGTAGACGCTGGTGCGCAGGTCGACGATCAGCTCCTCGCCCACCACGGCGGATACCCATCGCTCGGCGAGCGCCAGCAGCGCGGTCAGGGCGGCCAGGCCGGCCGCCGCGGCCGCCATGAGGAGCACCACCTCTCGGTCGTCGCCGCCGATCCCGACGTCGATGAGGCGCCGGAACAGCAACGGGACCGCCGCGCCGGCGGCCGCCCCCACCAGGAGCAGTGCCACGAAGACGGCCAGCCGGCCGCGGTAGGGCCGGGCGAAGGCCAGGATCCGGCGCAGGGTCTCGCGGGGGAGTCGACGGCGGCGCACCGACGCGTCCTGCACGTAGGACCGCATCGGCCCGCCCATCCCGACCCCGGGCCGTCCACCAGGTGCTCGCCCGCCCATGCTCATGGCGTGAAGCCTACGGCGAGGGCAGGATGGGCCTATGTTCCGCATAGGCCTCACCGGTGGTATCGCCGCAGGCAAGTCCGTCGTCTCCCGCCGTCTCGACGAGCTGGGCGCCGTGGTGATCGATCACGACGTCCTGGCGCGCGAGGCGGTCGCCCCGGGTTCGGTGGGGCTCGCCGAGGTCGTCGAGGAGTTCGGTGACCAGGTGCTCGCCGACGACGGCGCGCTCGACCGGCCCGCGCTCGGGCGGGTGGTCTTCGGCGACACCCGGGCGAGGACCCGGCTCGAGGGGATCGTCCACCCGCAGGTCCGCCGTCTGGCGGCCGAACGCGAGGCTGCGGCGGGCGCCGCGGACCCGCGTGCCGTCGTCGTGCATGACGTCCCGCTGCTCGTCGAGACCGGTCAGGCCGACCGGTTCCACCTGTTGGCGGTCGTCGACGCGCCGGCCGCGCAGCGTGTCGAGCGGCTCGTGACCGGTCGATCGATGACCGAGGCGGAGGCGAGGTCGCGCGTGTCGGCGCAGGCCGAGGACGGCGAGCGCCTGGCCGTGGCAGACGTCGTGCTCGACGGGACGGGCACGGAGGACGGGCTGCGGGCACAGGTCGACGAGCTGTGGTCGCGCGTGACCACGGAGGTCGCGCAGGAGCTGGACGCCGAGGAGGCCGAGCGGGCGTGAACATCCTCGTCACAGGGTTCGAGCCCTTCGGCGGCGCGGCGGTCAACGAGTCGTGGCAGGCCGTGCAATGCCTCGAGGAGCGGTGGGTGGCCGAGCGGCACCCGGAGCGTCTCGTCGTCGCACGTCTCCCGGTCACCTTCGCCGGCGCGCCGGCGAACCTGAGCCGGCTGCTCGTGGAGCACTCGCCGCAGGTGGTGGTGTGCGTCGGGCTCGCGGCGGGCTCGCGCACCGTGCGGCTCGAACGCGTCGCGCTCAACGTGGTCGACGCGCGGATCCCCGACAACGCAGGGCGATCCCCGGTCGACGAGCCCGTGGTGGCCGACGGGCCGATCGCCCACCTGAGCTCGCTGCCCCTCAAGGCCGCACTGGGAGCCGTGCGCGAGACCGGGGTCCCGGTCAGCGTGAGCAACACGGCCGGCACCTACGTCTGCAACGCCACGTTCTACGCACTGGCGCACGCGCTGGCGGGCACCGACGCCCGCGCCGGGTTCGTGCACGTCCCCGGGGCCGACGCCGTCCCGCCGGCGGAGGCGGCACGGGCCCTCGCTGCGGTGGTCCGCACGGCGGCGGACCACCGCGCCGGACGGATCGAGGAGCTCGTCCTGGCGGCCGGTACCGAGCACTGACCGTGACCACCGCGCGCTGACCGCACCGGGGCGGCGGCGGCGAAGCGGTTGTCGGTGGCCGGGCCTACCGTGGGGGGATGCGACCCGTGACCGACCTGCAGCGCACCGTTGCCCCCTTCGAGGTGATCTCCGAGTTCGAGCCCAGCGGGGACCAGCCCGCCGCGATCGGGGCGCTCGCGGAGCGTATCCAGGCGGGGGAGAAGGACGTCGTCCTGCTGGGTGCCACCGGTACGGGCAAGAGCGCCACGACCGCCTGGCTCATCGAGAAGCTACAACGACCGACGCTCATCATGGCGCCGAACAAGACGCTCGCTGCACAACTCGCCACGGAGTTCCGCGAGCTCCTGCCCCACAACGCCGTCGAGTACTTCGTGTCGTACTACGACTACTACCAGCCTGAGGCGTACATCGCCCAGACGGACACCTACATCGAGAAGGACTCGTCGATCAACGACGAGGTGGAACGGCTGCGGCACTCGGCGACGTCGAACCTCCTGACCCGGCGCGACACGGTCGTGGTGGCGTCCGTGTCGTGCATCTACGGGCTGGGCACGCCGCAGGAGTACGTCGACCGGATGGTGCGGCTCGAGGTCGGCGACGTCGTCGACCGCGACGAGATGCTCCGTAGGTTCGTGCAGATGCAGTACTCGCGCAACGACATGGCGTTCACCCGGGGGACGTTCCGGGTGCGGGGCGACACCGTGGAGATCATCCCGGTGTACGAGGAGCTCGCGATCCGCATCGAGATGTTCGGCGACGAGATCGAGTCCATCCAGACGCTGCACCCGCTCACCGGCGACGTGATCCGCACGGAGCAGAGCGTGTACCTCTTCCCGGCGACGCACTACGTAGCAGGTCCGGAACGGATGGAGCGGGCGATCGGAAGCATCGAGGCGGAGCTCGAGACCCGCCTGGCCGAGCTCGAGAAGCAGGACAAGCTGCTCGAGGCCCAGCGGCTGCGCATGCGCACCACCTACGACATCGAGATGATGCGCTCGATCGGGACCTGCAACGGTATCGAGAACTACTCACGGCACATCGACGGCCGCGAGGGTGGCACGCCGCCGAACACGCTGCTCGACTACTTCCCCGAGGACTTCCTGCTCGTCATCGACGAGTCGCACGTGACGGTGCCGCAGATCGGCGCGATGTTCGAGGGCGACATGTCACGCAAGCGCGCCCTCGTCGACCACGGGTTCCGGCTGCCGAGCGCGACGGACAACCGACCGCTGCGCTGGGAGGAGTTCGTCGAGCGGATCGGGCAGACGGTCTACCTCTCGGCCACGCCCGGCGACTACGAGCTGTCGATGTCCGACGGCGTGGTCGAGCAGATCATCCGACCCACCGGCCTCGTGGACCCGGAGGTGGTGGTCAAGCCCACCACCGGCCAGATCGACGACCTGCTCGGGGAGATCCGCGACCGCGTGGAGCGCAACGAGCGGGTCCTGGTCACGACGCTGACCAAGAAGATGGCCGAGGACCTCACCGACTACCTGCTGGGCAAGGACGTGCGGGTGCGTTACCTGCACTCCGAGGTGGACACCCTGCGACGCGTCGAGCTGCTCCGCGAGCTGCGCCTGGGCGAGTACGACGTCCTCGTGGGCATCAACCTCCTGCGCGAGGGTCTCGACCTGCCCGAGGTCTCGCTGGTGGCGATCCTCGACGCCGACAAGGAGGGGTTCCTGCGCTCCGAACGCTCCCTCATCCAGACCATCGGCCGTGCCGCGCGCAACGTCACCGGCCAGGTGCACATGTACGCCGACAAGGTCACACCGGCGATGCGATTCGCACTCGACGAGACGGACCGGCGCCGGGAGAAGCAGAAGGCCTACAACGCCGAGCGCGGCATCGACCCGCAGCCGCTGCGCAAGCGGATCGCGGACGTGACCGACATGCTGGCGCGCGAGGACATCGACACGGCCGAGCTGTTGGCCGGCGGCTACCGGAAGGCGCCGGGGGACGGCCGCGGAAAGGCTCCCGTGCCCGGGTCACCGAAGGAGGCCTCGACGTCGGGCAACCGGCTGGCCGGGCTGGCGGCGGAGGAGCTCGCCGAGCTGATCCAAGAGCTCAGCGACCAGATGCACGCCGCCGCCGCCGAGCTGCAGTTCGAGGTGGCGGCGCGCCTGCGTGACGAGATCGGCGGGCTCAAGAAGGAGCTGCGCCAGATGCGGGCGGCCACGGGTTGACCCGGCCCCCGGAACCACAGTTCCCCGACCAGAGGACCTGAGTACCCTCGACCTGAACGTCAGTGCCGGCCGCGCCGGCGACGAACGCCTCCCGGCCCTGACGGCGGAGGCCGAGCGTCTCACGGCCCTCGGAGCGACCGTGCTGAGCGAGGGCGCAGAGCTCGGGGACGTCTGGATCGTGATGCAGGACCCCGAGGGCAACGAGTTCTGCCTGCAGTGAGCGACGGCTCCGTGCGGGTGCCCCGCACCGTCGTCGTGCCGTATGCTTGACGCTCGTTGGAGGGGAGTATCTCCCAAGTGGTGAGGCCGTCAGTACGACCGGCACGGACGCCGGTTCGGTCTCATCCACCCGGGTTGCCCGCGGGTGAGAGAGACCTCCGGTGCCTTGTCCTGCGTACCGGAAGGATCTGTCATGGACGTACCCGTGTGGGTATGGATCGTCACTGTCGCCGCGATCCTGGCGATGCTCGTCGTCGACTACCTCGGCCACGTGCGCACGCCGCACGCGCCGACGATCAAGGAGTCGGCGTGGTGGTCGCTCGCCTACGTGGCGGTGGCCCTCGTGTTCGGAGCGATCGTCTTCGCCGGTTGGGGCAGCCAGTACGGCGGTGAGTACTTCGCCGGCTACATCACGGAGAAGTCGCTCAGCGTCGACAACCTGTTCGTGTTCGTCCTGATCATGACGAGCTTCCGTGTGCCGAGGGAGCACCAGCAGCGCGTGCTGCTGGTCGGCATCACGATCGCGCTCGTGCTGCGGACGATCTTCATCCTGGCCGGAGCGGCGCTCATCGCGAACTTCGCCTGGATCTTCTACCTCTTCGGCGCGTTCCTCGTGTGGACCGCGATCGCCCAGGCCCGCGCGGGAACCTCCCACGACGAGGAGTTCACCGAGAACGCGGTGCTCCGCCTGACCCGGCGGCTGTTCCGGACCACCGACGACTACGTCGAGCACCGCATGACCGTCCGGATGGACGGCAAGCGATACATCACGCCGATGCTCATCGTCATGGTCGCGATCGGCAGCGCCGACCTGCTCTTCGCCGTCGACTCGATCCCGGCGATCTTCGGCCTGACCCAGGAGACGTTCCTCGTCTTCGCGGCCAACGCGTTCTCGTTGCTCGGCCTGCGGCAGCTCTACTTCCTCGTCGACGGCCTGCTCGACCGCCTCGTGTTCCTCAACTACGGGCTCGCCGCGATCCTCGGATTCATCGGGGTGAAGCTGGTCATCCACGCGCTGCACACCAACGAGCTGCCGTTCGTCAACGGCGGCGAGCACGTCGAGGTGATCCCGGAGATCCCGACGAGCTACTCGCTGGCGTTCATCGTGGTGGTGCTCGGCATCACCACCGTGACGTCACTGATGAAGACGCGCCGGGACAGGCGCATCAGCGCGACCGTCGAGAAGGGTGACGGCTGACGGCCGACCTCAGCCCGCGAACCCGCCGATGACGGGCACCCACTCCCGTACGGAGACCTCCGCGACGAGCCCTTCGCGACGGAACGGGTCGGTGCCGAGCAGCGCGTCCGCCTCCGCGGCCGACGGTGCGGTCACCACGATGAGGGCGCCGTCGGGCTCGTCGTCGGTCGCGGGCAGGGGTCCGGAGACGAGGACCGCGCCGTCGGCGCACAGCGCCTGCAGGTGGTCGCGGTGCGCGGGACGTGCCCGGTCGCGCGCAGCGACGCTGTCGGGGGCATAGACGTAGGTGACGGCGTAGACACTCATGCCGTCATCCAAGCATCTCGCGGCAGCACCCGGCCGGAGCGTCCACGGTGCGTGCCGCGGCGACGTGACATGGAACACCTGTACGAATGTCGGTGGTGGGCCGTACGATGCTGCGGTGAGCAATCGCCTCGTCGTCTCCGGTGCCCGCGAGCACAACCTGCGCAACGTCGACCTCGACCTGCCGCGGGACTCGCTCATCGTCTTCACCGGCCTGAGCGGCTCGGGCAAGTCGTCACTGGCCTTCGACACCATCTTCGCCGAGGGGCAGCGGCGCTACGTCGAGTCGTTGTCCGCCTACGCCCGGCAGTTCCTGGGCCAGATGGACAAGCCGGACGTCGACTTCATCGAAGGGTTGAGCCCGGCGGTCTCGATCGACCAGAAGTCGACGAACCGCAACCCGCGCTCGACGGTCGGCACGATCACGGAGGTCTACGACTACCTCCGTCTGCTCTTCTCGCGGGCCGGCACCCAGCACTGCCCGGTGTGCGACGAGCCGGTCCAGGCGCAGACGCCCCAGCAGATCGTGGACAAGATCCTCGACCTGCCGGAGGGGACGCGATACCAGGTGCTCGCCCCGGTGGTGCGGGGTCGTAAGGGTGAGTACACCGATCTGTTCGCCGAGCTGCAGACCCAGGGCTTCTCGCGAGCACGCGTCGACGGCGACGTCGTCCAGCTCAGCAGCCCGCCCGCGCTGGAGAAGAAGGTCAAGCACGACATCGAGGTGGTCGTCGACCGGCTGGTCGCGCGCGACGGCGTGCAGCGCCGGCTGACCGACTCCGTCGAGACAGCGCTCGGTCTGGCCGGCGGTCTGGTGATGATCGACCTCGTCGACGTCGCGGACGACGCGGAGGCCGGCGACGAGCTACCGGGTCTGCTGAAGTACTCGGAGAAGCGCTCCTGCCCCAACGACCACCCGCTGAGCCTGGACGAGATCGAGCCGCGGACCTTCTCGTTCAACGCGCCGTACGGCGCGTGCCCGGAGTGCACCGGCATCGGCTTCCGGTTGGAGGTCGACCCCGAGCTGGTCGTGCCCGACCACGAGCGGACCCTGCGCGAGGGTGCGGTCGCGCCCTGGTCGCAGACCTCCTCGGAGTACTTCGCACGAGTCCTCGGTGCGCTCGCCGAGGAGATGAAGTTCTCGATGGACGTCCCGTGGCGGGCGCTGCCGCAGCGGGCGCGTGACGCCGTCCTGCACGGGCGCAACCATCAGGTGCACGTCAAGTACCGCAACCGGTGGGGCCGCGAACGCCAGTACTCGACCGGGTTCGAGGGTGCTGTGACGTTCATCGAGCGCCGGCACACGGAGACCGAGTCGGACTGGTCGAAGGAGCGCTACGAGGCCTACATGCGCGAGGTCCCGTGCCCCGAGTGCCACGGAGCACGCCTCAAGCCGGAGGTCCTCGCCGTCAAGGTCGGCTCGAAGTCGATCTGGGACGTGTGCCGGCTGCCGATCGGCGCCGCCAAGGAGTACCTGGACGCCCTCGAGCTCGGGTCCCGGGAGACGGCGATCGCGGGCGAGGTGCTCAAGGAGATCCACGCCCGGCTGGGCTTCCTGCTGGACGTCGGTCTGCACTACCTGACCCTGGAGCGGGCCGCGGGGACGCTGTCGGGCGGCGAGGCGCAGCGCATCCGACTGGCGACCCAGATCGGCTCCGGCCTGGTCGGGGTCCTGTACGTGCTCGACGAGCCCAGCATCGGGCTGCACCAGCGTGACAACCGGCGGCTGATCGACACCCTCACCCGCCTGCGGGACCTCGGCAACACCCTGATCGTCGTCGAGCACGACGAGGACACGATCCGCGCGGCCGACTGGATCGTCGACGTCGGTCCCGGCGCGGGCGAGCACGGCGGCGCCGTCGTGCACTCCGGCGACTACGCCGGCCTGCTCGAGGCCGAGGGTTCGATGACCGGCGCGTACCTGGCCGGCCGGCGGAGCATCGCGCTGCCCGCGGTGCGCCGCGGCGTCGATCCCGCGCGGCAGGTGTCCGTCGTCGGTGCGCGGGAGAACAACCTGCGAGACATCGACGTCTCGTTCCCGCTCGGCGTGCTCACCGCCGTGACGGGCGTCTCGGGCTCGGGCAAGTCGACCCTGGTGAACTCGATCCTGCACACCGTCCTGGCCAACGAGCTGAACGGGGCCCGCCAGGTCCCCGGACGGCACACGCGCGTGACCGGGACGGACCAGCTGGACAAGGTCGTGCACGTCGACCAGGGTCCGATCGGCCGGACGCCGCGCTCGAACCCCGCGACCTACACGGGGGTGTGGGACCGGGTGCGCAAGATCTTCGCCGAGACCGAGGAGGCGAAGGTCCGAGGCTACGGACCCGGGCGGTTCTCCTTCAACGTCAAGGGCGGCCGCTGCGAGGCGTGCTCGGGCGACGGCACGCTGAAGATCGAGATGAACTTCCTGCCCGACGTCTACGTCCCGTGCGAGGTCTGCCACGGTGCGCGGTACAACCGCGAGACCCTCGAGGTGCACTTCAAAGGCAAGACGGTCGCCGACGTGCTCGCCATGCCCATCGAGGAGGCCGCCGAGTTCTTCGCGGCGTTCCCCGCGATCTCCCGGCACCTGTCCACGCTCGTGGACGTCGGCCTGGGCTACGTGCGGCTCGGACAACCGGCCCCGACGCTCTCCGGCGGCGAGGCGCAGCGGGTGAAGCTCGCCAGCGAGCTGCAGAAGCGGTCGACCGGCCGCACGGTGTACGTGCTGGACGAGCCCACCACAGGCCTGCACTTCGAGGACATCCGCAAGCTCCTGGGCGTCCTGCAGTCGTTGGCGGACAAGGGCAACACGGTGCTCGTCATCGAGCACAACCTCGATGTCGTCAAGAGCGCCGACTGGGTCGTCGACATGGGCCCCGAGGGCGGCTCGGGCGGCGGCACGGTGGTGGCGCAGGGCACCCCCGAGCAGGTCGCGGAGGTCGAGGAGAGCCACACGGGGCGCTACCTCGCCGAGGTCCTCGCGGCACATCCAGACGTCCCGGTCGAGCCGCCGGCGCCGTCGTCCGCCGCGGCCGCGGTGCCTGCGGGACGCAAGAGCACGAAGAAGGCCCGAGCCACCAAGCGCGACGCCGCCTGAACCTCTACGGTGTTGGCCATGGGAGCTCACCACGGATACTCGGTCGCGGTCCGCTGGCCCGCTGCAGGCGTCCAGGCCGGCGGTCCGGACACGGTGACCTCGTCCTACACCGCGTACACGCGTGACCACGACGTCGTGCTGCCCGGACGCCCCGTGCTGCCCGGCTCGGCGGACCCGCAGTTCCGCGGCGACCCGGAGCGGTTCAGCCCCGAGGACCTGTTCGTCGCGAGCCTGTCCCAGTGCCACATGCTGTGGTTCCTGCACCTGGCGGCCGAGTCCGGCCTGGAGGTGCGCGAGTACAGCGACGACGCCACGGGGACGATGCGGGTCGAGGCCCGCGGCGAGGGCCAGTTCACCGACGTGACGCTGCACCCCCGGGTGGTCGTCGAGTCGGGGGAGCGGGCCACGGACGAGCACGTCGCGAACCTGCACCATCGCGCGCACGCGCTGTGCTTCCTGGCTCGCAGCGTGAACTTCAGGGTGCTGGTCGAGCCGGCGCCGCTGCACGTGGCGGACGCCGCCGCCTGAGCGTTTCGGGAGATGTCGGTGACCTGACCTAACCTGGGCCCATGGCCGACCCCGCGACATATCGACCTCGGCCGGGAGAGATCCCGACCTCGCCGGGCGTGTACCGGTTCCGCGACGCGCACGGCCGTGTGATCTACGTGGGCAAGGCGAAGAGCCTGCGCCAGCGGCTGTCCAGCTACTTCCAGGATGTCGCCAACCTGCACCACCGTACGCAGCAGATGGTCACCACGGCGGCGTCGGTCGAGTGGACGGTCGTCGGCACCGAGGTGGAGGCTCTCGCCCTGGAGTACTCCTGGATCAAGGAGTACGACCCCCGCTTCAACGTCAAGTACCGCGACGACAAGTCCTACCCGTACCTCGCGGTCACGATGGGTGACGAGGTCCCCCGCGCACAGGTGATGCGCGGCGCGAAGCGTCCGGGGACCCGCTACTTCGGCCCCTACGGTCACGCATGGGCGATCCGCGAGACCCTCGACCTCCTGCTGCGGGTGTTCCCCGTGCGGACCTGCTCGGCCGGGGTCTACCGGCGGGCGCAGCAGTCGGGACGCCCGTGCCTGCTCGGCTACATCGACAAGTGCGCGGCGCCCTGCGTCGGCCGGATCAGCGTCGAGGACCACCACGACCTGGCGAGCGACCTGTGCGACTTCATGGCAGGCGACACGGCGCGCTTCGTCCGCCGGCTCGAGGCGGAGATGTCCGCGGCTGCCGCGGACCTGGAGTACGAGCAGGCGGCCCGGCTGCGCGACGACCTGGCGGCCCTGCGGCGCGTGACGGAGAAGAACGCCGTCGTGCTCTCCGACGCGACGGACGCCGACGTCTTCTCCATGGTGGGGGACGAGCTGGAAGCGGCGGTCCAGGTGTTCCACGTCCGCGGAGGCAGGATCCGTGGCCAGCGCGGCTGGATCGTGGAGAAGGTCGAGGACGCGACCGACGCCGAGCTCGTGGAGCACCTCCTCCAGCAGGTCTACGGGGCCGTGGACGACGCGCGCGACCCGGACGCGTCCGAGCGTGAGGCGCGAGCCGTCGCGCGTGACGCGGTGCCGCGAGAGGTCCTGGTGCCGATCCTGCCCGCCGACCTCGAGCAGGTCACCGCGTGGCTGACCGGCCTGCGTGGTGCCCGGGTGGACGTCCGCGTCCCGCAGCGGGGCGACAAGCGCGAGCTCGCCGAGACGGTCCGCAAGAACGCCGAGCAGGCGCTCGCCCTGCACCGCACCCGGCGAGCCGGTGACCTCACGACGCGCAGCCAGGCGCTGGCCGAACTGCAGGAGGCCCTCGGGCTGGACGAGGCACCGCTGCGGATCGAGTGCTACGACGTCTCGCACACCCAGGGCACCTACCAGTCGGCGTCGATGGTCGTCTTCGAGGACGGGCTGCCGCGCAAGAGCGAGTACCGGTCGTTCTCGGTGCGCGGTCCGGAGGGCGACGGGGCGGCGGACGACACCGCGGCGATGTACGAGGTGATCACCCGCCGGTTCAAGCGCTACCTGGCCGATCGCCACGCATCGGGCGAGCTCGGGTCGACCGGCGAGGTCGGGGCGGAGGTCGACCCGGAGGAACGCCGGCGATTCGCCTACCCGCCGCACCTCGTCGTCGTCGACGGCGGCCCGCCGCAGGTCGCGGCGGCCGCCCGCGCGCTCGCGGATCTCGGCGTGACCGACGTCGCCCTGTGCGGGCTGGCGAAGCGGCTCGAGGAGGTGTGGGTGCCGGACGACGACTACCCCGTCATCCTGCAGCGCGCGTCCCAGGGCCTGTACCTGCTGCAGCGCGTACGGGACGAGGCGCACCGGTTCGCGATCGCCCAGCACCGCCGTCGCCGGAGCAAGGGGATGGTCTCCTCCGTGCTCGACGACGTCCCGGGCCTGGGCCCCGCACGTCAGCAGGCGCTGCTCGCGCGGTTCGGCTCGGTCAAGCGGCTGCGCTCGGCGAGCGCGGCGGAGATCGCCGAGGTCAAGGGGATGGGGGTACGGACCGCCCAGGCGGTGGTCGACGCCCTGGCGAAGAGCGACACCGTCGGCCCGGCGAGCACCGTGCAGGGCTCCCGGGCTGGCATGCTTGACCCATGAGCGAACCGTCGCCCATCACCGTCCCTCAAGGCATCGCCGAGATCGAGGCCGCCACCCCCGCCCCGGACCGTTCCGACCCGGAGGTGCTCATCATCACCGGCATGTCCGGTGCGGGCCGCACCCGGGCGGCCGGCGTGCTGGAGGACCTCGACTGGTTCGTGGTCGACAACCTCCCGCCGCTGATGATCGTCCCGCTCGTCGACCTCATGACCAAGGCGGGCTCCTCCGTCGAGCGCCTCGCGGTCGTGGTCGACGTCCGCGGGCGCGAGTACTTCCCGGAGCTGACCGAGGCGCTCGGGCACCTGCGGTCGGGCGGGGTGACCTACCGGATCCTCTTCCTGAACGCCTCCGACGAGGTGCTCGTGCGGCGTTTCGAGAGCGTGCGCCGTCCGCACCCGCTGCAGGGTGACGGGAGGATCCTCGACGGCATCGCGGCGGAGCGCCGGGTGCTGGCCTCGATCGCCGAACGGGCGGACGTCGTCCTCGACACCACCGGGCTCTCGGTGCACGACCTCGCCAAGGAGGTGCGCGACGCCGTCGCCGCCGGCTCCGTCGACGCCCTGCGGATCAACGTCGTGGCGTTCGGGTTCAAGTACGGGCTGCCGCTCGACGCCGACCACGTCGCGGACGTGCGGTTCCTGGCGAACCCCTACTGGATCTCCGAGCTGCGGCACCTGACCGGCCAGGACGAGGCGGTGCGGAGCTACGTCCTGGCGCGACCGGGCGCGATGGAGTTCGTCGAGCGGTACGTCGCGGCCCTGGAGCCGGTCCTGGCGGGCTACCTCGCCGAGGAGAAGCGGTACGTGACGATCGCCGTCGGCTGCACCGGCGGCAAGCACCGTTCCGTCGCCCTCGCCGGCGAGATCGCCGACCGGCTGCGGGCGACCGGGCAGCGCGTCACGGTCACCGCTCGCGACCTCGGGAAGGAATGAGACGCTGACGCCCACACCAGCGGAGGGCATCGCACGGCCCTTCCCGACGTCCCGCGACATCGGCGGCCCGGAAGGGCCGCGGACGGTGGCGCTCGGTGGCGGCCACGGCCTCGCCGCGAGCCTGGGAGCCCTGCGCCTCCTGACGGACCGGCTCACGGCCGTGGTCACGGTGGCCGACGACGGCGGTTCCTCCGGCCGGTTGCGCGACGAGCTCGACGTCCTGCCACCGGGCGACCTGCGGATGGCGCTCGCGGCCCTGTGCGACGACTCGGAGTGGGGCAGGACGTGGAGCGACCTCCTGCAGCACCGGTTCGCCTCGGGCGGTGAGCTCGACGGGCACGCGATGGGCAACCTGCTCATCGTCTCGCTGTGGGAGCGTCTCGGGGACACGGTGGCCGGGCTCGACTGGGTGGGCCGCCTGCTCGGTGCGCGCGGCCGGGTGCTGCCGATGGCGTCGGTGCCGCTCGTCGTCGAGGCCGACGTCGTGGACGGCGGGGTGTCGACCACGGTCGTGGGGCAGAGCAGCGTCGCCGTCTGCGGCAGCCGGATCGACACCCTGCGGCTCCACCCCGCGGACCCTCCGGCGTGCCCCGAGGCCGTCCGTGCGGTCATGGAGGCCGACTGGGTCGTGATGGGCCCGGGGTCCTGGTACTCCTCGGTCCTGGTGCACCTGCTCGTGCCGGAGCTGGCGGCGGCCCTGCACGCCACGCCGGCACGCCGGTGCGTCACCCTCAACCTCAGTGCGGAACCGGGGGAGACGAACGGGCTGACCGCCTCGGAGCACCTCGTGGCGCTGCGTCGGCACGCGCCCGGGCTGCGGATCGACGCGGTCCTCGCGGACCCGTCCGCCGTCGAGGACGCCGCGGAGCTGCGGGCTGCCGCGCGGTCCCTCGGGGCGAGGCTCGTGGTGGGGCAGGTGGCACGTGGCGACGGCACGCTGCGGCACGACCCGTTGCGTCTCGCGGCGGCCTATCGCGACGTGTTCGAGGACCGGTCACCACGGGACGTGGACGGCGCCCACGACTGACGGCGCACGTCACGGGCGCGTGGCAGGATGACGCCATGGCGCTGACGGTAGAGGTGAAGGACGAGCTGTCCCGGCACGTGGTGACCCGGACGTCGTGCCGCAAGGCCGAGGTCTCGGCGATGCTCAGGTTCTCGGGCGGGCTGCACATCATCTCGGGCCGCGTGGTGATCGAGGCCGAGATCGACACGGAGTCGGCCGCGGCCCGCCTGCGGCGGGCGATCGTGGACCTGTACGGGCACTCCAGCGAGCTCATCGTGGTCAGGGCCGGCGGCCTGCGCAAGTACGACCGGTACGTCGTCCGGGTGGTGCGCGACGGCGAGTCGCTCGCCCGGCAGACCGGTCTGCTGGACTCGCGAGGGCGGCCCGTGCGAGGTCTGGCGCCCGAGGTCGTCTCGGGCGGCGTGGACGCGGCGGAGGCGGTGTGGCGGGGGGCGTTCCTCGCGCACGGCTCGCTGACCGAGCCCGGACGGTCCATGTCGCTCGAGGTGACGTGCCCGGGGCCGGAGGCGGCGCTGGCACTGGTGGGCGCGGCCCGGCGGATCGGGGTGCAGGCGAAGTCGCGCGAGGTCCGTGGCATCGACCGGGTCGTGGTGCGCGACGGCGACGCCATCAGCGAGGTGCTGCGCCGGATGGGGGCGGTGTCCACCCGTGCGACGTGGGAGGAACGGCGAGCCCGGCGCGAGGTGCGTGGCACGGCGAACCGGCTGGCGAACTTCGACGACGCGAACCTGCGGCGCTCGGCGCGCGCGGCGGTCGCCGCGGGCGCGCGGGTCCAGCGAGCGTTCGAGATCCTCGGCGACGAGGTGCCGGAGCATCTGCGCGAGGCCGGCGAGCTGCGCCTGGCCCACAAGCAGGCGTCACTGGAGGAGCTCGGCCAGCTCGCGTCGCCGCAGCTCTCCAAGGACGCGGTGGCGGGGCGGATCCGGCGGCTCCTCTCGACCGCCGACAAGCGCGCCATGGACCTCGGCGTCCCCGACACCGAAGCGGGCCTTTCGCCGGACCTGCTGGACCTCTGAGCCTCGTCCGCCACTGGTCGGACCACCTGTCTCACGGGGGGCCGGAGTCAGCACCCGGCAACGGATGGGTATAGGCTCCGAGGTGTCAGGTGACGACGGTGTGACCCTGGGCTGATGTCCCGGCCATGCGTCACGGGACCTCCGGGGTGGCTTCGTACGTTCCAGCGCGCCGAGGGCGCGCGTGAGTTTGGCATCAACCGTGTGCGCCGGTCCGGATCCGGCGCGCCCTGAGGAGGGCTATCGTGACCATCCGCGTCGGCATCAACGGCTTCGGCCGCATCGGACGTAACTTCTACCGCGCTCTCGTCGAGTCGGGTGCGGACATCGAGGTCGTGGGCGTCAACGACCTGACCGACAACAAGACCCTGGCCCACCTGCTGAAGTACGACACCACGCTGGGTCGCTTCGGCAAGACGGTCGAGTTCGACGACGACAACATCATCGTCGACGGCACCAAGATCCGGGCCCTCGCCGAGCGCGACCCCGCGAACCTGCCCTGGGGCGAGCTCGGTGCGGACATCGTCATCGAGTCCACCGGCTTCTTCACGGACGCGACGAAGGCCAAGGCGCACATCGACGCCGGCGCCAAGAAGGTCATCATCTCCGCCCCGGCGAAGAACGAGGACGCGACCTTCGTGATGGGTGTGAACAGCGACCAGTACGACCCGGCCGCGCACCACATCATCTCGAACGCCTCGTGCACCACGAACTGCCTCGCCCCGCTGGCGAAGGCGCTCAACGACTCGATCGGCATCGAGCGTGGTCTGATGACCACGATCCACGCCTACACGGGTGACCAGAACCTGCAGGACGGCCCGCACAAGGACCTGCGCCGTGCCCGTGCCGCCGCGCAGAACATCGTGCCGACCACGACGGGTGCGGCCAAGGCCGTGGCGCTCGTGCTCCCGGAGCTCAAGGGCAAGCTCGACGGCTACGCCCTGCGCGTGCCGGTCATCACGGGCTCGGCCACGGACCTCACCTTCGAGGCCCCGAAGGAGGTCACGGTCGAGGAGGTCAACGCTGCGGTGAAGGCCGCCGCCGAGGGGCCCCTCAAGGGCGTGCTGTCCTACGTCGAGGACGACATCGTCTCCTCGGACATCGTGACCGACCCGCACCAGAGCATCTTCGACGCCAAGCTCACCAAGGTGATCGGCAACCAGGTCAAGGTCGTCTCCTGGTACGACAACGAGTGGGGCTACTCGAACTCCCTCGTGTCGCTGACGGAGCTCGTCGGCGAGAAGCTCTGACGAACCGTCGCTCAACAGTGTGACCACGACGTCCGCGGGTGCGCGGTCCGCCCGTCCCCGTGACGAGCGGCCCGCCGCACCCGCGGACGTCGTCGTGTCGCCAGAAGTACCCCACCCGACCTTCCTGCACGAGGTGAGCTCATGAAGACGATCGACACTCTCGGGGACCTGCGCGGCCGGCGCGTCCTCGTCCGCTCCGACTTCAACGTGCCGCTCGACGGCACGACCATCACGGACGACGGTCGCATCCGTGCGGCGCTGCCGACGCTGGAGCGCCTGGCCGACGCCGGCGCACGCGTCGTCGTCATGGCCCACCTGGGCCGACCGAAGGGCACGCCGGACCAGAAGTTCTCCCTGGCCCCCGTGGCCGCTCGCCTCGGCGAGCTGCTGGGGAAGGACGTCACCCTCGCCACGGACCTCGTCGGCGAGTCGGCCCGGTCCACCGTCGACGGCCTGGCCGACGGCCAGGTCGCCCTCCTCGAGAACGTCCGCTTCGACGCGCGCGAGACCTCCAAGGTCGACGCCGAGCGCGCCGAGCTGGCCGGCGAGCTCGCCGGTCTCGCGGACGCGTTCGTCTCCGACGGCTTCGGGGTCGTGCACCGCAAGCAGGCCTCGGTCTACGACGTCGCGCAGCTGCTCCCGGCGGTCGCCGGGGACCTGGTCCTCAAGGAGGTCGAGTCGCTCTCGCGCGCCACGACCGACCCGGAGCGTCCCTACGCCGTCGTGCTCGGCGGGTCCAAGGTGTCCGACAAGCTGGGCGTCATCGCCAACCTGCTGACCAAGGCCGACCGTCTGCTCATCGGCGGCGGCATGGTCTTCACGTTCCTCGCGGCCAAGGGCCACCCCGTCGGCTCCTCGCTGCTGGAGGAGGACCAGGTCGAGACGGTCAAGAACTACCTCGCCCAGGCCGAGGAGAACGGCGTCGAGATCGTCCTGCCCACCGACATCGTGGCCGCGGACTCGTTCGCCGCGGACGCGCCGCACACGACGGTCCCCGCCGAGGAGATCCCCGACGGCAAGATGGGTCTGGACATCGGTCCGGACTCCGGCGAGCTCTTCGCCGCGAAGCTGGCGGACGCACGGACCATCGTCTGGAACGGCCCGATGGGGGTCTTCGAGTTCGACGCGTTCGCCGGCGGCACCCGTGCGGTCGCGCAGGGCATCGTCGACGCGACGGCCGACGGCGCCTTCTCGATCGTCGGCGGCGGAGACTCCGCGGCAGCGGTCCGCATCCTCGGCTTCGACGAGGAGGGCTTCAGCCACATCTCGACCGGCGGCGGCGCGAGCCTCGAGCTGCTCGAGGGCAAGGAGCTGCCCGGCCTGACCGTGCTGGCCGACTGAGCCCGCCGCCCGACAGCTCCACGCGACCAACCAACCACGACACGAAGGGCACGACTGTGGCCACGAACCGCACGCCGCTGATGGCGGGCAACTGGAAGATGAACCTGGACCACGCCGAGGCGATCGCCGCGGTCCAGAAGCTCGCCTGGACCCTGAAGGACGCCGGGCACGACTACTCCGCGGTGGAGGTGGCGGTGCTCGCGCCGTTCACCGACCTGCGCTCGGTCCAGACCCTCGTGGACGCCGACAAGCTCGAGGTCCGCTACGGCGCTCAGGACATCTCGCAGCACGAGTCGGGGGCCTACACCGGTGAGGTCTCCGGGGCGATGATCGCCCGCCTGGGTTGCACCTACGTCGCCGTCGGCCACTCCGAGCGCCGCGAGTACCACGCCGAGGACGACGCGGTGGTCAACGCCAAGGTCAGGGCGGCCTTCGGCAAGGGCGTCACGCCGATCCTGTGCGTCGGGGAAGGCCTGGACGTCCGCAAGGCGGGCGACCAGGTCGCGTTCACCCTCGCTCAGCTCGACGCCGCGCTCGACGGCGTGCCCGCCGAGCAGGCCAAGGACCTCGTCGTCGCCTACGAGCCCGTCTGGGCGATCGGGACCGGCGAGGTCGCGACGCCGGAGGACGCGCAGGAGGTCTGCGGCGCGGTCCGCTCCCGCCTCGCCGAGCTCTACGACGCTGCGCTGGCAGACGGCGTCCGCGTGCTCTACGGCGGTTCGGTCAAGTCGGGCAACGTCGCGCAGATCATGGCGCAGCCCGACGTCGACGGCGCTCTGGTGGGAGGCGCGAGCCTCGACCCGGAGGAGTTCGCGAAGATCGCGCGGTACCAGTCGCACGTCGCGTGACGCATCGGGCGGCGCTCCGGTGCTCGCCCTCCGGACGCCTCTCGTGGCGGTCAGCCCTCGGTCATGCCAGGGGTTCGCCACGGGAGGCGTTCGTCACCTAGTCTTGACCCCGCCGGGCAATCCCGGCGACGTCAGCCCGCCGTGAGGCGGCCGAGAACCGAGGACACCAATGTTCGACGCGTTGACCATCTTCCTGAACGTCGTGCTCGTGCTCACCAGTGCGTTCCTGATCCTGCTGATCTTGATGCACAAGGGCAAGGGTGGTGGCATGTCCGACATGTTCGGTGGTGGTATGTCGAGCGCGGCGGGCAGCTCTGGGGTCGCCGAGCGCAACCTCAACCGCATCACCGTCGGCATCGCGCTGGTGTGGACCGTCGTGGTCGTTCTCCTCGGGCTCGCCACCAAGGTGAGCTGACGGACCAAGAGCCGCTCAGTGGGGTGCGGCGTCGGGCGGTGGGGGCGCCGCCGGGCACGAGGATCGTCCGTGGGTGTGAGCCCACAGAGTCGAAGGTGAGGACGACACGTGGCATCTGGACACGCCATCCGTGGTTCGCGCGTCGGAGCCGGCCCGATGGGAGAGCAGGAACGCGGCGAGATGGCGCCGCGGACCGTGGTCTCCTACTGGTGCCTCAACGGTCATGAGACACGGCCGAGCTTCGCCGCGATCGAGCAGCTGGAGCCCCCCGAGTTCTGGGACTGTCCGCGCTGCGGGTTCCCGGCCGGGCAGGACGCGGCACACCCGCCGGCTCCGCTGCGCAACGAGCCGTACAAGACGCATCTGGCCTACGTGAAGGAGCGGCGGTCCGAGGAGGACGGCGCTGCCCTGCTGGAGGAGGCTCTCGCGACGTTGCGGGACCGGCGCTCCGGAGGGCTCGCGACGACTCGCTGACGCACGAGGGGCGGTCCCGTACTCGGGACCGCCCCTCGCGTCGTCGGGGTGAGGCCGCTCAGTCGCGCCCGGAGGCCGCCGCGGCGTCGAGCAGCCACAGCGTCCGGTCGTGCCCGACGGCGCGCACGGCGGGCACCTGGGTCACCGGGCCGTCGGCCAGCGCGGCAGCCGCCTGAGCCGCCTTCTCGGCCCCGGCGGCGACCACCCACACCTCGCGAGCCAGGCCGATGGTGGCAAAGGTCAGCGACACCCGCTCGGACGGTGGCTTGGGGGAGTCGTGGACCGCGACCACGGACCCGGCGGCGGCGAGCGCGGGATGCTCGGGGAAGAGCGACGCGACGTGCCCGTCGGGGCCCATGCCGAGCAGGAGCACGTCGAACGACGGTGCGGCGGCGCCGTCCGACGCGAAGGTGGCGAGCTCGGCGACGTAGCTCGCGGCCGCCTCCTCGGGCGTGCTCGCCTCGTCGGCGGCGTCGCCGTGCGGCAGCACGGCGTGGATGTTGCGGGCGGGCAGACCGGACGACGCGACGAGATCGTCGAGCAACGCCTCACGTGCCTGCGTCTCGTTCCGGTCGGCGTCACCGGCAGGCAGGAAACGCTCGTCCCCCCACCACAGGTGCACGCCCGACCAGTCGACCGCGGCCCGCAACGGGCTGCTCGCCGCCGCGGCGAGAGTCTTGATGCCGACGGTGCCGCCGGTGAGGACGACGTGCACGGGGCGACGGACGGACTGGACGTCCAGGATGCGGATGAGGAGCCGGGCCGCGGCGGCTTCCGCGAGGACGGTGGGGTCCGGGTGGACGACGACCAGGCGGGTGCTCATGCGATCTCCTCCGTGCACGACCGTTGCGGTGCCTCGCTCCGGTGCACCTCGTTCCTCGACGCCCCTGCGCGGGGGCTCCTCACGCTCATGCCGCCGCCTCGACCGTGTCGACCCGGGCCAGGCCCTTGCTGAGCACCTGACCGTAGATCTCGTCCGGGTCGAGCCTGCGCAGCTCCTCGATGAGTGCCTCCGAGAGCGAGCGGATGGGCAGGGACATGCGCCGCTCGGGCTTGCCGGGCTGGCTGATCGTGACGACCCGACCGTCAGGACGGTCCAGGACGATCGGGCCGCTCTTGCGCTCCAGGGTGACCCGGGTGATCGCGTCGGTGCCCTCGGTGCGCTCGACGGTCGCCGGGCACTTCAGCTTCAGCCCGAGCCAGGCGGCCAGGAGGTCGAGCGACGTGTGCTGGGACTGTCCCTCGACCCGGACGGCGATGACCGGCTCGTACGGCGGCTGGTCGATCGCCGCCGCGATCAGGCCGCGCCACAGGGTGACACGAGCCCAGGCGAGGTCGGTGTCGCCCTCGGTGAACGACCCGGCGAGGCGCCCCAGCATCCCGACCGGGTCGCTCGCCGTCGTGGTGTCGGTGATGCGTCGCTGCGCCATCGCGCCCAGGGGGTCGGCGGTGGGGTGCTCCGGACCGCCGCTGGGCCACCAGACGACGATGGGCGCGTCCGGCAGCAGCAGCGGCATCACCAGGGTGTCGGGATGGTCCTGCAGCGGCTCGGCGCACCGCAGCACGACGACCTCGGAGGCGCCGGCGTCGCCGCCGACGCGGATCTGGGCGTCGAGGCGGCCCGCGGGCGCCCGCGTGGCGAGCGGCGCGACGACGACGACGCGGCAGGGGTGCTCGTGGCTGGCCTCGTTGGCGGCGCTCACCGCTGCCTCGATGTCGTCCTCGAGGGCGACGACGACGAGCGTCAGCACACGGCCCAGCGCGACCGCGCCGCCCTCGTCGCGCAGGTGGTCGAGCCGCTTGCTGACGGCGTTCGTCGTGGTGTCCGGCATGTCGATGATCATGGGTGTGCTCCTTCGTCGTGCCGGCGAATCAGGGACGGCGCCACGTGCGGCCGTCGCGGGCCATCATGGCGTCCGCCGACGACGGACCCCACGAGCCGGACGGGTACGGCTCGGGCCGGCCCTTGTTGCCCCAGTGCGCGATGACCGGATCGAGGATCTTCCAGGACAGCTCGACCTCCTCGCGGGTGGGGAAGAGCGGCGGGTCGCCCAGCAGGACGTCGAGGATGAGCCGCTCGTAGGCCTCGGGGGAGGACTCGGTGAAGGAGTGTCCGTAACCGAAGTCCATGGTGACGTCGCGGACCTCCATCGCGGTCCCCGGGACCTTCGCGCCGAACCGCAGCGTGACGCCCTCGTCGGGCTGGACCCTGATGACGAGGGCGTTGCTGCCCAGGTCGGAGGTGAGCGAGCTCTCGAACGGCAGGTGCGGCGCCGTCTTGAAGACGACGGCGACCTCGGTCACGCGGCGGCCCAGACGCTTGCCGCTACGCAGGTAGAACGGGACACCGGCCCAGCGGCGGTTGTCGATGTCGAGCCGGACCGCGGCGTAGGTCTCGGTGGTGGACTCGGGGTTGAAGCCTTCCTCCTCGAGGAACCCCACGACCTTCTCGCCGCCCTGCCAGGCCGAGGCGTACTGCCCGCGGGCCGTGTGCCGGGACAGGTCCCGCGGCAGGCGGACCGACGACAACGCCTTGATCTTCTCGGCGCGCAGCGCGTCGGCGTCGAAGTTGACGGGCTCCTCCATCGCGACGAGTGCGAGCAGCTGGAGCAGGTGGTTCTGGATGACGTCGCGTGCTGCGCCCACGCCGTCGTAGTACCCGGCGCGCCCGCCGATGCCGATGTCCTCGGCCATCGTGATCTGGACGTGGTCCACGTAGTTGCTGTTCCAGAGCGGCTCGAACATCTGGTTCGCGAAGCGGAGCGCCAGGATGTTCTGGACCGTCTCCTTGCCGAGATAGTGGTCGATGCGGAAGACCGACTCCGGCTCGAACACCTTCGAGACGACGCTGTCGAGCTCGCGGGCGGACTGCAGGTCGTGGCCGAACGGCTTCTCGATGACGACCCGACGCCAGGCGTCCTCCGCCGACTCCGAGAGGCCCGAGCTCGAGAGCTGCTCGCAGACGAGGGGGAACGCGCTCGGCGGCACCGAGAGGTAGAAGGCGTGGTTGCCACCGGTGCCACGTTCGGCGTCCAGCTCCTCGACCGTCTTGCGCAGCCTCTCGAACGCCTCCGGGTCGTCGAACGAGCCCTGGACGAACCGGATGCCCTCGCTGAGCTGCTGCCACGTCGCCTCACGGAACGGGGTGCGCGCGTGCTCCTTGACCGCGTCGTGGACGATCTCGCAGAAGTCCTGGTCGTCCCACTCGCGACGGGCGAACCCGGTGAGGGCGAAGCCGGGGGGCAGGAGCCCGCGGTTGGCGAGGTCGTAGACCGCCGGCATGAGCTTCTTGCGCGACAGGTCGCCGGTGACGCCGAAGATCACCAGCCCGCAGGGGCCGGCTATCCGGGGCAGCCGCAGGTCGAGAGGATCGCGCAGCGGGTTCTGCTCAGCAGTGATCTTGGCCGGTCTCACGGTGCCCCGTCTCTCTCGTGGTGCTGTTCTGTTGGTGCGTGATGGTCGTCGCCCGGCGCTCAGGCGCCGGCAGCGTCGAGCCCGGTCTTGGTCGTGGTGAGGAGCTCGTCCCAGCTCTTCTCGAACTTCGACACGCCCTCGTTCTCGAGCCGGGCCGTGACCTCGTCCATGGAGATGCCCTGCGCCTCGACGGCGGCCAGGGTCGCGAGCGCCTCGCCGGCGGTCCCGGAGACGGTGTCGCCCGAGATCTCGCCGTGGTCCGCGACGGCGTCGAGCGTCGCCTGCGGCATCGTGTTGACGACGCCCGGCGCGACGAGCTCGGTGACGTAGAGGGTGTCGGGGTATGCGGGGTCCTTGACACCGGTGGACGCCCACAGGGGGCGCTGCGGCTTCGCGCCGGCCGCCGCCAGTGCCTGCCAGCGCTCGGAGGCGAACACCTCCTCGTAGGCGGCGTAGGCCAGACGAGCGTTCGCGATCGCCGCCTTGCCGCGCAGCGCGAGCGCCTCCTCGGTGCCGACGTCGGTGAGCGCCGCGTCCACGGCGGCGTCGACGCGGGAGACGAAGAACGAGGCGACGGAGGCGATCGGCGCCAGGTCGTGGCCGGCCTCCCGGGCCCGCTCGAGCCCCGCGAGGAACGCGTCCATGACGTCGCGATAGCGGTCGATGGAGAAGATCAGCGTGACGTTGACGCTGAACCCTGCGGCGATCGTCTCGGTGATGGCCGGCAGGCCCTCGACGGTGGCGGGGATCTTGATCATGATGTTGGGCCGGTCGACGGTGGTCCACAGCCGGTGCGCCGTCTCGACGGTCGCCGCGGTGTCACGGGCCAGGCGGGGGTCGACCTCGATGGAGACCCGGCCGTCGACGGTGTCGGTGGCGTCGTAGACGCCGCGCAGCACGTCCGCCGCCGCCCGCACGTCGTCGGTGGTGATCATCTCCACCGCCGCCTCCACGTCGGTCCCGGCCAGCTCGGTCAGGGCGGAGTCGTAGGCGTTCCCCGCGGAGAGCGCAGCAGCGAAGATCGTGGGGTTGGTGGTGACGCCGACGACGTCGTGGGAGTCGATCAGCCCGGCGAGGTTGCCGGTGTCGAGCCGCTCGCGCGAGAGGTCGTCCAACCAGATGGACACGCCTGCCTCGGAGAGGCGCTGGGTGGGTCGGTTCGTCTCGGTCATCTCAGGTCTCCTGCCTCGACGTCGGTGGCCTCACCACCGCGTTGGTCACATGGTGGACGACGACGGCGGCCGACGCCTGCCGGCCGCCGTCGTCGGACGTGCTACGCGCCGCGGACCGCCGCGACGGACTCGCGGGCTGCGGCTGCCACGGCCTCGGCGGTGATGCCGAACTCGCGGTAGAGCGTCTGGTAGTCGGCGGACGCCCCGTAGTGCTCCAGCGAGACGCTGCGCCCGGCGTCGCCGACGATGTCGCGCCAGCCCTGCGCCACACCGGCCTCGACGGAGACGCGCGCCCGGACGGCCGCCGGCAGCACCGACTCGCGGTACGCGGCGTCCTGCCGGTCGAACCACTCGCGGCTCGGCAGCGACACGACGCGCGCGGCGACGCCGTCCGCCGCGAGGAGCTCGCGCGCCTCGACGGCCAGCTGGACCTCGGAACCGGTGCCCACGAGGATGACGTCCGGCGTGCCGTCGGTGTCGAGCAGGGTGTACCCGCCCTTGAGCGTGCCTTCCGCTCCGGCGAATCCCTCGGTGCCCCGCGGGAACGTGGGCACGCCCTGACGAGTCAGGACGAGCCCGGCCGGGTGGTCGCGGCCCTCGAGGATGCCGCGCCAGGCCCACGCGGTCTCGTTGGCGTCGGCGGGGCGGACGATGTCGAGGCCGGGGATGGCGCGCAGCGCGGCGAGGTGCTCGACCGGCTGGTGGGTCGGACCGTCCTCGCCGAGGCCGATCGAGTCGTGCGTCCACACGAACGTGCTGGGGATGCCCATGAGGGCGGCCAGCCGGACCGATGCGCGCATGTAGTCGGAGAACTGCAGGAAGGTGCCGCCGTACGGGCGGGTGAGCCCGTGCAGGACGATGCCGTTCAGGATCGATCCCATGGCGTGCTCACGGATGCCGAAGTGCAGCGTGCGGCCGTAGGGGTCGCCCGGGAACTTCTTCGTGGCGTGCTCGATCGGGACGAACGACGTCGCACCGTCCATGGTGGTGTTGTTCGAGCCGGCGAGGTCCGCCGAACCGCCCCAGAGCTCGGGCAGGACGTCGGCCAGCGCGGAGAGCACCTTGCCGGAGGCGGCGCGGGTCGCGATGCCCTTCGTCGACTCCTCGAACTGGGGCAGCGCGTCGGCCCAGCCCTCGGGCAGCTCACCGGCGGTGAGGCGCTCGAGGAGCGCCGCGCGCTCGGGGGCGGCCGTCTTCCACGCCTCGAAGGCGGTGTCCCACGCCGCGCGTTGGTCGCTCTGACGCTCCGCGACGGCGCGGGTGTACGCGAGGACCTCGTCGTCGATGTGGAAGGACTTCTCGGGGTCGAGCTCGAGCACGGTCTTCATGCCCGCGACCTCGTCGGCGCCCATGGCGGAGCCGTGGATGCCGCCGGTGTTCTGCTTGGTGGGTGCCGGCCAACCGATGATGGTGCGCAGCGCGATGATGGAGGGCTTGCCGGTCTCGGCCTTCGCGGCGTCGAGCGCTGCGGCGAGCTCGTCGGTGTCCTCGGCGTAGCCGGTGCCGCCCTGCGTGAAGTCGACCCGCTGGGTGTGCCACCCGTAGGCCTCGTAGCGAGCGAGGACGTCCTCGGTGAACGCGATGTCCGTGTCGTCCTCGATCGAGATCTTGTTGTCGTCCCAGATCACGACGAGGTTGCCGAGCTGCTGGTGCCCGGCGAGGGAGGACGCCTCGGAGGTCACGCCCTCCTGCAGGTCGCCGTCGGAGGCGATCACGTACACGTGGTGGTCGAACGGCGAGGTCCCCGGTGCGGCGTCGGGGTCGAGCAGGCCCCGCTCGCGGCGCGCGCCGTAGGCCATGCCGACGGCGGAGGCGAGCCCCTGGCCGAGCGGCCCGGTCGTGATCTCGACGCCGGGCGTGTGGCCGTACTCGGGGTGGCCCGGGGTCTGCGAGTCCCAGGTGCGCAGCGCGGCGATGTCGTCCATCTCCATGCCGTAGCCGGCGAGGAAGAGCTGCAGGTACAGCGTCAGCGACGAGTGCCCCGCGGAGAGCACGAACCGGTCGCGTCCCACCCAGGCCGGATCGCTCGGGTCGTGGCGCATCGTCTTCTGGAAGAGCAGGTACGCGGCGGGCGCGAGCGAGATCGCGGTGCCGGGGTGGCCGGAGCCGCACTTCTCGACGGCGTCGGCGGCGAGCGCCTTGATGGACTTGACCGCGCGCGCGTCGAGTTCGTTCCACTCGAGCGGCGACAGTGCGGGGTCGAACGCGTTCACGTATGCCTCTTTCCTGCCCGAGGCGTGGCCCCGGGAGCTCTGCTGCTGTGGCCGGGCGCGGCAGGCCTCGCCTCTGGCGGCGAGGACGGTCATCGTGCACAGCGGACGAACCGGTGCGCACGACGGCACCAGTGCCCTGCGGTGTGCGTCTCCACACTAGCGGTGACGGGCGGACAACGCGCCCATGCCTCGAATCCATCCCACCATGTGGGCGCGACGAGATCGTCGGCCCACGCACTGACGCTTCTCACACCGCTCCGGCACCCGGCGAGGACGAGAGATCGCACAGGTCGGCGTACGATGGGCCCGACCGACCGACCCCCTCGCGAACGGAAGCATGAGGCGCGTGAGCACCCCGAGCCGCACGACGTCCGACTCGTCGACCACACGCGCCGCAGTGCACCGTCCCGACGGCGCTCGTGCGGCGTCCTGGCGGGACCGCGTCGGCGCCTACGTCGCCCTCACCAAGCCGCGCATCATCGAGCTGCTGCTGGTGACCACCGTGCCGACGATGATCCTCGCGCAGGGCGGGCTGCCAGACCTGTGGCTCGTCGTCAAGACGCTCGTCGGCGGCGCGCTCGCGGCCGGGTCGGCCAACGCCTTCAACTGCTATCTCGACCGGGACATCGACGAGGTGATGAACCGCACCAAGCGGCGACCCCTCGTCACCGGGGAGGTCCTGCCGCGCAGCGCGCTGATCTTCGCCACGGCGCTCGGCACGGTGTCGCTGGTGTGGTTCGCCTGGCTCGTGAACCTGCAGGCGGCATGGCTGACGGGTGGGGCGATCGCCATCTACGTCGTCGGCTACACGATGATCCTCAAGCGGCGCACCTCGCAGAACATCGTCTGGGGCGGCATCGCCGGCTGCATGCCGGTGTTCATCGGGTGGGCGGCCGTGACCGGGTCGCTGAGCTGGGCGGCGCTGGCGCTGTTCGGCGTCATCTTCTTCTGGACGCCGCCGCACTACTGGCCGCTGTCGGTCAAGTTCAAGAAGGACTACGAGAACGCGGGCGTGCCGATGCTGCCCGTGGTCGCCTCCGACCGCCGCGTCGCAGCCGAGATGGTCGGCCACACGGTGGCGATGATCGCCTGCTCGCTCGCGCTGGTGCCGCTCGCCGGCATGACGTGGGTGTACACCGCCGTCGCCGTCGTGACGGGCGGATGGTTCCTCTGGCTCACCATCGCCATGCTGCGCAAGGCCCAGGGCCGGACCCGGGGAGGCCCGGGGGCGATGAAGGTCTTCCACGCCTCGATCACGTACCTCACCGTGCTGTTCGTCGCCGTCGCGGTCGACGTCTTCCTCCCGTTCTGACCTGCCGGCGGCCGGGAACGGGCATGATGGGCGTGTGACCGCTCCCGCTGACCTGCAGCCCGCCCTCGAGGCGGCCCTGCGCGACTACCTCGCCCACGTGCGGGTCGAGCGCGGCCTGTCGGCGAACACGGTCGCGGCCTACCGGCGGGACCTGGACCGTTACGCGCGGTTCCTGGCCGGTGCCGGCCGCACCACCCTCGAGCAGGTGACCGAGCACGACGTGACGGCGTTCCTGACGGCGGTCCGCGAGGGCTCGGACGACGGGCGCGCACTCTCGGCGTCGTCGGCGGCCCGTTCTCTGGCGGCCGTGCGGGGCTGGCACCGGTTCGCCCGTGCCGAGGGGATGGCGTCCGAGGACCCGTCGGCCGAGGTGGCGGCCCCCACCCAGGCGAGGCGGCTGCCGCACGCCCTGAGCATCGACGACGTCGCGCGGCTCCTCGACGCCGCGTCGTCGGGGGACACCCCTGCGGGCCTGCGCGACCGGGCACTGCTCGAGCTGCTGTACTCCACCGGCGGGCGGATCAGCGAGGTGGTCGGCCTGGACGTCGACGACGTGGGGTCCGACGCGCTCGTGCGGCTCTTCGGCAAGGGCAGCAAGGAGCGCATCGTGCCGGTCGGTTCGTACGCGCGCGACGCCGTGGACGCGTACCTCGTCCGAGCCCGACCGGTGCTGGCGGCGGCCGGCTCCGCCCGCGGCCGGAGCACCCCGGCGCTGTTCCTCAACACCCGCGGCAACCGGCTCTCGCGGCAGAGCGCCTGGGCCGTGCTGCAGGGCGCCGCCGAGCGCGCGGGCCTGACCGAGCATGTCTCGCCGCACACGCTGCGGCACTCGTTCGCGACCCACCTGCTCGCGGGCGGCGCGGACGTCCGGGTGGTCCAGGAGCTGCTGGGCCACGCGTCGGTCACGACCACGCAGATCTACACGATGGTCACTCCCGAGGCGCTCCGTGAGGTCTACGCCGCCACGCACCCGCGGGCCCGCTAGCGCGCGCCGCCACGCACCCGTGGCGACCCGAGGGCCGATGTCCACCACGCCGCGCGGCGGACCGGTGCCCGGCAGACCACCGGTGTAGCGTGACGGACGTGAGCGACGCACCCGGGGGGAGCGACACGATGACGCAGTCCGCGACGGCCGAGAGCACGTTGCCCGGGGTCCCGGGCCGGCAACAGGACGACGGACCGGCCACCGACGTGGTTGGCCGGCCGCTGCCCGACTTCCCCGAGCCACCGCCCCGCAGCACGCACGGCCCGGCGAGGATCGTGGCGATGTGCAACCAGAAGGGCGGCGTCGGCAAGACGACGACCACGATCAACCTCGGCGCGGCCCTGGCCGAGTACGGCCGCAGGGTGCTCCTGGTCGACTTCGACCCGCAGGGCGCCGCGTCGGTCGGCGTGGGGATCAGTCCGCACGAGCTCGACCTGAGCGTCTACAACCTGATCATGGACCGTGACGTCGAGCTGTCGGACGTCGTGCGGACGACGGCCGTCGAAGGGCTCGACGTGGTCCCGGCGAACATCGACCTGTCGGCGGCGGAGGTCCAGCTCGTCGGCGAGGTCGCCCGCGAGTCGATCCTGTCGCGGGCCCTGCGCCCGGCTCTCGCCGACTACGACGTGATCCTGGTCGACTGCCAGCCGTCCCTGGGGCTGCTCACGGTGAACGCCCTGACGGCAGCCCACGGCGTGCTCATCCCGCTCGAGTGCGAGTTCTTCGCGCTGCGCGGTGTCGCCCTCCTGGTCGAGACCATCGACAAGGTCAAGGATCGTCTCAACCCGGACCTCGAGGTGGACGGCATCCTGCCGACCATGTTCGACTCGCGCACGCTGCACTCGCGCGAGGTCGTGCAGCGGGTCCACGAGGCCTTCGGTGACACGCTGCTGCACACGGTCATCGGGCGGACCGTGAAGTTCCCGGACGCCTCGGTGGCTGCCGAGCCGATCACCGCCTACGCCCCCACCCACCGGGGGGCGTCCGCCTACCGGCAGCTCGCGCGCGAGCTCGTGGCCCGTGGAAGCACCTCCTGATCCCGGCCGGACCGAGACGCCGCGGGCGGGGGCGTTCACGGTCCACCTCGCCAACTTCGACGGTCCGTTCGACCTGCTGCTCTCGCTGATCAACGCACGCAAGCTCGACGTCACCGAGGTGGCGCTGGCTGAGGTGACCGACGACTTCGTGGCGCACATCCGAGCGGCGGACACGGCCTCGCGGGAGGCGGCGGGTCGCGGCGAGGAGCACCCCTCGTGGGACCTCGGTGCGGCGAGCGAGTTCCTGGTCGTCGCAGCGACCCTGCTCGACCTGAAGGCCGCCAGGCTGCTGCCGGGCATCGCCGAGGAGGACGCCGAGGACCTGGAGCTGCTGGAGGCGCGTGACCTGCTGTTCGCCCGGCTGCTGCAGTACCGCGCCTACAAGGAGGTCTCCGCCGTGCTGGCCGATCGGCTGGCCACGGAGGGGCGGCGGGTGCCGCGCTCGGTCCCGATGGAGAGCCACCTGGCGGCGATGCTGCCCGAGCTGGTCTGGACCCTCGACGCCGACCGGATCGCCGTGCTGGCGGCGAAGGCCCTCGAGCCGAGGCTGCCCCCGGTGGTCGGGCTCAGCCACCTGCACGCGCCCGCGGTGAGCGTGCGCGAGCAGGCGGTCGTCGTCGCCCGAAGGCTGCGGCGAGACCACGTCGCGACCTTCCGCGCGCTGGCGGCGGGGGAGGAGCGCCTCGTGGTGGTGGCGCGGTTCCTGGCGCTGCTGGAGCTCTTCCGCAACGGTCAGGTGGCGTTCGACCAGGTGGTGGCGCTCGGCGAGCTCACCGTGCGGTGGACCGGCGACGACGGCGGCGACGAGATCGGCGAGGAGTTCGAGGGCGCCGTGGAGGGAGCAGCATGACGGAGACCGACACGACGGAGACCGACACGACGGAGACCGTCGCGGTGGCCCGGTCCGAGGTCGCCGGGACGTCGTCGAGCGCTCAGAGCGCCGCGGAGCCCGTCGACGTCGACGATCTCCCCGGCGGGCTGGAGGCGGCGCTGGAGTCGATCCTCATGGTCGCCGAGGCGCCGGTGGAGACGGAACGGCTCGCCGTCGCCGTGGGGCGTCCGACGGCGGAGGTCACCGACGTGCTCGAACGCCTCGCCGCGGAGTTCCGCGGCGAGACGGGACAGCGTGCGCGCGGCTTCGAGCTGCGCCGGGGCGCGGGGGGCTGGCGCGTCTACTCCTCGCGGGAGCACGCCGACGTCGTGAGCCGGTTCGTGCTGGAGGGACAGTCGTCGCGGCTGAGCCAGGCGGCGCTCGAGACGCTGGCGGTGGTCGCCTACCGCCAGCCCGTGACGCGCGGGCAGGTGTCCGCGGTCCGTGGCGTCAACGTCGACGGCGTCGTGCGCACCCTGCTGGCTCGCGGCCTGGTGGCCGAGGTCGGGCAGGACCCGCTCTCGGGCGCGGTGCTGTTCGGCACCACGGCGGAGTTCCTGGACCGGATGGGCTGGTCGTCGCTGGAGGACCTCCCGCCGCTCGCGCCGCACCTGCCCGGTGTCGAGGCGGTCGGCGACCTCACCGACTGACGCCTGCGACAATGGACCCATGCCCACCTCACGCCGCGGCGGCCGCCGTCGCCCCCAGCAGTCGAACGCAGCACAGAATCGTCCGGTGGACGTCCACGTCGCCGACGGGGTCCGGCTGCAGAAGGTGCTCGCACAGGCCGGGCTCGGCTCGCGTCGCAAGTGCGAGGAGCTGATCTCCGAGGCACGCGTCGAGGTCGACGGCCAGATCGTCACGGAGCTCGGCGTGCGGATCGACCCGGGCAAGGCGGTCGTCCGCGTGGACGGCATGACCGTCCAGCTCGACCCGTCGAAGATCACCGTGGCGGTGAACAAGCCGCTGGGCATGATCTCCGCCATGAGCGACCCGGAGGGCCGCCCCACGGTGGCGGAGCTGGTCAAGGACCGGCCCGAGCGGCTCTTCCACGTCGGGCGGCTCGACGCGGACTCCGAGGGTCTGCTGCTCCTGACCAACGACGGCGAGCTCGGCAACCGGCTCGCGCACCCGAGCCGCGAGATTCCCAAGACGTACCTCGTCACCGTCGAGGGCGGCGAGGTCTACCCCCGGATCATGAAGCACCTCACCTCCGGGGTGGAGCTCGACGACGGCACGGCACGCATGGACAAGGTTCGTGTCGTCGACGCCGTGCCGGGGCACTCGATGCTCGAGGTGGTTCTTCACGAGGGCCGCAACCGCATCGTCCGGCGGATGTTCGAGGCCGTCGGCTTCCCCGTGACCCGCCTGGTGCGCACCCGCATCGGCCCGATCGCCCTCGGCGACCTGAAGGTCGGCCGGTCCCGCGTGCTGGGGCGCACCGAGCTCGGCACGCTCATGCGCGCCGTCGACCTCTGACCCCACTCCCACCCACCACCGACACAGAAACGAGCACCAGTGGTCACCATCGCCGTCGACGGTCCGTCCGGATCCGGCAAGTCCAGCGTCTCGAAGGCCGTCGCCGCCCGGCTCGGCCTCGCCTACCTCGACACCGGCGCGATGTACCGCGCCGCGACGCTGTGGTGCGTCCGCAGCGGGGTGGCGCTCGACGACACCGGCGCGGTGGCCGCTGCGGTGCGGGACATGCCGCTGGCGATGGGCGTCGACCCGGCCGCCCCGGGGATCCTTCTGGACGGCGACGACGTCGCGACGGCGATCCGGACCACCGACGTCACCGCGGTCGTGTCGAAGGTCGCCACGAATCTGGAGGTGCGCGACGAGCTGCGTCGCCGTCAGCGGGCGATCATCGCCGACGAGGCGGACGGAGGCTTCTCCGCCGGGCGCGGCATCGTCGCCGAGGGCCGGGACATCACGACCGTCGTGGCCCCAGACGCCGACGCCCGCGTGCTCCTCGTGGCCAGCGAGGAGGCACGCCTGCGCCGTCGCTCGCTCGAGGTCCACGGCGTCGCGGACGCCACCTCCGTCGAGGCGACGCGGGACCAGGTGCTGCGCCGCGACCGCGACGACGCGACCGTGAGCACGTTCCACGTCGCGGCCGACGGCGTGGTGACGGTCGACTCCAGCGACCTGGACTTCGAGCAGACCGTGGAGGCCGTGCTGACGGTGGTGGAGCGCGCCGCCGTCTGACCGCCGCGGGCGGACGCCCGCCCGGCGTGACGCGCGTCTCGTCGGGCAGGACGGTACGACGTGGTGCCGACCCGTGCGCACCTGGGACAATGGCTGACATGACCACCCCCGCCGACGGCCCCGAGACCACGCCCGCCGACGCCACCGACGCTCCCTTCGAGGACGCAGCGGACGCAGCGACGGTCGCGACCGAGTTCGTGGACGACGACGCGCGCGAGCGCGCCCTGCGCGCCGGTCTGGAGGACTTCGAGCTCGACGAGTCCGACCTCCTCCTGCTCTCCGACGAGTGGGACGAGGACGGCTCCGCCCCCGCGGAGCACGCCCTGCCGGTGCTGGCCGTCGTGGGCCGGCCGAACGTCGGAAAGTCGACCCTCGTCAACCGCATCCTGGGCCGGCGCGAGGCGGTCGTGGAGGACACGCCCGGCGTGACCCGCGACCGTGTCAGCTATCCCGCCGAGTGGTCCGGGCGGCACTTCATGCTGGTCGACACCGGGGGCTGGGAGGTCGACGTCGCCGGCATCGAGTCCAAGGTGGCGGAGCAGGCCGAGGTCGCGATCTCCCTGGCCGACGCGGTCGTCTTCGTGGTGGACGCGCAGGTCGGCGCGACGGCGAGCGACGAGCGCGTCGTCGAGCTCCTGCGCCGCTCGGGCAAGCCGGTGGTGCTGTGCGCCAACAAGGTCGACGGTCCCACCGGGGAGGCCGACGCGGCCTACCTGTGGGCGCTGGGGCTCGGCGAGCCGCAACCGGTCTCCGCGCTGCACGGCCGCGGGACGGGCGACCTGCTGGACGCCGTCCTGGACGCGCTGCCCGAGCACTCCGCGCACGGGACCCTGCGGCCCGAGGGTCCGCGCCGCGTCGCCCTGGTGGGCCGGCCGAACGTCGGCAAGTCGTCGCTGCTGAACAAGATCGCGGGCTCCGAGCGCGTGGTGGTGGACGAGGTGGCGGGCACGACCCGCGACCCGGTCGACGAGCTCGTCGAGATCAAGGGCATCCCGTACTGGTTCGTGGACACGGCGGGTATCCGCCGCCGGGTGCACCAGACCAGCGGCGCGGACTTCTACGCCTCCCTGCGGACCCAGGCCGCGATCGAGAAGGCGGAGGTCTCGGTGGTCCTGGTGGACGCGTCGGTCCCGCTCACCGAGCAGGACACGCGCGTCATCTCCCAGGTGGTCGACGCCGGCCGGGCGCTGGTCATCGCCTACAACAAGTGGGACCTCATGGACGAGGACCGCCGGCCGTACCTGGAGCGCGAGATCGAGCGCGACCTCGTGCAGGTCACGTGGGCGCCGCGCGTCAACGTCTCGGCCCGGACCGGCTGGCACACGGACAAGCTGGTGCGCGCCCTCGAGACGTCCCTGGACTCCTGGGACACGCGCATCCCGACCGGGCGGCTCAACGGGTTCCTGGGCGAGCTCGTCGCCGCCCACCCGCACCCGGTGCGCGGTGGCAAGCAGCCGCGCATCCTGTTCGCGACGCAGGCGTCCACGCGCCCACCGCGGTTCGTGCTGTTCGCCACCGGGTTCATCGAGGCGGGGTACCGCCGGTTCATCGAGCGCCGCCTGCGCGAGACGTTCGGGTTCGAGGGCTCGCCGATCTCGATCAGCGTGCGTGTGCGCGAGAAGCGCCGCCGCCGCTGAGGCCGGGCCGGTGTGACCGGTCTCCCACCGGAGGCCGGCCGGACGCCCCCGGACGTGCGGTATCGTCGCAGCACGAACGAGCAACAGCTCGCGTGCTCTGGGGTCGGTGAAAATCCGAGCCGGCGGTGAAAGTCCGCGACCCGGTCACAGCCAGTGACCGGTTGACCAGGTGGAACTCCTGGACCGACGGTCAAAGTCCGGATGGGAAGACGCACGCGACGCCCTCGCCCGATCGCCGGTGGCGTGGACCCGTCCACACCGAGGTGCCCGAGTGCACCGCAGACCGGCGCGCGGCGACGACGCCGTGCACGCCCCAGCAGTCCGCGACCGGACGACAGGGGCAGCCCATGACCACCGCCACGGCGGGACCCGCCGCGAGACCGGCCGAGACCGACGCGCTCCAACGCGCCATGGAGCTCGCGGCCACCGACGGCCTCGTCCTCGGGCCCAACCCGCGCGTCGGCTGCGTCCTGCTGGACCCGGACGGCGTCACGATCGCCGAGGGCTACCACCGTGGCGCGGGGACCCCCCACGCCGAGGCGGTCGCGCTGGCGAACGCTCGTGCCGCCGTCGGGCCGGACGCCCTGCGCGGTGCCACCGCCGTCGTCACCCTCGAACCCTGCGCCCACACGGGCCGCACCGGGCCCTGCGCGCAGGCGCTGCTCGACGCCGGCATCGTCCGTGTCGTGTACGCCCAGCCGGACCCGAACCCGGTCGCCACCGGCGGAGGTGCGCTGCTGCGCGCTGCCGGCGTGGACGTCGTCGCCGGTGTGCTCGAGGACGAGGCCCGCGCCCTCAACCCGGTCTGGACGCGGGCCATGGAGCTCGGGCGGCCCGTAGTGACCTGGAAGGTCGCCACCAGCCTCGACGGGCGCACCGGTGCGGCCGACGGCACCTCGCGGTGGATCACCTCCGCCGCGTCGCGGGCGGACGCGCACCGGCTGCGCGCCGCCTGCGACACCGTGCTCGTGGGCACCGGCACCGTGGCTGCGGACGACCCGTCGCTGACCGTCCGTGACGCCGCCCGGACCGGTCCGCAGCCGCTGCGGGCCGTGATGGGACGGCGCGACCTGCCGCCGTCGTCCCGCCTCGCGGTGCCGCCCCACGACGGGACCGAGACGCTGCACCTGCGCACGCACGACCCGCACGAGGCGCTCGACGCCCTGTGGGCCGCCGACCGCCGGCACGTGCTGCTCGAGGGCGGGGCCACCCTGGCCGCCGCGTTCTGGCGCGCGGGCCTCGTCGACGAGGTCGTGGCCTACGTGGCGCCCGTGCTCCTCGGAGCCGGCCCCGACGCCGTCGGCGACCTCGGCGTCACGACCATCACCGGGGCCGTCCGGCTCGACGTCGTGGACGTCATGGTCGTCGCCCCCAGCACCGACCACCCCGCCGACCAGGCTGACGCCGGGCCGGACGAGACGAACGTGCGGCTCACCCTGCGGCCGCGGAAGGAGTCCTGATGTTCACCGGCATCGTGACCGAGCTCGGCACCGTCCGTGCCCTGGAGGCCACCGCCGACGCGGCGCGGCTGACCGTCGCCGCCACCGACGTGCTCGACGGCGTCCGCCTCGGCGACTCGATCAGCGTCGACGGCTGCTGCCTGACCGTGGCGGCCTTCGACGGCGAGACCTGGACCGCCGACCTCATGGCCGAGACGCTGAAGCGCACCTCGCTCGGTGGTCTCGCGCCGGGCGACCGGGTCAACCTCGAACCCGCGCTGCCCGTGACGGGTCGCCTCGGCGGGCACATCGTGCAGGGGCACGTCGACGGCGTCGGGGCGGTGCTCGCCCGGACGCCGGGCGAGCGGTGGGACGTCGTGGAGATCTCGCTGCCCGCCGAGCTCGCCCGTTACGTCGTGGCCAAGGGGTCGATCGCCGTCGACGGCGTCTCGCTCACCGTGGTCGACGCCGGGGCGGACCGGTTCGCCGTGAGCCTCATCCCCGAGACGCTCGCGCGCACCACGCTCGGTGCCCGGGCCGTCGGGGACCGGGTCAACCTCGAGACGGACGTGCTCGCCCGGCACGTGGAACGGTTGCTCGCGACGGCGGAGGTGGGCTCGTGACCGGGACCACCGGGACAGCGGGGCCGGTCGAGCGCGTCGAGCGTGCGCTCGCCGCCGTGGCCGCGGGGCGCGCCGTCGTCGTCGCGGACGACGAGGGCCGCGAGAACGAGGGCGACCTCATCTTCGCCGCCGAGGCCGCTACGCCCGAGCTCATGGGCTTCCTGGTGCGGCACACGTCGGGGCTCGCCTGCGTCGCCGCGGACGGCGCCACGCTGGACCGGCTCGGGCTGCCCCTGATGGTCGCCGAGAACCGCGACGCCTTCCGGACCGCGTACACGGTCACCGTCGACGCGGCCGACGGCGTGACCACCGGGATCTCCGGCGCCGACCGGGCGCTCACCGCGCGCACGCTGGCCGCCGCGGGCACGCGTCCGGCCGACCTGACCCGCCCCGGGCACGTGCTGCCGCTGCGCGCCCGCGACGGCGGGGTGCTCGAGCGCCGCGGGCACACCGAGGCGGCCGTCGACCTGGCGCGCCTGGCGGGCCGCGGCAGCAGCGGCGTGCTCGCCGAGATCACGCACGACGACGGCACGATGATGCGCCTGCCGGCGCTGCGCGAGTTCGCCGCGCAGCACTCGCTGGAGCTGATCAGCGTGGCCGACCTCGTGGCCTACCGGCGGCTCACCGAGGTGCTCGTGGACCGCCTCGCGGTGACTCGGCTGCCGACGCGGCACGGGACGTTCACCGCCGTGGGCTACCGCGACCGGGTGACCGGCGACGAGCACGTGGGGCTCGTCGCCGGGGCGCTCGCCGACCTCGACGGCGGCGGACCGGTGCTGACCCGGGTGCACTCCGAGTGCCTCACCGGGGACGCGTTCGGCTCGCTGCGCTGCGACTGCGGACCACAGCTGGACGCCTCGCTGCGGGCGATCCAGGAGGCGGGCCGTGGCGTGGTCGTCTACCTGCGCGGGCACGAGGGCCGAGGCATCGGGCTGGTCGCCAAGCTGGCCGCGTACAGCCTGCAGGACGGCGGCCACGACACCATCGACGCCAACCTCGCGCAAGGACTGCCCGTCGACTCGCGGGAGTACACCGCCGCCGCGCACGTGCTGCGGGACCTCGGCGTCGGTGCCGTGCGCCTGCTCACCAACAACCCGGCCAAGGTCGACGGCCTGCGTGCCGGGGGAGTGGAGGTCGCCGAGCGCGTGCCGCTGGCTATCCACCCCGCACCCGACAACGTCGCCTACCTGCGGACCAAGCGGGACCGCATGGGGCACGACCTGCCGAACCTCGAACCCGACGAAGGAGCACCCGTGACCACTCACCCCACCCTGCCCGAGGCAGCCCGATGAGCGGGGCCGGCGCACCCAGCACCCAGCCGACCGACAGCTCGGACCTGCGGGTCGCCGTGATCGCGGCCTCCTGGCACGACACCGTGATGGGGGGCCTCCTGGACGGCGCGCTGCGGGCGTGCCAGGACCATTCCGTCGAACCGGAGGTGCTCCGGGTACCGGGCTCGTTCGAGCTGCCGGTGGCGGCCCAGGCTGCGGCCGCTGCCGGGTTCGACGCCGTCGTGGCCCTCGGCGTCGTCATCCGGGGTGGCACGCCGCACTTCGACTACGTGTGCGCGGCCGCCACCGACGGCCTCAACCGCGTGGCGCTGGACCACACCGTGCCCGTCGGCTTCGGCCTGCTCACCTGTGACGACGAGGCCCAGGCCCTGGACCGGGCCGGGCTGCCCGGGTCCGCGGAGGACAAGGGGTACGAAGCCACGGCCGCGGCGCTCGCGACCGCGCGGGTGGTCCGGTCGATCCGCTCGACGGTGGTGGCCGACGTCCGGTGACCCCGGCCACACCGTCCCCCGTGGGTGGACGAGCAGTGCCCGCTCTGGGGTAGTATTTCGGTCGGCCCTCCGGGGCCGAACCGGTCCGTCGCCGTGACTTCATCGCGGACGGGCCGGACGGGCTGTGGCGCAGCTTGGTAGCGCACTTGACTGGGGGTCAAGGGGTCGCAGGTTCAAATCCTGTCAGCCCGACCGTGCGATGTCTCAGGACATCGGGGTGGCCTGAACCGACGGATCGTCGGTTCAGGCCATTCGTCGTCTCCGGGCGGAGCGGCGAGGCTGGTCAGGACCGGTCGGGTGCGCTCATGTCGGCCGTCGCGGGCGTGCCGTCGGCGAGCCCGTAACGGAGCAGCACGACGCCCTTCGGTCCGGCGGCCGGCGGCTCGATGAGGATCAGGTTCGTCGGGACCTCGCCGCCGTCGAACACCTTCTTGCCGACACCCAGGACGATCGGGTGCACCCACAGGTCGAGACGGTCGAACAGCTTCTCGTACAGGAGCGTCTGCACCAGGTCGAGGCTGCCGACCACCCGGACCTGCTCGTGCCGGTCGCGGACCTCGCGCACGGCGGCGGCCAGCTCGGGCCCGAGCTGCGTGGACCCGGCCCACGGCAGGTCCGGGGTGCCGCGGGAGGCCACGTACTTGGGGACGCGGTTGAAGAGCGTGGCGATGGAGTCGTCGGCACCGCCGGTCTGGTGCGGCCAGTAGGCCGCGAAGATGTCGTAGGTGCGGCGGCCGAGCAGGAGGGCGTCGGTCCCCTCGTACGCGGCGGCGACCTGCGCGCCCGTGACCTCGTCCAGCAGGGGTGCCTGCCAGCCGCCGAACGGGAACCCCCCAGGATCCTCGTCCGGGCCGCCGGGCGCCTGCCCCACGAGGTCGAGGGTGGCGAAGAGCTCGATCTGGATCAGTCCCACGGTGACTCCAGGTGTGGTTGGCAGTGTGCGGGAGTAGTGACCGCCACCCTGCGAGGAACTCATCGAGGCGTCCCGGAGGGGCTGGGCGTCTGGTCCTGGGGAGAGGGTCGGTAGTGCCGCTATGGTGGAGTGATGGCTGCCGAACCGATCGATCTCCGTACCTCCAAGCCGGGTGAGGCCGGGGCCGGCGGGTGCGCGTGCGGTCACGCCGACGAGAACGAGATCGTGCTCGACACGCGACAGATCCCCCATGCGATCCGTCATGCGACCATCTTTGGTGCGCTGGGTGCGATCGCGCCAGGGTTCAGTCTCGATCTGGTCGCGAACCACAACCCGCTCCCGCTGCTCTCGCAGCTGACGGAGCGCCGCCCCGGCGAGTTCGAGGTGGCGTACCTCGAAGACGGTCCCGAGGTCTGGAAGTTGCGCCTCACCCGTATCTGACCGGGTGGTCGTGGGCGTGCCCCTCATTCTTTGACGGCGAACAGCCCGCTGGCCCCCTTCTCCGCGTCCGACAGGATGTGGGTCACGAAGGGGTAGTTGCCCGCCTCGGGGAAGACGAGCTCGACGAATCCGCCCTGCGCGGGTTGCAGCGCGAGCGCCTGCGAGCCGCCGGCTCCCGTGCTGCCGCCGTCATGCAACAGGTAGTCGCCCTCGAGGTAGACGGTGTCGAACTGGCCCCCGATGACATGGAACGAGCTGGGCCGGTTGGGTCCGGCGTCCAGCACCCAGACACGCACGCGCTCACCGACGCGGGCTTCGAGGGGAGCGAACATGTACTGGTCGGCGTAGCCGTTGAAGACCACGAGATCTGGGTGCTGCGAGGCGATCGCGGTCGTGTCGGGTTCGCCGCCGTGCGCGCCCAGGTAGTGCTCCGACTGCACGAGCAGGTACTCGCGGTCGATGTCGGGGAGGCCCGGCGGATCGATGATGACGGCCCCGAACATGCCCGCGGCGATGTGCAGCGACATGGGCGCGGTGGCGCAGTGGTACATCCAGATGCCGGCGCGCGTCGCGGTGAAGGTATAGGTCAGCGATTCCCCCGGCGCGATCGTGCGCATGGGTTCGTCAGGGGCGAGAGCCCCGGCGTGGAAGTCGATCGAGTGTCCGATCGTGCCGTCGTTGACGAGGGTGATCTCGAAGGTGTCACCGACCTTGCCCCGCAGTGTGGGGCCGGGCACGGTGTCGCTGAAGGTCCAGGAGCTCTGGCTCGTGTCCGGGGCCACGTCCCGTTCGAGATCGCTCACGACGAAGGTGTGCTCGTGCACGGTGGCGGCTGCGGCAGGGCTGAGTGCCGCGTCCGCCGCCTCGAACTCCGGTCCGGGTGTCGCTCCGGATACGGGGCGCGGGGGCGCGTCCGAGCTGTGCGCGCCGGAGCCACCGCGGTCGTGCTCCTCGCCCGGCGGAGCGCCGACCGCGATGATGTCGAGCGTCATGCCGAGCAGGCGGTGGCCCGCGACGGAGCACCACGCGTCGAGATCGCCCGCGACGACACCGGCGTCGACGACCGTCGACTCGCCGGGGGAGAGCCGATCGCCGCGCACGCCGTTGGCGATGGTGAGGTCGTGGTCCATGGTGTCGCCGTTGGTGAGATTGACGACGAGGCGGTTGCCCACGGGAACCTCGATGACGGCGGGTTCGAAGCGCATGTCGTCCATGACGACATCGACGGTCGTGGTCTCGCCCGACGCGCTCGCGCTCGCCGTGGTGCCACCGATCCCGGCAGCGGCAGGGTCGAGGGCGATGCCGCCGGTGGCGGAGAGCACGAGCACGGCGGCGGCAGCGGCGAGCGACCCGGCGGTGCCGGCGCGGTGCGGCGCGCGCTGGGGTGCGCGCCGCACCGCCAGGAGTGCCCGGGCGACGAGCCACAGGAACGACACGAAGACGGTGAAGACGACGAGCGACACGAGGACCCGCACGAGGCTCGGCACGGGGAGCACGTAGAGCACACCACCCGCGTTGACGACCGTGACCCGGAAGACGGCGGCGCGGTCGAGCTCGGCGATGGTGTGTCGGCTCGTCCGGGGTCCACCGCCGATGACCACGGGCAGCAGGTAGCTGAGCGCGCCGACGACGATCTGTGCGGCGAACCCTCCGGCGAACGGGGCGACCAGCCCTGAGAGGGCGACCGCGGCGTCCGCCGCCGTGTCGGCGGTCGAGAGGATGACGCCGAAGGCGACCGTGCATCCGGCGAACCACGCGACGGCGGCCGCGATGCTGAGGGCGGCAAAGCTCGTGGGCCGGGCCTGGCGCGCCTGCTTGGCGCCTTCGACGACGACGAGCACGAGTCCGGCGAGGTAGACGAGCACTCCGAGCGCGACGAGCGGTCCGGTGTCCGCCACGCACGCCGCCGCGACGACGAGCAAGCCCACGACGAGCAACCACAGCGAGCGCCGCGCCGTACGCTCGGCGGTGTCGGTGATGCGCGTGCGAAGGACGGTGGGCCACAGGAGCACGATGGTGCCGACGACCGTGAACCCGATCCAGCCGAGAAGGTTGAACGCGAGATGTGCGGGGTAGATGCGGTCGTACCAGCCCGGGGGCAGGTCGACGCGCGCCAGGAGCACTCCCGCACCGACGCCGATGACGAGCGCCAGCGCGGCAGCGATGTAGTAGTGCACGAGGCGTGCGAAGCGGGCAGGCAGCGCGCGGCGTGCCTGGAGCGTGACGAGCGCGACGTGGGCGAGGGCGACGACGGCGAGAACGACGCCGCCGAAGAGCACGAGGGTCCAGGTGTCGGCGACGATGCCGGTGACGACGAGCGCGGCACCGAGCGTGTGTCCGACGAGCCGGGCGCCGTGCGACACCCTCCCGCCCGGTGCCGGCCGGCGCAGGATGGCGTCGGCGAAGTGCTGGCTCCACACGAGGATCGCGGCGCTCACCGTACCGAGGAGGACGAGGTGCACCATGAGCCATCCGCCGGCGGGGAAGAAGCGGTGCACCGAGATGACGAGGACCGCGGCGACGGCCCACAGCCCCACGAAGCTGTTCATGAGGAGGTACCACGCGCGGCGGGTCATGTCGGGAGTCCCGGTCGCGCGTCGGCTTCCTCCGGGCGTCTCGCAGGTGGCCCGAGCACGGCGGTCGCGACGGCGAGAACCACGAAGAGGAGAAGAGCGACGAGGTTGCCGAGGCCACCCCACCGCACGAGGTCGAGCATCTCGCGTGCGTCACCGGCGACACGCACCGCGAGGGCGACGTGCAGCAGCACGACAGGGAGGTAGAGGAATGGGCGGTACGGCAGGGTGATGCGCAGCACGGCGGGCAGGATGTGGGGCGCGTGCGCCATGATCATCGACATCACGAAGCCGAGGAACACGGCGTGGACGACGGCGTCGTACATCCATCCCTGCGGTTCGCCGACCGCGAGCCAGATCGCACCCGCGACGACGAGCCACACGTAGCCCGCGAGGAGGCACCACGCCATGTAGCGGGGCTGAGCAGCCGCTCGCACGAGTCGGGTGGCGACGTCGAAGCGGACGGCCCACGCGACGAGCAGGAGCAGTGCGGCTCCGAGCACCGGGTAGCCGACGACCGGCAACGTCGGGGCGGCGACGACGCAGGCGGTGAGCGTGATCGCGAGCGCGGTTCCGGCGGCTTCGACGCGCTTCGTGACGGTCGGGGAGATGCGGCCGAGCTCGAGGCGCTCACCGGAGATGGTGAGGATGAGGAAGACGCTCATGCCCGGGAGGATCTCGGGTACACCGAGCCCTCCGAGCCACAGGATGGCGGCGGCGAGCCCTGAGACGGCCCCGAGGGTCTGGACGGCGGTGGCGGTGGCGGGCTGTCGCTGCCAGATGACGGTGTAGAGGGCGACGAGGAGAGCGAAGCCGACGGCGACGGTCGACCGGCCCACGGCATCCGGGACGGGGAGCAGGAGACTCAGGGAGCCGAGCCCGAGCGCGCTGGGCGCGCCGTATCCCCACCAGCGGCGTGCGGCGACGGCGCGTTCGAGGGCGATGAGGGTACCGACGAACCCGAAGACGAGCAGCGGCGCGTGGAGCTCGCCGAGTCGATCGACGCGGAGAGGGCTGTCGAGGCCGAGAAGCTCGAGCGCCGCGGCGAGCCCGAGGAGCAGGGCGGCACCGCCGGGAACGAGGAAGAGCAGCCGCGGGCTCACGCGGCCCGGGCGGCTCACGTGGCCCGGGCGGCCGGACGGCGTGTCACGTGCGAGGTCGGCGCCTGGCGTTCGGCGGGGTGCTGCGGGGCTGCCATGCTCCCAGCGTACTCAGGCGGGTCGCGGCCGTCGTCAGTCGCCCGCCGCCCCGGCGAGGCTGGGGACCCGGACGGACTCGTCCGAGTACGGGGCGAGCAGCAGCGACGCCGTCGCCCACCCCTGGGCGAGCAGGCCGGCGTCGGACTCCGGCTCGGTCGAGCGTTCGGTGCCCTCGTAGCGCACCACCAGTGCTGCGTCGTCGTCGTGCTGCGCCACCCGGGCGTGGACGGCGCCGAACGTGGCGAGAGGTGCCTGGCGCAGCCCGCGCAGCTCGGCGCGCGGCAGGTCGGGCACGTTGACGTTGAGCGTGCGCCGGGACGGGGGACCGGTGAGCAGCCAGTCGAGGGCGTGCGCCGCCACCCACTCCGCGGTCTCCCAGTGCTGCGGGTCGCCGGCGTCCAGCGACACGGCCAGCGACCGCATGCCGAACGTCGCGCCGGACAGCGCGGCGCCCACCGTGCCGGAGTGCAGGACGGCGTTGCCGACGTTCGGGCCCCGGTTCACGCCCGAGAGCAGGACGTCGGGGACGGCCCCGAACGCGCCGTAGGCCGAGACGAAGGCGATGAGTGCAGGATCGGCGGCGACGGCGAGGGATCGCACACCGTCCGGCACGCCCGGCGCGCGGTGGTCCTCGACCATCAGACGGCCGTCCTCCTCGGCGCCGTGCAGCGCCGCCGAGGCGCCCGACGACTCCTCGTGCGGCGCGGCGACCAGCACGTCGAGGCCGGCTGCCTGCGCGCACCGCGCCAGCACCCCGAGGCCGGGGGACGCGATCCCGTCGTCGTTCGTCACCAGTGCCAGCATCATGACCTCCCGAGCTCGTCGACGGACACCTGGGCGGCGAAGGCCTCGATCTCGCCACGGCGACCCGTGCCGAGGCCGTGCCGTGCCACGTTGAGGGCGCCGGCAGCAGCGCCGAGCCGCACCGCCTCCACCAGCGGCAGTTCGCGGGCGAGGCCCACAGCGATGCCGGCCGTCATGGAGTCGCCCGCACCGCGGTGGTCGACGGTGGACACCGACGGTGTCGTGAGCGTCCACCCGCCGTCCGCCGTCACGACGATCGTCGGCTCCTCCGCCCGGGAGACGACGATGGCGGCCAGGCCCTCGGCCACCCACGCCTCGGCCGCCTGTCGCAGGCCCGCCACGGAGTCGTCGTCAGCCGCGCCGGACTCGACCATCTCCTGGTCGCTCATCTTCAGCACCGCGATCGCCTCGTGCCCGACGGCGATGGCGAGCTCGCCGCTCAGGTCGGCGACGACGGGGGTGCCCGACGACGCGACGTCGCGCGCGAGCCGCGCCAGATGGTCCGGCGGGATCCCGACGTCGTGCTGGTTGCCCGTCAGCACGCAGACGTCGGACTCCAGCGCGCCGACGAGGGCGATGCCGTAGAAGTCGTCGATCGCGTGCCGGTCGAGGGGGATGGGAGGCATCATGAGGAGCCGGGGGTCTCCGCCGCCGCGCCGGTCGCGCAGGAGCGTCCCACCGCCGCCCTGCGCGGGTGAGCGCACCTCGAGGCCGCGCGACCGCGCCAGGTGGGCGCTGATCTCGCCGGTCTCGCCCCCGAACGGGCCGCAGACGACGACCTCCGCGTCGAGCGAGCGGGCCATGGTCGCCACCCACAGGCCTTGTCCGCCCGGGTGCAGATGGATCTCGGGGACGTCGCGGGCGCGGTCCGTCTCGATCTCGATCGTCAGCAGCGGCTCCGGCGCCACGACGCAGACGGTGGGGGGCGGATCGGATGACATGTCAGGGACCATAGGCAGGATCTCGCCTTCCCGCCGGGTGGCACGGTGGCGGCCGCGGTTGCGAGGCGACGCGAGCCTGACACGGTGGCTGTGACGCCCACGCGGGCAAGGAGGACATCGCCGCCCGGCGTCCGGACGCGGATCGGTGCGCCCCGGCCGTTGCCGTGACGGCGCGCCGGTCACGCCTACGAGCGCTGGTCGGCCCGCGACAGCCGCCGGACGAGGGCGTGCACGCCCGCGCCGATCACGAGCAGGATCCCGGCGAGCACCCAGTGCCGAAGCTCCTGCTGGGTGAGCAGGAGCAGGCAGGAGGCGATCGCGAGGACAGGCATCACCGTGGGCGAGCGGAAGTGGTCGTGCTCGACGGGGTCGCGGCGCAGCACCAGCACGGCGACGTTGGTCGAGAGGAACACGAAGAGCAGGAGCAGGACGACGGTGGCGGCCAGGTCGACGAGCTCGTTGGTGGCGGCGAGCGCGATGGCGAGGGCCGTGGTCACGAGGATCGCGACGCCCGGGGTGCGGCGGCGCGGGAGCACCCGGGCGAGCGGTGACGGCAGCAGCCCCTGCCGTGCCATGCCGTACGTCAGGCGGCTCGCCATGATCATGGTCAGCAGGGCTCCGTTGGCGATCGCGACGAGGGCGATCACGGCGAAGAGCACCGGTGGCACCGCACCGGCGACCCGGACGACCTCGAGCAGGGGGCCGGAGGACGCCGCGAGCTCCGACGGCTCGACGACCGCCGGAGCGACGAAGCCCAGCAGCACGTAGACGGCGCCCGCCGTCGCGAGCGAGCCGAACAGTGCGCGCGGGTAGACGCGGGAGACGTCACGGATCTCCTCGGCGAGGTTCGCGGAGGTCTCGAACCCGACGAAGGAGTAGAACGCCACCAGGGCGCTGCCCAGGACGGCGAGCCAGACGGAGGAGTCCTCCGGCGGGCTGAAGGCGCCGCCGAGGTCGGCGTCGCCGCGCCCGATGACCCAGGCGCCCAGGATCGTGACCAGCACCAACCCGGCCGACTCGATGACGGTCATCACGACGTTCGCCTGCAGGGACTCCTTGATGCCCCACGCGTTGACGAGCGCCACCACCAGCAGGAAGACCACCGCGGCGGGCACCTGGGGGACGTCGAGGAACGCGGTGAGGTACTCGCCGGTGAAGGCCAGGGAGAGCCCGGCGGCGCTGACCACCCCGGCGGCGAGCATGCAGTACCCGACGAGGAACGCGACCAACGGGCTGCGGTACGCCTTCTCGGCGTAGACGGCCGAGCCGCCCGCGCGCGGGTACTTGGTGACGAGCTCGGCGTACGAGAAGGCCGTCAGCAGGGCGAGGCAGAGCGCGACCCCGAACGACAACCACACGAGGCCGCCCGCGTCGCCGGCCATCTCGCCGATGAGGGCGTAGACGCCGGCGCCGAGCACGTCGCCAAGGATGAACAGGAAGAGCAGAGGGCCGGTCACCGCACGGCGGAGGCCGGTCGGGCTGGAGGTTCCGGTGCCAGGCATGTGGCGATTGTGCGGGGAAAGGCCGCTTGACGCGCGACGTGATCGCGACCGGGTGCGCCGGCGTGCCACGATGGCGCCGTCCGACCGGTTGGTGAGCGCCCACGAGGAGACAGACCATGGCGGGACGCCGCATCTTCAGCATGAGCTTTGCGAGCATCTACCCGCTCTACGTCGCCAAGGCGGAGCGCAAGGGTCACACCCGGGCCGAGGTGGACCACGTCGTGCGCTGGCTCACCGGCTACGACGAGGAAGGCCTGCGGCGCGCCCTCGACGACGAGGTCGACATGGAAGAGTTCTTCGCGCGGGCACCACAGATGAACCCGAACGCCTCCCTCATCACCGGAGTCATCTGCGGGCACCGGGTGGAGGAGATCACCGACCCCCTGATGCAGAAGATCCGCTACCTGGACAAGCTGGTCGACGAGGTGGCGCGCGGCAAGAAGATGTCCTCGATCCTGCGGGGTTCCCCGGCGACCTGATGGATCGGCCGGGCGGTCACCCGCAGCTGTCGCAGACGCCCGTGCCCGGCAGGGTCATGAAGCACGTCGGGCACACCGGCGCGGGCTTCTCGGGCTCCTGCGCCTTGGCCCGCGTGGTCCGCGCGGTGCGTCGGGGGGCGCGGGACGTCGGCGCTCCGCCGCTGCCGTCGACCTCGAAGCCGTGCTTGCGCAGGAGGGTACCGACCGCGACCTTTCCACCCTCCATCTCCTCGGGCAGCGCGGCCCGTCCGGTCGCGTACCGGTGCGCGACGGCGAGGATCGCCATCGCGTCGTAGGTCGTGCCACCGAACTGGAGGGTGGTACCCGGCGTCGGGCTGAACCCGTAGAGCTTGAGGAACGCCACGGGCCCGCGGTCGTCGTGCTCGGCGATGGCCGAGAGGACGTGCGGACGCGTGACGGAGGAGAAGGTGGCCATACCTCGAGGGTAGGTCACCGACCGGGGCGCTCCGGCCGCCCGCGACCCGACGCCCGGGTCAGTATCCCGCCACGGGGTCGACGACGCCGGTCAGGTCGTCCCCGGCGACGAACCGTCGCAGGTTCTCGGTGACACGTCGCCGCAGGAGCGGGTCGACCATCTCCGGGGTGTCCGCGGTGTGCGGGGTGACGAGAGCGGTCGGCAGGTCCCACAGCGGGTGCCCGTCCGGCAGCGGCTCCGGGTCGGTGACGTCGAGCGCCGCCGCGCCGAGGTGCCCCGAGGCGAGGGCGGCCACCAGGGCATCGGTGTCCACCAGCGCGCCGCGGGCGATGTTGACCAGCACGGCGCCGCGCTTCGTCGCGGCCAGCTCCGTGGCACCGATCAGCGCCCGGGTGCTGCCCGTCAGTGCGGCCGCCAGCACGACGACGTCGGCCCGCGCCAGCTCTGCGCGCAGGTGCTCGGCCGTCACGACCCGTCCGGCGCCCGGCACCGGGGCGGGACGGCGGCGCACGACGACCGTCCGTGCGCGGAACGGTGCGAGCAGCTCGAGGAACGTCCGCGCGATGCCGCCGGCACCCACCACCAGGACCTGCGCCTCGTACAGCGACCGCCCGAGCTCCGGCCCCCAGGTGCGCGCCTGGGCCCGCTCGGGCAACCGACGCAGCGCGGCGAGCGTGAGCGCGAGGGCGTGCTCGGCCACCGGCTCGGCGTAGGCGCCCTTGGCGGACGTCCACACGGTGTCGTCGTCGATCAGGCCCGCGTCCAGGTAGGCGTCCACGCCGGCCCAGGGCAGCTGCACCCACCGCGCGCTCGGCGCGGCCGCCAGGACCTCGGCCAGGCCGTCCGCGCCGAGCGGACCGAACCACAGCAGGCCGTCCGTCTCGTGGCCGACCGGGACGAGCTGCGCGCCGGCGTCGCGCACCGCTGCGGGGACCCATCCAGGCGCGTCCGGGGCGGCACTGATCGCGGGGACGTGACGGCCGTCGGTGGTCATCAGGCAGGGCCTTCCGTGGGGTGGGGCGGTGGTGCGACGCTCCGACAGGCTACGTGCTCCTCGGCGCCCGGCCCGGCCTGCGGGTTCCTGCGCCGCGTCCGACGATGGAGGGACGGCCGCGCCGGTGGCCGCGAGGAGGAGGCGTTATGAAGGCACTGACCGTCCGGCCCGGACGGGCCGGTTCGCTCGAGGTGACCGACGTCCCGGAACCTGGCCCGGAGCTCGGCGAGATCCTCGTGGCGGGCCTCGCCCTGGGCGTGTGCGGCACCGACCGCGAGATCGTGGCTGCCGAGCACGGCGCGGCCGCCGTCGGCCGGGACCGGCTGGTGCTGGGCCACGAGTCGCTCGGCCGGGTCCTCGAGGCGCCCGAGGGCAGCGGCTGGACGGTGGGTGACCTCGTCGTCGGCGTCGTCCGGCGTCCCGACCCCGTGCCTTGCGGCGCGTGCGCGCGCGGCCGATCCGACTGTGCCGCAACGGGCGGTACACGGAGCGGGGCATCCAGGGCGTGGACGGCTTCGGCAGCGAGCGGTGGCGCATCGAGCCGGACTACGCCATCCGGGTCGACGACTCCCTGGGCATGCTCGGGGTCCTGGTCGAGCCCACGTCCGTGGTGGCCAAGGCGTGGGAGCAGGTGGAGCTGGTGGGCGGGCGCTCGTGGTTCGAGCCGGAGTCGGCGCTGGTCACCGGCGCCGGGCCGGTCGGCCTGCTCGCCGCGCTGCTGGGTGTCCAGCGCGGGCTCGACGTGCACGTGCTCGACCGGGTGACCGACGGGCCGAAGCCGGAGCTCGTGCGCGCGTTGGGAGCCACGTACCACGCCGAGCCCGTCACCGAGGTGATGACCGCACTGCGTCCCGAGATCGTGCTGGAGGCCACCGGCGCCAGCAGCGTCGTCGTGGACGTCCTGTCCGGCACGGCCCGCTACGGCGTCACCTGCCTCCTCGGCGTCTCGCCGAGCGGGCGGCCCGTCCGCGTGGACGCCGGTGGCGTCAACCGGGAGTTCGTGCTCGAGAACGACGCCCTCATCGGCTCCGTCAACGCGAACCAGGAACACTTCCGCACGGCGGCGACGGCGCTCGCGGACGCCGACCGCGACTGGCTCGACCGGTTGGTCACCCGACGTGTGCCGTTCGACCGGGCGACCGAGGCGCTCGAGCCCGAGGACGGCGGCATCAAGACCGTGATCGACCTCTGACCGCGGCGACGGCGCCGGGGTGGGCAGGGCGCCGTCGCGCTACGGTGGTGCGCAGGTCGAGCCCAGGCCGCCGTACCCGGCGAGAAGGTGTCTCATGAAAGCTCTGTTCGTCAGCTGTACCTTGAAGAGGTCCCCGGAACGCTCCAACACCGAGACGCTCGGTGCCGTCGTCGCCGACGCCCTGACCGAGCGCGGTGTCGAGGTCGGGCACGTGCGCCTCGCCGACCGGGACGTGCCGCCGGGCGTCGCGACCGACGTCGGGGACGGTGACGAGTGGCCCGGCGTCCACGCGCGTCTGCTGGACGCCGAGATCCTGGTCGTGCTCACCCCCACCTGGCTGGGCCGGCCCTCCTCGATCGCTCAGCGCATGCTCGAACGCATGGACGCCATGATGACCGAGGCCACCGACGACGGGACCCCGGTGGCCTACAACCGGGTGGCCGGCGTGGTGGTCACCGGCAACGAGGACGGCGCCCACCACGTCATCTCCGAGATCAGCGGAGCGCTCGTCGACCTCGGCTACACCGTGCCCGGTCAGGCGTGGACCTACTGGAACCAGGGCCCCGGGCCGGGGGAGGACTACGTCTCCACCGGGCACGGGCACGAGTGGTCGCAGAACACCGCCCGGCTCATGGCGCACAACCTGTACTCCGTGGCCGAGGCGCTCGTCGCCCGGCCGGTCCCACCGCCCGGCTGACGGTCCTCGGCGTTCTTCCACCGTCAAGAGCTGCAGCACCGGGCGAAGCCCGACCGACCAGACGCCGTCTACGCCCGCAAGCTCCAGGAGGTGCTCGGCGGGCAGTACGGCGAGATCACCGTCGCCATGCAGTACGGGTTCCAGTCCTGGAACGCTCATCTGCCCGGCAAGTACCGCGACCTGCTGTACGGCATCGGGGCGGAGGAGATGGGGCACGTCGAGATGCTGGCGACGATGATCTCGCAGCTGCTCGGCGACGCGCCCGTCGGTGCCGTGGAGGGCGCCGTCCAGGACGACCCGACCGTGGCCGCGATCATCGGCGGCACGGACCCGCAGCAGGCCATCGTCTCCGGTGCCGGAGCGCGTCCCGTCGACTCCAACGGCAACCCGTGGACGGCCGGGTACGTCACGGCGAGCGGCAACATGCTGGCAGACTTCACGGCGAACGCGAACGCCGAGATGCAGGGTCGCCTCCAGGTCGCCCGGCTCTACCACATGACCGACGACGCCGGCGTGCGCGACCTACTTGCCTTCCTCCTCGCGCGCGACACCATGCACCAGAACCAGTGGATCGCCGCCGCGCAGGAGCTGCGCGACGAAGGTGTGGAGGACCTGCCCGTGCCGAGCACGTTCCCGCAGGGCAAGGAGCACACGCAGGCCTCGTACCAGTACATCAACTTCAGCGACGGCCAGCACGCGTCGGAGGGGAGCTGGGCGAGCGGCCCGACCCCGGACGGCAGGGGCGAGTTCGAGTACCTCGACGCACCGCCGCCGGGCGATCCCATGCCGGCGCCCACGACGCCGGACCCGCGCTTCCACGGCACCACCGGCAAGCCCGGCGCGTTCGAGAAGGCGGCCGGAGCGGTGAAGGACGCCCTGCACCGCGAGTGACGATGCAGGGCACGCACGCGACGAGGCAGCGCCGAGTCCCGACGCACGAGGCGCCCACCCCGCCGGAGGAGACGGAAGGGTGGGCGCCCGGTCGTCGTTCAGTCCCGCTGCTCCGGAGACCGAGGCCCGGGGGAGCGGGGGCCCGGACCGGTGTTCGGCCCGGGGTCGTCGTGCGGACGTGGCCCGGGAGCCCTCGGGCCGGGGCCCGTGCCAGGACCGCCGGGCTCGTCGGGGCTCGTGTCGGGGTCCTCGAACGGTTCGTCGCCAGTGTGCTCGCTCATGCTCGCCTCCAGACCACGAGGCGTCCCGCGGCCGCTCTCCTGGACCTCGACGCCCCGTCCTCGAAGCCTTCCAGGTCGCGACCCGCTTGCAACCGGTGCCGGCCCCACGTCGTGCGAGCCCTGGTGACGGTGGCAGCGTGAACGATGCCGGTCCAGCAGCGGGGCCATCGGGACGCCGGCCTCGGGGCACCAGGTGGCGGCGTCCCACACCGTCACCCCGAGAAGCGGTTCTTCGCAAGGCGAACCGCTGCTGCACGCAGGACGGCCCTCAGGGCAGCTCTGCGGGCTCCTTCATGCCGAGGGCGATGTGGCCGCCGAGCAGCGCTCCCGCACCGGCAGCCGCGAGACCCACGGTCGACAGCAGGACCCCGGCACGGTGGTGCCCGGAGCGGCGCGCGGCCCACGACGAGGCCATCAGCGCGTTGCCCAGGCCGTTCGCCGCGGCGTGCACGGCGGCGACCCGACGGGCGGGTCGCGTCAGGGCGCGGTAGTCGGTGAGTCCTGTGATGACCGTCGGGACGGCGCTCACCAGGCCGAGGGCGACGAGCCGCCGGGCGGCCTCGTGGTGACCCGGCGGGCGGGTCAGGTCCAGGACCGCCGCGGAGACCCACAGGCCGACGGGCAGGTCGGTCAGGGCGGAATGCACCGGGTGACCGAGCGACCGGCCGCGCAGCTCGTCGTGGAGCGGTCCGGCGGTCGGTGTGAGCTTCTGGGCGACCTGCAGCAGCGCGCCGGCGGGTCCGTCGGTGGACTCCTCGCGCTCCAGGCGTTCGAGGGCGGCGAGCAGAGCCTGTCGTGGGCGTTCCATGGTCATCGCGTCTCCGTGATGTCGTGGCCTTCGAGGCTGACGATGAAGTCGAGGATCGCCTCCCGGGAGGGGGCCTCGGCCTCGATGGAGGCGGTGGCCTCCTGCGAGGCCAGGTGGCGCACGCTGCCCGCCAGGTCGAGCATGTAGCCGGTCACGCCGGTCACGCTGCCGTCCTCGTCGCAGGGTCCCCGGCCGAGGGTGGGGACGACCTCGCCGGGCTCGAACCCGTGCATCCGGTAGACGACGTCGGACCACCACCACCGGTCGGAGTCGACCGTGACGCGGTACTCGCCGATCGTGGTCTGGTCCCCTCGGGAGAGGACCTTCACGAGCGTCTCGTCGTGGGGGACCGTCGTCATGATTGCTCCAGGGAACGGGTGCGGGCCGCGGCGTGTCCGGGATTCGAAACTACGCCCCGTCGACGTGCGCGACAACATTTGTCGCGCGACTGTGGCCGCGGCCGACGCCACCTGTTGGCACCCCCCGCCGCGGGGCGCTAGCGTGGCGGTAGAGGTCAAGGAGCGGCTTCGGACTTCGTCCGGACGGAGACTGACCATGGCACAGACCACGGAACCGCTGACGACCATCCCGACAGATCCCTTCGTCGCCCCCCACCCGGAGGCGACAGGCCCGGTGACCGCCGAGGAGCTGGCCGGCACCCTGGCTGTCGGGACCGGCCTGCTCGTCGGGCGCTACAGGGTCGATTTGGGCACGGGCCGGTGGTGGTGGTCCGAAGAGGTCACCACGATGCACGGGTACGAGGCGGGCGAGGTCTCACCGAGCCCTGACGTGCTGCGCCGGCACCAGCACTCGGACGAACGGGAGAAGCTGGTCAAGGAGTCGCTCGCTTCCCTGCGCGCGGGGCGCGAGTTCGCCTGCTCCCACCGGATCGTTGATGCGCACGGCCGTACCAGGGATCTCCTGGTCACAGGTCAGGCACGCCGTCCGCGCGGCAAGGGCAGCGAGCAGGTCGTGGGATACATCGTCGACGTCACCCCGGTGCGCAAGCAGGCGGTCGACCAGCAGGTGAAGCGTGCCATCGACGCCGCCTACGTCTCGGCGGCCTCCATCGAACGGGCCAAGGGCGTGCTGATGGCGGTGCACGGCCTCGACGAGGACGCGGCCGAGGCCATGTTGGTGCAGCAGGCGGGCGCGACCGGTGCCGGGCTGCGGCAGACGGCCGGGCAGGTCATGGCCCAGCTGGCCGCCGGTCCGGGCCTCGGCGAGGGTGCCCGCGAGCAGGTCGACCGGACGTTCGACGCCGTCGTGCCCGACCGGCGCCCGCACATGCGCGAGGCCCAGCTGGCCAGGCGGCGCGCGAGCTGAGCGGCGCAGGACGAGACCACCGAGGAGAGGCACATGTCCGACGAGCAGCAGGCGTTCCCCCCGCAGCAGCAGGACCCTCCGGGGTGGACCGGCCAGATGACCCCACGACCCGACCACGGCGAGGAGAGCTACCGAGGCTCCGGCCGCCTGATCGGCCGGCGGGCACTCATCACCGGCGGGGACTCCGGGATCGGGCGCGCGGTGGCGATCGCGTTCGCCCGCGAGGGTGCCGACGTCGCGATCGGCTACCTGCCCGAGGAGCAGCAGGACGCGGAGGAGGCGGCACGGTGGGTCCGTGAGGCGGGGCGGACGGTCGAGCTCCTGCCCGGCGACATCACCGACGAGGACACCGCGCGAGCGCTGCCGGGACGGGCGGCCGAGGCGCTCGGCGGCCTGGACGTCGTCGTCAACAACGCGGGCTTCCAGATGGCGCGGCGGGAGTCGATCGAGGATGTCACCACGGCCGAGATGGACCGCGTCCTCAAGACCAACGTGTACGCGCTGCTGTGGGTGACCCAGTCGGCCCTGCCGTACCTGGAGCACGGCTCGGCGGTGATCAACAACTCGTCGATCCAGGCGTACCAGCCGTCGACGGCCCTGGTCGACTACGCCTCCACGAAGGCCGCCATCAACAATCTGACGGTCAATCTGGCCGCCGAGCTCGGCCCGAGGGGGATCCGCGTGAACGCCGTGGCGCCCGGTCCGATCTGGACGCCGCTGCAGCCGGCGACCCAGCCCGAGAAGAAGTTGGAGTCGTTCGGTCAGGACACCCCGCTGGGCCGCGCGGGCCAGCCGGCCGAGGTGGCGCCGGCGTTCGTGTTCCTGGCGTCCTCGTCCGACGCGAGCTACGTGTCGGGCACGGTCCTGGGCGTGACCGGCGGCAAGCCGGTCTTCTGACGCCACGACGAGGGGCGGTTCCGGAGCGAGGGCGCCGGGGCCGCCCCTCGTCGGCTCACGCCCAGGGGTCGAGCACGACCTTGATGCAGCCGTCCTCCTTGCGCTGGAAGGTGGCGTAGGCCTCGGGAGCCCGTTCCAGCGGCATCCGGTGGGTGCGCAGGTCGAGGACGCCGAGCGGGTCCGCAGGGTCCTGGACCAACGGCAGCAGCTCGTCGGTCCAGCGCCGCACGTTCGCCTGCCCCATGCGCAGCGTCAGCTGCTTGTCGAACAGCTGCAGCATCGGCAGCGGGTCCAGGGCGCCGCCGTAGACGCCGGAGATGGAGACGGTGCCGCCCCGGCGCACCAGGTCGAACGCCGTGCGCAGCGCTGCGAGGCGGTCGGTCGCCGCGCGTTCGGTCAGGGGTGCCGCGACGGCATCGGGAAGCAGCCCGACGGCCTTCTGCGCGACCTCGGCCGCGGGTGACCCGTGCGCCTCCATCCCGACGGCGTCGATGACCGAGTCGGGTCCGCGTCCGGAGGTGAGGTCGCGGACGGCGGACGCGAGCGCGCCGCCGGTTCCCGGGTCGAGCGTGGTGACGCCGTGCCGCTCGGCCATGGCCCGGCGCTCGGGGACCGGTTCGATGCCGATGACGGTGCCCGCTCCCTGGTGGAGCGCCACCCGGGCCGCCATCTGGCCGACCGGCCCCAGCCCGACGACCACGACGCTGCCGCCCTCCGGCACGTCCGCGTACCGCACGGCCTGCCAGGCGGTGGGCAGCACGTCCGACAGGTAGAGGTAGCGCTCGTCCGGGGTGCCGTCGTCGGGCACCTTGACCGGGCCGTAGTGCGCCTGGGGGACCCGCAGGTACTGGGCCTGCCCGCCCGGCACCTGCCCGTACAGGCGGGTGTAGCCGAAGAGTGCGGCGCCCTTGTCCTGGGAGCGGACCTGCGTCGTCTCGCACTGGCTCTGCAGCCCGCGGGTGCACATCCAGCAGCGGCCGCACGAGATGGTGAACGGCACCACGACCCGGTCGCCGACCTGGAGGTCACCGGCGGCGGAGCCGACCTCCTCCACGACGCCCATGGCCTCGTGCCCCAGGACGTCGCCCGCGTCGATGAACATGCCCAGCACGCTGTAGAGGTGCAGGTCGGAGCCGCAGACGGCGGTCGACGTGACGCGGACGACCGCGTCGGTGGGTTGTTCGATCCGGGGGTCGGGGACCTCCTCGACGGAGAGCGACTCCCGTCCTTGCCAGGTCAGTGCGCGCATCTGTCCACCTCGTGTTCTCCAGCAGCTCGTCTGTGCCGCGCTTCTCGAGCACACGACCCACCCTGGGGCCGGAGGCCGGACGTTGCCACCCGGACACCCGGCGGGCGCTGGCCGGTCGACGGGGCGTCAGGCCTCCTGCGCCTCGCGCAGCACGTCGAGCGCCGACCTCGCCAGGGTGGAGCCGTCCCGCAGAGCGCGTGCCAGCAGCGCGTCGTAGGCGTCGGCCATGTCGAGGTCGAGACGTTGGGCGAGCACACCCTTGGCCTGCTCGACGACGACCCGCCCTGCGAGCGCATGGTCGACACGACGACCGAGCTCGTCCTCGTCCGACGTGCCGGGCTGGGCCACCACGATCGTCAGCAGGTCCGCGAACCCCTGGGCCGTCCGCAGGTCCTCGGGCGCGGCGTCCAGCTCGGCCCGCGCGAAGACGTTCAGCCCGCCCACCACGGTGCCGCGCCACGACATCGGGAAGGCGTGCGCGCTGTGCAGCCCGGCGTCGACGATGGCCCGCCCGACGGTGGGCCAACGGTCGAGGATCTCCGAGCGGCCGACGGCGGTCACGACCGCCCCGCGGCGGCGAGGACCTCCAGGTCGCTCGACCCTGCGGACGGAATCCTGCAGCGTCATGGCTCCTCGCTTCCTTCGTCGTCGTCCGCAGACAGGTGGTCGCGGTCGTGCGAGAAGCTCATCTTCCGGGTCACCACGTCGTCGGCCACGGTCTCCAGGTCCGTGGACCGGGCGAAGGCGTGGGCCCGGAGGACGGCCAGCGCGTCACCGGGCGGGATCTTGAGCTGCGCGGTCACCATGCCGGTGGCCTGGTGGATGCGCGCCTTGCGCGACCAGTCGAGGGAGTCGATGTCGTTCATCAGGGATGTGCCGACCGCGTCGGCGAGGAACTGGATGTCCTCGGCGCCGCGGGACAGCCGGCCGTCGGTGAGGTAGAGGCTGAGCACGCCGACGGTCTGCAGGCCTGCGTGCATCGGCACGGCGTAGACGGTCAGGGGGCCGCCGAACGCCTTGACGGCCTCCTGGGCGAACACCGGGAAGCGGTTGGGCGAGTCCTCCACCCGTGCCACGACCAGGCTGTCGTCGTGCATGGCCTGCTGCACCGGACCTTCGCCGAGCATCTCCTGCAGTGCGTCGATCTCGGCGTAAGTGCCTGACGTGCTGACCATCAGCCGGTCACCGGGCACGGACGCGAGGGTGAGCGTGCCGCCCTGCCCGTCGAGGATCTTGACCACGGCTCGGCACAGCCGGACGGCCAGCGGCTCCTCTGCGTCGGCCGATGCCAAAGTCTGTGCGAGCAGACCCAACAGCTCTGTAGGGCTCAACCGACCGTCACCCCGTTCCCTCGTCGGGTCCAGTGTTCCACCGAGGGCCCGGGCACACGCGACCGGGCTGGTGGGCGTGGTGACGACCGTCGCCGCACCGGTCGTCACAGGCCGGGGAGACGGTCGTCGACGATGTCCCCCGTCCCCACCGCGACCAACGATCGCAGCACCGTCGTGGCGACCTCGCGCTCGGTGATCTCGCGTCGCCCGGCGGCGGATCGCAGAAGCTCTCGGGCGGCCGCCTCCGAGCAGCCGTTCGTCTCCATCACCGCACCGACGGCCTGGTCGATGAGCGTGGCGCCCGACGTGTCGCGCAGGAGCGCCCCGGCGGCGTCGTCGACGTCGGCGAACTCGAGCTGCAGCCGCACCGCCGCGGCGATGAGCCGGGAGTAGGCCTCGGCGGCGCCGACCAGCCGGCTCTCCCACCGGCCCCCGGCACGGGAGTAGAGGTTGAGGGCGACGGAGACCCCGGGGGCGACCTCGGACGGGACGGCGAGCGCCCGGACGAAACCCTCCTCGAGGGTCTGGGCACGCCAGGCGTGCCACCGCACCTCGGCCCGGACGGACGCCACGTCCACCTTGGCCCCCGTCGCCATCGCGTCGACGCAGGGGCCTTCGTCGACCATCGCCTCGGCCTGGTCGCACCGCTCCGCCGCCCGGCTGCTGCTGCCGGCGTGGAGGGTGAGCCCGTGCTGTCGCAACGTCACGCTGGCGTCCAGGTCGTCACCGAGGACTCCGGCCGACCGGGAGGCGCACTCCTGCAGGTACCCCGAGAGGGTCATCGCTGCCTTCCTGTGACGGGCTGCGCCACTCAAGTCGGCGTCCGCGCGGGCCCGGCCGTCTGCTCCCACCGTACGCCTGCCGGTCCGGCGAGCAGGACGCCGACGGCGCTCGCGGGTTTGAATCGATACGATCGTCTGCATGCGCAGGAAAGCCCTTACCTACACCGGTGACCTCGACCGGGTCGACGGTGCCCGTCCGGTCCGGTCCGTCCTGCGCCTGCTCGGGACGCAGCCGCGCCGGCTCGTCGTCGCCCTGTCCGCGTTCACCGTCAAGGAGATCCCCCTGTGGTTCCTGCCGGTCATCACCGGCGCCGTGATCGACATCGTCGCCGAGGACGGCGCCGTCGGCACGGTCCTGCTGTGGTTCGCCCTCGCCACCGTGCTGCTCGCGCAGAACTACCCCCACCACATCGTCTACACGCGCAACTTCATGACCGTCGTGCGGGGGACCGGCGCCCGGCTGCGCAACGCGCTCGTCGAGCATCTGCAGGGTCTGTCGATCGGTTACTACGCCCGCTCGAGCGCCGCGCTGGTGCAGTCCAAGGTGGTGCGCGACGTCGAGAACGTCGAGCTGATGCTCCAGCAGGTCACCCACCCGCTGCTCTCCGCGGTCATGGTGCTCGCCGGGGCTGTGACGATGACCGCGATCAAGGTGCCGGAGTTCCTGCCGGTCTACGCGCTCGCGATCCCGACGGCGCTCGTCATCCGCCGCACCATGGCCAAGCGCTCGAGGTCCCGCAACGAGCTGTTCCGTCGCGAGATGGAGACCTTCGCGACCCAGGTGGGCGAGATGGCCTCGCTCATCCCCGTCACCCGCGCCCACGGGCTCGAGCGCACAGCGACCTCACGGGTCGCGTCCGGTGCCGACGAGGTGCGTCGCGCGGCCTTCTCGCTCGACATGCTCAACGGCCGGGTCGCCTCCGTCTCGTGGGTGGCGATGCAGTTCCTCGGCGTGTGCTGCCTGGTGCTCGCCGCCGTCGTGGCCCTGACGGGAATCATCGCGATCACCCCGGGCGAGGTGGTCCTGCTGTCCACGTACTTCGGCCTCCTGACGCAGGGACTCACCCAGGTGCTCAACCTGGTGCCGGTCACCGCGCGCGGCCTGGAGTCCATGCGGTCGATCGCCGAGGTCCTGGCCGAACCGGACCTCGAGGCCAACGAGGGCAAGCGGGTCGTGGGCGACGTCGAGGGCCACCTGCAGATCGAGCACGTCAGCCATCGCTACCCCGAGGCGGACGAGGACGCGCTGCGCGACGTCGACCTCGAGGTGCGGGCGGGCGAGACCGTGGCCTTCGTCGGCTCCTCGGGATCGGGCAAGTCGACCCTGCTCAACCTCGTCCTCGGGTTCGTCCGTCCCGGCAGCGGGCGCATCCTGCTGGACGGGCAGGACATGGCCGAGCTGGACCTGCGCACCGTGCGGCGCTCGGTGTCCGTCGTGCCGCAGGAGTCGGTGCTCTTCGAGGGCACGATCCGCGACAACGTGGCGTACGGGCTCGACGAGGCGTCCGATCAGCGCGTCGTCGCCGCCCTGCGGGACGCGAACGCCTGGGAGTTCGTCAGCGCGCTGCCCGAGGGGTGGGACACCGTCGTCGGGCAGCGCGGCGCGCGGCTGTCCGGCGGCCAGCGCCAGCGCCTCGCCATCGCCCGCGCGCTCGTGCGGGACCCGCGCATGCTGTTCCTCGACGAGGCCACCAGCGCCCTCGACCCGGAGGCGGAGGCCACCGTCCGGGACGCGCTGGACCGGCTCATGCGGGGGCGGACCACCCTGGTCGTGGCCCACCGGTTGTCGACCATCCGTCAGGCGGACCGCATCGTCGTGCTCGACCGCGGCCGCGTCGTCGAGGTAGGCAGCCACGACGAGCTGCTCGCCCGCGGTGGCCGGTATGCGGCGCTGCACGCGGCGCAGGAGGGTGGCGTGAGCACCTAGCCGCGGGCGGGCGCGGCCCGGCGCGGCCGCGGGCCTCACCGGACGGTGAACGACCTTTCGTCCCGCAGCGGCACCTCCTGGACCTCCACGTCCGTCACGTGCGCGTCCGCGGGCCCGGTCCGCAGGGCCTCGAGGACCCGGTCGACGGCGGAGCGTTCACCCTCGAGCGCGGCCTCGAGCGTGCCGTCGGGACGGTTGCGGACGAACCCCGCGACCCCGGCCTCCTGCGCGGCGCGCTGCGTGACCCAACGGAAGCCGACGCCCTGGACCGTGCCGCGCACGAGGACGTGCACCCGGATGCTCATGGCTCCACGGTAGCGAGCGCACCGGACTGCGCCATCGGTCGTGCCGCCGCGTAGAGTACTGGCGTGATGCAACGAGACGCAGGGATCGGCGCGGCCGCGCACAGCACCGACGAGCTGGCTCAGGGACGGGTGCGGCTGCAGTCGCAGGACCGCTGGATCCCCGAGGGCATGGGGGAGACCTGTCGGCAGGCAGCGGCCGAGGGAATCGTGCTGCTGAAGAACGACGGGGGGCTTCTGCCTGTGGGTGGGAGCGCTACCATCGCCGTCTTCGGCCGGGTCCAGCACGACTACTTCACGGTCGGCTACGGCTCCGGAGGAGACGTGCGCCCGCCGTACCTGTGGAACCTCCTCGACGCGCTGCGCGCGAGCGACGACGTCGAGGTCGACGCCGAGCTCGCCGAGCGCTACGAGACGTGGTGCGCCGAGCACCCGGTGGACCCCGAGCCCGAGTGGGGCACGTGGCCGCGGTCGCACCCGGAGATGCCCCTGACGGCCGACGACGTCGCGGCGGTCGCCCGACGCACGCCGCTCGCCCTGGTGGTCGTCGGCCGGTCCGCCGGCGAGGCGCGCGAGCAGGCCCTCGAGCCGGGCAGCTTCTACCTCACCGACGACGAGCGCACCCTGCTGCACGACGTGTCGACCGCGTTCGAGCGCACGGTCGTCGTCGTCGACACCGGGAACGTGGTCGACCTGGGCTGGACCCGTGAGTACGACCTCGACGCGGTGCTGCTCGCGTGGCAGGGCGGCATGGAGTCCGGTCGCGCCGTCGTCGACGTGCTCACGGGCGCCGTCCCCGCCGGCGGCAAGCTCACCGCCACGATCGCGACCTCCTACGAGCACTACCCCTCCGCGGGGCACTTCGGGGCCGAGGACTTCAACGAGTACGTCGAGGACGTGTACGTCGGGTACCGCTACTTCGAGACCTTCGCGCCCGAGCACGTGCTGTACCCCTTCGGGTACGGGCTCGCCTACACCACCTTCGACGTGCGGAGCGCCGAGGTGACGCACGACGCTGGCAGCGTCGTCGTGCCGGTGACCGTCACCAACACGGGGGCTCACGACGGCACCGAGGTCGCCCAGGTCTACGTCCGTGCGCCGCACGGCCTGCTCGGCCGTCCCGCGCGGCACCTCGCCGCGTTCGCCAAGACGCGGGTCCTGGCGCCCGGCGAGTCCCAGACGATCGAGCTGCGGTTCGACCTGGACGACGTCGCCGCCTACGACGACTCGGGCGTGACCGGCCACCGCTCGTCCTACGTCCTGGAGGCAGGCCGCTACGAGGTGCTGCTGGGTACGGACGTCCGGTCCGCCGCCGTCTGCGGCGGCGTGGAGGTGCCCGCGCTGCGGGTCGTGCGCCGACTGAGCGAGGTCGCCGGCGTCGAGCCGCAGCACGCCTTCGAGCGGTTGGTGGCGCGCGCCGGGGACGACGGCGGCACGGTCGCCGCGTACGACAAGGTGCCGACGGCGACGGTCGCCCGTCGCGAGCGGGTGCTCGGGGACCTGCCCGCGCCGCTGGAGCGCACCGGCGACCGGGGCATCACCCTGGACGACGTCGCCGGGGGCCACGCGAACCTGGACACCTTCCTCGCCCAGCTCGACGACGACGAGCTGGAGGCGTTGAGCCGCGGCGACTACGTCATGGACTCCGCCCTCGGTGCGCCCGGCAACGCCGGCGCGCTGGGCGGGACGGTCGCGTCCCTGCGGGGCAAGGGTGTGCGGCCCCTGACGACCACCGACGGCCCCGCCGGCATCCGGCTGGCCACCTACACCTCGCTGCTGCCCAGCGGGACGGCGCTGGCCTCGACCTGGAACCCCGGCCTGGTCGAGCGGCTCAACGTGCTGCTGGCGCAGGAGATGGCGGTCAAGGGATCCGACATCCTGCTCGCGCCGGGCATGAACATCCAGCGCGACCCGCTGTGCGGACGCAACTTCGAGTACTTCTCCGAGGACCCGCTGCTGACAGGGATCATGGGTGCGGCGACCGTGCGGGGCATCCAGCACGCCGGGCTGGCAGCCTGCCCGAAGCACTTCGCCGCCAACAACCAGGAGACGAACCGCGAGCACAACGACTCGCGCGTCTCCGAGCGGGCGCTGCGCGAGATCTACCTGCGCGGATTCGAGATCTGCGTCACGACCGCCGCTCCGCGGACCGTCATGACCTCCTACAACAAGATCAACGGCACGTGGGGCCACTACCACCACGACCTGGTGACCACGGTCCTGCGCGGCGAGTGGGGGTTCACCGGGGCGGTGATGACCGACTGGTGGCTGCGCGAGAGCACGGACCCGGACTTCCCGTCCCTGCGCAACGACGCCTACCGGGTGCGCGCCCAGGTCGACGTCAACATGCCCGGAGCGTGGGGTCGCGACGTCCAGACCGGGGACGGGTCGCTGCTGGAGTCGTTCGCAGCGCCGGACGGGATCACGCTCGGTGAGCTGCAGCGCACGGCGCGCAACGTGCTGCGCCTCGTGCTGTCGGCCGCACCGCGGGAGCGTTGAGCTAAGATCCTGCCCGGACAGCATCGCTGGGAGGCGTGGGACGACTCGTGAGAAAAGCTGCGGCATCCGCAGACAGTGACGATAGGCCGGGCACCGCCGGCAACCGGGCAGAAGGCGGTGCCCGGTGCTGATCACCGTGGCCACCCTGCTCCTGGGCTTCGTGGTCATCGCCGTGGTGATCGCGGCGAACGGCTACTTCGTGGCCCAGGAGTTCGCCTACATGTCGGTCGACCGTTCGCGGCTCGGCGCGCAGGCCGAGGCGGGCGACACCACCGCGGCCCGTGCCCTGGCGGTGACCCGCCGCACCTCGTTCATGCTCTCGGGCGCCCAGCTCGGCATCACCGTGACGGGCCTGATGGTCGGGTACGTCGCCGAGCCGCTGGTCGGCGAGAGCCTGGCCGAGATCCTCGGCGTGGTGGGCGTTCCCGCGGGCGTGAGCATCGCGGTCGGGACCGTGCTGGCGCTCGCCGCCTCGACGGTGCTGCAGATGATCTTCGGCGAGCTGTTCCCGAAGAACCTCGCCATCGCGGACCCCGAGCCCCTGGCGCGTCGCCTCGCACGGTCGACGCAGGTCTATCTCGCGGCGTTCGGGTGGCTGATCACCGTGTTCGACCACGCCGCCAACGCGCTGCTGCGCCTGATCCGCATCGAGCCGGTGGAGGACGTCGACTCCAGCGCGACGCCGAGCGACCTCGCTCACATCGTCGCCGACTCGCGCGAGAGCGGGGACCTGCCCGAGGACCTGTCGATGATGCTCGACCGCATCCTCGACTTCCCCCGGCGAGACGTCGAGCACGCGATGGTGCCGCGCTCGCGGGTGGACACCGTCGACGCCGACACCAGCGTGGGCCAGGTGCGCGCACTCATGGCGGCCGCCCACACGCGGTACCCGGTCACCTCTGCCGAGGACCAGCCGGTCGGCGTCGTCCACCTGCTGGACGTGCTGGCCGCCACCGTCGAGGACGTGCCGGTCTCGCAGATCATGCGCCCGGTGACGGTCGTCCCGACGCTGATGCTGCTGCCGGACGCGCTGGCGGAGCTCTCCGCGGAGCACGACGAGCTGGCGTGCGTCATCGACGAGTACGGCGGGTTCGCGGGGATCCTCACGCTCGAGGACCTCGGCGAGGAGATCGTCGGCGAGCTCACCGACGAGCACGACGACGATGCGGACGAGGTCGTCGAGACCGATGGTCTGGGCGGGTGGCGCATGGACGGTGACGTCCACCTCGACGAGGTCGCGCGCGCCATCGGCCACGACCTGCCCCGCGGGGACTACGAGACGCTCGCCGGCCTGGTGATCGCCGGCTGCGGGACCCTCCCCGAGGTGGGCCAGTCGGTCGACGTGGAGCTGCCGGTCGACCCGGCGGACCTCGCGACGGACGAGCCCGTCCGGCGGCTGCTGCGTGCGGAGGTCCTCGAGGTGGGACGCCGGGTGCCCGCCGTGGTGCGGGTCTCGGTGGAGACGGTCGACGCCGACGTGCGCGACGACGAGGGGACGGACCGATGAACGACGCCTGGGTCGTCGTGGCCGCGACGACGGGACTCATCGCGCTCAGCGCGTTCTTCGTCGTCATCGAGTTCGGGCTCCTCGGCGCCCGCCGGCACCGCCTGGAGGAGGCCGCGGTGTCGAGCCGCGGCGCCCGCTCCGCGCTGCGCGCCGCCAACGAGCTGACCGTGATGCTCGCGGGTGCCCAGCTGGGCATCACAGCCTGCACGTTCGCGCTCGGCGCCGTGACCAAGCCGGCGGTGGACCACTGGCTGGCACCGATCCTGTCGTCCTGGGGGCTGCCCGGCTGGCTGGCGGGCACGCTGTCCTTCGCGCTCTCGTTGCTCTTCGTCACCTTCCTGCACCTGGTGGTGGGGGAGATGGCGCCCAAGTCGTGGGCGATCGCGCACCCGGAGCGTTCGGCGATCCTCGTCTCGCCGCCGGCGCGGGCGTTCGTATGGGCCTTCCGGCCCCTGCTGCTGTGGATCAACGCCGTCGCGAACCGGCTGGTGGCCGCGACCGGCGTGCAGCCGGTGGACCGCGCCGCCGTCGGGGGGCATGACGCGGCGACCATCCGCCACCTCGTGGAGCACTCGGCGGAGGTCGGCACGATCGACGCGTCGATCCGTAGCCCCCTGGCCGGTGCCCTCGACCTGACGACCCGACAGGTGTCGTCGTTCGTGGGCACCGGTGCCCGGCCGACGGCGGTGGCCACGACGGCGACCGTGGCCGACGTGCAGGCGATGTCTCGCCGCTCGGGCCACCTGCGCATCCTCGTCGAGTCCGACGACGGCGCGCCAGGGGTCGTGCACGTGCGGGACACGCTCCTCGAGCCGCTCGACCGGCCGGCACGTGAGCTGGCCCGGCCGGCCTACGTGGCCCCGACGGACCAGCCCGTGCACGAGGCGCTGTCCGGGATGCGCCGGGCCAGCGAGCAGCTGGCCGTCGTGATGGACGGGTCGCGTTTCGTCGGCGTGGTCACCCTCGGTGACGCGCTGCGGCAGGTCACCCCCGGCTCCACGCCAGGAGCCGCGGGTCAGGTGTGACGGCCGCCGTGAGTCGTCGGGCTGCGGTGGGCGTGCAGCGCGAGCGTCAGGTCGACGAGGTCGCGGGGCCGGTCCACGCGGCGTCCGGTGAGACGCTCCAGCCGGCGCAGCCGGTTGGTCACGGTGTTGCGGTGGCAGCCGAGCCGCCTCGCGGTCTCGCGGGCCGACCCGTCGGTGGCCAACCACGTCGCGAACGTCTCCAGCAGCATCTCCTGGTCGGGCTGCACCGCGTCGAGGAGCACGCCCAGGACCTGGTCGCGGATCTGGCGCGCCAGGGTGGGGTCGGCGCCCAGCAGCGCGGCGGGCAGATGCTCGGCCAGCCGTGCTGCACCGCCGTCGGGCGGGCACAGGTCCAGCGCGGTCTCGGCCTGCCGACGGCTGTCGGCGAGCGCGGCCAGCCCGTCCACGGGCAGCCCGATCCCGAGGCGGACGCCGGCCGGCAGGCGGTCGTGCGCCGTCGGGACGGTCGTCGCGTCGTCGAGCCGCACGATCCCGAGCTCGACGGGACGCGAGCTGTGCCAGTGCACCTGGGCGGCCCGACGACCGACGACCGCACGTCCCGTCGCGAGACCGGCCTGCCCGGGCGCCTCGAGGGCGACCACCTGGTAGCGGCCCGTGACCGGCATCGCGAGGGCCATCGCGGCCGGCCCCAGCTCGGCCAGCAGGCAGGAGCCGTCCAGCAGCGAGGCGACGGCCCGGTGCCGCGACCAGGTGGTGCCGCCGTGCGTGCCCGTTCGCGGAGCAGGGGCCGCGGTCAGGGTGGTGACGTCGGGCATGAATCCTCCTCGCGGACGACGCCGGTGTCGTCCCGCCAGGTCACAGCATGACATACCGCCTGGTCGGTCTCTACTGCGCCGCGGCGCCGGTGCTCGGCGGCACCTGCAGCGCGAGCTCGACGCGCGAGCGGATGCCGAGCAGCACGAAGATGTTGCGCAGGTGGCAGTCCACCGTGCGCACGCTCACCGAGAGACGTTCGGCGATCTCCCGGTTGGTCTCCCCGGCGGCGACACGGCGGGCGATCCGAAGCTGGTGCGGGGTCAGGCCGGTGAGCACGTCGGGAACCGAGGTCTCCCCGGCGGCCTCGGCAGCCCGCAGCTCGGTGCGGGTGCGGTCCGCCCACGGGTCGGCGCCACCGCGTTCGAAGAGCAGCAGCGCGTCGCGCAGGCGCTCGCGGGCGTCGCTCGGTCGCCCGTGGCGGCCGAGCCGTCGGCCGTGCAGCAGGAAGGTCACCGCGCTCTCGAAGCGGCCGCCGGCCTCGAGGTGAGCGGCATGGGCCTCGCGGAACAGGGCGTCCGCCTCCGCCTCGGTGGAGCAGAGCAGAGCGCGGCAGCGCAGGAGCAGGGCCGGGCCCTGCGGGTCGGACGCCGTGCGGCTCCACCTGGCGAGCTCCGGCAGTGCGGCGCGACCCGTGGCATGGTCGCCGGCTCCGACGGCCGCCTCGACGAGCGTCGGCAGCACCAGGCCGCGCAGCGCGAAGTGTGCGCCTTCGGCCGACGCCAGCAGCGAGACCAGCCGGCTCGCCGCGTCGGCGGGACGGCCCTCGACGAGCTCGGTCCGGGCGAGCGCCCACTCGGCCAGCGTGACCGGCTGGGTGAGCCCGTGGCGGCCGGCGGTCGCCAGGGCCGTCGTGGCATGGTCGACGACGTCCCCCGAAGGTCCCTGCACGGCCGCCGTCAGGGCCAGCACCGCGTGGTGGTGCGCCGCCGTGTTGGCGCGACGTGACTGCTCCGCGGCGCGCAGCCCTGTCAGCGCGTGCTCGCGCGCCTGCGCGTGGCGTCCCGCTCGCAGCTCGGCGTAGGCCACGTACTCGGTGGCGCGGGCGACGAGCGCGGGGTCGTCGGCCGCACGAGCGGCGGCCAGCGCACGGGCCCCCGCGCGGCACCCGTCCTGGACGTCTCCGGTGAGCAGTGCGGCGGCCGCGCCACGCAGGAGCGCCTCGGGATCGTGCCCGGCGAGCGCGCCGCGCACCACCCGACGCAGTGGTCCGGCAGCCTCCGACGTCCGGCCGTGCAGCAGTGCGAGCATCCCGGTCAGGTAGTCCCGGGGAGCGCCGTCGAGAGCGGCGTGACCCAGGGCCGTGGTCAGCGCCTCCACGCACGCGACATGGTCGCCCGCGCTCCACGCGGCGTTGACGGCGGCCAGCGTGGCGGTCAGCGCGGCCCCGGGCTGCTCGCCGAGCTCGGACCGGGCGAGGCTGAGGCTGGCGTAGGCGTCGTGTACGGGACCGTCGGCATGGAGCCGGAGCCCGCGGGCGAGCTCGGTGTGCCCTCGCATCGCGGTGGTCTGCATGCCGAGAGGCTAGGTCGACCGCACGGTCGCGCCACTCGTCCTTGTGCCGGGACACGGGTGCCCGGTCCCCGCGGTGTGCCACCGCACACGACGGCGGGCGGACGCATCGGGTGCGCCCGCCCGCCGTCGAGGTCCGCCGTCCCGGTCGGGACGAGGTCAGGCCCGGGTCAGAACGGGCACGAGCTGTCGTACTTCTCCACGTCCGAGAACCACCCGGTCGAGGGTCCCGGGCAGAGGAACTGCGTGTACCGCGTGTCGTCGTCGACGAACCGCTTGAGCCAGGAGATCGAGTACTTCGCGATCGTCGTGTTGGAGCTGTTGGGAGCGAAGTGGCTGGCCCCGTCCAGCTCCAGGTAGGCCTTCTGAAGGTCTCGGTCGAAGGACTCGTAGAACGGCTCGGCGTGCGTCTCGTGCCGGGCGACGGAGTCGTTCTCGGCGCCGAAGATCAGCGTGGGGGTGCTGACCGACGACCAGTTCTTCTTCACGTGCCACGGGGTCATGGGGATGGCGGCCTTGATGTCCGGGTTGTCGTCCACCGCGCGCAGCGTGCCGCCGCCGCCCATCGAGTGGCCCATGAGCGCGAGCCGGTCGGCGTCGATCCGGTCGGCGACCGGGCTCGAGTCGGTGAGGTAGTCGAGGGCCGCCTGGAGCTGGCGGGCTCGGGAGTCGGGCTGGTCGTAGATCGAGTTCGTGGCCATCGTCAGGACGACGAAGCCCTGGGACGCGAGCCGCGGACCCAGCCACGAGATGGTCCGCTCGGTGCCGGTGTAGCCGGGCGAGATGACGACGGCGCCGAAGTCGCCGTCGCGCGTCGTGGTCGGGTAGTAGATCGTGCCGCCACCGAAGCCCGAGACGAGGCTGGAGACGTTCCGCTCGGAGATCGAGTAGCTGCCGCGCGATGCCTCGATGCTCGACTCGGTCGGGTCCGGGCCGCGCTCGTGGGGGTTGTCCGCGCCCTGGGCGGCGGGGCCGGCGGCGATGCCGACGCCCACGGCGACGGCGAGCGAGGCCAGGATGCCGGTCACCCGCTGGCGGGTCCGGGAGGTGCTCGGTGAGTGCTGCATCGTACGTCCTCTCTGACGGGGCCCCCGGCGGGAGCCGTTGCTGCCCAAATAGCGTGTGGTGCCGGCCCGCCGGGTGGCATCGGCAAGATCGCCGGTCCGGTGCCGGCGGCGCGACCCCGAGACACCGTCTCAGGCCGTGGTGGCGGCAGGCTACGGTGGTCCCACGACACGGGGTGCGCCCACCGGGAGCTGAGATCACACCCGTCGAACCTGATGCAGTCCGCACTGACGAAGGGATGTCGCCCATGCCGTCGACCCTGCCCACCCGCCACGGATCGCCGTGGCGCCCGCGCCCCGTCCCGCGGGTGCTGTCCGTCGCGGGCTCGGACCCGTCCGGGGGGGCCGGCATCCAGGCAGACCTGAAGGCGATCGCGGCAGCCGGTGGCTACGGCATGGCTGCGCTGACGGCGCTGACGGCGCAGAGCACCCGAGGGGTGAGCGCCGTGCACGTACCGCCCCCGTCGTTCCTCGCCGCGCAGCTCGACACGCTGCGTGCCGACGTCGCGCTGGACGGGGTCAAGGTGGGCATGCTGGCCTCGGCCGCCGTCGCCGACGTCGTGGCCCGGTGGCTGGACGGGAGCGGGGGAGCGGAGCGCCCTCCCGTGGTGGTCGATCCGGTCATGGTCGCCACCTCGGGCGACCGCCTGCTGGACCCCGCCGCCGAGGACGCGGTGCGCAGGCTCCTCGACCGCGCCGACGCCGTGACCCCCAACGTCCCCGAGCTCGCCGTCCTGCTGGGCATGCGCGCGGCCACCACCTGGAACGGTGTGCTCGGCCAGGCCGCCCGGCTGGCCGAGCGGCACGACGTCCTGGTGGTGGCCAAGGGCGGCCACCTGCCGGGGGACGAGGTGCCGGACGCGCTCGTCGGGCCGCGGGGCGTCGTCGCCGAGCTCCCGGGGCGGCGGCTGCGGACGTCCAGCACCCACGGCACGGGATGCTCGCTGTCCAGCGGGCTCGTCACCCGCTACGCGCGCCACGGGGACTGGGAGCGGGCGCTGCGGGAGACCAAGGCCTGGCTGGCGGACGCGATCGCCGCGGGCGAGGCCCTCGAGGTCGGGCACGGCTCCGGCCCGGTCGACCACTTCTGGGCGCTGCGTCCGGCGCTCGTCGGTGCCGCCCGGGCCGGCGCCGCGGAGGGGCCGGCCGGGGGAGCGGGGTAGCGCTCAGTCGAAGAGGTCGCCCAGGTCGCCGATCTCGTCCAGGATGCCGCCGAGCACCATGCCGCCCAGCACGGCGCCGAACGCGCCGGAGCCGGCGCGTCCCACCTGGGCGGGCCGGCGGTCGTCCCACGGCCGCTGCGGTCCGGAGCGTGCGAGGTCGCGGTGGGCCAGCTCGGCGGCCTCGGTGGCCAGGGCGGCCGCGCGGCGAGCACCGTCGACGGCGACCTCGGCGTCGGTGGTGCTGCGCGCCGCGGCGAGCTCGCGCTCCGCCTCGGCGAGCCGGGTGCGGGCGTCGGGGCCGACCGGCGCGCGGTAGTCGTCCACGACCGTCCGTGCCGCCGCGACCTGACGGGCCGCGTCGTCGAGCGCGGGACCGCGCTGCGCTGCTGCCCGCCGGGAGCGTTCGTCGCGCTCGATCCGGTCGCGGACGGCGTCGTCCAGGGCGGTGTTGGCCTCGCGGAGCCGGGTCAGGGTGGCGATCGGGTCGGTCGGCTCCCCGGGCGCGGGCAAGGTGCGCAACGTCTCGGCGAGGGCGTCCGCCGCGAGGTCGACGGCGCCCTCGCGCCGGGGCGCGGGCATGGCGCGGGCCTGGGCGAGCTCGGTGCGGGACTCGGCGACCAGCGCCCCGAGGGCGGCCTCGGCACGCAGCGCCTCCGACTCGAAGTCCTGGACGGCGGCCAGCAGGCCCTCGGCACGGTGGACGGCCTCCTCGGCCGCGCGCGTCCCCGCCGCCGCCTCGGCGACCTGCTGGGAGGTGAGCCTGCGCCGCGCGGCGGCCGCGCTCCGGGCGGCGAAGTCGAGCAGGCGGCCGGCCTGGGCCGGGTTGTCGGCCACGGGTGCGAGCGCGTGCTCCGTGTAGTCGGTGCGGAGCCGCTCGACGTCCTCACGCGCCGGGCCGATCGCGCCCCGTATCGTCTCGATGCGTTCCTCGACGCGGTCGATCGCCTGCGGGGTGGCCCGGGCGGAGCTGCGCCGGGCCGCCAGCGTGGCGTCGAGGTCGTCGAGCGCCGCACCGGCGGCGCGGCACAGCTCGGCGATGCGGCCCGACCACTCGCGGCGCTCGGCGTCGGTGTCCGGCACGTGGTCGTGCAGCAGCTGGTTGAGGTGGAACGCCTCGCGCAGGTGCTCCCTGGCCTGCTGGAGGGCAGGTCGGGCCTCGGCGGTGGCGGGCTCGCCGAGCTCGGCCACGGCGAAGGACAGCTCGTCCTCGGCCAGACGGGCGCGCTCGTCGGTGCGGACCAGCGCCGACCCGGCGGCCGTCGTCAGCCGGGCGAGCTCTGACTCAGCGGTCTCCCGCCGACGCTGACGCCGTCGGCGGCCCCGGAGCACGAGCGCGAACCCTGCGACGACCACCAGCACCAAGCCCGTCACCACACCGACCAGCTGCACGCCATCCATGCCGGGAATCGTACGGGCATCCCGGAGCGGCCGGGACGGTCGGCCACGGGTGGCTCAGGCCGGCCTGCGCGCGACGACCTCGAAGGTGTGCCGGTGCTTGGGGCCGCCGAACGAGGGACCGTCGTGCTCGCGCTCGTCGACCACCAGCACGTCCAGGCCGTCGATCAGCTCACCGACGTCCTCCTCGTGGTGGAAGGTCAGCGCGTCCGCCGTCGCAGGGTCGGTAGCCCACTCGTCGCGCTCGCCGAAGAGCGTGACGCCGACCCAGCCGCCCGGCGCGAGGGCGCCGCGGACGCCCTCCCAGACGCGCGCGAAGTCCGACGGCGGGACGAAGGGCAGCGCGTAGGAGGCGTGGACGAGGTGGGCGCTCGGCAGCGGGAGCGCCTCCTGGACGGTGGCCACGCGCACCTCGAGACCGGCGCGCAGCGCCGGAGGCACCAGGCGGGGCACCAGGTCGGCCGTGCCCGGGGCCGGGTCGACCGCGAGCACGTGCCAGCCCGCACGCACGAGAGCCGTGGCCTCGACCCCGCTTCCCGCACCGAGGTCGACGGCCTGCCGGCCCGCCCCCTCCCCGGCCCGGGTGAGCAGGTCGCGGCAGAGCTGCCGCGGAGCGCGTCCCGTCTGGCGGGCGTTGTAGAGATCCCAGTGCGCGAGGTCGAAGCGGGTCACCCGCAGATCATGCCCCGGGCAAGCATGTCGGTGCTCGGTGGGATGATGTGAGCGATGCCACCCGACTCTCCTGAACGCCCCGCGCCCGCCGGCTCCCAGCTCGGCACGGTCGCCTCGGTGCTGCGGCTGCTGCCCTACGTCCGTCCGGCGCTACCACGCCTCGTCGGCGGTCTGGTCGCGTCGCTCGGGGCGGGCCTCGCGGCCCTCGCCATCCCCCGGGTGCTCCAGCGCCTCGTCGAGGGGCCCCTGGCACAGGGCGTCGCCGCCCACGACTACACGGCGCTCCTCTGGCCGACGCTGGCCGTCCTCGGCCTCGGGGTCACCGAGGCAGGCCTGATCCTCCTGCGCCGCAACCTCGTCATGTACCCGGGCACGCGGGTCGAGGCGGCCCTGCGCACCGAGCTCTTCCGCCACCTGCAGCAGCTCCCGGCCGCGTTCCACGACCGGTGGTCGGGCGGCCAGCTGCTGAGCCGCTCCATGGGCGACCTGGGACTCCTGCGGCGGTGGCTCGTCTTCGGTCTGCTGCAGCTCGTGGTCAGCACGATCACCATCGCCGTCGGCGTAGCGCTCCTGCTCGCCACCGCCGGCTGGCTGGGCCTCGTCTACCTCGCCGGCGCCATCCCGGTGACGATCATCGCGTTCCGGTTCTCGCGCCGCTACCGCGTCATCGCCCGGCTCTCGCAGGACCAGTCCGGCGACCTCGCCAACACCGTCGAGGAGTCCGTGCACGGGATCCGCGTGCTCAAGGCCTTCGGTCGCGGGGAGGACGCGCTCGAGTCGTTCTCCGGGCAGGCCGAGGAGCTGCGTCGCACGGAGATCCGCAAGGCTGGCAACCAGGCCACGGTCACCACCTCGCTGCAGCTCATCCCCGAGCTCACCCTCGCCGTGTGCCTGATGCTCGGCGTCTGGCTCGCGGCCGAGGGCCAGGTCACCGTCGGCGCCCTCGTCGCGTTCTTCCTCACGGCCGCCGTCATCAACGGGCCGGTGGTCGACCTGGGCATGACGCTGTCCATGACGCTCAACGCCCGCACCGCCGTCGACCGGTTCTTCGAGGTGATCGAGACGCCGAACCCTCTGACCGACCCGGCCGAACCCGCCGAGCTCGGCGAGGGCCCGGGCCATGTCGTCCTGCGCGGCGTCGGCTTCCGTCACGACGACGCACCGGCACCCGTGCTCGACGGCGTCGACCTCGAGCTGCCGGCCGGCACGACGACCGCGCTGGTCGGGCTGACCGGCTCAGGGAAGTCCACCCTCGCCCTGCTGGTGCCGCGCCTCGCCGACGTGACCGCCGGCGCCGTCGAGATCGACGGGCACGACGTGCGCTCCCTGCGCCGCCACGACGTGCGCCGTGCGGTCGCCGTCGCCTTCGAGGACCCGACCCTGTTCTCGGCGACCGTGCGGGACAACGTGCTCCTCGGCGTCGACGACGACCTGCCGTCCGAGACGCGCGAACGACTGCTGCACGAGGCCGTCGAGGTCGCCCAGGCCGGCTTCGTCCACGACCTGCCCCAGGGGGTCGACACCCGCATCGGTGAGGAAGGCCTCTCGCTGTCCGGCGGCCAGCGCCAACGCCTCGCGCTCGCCCGGGCGATCGCCGCCCGGCCCCGCGTGCTCGTCCTCGACGACCCGCTCTCCGCCCTCGACGTCACGACCGAGGAGGCCGTCACCACCCGGCTGCGCGAGGTGCTCGAGGGCACCACCAGCCTCATCATCGCCCACCGGCCGTCCACGGTGGCGCTCGCGGACCGGGTCGCCGTCCTGTCCGAGGGCCGCATCACGGCGGTGGGCACGCACCGCGAGCTCCTCGCCTCCGACGACCACTACCGCTATGTCATCGCCTCGCTCGAGGCGGACTGGAAGAGCGGAGAGCACGACCACGACACGGAGGCGACCCGATGACCCCGAGGACCACCGCACCGCCGCCGCGCCGGGACCCCCGCGACGTCCACGCCGACGACGCCTCCCTCCTCGACCGGACGACGTCGCGCGCGGTGCGGCGCCGTTCGCTGCGCCTCCTCGGCGAGCTGCTGCGTCCCCGGTGGCGACCTCTTGCCTGGGCAGGGCTCCTGATCGTCGTCGGCACGCTCGGCCAGGTGGCGGGCCCCCTCCTGGTCCAGGCGGGGATCGACACCGCGCTGCCCGCCCTGCGCGACGGCGACCCCGGTCGGCTCGCGACGATCGGCGGCGCCTACCTCGCGGCCGCCGTGCTGGGTGGGATCTGCGCCGGCGCCTACGTCCGGGCGGCCGCCCGGGTCGCGCAGAGCGTGCTGCTGGAGCTGCGTCGCCGCGTCTTCCGGCACACGCAACGGCTCTCGCTCGAGTTCCACGAGTCGTACACCTCGGGCAGGGTCATCAGCCGCCAGACCTCGGACCTGGAGGCGCTCCGCGAGCTGTTCGACGGCGGCCTGACGGGCGTCGTGTCCTCGCTGATGCACATGGTGTTCACCGGAGCGGCGCTGTTCTTCGTGGACTGGCGGTCGGGCCTCGTGCTCACGGCCGCGCTCGTCCCCGCCTGGTTGCTGACCCGCTGGTTCCAGCGGCGCTCGCAGCTCCACTACCGCGAGCAGCGCGGCGCGTCGGCACGGCTCATCGTGAAGTTCGTCGAGACCATGACGGGCATGCGGGCGGTCCAGGCGTTCCGGCGCGAACCCACCACCCAGGCCGAGTACGCACGGCTCGGCGAGGAGTACCGCGACGCGAACCTGCGCATCTTCGGCGTCAACGGCCGCTACCAGCCGGGGCTCGTGCTGATCGGCAACGTCACCGTGGCGGCAGCGCTCGCCTACGGCGGGTGGCGGGTCTTCGAGGGGCAGCTCGAGCTCGGTGCGCTCGTCGCCGTGCTGCTGTACGTCAAGCGCTTCTTCCAGCCGATCCAGCAGCTCGGCATGTTCTACAACGCGCTGCAGTCCGCGGTGGCCGCGCTCGAGAAGGTGTCCGGGCTGCTCGCGGAGGAACCGACGGTGGTCGAGCCGCAGCGCCCGACGCCGTTGCGCAGGGCTCGCGGCGAGCTGCGGCTCGAGGACGTCACGTTCGGCTACGGCAAGGGCCCGGTGGTGCTCCCCGAGCTCGACCTGACGATCCCGGCCGGGCAGACGGTCGCGCTCGTCGGCTCGACCGGGGCGGGCAAGTCGACGCTGGCCAAGCTCGTCACCCGGTTCTACGACGCGAGCGAGGGGCGGGTGCTCCTCGACGGTGTGGACGTGCGCGACCTGTCCACCCGGGACCTGCGGCGTGCGGTGGTGATGGTGACGCAGGAGGCGTACCTCTTCAGCGGCACGGTGCGCGAGAACATCGCTCTGGGTCACCCGGACGCCACCGACGAGCAGATCGAGGCGGCGGCTCGGGCGGTCGGGGTGCACGACTTCGTGACCGGTCTGCCCGACGGGTACGGCACCGAGGTGAACAAGCGGGGCGGTCGGGTCTCGTCGGGGCAGCGCCAGCTGCTCAGCTTTGCCCGCGCCTTCCTCGCCGACCCGGCGGTCCTGGTGCTGGACGAGGCCACGAGCTCGCTCGACGTCCCGGGGGAGCGGTTGGTGCAGGCCGGCCTCCAGACGCTGCTCGCCGACCGGACGGCGATCATCATCGCCCACCGGCTCTCGACGGTCGCGATCGCGGACCGCGTGCTCGTGATGGAGGGCGGTCGCGTCGTCGAGGACGGCACGCCGCAGGAGCTGGTGATGCAGCAGGGGCGGTTCGCGGCGCTGGATGCCGCGTGGCGGGACTCGGTCGTCTGACCTCCTTGCGGCCGACCGACCGGACGGTATGCTGACGGTCCGGCGACAGGAGAGGTGCGACATCGTGGTCGACGTCCGAGAGCGAGACAGCGGTACCCGGGGCCGCGTCATCACCTACCCGGTCGCGCTGCGCGCCGCCCGCCGGCGGTTCGTGGCATCCGGCGGGCTGGCGATGGACCAGCTCACCGAGGACCTGTGGGTGAGCAGGGCGACGCTGTACCGGGTCGTCGGCAGTCGCGACCGCCTGCTGGGCGACGTGCTGTGGCAGCTCGCGGCACGGACCCTCGACCGGGCGCGCCACGATGCCGACGACGCGGCGATGGGCGGCGTCGACCGCCTCCTGGCGGTCGCGCAGCGTTTCGACGACGAGGTCGGCCTCTACGAGCCGTTGCAGAAGTATCTGGCCGTCGATCCCGTGGACGCGACCCGGGTGCTGTTCGGCGCGACCGCCCGGGTCCACGTCCGCAACGTCGAGGCGTGGGCGGAGCTCATCCGCCGGGAGCAGGAGACCGGCGACCTGGGCCCGCTGCAGTTCTCGGTGGCCGAGACGGCGTTCGCCTTCGTCCGGATCGGGGAGTCGGTCCTCTTCGGCTCGATGCTCGCGGGGATCGAGCCGGACAGACGGCTCGGCGAGCACCTGCGCCGGACGGTCCTGCCGATGGCCTAGGGCCGGTCGCTGAGATCCCAGACCGTCCGGAACGGGTCAGGAGCGGCCGGTCGCGACCAGTCGCTCCACCAGTGCGGCCGCCGGGGGAGTGGGTGCGCCCACGGTGAGCGCGAGCACCGACCGCCCGGCGCCCGGCAGCGGAACGGTGACCACGTCAGGGTTGCGGTGCGCGCGCAGAGCGAGACCGGGCAGCAGGCTCACGCCTGCGCCGGCCGCGACGAGCGCCTGCACGGCGACGTAGTCGTCGGTCTCGAAGGCCAGACGAGGGGCGAACCCGGCCACGGCACACCGTGCGACGAGGTCCGCACGACATCGTTCGCAGCCGGCGATCCAGGCGTCGTCCTCGTGGGCGCGCAGCAGTGCGCTTCCCGTGCGGCCGGAGCCCCCGGCCGGCCCTCGCCCGCCGTGCGCCGTGACGAGGTGCACCGTGTCGTCGAGCACCCGCGTGGTCTGGAAGCGGGAGAGGTCGTCGACGCTGCGGGTGTGGCGCACGTCGGAGTGCTCGAAGACGAGGGCGACGTCGACCTCACCGGCCTGGAGCGCCGCGACCGCCTCCGGCGGCTCCGCCTCGACGAGGCTGACACCGATCCCCGGGTGGTCCCGACGCAACCGGGTGACGGCCTCGGGCACGATCGTGGCGAGGGCCGACGGGAAGGCGGCGAGGCGCGCCCTGCCGGCGCGCAGGCCGGCGAGCGCGTCGAGCTCACGCTGCGCCCCCTCGACGCGGGCGATGATCTCACCGGCACGATCGGCGAGGAGGCGACCGGCCTCGGTGAGGCGCACGCCGCGCCCTGCGCGCTGCAGCAGGGGGATCCCCGCCTCGGTCTCGAGCCGCGCGAGGTGGTGGCTCACGGACGGCTGGGCGTAGTGCAGCTCGCGGGCCGCGGCCGTCACCGACCCGGTCCGGGCCACGGCGGCCAGCACGCGCAGCCGGGTCAGGTCGAGCTGGGCGGCGGGGGGCGGGACGTCCGTCATCGCACCAGGATACGAACCATCCATCGACGTCGGCGATGGTTCAGGTCACAAGATGGCATTGGACCGATGGATCATGCGCGACCGATGGTGGAGGCATGGATATCCCCCCGCCGACCGTCGCCGACGTCCTGGCCGCCCAGCGCCGTATCGAGGGTCTCGTCGAGCGCACGCCGGCATCGACCTACACCGAGCTCGACCGCCTGGCCGACGACGCCGGCGCGTCCGGAGCGCGCCTCGTCATCAAGCACGAGAACCTGCAGCGCACGGGCGCGTTCAAGGCGCGCGGGGCGCTCAACCTGCTCCTGCAGATGTCCGACGACGCCCGTCGGCGCGGCATCGTCGGCTACTCCACGGGCAACCATGCGCAGGCGCTCGCGTACGCCGCCCGGCACGTGGGTGCGCCGTGCACGATCGTCATGCCGATGGCGCCGAACCCTGTCAAGGAGCGGGCCGTCCGGTCGCTCGGCGCGGACGTCGTCCTGCACGGCGACCGGCTGGAGGACGCCTGCGCGCACGCCGAGCGGCTCGCAGCCGACCGCTCCGCGCGCCTCGTGAGCGCCGCCGACGAGCCGGACCTCGTCGCCGGGGTGGCCACCGCGACCCTCGAGCTGCTGCAGCAGCGGCCCGACCTGGACGTCCTGGTCGTGCCTGTCGGTGGCGGATCCGGCGCGGGTGCCGCCTGCCTCGTGGCAGCAGCGGTCGCTCCCCGCGTCCGCGTCGTCGGCGTGCAGGCGGCAGCGTCCCCGGCCGCGCACGACTCGTGGCGCGCCGGCGAGCTCCTCACGCGGCCCAACGCGACGCGCGCCGAGGGCCTCGCCGTCGGGCGCGGGTTCGCCCTCACCCAGAGGATCCTGCGTGCTCACCTGAGCGACTTCCTGCTGGTGGACGACGACGCGATCACCCGCGCTCAGCGCGCCTACCTCACGGCCGCCCGCACCGTGGCCGAGGGGGCGGGCGCCGCCGCCCTGGCGGCCGTGCTGACACATCCCGCACTGTTCGCCGGCGCGCGGACCGGCGTCGTCTGCTCCGGTGGCAACGCGAGCGAGGCCGAGCTGCGCCGCGCCCTGGCGAGCACCTGACCAGCGAGGGTGCCTCGTCCCGGCGTAGCCTGGCGAGATGGCTCGTCTCGTGGACATCCATCCCGTCGACCCGCAGCCACGCCTGGTGGGCCAGGTCGTGGCGGCCCTCCGGGACGGTGCGCTCGTCGCCTACCCGACGGACTCCGGCTACGCCCTCGGCTGCCGCATCGGGCTGCACGACGGCACCGAGCGGATCCGGCAGATCCGGCGTCTGGACGCCAAGCACCACTTCACGCTGGTGTGCTGCGACTTCGCCCAGCTCGGCCAGCTCGTGCGGCTGGACAACTCGGCCTTCCGGGCGATCAAGGCGGCCATACCCGGTCCGTACACGTTCATCCTGCCGGCCACCTCCGAGGTGCCGCGCCGGCTCGCCCACCCGAAGAAGAAGACCGTCGGCGTGCGCATCCCGGACTCGCGCGTGGTCCACGCCCTGCTGAGCGAGCTCGGCGAGCCGCTGCTCAGCTCGACGCTCATCATGCCGGGGGACGCCGAGCCTCTCACCGAGGCGTGGCAGGTCTCCGAGGCGCTGGACCGATCGGTCGACGTGATCGTCGACTCCGGGGACGTCTCGGCGGAGCCGACCACCGTGGTCGACTGGTCCGCCGGCTACCCGGAGGTCGTCCGGGCCGGGGCGGGGGATCCCGCGCCGTTCGAGTAGGGGGCTGATGCCGCACGCTCACGTCGCGGCCCGTTCACCGTTCGGCGACCTGATCGGGCTAGGGTGCTGGTCATGAGCGATCGTGGACTCGAGCTGGCCCGGGACAAGATGCACGGTGCGGGGGTGGCATCCGCCGCCGTCGACGTGTTCAGCCGATTCTACCGGCTGCTGGAAGGCGGCCAGAGCGGTTACGTGCGGGAGGACGACGTCGAGCCCTTGACGGGCCTGACCCGGCACGCCGACCTCGACGTCGACGCGGCCGATGCGTCTGCGGCCCTGGCGAGGACGGCCATCATCAAGCTCAACGGGGGCCTCGGCACCTCGATGGGGATGGACCGGGCGAAGTCGTTGCTCGAGGTACGCCGGTCGGCCGAGGGCGAGTCGCTGAGCTTCCTCGACGTGATCGTCGGCCAGGTGCGTGCGGCGCGCCAGGCCACGGGCGCGCGGCTGCCGCTGGTGCTGATGAACTCCTTCCGCACGCAGGACGACACGCTCGCCGCCCTGTCGGGGTACGGCGACCTCGCTGTGGAAGGGCTGCCGCTCGACTTCCTGCAGAACCGGGAGCCGAAGCTGCGGGCGGACACGCTGGAACCGGTCGAGTGGCCGGACGACCCATCGTTGGAGTGGTGCCCGCCGGGGCACGGTGACCTCTACCCGGCGTTGCACGCCAACGGCGTGGTGCGGGCACTCCTCGACGCCGGTTTCCGCTACGCCTGCGTCTCCAACTCGGACAACCTCGGTGCGGCGCCCGACGGCGAGATCGCGGCCTGGTTCGCCGGCACCGGTGCCCCCTACGCGGCCGAGATGTGCCTCAAGACGCCGGCCGACGTCAAGGGCGGCCAGCTCGTGGTCCGCCGGTCGGACGGTCGGATCATCCAGCGCGAGACGGCGCAGACGCACCCGGAGGACGTGGACGTCTCGCTCGACCCGGAGCGCCACCGCTACTTCCACACGAACAACCTGTGGTTCGACCTGGAGGTCCTGGCGGCCGAGCTGGACCGCACCGGCGGGGTCCTCGAGCTGCCGCTGATCCGCAACGCCAAGACCGTCGACCCGTCGGACGCGAGCTCACCCGAGGTGATCCAGATCGAGTCGGCGATGGGCGCCGCGGTGGCGGTCTTCGAGGGGGCGACGGCGATCGAGGTGGGTCGCGAGCGGTTCCTGCCGGTCAAGACCACCGACGACCTGCTGCTGCTGCGTTCGGACGTGTACGACCTCACCGACGACTACCGGCTGGTCGCGCAGGTCGAGGCGCCGCTCGTGCGGCTGTCGAAGACGTACAAGACCATCGGCGCGTTCGACGCCCGGTTCCCGGCCGGGCCGCCGTCGCTGCGGGCGGCGACCGGTCTCTCGGTCGCGGGGGACTGGACCTTCGGTCGTGGCGTGCGCGCCGAGGGGGCGGCCGAGCTGCCCGAGCCGGAGGAGGGGACGGGGACGGTCCCCGACGGAGCCACCATCACCCGCGACGGGATTGCCTGAGACTCACCGCGGCACGTCGACGACCCGCTCAGCGCCCACGGTGGGGCGGAGCCGGCCTGCGGTGGCTGCCGCGACGTCGTCGTGCAGCCGGGCCACCTCGTCCGGCGGGACCAGCAGGGTGAGCCGCGCGACCTCCGCGTAGACGGTCTCGCCGACGACGGCGTCCCGGTGCGCGGCCCACTCGCGCAGGAGGTGCTCGAGCCGGCCGGCCTCGGCGTGCGGGGCGTCGAGCGTCACCTCGACCAGGTGGCGGCGCCCGATCACCAGACCGCGGCGCTCCGCGTCGTCGAGCGCCGCGGTCACGGCTCCGGAGTAGGCCCGGACGAGCCCGCCCGCGCCGAGCAGCACCCCGCCGAAGTACCGCGTGACGACGGCGACGATGTCGGTCGTACGACGGTGCCGCAGCACCTCGAGCATCGGGACGCCCGCCGTGCCGGACGGTTCACCGTCGTCGGAGGAGCGCTGGGTGTCCGCATGGACGCCGAGCACCACGGCGACGCAGTGGTGCCGCGCGTCCCAGTGCTGCTTGCGCAGACGGGCGACGACCACGTCCGCCTCGGTGCCGTCGGCGACGGGAGCCACGTGGGCGAGGAAGCGGGACCGCTTGATCACGAGCTCGTGGTCGACGGGCGCCGAGAGGGTGCGGGGCAGGGGCATCCGTCGATCCTACGAGCGCCGACACGCCGATCGATCATCCGACGAAATAGTGTGCCAAGCGCCATCATCGACCCATGGCGAACTCGCACGAGACGACGGACGGACTACCGAGCACGGACGACAGTGCTGCCGTGGGAGAGGTCGGGCGCTACCCCCGACCCACGGTCTCGCTCGACGAGGCGGAGTGGGTCTGGCGCCAGCTCTCGGTGGAGGCGCTGCGGCCCGACGGCAAGCCCGAGATCGTGCGCCTCGCGGTGATCGCCGGGCTGACCCGCGCGACCGGGGCGAGGTACGGTGACCTGCTGCGAGTGCGGGCGGAGGACCTCGACCTGGGGCCGGACGGGACCGGACGCGTCGGTGGTGCGCGGCCGACGGGGGAGGGGAGGGTCCTCGTGCGTCACGGCAAGCACCGGACCCTCCGCCGGCACCGCGTCCCGGGGGAGGTCGTGATCGTCCTGAGGCACTGGATGGTGGTCCGCACCGAGCTGGCGGCCGAGCTGGAGGGCTCCGTCCCCCGTGCCTTGCTCCTGACGGTGCACCACACGCACGACAACGGCACGACCGTCTCCAGCGGGCTGCCGATCACGCGGCAGGGGCTGGTGCTGTCCTGGCGGAGGTTCGTCCACCGCACGAACGCTCGCTACGGGGCGACCAGGCCGCCGCTGCCCACCCGGTTCGAGCAGGTGCGTCGCGCCTGGCGGGACGCAGGGCTGACCGACCTCGGAACAGAGGTGACCGGAGAGAAATAGTGTGCCAAGCACCTCTGAACATCAGAAGGCCAGGACGCACGGCCACAACCCGCCCAGAGGGCGGGGGCCTCAGCTCGTCGAGATGCCCAGCAGAGGCCTGGTGGGGGTGTGCGAAGCGAGCTCCTCGAAGCCCATCCGGTCGTAGAACGCCTGGGCTGACGTGTTGGCCGGGTCGTACCCGAGGTGCACGCCGGGGACACCACGGGCGGCGAGCGCGGCACGCAGCGTGTCCACGAGCCGGCGGCCCAGGCCTCGACCCTGCGCCTCGGGGATCAGGTCGATGTGCAGGTGCGCCGGGTGGGTCTCGAGCTCTCCGTGCTGCAGCCCGCGCACCATGCGCTGCGGGTCGCGGCCGTCGTACAGCAGGGCGTCCTCGGAGTAGCCAGGGTCGGCAGCTGTCGGCGGACCGGCTGCGGGGTGCCGGTCGACGAAGCCCGGCGTCCACTCCCGTTCCCACCACGCCGCGAACTCCGCCGTGTCGGCCACGGCGATGATGTAGCCGAGCAGTCGCCCGTCGTCGACCGACAGCGGCCCGCTGGGTCCGTCGTCGTGCCGGACCACGACGAACGCGAGGTCGGGAGCGTGATCGACGTACGGCAGGGCGTACACCTCGGGCATGAGGTCGTCGTCGGAGTAGACGCCGCGGGCGTCGCCGCCGCCCGCGGCGGTCCGGACGCACACCTCGGCGACGGCGGGACGGTCTGACGGGCGATACGGACGGATCGTGATCTCGCTCATCGGGTCATCGTGGCAGCAGCCACCACGCCAGGGCGAGGAGCGCCGCTCCGCCGAGCAGCACGAGGCCGGCGAGCGCAGCACCGGACACCGCCCAGGCGAGCGCTCCGACGGCGCTCGTCACGCCGGCGACGACGAGGTCCCGCGAGCCGCTGCGCCCCAGCACCGCCACCTCGACCCGCGTCCGCCACCCGACATGACCCGCCCACCAGCTCAGGCGCACCGCGAGGTAGGCCAACGGAGCGAGCCAGAGCACAGCGGGATCGAAGGGAGTGGAAGCCGAGCCCAGCAGGAGCAGGGCGGACAGGACGACGGCGACGTGCGCGGGAAGCTGCCCCGGGCGTGCCAGCGCCCAGAGTGCCGCACCGGCCACCGCCGTCAGCACGAGCCCGGCCATCAGCGTCGTGCGCGATGCCGCTGCCCACACCAGTGCGGCCACGGCGACGGCCGCGGCCGCCCGCAGCACGAGGCCCGGTACCGCCGGCCCGTGCTCGACCCGCACGACCGGCAGCGCTCGGGCGCGGCGTCGCCGCACCCAGTCGTGGAGCTCCGCGGTCAGGCTCATCCTGCGACGCCCCTCTGCCGACCGAGCAGGTGGGCCAGGGCGGGACGTCCGGTCCGGAGCAGCGGTGTCGGGTGCACGCCCCGAGGATCCCACGGCCGGGCGGCCGCGTCAGCCCGGGTGCCGGACCGACGGGGCGCGGTGCCGCTCCGCAGCGCGCACGAGCGCCTCGAACCGGGCGGGGGCCCCGGTCCGGGCGTCGCCGGCCCACGCCACCACCGGCACGCCCTCGCTGGTCAGCTGCCGCAGCCGGTCCTCGCGCTCCATGCGGGTGACGCGCCAGGCCAGCCGCAGATGAACCTCGTGGACGGGGTGCACTGCCGGCAGCGTGTCCACGACGACGACCTGGTGTCCCTGGTCGCGCCACGTGCGCACCATGTGGAGCGACTCGTCGTCCAGGGCCGTGGTGAACAGGTAGACGATCGCGTCGGCCGGGAGGCGAGGCGGTCGCAGCCGCCGCGCCGGGCTGCCCAGGGGGCTGCTCGTCGCGAGCCCGTGCAGCACCCGCCGCAGGTGCCGCCGGCCCGCGGCGGGCGGCAGGGGGCGTCGGCGCCGGCCCAGGTCCTCGAGACCCACCCGGTCGCCGGCCCCGACGACGGCCCGCGCCACCGAGGCGGCGGCGTGCCGGGCCAGGTCCAGCGAGGTCGGCTCGTCGACACGCAGGTCTCCGTTGCCGCGCCACGTCCGCAGATCCGGCCCGACGTCGTCGCGTGAGTCGAGCACGAGGATCGTGGTGGCCTCCGCCGTGGCGTAGGTGCGCCGGACGTAGAGCTCGTCGAGGGCCGGCGAGCGGCGTGCCGTCGTCCGCCAGTCGATCCGGCGCAACCGATCGCCCGGCGTGAACAGGTGGACGTCGCGCAGCTCGCTGCCGTCCCCGAGCCGCGGGGAGGTGTGCGGACCGGTCAGCCCACGCAGACGTGACGGGAGCGGCACACGCCCCAGCGGCATCGCGGCGGGCAGGACGAGCCGGTCCGGTGCCGTCGAGCGCTCGACGTCCTCCGCCGTCGCGCCCCCTGCTCCATGACCTCGGACGTCGACGACGAACGTGGGCTGCGGTCCCGTGCGCACCGACGCGAGGCCGAGCTCGAGCTCGCGGCGACCCGGTGCGAGCAGGACGTCCAGCGTGCGGTGGCCCGGCGCCGCCACCCGGGAGTGCACGACCTCGACCCCAGCGGGAGGGTCGATCGCGAGCACCGCTGTCAGCTCGCCCGGAGCGGCCGTCTCGTCGGCCGTCGAGATGGCGTGCCGCGTGGGTCGCTCGGGCGTGCGACCCGTCAGCGCGCCAGGCGCACCGCTCCATGCCACCCCGAGCAGCAGAGGAACACCCACCAGCGCGACGTCCGCTCGACCCGTCACCAGACCGACCGCGAGCAGGACCACGGCGACGACGGTTCCCGCGACCCCGTGCGGCGTGCGCCGCCAGACCGGATCGTCGGGGCCCCGCAGGCCGCGCTCCCGTGCGCCGTCCCGCTCGCTCGACGTGAAGCTCACCGACCGGGCCCCACGGTCGCAGGCCCGGGCACCGACGCGAGGAGCTCGCCGACCACCTGCTCAGGGCGCACCGCGGCGGCCCACGCGGTCGGGTTCAGCGTCAGCCGGTGGGCCAGGACGGGGACGGCGACCCGCTTCACGTCCTCGGGCAGCAGGTGGTCGCGCCCGTCGAGCACGGCGACCGCACGTCCCAGCAGCAGCAGGTTCTGCGAGCCGCGGGGCGAGGCCCCGACCTCCAGCGCGGAGTGCGCGCGGGTGGCGGCGGCGAGGTCGACGCAGTAGGTCGCGACGTCGGGGTCGACCTCGACGGCCTCCACGCCCGCCTGCATGGCCAGCACCGTCTCCGCGTCGACGACCCGTCGCACCGGTGCCGCCTCCTGCCGCCGGGCGACACGACGCAGCAGCACGTCGCGCTCCTGGTCGCGGTCCGGGTAGCCGACGGCGAGCCGCACCATGAACCGGTCGAGCTGCGCCTCCGGGAGCGGGTAGGTGCCCTCGTACTCGACCGGGTTCGACGTCGCCACGACGTGGAACGGTCGCGGCAGCGGTCGGGTGACCCCCTCGGCCGACACCTGACGTTCCGCCATGGCCTCCAGGAGCGCGGACTGCGTCTTGGGCGCCGTCCGGTTGATCTCGTCGGCGAGGAACAGGCCCGTGAAGACGGGCCCGGGTCGGAACACGAACTCACGGGTGGCCGGGTCGAAGATGCTGGACCCGGTGACGTCGCTGGGCAGCAGATCGGGCGTGCACTGCAACCGGGCGAAGTCGAGCCCGAGCGCCGTGGCCAGCGACCGGGCGGCCAGCGTCTTGCCGAGACCGGGCACGTCCTCGAACAGCACGTGCCCCCCGGCGAGCACGGCCGCGAGCGCCAGCTCGAGCGAGTCGCGCATGCCGACGACGGCGGTGCCGATCTCGTCGAGGACGGCGTGTCCGTGCTCGGCGACATCGGCGACGGGCATCGGGGTGGCGGGGTGGTTCATGCGGGTGGCCTTCCGGTTCGCCGGGCGTCGGTCGGGATGCGTTCGATGGCGTCGAGCCAGCGGTGCAGGCTGCGGGGTGTGGGGGGTCTGCGGGAGCGGATCTGGTCGAGGACGTCGGCGCCGAGGAGCGCGGCGGCGTCGTCGTGGTGGCGCGGGTCGGTCAGGTCGATGCCGTGGGGTGCGAGGCGGTGCTGGGCGAGTGCGGTGACCCGGCGGGTGATGCGGGCGGAGACGTGGCCGTCGCGGGTCAGGGCGGCCCAGCCGAGGTCGGTGACGTCGTGGCGCGCTCCGTGGCGCTGTTCGGTGGGTGGTGCGGGCCAGGCGGACTCGGCGCCGTCGTCGAGCGTGGTCCAGGCGTGCCAGACGGCGAGGGCGCCGGTGGGCAGGAGGAGGGCGTGGACGGGGTCGAGGGTCCCGGTCACGGCGAGCAGGAGGGCGGTCAGGAGGGCGACGGCCCAGGGCAGATGTCGGGTCATGGTGCGGTGGCGCCGGTGTCGAGGCTGCGGGCGATGCGGGTGAGAGCGGTGCGGGCGCTGGTGACGTCGTCGGTGCTGGTGGGGTGGGTGGTGAAGCGGGCGCGCTGGTACAGGGTGCGCAGGGTGGCGACGTCTGCCGGTGGGGCGGGGGTGGTGGCCAGGATGGTCTGGGTGAACTCGGTGGGGGTCTGGGCGGGGTGGCGGGTGGTGCCGTGCTCGGCGGCGGCGTCCTCGAGGGCGATCCAGGCGGCGACGACGGCGTCGTCCGGGGTGCCGACGTCGTCGAGGTGCTGCAGGGCTCGGGTGACGGCGTCGGCGAGCTCGGGCAGCGGGACGGTGGGGGCGTCGGCGGTGGCGAGGTCGCCGCCGGTGTCGAGGGTGTCGGGTTCGGGTGCGTCGCGGGGGAAGTCCTGCAGGGCGGCGAGGATCTTGCGGCCGGCGGTCCACAGCAGGAGCACGATGATGACGGATCCCAGCACGACGAGGAGGGTCAGCAGGGTGTCGTCGGGGTCGTTGGGGGTGGTGTCGGTGGGGGGCGACGGGGCGGGTGGGGAGGGTTCGGCGGGCGGGGGATCCTGGCCGAGGCCCACCTCGAGGACGGCGGCGGGCACGGAGACCTGCCAGGGGGTGGCGGTGGCGGCGCCGAGGACGACGAGCCCGGTGAGGAGGAGCAGGGCTGCCGGGTGGGTGCGTCGTCCGGGCGGCGTCATGCGAGCAGGTCGTGGGCGTGCTGCCCGGCGACGGCGGCGGCGACGAACGCGGCGGGGTCGGTGTCCAGGCCGCGGCCCATGGTGGACAGCCGGACGGGGGCACGGTGGAGCGCCTCGAGAAGCTCGGTGGTGGCGGGGACGTCGACGAGGCGGTGCCGGGCGCCGAGCGTGGCGGCCTGGTCGTGGACGCGCCGGGTCAGTTCTGCTCCCCAGCCCGGGCGGTCCTGCAGGGCGGCCTCGGGGTGGGGCACGACGACGTCGGCGGGGGCGAGCGCCACCCGCCCGTAGGCGGTCAGGGAGTGGTGCGAGATGCCGAGGTGCCGGTCGCGCGCGTCGGCGCCGGAGACCCGCAGGGAGGCGACGGGCCGGCCGGCAAGGGTGGCGGCGGCGTTGACCGCCTCGCCGGCGGTGACGCCGGAGAAGCCCCAGCGGGTCCCGGTGCCGAGGTTGCCCGGGCCTTGCGCCACGACGACGAGGTCGGCACCGAGGACGTGGTGCGCGGCGAGCAGACCGGTGTGCACGGTGACGGCCTCGTGGTCGCCGCCGAACGCCTGGCCGACGGTGATGGTGGACTCGAGCCAGCCGTGCTCGCGCAGCGCGGCGACGGTGCGCGAGAACGCGGCGGGCAGCGCACCGCCGTCGGTCATGACGTAGGCGACCCGTGGCGCCGGGGTGCCGGCGAGCTCCGCGGCGTGCCGGGCTCCGGCGATGATCGCGGGGACGGCGGAGTGCAGGTCGGCGACGACGACGGGTGTGGCGGCCAGGTCGTCGGCGTCACGCAGCACGCCGTGATGCTCGGACTCCTGCTCGTCCACGCCGAGCACCATCGCCTGCAGCGGCGTGTAGCGGGCCTTGACGAGGTGGCCGGGTCCGGGGGGCGGGTCGGCCGGGACGGCGCGGGGGTCCGCGGGAGCCACGACGAGGCCGTACCCGCCGGTGCCGAGGCCACGGGCGAGCGCCGAGACGTTCAGCGCGAGCCGGTCGCCGACGTCGGGGTCTCCGACGAGGCCGGTGTAGGCCAGGGCGCGGATCTCGCTGGTCCCGGCGTGGCCGTCGGGGGCGGGCAGCGGTTCGCCGAGCCGGACGGTGAGCTCGCGCGCGCCGGGCCAGGTACGGCCGCGGGCGGTCACTGTGCCGGTGCGCCAGGTCACGTGGTCGGCGGCAGTTCGTCGGTGGGTCGGCCCTGTCGTCACCCGTGGAAGCGTACCTGGGACTACCGTGGTGGCCGATGGCAGGTGATGACGCGGCGGGCGACCCGCCGACCCGACCGGACGAGCGTCTGCTGAACCTCGTCATCGCCCTGGTGAACACCTCGGCGGCCATGACGAAGCAGCAGGTGCGCTCGGGCGTGCACGGATACGACGGCGCTCCCTCCACGGAGGCGTTCGAGCGGATGTTCGAGCGTGACAAGGACACGTTGCGTGCGCTCGGTGTGCCGATCGTCACGGTCGAGGGCTCCGGGCACAGCGAGGAGGTCGGCTACCGGATCGACAACGAGGCCTACGCGCTGCCCCCGGTCGACCTGACCCCGGCGGAGCTGGGCGTGGTCTCCCTGGCGGCACAGCTGTGGTCGGACAAGACCCTGCGCACGGACATGTCTCGCGCGATGACGAAGCTGGCGGCCGCCGGGGCGGCGGACGCCGCGGGCGACGCGGTCGCCGGGCTGACGCCACGGCTGCGGGCCGCGGGCGACGCCTACGGTCCGCTGCTCGAGGCGGTCTCGGAGCGCCGGGTGGCCACGTTCCGCTACCGCGCGGCGAACACCGGTCAGGTGCGCACGCGCACGGTCGAGCCGTGGCGGATCGCCGCCCGCGGTGGCGCCTGGTACGTCATCGGTCACGACCGGGACCGGGAGGCCACCAGGGTGTTCCGGCTGTCCCGCATCGACGGCCGGGTCCGCGTGGGCGCCGCGCCCGGTGCGTTCACCATCCCCGACCGCGTCGACGTCGACGCCGCGCTGGGCGCGCACGTCGGGGCGGAGCGCACGGCGCTGCTCGCCGTCGTGCCGGAGCGCGCCCCCGCGTTGCGAGCGCGCGCCGGCGAGTCGGCCGGAGCGGTGCCGCGAGCGCCGCAGGGCCGTGACGTCGTGGCGGTGCGGTTCCGGTCGATGACGGCTCTGGCGGACGAGGTCGCCGGTTACGGCGCGGCGGTGGTGGCCCTGGAGCCGGCCGAGCTGCGCGCGGAGGTGCGGCGCCGGTTGACGGCCGCGGCGGGCCTGGACGGTAGGAGCCTGGACGGGGCCGAGACCGGCTCCACGGACCGGGCGGGGGAGCGTCATGGCTGAGCGGGCGGACGACCGGCTGGTACGGCTGCTGGGCATCGTGGCCTACCTGGACGGGGCCGGGCCGGTAGGCGTGGACGAGCTCGCACGGCAGTTCGGCGTGACGTCGGAACGCATCCGTCAGGACATCGACGCGCTGTGGGTCTCTGGCACGCCGGGGTACATGCCGGACGACCTGATCGACTTCGACGCCTACTCCCTGGAGGAGGGCCTGGTCTCGCTGACCCAGGGCCGCGGTCTGACGCGGCCGCTGCGGCTGGGCACGCGCGAGGCGGTGGCGCTGGTGGCGGCGCTGCGGGCGATGCACACCACCCCGGCGGTGCAGGCGGACACGGAGCGTGCCGCGGTGGTGGCCTCGGCGCTGGACAAGCTGACGGCGGCCACGGGAGAGGCGGCCCAGGCGGTGGACGTGCGCCTGGGCGGCGTGGGGGACGCGCGGCTGCTGGGGGTCCTGGCGCACGCGGTCGCGGCGGGCCGGCGGGTGCGGCTGCGGTACGTCGACGCGGCGGACACCGTCAGCGAGCGTGACGTCGACCCGGTACGCCTGGTGACGCAGGACGATGCGACCTACCTGGTGGGCTGGTGCTACCGGGCGGTGGGTCGGCGCACGTTCCGGGTCGATCGGGTGCTGGCGGCCGTGCCGACGGGCGAGGCGGTGCAGGTTCGCGACGTGGACGGCGACGTGGACGTGTTCGCCCAGGTGGCGGCCGAGGCGGGGCAGTCGGCCCAGGTGGCGGTGCTGCGGCTGGCCTCGCCTGCCCGCTGGGTCGCCGAGGAGGTGCCGGTCGAGTCGGTCACCGATCTGCCCGACGGCTCGTTCGAGGTGCGGCTGCGGGTGACGAACCCGGCGTGGCTGCGCCGGCTGCTGCTGACGAACGCGCCGGACGTCCTGGCCGTGGAGCCGCGCGACGTCGCCGAGGAGGTGGCCGACGCGGCCCGTGAGGCCCTCGCCGCCGCCGACCTGCCGGAGCTAGGCTGAGCGCATGCCAGGTTGGGGATGGGTTCTGCTCGTGGTGTGCGCACTGGCGTTCCTGGGCTGGATCGCCTGGGGCGTGGTGCGATCAGGGCTGGCGCTGCTGCGCGAGGCGGCCGCCGCGGGCCGCACGTTCGGCGCGGCCTCGCAGCGGGTCTCCGACGCCGTCGCGCGGGCCGAGGCGCAGCGGGCCGACACCTCCGCGACGATGTTCGACCCGCCCGCGAGCCTGCACGCACGCGTCGAGGGACGCCGTCGTGCCCGGGCCCGACGCCGCGGCGAGCGCCGCGCCCGCCAGAGCGCCACCTGGCAGGTCTGGCGTTCCGGCACCTGGCTGGAACGTCGCCGTGCGGTTCCACCGCCGCGCGAGGTGGGCATAGACTGATCGGGCGCCCGCATGGCCCGCACCGAACGCTTGGGAGTTGAAGTCCGTGGGTATCTTCCGAAACCCCGCCGTCATCATCACGCTCATCCTGCTCGTCGTGGTGCTCTTCGGTGCGCGACGTCTGCCGGACGTCGCCAGGAGCGTCGGTTCCTCCCTGAAGATCTTCAAGAAGGAGGTGCGTGAGCTGCGGGACGACGACGAGGACGAGCCGCGGCGCAGCACCCCCGAGCAGGGCGGGACGGGCACCGGCACGGACAGCACCACCACGGCGGCCTCGCGGGCCTCCACCACCAGCGCGAGCGACCCGGGTCCCGGCCCGGGCGAGCACCGGAACGCCTGAGGGGTCCACCGTGCCCCGCACCCCCCGGGACCCCGAGGGGCGCATGCCGCTGCGCGAGCACCTGGTCGAGGTCCGCAAGCGCGTCGTGCGCATCGCGCTGGGCCTGCTCGCCGGCGCCGTCCTCGGCTGGATCGTCTACGACCCGCTCCTGGCGGCGCTCGTCCAGCCGCTGCACGAGGCCGCCGAGCGCCGCGGCGCCCTCATCGGGCTCAACTTCGACGGCGTGGCGACCGCGATCGACATGCAGGTCAAGGTCTCACTGTTCCTCGGTGTCCTGGTCTCCAGCCCTTGGTGGCTCTACCAGGTCTTCGCCTTCATCAACCCCGGTCTGACCCGCACCGAGCGGCGGTACGTGTACGGCTTCCTGTTCGCCGCCGTGCCGATGTTCCTCGCCGGGGCAGCCCTGGCCTGGTACGTCCTGCCCATGGTCGTGACGGTGCTCAACGACTTCGTGCCGGAGGGCAGCTCCAACCTCGTCGGCGCGCAGCTGTACCTGAGCTTCGTCATGCGCCTCATCCTGGCCTGCGGCATCGCGTTCCTCGTGCCGGTGTTCATGGTGGTGCTGAACCTCATGGGCACCGTGCGCGCCCGCACCTGGCTCGCCGGCTGGCGGTGGGCGATCCTCGTGTCGTTCATCTTCTCGGCGATCGTCACCCCCACCATGGACGTGCTGAGCATGTTCGCGATCGCCGGCCCCATCTGCGCCCTGTACTTCATCGCGACCGGCATCTGCTTCCTGCACGACCGGCGCGTCGACCGGCGCCGCGTCGCACCGACCGGGTGACACGGGCCGACCGCGGACGACGGCTGGGCGTCGTGGTCAACCCCGTCGCCGGCGGCGGACGCGGCGCCCGCGCAGGCCGGGAGATCCTCGGCCTCCTGCGAGCCGGCGGGCACACGGTGACCGACCTGTCCGGCAGGGACGTCGTCCAGGCCGCGGCGCACGCCCGCCGTGCGGTCGCCGCCGGGGACGTGGACGCGCTGGTCGTCGTCGGCGGCGACGGCATGGTCCACCTGGGCGCGCAGGCCGTCGCCGGCACGGGCACCCCGCTCGGGATCGTGGCGGTCGGCACCGGCAACGACTTCGCGACCTGCCTCGGCCTGCCCGTGCGCGACCACGCCACCGCCGGCGCCGGACTGCTGTCCGCGCTGGCCGCCGGGACCGAGCGCGCCGTCGACGCGATCCACGTCACGGTGCCGGGACGAGCCGACCGTTGGGTCGCGGGCGCCGTGTCCGCGGGCCTGGACGCCGCCGTGAACGCTCGCGCCAACGCCATGCGCCGTCCCCGCGGACCCTCGCGCTACACCCTGGCCGCGCTGGCCGAGCTTGCCGCCTTCCGCGCCTGGGCCTACACCCTGCACCTGGAGGGCGTGACCGACGACGACGGTCTGCCCCTGAGCGGGTCGGGCGACGGCGGGCCCGGAGCCACCTGGACCGGTCGGGCGGCGATGGTGACCGCCGCGAACACCGACCGGATCGGCGGTGGCATCCGGGTCGCGCCCCACGCCAGCACCGACGACGGCCTCCTCGACGTGCTCGTGGCGCCCGTGCTCACCCGCGCCGGCGCCGCGATCGCCTTTGCGCTGATGTTCTCCGGACGCCACGTGCGCCGCCGTGACGTGCACCTGCTGCGTGCCCGCGCCGTCACGATCGCCCCCGCGCCGCCGCCCGCACGAGACCTGCCGGCCGGGACCGGCGCGCTGCCCGAGGCCCACGGCGACGGCGAACGGCTCGGACCCTTGCCCGTGACCGCCCGGGCCGTGCGCGGAGCACTGCGGGTGCTGACCGACGGGCGCTCCTGAACCGTCGCTCGCGGCGCTCCGCGCAGAGCGCCGAGCAGCGGGAGGACGGCAGATGCGCCGTAAGGTGGCGAGCATGACGGCCGACCTCAGCCCCGCCGAGCGGTATGCCGCCGCTCGAGCCCGCTCCGCCCGCGACAAGGCCGACGCCGTCGGCGAGCTCGGCCGGTTCCGCACGGCGCTCGACTTCGAGCTCGACCCGTTCCAGGCCGACGCGTGCGCCGCCCTGGAGGCCGGCCGTGGCGTGCTGGTCGCGGCACCGACCGGCGCCGGCAAGACCGTCGTGGGCGAGTTCGCCGTGCACCTGGCGCTGGCGTCCGGCACCAAGGCCTTCTACACCACGCCCATCAAGGCGCTGAGCAACCAGAAGTTCAACGACCTGGCGCGGCGCCACGGCGCCCAGAACGTCGGCCTGCTCACCGGCGACACCTCCATCAACGCCGACGCCCCGGTGGTCGTGATGACCACCGAGGTGCTGCGCAACATGCTGTACGCAGGCTCGACGGCGCTCGAAGGGCTGTCCTACGTCGTCATGGACGAGGTGCACTACCTTGCCGACCGGTTCCGCGGCCCGGTGTGGGAAGAGGTGATCATCCACCTTCCCGACCACGTCCAGCTGGTCTCGCTGTCCGCGACCGTGTCCAACGCCGAGGAGTTCGGCGACTGGCTGGCCACCGTGCGCGGCGACACCGCCGTCGTGGTCAGCGAGCGCCGTCCGGTGCCCCTGTGGCAGCACGTCATCACCGCACCCACGGAGCCGCGTGGTGTGCCGCGCCTGTTCGACCTGTACGCCGGGCACGTCGACCCGACCGCCCCGGGCACGAACCCGCCGATCGACCCTGACCTGGCGCGGCTGTTCCGCACCCACGGACGGTCCGACGGCGGCTCCCCGCGCGGGCGTCGGGGTCGCGGCGACCGGGGCTACCGGGGTCGCGGCGGGGCGCGTCCGGCCGGGGGTGCGGCGCCGCAGCGTCGCACGCCGCGGCGCTTCGGCGTGGTCGAGGCGCTCGACTCCGACGCGCTGCTGCCGGCGATCTACTTCATCTTCTCCCGGGCGGGGTGCGAGGGGGCGGTCGAGCAGTGCCTCGGCGCGGGCCTGCGCCTGACGGACGCGGAGGAGGAGGCGGAGATCCGGCGCGTGATCGACGAGCGCACGGTGACGATCCCGCCGGAGGACCTGGAGGTGCTCGGGTTCTGGTCCTGGCAGCACGCGCTGTGCCGGGGGATCGCCGCGCACCACGCGGGCCTGCTGCCGGTGTTCAAGGAGACGGTCGAGGAGCTGTTCGCCCGCGGGCTGGTCAAGGTGGTCTTCGCCACCGAGACGCTGGCGCTGGGCATCAACATGCCTGCCCGCTCGGTCGTGCTCGAGAAGCTCGTCAAGTGGGACGGCACCGCCCACCAGCCGGTCACGCCGGGGGAGTACACCCAGCTGACCGGGCGTGCCGGGCGTCGCGGCATCGACGTCGAGGGGCACGCGGTGGTGGTGGACCACCTGGGCCTGGACCCGGTGGCGCTGGCCGGGCTGGCGTCCCGGCGTCTGTACCCGCTGCGCTCGAGCTTTCGCCCCACCTACAACATGGCGGTCAACCTGGTCAGCCAGGTCGGCGCCGAGCGGGCGCGCGAGGTCCTCGAGACGAGCTTCGCGCAGTTCCAGGCCGACCGTGGCGTGGTGGGGCTGGCCAAGCAGGCCCAGGCGCACGCCGAGGCGTTGGAGGGGTACTTCGAGGCCATGACGTGCGAGCGCGGCGACTTCGCGCAGTACATGGCGATCCGCCGAGCCCTGAGCGACCGTGAGAAGGAGCTCTCGCGCGCCGAGCAGGGTGCCCGGCGTGCCGACGCGGTCGCCTCGCTGGAGAAGCTGCGCCGTGGCGACGTCGTCGAGGTGCCCACGGGGCGCCGTCGCGGGTACGTGGTGGTGCTGGACCCCGGCCGCGGCGAGGGCGGGTTCGACGGACCGCGCCCCACGGTGCTCACCCAGGAGAAGCAGGTCAAGAAGCTCACGCTGGCCGACGTGCCCGACGGGGTGCGTACCGTGACGAGGGTCAAGATCCCGTCGGGGTTCAACCCGCGCAAGCCGGACTCGCGGCGCGACCTGGCCTCCTCGATGCGCAACGCCCTGGGCGCGTTCTCCGACGACGGCGGCAGCGGGCGGGCACCCGGGCGCCCCGGACGGCGGGGCGACGCCGCCTCGGACGCGCGCGTGCAGCGGCTGCGCACCGAGCTGCGCGAGCATCCCTGCCACGGCTGCCCCGAGCGCGACGACCACGCCCGGTGGGCGCAGCGGGCCGAGAAGCTGCGCCGCGAGCACGCCACCCTCGTGCGACGCATCGAGGGCCGGACGGGTTCCATCGCGCGCACGTTCGACCGCACCTGCGCCCTGCTCAGCGAGCTCGGCTACCTGGGCCGCGACGAGTCCGGCGCCCTGACGGTGACCGACGAGGGACGCTGGCTGCGCCGGCTGTACGCGGAGGACGACCTGCTGCTGGCCGAGTGCCTGCGCCAGGGCACGTGGGACGGGCTGCATCCCGCCGAGCTCGCCGCGGCGGTCTCCGCGGTGGTCTACTCGGGCCGCCGCGACGAGGTGGGCGAGCCGTACCTGCCGGGCGGCCCTCAGGGCCGGCTCGCCACGGCGCTGGACGCCACGGCGCACGTCTGGGCGCAGATCACCGCGCTGGAGGCCACCCACCACCTGGAGGCCACCGGGCCGCTGGACCCCGGCCTGGCCGGGGCCGTGCACCGGTGGGCCTCGGGCAAGAGCCTGGACGCGGTGCTGCGCGGCACCGACGTCGCCGCCGGGGACTTCGTGCGGTGGTGCAAGCAGGTCGTCGACGTCCTCGACCAGCTCGCCGTCGCCGCGCCGCGGCCCGCGGTGCGGGCGTCTGCCCGCAAGGCGCAGGACGCCGTCCTGCGCGGGGTGGTGGCCTACTCGAGCCTGTGATCGTGACGGCATCGTGAACCGGCGCATGACGGTCGGGCCGACCGGGTGCTCTAGGCTTTCGGCCGTGACCTCCACCCTGTACCGCAACGGTGTCGTCCACTCGGCCGCGGACCCGTTCGCCGAGGCGATCCTCGTCGACGACGGGGTCGTGGCCTGGCTCGGCGCCGAGGACACCGCGGCGGGCCTGGCCGCCCGCGCCGACCACGTGGTCGACCTCGACGGGGCGCTGGTGACACCCGGGTTCGTCGACTCCCACCTGCACGCCCTGGAGACGGGGCTCGCGCTGGAGTCGGTGGACCTGACACCCGGCGCGGTCGGAGACCTGCCCGACGCCCTCGACGCCCTGGCGGCCGGGGCCCGCCGCCTGGAGGCCCGCGACCCGGGCGGCACCCAGGTCCTGCTCGCCTTCGGCTGGGACGAGCACGCCTGGCCCGCCGGTCGCGCCCCCCACCTGGGCGAGCTCGACGCCGCCACCGGCGGGCGCCCGACGCTGGCAGTCCGCGTGGACGGCCACACGGCGCTCGCGTCCACCACGTTCGCGGCCGCCACCGGCCTCGACCACGACCTGTCGTGGGACGGTTCCGGCGTCGTCACGGGCGAGAGCTACGTCCGTGCCCGCGCCGCCGCCCACGACGTCGACCCGGCACGCCGCACCCGTGCCTACCGGCAGGCCCTGCGCCAGGCGGCCTCGCACGGCATCGTGTCCCTGCACGAGATGAGCGCGCCGCACGTGGACACCCGTGCCGGGCTGACCGAGCTGATGGCCCTCGCGGCCGACCCCGCCGAGCCGCTGCCGCACGTCGTCGCCTACCGCGGCGAGCTGTGCGAGTCGGCCGACGACGCCCGCAGCCTGCGGGCGCAGCTGCCGTTCCTGACCGGCGTCGGTGGGGACCTGGCGGTCGACGGCTCGATCGGCTCGCGCACCGCCGCCATGCGTTCGGCGTACGCAGACCTGCCGTACCCCACGGCGTCCGGCACCTCGACGAACGGTCGGCTCTTCCTCTCGGCGGAGCAGGTCGCCACCCACCTGGTCGCCTGCTCCGAGGCCGGGCTGCAGGGCGGCTTCCACGTCATCGGCGACCGCGCGATGGACGAGGTCGTGCGCGGCCTGGAGCTCGCCGCCGACCGCGCCGGCGCCGGGCTGGTGCGCAGCGGCCACCACCGCGTGGAGCACGCCATGCTGGTCGACGCCGGTGCCCTGGCCGCGCTGCTCCTGTACGGGGTGGCGCTGTCGATCCAGCCCGCGTTCGACGCCACGTGGGGCGGACCGCGCGGGATGTACGCCAGCCGGCTGGGCGGGCCGCGCGCGTCGAGCCTGTCGCCGTTCGCCGACCTGGCCGGTGCGGGGGTGCCCCTGGCGTTCGGCTCCGACTCGCCGGTGACGCGGGTGGACCCCTGGGCCGCGGTGCGCGGCGCCATCAGCCATGCCGACCCCGCGCAGCGGATCAGCGCACGCGCTGCGTTCCGCGCCCACTCGCGCGGCGGGTGGCGGCTCGCGGGCCTCGACCACACCGGCGCCGGAGAGCTGCGGGTGGGCGCGCCCGCCCACCTCGCGGTCTGGCGTGCCGACTCCCTGGCCGTGCAGTCCGCGCCCGGCCGGCTGTCCCAGTGGAACCCCGAGGCGCGTTCGGGTCAGCCGCTGCTGCCCGACCTGTCACCAGGCATGCCGACGCCGCAGTGCCTGCGTACCGTGCGCGACGGCGTCGTCCTGTTCGACGCGATCGACGCCTGAGCCCGTGGTGACCATCCTGACCCCCGACAGCGACCGCGCGGCCACCGCACCGCCGTCGACCGCGGCTCGAAGCGGCCTGTGGACCTCCCGACCGGCCACCCTGCTCCTCGCGGTGGCGGCCGGGTGCGCCTGGTGGGCCGCGTTCCCCGACGTCGGCGCCTGGCCGCTGGCGTTCGTCGGCGTCGGCCTGCTGTACGCCGCACTGCGCCGTGACGGCCGCCGCGCTGCCGGGTGGAACGCCCTGGTCGGGTTCGTCGCGATGCTGACGTTCTGGCTCCCGCACATCTGGTGGGCCAACTTCGCCACCGACACCGTCCCGTGGCTTGCCCTGTCGATGCTGCAGGCGAGCTTCGGGGCGCTGCTCGGCGCGCTGTGGACGTGGGCGCGCCGGCTGCCGTGGCTACGCCTGCGCGGCGAGGCCACCACCGTGCGCTCCTGGGGCCGGGCCGTCGCGCACGCGGGCGCGTTCGCGGTGGTCCTCGTGGCCGTCGAGCAGTGGCGGTCCGAGGCCCCGTTCGGAGGCTTTCCCTGGGGGCGCCTGGCCTGGACCATGGTGGACGCGCCCACGGGACGCGCCGCGTGGCTCGGCGGGACCACGCTGGTCTCCCTGCTCGTGGCCCTCGCCGGCGTCCTCGGGGCGCTGGCCGTGGGGCGTGCCGTCGCCGCGTGGCGCACCCGGACCGGCCCGGCCTCGTCCCGACGAGCCCTCGCCGGGGCCGCCGGACTGCTCGCCGTCGGTGTGCTGTGCGTGGTGGCACCGGCCGCGCTGCCGTTGCCGGCCGGGTCGGGCCCGGCACCCGTACGCACCGCGGACCTGGACTCCACGGTGGTCGACGCCGGCACCTCGACCCACGAGACCGACGGTCCCGTCCTGCTCGCCGGCGCGGTGCAGGGCAACGTGGCCGAGCCCGGCCTGGGTTCGTTCGCCAACCGGGCGGAGGTCCTGAACAACCACCTCGCGGGGACCTCCGTCCTGGCCGGGCGCGGCGAGGACCTCGACGTCGTGCTGTGGCCGGAGAACGGTTCCGACCTGGATCCGCAGGAGGCGCCCGAGGTCGCCGCGGCGCTCGACGACGCCGCCACCGCCGTGGACGCCCCGATCCTGGTGGGTGCCCAGGAGTATCCCGAGACCGGCGGGCGGTACAACGTCTCGCTGCTGTGGCAGGCGGGTCAGGGCGTCACCGACCGGTACGCCAAGCAGCACCCCGCGCCGTTCGGGGAGTACATCCCGTTGCGCAGCTTCGTGCGGATCTTCTCCGACCAGGTCGACCGGGTCACCAACGACATGCTCGCGGGGACCGAGCCCGCGGTGATCGACCTGCCGCGCGACGACGGCTCCACCGTGCCGATGGCGACCATCATCTGCTTCGAGGTCGCCTACGACGAGATCGTGCGCGACGCGGTGGTCCGCGGCGCCCAGCTGCTCGTGGTGCCGACCAACAACGCCTCGTTCGGCTACACGGCCGAGTCCACCCAGCAGCTCGCCATGACGCGGATGCAGGCGATGACCACCGGCCGGGCCGCCGTGCAGATCTCCACCGTCGGGGTCTCCGGCGTCGTCGCCCCGGACGGCACGCTGATGGCCCGGACCGGTCTGTTCACCGCCGACCAGCTCGTCGCGGCGCTGCCCCTGCGCACCACCCTGACCCCTGCCGTGCAGGCCGGCTTCTGGCCGGGCTGGACGGTCGGCGGGCTCGCTGTCCTGCTCGTCGGCGGAGGCCTGGTCACCGCGGTCCGCGAGCGCCGCGCCCGGGGTCAGTGATGCGGACGCTGGTGGTCGTGCCGACCTATGACGAGCGCGAGTCGTTGCCGGTGCTGCTGGACGGGCTGCGGGCCGCGGCGCCGGAGGTTGACGTGCTGGTGGTCGACGACGCGTCGCCGGACGGCACCGGCGAGCTGGCCGCGCGCCGGGCGAGCGAGGACGACCGGGTGCACGTGCTGCACCGCGCGGGCAAGGGGGGTCTGGGCGCGGCGTACGTGGCGGGGTTCGGCTGGGGGCTCGACCGCGGCTACGACGTGCTGTGCGAGATGGACGCGGACGGGTCGCACCGGCCCGAGGAGCTGGCGCGTCTGCTGGGCCGGCTCGCGGCGGACGACGCCCCGGCCCTGGTGATCGGGTCGCGGTGGGTGCCCGGCGGCCGAGTGGTCGACTGGCCGTGGCACCGGCTCCTGCTGTCGCGGGCGGGCAACACCTATGTGCGCCTCGCGCTGGGTATCGGGGTGCGCGACGCCACCGGCGGATTCCGCGCGTTCCGCGCGGCCACGTTGCGGGGCCTCGAGCTCGCGCAGGTGGAGTCGCACGGCTACTGCTTCCAGGTCGACATGACCTGGCGGGTGCTGCGCGGCGGGGGAGCGGTGGCGGAGGTGCCCATCACGTTCGTGGAGCGTGCGGCGGGCGTCTCGAAGATGTCGCGCTCGATCGTGGCCGAGGCGCTGCGCAAGGTCACGCTGTGGGGCCTGCGGCACCGGTGGGGCCAGGTGCGCGGGCTGTTCTCCTCGCGCTGACGCCGCTCACCACCGGTCGGGGACGACGAAGTGCGGCCATCGACGGAGGACCGCACTCGTCACCTCGGCGGCGGGCTGCCCGCCGCCGGCTCGTGTCAGGCCGAGCGGCGCAGCTTTCCGGTGCGCAGCAGCTCGAGGCGCTCGTCGAGCAGCTCTTCGAGCTCGGACACCGAGCGGCGCTCGAGCAGCATGTCCCAGTGGGTGCGCTGCGGCTTGGTCGGCTTGGCCTCGGGACGCTCCGCGTCGCGCAGCAGCGCCTCGGCGCCGCACTGGCACTCCCACAGCGGGGGAACCTCGGCCTCGGTGGAGAACGGAAGAATGATGGTGTGGCCGTTGGGGCAGTCGTAGTGCGCCTGGAACCGCGGGGCGAAGTCCACGCCCTCGTCGGACTCCATGCTCTTGCTGCCGATGCTCATGCCGCGCAGGGAGCGGTCAGCCATGTCGTCCTCCACAGGTCAAGGGGTTAAAGGGGCCTAGGTGTCCAACGCGCACCTGACGGCGGTTGTTCCGTCGCGGCGTGAAGAACCGGTGAAGCGTACCGGCTCGCCCCGGCGGGGCAGCGTGCAGGTCAAGGCTGGCCAGCGCGAGCCCGGCACGCAAGTCGAGACCGGGCGTAGGGTGCCCGTTGTGGGTGACGTCACGCCGTCGTCCCTCGGTTGCGCGGGCGGGGGCCGGGAACAATGGGGCCGGTGGACGGGTTGAGACCGTCGGTACATGCAAACGCATGAATCCGTGAGCGATCCTGGGGGTCATCGTGCAGTTCGGCATCTTCTCCGTCTCCGACGTCACGTCGGACCCGACCACCGGGCGGGTACCGGACGACGCGGAGCGCGTGCGCAGCATGCTCACCATCGCGCGGCACGCCGACGAGGCAGGGCTCGACGTCTTCGCCACGGGCGAGCACCACAACCCCCCGTTCGTGGCCTCCAGCCCCACGACCATGCTCGGCTACCTGGCCGGGGTGACGAAGAACATCACCCTGTCCACCGCCACCACGCTGATCACCACCAACGACCCGGTCCGCCTGGCCGAGGAGTACGCGATGCTCCAGGTGATCTCCGACGGGCGCATGGACCTGATGATGGGCCGCGGCAACACCGGCCCCGTCTACCCCTGGTTCGGTCAGGACATCCGCAACGGGATCCCGCTGGCCGTCGAGAACTATGCGCTGCTGCGCCGGCTGTGGACCGAGGACGTCGTGGACTGGGAGGGCAAGTTCCGTACCCCGCTGCAGGGCTTCACCTCGACGCCCCGTCCGCTGGACGGCGTGGCGCCGTTCGTGTGGCACGGCTCGATCCGCTCCCCGGAGATCGCCGAGCAGGCCGCCTACTACGGCGACGGGTTCCTGCACAACAACATCTTCTGGCCGATGCACCACACGCGCCAGATGGTGCGCTTCTACCGCCAGCGCTACGAGCACCACGGCCACGGGCGTGCCGACCAGGCGATCGTCGGCCTGGGCGGGCAGGCGTTCATGCGCAAGCGCTCCCAGGACGCGTGGAACGAGTTCCGGCCCTACTTCGACAACGCCCCCGTCTACGGGCACGGGCCGTCGATGGAGGACTTCACGCAGCAGACCCCGCTGACCGTGGGCTCGCCGCAGCAGGTCATCGACCGCTACGCGTCCTTCGTCGAGGACGTCGGCTACTACCAGCGCCAGCTGTTCCTCGTCGACCACGCCGGCCTGCCCCTGAAGACGGTGCTCGAACAGATCGACCTGCTGGCGGGCGAGGTCGTGCCCGAGCTGCGCAAGATCGTCGAGGCCAAGCGCCCCGCCGAGGACGTGCCGCTGAACCCGCCCACGCACGCCGAGCGCGTGGCGGCCGCGGCGGCGTCCGGCGAGGCCGGCGCCACGCACGTGGGCGATGCCACCGACCCCTACACGGGCACGGTCGCCGAGGGCGGCCGCCCGAACGACCCGACGCACGTCACGCAGGAGGCCCGCGCATGACCACGTCCGAGCAGTCCCGCACGATCGCCATCGTCTCGGCCGGGCTGTCCCAGCCGTCGTCGACCCGGCTGCTGGCCGACCGCCTCGCCGACGCCGCGGTGCGCGAGCTCGAAGACCTCGGCCACCCGGTCCGTGTCGAGAACATCGAGCTGCGCGACCTCGCGCACCCCGTGGTCGACGCGATGCTCACCGGCTTCGCCACCGGCGACCTGGCCCGTGCCCAGGAGGCGGTGACCGGCGCTGACGGCGTCATCGCCGTCACCCCGGTGTTCACCTCGAGCTTCTCGGGGCTGTTCAAGTCGTTCTGGGACATCCTCGACCCCGACGCGCTGAGCGGCATGCCCGTGCTCCTCGGTGCGACCGGTGGCACGGCGCGGCACTCCCTGGCGCTGGAGTACGCGGTGCGGCCCCTGTTCACCTACCTGCACGCCGACACCGTGCCCACCAGCGTGTTCGCGGCCACCGACGACTGGGCCGCGAGCGCCGCGGACACGGGCGCCGGGCTGCCGCGCCGGATCGAGCGGGCGGGACGCGAGCTCGCCCGCCGCGCGGCACAGCGCCAGGACGACGGCCCCGCGGACCCGTTCGCGTCGACGCCGAGCTTCACCGAGCTGCTCGGCGGCAGCTGACGACCGAGCGACCATCGACGTGCAGCGCAGATTGCGTGGACACGCCTGCCCACATTGCGCGATCTCGGGCGTATCGAGCTGGTCGCGCAGAGTAGGTTGCACGCTCGCTGGAGGCCCCGAGTTGAAGGCGTCTGTCGGGGCTGCTGGGATGGTGCGTGTGATTCCGGACCCCGAGGTCGTTCGTCATTCGATTGCCGCCGGTCGACGGCACACCGTCGGACTTCGGGCTGACGGCACCGTGGTCGCCGTCGGTGCGGACACCGCCGGGGAGTGCAGGACGTCGACGTGGCGCGATGTCGTCGCCGTGGCCGCCGGCAGCGTGCACGTGGCCCGCAACACCGGCAAGTCCCACACGCTGGGCCTCGGAGCCGACGGAACCGTTCGGGCCTGCGGCTGGAACAACCACGGCCAATGCGAGGTGCAGAGCTGGCAGGACGTCGTGGCGGTCGCCGCGGGGTGGCGCTTCAGTGTGGGGCTACGCAGCGACGGGACCGCCATCGCCACCGAACGCATGGCGCATGCGGGACTCCACAACTGGCGCGAAGTGCGTGAGATCACGTGCGGGGACTGGCACGTCGTGGCACGTCGGTCCGACGGGACCGCCTGCGCCGCGGGGAGCGACACGTGGGGCCAGTGCGATGTCCGTGACTGGACCGGGCTCACCGGGCTCGCCGCCGGATACCTGCACACCCTCGGCCTCACGCAGGACGGCCGCGTCCACGCCACCGGCCACCCGGCGTTCTGGACGGGCTGCGAGCGGTGGACGGACATCGTGGCCGTGGCCGCAGGCGGTTACCACAGCGTCGGCCTCACTGCCGAGGGCACCGTCGTCACAGCGGGAAGTGCCGAGCTAGGGCAGTACGCCGTTTCCGAATGGCAGGACATCGTGGCCGTGGCAGCCGGTGGCGCGCACACCGTGGGGCTGCGCGCGGACGGATCCGTCGTCGCCACCGGTGACGACAGCCACGGTCAACTGCAGACCGCAGCCTGGCGCCTCAGCTGACACGACACGAGAACCAGGGAATCTAGGCTGCACGTGTGTCGACATGCAGCGCAGATTGCGCGGACACGCGGCTGCACCTTGCTCGATCTCGGGCGTGGCGCGCTGGTCGCGCAAAGCAGGCGTTCGTCCGTGCGCCGTCCGAACCACAGATCACCGGGGATCGACGCGATCCTCTTGCGCGCACCACTCGGCGGTGGCCGCGATCTCGACATCGGCGGCCAAGGCCGAGGAATCGGTCGTCCACAACAGTGCCGAGACCCCGAGTGCGCCCTCTGTGTCCGTGTGGGTCTTCCGTGCCGCCTGCCTCACGTGCACAACCTGTTCAGAGCGCATCCGCGGGGTGTTGCGGTACCGCTCGCCTGGCATCACGGGGACCCATACCCAGGCGGCCAGCACACCTGTGAACTCGGGCTCCGGTGCGAGCAGTTCTGCCTGGAGGGCGAGGTTGACCTCCTCCAGGTTCAAGCCGGCATGCAGCCGGGCCAGCTCGGACACCAGGGCGCCGGGAGCGCGGGCGGCCACCTCGACGACCACCATCTCGTCCTCGCCGATGACGGCGAACTCTGTGTGCACCACGAACGCCCCCTCGCCCCCGAGCGCGGCCACCACGGCGCGGTTGAGGTCCTGGGCGCGCCGGGCCAGTGTGCTGTCGTGCGCGACGGTCCATCCTCCGAGGCGGCGCCCGGCGGGCAGGTCGAGCAGTGGCCCAAGATAGCTGCCCGTCTGGACCGGAGTCGTCGTACCCTCGGTCACCAGGCTGTTCACGTGGTGGAAGGTCCCGTCGAGGAACTCCTCGACCTGCCAGCCGGACTCCCCACGATGCTCGGACAGCCAGGCCCGCAGCTCTGCCTCGGTGCGCAGGATGCTCACACCCCGGGAGTTGGCCTCCCTGCGTGGCTTCGTCACCGCCGGCAGTCCCAGGCGCGCCAGGATTTCCCCGTACACCGTCTCGAATTCCCGCGCTCCGTCGTCGGGAATGGCCAGGAACCGCGGCACGCGAATCCCGGCCGCATCGAGACGCTCCTTCATGACGACCTTGTCGATGTATCGCTCAGGGCATGCAGGGTGCCGGGCGGTCAACCCGAGCTCGCGGCGCAGCTCTGCGCAGGTGAGCAGGCAGTATTCGTCGTTGGTGACGATCTGCACCGGCCGAGTGCCGGCAACGTCCCTGATGACGTCGGCCCACGCGGTATGCGGAGCGCGGTGCACCCGCGGAGGCGGGCCCGGCGCGTCCTCACGCATCACGGCCTCGGCGTCCGCATCGGTGAGAACCACCGTGTCCCACTGCTCCACCGGAAAGACCGCCGTGAGATCGGTTGTGAGCGGTTGACGGGAATGCAGGACCACCGCGAGGGGATGAGTGGATGCCGGGGGCGTCTGCCGAGGAGCTTCGATGCTTGTCATGCCCTACCAATCGTCGACGCCGCAGACAGCGGCACGTGCCTTCTGGCCTGGGGTTCGAGCCTCCCATGTCCCGAACCGCGAAGTAGGAGCCCGCGACGCCCCCGGGATGCCGGGGACGACCGCACGTCGTCAGGGCATGTCACCGTCCGATGCACACCCGCGCGGCGCCGGTCGCGCCATCTAGCTGGGCTTAAGCAACCTACCTGCAAGAATCGACAAACTAGGCTGCACGTCGACAACGTGACCTGCCCGGTCGTCGAGGACGGCGCCAGGCGCGCGATAGGCTCGGCGCCATGCGCGTTCTCGTCTCCGGCGGCGCCGGCTACATCGGCTCCCACACCGTCCTCTCCCTGGTCGCCTCCGGTCACGACGTCGTCGTCGTCGACGACTTCTCCAACGCCAAGCCGGCCGTGATCGGCCGGCTCGAGGCGCTGTCCGGCACTCACGTGCCCGTGCACGCGATCGACCTCACCGACGCCGAGAAGACCGACCTGCTGTTCGCCCACGAGCGCTTCGACGCGGTGGTGCACTTCGCGGGACTCAAGGCCGTGGGGGAGTCGGTCGCCAAGCCGCTGGAGTACTACCGGAACAACCTCGACTCGACGCTGTCGCTGCTGGCGGCGATGCGCCGCCACGACGTGCACCGGCTCGTGTTCTCCTCCTCGGCCACGGTCTACGGCGAGCGGGCTCCCGTGCCCTACCGCGAGGACTGGGAGCACCTGTCGTCCTCGTCGCCGTACGGGCAGACGAAGGTGATGATCGAGCGCATCATGACCGACGTCGCCGCCGCGACCGACGGGCTGCGGATCGCGCTGCTGCGCTACTTCAACCCCGTCGGCGCCCACCCGTCGGGAGAGATCGGCGAGGACCCGCAGGGCATCCCGAACAACCTCATGCCCTTCATCGCCCAGGTCGCTGTCGGGCGTCGCGAGAAGCTGACGGTGTTCGGCGACGACTACCCCACGGCCGACGGCACCTGCGAGCGCGACTACCTGCACGTGGAGGATCTCGCCGCCGGGCACGTTGCCGCCCTGGAGCACCTGGACGCGATGGCCACGCCCGTGCGCGCGTTCAACCTCGGCACCGGTACCGGCACGTCGGTGCTGCAGATGATCAAGGCGTTCGAGCGGGCTGTAGGCCGCGAGCTGCCCTACGAGGTCGGTCCGCGGCGGGCCGGTGACCTGCCGGCGTTCTGGGCGGACCCGAGCCGGGCGAACACCGAGCTCGGCTGGCACGCCCGCAAGACCATCGACGACATGTGCGTCGACTCCTGGCGCTGGCAGTCGGCGAACCCCCAGGGCTTCCCGGACTCCTGAGCCGGCCGTCCGACCGCTTGCGCGGTGTCATCCCGGGGCGCAAGGATGGTGCCATGACCGACGACGGCCGCACCCGCCCTGACCAGCGCTGGAACCCTGGCGCGCGGTACCGGGCGCCCATGCCGGCACGTCGGCAGGTAGCGGCCACCGCCACGGTCCAGCCCTTGGCCGGGCGTCTGCGCCGCGGCCCGGCACGCCGCACCGCCGTGTTCGACCGCGACGTGTGGCGTCCCGACCTCGCCGGAGTGCGGCCTCAGGTCGCCGAGGCCCTGTCCGTGGCGGCTGACCGATACCGCCGAGGTGCCGTGAGCACCAGCGGCCTGGTCCGCGCCGTGGGGCACGCCCTGGCGTCCTGAGCCGGCGACGACGTCGAGCACACGATCCTGACGTGCCGGCAGGCGGCGTCGGTGGCCGCGAGCGCCGAGGTCCGCCACCTCGTGCCGACGCCCTTCTCCCAGCGGTACGCCGAGCCGGCCGAGCTGCCGCTCGCCTTCGAGCGCGAGGCCCGCGAGGTGTTCGACGGTGAGGTGGCGGTGGCCGCCGACCTGGACCGCGTACCGCTGCCGCCGCGACGTCGGCACGCAGGGGTCGTCACAGCACGTCGCTGAGCGGCACCTGCTCGAGCCCGTGGGCCTCGGCGACGCCCGGGTGAGTGACGACGCCGTCGTGCGTGGTGAGCCCGTGGGCGAGCGTCGCGTCGGCGCGCAGCGCGTCGCGCCATCCGTGGTCGGCGAGAGCAGCGACGTAGGGCAGGGTGACGTTGGTCAGGGCGTAGGTGGAGGTGCGCGGGACGGCGCCAGGCATGTTGGCGACGCAGTAGAAGACGCAGTCGTGCACGCCGTAGGTGGGGTGCTCGTGCGTCGTGGGGCGCGAGTCCTCGAAGCAGCCGCCCTGGTCGATGGCGATGTCGACGAGCACGGTGCCGGGGCGCATGCGGGCCACGACGTCGTCGGGCACGAGCACGGGAGCCCTGGCGCCGGCGACCAGGACGGCACCGATGACCAGGTCGGCCTCCAGCACGGCATGGGTGAGGGTGAGCCGGTTCGAGGCGAGCGTCTGCACGCGCCCGCCGAGCTCGCGGTCGGCGGCGCGCAGCGCGTCGGCGTCGGTGTCCAGCAGGGTGACGCGGGCTCCCATGCCGACCGCGATGCGGGCGGCGTTCATGCCGGACACCCCGGCGCCGATGATGACGGCGTGTCCGGCGGCGACGCTCGGCACGCCGCCGAGCAGGACACCGCGCCCGCCGGCCGCCTTGAGCAGGGTGGCTGCGCCGACCTGTGTGGCGAGCCGGCCGGCGACCTCGGACATGGGGGCGAGCAGCGGCAGCGAGCCGGTGGCCGTCTGGACCGTCTCGTAGGCGACGGCGGTGACGCGGCGCGCCAGGAGCTCCTCGGTGAGCACTTTGTCGGCCGCCAGGTGGAGGTAGGTGAACAGCAGCTGGTCCTCGCGCAGCCGGTGGTACTCCTCGGCCACGGGTTCCTTGACCTTGAGCACCATGTCGCCGGCGGCCCACGTGGCGTCGGCGTCGCCGATGATGTCGGCGCCTGCGTCCGCGTACTCCTCGTCGCTCACGCCGGCCCCGAGTCCAGCGCCCGACTGCACGTGCACGGTGTGGTGGTGCGCGGTGAGCTCGTGGACCCCGGCCGGGGTGATCGCCACCCGGTACTCGTGGTTCTTGACTTCCTTCGGGACCGCGATGCGCATGGTGTGCCGCCTTCAGGTGTGGCTCCGGTGGGAGCGTGCTGGTGCGCGTCGGGGGTGTGACGGCGCTCACGTCCAGTGTGGGGCAGAAGTTCGACTGCACGCCACAGATTCGGTGATCGTTCGGTAGGTTGGCGAGATGGTGTCGGATGCTTCAGGAGGTAGGCCGGACAGGGTGGTCGGCCCGAACGATCTTCGGACGCGCGTCGGCGGCCAGTCGGGTCTCGAACGCCGCTCGGCGGCGCCCCTGCGGCTCGACGACGTCGACCACCGGCTCCTCGCGGCGCTGGCCGAGGACGCCCGCCTGGCGAACAACGCGCTGGCCAGGCGGGTCGGGATCGCACCGTCGACGTGCCTGACCCGGGTGCGACGACTGCGCGAGGAGGGGGTGGTGCGGGGTTTCCACGCCGACGTCGACCCGGCGCTGGCCGGCCGGCCGCTGCAGGCGATCGTCGCGGTGCGGATGCACGGCACCGCCAGGTCGCGGCTCAAGGCGTTCCTGCGCGAGCTCGCCGAGCTACCGGGCGTGATGAACGTCTACCTGCTGGGCGGGGCGCACGACTTCTTCATCCATGTCGCCGCGCCGGACTCGGACGGACTCAACGACTTCGTCATCGAGAACCTGTCCACCAACCCCGGCGTCGCACTGACCGAGACGAACCTGATCTTCGAGCACGCCCGGGCGAGCTGGTACTGATCCCGGCTCGCGGGCAGCAGGTCAGTGAGCGCCAGCGGTGGCGGCGGTCAGCCAGCGGTGCAGCTCGGTGGCGAGCGCGACGGGGGCGTCGAGCTGGATCAGGTGCCCGGCGTCGGGCACGATCGTGAGCGTGCTGCTGTCGATGGCCGCAGCCAGGCGCTCGGCGCGGTCCGGCGGGATCCAGGTGTCCTGCTCGCCCCAGACGATGTGGGTGGGCGCGGTGATCTCGCCGAGGTGCGGCTCGAGCTCGGCGGTGAAGCGCTCGTCGGCCTCGGCGACCTGCCGGTAGAACGCGGCCTGCCCGACGGCGTCGAGCCAGGGGGCGAGGATCGCTGCGGTCTCGTCGGGGCGCAGGCCGCGGTGGCTCGCGCCGGCGACATAGGCCTCGAGCGCGCCGCGGTGCACGGGCTCCGGGAGGCGGGCGAAGGTGTCGGCGTGCTCGGCCACGAGGGTGAAGAACGCCGATCCCCACGGACGCAGCGCGACCACGTCGACCAGGCACAAGGACGCGTAGTCCTGGCCGTGCAGCAGGTGGGCACGCAGGGACACCGCGCCGCCATAGTCGTGGGCGATCACGTGCGGTGCGTCGAGGCCGCAGTGCTCCAGCAGCGCGGCGAAGGCCTCGCCCTGCGTGCCGAGGTCGACCTCGTGCCCGGGGTCCTTGGACGAGACGCCGTACCCGGGCATGTCCCACAGGTGCACGGTGAACTCGGCGGCCAGGGCACGGGCGAACGGCGCCCACAGCCAGGAGGACCACGGGGTGCCGTGGCACATGACCAGCGGCGGCCCCGACCCGACGGCCGTCCAGGCGATCTCGCGTCCACGCCAGGCGAACCGGCGCTCGAGCTCCAGCCCGGTGCCGGGCGCGACGGCCATCAGTCCTGGCTCCCGGACTCGGAGGTACTCGCGTCGGCGCCGCGTGCCTCGAGGGCCAGGCGTAGCCCGGCTGCCTCACCCTCGGCCTGAGCCCGCGCCGCGGCCTCGGTGGCACGTTCGCGCTCCGCCCGGCGGGCCTGATCCCGGGCCTCCTGGAGCTCACCGCGCAAGGTGCTGGTCTCGCCCTCGAGACGCGCGACCGCGGCCTGCGCGGCCGTGCGGTCGGCATCGGCCTGGGCCCGGTCCTCCTGGGCCTGCAGGCTCGCGGCCCGCGCGCGCTCCAGGGCGGTCCGGGCCTCGGCCAGGGCTTCGCGGGTGCCCTCCGCGGATCCTTGCGCCTGGGCGCGGGCCTCGGCCTGCTCGGCCCGGCCGCGCTCCGCGTCGGCGAGGCGGCCGCGCAGGTCGGCGATCTGGGAGCGAGTCTGTTCGAGCTCGGTGCCCCACGTCGCGGCCTGCCCGACGGCCTGGGCGGCCTCGGCCCGCGCCTCGTCGCGCGCGGCGGTCGTCTCGTCCAGCCGCGCTGCCAAGGTTTCCACTTCCGCGTGCGCCGCCAGCAGGTCGGCACGAGTGGCCGCGTGCTCGGCCTCGGCGCCGTCCAGCAGTGCGGCGACCCGGTCGGCGTCTTCGCGGGCGGCGTCCAGCTGCTCGCGCGCCTGGGTCAGCTCGGCGGTGTGGGCGGCCCGGGCGGTGCGTACGGCCTCGGACCACAGCGCCGTGACGCCCCGTTCGACGAGCAGCCCGACGCCGCGGGGCAGCTCGGGCAGCCGTGCCGCCTCCGCCTCGGCCGCCGAACGGTCGGCGCGCCACCGGCGCAGGTAGGTCGTCGCGACGGCGTTGGAGCAGCCCGCGCGCTCGCGCACCGTCGTGACGGTGACGGCGGCGTCCTCGGCCAGGAGCGCGTCGGCGGCGGCGTACACCCGGTCTCGGGCGGTGACCGGCAGCGGCTCGGCGTCCGGGCGGTCCTCGTGCCCGGGGGAGTCGTGCACCGGCCTGTCCGCCGGGGCTGCCGCGGCGATCGTCTCGGTCATCATCACGTCCTGCCCTGGGAGGAATAGGAGAAGTGCGGTCAAACTACTACTACTCCTGGCATTCTTCTACCGACACCCGCTTTTCCAAAGCGGGTGCGCAACGATCCGGTCGTGAGTCCGTCGAGACGTATCAGTGCAGGTCAGCGCGCTGCAATGCGAGGCAGCTGACGGACGCCGGGCGTCGCTTCAGTGGCCTCCGTGAGCACATGGTGAGCACCAGATGCAAAGTCCTGCGCTGCGAACTGCGCGGACATCGCCTCGCCCAACCGGTCGAGATCGTCCTCGAACAGGCCGGCGTAGGTGCGCAGCGTGAGCACGGGAGACTCGTGGCCGAGCATGCGCTGGACGGCCTTGACGCTCGCGCCGCCGGCGATCGCCAGCGAGGCGGCCGTGTGGCGCAGGTCGTGCAGGGTCAAGGGCGCGAAGTCCTCCGCCCCGGCACCGAGGGTGAGCCGGGCCGCGACCTCCAGCCGGTGGGTCCGAGCGATCTTCGCGGCGCGGGACAGGTCGTCGCGCCGCCGGCGGTCCGCCTCGACGAGCACCTCCCAGGTGGCGGCGTCGACCACACCCGTGGCCGGGAGCCCGGCCTGCTCCTGGACGCGGCGGACCTGCTCGAGGGTGGCCGCGTCCACCAGGCGGGTGGCCCGCAGCCCGAGCAGCTCCTGCAGCGTCGTGACCGCCGCGCCCGCGGCACGCACCGCCGGGCGGAACGCGTTGCGGTCGAAGCTCTCGCGGCGCAACGCTCCGCCGTCGCGCCCGACGAACAGCAGGCCGGAGCCCCGGGCGGCCAGCAGCACGGACAGGTCCGCGACGAGGACGCCGGGCACCGGCACCTCACGGCGGGCGTGCGTCTTGGTGTCGCCGAGCAGCAGCGTGCCGTCGTCGAGCCGGGTGTAGGCGCGCTCGATCACGACGCGCCCGCGCAGCAGGTCGACGTCACCGGTGCGCAGCGCGGAGAGCTCGCCCCAGCGCAGGCCGGTCAGGCCGGCCAGCAGCACCAGGGTCCGGCCCTGGTGGGTGCGTGCGGCGTCCGCGACGCGGCGCAGCTGTTCGTGGCTCAGGTAGCGGTGCGCCTTGGTCTTCGGCGCCCGGGGGAGTCCGGAGACCTTGCCGGACGGCGTGCGAGCGGGGTTCGCGGTCAGGCGCCGTGAGTCGACGGCCGCGTCGAGCAGCGCCACGAGCAGCCGGACGGCGTCGCGCCGCCTGGCCGGGGAGGCCACCTCGCCGCTGCGCGGTGCCCGCATGCCGGCCGCCCAGCGGGTGACGTCGTCGTGCGTGATGCGGCGCAGCGGTACCTCGCCGAAGGTCGGCGCCACCAGGGAGCGGAACCGCTCACGCTCCGCCTCCAGCGTGCGAGGTGCGCGGTCGGCCCTCGTGGCCTGCCAGTCGTCGAACCACTCGGCCACCGCGATCGCCGACCCGCGCGGGTCCACCCAGGCGCCGAGCTTGCCGGCCTCCTCGGCCCGGCGCGCCTCGGCCAGCGCGTCACGGCGCGAGCGGAACGCACGGGTGCTTCGCAGCCGCCCGTCGACGCGGAACCGGCCCACGTAGGAGGCCGCGCCACCGCGGGTACCGCGCTTCTCCGTGTAGGCCATGGGCCGACCCTACTGGGAGTCGGGCCGCCCTGACCTGCGAGGACTCTCGCCAGACCGCACCCGGCACGACCTCGACCGTGCGGTGGTCTCACTCGGGCTCAGGACGGGACCAGTTCACCGCACGCGGCGACCAGAACGCCACGAGCGTCGTCGCCAGGACGAACGCGCTGACGAACGCCGACAGCATCAGGGCATCGCTGCTGCTCGTGCTCATCCGGTCGCTGAGCAGGCTCTGCGCGACCCCCTGGAACGCCAGAGGGAACCCGATCGGTGTCCACACGCTGCCGGTCTGGAGCCGGAGCAGGCCGAGCACGACGCCGAACCCGAAGAACAGCAGACCCCGCTCGGCCAGGACTCCCCACCCCGGCGCTGGCGACCCACAGCGCCACACCGAACACGGTGAAGAGCGCTGCCTGCACCATGGCGGCGGCCCACGGCGCCATCGCGGTCATCAGGTTGCGCTGGAGGTAGCCGCGGAAGATCAGCTCCTCCGGCAGCGCCTCGAAGAAGAAGACGAGCACGACAAGCAGGCCCGCCCATCCGACGATCGTGGACCACGGCACCTGAGGTCGCAGGTCGGTCCATCCGGTCAGCAGAGCCACCGTCAGCCCGATCGCCGACGGCACGAGGAAGGCGGCGACGCCCACAAGGACGGGCGGGCCGCCCGGGACAGCCGATCCAGTCCGAGCCCCGCCCAGGGGCGACGATCCAGACGACGCCGGGCGACGACCACGAGCGGCACAGCGAGCGCACTGATCAGCACGGCGTTCATCGCACGGACCGGGACCGTCAGGTCGCCGGTGACGACAGTGTCGTTGAGCCAGCTCATCAGGGCCCAGACGGACATCGCACCGAGCAGCACGACGAGGAGGCGAACGGTCAGCGGTGGTCGACGCACCGCGAGGGCGGTGCGATGCCGCCCGGTGCCAGCGCGGCGTCCGTGTCGAGGGCGGAAGACCCCCCGGTCAGGCCGTCTCCGGGACACCGAAGTGGTGGCGCAGGCGTCGGTGCCGATGCTCGAACAGGGCCGTCACCGTCGCCCGGGCGAGGCGCTCGACGCCGGGCACGTGCCTCGGCACGGCGCGGAGCCGGAAGCGGACGGTGTCGCGGACCCGACCCGCACCACGCTCCCCGTCCTCGACCACGCGCTCGTGCTCCCACAACACCGACGTCAGCATCGACGAGCGTTCGAGGAAGCGCCGGCCGGGCTCGAGGTCAGCTATCACGATGTCGTCGTACTCCACGGGCAGCAGCCCGCCCAGGAGCAGCACGCTCCGCCCGAGGCCAGCGCTCGGGGCGATCTCGTCGAGCCGTCGTGCCCGGAGCCCGCGCGGAGTGGTCATGTCGAGCCACGGCCACAGCTCGGCCCTGATCCCTGCGAACGACGTCGCGTGCTGCCACAGCACCGACCGCGGCGCGTCGAGCTCGCTGATCGTCACCACCGGACGTCGCCAGTCCATGACTGAGACCTTAGTGCGGCATCAGGGCAGCGTCAGCGTCATGAAGGTGCTGTGCGGGTCCTCGACGTAGTCGGCGAACGGGCCGCACCCGACGAACCCGTGACGGGCGTACAGGCGGCGGGCGGGAGCGAAGGAGTCCTGCGTGCCCGTCTCGAGGCTGACGCGGGCGTAGCCGCGTGCGGTCGCCAGGTCGAGCAGACGAGCCAGCACGGCTGTCGCCACCCCGCGGCCACGGGCCGCCCGGGCGGTCCGCATGGACTTCAGCTCCCCGTGGCCGCCGCCTGCGTCCGCGGCGCCGACCAGCTCGGTCAGCGCGCCGCAGCCCAGCAGGGAGCCGTCTGCACTGCGCGCCGTGACGAACGTGACCGACGGCGCCAGCAGCGCCGAGTGGTCCAGGGCGTGGACGGAGTCGGGCGGCGAGGTGGCGAACATGTCGGTCAGGTGCTCGTCGAGCAGCGTGCGCACGTCGTCGCGCGCGGGGGAGTCGACCGCGATGATCACGGCCCCATCATCGCCCGGCGATGTTTCGACGGTGTGTCCCGGCCGACCGGTCGGACTCGGTGCGTCCCAGCCGCGCGCGGGTGCCGGCCCCCGCGACCCTGGAGCCGACGCGCATGGACCGCGCGTCGATAACCGATGGACGTGGCGGTACCCCTCGTGCTGACGTGGCAGCGTGCGCATCACCCGAGAGACCGTCGCTGACGGCGTCCGTGAGCAGATCTTTGCGGTGGGGGACGTCCCGGGCGTGCTCTGGACTCCCTCGGCAGCGACAGGGCCTCGGCCCCTCGTCCTGGTCGGGCACGGTGGCGGTCAGCACAAGAAGGAGGGGAGCGTGCTCGCCAGGGCGATCCCGTTCGTCCGGTCGTGCGGCTTCGCGGTCGCCGCGATCGACGCACCCGGAACCGGTGACCGGCCGAGTCATCCCACGATCCGGCGCCTCGTGGCGACGATCGAGGATCGCACGGCGAACGGCACGCCCGTCGGCTCGGCATGGCCGGAGCTGTGCGACACGGTGGCGGCGGAGCTCGTCCCCGACTGGCGGGCGACCCTGGACACTCTCCAGAGCCTGGAGACGGTCGGTCGAGACCAGCCGGTCGGATACCACGGCGTGTCGCAGGGCGGCGAGATCGGCATCCGCCTGACCGCGGTCGAACCACGCATCATGGCTGCGGTCGTCGGCCTGACCGGCAACGAGTGGCTCACACGCCCTGCGGCGCGGGTCACCGTCCCGGTCGAGTTCCTGGTGCAGTGGGACGACGAGGAGGTTCCTCGCGACGGCGCCATGAGAATCTTCGAGGCTCTCGCCACCACCGAGAAGTCCCTCCACGCGAACGGGGGTGGCCACCACCAGGTGCCGCACTTCGAGATCGACAGTGCCATCCGCTTTTTCACCCGGCACCTCGGCACGGGAAGCATGAGCTGATCGCGTCCACCGACGGTGGCGTCCTGAGCCGGACCCAGATCTCGTCCGTACGGGTACGAGGCCGGTCCGCCTCAGGGTGCGTGCACGGCGGGGTCGCCGCGCAGCACGTCGAGCAGCAGGGCGCGCACCGCGTCGGGGCGTTCGAGCGCCGGCAGGTGACCGGCGTCGTCGAGGACGAGGTGCTCGGCCCGGGGGATCGTCTCGGCCAGGTGGGCCGCGACGTGCTGGAAGTGGTCCATGTCCCGGGTCCCGCTGACCACCAGCGTCGGTACCGCGATCGCGGCCGGGTCCACCTCGACGTGGTGCGGCGCCGGCGGGTCCTCACGCGCGTCGGCGGCCAGCTGGACCTCGAACGCGTGGCGCTGCATGGCCGCGAGCGCCTCGCGGACGGACAGGTCGGCGTCGGGCCCGAGCCAGGTGGCGACGTTGAGCCGCACGGCGCCCTCGATGTCGCCGGCCTCCAGGAGCCGGGTCTCGGCGTCGTCGAACGCCTGGGCGGCCGGCGTCGGGGCCAGGCCGTCGTAGGCGGGGTCGAGCAGGACGAGCCGGCGCACGCGGGCCGGGTGGGCGGTGGCGAGCTCGAGGGCGACCTGCCCGCCGAACGAGGAGCCGACGACGGCGACGTCGGGCACGTCCAGGTGGTTCAGGAGCGCCGCGAGGTCGTCGGCGTCGGCGTACTCGCCGCCGGGCAGCGGTGTGTCGCCGTACCCGCGCAGGTCGGGCCGGATCACGCGGAAGGCGTGGCTCAGTGCGGGGACCAGAGGTTCCCACATGCGGCGGTCGGCCACGCCCGCGTGGACGAGCAGGACGGGCGGACCGGTGCCGACGTCGTCGTGAGCGAGGATCACGCGTCGAGGCTACGCGGCGTCCGCGGCGTCGGCACGCGAGCGGCCCGCCTACGCTCGTACCATGTCACCGGACCCCGCGACGATCGGCCCCGACGTGCGCTCCGCGCCCCTGCGTGAACAGCTCGAGGCGTTCCTCGACGAGCACCGACGGCACCTGGCGAAGAGCCTCGACGGACTGACCGAGGAGCAGGTGCGGCGGCGTCTGGTGGCGTCCAAGACCACGCTGCTCGGCCTGGTCAAGCATGCGACGTTCGTCGAGCAGGTCTGGTTCGACGAGGCGATCACGAGGCGCTCGCGGGTCGACATCGGCATCCCGGCCACCCCGGACGAGTCGTTCGACCTGACCGACCGGGACACGATCGACGCCGTGCGGGCGCACTACCTCGAGGTGTGCGCGGCCTCGCGCGAGCGCGCCGCCACGCTCGACCTGGACGACCTGGTGCGCGGCAACCGCCGCGGCCCGCTGCCGCTGCGCTGGGTCTACCTGCACGTGCTGCGCGAGCTCGCCCAGCACGGCGGGCACGCCGACATCCTGCGCGAGCAGCTCCTGGCCCAGGATCCGGGAATGTCGCCCCCTCCGGGGCGTTGACGCCGGTATGAAGCGCATCGGGTTCTTGTCCTTCGGCCACTGGACCGACCACCCGTCCTCGGCGACACGCAGCGCCGCCGACGTCCTGGCCCAGTCCATCGAGCTGGCCGAGGCGGCCGAGGAGGTCGGGGCCGACGGCGCCTACTTCCGGGTGCACCACTTCGCCCACCAGCTCGCCAGCCCGTTCCCGCTGCTGGCCGCCGTCGGGGCGCGCACCCGCCGCATCGAGATCGGCACCGGCGTGATCGACATGCGCTACGAGAACCCCGCCTACATGGCCGAGGACGCCGGTGCCGCCGACCTCATCGCCGGCGAGCGCCTGCAGCTCGGCATCTCGCGGGGATCACCGGAGCAGGTGATCGAGGGGTACCGCCACTTCGGTCACGTCCCGGCACCGGGGGAGTCGGACGCCGACATGGCCCGCCGGCACACCGCCCGGTTCCTCGAGCTGCTCGGGGGCGAGGGGTTCGCCGAGCCGAACCCGCAGCCGATGTTCCCCAACCCGCCCGGGCTGCTGCGTCTGGAGCCGCACTCGCCGGGCCTGCGTCGGCGCATCTGGTGGGGCGCGGGCTCACGCGCCACGGCCGAGTGGACGGCCGCCCAGGCGATGAACCTCATGAGCTCGACGCTGCTGACCGAGGACACCGGCGTGCCGTTCCACGCGCTGCAGGCCGAGCAGATCCGACGCTTCCGCGACGCGTGGGCCGCCGCCGGTCACGACTGGGAGCCGCGCGTGTCGGTGTCGCGCTCGATCTTCCCGATCACCGACGACCGCGACCGCGCCTACTTCGGCCTCGAGACGCAGTCCACCGACCAGGTCGGCATCATCGACGGCGGCCGAGCACGGTTCGGCAAGACCTACGCCGGCGAGATCGACGAGATCGTGGCCGACCTGGAGAACGACAGCGCGATCGCCGCCGCGGACACCCTGCTGCTGACGGTGCCGAACCAGCTCGGCGTGGACTACAACGCCCACGTCATGGAGAACGTCGTGGCGCACGTGGCGCCGGCGCTCGGCTGGCGCTAGCGGGCCGGCCGCTCAGTCCCGCCTGAGGTGACGTCGACGTCAGCCCACCTGCGCCAGGGCCGCGCGGATCAGGCGGTGACCGTGCGCCTCGAACGCGGCGTCACCCACCTGGTAGGCCCACACCGCCGTCCCGATCGCCACGCGCACCAGGGTGCGCCGCCAGACGTCACCGGTGCGCGGGTCGCCCCCGTAGCCGGCCGCGAACGCCGCCGCCAGGTCCTCGCGCCCGGCCAGCTGCTGACGGTGCAGGCGGGCGAAGTCCGTGCACGGCGCGCGCCAGCCCGCGCGGCCGAAGTCGATGACACGCACCACGCCGTCCTCGACCACCCAGCTGCGCGGGTGGAAGTCGCCGTGGGTGGGCACCACCCGCACCGGCGGGTGGGCGTGCGCCGCCACCACCGCACGCAACTGCTCCGTCGTCGCCACGTCGATGCGGTGCGGCGAGTCCAGCCACCGCATCGCGCGCGCGTCCTGCGCCGCCTCCCAGTCGCCGTCCACACGCGTACCCAGCGCGTGCAGGCACGCCAACAGCTCGCCCGCCTGCCGGTAGGTGTCCGGCTCCCGCTCGGCCGCACCGCCCTCGACGAGGTCGCCCGGCAGCCACGCGGTAGCCAGCAGGTGGCGCTCGCGGTCGGCGTGCAGCAGCCGCGGCACCCGCCCACCCGGCACCAGCGGCGCCAGCAGCGTCCGATGGGCGACGATCTCTCGATCCAGGTGATGGTCGGCAGGCCCGGAAGCCTTGAGCGCGACGTCGGTGCCGTCCTCGGCGCGCAGCCGCAGCACCGCGGCGTCCCCCGGCCCCCGGGAGTGGTCCGCGACCAGCGTCACGGCACCGAACCAGGACGTGACGAGCTCGTGCTGGACGCCGTCGAGGCCGGGCAGGTCGCTGGTCACCCGTGCACGGTACCCGCCGACGGCATACTGGCCCCGACACATCGGTCCCACCGGGCGGCAGCGCTGCCGCCCGAGAAGGAAGGCATCGTGGCTCTTCCCAGCCCCAGCTACACCATCACCCTGCGCGTGCAGGTCCCCGCCTCCCAGCGCGCGACGAGCACCGTGGTCGGCGCGGTCGCCGACGCCGGCGCGGCAGTCACCGGCGTCGACATCGCCCACTCCACACCCGACGGCCTCGTCGTGGACGTCACCTGCGACACCGTCGACACCCAGCACAGCGAACAGGTCGTGGCCACCCTCGAGGCCCTCGACGGGGTGCACGTGCTCAAGTGGTCCGACTCGACGTTCCTGCTGCACCTGGGCGGCAAGATCGAGATCGCGCTCAAGGCGCCCATCAAGACACGCCGCGACCTGTCGCGCGCCTACACCCCCGGGGTGGCACGGGTGTGCACCGCGATCGCCGACAACCCCGACGACGCCCGGCGTCTGACGATCAAGCGCAACACCGTCGCCGTGGTCACCGACGGCACCGCCGTGCTCGGCCTGGGAGACATCGGCCCGGCCGCCGCCCTGCCCGTCATGGAAGGCAAGGCCGCACTGTTCAAGCAGTTCGCCGACGTCGACGCCTGGCCGGTGTGCCTCGACACGACCGACACCGAGGAGATCATCGCCGTGGTCAAGGCGATCGCCCCCGTCTACGGGGGAGTCAACCTCGAGGACATCTCCGCCCCGCGCTGCTTCGAGATCGAGGCACGACTGCGCGACGAGCTCGACATCCCCGTCTTCCACGACGACCAGCACGGCACCGCCATCGTGGTGCTCGCCGCCCTGGTCAACGCCCTGAAGGTGGTCGGCAAGGAGCTGTCGCAGGTGCGCATCGTGGTCTCCGGCGTCGGCGCGGCAGGCAACGCCATCATCCGCCTGCTCAAGGCCCAGGGCGCCGAGCACATCGTCGCCTTCGGCCGCGGGGGAGCGCTCGGACCCGACACCCTCGACGGCGACCCGCACCGCAACTGGATCTCGGCGAACACCAACGCCGCACGGTTCACCGGCACCCTGCGCGAAGGCCTCGACGGCGCCGACGTCTTCATCGGCGTGTCCGCCGGCAACATCCTGACCGGCGCCGACATCGCCACCATGAACGACGACGCGATCGTGTTCGCCCTGGCCAACCCCGCCCCCGAGGTCGACCCCCTCGCCGCGGCCGAGACCGCCGCCGTCGTAGCCACCGGCCGCTCGGACCACCCCAACCAGATCAACAACGTCCTCGCCTTCCCCGGCCTGTTCCGCGGGCTGCTCGACGTCGGCGCCACCCAGATCACCACCGAGCTGATGCGCGTGGCCGCCCTGGCCATCGCCGACGTCGTCGCCGACGACGAGCTCAACAGTGCGTTCGTCATCCCCGGCGTCTTCGACCACCGCGTCGCCGAGGCGGTCGCCGAGGCGGTGCGCGCCGTCCAGGCCGACTGAGCCCGGCACCCGCCGCGCCCACCGCCAGCCAGGCGGGGGACGCCGCCTGCGAGCGCCGGCCGAGCACCGGCACTAGCCTGGCCCCGTGACCGCACGCCGCGCCCCCCGCCCCCTCCTCGCCGCCCTGCTGACCACCGTGCTCGCCACGACGGCGCTCGCGGCCTGCGCCGGCGGCCCGAGCGACGTCGCCGGCCGCACCTTCGTCGCCACCGACGTCGAAGGCCACGAGCTCGCCGAGGGGACCGAGATCGTCCTGGCCTTCACCGACGACTCCGTGGGCGCCCAACCCGGCTGCAACAGCATGTCGGCCCCGGCCACCTGGGACGACGGCACCCTGCGCCTGACCGGCGAGATGCGATCGACCATGATGGCCTGCTCCGACGAGCTCATGGACCAAGAAGCCTGGTTCAGCGAGCTGCTGCGCGCGGAACCGACGCTCGCCCTCGACGACGGCACGCTCACGCTCACCGGGCCGGACGCGACCGTGACGCTCGTCGAGCAGGACCGCCCCTGACCCTGCCCGGCGGATCCCCACCCCCCGGGCCACGACCGAGGCGCAGGAGGCACACATGGAGCTCACCGAGCAGGCCAGCGGGCGCACGGACGGGCTGCTGATGTTCGCGATCACCCCACCGCGGCGCACCACCACCCCCGCCGAGGCACAACGCATCGCCGACCGCACCGTCGAACGGCTGGCCGACCTCGACCTCGACGCGCTCGTGCTGTACGACATCGACGACGAGACCGACCGCAACCCCGACGAACGCCCCTTCCCCTACCTGCCCACCCTCGACCCCGCCGAGTTCCGCACCCGCCACCTCACCGGTTGGGAACGCCCCGTGGTCGTCTACCGCAGCACCGGCAAGTACAGCCCCACCGAGCTCACCGACTGGGCCGCCGCCCAGGACCCCGACCGCGTCAGCACCGTGTTCGTGGGTGCCTCGACCAGCGACAGCGCCGTGCGCACCACGCTCGGCCAGGCCCAGCGCCTGTGCCGCGAGCACGCGCCGGACCTGGCTCTCGGGGGAGTGGCGATCCCCGAGCGCCACGAGTCCCGCGGCGACGAGCACGAACGCATGCGCCGCAAGCAGGACGCCGGAGTCGGCTTCTTCGTCACCCAGGTCGTCTACGACGTCGGAGCCGCCAAGTCGATGGTCTCCGACTACCACTACGCCTGCCAGGACCGCGGCCAGAAGCCCGTCCCCGTCGTCTTCACCCTCTCGGTGTGCGGCTCGCCCAAGACCCTCGAGTTCCTCGAATGGCTCGGCGTGCACGTACCGCGCTGGATGCGCAACGACCTGCGCCACACCGACGACGCGTTGACCACCTCGTTCAACCAGTGCACAGCCATCGCCGACGACCTCGCCCAGTTCTGCACCCGCCACGAGATCCCGTACGGGTTCAACGTCGAGTCGGTCTCCATCCGCCGCGCCGAGATCGACGCGTCGGTCCGCCTGGCCAAGCACCTGCGCGCCACGACCGGCACGGCAGCATCGACGTCATGAGCAGCCGCAGCGCCGCCGACCAGCACCTGCGCGACCTCGCGCTGCTGCGCCGCGTGCGCGACCGCATCGACCGCGAGTACGCCCGACCCCTCGACGTGCCGGCGCTCGCGGCCGACGCCGGCCTCTCGGCCGGGCACCTGAGCCGGCAGTTCAAGGCGGCCTACGGCGAGTCGCCCTACAGCTACCTGATGACCCGCCGGGTCGAACGGGCGATGGCGCTGCTGCGCCGCGGCTCCAGCGTCACCGACGCCTGCTTCGCGGTCGGCTTCTCCTCCCTCGGCACGTTCAGCACGCGGTTCACCGAGCTGGTCGGCATGCCGCCCAGCGAGTACCGGCGACGGGCCCAGGACACCGCCGAGCTGCCCTCGTGCGTGACGAAGCAGGTCGCCAGACCGATCAGGAATCGAGAAGCGCCGGGGGTACGGGCACATCTAGCGTGAGGTGCATGGACATCACCATTCACACCACGTTCCTCCCGCACACCGACCCGGACGCCTCTCTGGCGTTCTACCGCGACCTGCTCGGCTTCGAGGTCCAGGGCGACGTCGGCCAGGGCGACATGCGCTGGCTCACCTTCGTCTCCCCGGCACAGCCCGACGTCCGCCTCGTCCTGACCCCGCCCGCCGCCGACCCCGGCGTCACCGAGGACGAGCGCCGCACCGTCCTCGAGCTGATGGCCAAGGGCGCCTACCAGTCCATCATCCTGGCCACCCGTGACCTGGACGCGACGTTCGACCGACTCCAGGCCGCCGACGCCGAGGTCGCCTCCGAACCCACCGAGCAGCCGTGGGGAGTGCGCGACTGCGCCTTCCGCGACCCCGCCGGCAACATGGTCCGCATCGACGAGGTCAGGTGACACCGATGACCACCACCACCCCGCGACGACCCGGACGGTTCTCCCGCTGGCTCCAGCACACCGCCAACTCCCGCACCGCGGCCAAGGTCCGCACCAAGGGCGGCACCCAGATGGGCATGGAGCTGCTCGTGCTGCACACCGTGGGGCGCCGCAGCGGCCACCCACGGCAGAACCCTCTGGCGTTCGTCGACGACGGCGCGGACGGCTGGGTCGTCGTCGCCTCGGGCGGCGGGCAGCGCCACCCCGACTGGTACGACAACCTGCTGGCACCCCCCGACGACGCCACCGTCGAGGTCCACGGCAGCACGCCCGTCCCGATCACGCCGCAGGTGCTCGCCGGCGCACCACGCGAGGCCGCCTGGCACCGGCTGACGCAGGTCGTCCGCAGCCTGACCAAGTACCAGGCCCGGAGCGCGCGCACCTACCCGGTGGTCCGGCTCGCCCGCCGCTAACCTGAGTGACGCCGCACCGCGCCACCGACGGCGCACCACACCCCTGAAGGAGACCCCCGCACATGGCTCCCAGCACCCCCCAGCCGGCGCCCGCCCGACCCGCCGACGCCCACGACGTCATCCGGGTCCAGGGCGCTCGCGAGAACAACCTGCGCGGCATCGACGTCGAGCTGCCCAAGAGACGCCTGACGGTGTTCACGGGGGTGTCCGGGTCGGGCAAGAGCTCGTTGGTGTTCGCCACCGTCGCCGCGGAGTCGCGCCGGCTCATCGACGAGACCTACTCGACGTTCGTCCAGGGATTCATGCCGTCCCTGCCGCGGCCCGACGTCGACCACCTCGAGGGGATCACCACCGCGATCCTCGTCGACCAGGAGCGCATGGGCGCCAACGTGCGGTCCACGGTCGGGACCGTCACCGACGCCAACGCCATGCTGCGCAACCTGTTCAGCCGCATCGGCGAGCCGTACGTCGGCCCGCCCACGGCGTTCTCCTTCAACATCCCGACGTCGAAGGCGAGCGGGGTGTTCCGCACCGACAGGGCCGACGGCAAGACGGAGAAGAAGGTCGTGCGCGACCAGGTCTACCTCGGCGGCATGTGCCCAGAGTGCGAGGGCCGGGGGACCGTCTCCGACCTCGACCTGTCGGTGATCGTCGACGAGTCCCGGTCGTTGCGCGGGGGTGCGATCCTCGTGCCCGGATACAAGGCCGACGGCTGGATGGTCAAGGGATTCACCGAGTCGGGGTTCGTCGACGGCGACAAGCCGGTGCGCGAGTACACCGAGACCGAGCGCCACGACCTGCTGTTCCGCGAGAAGGGCAAGGTCAAGACCCTGGGCATGAACATGACCTACCAGGGCCTCATCCCCAAGCTGCGCGAGTCGCTGTTCTCCAAGGACCCGGAGTCGCTGCAGCCGCACCTGCGGCGGTTCGTCGAGCGGGCGGCCGTCTTCGGCCCCTGCCCCGCCTGCGAGGGGACCCGGCTCAACGCATCGGCCCGCTCGGCCAAGGTCGAGGGCCGCAACATCGCCGAGGTGTGCGCGATGCAGATCACCGACGCCGCGCAGTGGGTCCGCAGCATCACCGACCCCGGCGTGGCGCCCCTGGTGCGCAGCCTGCTGCACCTGTTCGACGCGTTCGTCGAGATCGGGCTCGGCTACCTCTCCCTCGACCGGCCCGCCGGGACGCTGTCCGGGGGAGAGGCGCAGCGCACCAAGATGATCCGCCACCTCGGCTCCGCCCTGACCGACGCCACCTACGTCTTCGACGAGCCCACCATCGGGCTGCACCCGCACGACATCGCGCGGATGAACAACCTGCTGGTCGAGCTGCGGGACAAGGGCAACACCGTGCTCGTGGTCGAGCACAAGCCCGAGGCCATCGCGATCGCCGACCACGTCGTCGACCTGGGCCCCGGCGCCGGGTCCGACGGTGGAACCATCTGCTACGAGGGCACCGTCGACGGTCTGCGGGACAGTGACACCCTCACCGGCCGCCACCTCGACTACCGCGTGCAGGTCAAGGAGACGGTCCGTGAGCCTGACGGCGCGCTCGAGATCCGCGGAGCGTCCCAGAACAACCTGCGCGACGTCGACGTCGACATCCCCACGGGGGTCCTCACGGTGGTCACCGGTGTCGCCGGTTCGGGCAAGAGCTCGCTGATCCACGGCAACCTCGCCGGCCGCGACGGCGTCGTCGTCGTGGACCAGGGCGCCATCAAGGGCTCCCGTCGTTCGAACCCCGCGACCTACACGGGCCTGCTCGAGCCCGTCCGCAAGGCCTTCGCCAAGGCGAACGGCGTCAAGTCCGCCCTGTTCAGCGCCAACTCCGAGGGCGCCTGTCCCACCTGCAAGGGCAACGGGCGCATCTACACCGAGCTCGGGTTCATGGAGACCGTCGAGACGCCGTGCGAAGACTGCGGCGGAAAGCGCTTCATGGCGGAGGTGCTCGACTACACCCTCGGCGGCAGGAACATCGCCGAGGTCCTCGACCTGTCCGTCGCTCAGGCCCACGAGTTCTTTGCGCACGGGGAGGCCAAGATTCCTGCCGTCGCGAAGACCCTCGGCCATCTGAAGGACGTCGGGCTCGGCTACATCCACCTCGGCCAGCCGCTCAACACGCTCTCCGGGGGAGAGCGCCAACGCCTCAAGCTCGCCATGCACATGGGGGAGCGGGGCGGGGTGTACATCCTCGACGAGCCCACGACCGGCCTGCACCTGGCCGACGTCGAGAACCTCCTGGGGCTGCTCGACCGGCTTGTGGACGCGGGCAGGTCCGTCATCGTGATCGAGCACCACCAGGCCGTCATGGCCCACGCCGACCGGATCATCGACATCGGCCCCGGCGCGGGGCACGACGGCGGCACCGTCGTCTTCGAGGGCACGCCCGCCGAGCTCGTGGCCGCCCGGTCCACGCTGACGGGGGAGCACCTGGCCGAGTACGTCCAGGCCTGAGGCCCATCGGAGGACGCCGGCTGGTGGGTGACATCGGCGCAGGGGCCCGCCCGACGTCCTCAGCCTTCGTCAGGCGGGCCCGCACACGACGGCCTGGGTCTCGATGTCGGACGCCAGCCACAGGCCGGGGGTCGAGGCGACGTGGAGCACGTCGGCCAGGTCGGCGGCCTCCGGTGCCAGGTCCGCCAACAGGTTCGGCAGGTCGGTCACGCGTTGGGGGCGGACGTCGACGTCAGGTCGCCCGGCGTGCAGGGCGACGTAGAAGATCCCTGCCTCGACGAGGTCCTGGAAGAAGTGGCTGCCGAACGACAGCTCCGGGGCGATGCCCGCATCGGGTGCGGCGACCTCCACGATCCCGACCATCCGGCCGAGCTCGGAGAACCGGACCGGTACGCCGAGCGACGGCGTGGTCGTGCCCCAGCGTCCCGGTCCGACCAGGAGCGTCGGCTGCTGCGCTGCGACGGTCCGGTTGAGCCGGCCGACCGCCCGGGCCACGGCGTGCTTGTGCTGCTCCGGCAGCGCGAGGTACTCGGCGGCACGGACCAGCACGACATGGTCGACGGGCAGGCGCACGTTGCCGCCCATGAAGCTGCCCGTCGCGGCGAACAGCCGCGTGCCGGGGTCGGCACGCGGCATCTGCACCGGTGAGCCAGGTCCGCGCGTCTGCAGCGGCCGACACTGCACGACGTTCATCCGCACCGAGCCGTCGGCGGCGAGGTTGGCGGTGAACTCGATGTCGACGGGGTGGTCGTAGGCCGCCTCGAGCAGGCGCAGGGCACGTCGCACCGTCGCGGGGAGCTCGGTGCGCGTGAGCAGCCCGCGCAGGTCCACGAGCTGCCGGACCGGGCTCGGGCGACCCCAGTCGGCCGCGATGCGCGCGGCCTCCAGGTCCGGGCTCGTCAGGAGCGCAGCGTCCTCGCCCATGGTTGCGACCGGCTCCTCGCACGGGCGGCTGACCAGCGTGTTCTCACTCAGGCTCAGCAGGTCGACGCGACGCTGCGCGAAGCGCGCCGCGTCGCCGTACAGCGTGGGTGGCACCCGGGCCGGGTCGTCGAGGCAGACGATCCGCGCGTAGTCCTCCGATGTGCGGTCGACCGCGCGGGTCCCCAAACCCATGACGACGCGCATCATGCCGGCCTCGGCGTCGATCCTCGGGTCCCACAGGTAGAGGTTGCGCGAGACGGCGACGCCGGCCGCGTGGGGGAAGAATCCGTCGCCGTGCCGGTCCCCGGAGACACGCTGCACGAGGATCGCCATCTGCTCGTCGCGGTCCTGCAGGCCACGGGCCGCGCGGTAGGCGAGGGCCTCCGTGCTGAACGCGCTCGCGTAGACGGTGCGCACGGCGTCCTCGAACGCCGCGAGCCGCTCGGCGGGGTCGCCCTGGTTCACGCAGAAGACGCTGTCGTACTTGCCGGCGAACGCGTTGCCGAAGTCGTCCTCCAGCAGCGAGCTGGACCGCACGATGACGGGGGACTGGCCGAAGTGCTCGAGCATCTCCACGAACTGCTCGCGGACCTCGTGGGGGAAGTGCCCGTGATGGATCCGCTCGCGCAGCTCGGCGGCACGGGTGTCGTAGCCCGCCGGGGTGCGCTGCTCGGCGCGCAGCAACCACCACCCGTTCTCGACCAGGTAGGTGTAGAAGACGTCGGAGCCCACGTAGAAGGAGTCGTGCGGTTCGAGCGATCCGACGAGCTCGGCGTCGTCGCTCGCCTCCAGGATCGCGCGTGCGACGAGCATGCCGGCGCTCTTGCCACCGATCGCCCCGGTGCCGATGGACCGGGCGCCCACGAGCAGGAGCTCGGCGAGCGACAGGTACGACTCGGCGAGCCGCGTCATGCGCTCGGAACCGCCCATCAGCATGTGCACCAGCCCCGTGGCGGCACCGCGTTGGTGCTCCGGGGGCAGGTCGAGGGCGCTGTGGGCCCGGTCGAAGGCCACGTGCCACGGATCGAGCCGGTCGCCCTGCCGCGGGCGCCGGGCGGACAGTCGCGCGAGCTCGACGCTCGAGGTGACCGGGACGGCCGCGTCGCCACGCACCCGGTGGGGGAAGAACATCGTGGGGGAGTGACGCTCCCAGGCCTTGAGAGGGTGGACGTACACCTCACCGTCCATGCGGTACACGTCGAGGAGCACCTGCGTCGTCTCTCGGATGCGCGCCACCGTGCGGTGGGTGTGCCCACCGCGCTCGAGCGCGAAGTACGCGACCGTGTCGAGACGGAACAGGTAGGGGCACGTGACGACGAAGAAGTTCGCGATCATCAGGTCCGAGAACCACCGGGGCAGCAGGTCCGTGAGGCTGTCGAACACGTAGAAGACCCCGGGACCCTCGTCGTTCACGAGGTGGTGGATCCGCAGGGCGAAGCTCTCGAAGCCCTGGTCGGGGTCGATCTCGACCGTGAGCACGCCGTCGTCGTCGGTGAGCAGGCGTTGGTGCTTGCCGAAGCGGACGTAGACCACGCGGCGGCCGTCGGTGACGGCCTGCGTCGCGAACGCACGCGCGACGGTCCGGTAGTCGACGACGTCGTCGACTCGCCAGACGACGTTGTCACCGATGCGCAGCCCGTCGACCACCGCGTCGAGGCCGGCGAACCCGGTGCTCACGGTGCTCGCGGTGGCAGCGGGTGTGGCGTGGTCCGGCATAGCGAGCATCATGCCGGACCGTCCGTGATCAATCGAGTCGTCTCCGCGCCGCTGGGCGCCGATAATGCGCATTATGTCATTACGACGAGAAGAGCGGCCGGCACGCGCCGCCGACCGCTCCCCGTAGGCCCGCCTCAGTGCGTCGTCAGCTTGAGTCCCGCCACGCACGCGACGATGCCCAGGATGAGCGCGATCCGCACGACGGTGACCGGCTCGGCGCCGGTCGCCATCGCATAGCCGGCGGTCAGCGACGCGCCGATGCCGACCCAGACGGCGTAGGCGGTGCCGACCGGCAGCTCGCGCAACGAGTACGCCAGGCCGGCCATGCTGGCAGCCAGGCTCACGACGAACACGATGCTGGGCACCAGGCGCGAGAATCCTTCGGAACGGCCGAGCGCCGTGGCCCACACGGCCTCCAGCAGCCCGGAGACGACCAGGACGATCCATGACATGCGGCCCACTCCCCGATGCCGTCTTGTCGCACTCCGGGTACGGCAACCCTCGTCCGGGAGCCATGTCAGGCTCTGCCGAGATCATCGCACGCAACAGCCCGGTGCCGACGGCCGACCCGGCATCGCTGGTCGGCCACGGCTCGCCAGGACGCCGCGCCACCGGTATGCTGAATCGGACAATCAGCACAAACCATTGTGTATGCCGCAACACAGTGGTCTCATCGATGTCGGTACCTCCGCCTAGCCTGACGACGATGACCGTGCAGGTCACAGACCTGCGCTCCCCCGGTCGTCCCACCGTCGGACAGGAGGAACCTCATGGTCGCGCCGCCACGGCTCGAACGCCTCACCGTCGCCCAGGCGGCAGACCGCTACCTCGCCTCGGTGCGGGTCGAGACCGTCCGTGGCGTCCTCTCCCCCGCCACCGAACGCTCCTACGCGCGTGACGTCAGCGAGCTCGTCCGGCTGCTCGGCCCCGACCGCGTGCTCGACGACGTCACCGGCGACGACGTCGACGACGCCCTCGTGCGCTACCAGTCAGGCCCGGACGGCCGGTACACGGACCCCACCCGCAAGACCGCACCCGGCCGGTCCACCGCCACCGTCAACCGCTTCCGGCAGTCCGTGACCCGGTTCTTCTCCCACTCCGCACGCCACTGCTGGGTGCAGGCAGACCCCATGCAGTGGGCCGCACCACCGGCCAAGGTGCGCGAACGCCTGCGCGTCGAACGCACCGCACTGTCGGCGTCGGCCGCCCAGGCGCTGGTCCACACCGTCCAGGAAGCCGCCGACCGCCCCGGCACGGCCGGCACCACGCGCGCCGACCAGGCGCTCGCAGCCCGCGACCGCCTCGTCGTCGCGCTGCTGATCGTCCTCGGGCCACGCGTCTCAGAACTCGCCCGCGCCGACGTCGCCGACCTGACCCGCGAGCCCGAGGAGACCCGCTGGCGCATCGTCGGCAAGGGCGGCTCGACGAGGACCGTCGCCCTCAGCCCTCCCCTGGCCACCGCGCTGGAGAGCTACCTGACCGACCTGCGCCCCCGGCTGGCCGCGCGGCGACCCGACGACACCGATGCCCAGCGCGCCCTCCTGCTCTCGTGGCGGGGCCGACGCCTCGACACCCAGGCCATCCGGGCGCTGCTGGCGCGCGCGGTGGTACGGATGCCGGAGGCCTACCGCCGACCCGCCACCCCCCACGCGCTGCGCCACACCACCGCCACGCTGCTCGTCGCGGACGGCTGGGACGTCAAGGTGGTGGCCGAGCTGCTCGGCCACGCCTCCATCGCCACGACCGGCGCCTACCTCGACCGGATCGACGGCGAGCTCGCCGCGGCCATCCGCACCCACCCGCTCGCCGGCTCCCTGCGGGACGTCTCACACACCTCCGGGGCGGAATCACCGGGCGCGACGGCGTCGTCGCCGCTAGCGTGAGGGCGTGCCCAGCCCGCAGCAGCAGTCTCTCGCACTCCCGGTCAGGATCCAGGTCGACTGGCGACGCATCCGCAAGGTCGCACGACGCGCCGCGACCGTCGCCTGCGCGATCCCACTCTCCGCCGGTGCCGCGGTCATGGTCACCGACAAGATCCGTGGCCAGCGCCACCCGCTCAACAGCAAGTTCCCTACCGCGGCCCCGCTGTCGACCGAGATCGACGGCACCAACGCCACCCTCTACACCTATGGCGACGACCTCTTCGACGCCATGCTCGAGGCGATCGACGGCGCCCAGCACACGGTCTTCCTGGAGACCTACATCTGGAAGGGCGACGCCACGGGTGAACGCTTCAAGGAGGCGATCTCCCGGGCCGCCGCGCGAGGCGTCGAGGTCTACGTCATCTACGACGGCTTCGCCAACCTCGTCGTCCCCCGGGAGTTCTTCCACTTTCCCCCGCAGGTCCACGTCCTGCGCTTCCCCGCACTGCGACCCGGGCTCCTCACGCTCGACGTGCGCCGCTCCGGGCGTGACCACCGCAAGATCCTCGTCGTCGACGAGGAGGTGGCGTTCGTCGGCGGGTACAACATCGGCGAGGAGTACGCCACCAAGTGGCGCGACACGCACATCCGGCTGGAAGGGCGGGCCGCGTGGGAGCTGCAGAACGCGTTCGTCGACTTCTGGAACCGCTGGCGCACCCACAAGCTCCCTGTGCTCCAGGACAAGGGCGCCGAGCACTGGCAGCCCAGCCTCCGGGCGGCCCGCAACGCCCCCAGCGACCTCGTCTTCCCGATCCGGGGCCTGTACCTGGACGCGATCGACCGTGCGACCAGCCACATCTACATCACGCAGGCCTACTTCATCCCCGACCGCGACATCCTCGAGGCGCTCCTGGCCGCCTCAGCACGCGGGGTGGACGTCCGGGTGCTGGTGCCCGAACGCTCCAACCACTCCCTGGCCGACTGGCTGGCCCGAGGCCGGTACACCAAGCTCCTGCGCGGCGGCGTGCGGATCATGCTGTACGAGGGAGCGATGGTCCACGCCAAGACCGCGACCATCGACGGACGCTGGTCCACCGTCGGCACCGCGAACATCGACCGGCTCAGCCTCACCGGCAACTACGAGATCAACCTCGAGATCGTGGACGCCGGCCTGGCGAGCAAGCTCGAAGAGATCTTCCGCATGGACGAGAGCAACTCCCACGAGCTCACCTACGACGAGTGGCGCGGGCGCTCCCTGCTGACCAAGATCGCCGAGCGCGTGCTCGAGCCCCTCGAACCGCTGCTCTGAACCCCCTCGAACCGTCCCCGTGCGGGGTCGTCTCACACCTCGAAGGACTCCCCCGCGCCGAGCCGGCGGTACACGTGCTCACCGCCGAGGCGTGCGGTGTCCAGCCACCGCCGGGTCAGCTCGTGGCCCGTCTCGCTGAGCATCTCGTCGTGCACCGGGACGACCGTCCGGGCGCTCGCGGCCAGCGTGGCGTCGATGGCCTCGGTCAGCCGTAGCCACGGCCCGGACACCGGCAGGCACAGCACGTCGAGCGCCTCCGTGGGCACGTCGAACGAGTCACCAGGATGGTGGACCGTGGCGCCCTCCAGGGTGACCGTGTACGTCCGGTTGGCCACCCGAGGAGCACGCGAGTGGATCAGGGCGTGATCACCGCCACCGACACGCACCAGTGCGGCACCGAGCTGGAGCTCCTCCCCCGGTTCGACGGCGTGCAGCCTCTCGCCGGCCGCCCCGGCGTGCAGCAGTGCCTCGACGGCCACGGCCGTCCCCCGCACCGTCAGCGCGTCGTCGGCACGCAGCGCCGCGACCACCGCCGCGACGTCCAGGTGGTCGGCGTGCTCGTGGGTGATCAGCACCGCCGTGGCGCCGTCCAGCGCCTCGGCCGAGCGGGCGAGCGTGCCCGGGTCGAGCACGATGCGTGAGCCGGCGCCCGTCAGGCTCACGCAGGCGTGGCCGTGGAACGTCAGCCGCACGGCTCAGCCCACGTGCCGTGCCCGACGTCGGGCGGCGAGCTCGTCCTCGCCGTGCGACCGGTCGTCGCCCTCGTCCTCGAGCGACTCGGTCGGCATCTGCGCCAGCGTGCCTTCGATCTCGCGCCACACGCGGCCGACAGCGATCCCGAAGACGCCCTGGCCGCCCTGGACGAGATCGACGACCTCGTCCGGCGAGGTGCACTCGTAGACGGACGCCCCGTCGCTCATCAAGGTGATCTGCGCCAGGTCGTCGACGCCCCGCTCTCGCAGGTGCGTCACGGCGCTGCGGATCTGCTGCAGCGACACCCCGGTGTCGAGCAGCCGCTTGACGACCTTGAGCACCAGGACGTCACGGAAGCTGTAGAGCCGGTGGGTGCCGGAACCGCTGGCCGACCGGATCGACGGTTCGACCAGTCCGGTCCGCGCCCAGTAGTCGAGCTGTCGATAGGTGATCCCCGCAACCCGGCAGGCGGTCGTGCCGCGGTATCCGGTGCCGCCGTCCTGCTCCGTGAGGTCCTCACCGAAAAGAAGCCCCTGGGCGCCGGTCGGCGCTGCGCCGGTCTCGACGCTCGCCTCACCGCTGCTGTTCACTGTGCCTCCAAGATGTCGACTCCACGCTAGGACCGCCCCTGGGGGCCGTCAACGACGTAGCGCTCGAGAGGTTCGGCGTGTCGCGGGACGGTGCTGAACCGTGACATGTCGCGGAGCGCTGAACCGTGGCCTTGAACTTCCGGTAGAGGGTTCCTCCACACCATAACCCCCAACCTTCAGGCTGAACCTGAGGGTGGAGGTGGTGTGTCGTCGCCCGGTTCGGTGGGCCCCTCGGGGGTGGTGAAGTCCTCGGCGGTGACGTGGTCGAGGAAGTCGCGAAACTTCTCGACCTCCTTCTGCTGGTCGAGGTCGACGACCTCGACGCCGGCGGCCGCGACCACCTCGGCGGAGCACAGCACCGGGCTCTCGGTCCGCACGGCGAGAGCGATCGCGTCGGAGGCCCGCGAGTCGAGCCGGACGCCGGTGGACAGGACCAGCTCGGCGAAGAAGATCCCGCCGTCGAGCGCGACGATCTCGACCCGGTCGAGGTCGACGCCCACGGCGCCGAGCAGGTCGCGCAGGAGGTCGTGCGTCATCGGCCGCGGCGTAGCGACGCCGGCCTGCGCCATCGCGATCGCGGAGGCTTCGCGGGCGCCGATGACGATGGGCACGGCGAGCTCTGCCGCGGTGTCGAAGAGCAGCACCACGATCTCCTGGTCCCGCTGCTGCTGCCGCACCCCGAGCACCTCGACCGGCACCATCGGGGCCTCGGCCTCGTCGTCGCTCTCCACGCGTCAACGGTATTACGGCACGAGGTCGCACGCTCTGGAAGTCGTGCCGTCGGCAAGGGCTCAGCCGAGGGACGAGGTTCCTTCGCGGACCCAGGCGCTGTGCAGCCGGGCGACGAGGTCACCGAGCTCGTCGGCGAGGCTTGCCGCGTGCGCGCGGCCGTCCGACGTCTGCTGGCTGCGGTACGGAGCGACGACCTGGTCGACGAGGCCGACGTGGCGGTCGGCCGACGAACGCAGCGGCCGCAGGTGCCGGGGCTCGATGCCGTGCTCGGCCAGCCGGGTGGCGAGCCGCACCACCTCGGGCGCTCCGGCATCGAGATATCCCGAGGACGTGCGCAGCAAGCCTGCGGTGATCAGGGACCGGACGAACTCCGGCGGGGTGCTGGTCGCGTCGCAGACCGACTCGACGGTCCAGCGGCGACGGGCCGCGTCGGTCTCCCCCGCGACCGGCGGGGCGAGGCGCGGGGCAGGACCGGGGGCGGGCTCGCCGGCGTCCATCGCGGCGAGCCGTTCCTTGATGACCTTCAACGGCAGGTAGGAGTCGCGCTGCTCCGCCAGGACGAAGCGCAGCCGTTCGACGTCGGCAGGGCTGTACTGGCGGTAGCCGGCCGGCGTACGCACGGGCGTGATCAGCCCCTGCTCCTCGAGGAAGCGCAGCTTGGAGTGCGAGACGGACGGGAAGTCGCCGCGCAGCAGCGCGAGGACCTCGGAGATCCGCATCGAGGCCTGCCTCGAGATCCCGCGCGGCCAGGGCTCCGGGGCGTCGTCGGGCTCCGGGACCGGCTCGATCCCGGCCCCGAAGGTCACGAGACCGGCGCCTGGTCGTCCCGCGGCGCCTGCGGGCTCGCGTGGAAGGACATGCGGAACTTGCCGATCTGCACCTCGTCGCCCGTGGTGAGCTTCGCGGCGTCGATGCGGTCGCGGTTGACGTACGTGCCGTTCAGCGACCCGATGTCGCGCACCACGAACCGGTCGCCCTCACGGACGAACTCCGCGTGCTTGCGCGAGACGGTCACGTCGTCGAGGAAGATGTCCGCCCGCTCGCTGCGCCCCGCGATCGTCCGGTCGGAGTCCAGGAGGAAGCGTTCGCCGACCGCGCCGGAACCGTACTGCACCACCAGCAGGGCGGAGTGTCTCGGCAGCGCGGCCACCGCCGCGCCCTCCTCGGCGGTCAGAGGGATCCGGGGAGCCTGCTCCTCCGCGGGCGCACCGAGCCTACCGAGGTGGGCCGTCGTGTCGACGCCCGTCTCGTGCGGGATTGCGCGGGGGTCCGTCATCAGTCCTCCTGGCTGGGTCGGCCGGTCCGACGTGCGCCGTCGTCCGTCAAACCTACCCTCTCACCGGTCGTGGCGGGAAGCCGCACGAAGCGTCGCGGCGCGACTCATCCCTCGGGTCCTCGGGGCGTGGCGTACTGCGGCTCGGGCGGTTCGCGCACCGCGGTCACCTCGACCTCGTCGTGCTCGGTGATCGTGGCCTCGGCCCCGGCGGTGCGCAGGGTCGCCAGAGCACCGCCGGGGATCTCCAGCGCGGGGCTGAGCGTCGACGGGTCGCCGATGACGGTCCACCGGTACGGCGGGTCGAGCGCCTGGCCGTCGACGACGATCCCCTCGTCCGTGTCGCTGAACCACGTCGAGGTCACCAGGCGGATGCCGTCGAGCTCGACCACCTCCGCGCCCGCGTTGCGCAGCTCCTCGAGCACGTTGAACATCTTCGAGGCGTCCAGGAGGCCGCCCCGGTCGCGCACCACGATCTCCACGCCGGGTCCGACGGCGGGCAGGCGGCCCGACAGGATGCCCTCGGCGCCGGCGCGCTCCTCGGCCAGGTCGACCGCTGCCTGCGCCTGGCCGCTGCCCGACTGCAGCTCGTCGCGCGTCCCGGAGAGCTCGGCGACCTGCTCGGCCAGCTGTTCGGAGCGTTGCGTGACCTCGTCCAGGAGCCGCACGAGGTCGTCCTGGCGCGCGGACGACAGCGGGTCCTGAGCGGACTGCTGCACCTGGACGACGAGGGCGAAGCCCAGCGCGGCACACAGCACCGCGGCCAGGAGCTGCGACCGGTTGGCGCGCGGACGCATCGCACCGACCAGGGCTCGCCACCCGTCGGGCGGCGGCACGGCCGACGCGGCGCCGTCGTCGCCCCGCTCGTCCGCGTCGTGTCCTGCGGCGAGGTCCGGCACCTCAGGCACCGCCGGGACCGCACCCGTGCCCGGGCCGGGCCACGTCCCGGGGACGCTCGGGCTACCCGCGGAGGACGGCGAGCCCGCGCCGCGCTCGCGCGACTCCTCGGCGACCTGCGGGCCGGTGATCGTGGCCACGGGGACGGACAGGTCGAGGGGGTCCGGCGGGCCGGAGTGCTCGGCGGGACCGGCATCCTCGGCCCGGTCCGGCCCGTCGGCCTCCTCGGGGGCGCTCTGCGCGGAACCCGCCCCGTCCGGGGTCGCACCGGAGCCCGACGCGTCTCCCCCGCCGACCGGCGACGCATCGTGCTCGGCCTGCGGCTCGGGAGGTGTGTCCGCCGAGCCGTCGTGCTCGCGGCGTTCGTCGCTCATGCTCACGCCCTGAACAGGTGCCGTCGGATCGCTGCGGCGTTGGAGAAGATCCGGATGCCGAGCACGACCACCACCGCCGTCGACAGCTGGGAACCGACGCCCAGCTGGTCGCCCAGGAAGACGATGAACGCCGCCACGAGAACGTTCGACAGGAACGACACGACGAAGACCTTGTCGTCGAACAGCCCGTCGAGCTTGGCGCGCAGCCCCCCGAAGAGCGCGTCGAGCGCCGCCACCACGGCGATCGGCAGGTACGGCTGCAACGCGACCGGCACCGTCGGGTGCAGGACCATCCCTGCCACGACACCGATCACCAGCCCGACCACGGCGATCATGGAATCTCCTCCTGGCTCTCGTCCACGTCCGGCTCCACCGGTTCTGCGTAGCGCAGACCCTGCCCACCCACGCTCGGCAGGTCGATCTCGTCCACCGTGGCCATGCTCGACCCGATGCCCCACTCCGAGGACAGGTACTGGGTGTACGCCGGAGCGCCGGTCCGAGCGTACGCGGCCTGCATGTCCTCCGGGTCACCGACGGCGCGTACCACGTACGACGGGCCCGGCAGCGGCACCAGGTCGACGAGGATCGCCTCGCCCGCGTGCCGGATGGCCGACAACGACGTCAGCCGCTGGCCCCCCACGCTGACGGCCTCGGCACCCGAGGCCCACAACGCGTTGACGACCGTCTGCAGGTCGACCGCCTGGACTCGCGTGTCCGAGGCCGCGACGTCCGGGTCCAGGTCCGCGTCGCTGTCGCTCAGGGTGAGCTCCAGGCCCGGGCCGGACACCGCCGTGGCGCCCGTCACGACGCCGTCCAGACGCAACCGGTCCAGCAGCCCCTGGTCCGCGGCAGACAGCGCCGCCGACTGCAGCTCCTCGATCTCCTCGTTGAGCGCGACGGTCTGCGCCCGCAGCTCGTCCGCCGACTGCTGCCGCTCGGAGATCTCCTGCTCCAGCAGCTCACGGGCCGACGGCCCGTCGGACGGCGCCCTGAGCTGCTGCGCGGCCGCCACCGTCATGAGGCCCAGCAGCACGGCGACCAGCAGCAGCAGGAGCGTCCCCGCCCCCCGCGCAGGGGCCTCACCCGCCGCACGACGGCGGGCGGCCTCGGCGTAGCCCGCGTCCAGCGGCTTCTCCATGACCTCGACCAGGAGCGTCATGGACGCGTCCGGCCGTTGGTCCGGCGGTACCCGGGTCATCCCGGGCCCTCCTGACGATCACCCTGCTGCAGGACCAGCCGGCGCGTCTGCACGACGTAGTGCCAGCCGGCCAACCAGTACAGCCCGATGCCCCACCAGGCGAACGCCCAGCCCACCGCGTGGGAGACGGTGCCCACCGCCCCCGGCGTCTCGGCGAGGAGCAGCAGCGGGAAGGCGTACAGCAGCGCGAACGTCCCGGCCTTGCCGGTCATGCTCACCGCCAGCGGACCGTAACCGTGCCGAGCGAGGACCGGGGCGAGACAGGCCAGCAGCACGTCACGCAGCACCACCAGGGTCAGCACCCACCACGGCACCACGCCGCGCCACAACAGCCCGACGAGCGTGACCAGGATGAACAACCGGTCCGCCGCGGGGTCCAGCATCTGACCGAGCTTGGTCACCTGGTTCAGCCGCCGCGCGAGGAACCCGTCGAGCCAGTCGCTGGCGCCGGACACCGCCAGCACCACCAACGCCCACACGTCCTCGCCCGAGACGATGAGCACGGCGAACACCGGGACGAGCGCCAGGCGCGCCATGCTCACGACGTTCGGCACCGTCCACACGGCTGCGTCGCCCTGCCCTGCCTGCACGATCACCGCCTGTGTCCACCGAGTCCCCTGCCGCGCACATCCTACGCAGGACCGGGCAGAGCCTGCGGCAGTGGGCAAACTCACCGGGCACCTCACCACCGCCCGGCGCTCGCGACCCGTAGGATGGGGCCAATCCATCGGAGTTCGTCGTCCTCCCGCGTGTTCGTAGGCCCTGGCAGTCGATCAGACAGCCAGCCAGGTGCAGGTGTGTGTACGGGACCGAGCGACCGCCGTGCCGCAAGGCACGGCAGGACTCCCACCCCGCACCCGACGAAACGGTCACTTCGCCATGAGCACCCCTGACTCCACGCTGCCCACCGAGGCCCAGGTCACCTTCGCCGACCTCGACCTTCCCGCACAGCTGCAGAAGGCCGTCGACGACCTCGGCTTCACCACCCCCTCCCCCATCCAGGCCGAGGCGATCCCCGCCCTCCTGGCCGGCCGCGACATCACCGGCGTCGCCCAGACCGGCACCGGCAAGACCGCCGCCTTCGGCATCCCGCTGCTCGCCGCCGTCGACCCCGCCGCCGACGTCTCCCGCGGGCACGTCCAGGCCCTCGTCCTGGCCCCCACCCGCGAGCTCGCCATGCAGGTCGCCGACGCCGTCGAAAGCTTCGCCGCCCACATGCCCGGCGTCCGGGTGCTGCCCGTCTACGGCGGCGCGCCCTACGTGCCCCAGCAGCGCGCCCTGCGCGACGGCGTCCAGGTCGTCGTCGGCACGCCCGGCCGGATCATGGACCACCTCGAGCGCGGGTCGCTCCACCTCGACACCGTCAAGTTCCTCGTCCTCGACGAGGCCGACGAGATGCTCCGCATGGGCTTCGCCGAGGACGTCGAGAAGATCTTCGGCCAGGCGGCCACCGAGCGGCAGGTCGCCCTCTTCTCCGCGACCATGCCGCCCGCCATCCGCGCGGTCGCCGACACCCACCTGAACAACCCGGTCCAGGTCGCCGTCTCGCGCCAGTCCAGCACCGTCACCGCCGTCGAGCAGACGTACGCCGTCGTGCCGTTCCGCCACAAGGTCGGTTCCCTCGTGCGCGTCCTCGCCACCTCGGAGGCCGACGCGACCATCGTCTTCACCCGCACCCGTGCCGCCGCCGAGGAGGTCGGGGTCGCCCTCGTCGAGCGAGGCGTCTCCGCCGCGACCATCTCCGGCGACGTCGCCCAGAAGGAGCGCGAGAAGATCGTCGAGCGACTGCGCAACGGCTCCCTCGACGTCCTCGTCGCCACCGACGTCGCGGCCCGCGGGCTCGACGTCGACCGCATCGGCCTGGTCGTCAACTTCGACATCCCCCGCGAGCCCGAGGCCTACGTGCACCGTGTCGGGCGCACCGGCCGCGCCGGACGCACCGGCCGCGCGCTGTCGTTCGTCACCCCCCACGAGCGCGGCAAGCTCAAGCACATCGAGCGCACCATCCGGGCCAAGCTCACCGAGGTCGAGATCCCCTCCCCCCGCGACGTGTCGGCACACCGGGCACGCACCATCCTCGGCACCGTGCCCGCACGCCTCGAAGCCGGCCGCCTCGATCTCTACACCGAGCTCCTGAGCGAGCACCTCGCCCCCCGCGAGGACGGCACCGCACCGGACGCCGCGCAGGTCGCGGCCGCGCTGCTGGCGCTCGCGGTCGGCGACGACGGCCCCGCGCACCGTGCCGCCCAGGAGGAGCACGAGCGGGAGCGCGCCGAGGTCAAGGGCGGGCGCACCCGCGAGACGCACCGGGCGGAGCGTGGCGACCGGGACGGCGACCGCACGCGTCGCCACCCGCGGGCCGACCGTGACGGCCGTGGCGAGTCGGGCCGCGGCATCCGCCGTCCGGCCGAGGGCACCCGCTACCGCATCGCCGTCGGGCACACCCACGGTGCCCAGCCGCGCGGCATCGTCGGTGCGCTGACGAACGAGGGTGGTCTGCGCGGTGGCGACATCGGCAAGATCGACATCTTCGGCAACTTCTCCCTGGTCGACATCACCAAGCCGCTGGACGACGCGACGATGAACCGCATCGGCCGCGCCAACGTCGCCGGTCGGCAGCTGCGGATCTCGGTCGACAAGGGCGCCCCGGAGCGTCGCGCACCCCGCACGGAGCGCCGACCGGCGCACGCCGCGCACTGAGCGAGGCAGGTCAGGGGCTGTCGGGGGCCTCGCCGAGCTGACGGGCCAGTGCCTGCAGCCGGCGGGCCTCCGCCATCCCCCGCTCGCCGTCGGCACGCTGGATCCCCATGACGGCCAGCGTGCCGCCGTCGGCGAGGTCGAGGATCACCCACGGGTCGTTCACCGTCAGCCGGACGGCGACCACCTCGGGCCACGCGACGCGCCGTCTGCGGACGATGTTGCGCACCGTGAGCCCTTCGGCGTCAGGCTTCGCGTGCACGCCACCCAGCCGCCAGAGCAACCACACCGCGAAGATCGCGAAGGCGACGAGCGAGACGCGCGTCCCGGCACCGAGCAGGACGCCCTGCTCGGCGAACAACGCCACGAGCAGGCTCCCGCCCGCGGCGACGACGCCCGTCACGACGACCGCGACGCGCGTCCACCACGGACGGAAGGTCCGGAACCGGTCCTGCTGCTGCGTGCCGTCGTCGCTCATCGTCTACAGACGGCTCGCGTGGATACGGGTCACCAGGATGCCGCGCGCTCCGACGTCGTACAGCGCGTCCATGACCCGGTTGGTCTCCGAGCGCCGCACCATCGAGCGCACGGCGGCGGACTGCCCGTTGTGCAGGGGTGACACCGTGGGCGACTCGAACCCCGGCGTGACGGCCACGGCCGCGTCGAGCAGCTCGGTCGGCACGTCGTAGTCCAGCAGGACGTACTCCCGCGCGGTGATGACACCCTGCAGCCGACGGGTGAGGATGTCGATCCCGTTCGGGACCTCGTCGCCGGACCGGCGGATGAGCACGGCCTCGGAGCGCAGGATCGGCTCGCCGAAGACCTCGAGCCCGGCGGCCCGCAGCGTGGTGCCGGTCTCGACGACGTCGGCGATCACGTCGGCGACCCCGAGCCGTACCGAGCTCTCCACCGCGCCGTCGAGGTGGACGATGGCCGCGGGCTCGACGCCCTGCCGCGCCAGGTACCGCCGCACGATCGTGGTGTACGACGAGGCGACACGCTTGCCGGCGATCTGGGCGACCTCCTCGATCGTCCCGGCGGGAGCGGCGAACCGGAAGGTCGACCCGGCGAATCCGAGCGGGAGGTGCTCCACGGCGTCGGCGTCGGAGTCGAGCATCAGGTCGCGCCCTGTGATCCCGACGTCCACGGTCCCCGCACCGACGTAGACGGCGACGTCCCGCGGACGCAGGAAGAAGAACTCGACGCCGTTGTCGGCGTCGGCGAGCACGAGCTCGCGGCTGTCGCGGCGCTGGCGGTAGCCGGCCTCGCGCAGCATGTCGGTGGCTGGAGCGGAGAGCGAGCCCTTGTTGGGGACGGCGATGCGGAGCAACGGGTTACCTCGTTCGGATCGGGCGGGACGACGGCGATGGTGCGGATCGGAGCGCGCGCTGCGGTCCGGTGTCGGGCGACACCGGACCGGGCGCTCACAGATGCGCGTACACGTCGTCCAGCGTGAGCCCCTTGGCGATCATCAGCACCTGCAGGTGGTAGAGCAGCTGCGAGATCTCTTCCGCCGCAGCCTCGTCCGGCTCGTGCTCGGCGGCCATCCATACCTCGGCGGCCTCCTCCACGACCTTCTTGCCGATCGCATGGATGCCGGCGTCCAGCTGAGCCACGGTCCCCGACCCCGCGGGTCGGGTGCGGGCCTTCTCGGACAGCTCGGCGAACAGGGAGTCGAAGGTCTTCACCCCACCAGCGTAGACGTCGACCCCGGTCGTCCATGCTTCGTCCCGGTGCGCGGGACGGAGGTCACAGGTGTCATATCGGCGCTTGGCACACTATTTTCGTGGAAGGAACAGAACTCCCCTGCTGCGGAGATGCTCGCTGATCCCCCGCCTCAGTGCGTGTGCTTGCTCGCCAGGTCCCGGAGCACGTCGATCTCCGCCGGGACGTCGTCCGCCCCGAACACCGCGGATCCCGCGACGAAGACGTTCGCCCCGGCGTCGGCCGCCCGCTCGATCGTCTCCCGCGACACTCCCCCGTCGACCTGGATGTGCACGTCGAGCCCCGACTCGCTGACGGCACGGCGTGCCCGCCGGATCTTGGGCAGGGTCCCCTCGATGAAGGACTGGCCGCCGAACCCGGGCTCGACCGTCATCACCAGGATCAGGTCCACCTCCGCCAGCAGGTCCAGGAAGGGCTCCACCGGGGTCGCAGGGCGCAGGGCGACGCCCGCCCGGGCACCCAGCCGGCGCAGCTCGCGTGCGAGCCGCACAGGCGCCCGTGCGGCCTCGGCGTGGAACGTGACCGTCGCCGCGCCCGCCTCGGCGTAGGCGGGCGCCCAGCGGTCGGGGTCCTCGATCATGAGATGCCCGTCGATCGGCACCGGAGAGATCTGCACCAGCCGCTCGAAGACCGGCAGGCCGAGCGTCAGGTTGGGCACGAAGTGGTTGTCCATGACGTCGACGTGCGCGGCGTCCGCCGTCGCGATGACCTGGAGGTCACGCTCGAGGTTCGCGAAGTCGGCCGACAGGATGCTCGGGTTGATCAGGGCTGCCATGGCTACCAGCCTAGAGCCGGGCGCCGGTCGGCACGTCCCGGCTCGCCCGCTCAGGGACCACGTCGGGCGTTGAGCCGGGCGGCCTGGCGCACCAGGTGATCGCGCTCCGGCAGGCTGGACGCCGCCCGCGCGGCGTCGGCGTAGAGCCGTGCCGCGGTCGCCGGGTCCCCGTCTCGCTCGTGCAGGTACGCGGCCGCCGCGGTGAACCGCGGCAGGGCAGGGTCGAGTTCCTCCAGCGCGGCGAGGCCGGCTCTCGCGCCGTCGGCCTCGCCCACCGCGACGGCCCGGTTGAGCCTGGCCACCGGGCTGTCCCTGACCCGCAGGAGCTCGTCGTACCACTCGACGATCTGCACCCAGTCGGTCTCCTCGGCCGTCCGGGCATCCGCGTGGAGCGCGGCGACGGCGGCCTGAGCCTGGAACTCGCCGAGCCGGTCCCGCACGAGCGCCGCCTGGAGGATCTCGACCCCCTCGGCGATCAGGCGTGCGTCCCACCGCCCGCGGTCCTGGTCGGCGAGGGGCACCAGGCTCCCGTCGGCCCGGGTCCGGGCGGCACGGCGGGCGTGGTGGAGCAGCATGAGGGCGAGCAGTCCCGAGACCTCCGGATGGTCGACCTTCGCGCGGAGCTCGCGCGTGAGGCGGATCGCCTCGGCGGCCAGGTCGACGTCGCCCGAGTACCCCTCGTTGAAGACGAGGTAGAGGACACGCAGGACGGTCGCCACGTCACCCGCACGGTCCAGCCGGACACCGGCGACCGTGCGCTTGGCACGGCTGATGCGTTGCGCCATCGTCGCCTCCGGCACCAGGTAGGCCTCGGCGATCTGCCGCGTCGTCAGCCCGCCGACGGCCCGCAGCGTCAGGGCGACCGCCGAGGCGGGTGAGAGGGCGGGATGCGTGCAGAGGAAGTACAGCCGGAGCGTGTCGTCCGTCGATCCTCCCGGGCCCGGCGGCGGCTCGGCCCCGACCCGGGTCTCGCGCTGCCGACGGGACGCGTCCGCGCGGACCATGTCGAGGAACTTGCGCCAGGCGACCGTGACCAGCCACCCCTGCGGGTCCCGGGGCGAGCCGTGCGGCCACCGGCGCACGGCCTCGACCAGCGCCTCCTGGACGGCGTCCTCTGCCGTCGCGAAGTCGGCTCCGCGACGGCAGAGGACGCCGATCACCGTGGGCGTGAGCGCCCGCAGCAACGCTTCGTCCACCGGCTCACTCCATGACGGTCGGCGGTTCGGTGAGGAACGGCCGCAGCTCGAGCCACTCGTGGATCGGACGGCCCCCCGCACCGGGCGCCGCCGACAGCTCCCCGGCCAGCTCCACGGCTCGTTCCTGGCTCTCGACGTCGATCACCATCCAGCCCGCGATCAGGTCCTTGGTCTCCGGGAACGGGCCGTCGGTCACCGGCTGCCGCCCCTCGCCGTCGTACCGCACGAACATGCCCTCCGGGGAGAGAGCGTGACTGTCGACGTACTCGCCGGTGCCCTCGAGCCGGGCCGCGAAGTCGTTCATGTACTGGACGTGCGCGGAGACCTCGTCGGGCGTCCACCGGTCCATCGGCACGTCGTTGACCGAGGCCGGCGCACCCCGGTAGTGCTTGAGCAGCAGGTACTTCGCCATCGTTCGCTCCTTCGTCGTGGCGGCCGTCGTGGCCGCTCTCGTCCCGGGGACGGAGCCGAGCCGGCGTTCTCGACATCCGGTCACGCATCATCCTGACCGGGCCCCGGTACTCTCGCGCCGTGGACACACCCGCCGCCCGGCCGCTCGTCCGTCCCGCCACCCCGGACGACCTGCCTGCCGTCGCCGCGATCCTCGAGCCGTACGTGCTGGGCACCGCCGTGACGTTCGACGAGGATCCTCCTGGGGTCCCGGCCTGGGAGGCCCGGCTGGACGACCTGCACGACCGTGGGCTGCCGTTCCTCGTCGCGGAGGTCGACGGCGTCGTCGTCGGGTACGCCTACGCCGCTCCGTGGCGTCCGAAGGCGGCGTACCGGCACACCGTCGAGACGACGGTCTACCTCTCCCCCGCGGTGCAGCGGCGCGGGGTCGGCACCCGGCTGCTCTCCGCGCTGCTCGACGCGTGCTCCTTGGCCGGAGTGCGCGAGGTCGTCGCCGTCGTCGCGGACGACCCGGCAGCAGCAGGATCGCTGCCGCTGCACCGCCGCCTCGGCTTCGAGGTGGCCGGCGTGCTGCGCGACGTGGGGGTCAAGCACGGGCGCAGCGTCAGCACGATGCTGCTGCAACGCTCCCTCCACTGACGCTCAGCCCACCGACGTCCGCAGGACGTCCGTGTGGTCGACGACGGTCCGCCAGGCCTCGGCCGGGACGCCCGGGTGCCGGCCGCGGTCGATCTCGTCCAGCGCGGTCCTGAGGTCGTCGAGCGTCCGCGCGACGACGCGTTCGGCACGACGGCGCGGCAGGCCCCACGAGACGCCCTCCGCGACGAGGTGGTCCCCCGTGATCGAGTCCATGTCCCGCTCCCCCGCGACGTCCATCGCGAAGACGCGCGAGGCGTGGGAGTGGTGCAGGTGCATCGAGACGTCGTAGGCGGGAGCGAGCGCGACGGTGCCGTCCTCGCGGCGGAGCAGCGAGATGTTCTTCGCATGGGCGTCGGTGTTCCCGAGCGCGAGGTTCAGCGCGGTGAGCGCCAGCAGCCGGTCCGGCCTGGCGCCGTCGTCGCGCAGGACCTGGGCGATCCGGGCGAGCGACGGCAGGGCGCGCCCGTGCTGGAACTTGCGCTCCGGGTCGCGGGTGTTGATGCCGAGCGCCTGGGCGGAGTCCTCCTGGTGGATGCGTCGCAGCCCGCCGGGCACGCCGTCGTCGGGCACCCGGTCGTAGCGGGAGACGACGATGCAGCGCATGTCGCCGAACGTCTCGACGCGCGCGTCGACCGTCGTCAGGCCGATGCGACGGGCGAGGTCGAGCGAGGCGGCCTCGGTGTCGACGAGGTCGGCGGTGGGCGATCCCGCGGCGCGGGCGACCTTGAGGATGTGGGTGGTCGGCTGCTCCGGGGAGGCCCGCCACCACCCGCCGTCGGCGTGGACGAGGCCGATCTTCGGCTCCATCCCGGGCAGCGAGCTGGTGAGACGTTGCGTGCGGCCCTGCCCTCCGGCACGGGCGACGCTCGCACGCAGGAGTGTGGCGATGCCCGCCCCGTCGAGCGGCTGGTCGCTGACGGTGCCCGATCGCGGCGCGGCACCGACGGGGACGAACTCGAGCGCACCGACGGTGTCCCCGCCGTAGGCACTGAAGAAGCCGACGACGTCCTCGGGGTCGACTCCGGCGTCCATGGCCATGTGGTCACGGACGCGCCCTTCGGGCATCAGCCCGTCGAGCCACGCGGTGACGCGGGCAGGCGGCGGAGGATCGTCCGGGTCCATGGGCAGGAGGTGGGAGAGCACCCGGGCGCCGTAACCCCAGCGGACGACGGCGTCGGGGTCCCAGGTGAGCTCGACGCGGGGTGCGGCACGACCCACGTCGAGCGCGGTGAAGCGCGCAACGCGACTGCCGTACAGCCAGGCGTCCAGCTCAGGCGTCAGCATCGGCCGTCCGCTCCTCCAGGCGTACGTCGATGCCGAGCTCGTCGAAGATCTCGAAGAGCCGTGTGATGTAGAGGTTCCCGACGCCGGACTCCACCTCGGAGACGTACTGCCGGGTGAGGCCGAGCTCGTCCGCGAGCGCCACCTGGCTGAGGCCGCGTCGTCGGCGCGCCTGCTGGACGAAGCGTCCGAGGTCGCGTGGTCCTCGTGGCTGGGTCCAGCGGGACGGTTCGCCGGGCATGGCTCCTCCGATGACAGGCTATTCTGGCAGAAACGTTCTGCCACTTTATCCTGGCGAACGCCAGATGGCAAGGAATACCTGTCAGCCCGTCCGGCGCAGCAGCGTCAGGTGCATCGCGTCGGTGCCGTGCACGTGCGGCCAGAGCTGCACGTCGAGCCCGTCCGCGCCGCCGCCGTCGGCCCCCAGGTCGATCTCGGCGTGCGGGACGAGCACGTCACGCACCGCGGCACGGGCGTCGAGGCGTTCGACGTCGTCGCGCCGGCGCAGCACGTCGTCCACCACGAGGCGGGTCTCGGCCAGGTGGGGCGAGCACGTCACGTACGCCACCACTCCCCCGGGCCGCACGGCGTCGAGGGCGGAGGCGAGCAGCTCGCCCTGCAGCCCGGTGAGCGTGCCGAGGTCGGCGGGCGTGCGCCGCCACCGGGACTCGGGTCGCCGGCGCAGCGCACCCAGGCCGGTGCACGGCGCGTCGACGAGCACGCGGTCGTAGGCGCCGGGTTCGTCGGAACCCACCTCACGGCCGTCCCCGGTACGCACAGCCTCCACCGCCTCCTGGGGCACGGCGCGCAGCCCCTGGCGTACGAGACGTGTGCGGTGCGGCTGGACCTCGTTGGCCACGAGCCGGGCGCCCTGCCGGGCCGCGAGCGCCCCGAGGAGCGCGGCCTTGCCGCCCGGTCCGGCGCACAGGTCGAGCCAGCGTTCGTCGCGGCCCTCGAGCGGCGTGGCAGCCAGCGCGAGGGTGACGAGCTGGGACCCCTCGTCCTGCACGCCGGCGCGTCCGTCGGCCACCGGCTCGAGGGCGGCAGGGTCGGTCCCGGAGGCGAGCACCTGTGCCGTGGGTGCCCAGCGGCCGGGCGTGAGGCGCACGTCGGTCTCCGCGCTGCCGGTCAGCTCGTCGGGTCCGACCAGCCCGGGCCGCACGACGAGCGTGACGCGCGGTGCGGTGTTGTCGGCCTGCAGCAGGTCGGCGAGCTCGGCCACGGAGCGTCCGGAGCCGTGCAGGGCCTCGCGCAGGGCGCGGGTGATCCACACGGGGTGGGAGCCGGTCAGCGCGAGCGCGGTGGTCTCGTCCGGGGCTTCGGTGCGCAGCCGGTCGAGCCAGTCGTCGAGGCTCGTGCGCCCGACGGCGCGCAGGACGGCGTTGACCATCTGCGCCGGGCCTGCGCCGACGCGGTCGCGGCACAGCCCCACCGTCTCCGAGACGGCGGCGTGGGCGGGCACCCGCATGCCGAGCACCTGGTGGGCGCCCAGGCGCAGCACGTCGAGGACCTCGGGGTCGAGCCGGTCCAGGGGCCGGTTGACGCAGTGGGCCAGGATCGCGTCGTAGCGGCCCTGCAGGCGCAGGGTGCCGTAGGCGAGCTCGGTGGCGAACGCGGCGTCCCGGCCGGTGATGCGGCGCTCGCGCAGCAGCGGCGGGAGCACGAGGTTGGCGTAGGCGTCCGAGGCGTCGACCTCGCGCAGCACGTCGTAGGCGGCGGTGCGGGCCGGGTCGGTCGCCCGGCGGCGCTGCGAGGGTGCCTGGGAGGTGCGGTGTCCTTGGCTGCGGGAGCGGGCCGCACCGCGCTGGCGGCCGCGCGCGTCCCGCCGGTCGCCGTCCCGGTCCTCGTCACGGTGGGCGTTCATCGCATGCCTCCCAGGGCTGCGTCGGCGGCGAGCACGGCACGGCCGGCGCCGCGTGCCCAGTCGGCTGCCGGCATCGGCCGCTTGCCGACCGGCTGCACGTCGCCGAGGGCGACGGCGTGCGTGGCGGTGCCCACCAGCACCTCGGTCCTGGTGGCACGTACCCGGCCTGGTCCGAGGTCGGTGACCTCGGGCCGCGGGCGCACGGGTCCGACGCCGAGACGTGGCCCGGGCGTGTCGTCGTCGGCCGGGAGGGTGGTCCACGCGCCGGGGGCCGGCGTGACCGCACGGATGCGCCGGTCGACCGCGAGCGCCGGCTCGTCCCACTGCACCAGGGCGTCCTCACGGGTGATCTTGGGGGCGACCGAGGCGCCCTCGGCGGCCTGCGGCCGGGGTGCGAGCCGGCCGGCGCCCAGCGCGTCCAGGGTCGCCACGAGCAGCTCCGCACCGGAGACTGCGAGCCGGGCGAGCAGGTCGCCGGACGTGTCGCGGGGGCGGACGGTCTCGGTGGCGGTGCCGAGGACGGGTCCGGTGTCCATGCCCTCGTCGAGCAGGAACGTGGTGGCGCCCGTGACCTCGTCGCCGGCGAGGATCGCGTGCTGCACCGGGGCGGCACCACGCCACGCGGGCAGCACCGAGAAGTGCAGGTTGACCCACCCGAGGCGGGGCACGGCCAGGACGTCGGGGCGCAGCAGGTGCCCGTAGGCCACCACGGGGGCGACGTCGACGTCGAGGTCGCGCAGGCGGGCGACGAAGTCCTCCCCGCGGGGCACGTCCGTGATCACCTCGATGCCCGCCTCCTCGGCGGCGACGCGCACGGGGCTCGGCACGAGGCGGCGACCACGTCCGGCACGGGCGTCGGCCCGGGTCAGGACGGCGGCCACCTCGTGCTGGGAGTCGATCAGCGCACGCAGCGCGGGGACGGCGGGTTCCGGGGTTCCGGCGAAGAGCAGACGCACCGCACAAGTCTAGGGCCGGCGCCGCACCGGGACGCCGAGGTCGGCGAGCGCCGTCCGCAGCGCGGGCGTGCCGGTGAAGTGCACGGCCTGGAACCCGACGGTGCGGGCGGCCTCGACGTTGCGGGCGGTGTCGTCGACGAAGACGGTGCGCCCCGGGTCGACGGCGAAGCGTCCGGCGGCGAGGCGGAAGATCGCCGGGTCCGGCTTGGCGACGCCCACCTGGCCGGAGACGATGACGTCACCCAGCCGACCGATGGCGGGTGCGGCCGGCACCGCGTGGTGGAAGGTGTCGGCGGCCCAGTTGGTCAGCCCGTACAGGCGCAGCCCGAGCTCGTCGAGCTCGTCGACGAGCTCCGCCGACCCGGGCACGGGGCCGGTGAGGGTGCCGGGGTACGCGGTGCGGTAGCGCTCGGCGTACGCGGCGAGGTGCGGTCGGGTGGCCTCCAGGTGGGCGACCGCCTCGGACCACGTGCGGCCCGCGTCCTGGGCGTGGTTGAACGCGGCGAAGTCGACGTCGGCCATCCAGTCGTCGACGGCGGCGCGGTCCAGGCCGTCGAACGCCCCGTAGGGGTCCCATCCCACCAGCACGTTGCCGAGGTCGTAGATCACGGCCTCGACCGGGCCGCGGGCGGTCGCGGGGTCGGTCGCCATCAGAGCATCTCCGCGGGGTCGAGCTGGACACGGGCGCTGCCGCCCTCGCGGCGGGCGGCGCGCACAGCCATCGAGGCGCGCAGCTGGTGGGCGAGCTCGGTGCCCTGGGCGAGCGGGACGCGCACCACGACACGTACCGCCGGCTCGAGCCGGGTGCCGTCGTCGGGCAGGTCGACCGGGCCGAGCACGGCCTCGGGCGTGGCGAGCCCGACGCGGGCGACGACGGCGCGTACCGCGTCGACCTGACCGGTGACGGCGGCGACGCGCACGGCGGGCGGCAGGTCCAGCTCGCGGCGCTCGTCCAGCTCGCGCTCGGCCAGCCCTGGCGCGTCGAAGCGCACGAGGGCGCTGGTCGGGGCCGGCGCGGCGTCACCCACCAGCAGGACCTGCCCCTGGGGTGCGGGTCGCACCAGGGCGGCGGCGGCGAGCCAACGGTGCGCCGCCTCGGTGGCGGTGGCCAGGCCGGTGCCCGCCGTGGCGACCGCTGCGTCGAGCAGCAGCGCGGCGGCGTACCCGTCCTCGGCCACCGGTTCGGCGCCGGGAGTGGCCACCACGAGCGCCCGGGCCGCGTCGACGTGGTCCAGCACACCGCCGGGCGCGGAGGACGCCGACACCCGCACCGGGACGCCGGGGAAGGCGCGCCCCAGCTCCTCGGCCGTGCGCTCCGAGCCGACCCGCACGGCCCGCACCCGGTCGTGCCCGCACTCGGTGCAGCGCCACCCCCCGGCGAGCCGGCCGCACCAGGTGCACTGCGGCGTCGCGCTCGCCCCGCGCAGCCCCAGCGGGCCGTGGCAGTGCTCGCAGCGTGCCGCCGTCCGGCACCGCGCGCACGCCACCACCGGCAGGTAGCCGGTCCGGGGCACCTGGACGAGCACCGGGCCGTGGGCCAGCGCGTCGCGGGCGGCCCGCCAGGCCGCGCTCGGCAGCCGCGCGGCCGCACCGGCGCCCTCGCGGGCCAGCTCCACGGACGTCAGGGCGCGCACCCGCGGCGCCCGGGAGCGTACGACGTCGCGCGGGGCGCCGATCTCCTGCGCCCAGCCGTGCGCCAGCAGCGCCTGCGCCTGGACGGTCCGGCCGGGCGAGCCGAGCAGGAACGCCGCGCCCTGCAGCTCGCTGCGCAGCGCCAGGACCTCCCGGGCGTGCGGGTACGGGGCGTGCGGCTCGGCGAGCGTCTCCTCGCCGTCGCCCCACAGCACCACGAGGCCCAGGTCCGGCACGGGGGCGAACATCGCCGCGCGCGTGCCGACCACCGCCGCCGCCAGACCGTGCCGTGCGTGCAGGAACGCCCGGTAGCGCGGCGCGGGGCCGTCGTCGGCCTGCAGCCGCACCACGTCGGGCACGCCCGCGACGGCCAGCGCGGCGCACACCCGGTCGACGTCGCGGGCGTCGGGCACCACCACCAGGGCGCGACGCCCGCCCGCCAGGCACGCGCGCACGGTGTGCGCCACGGCGGCCGCCCAGTGCGGCGTGCGCGCCGGACCCTCGGGGCCGGCCGCCAGGCCCGGCAGAGGCGTCCACACGGCCCGCGGAGCCTGTCCGGCCAGCACCCGGCGGCTGAACGCCTCCCCGCCCCGGTACGGCGCCCACACGCCCGCCCAGCCGTCACCGTCGGACGGGAAGGCAGGAGGCGGTGCCTGCCCGTCGTTCGTCTGCTCGGCGAGCGCGGCCAGCACCTCGGCCTCGACGCGGGCGTGCCGCGGTGGCACCGCGAGGCGCAGCACGTCCGACAGCGTCCCCGCGTACCGCTCGGCCACCCGGCGTGCCAGCGCCAGCACCTCCGGGGCCAGCACGGGATCGGGCGAGACGACACGCCGCAGGGCCACCAGCCGCCCGTCGTGGTCGGACGTCGCCGCGCGGCCCACGAGGTAGCCACCGACCTCCTGCGGGCCGAACCGCGCGCGCACCCGCACGCCCGGCACGGCGTCGTCGGCCAGCGGGGCGGGGACCAGGTAGTCGAACTCGCGGTCGAGGTGGGCCGGGGCCAGGTCGAGGACCACCCGGGCCACCGGGTCGACGGCGGCCGGACCGGCAGGCTGCTTCGCGCGGCCGCGCCTGCGGGGCGCCGGGGCCGCCGGCACGTCGTCGAGCCCGAGCAGCGCGGGCTGCTCGGGCTCGTCAGCGGTCGTCACGGGACCATGCAACCACGCACCGGCGCTCACACCGCGGCGCGCAGCGCGTCCACCCGGTCGGTGCGCTCCCAGGTGAAGCCGTCGAGCTCACGACCGAAGTGCCCGTAGGCCGCCGTGGTGGCATAGACGGGACGCAGCAGGTCCAGGTCGCGCACGATCGCCGCCGGGCGCAGGTCGAACACCTCGCCGATGGCCGCGCTGATGCGCTCGGGTGCGACCGTCTCGGTGCCGAACGTCTCGACGTACAGACCGACCGGGTGCGCCTTGCCGATCGCGTACGCCACCTGCACCTCGCAGCGCCGCGCCAGACCCGCGGCCACGACGTTCTTGGCCACCCACCGCATGGCGTACGCGGCCGAGCGGTCGACCTTCGAGGGGTCCTTGCCGGAGAAGGCCCCGCCGCCGTGCCGAGACATCCCGCCGTAGGTGTCGACGATGATCTTGCGACCCGTCAGCCCGGCGTCGCCCTGCGGCCCGCCGACGACGAACTTGCCGGTCGGGTTGACGATGAGGCGCACGTCGGACGTCGCCAGGCCCACGGACGCGGCCACCTCGTCGACCACGGGGTCGATCACGTGGTCGGCCACCTCGCGGAAGAGCTTGTCCTGCTCGATGTCGGCGTCGTGCTGGGTGGACAGCACCACCGTGTCCAGGCTCACCGGCCGGTCGCCGTCGTAGCCGATCGTGACCTGCGTCTTGCCGTCGGGCCGCAGCCCCGCCACCGCACCGGACTTGCGGACCTCGGCCAGCCGCTCCGCGAGGCGGTGCGCCAGCCAGATCGGCAGCGGCATCAGGGACGGCGTCTCGTCGGTGGCGTAGCCGAACATGAGCCCCTGGTCGCCCGCGCCCTGCGCGTCGAGCAGGTCGTCCGCCGTGGCCTCTGCGGCGCGGGTGCGGCGCTCGAGGGCGGTGTCGACACCCTGGGCGATGTCCGGCGACTGCTGCCCGATGGACACCGACACCCCGCACGAATCACCGTCGAACCCGATCACCGAGGAGGTGTAGCCGATGCCTCGGACCACCTCGCGCACGATCTGGGGGATCTCGACGTACGCCTCGGTGGTGACCTCGCCGGCCACGTGCACCAGCCCGGTGGTCACCATGGTCTCCACCGCCACCCGCGAGTGGGGATCCTGCGCGAGGAGCGCGTCCAGGATGGCGTCGGAGATCTGGTCGCACACCTTGTCCGGGTGACCCTCCGTCACGGACTCGGACGTGAAGAGGCGCAGCGCATCGCTCATGCCGCCCAGCCTACGTCCCCGGATGCCGTAGACCCAGCAGATCCACCCGAAAACGTCTCACAGCATGAGAACGTCTCACATGTCGGTCAGAATCTTGGCCACAGCGTCCCAGAGCCCGTCCGCGACCTCGCGCTTGGAGCCCGCGACGGCGGCCACCGTCTCGCCGTGCGCGTCCAGCACCGTCACGTCGTTCACGTCCGTGCCGAACCCCAGGTTCTCGCCCACCGCGTTCACGGCCAGCAGGTCGGCGCCCTTGCGCCGTGCCTTCGCGCGCCCGTGCTCCAGGACGGAGGTCCCGTCGCCGCCGGTCTCGGCCGCGAAACCCACCACGACCTGGTCGGCGCGGAGACGATGCGCAGCCAGCTCGGCCAGGATGTCGGGATTCTCCACCAGCTCGATCGGGGCGGGCGACGAGCCCGCGACCTTCTTGATCTTGGCCCGCGGCGGAGCGCTCGGACGAAAGTCCGCGACGGCCGCCGCCATGACGACGGCGTCGGCGCTCTCGGCCGCGGAACGCACGGCCTCGCGCAGCTCGGCCGTCGAGCCGACCGCCCGCACCGAGACGCCGGCGGCGACCAACGGTGCCGTCAGGTCCGCGGCCAGGTTCGCCGCGACGAGCGTCACCTGCGCGCCCCGTGCCGCGGCCGCCTGCGCCAGCGCGACGCCCTGGCGTCCGCTGGACCTGTTGCCGATGAAGCGCACCGGGTCGATCGGCTCGCGCGTGCCACCGCCGGACACCACGACATGCCGGCCGGCGAGGTCGTGCCGGACGGAGGCGTCCGCCCCTACCGCCGCAGCCTCCAGCGCCGCACGAGCGATGTCCTCGGGCTCGGGCAGGCGGCCCGCGCCGGTGTCGGCGCCGGTCAGCCGACCGCTGGCCGGCTCGATGACGTGCACGCCCCGGCCGCGCAAGGTCTCGACGTTCGCCCGCGTGGCCGGGTGCTGCCACATCTCGGTGTGCATGGCCGGGGCCATCACGACCGGGCAGCGGGCGACCAGCAGGGTCGAGGTGAGCAGGTCGTCCGCGCGGCCGGCCGCGGCCCGGGCCAGCAGGTCCGCGGTGGCCGGTGCCACCACGACCAGGTCGGCCTCCTGGCCGAGCCCGACGTGCTGGACGCCCGGGACGTCGTCGAACACCTCGGTGCTGACGGGCTCGCCCGAGAGCGCCTCGAACGTCGGCGCGCCTACGAACCGCAGCGCGGCAGCGGTCGGCACCACGCGCACCGCGTGCCCCTGCTCGCGCAGGAGCCGCAGCAGAAGCACCGCCTTGTAGGCGGCGATGCCGCCGCTCACTCCGAGCAGGATCCTCATCGCGGCGCGCCGGGGGCCGGCTCAGACGATCTCGTCGCCGGCGGCCTGCTCGGAGTCCACGACCTCGACGCCCTCGGGGAGCGACGGCGTGCTCGGCTGCTCAGGAGCCGGCTCGGCGGGCTCCGCCGTGAGCAGGCCCTGGTTGATCTCGCGCATCGCGATCGACAGCGGCTTCTCCTGGATGCGGGTGTCCACCAGCGGCCCGACGTTCTCCAGCAGGCCCTCGTTGAGCTGGGCGTAGTACGCGTTGATCTGACGGGCACGCTTGGAGGCGTACAGCACCAGGCCGTACTTGGACTCGCTGTGCGTGAGCAGGTCATCGATCGGCGGGTCGGTGATGCCGATGGGCTGGGGCACGGTTCCGGCCATGAGTGTCACTCCAAGCAGACGTACGGACCGGTGGCGGGGGCCACCGGAAGTTCAGGGGGGGGGGGAAGTCGTCGCCCAGTCTACCCGCCGCGATCAAGCAGACCGGGAGGTCGCGGGTGCGCCGTCCTGGGCTCGCACGCCCAGCAACCGCGCCAGCTCGTCCGTGGCCCGCGTGACGTCGTCGTTGACGATCGTCACGTCGAACTCGGGCTCGGCCGCCATCTCCACCGCGGCCGTGGCCAGCCGGCGCTCGCGCTCGGCAGAGCTCTCGGTCCCCCGCCCCACGAGCCGGCGCACCAGCTCCTCGTGGCTCGGCGGGGCCAGGAACACGAACTGCGCGTCGAGGCCCGCCGCACGCACCGCGTCGCGCACCTGCCGGGCACCCTGGAGATCGATCTCCAGCAGGGTGGGACGGCCGGCGGCCAGATGCTCGGCGACCGGGCCGCGAGGGGTGCCGTAGCGGTGGCGGCCGTGCACCACCGCCCACTCCAGCATCTCCCCCGCGGCGACCATCCGGTCGAACTCCTCCGGCTCGACGAACAGGTAGTGCACACCGTGCACCTCGCCCGGTCGTGGTGGCCGCGTCGTGGCCGAGACCGACAGCCACACCTGCGGGTAGCGGGCGCGGATGTCGGCCGAGACGGTGCCCTTGCCGACGGCCGTGGGTCCGGCCAGCACGGTTAGCCGTGCCGGCCCTCGCAGGGCGTCGTCGTCAGGAGCGGCGCCTCGGGGAGCCGGCATGCCGGCAGGTGATGCGGAAATCTCAGCCAAACCTCTCGATGAGCGCCTGGGCCTGATGCGGCCCGAGGCCACGGACACGGCGGGTCTCGGCGATCCCGATCTCTTCCATGATCGCCCGAGCCTTCACCTTACCGACTCCGGGGAGCGACTCCAGCAACGAGACGACCTTGAGCTTGCCCACGACGTCGTCCGCCTGGCCCTGCTCGATCACCTCCCGCAGCGACCCCTGGGAGTACTTCAGACGGTTCTTGATCTCCGCCCGGACGCGTCGTGCCTCGGCCGCCTTCTCGAGGGCCGCCGCACGCTGTTCCGGGGTGAGTGGAGGAAGGGCCACGCAAGTCACCTACTCAATCGAACCGACAGGACGTACTGCTCACTCGAAAGTAGCCACGACCTGCGGCGGCGGCAATCGCTGGGGCCTCCTGCGGCGCGACGAACGCCAGATTCCACCCCGCATAGCGACTCAAACGCGGCGAACCGGGCGTGCCGTGTGACTCTTCCGACATCACCGCCGGTCAGGGCCGCGCGCGCAGCGCCGCCCGGACCTCCGCCGTCGACCGCTGCGCGGCACGCAGCAACGCCGTCGGGTCGGGACCCGCCGCAAGGACCCCGCGCGAGGACGAGGCGAGCACGTTGCGGCGCACCGCACCGAACACGTCGGCCAGCTCACGCTCCCCCGCTCCCTGGGCTCCGACGCCCGGGGCGAGCAGCGGGCCGCCGACCGCCTCGAGGTCGGCCCCGGTGCGCCGCGCCGCGTCGCCGATCGTCGCGCCGACCACCAGGCCGACAGAACCCATCGGCAGACCGGCCGACACCGCCGGGGCGTTGAGCGCCGACGCCTGGGCCGCGACGTTCGCCGCGACGCTGACCCCGTCCGGACCGACGGCGTGCTGCACCTCGTGACCCTCCGCGTTCGAGGTCAGGCACAGCACGAAGATGCCCCGGCCCGTGGCCGCCGCGAGATCCGCCGCGGGGGCCAGGGACCCGAAGCCGAGGTACGGCGAGAGCGTCACCGCGTCACCGGCGAGCGCGGAGCCGTCGGCGAGGAACGCCTCGGCGTACCCGCCCATCGTCGAGCCGATGTCACCGCGCTTGGCGTCCACGATCGTCAGCGTGCCCGCCGTCCGCGCGGCGGCGACCACCTCCTCGAGGGCGGCCACCCCCGGGGAACCGTGCCGCTCGAAGAACGCCGCCTGCGGCTTGAGCGCCGCCACGTGGCCGCCCAGCGCCTCGACGACGCGCAGGCCGAACCGACGCACGCCCTCGGCGTCGTCGGGCAGCCCCCAGTCGGCCAGCAACGACGGGTGCGGGTCGATCCCCACGCACAACGGGCCGAGCTCGTCCATCGCGGCCGCGAGCCGGGCCCCGAACGGGAGCCGCGCGGCACGCGGCACGCTCGCGGCGCTCACGCCCCGGCCCCGGCGACCGCCCCGGCGAGCCCACGGCGCACCTGCGCCGCCGCGTCGTGCTCCTGCAGGCTCGCCACGGCGAAGGGCCCGCCCCTGACCGCCTCGATGGCCTGCACCGCCGCGGCCAGCTGGTCCACCGTGGTGGCCATCGGCTTGTCCGCCGCGGTCGTGGCCGCCCGGATCTCGTAGCCGTCGGCCCGCGCGCCCTGGCCCGACGGGGAGTTGACCACGAGGTCCACCCGTCCCTCGCTGATGAGGTCGACCACCGTCGGCTCGCCGCCCGGGCCGGCACCGTCGGAGTGCTTGCGCACCGTCGTCGCCTCGATGCCGTTGCGTGCCAGCACCTGGGCCGTGCCCGCCGTCGCGAGGATCTCGAAGCCGATGTCCGCCAGGCGCTTGACCGGGAACACGATCGACCGCTTGTCGCGGTCGGCCACCGAGACGAACACCGTGCCCGACGTCGGCAGACCGCCGAACGCCGCGGCCTGCGACTTGGCGAACGCGTGCGGGAAGTCCTTGTCGAAGCCCATGACCTCGCCCGTGGAACGCATCTCCGGCCCGAGCACCGTGTCCACCACCTGCCCGTCGGCGGTCCGGAACCGCTTGAACGGCAGCACCGCCTCCTTGACCGCGAGCGGCGCACCCAGATCGAGCGTGCCGCCGTCGCCCACCGCCGGCAGGATGCCCTCGGCCCGCAGGTCGGCGATCGACTCGCCCACCATGACGCGGGCGGCAGCCTTGGCCAGCGACGCCCCGGTCGCCTTCGAGACGAAGGGCACCGTCCTCGAGGCGCGCGGGTTCGCCTCGAGGACGTAGAGGACGTCCGAGACGAGCGCGTACTGGACGTTGAGCAGGCCGCGCACCCCGACGCCGCGCGCGATCGCCTCGGTGGAGCGACGGATCCGCTCGATCTCGGACTCGCTCAGCGAGACGGGAGGCAGCACGCAGGCGGAGTCGCCCGAGTGGATGCCCGCCTCCTCGATGTGCTCCATGACGCCGCCGAGGAAGAGCTCCTCGCCGTCGAACAGGGCGTCGACGTCGATCTCCATCGCGTCGTCGAGGAAGCGGTCGATGAGCAGCGGCGCGGGCAGCGTGCCCGGTGCCTTCGCCGCGGCCACCGTGGCGGCGTCCGCCAGCGCTCGCTCGACGTAGCCGGTGAGCTGCTCGGCGGAGTACACGATCTCCATCCCGCGGCCGCCGAGCACGTAGGACGGACGCACGAGGACGGGGTAGCCGATCCGCTCGGCGACCTCCTGGGCCTGTCCCAGCGACCGGGCGGTGCCGAACGCGGGTGCGGGCAGACCGGCGTCGGCCAGGACCTGGCCGAAGAGCCCACGGTCCTCGGCGGCGTCGATCGCCTCGGGCGTCGTGCCGAGGATCGGCAGGCCGGCGTCCGCGAGGCGCTGCGCCAGGCCCAGCGGCGTCTGGCCGCCGAGCTGGACGATGATGCCCTTGACCGGTCCCGCGGCAAGCTCGGCGGCGTAGACCTCCAGGACGTCCTCGAGGGTGAGCGGCTCGAAGTAGAGCCGGTCCGAGGTGTCGTAGTCCGTCGAGACCGTCTCGGGGTTGCAGTTGACCATGACGGTCTCGTACTCGTCCTTGAGCGTCAGCGCCGCGTGCACGCACGAGTAGTCGAACTCGATGCCCTGCCCGATCCGGTTCGGCCCCGAGCCCAGGATGATGACCGCCTCGCGCTCGCGCGGTGCGACCTCCGTCTCCGTGTCGTAGGACGAGTAGTGGTACGGGGTGGTGGCGGCGAACTCGGCCGCGCAGGTGTCCACCGTCTTGTACACGGGACGGACCCCGAGCCCGTGCCGTGCCTCGCGCACCGCGGCCTCGCCGCCCGGCCCCATCTTGCGCAGCTGCGCGACCTGGACGTCGGACAGCCCGTGCCGCTTGGCCCGGCGCAGCACGTCCGTCGTCAGCGTCTGCGACGCAGCGGTCTCCTCGGCCACCTCGTTCATCAGCAGGATCTGGTCGAGGAACCACGGGTCGATCTTCGTGGCGTCGAAGACCTGCTCGAGCGTGGCGTGGCCCGCGACGACGGAACGCAGCGCCTGCTGGACTCCCACGAGCCGCTGCTCGGTCGGCCGTGCGATGTCGGCGAGCAGCTCGGCCAGCGCGTCACCGGACGGCGCCTCGCCCTGCCAGTGGAAGTCGACGCCGCCCTTGTCGATGCTGCGCAGCGCCTTGCCGAGCGCCTCGGTGAAGTTGCGGCCCAGGGCCATCGCCTCGCCCACCGACTTCATCGTGGTCGTCAGCGTGTCGTCCGCGGCCGGGAACTTCTCGAACGCGAAGCGCGGCACCTTGACCACCACGTAGTCCAGGGTGGGCTCGAAGCTCGCCGGAGTGACCCCCGTGATGTCGTTCGGGATCTCGTCGAGCGTGTAGCCGACGGCCAGCTTCGCGGCGATCTTCGCGATCGGGAAGCCGGTGGCCTTGGACGCCAGGGCCGACGAGCGCGACACGCGCGGGTTCATCTCGATGACGATGACGCGCCCGGACTCGGGGTCCACCGCGAACTGGATGTTGCAGCCGCCGGTGTCGACGCCGACCTCACGGATGACGGCGATGCCGATGTCGCGCAGGTTCTGGTACTCGCGGTCGGTCAGCGTCATCGCGGGGGCGACCGTGACCGAGTCGCCCGTGTGCACGCCGACGGGGTCGACGTTCTCGATGGAGCACACCACGACGACGTTGTCGTCCTTGTCGCGCATGAGCTCGAGCTCGTACTCCTTCCAGCCGAGGATCGACTCCTCCAGGAGCACCTCGGTGGTCGGCGAGTAGTGCAGCCCCTGACCGACGATCCGGCGCAGGTCGGACTCGTCGTAGGCCAGGCCGGACCCGAGGCCGCCCATCGTGAACGACGGGCGCACGACCATCGGGTACCCGAGGTCGTCCGCCGCCACGACGGCCTCGTCGACCGTGTGGATGATCTTCGAGCGGGCCGACTCGCCGCCGCACAGCTCGACGACGCCCTTGAACTCCTCGCGGTCCTCGCCCTTGCGGATGGCCGCGATGTTGGCGCCGATCAGCTCCACGCCGTACTCGTCCAGGACGCCGGCCTCGTGCAGCTCGATCGCCGCGTTGAGGGCCGTCTGGCCGCCGAGGGTGGGCAGCAGCGCGTCGGGCCGCTCCTTGGCGATGATGGTGGTCAGGACCTCCCGGGTGATCGGTTCGACGTACGTGGCGTCGGCGAACTCGGGGTCGGTCATGATCGTGGCCGGGTTGGAGTTGACCAGGACGACCCGCAGGCCCTCCTCCCGCAGCACGCGGCAGGCCTGCGTGCCGGAGTAGTCGAACTCGCAGGCCTGGCCGATGACGATCGGGCCGGACCCGATGACCAGGACGGAGGTCAGGTCGGAACGGCGGGGCATCAGTTCTCCTTGTCGCCGGAGCCGCCGGCCAGCAGCGCGAGGGCGCTGGCAGGCACGGTCACGGGCTCGCGGGTGGTCATGAGCTCGACGAAACGGTCGAACAGGTAGGCGCTGTCGTGCGGTCCGGCAGCGGCCTCCGGGTGGTACTGCACCGAGAAGGCCGGCAGGTCGAGCGCGGTGAGTCCCTCGACCACCTGGTCGTTGAGACCCACGTGGGACACGATCACGCGGCCGTACCGGGCTCCTTCGGCGCCCTGGTCGTCTCGCTCCAGGTCGTAGGGCGCGGTGCTCACCGCGTCCAGCGGGGCGTCGACGGCGAACCCGTGGTTCTGGGCGGTCACCTCCACCTTGGCGGTGGTCCGGTCCATCACGGGCTGGTTGATGCCGCGGTGACCGTAGCCGAGCTTGTAGGTGCCGTAGCCCAGCGCCCGGCCGAAGAGCTGGTTGCCGAAGCAGATGCCGAAGAACGGGATCCGCCGGTCGAGGACCTGGCGCAGGAGGTCGATCTCGGCGGTCGCCGCCGACGGGTCGCCCGGGCCGTTCGAGAAGAACACGCCGACCGGGCTCCCGGCAGGCAGCAGCGCCTCCACCTCGGCGATGGTGATCGACTGCGGCACCACGTGCACGCGCACGCCGCGCTCAGCCAGCCGCGCCGGTGTCATCGACTTCATCCCCAGGTCGACGGCCACGACGGTCGCGACCGCGTCCGACCCCTCGGGCAGGCCGCGTGGCTCCACCGTGTAGGCCTCGGGGGTCGTGACCTCGCGGGCGAGGTCTGCGCCCGCCATCGGCGGCGCGTCCTGCACCTGCGCGACGAGGTCGTCGACGGCACGCTCGACGCCGTCGCGCAGCAGGTCGTCGCCGGAGAAGATCCCGGCGCGCATCACGCCGCGCTCGCGCAGGTGACGGGTCACGAACCGGGTGTCGACCTCGGCGATCCCGACGACACCCTGCTCGGCGAGCTCGTCGGCCAGGTCGCCGCGCGAGCGCCAGCTCGAGGTGCGTCGTGCCGGGTCGCGCAGGACGTAGCCCGCGACCCAGATCCGGTGGGACTCGGGGTCGTCGTCGTTCACACCGGTGTTGCCCACGTGCGGGGCCGTCATCACGACGATCTGGCGGTGGTACGACGGGTCGGTCAGCGTCTCCTGGTAGCCGGTCATCCCGGTGGAGAAGACGATCTCGCCGACGGTGGTGCCGCGTGCGCCGTAGGCGACGCCGCGGGCGACCGTGCCGTCCTCGAGGACGAGGACCGCCGGGTCGGTGCTGGTGCTGGAGGTCACTTCGTGTCCTTCGTGCTCGGGGTGGACGGGGTGATGAGGGAGCTGGCCGCCTCGACGAGCCGCGCCCTGTCGGCCGTGTAGCGCGGACGCAGCCCGGTGTCGAGCAGCGTCGCGTCGGTCTCGCCGTCGGACGGCACGGACCAGGTCAGGACGACCAGCCCGTCACCGCCGACGTACTTGCCGGCCATGCCGGGGGCGGTGCCGACGTCGAAGAGCGTGGCCGCCGGGACGAGCAGCGGCGGGTTGCCGTCGCGGTCGACGACGATGCCGCCGTCGAGGACCGTCACCTCGGCCGCGCTGCGGTCGCCGAGACCGTGGGTCCCCACGCGGGCGAGCCAGTCGCCCGCCAGGGTGCTGGAGACGTAGGTCGCCTCGAGGGGGCCGAGCCGGAGCGCGCCGAGCGCGCCGTCCGCACCAGGCACCTCGGGAGGCCTCGGCACGAGGTGCCTCGTGCGCGCGGCGATCCGGCGCCGACCGGTCAGCACGAGCAGCAGCAGCGCCAGGCCGAGCACGATCCAGATCCCGACCGCCACGGGCATCGGCAGGTTCATCGCGCACCCACCACGTGGGCGTCGACCGGTGCCCCGTCGAGCACGGTGGCCCGTCCCCGCAGGAAGGTGGCCACGACCCGGCCGGGCAGCTCGCGCCCACGGAACGGGGTGTTGCCGCTGGCGGTCGCCTGCTCGGCGCCGTCGACCGTGCGCGTCGCCGCCGGGTCGACGAGGGTGAGGTTGGCGGGCTCGCCGACCGCGATCGGCCGTCCCTGCGTGGCCTCGACCCGGCCGATGCGGGCAGGGTTGGCGGAGAGCACCCGGGCGACGTCCGCCCAGGTCAGCCGGCCCGTGTCCACCATGGTCTGCTGGACCACGCTCAGCGCGGTCTCCAGACCGGTCATGCCGAACGCCGCGGCGCCCCACTCGCAGTCCTTGTCCTCGCGCGTGTGGGGTGCGTGGTCGGTCGCCACGATGTCGATCGTGCCGTCGGCCAGGCCCTGTCGCACCGCCTCGACGTCGGCCGCCGTGCGCAGCGGGGGGTTGACCTTGAAGGTGGGGTCGTAGGTGCGGGCCAGCTCGTCGGTGAGGACCAGGTGGTGCGGCGTGACCTCTGCCGTGACGTCGATCCCGCGTGACTTCGCCCACCGGATGATCTCGACCGAGCCGGCCGTGGACAGGTGGCACACGTGCAGGCGGGAGCCGACGTGCTCGGCGAGGAGCACGTCACGGGCGATGATCGCCTCCTCGGCGACGGCGGGCCAGCCGGTCAGGCCGACCTGGGAGGAGACGACCCCCTCGTTCATCTGGGCGCCCTCGGTGAGGCGGGGTTCCTGGGCGTGCTGCGCCACCACGCCGTCGAACGCCTTGACGTACTCCAGCGCCCGGCGCATCAGGACCGGGTCGTGCACGCACTTGCCGTCGTCGGAGAAGACGCGGACGCGCGCCGCGGAGTCCGCCATGGCCCCCAGCTCGGCCAGCCGCACGCCGTCGAGACCGACGGTCACGGCACCGACCGGGTGGACGTCGGCCCAGCCGGCCTGCTCGCCGAGGCGGTGCACCTGCTCGACGACGCCGGCGGTGTCCGCGACCGGGGAGGTGTTGGCCATCGCGTGCACCGCGGTGAAGCCCCCGACGGCGGCCGCCCGGGTCCCCGAGGCCACCGTCTCGGCGTCCTCGCGCCCCGGCTCACGCAGGTGGGTGTGCAGGTCGACGAGCCCGGGAAGGAGGACGTGGTCGACGGCGTCGACCACCGTCGCACCCTGGACCGTGGCGGTGCCCGCCGCGGTGATCTCGGTGACGACACCGTCGGCCAGGACGACGTCGACCGCGTCTCCGTCGAGGGGACGCGCGCCCCGCAGGACGTACGTGGTGGGGTCGGTGCTCACAGGTCGTTCCCTTCTGCCGAGCTGTCGCCGGCCATCAGCAGGTAGAGGGCCGCCATGCGCACGGCGATGCCGTTGGCGACCTGCTCGACGATCACGGCCTTGTCGGAGTCGGCGGCCTCGGCCGAGATCTCCAGGCCACGGTTCATCGGACCGGGGTGCATGACGATGGCGTGGTCGGCGAGCCGCGCCAGCCGGCGTGCGTCCAGGCCGTAGTAGCGGCTGTACTCCAGCGGGCTGGGGAAGAACGACCCGGAGCCGCCGGACATCCGTTCACGCTGGACCCGCAGCATCATCACCGCGTCGGGGCGCCACTCGTCGAGGGTGGCGTCGAGGTCGTACGAGGTGCGGCACGGCCAGGCCCCGACCCCGACGGGCACCAGCGTGGGCGGGGCGACGAGCGTCACCTCGGCACCGAGGGTGCGCAGCAGCGCGACGTTGGCACGCGCCACCCGCGAGTGGAGCACGTCCCCCACGATGGCGACCCGCAGGCCCGAGAGGTCCGCGCCGACCCCGTCACCGCCGTCGCCCGCCAGGCCCGAGCCGCGTGCCGCGAGGTGGCGGCGGATCGTGTAGGCGTCCAGCAGCGCCTGGGTGGGATGCATGTGCATGCCGTCGCCCGCGTTGAGCACCGCGGCGTCGAGCCAGCCGGCGTGCGCCAGCTGGTAGGGCGCGCCGGACGCCCAGTGGCGCACGACGACGGCGTCGGCACCCATCGCGTGCAGCGTCAGCGCGGTGTCCTTGAGCGACTCGCCCTTGGACACGCTGGAGCCCTTGGCGGAGAAGTTGATGACGTCGGCGCTCAGCCGCTTGGCGGCCGTCTCGAACGAGATGCGCGTGCGGGTGGAGTCCTCGAAGAAGAGGTTGACGACGGTCCGTCCCCGCAGCGTGGGCAGCTTCTTGATCTCCCGCGACTGGGTCGCGGCCATCTGGGCCGCGGTGTCGAGGAGCCCGACGGCCTCCTCCTTGGACAGGTCCGCGGTGGACAGCAGGTGCTTCATCGCGCCGATTCCTTGCCCGCCGCGTCGTCCCGGCCGGCGATCACCACGGCGTCTGCGACGTCGTCGACCTCGGCGAGGCGTACTCGCACGCGCTCGTTCTGGGCGGTCGGCAGGTTCTTGCCGACGAAGTCGGGACGGATCGGGACCTCGCGGTGGCCGCGGTCGACGAGGCAGGCGAGCCGCACCGCCCGCGGCCGGCCGAGGTCGCCGAGCGCGTCGAGGGCGGCACGGATGGTGCGTCCGGAGAAGAGCACGTCGTCCACGAGCACGACCGTCCTGTTCTCGATGCCTGCCGCAGGAAGGCGCGTGACGCCGACGGCACGGGTGGGCTGGCGTCGCAGGTCGTCGCGGTACATCGTGACGTCCAGCTCGCCGACGCGGGCGTCGACGTCGAAGGCCGGGTCGATCTGGGCGAGCCGCTCGGCCAGTCGCCGGGCGAGGGTCACGCCGCGGGTCGGGATGCCGAGGAGGACGAGGTCGTCCACCCCTCGGGCCCGCTCGACGATCTCGTGGGCGATGCGGGTCAGCGCGCGGGCGACGTCGCTCGCGCCGAGGACGGTCGTACCGTCCGGGTCAGAGTCTGCGGGCAGGGCAGGACCAGAGCTCAACGGGACTCCTTCTCCGCCTCACAGGACGGTGTTAAAGGGGGTCTGTCCCGCTCACTGTAACCCGCTGGTCCGGGGACGAGGCAGCCGACGACCAGCATGTGGTCGTCGGCTGCGTCACACCGGCGTCCCCGGCACGCCGAGCTCCGCGCCCGTCAGGCGAGCAGGGTCGGCTTGATCTCGAGGAGGCGCCCCAGGAGGCCGTTGACGAAGGCCGGAGAGTCGTCGGTCGACAGCTCGTGGGCCAGGTCCACGGCCTCGTCCACCGCGACGGCGTCCGGGATGTCGTCGTTGAAGATCAGCTCGAACGTCCCCACCCGCAGCAGCGCGCGGTCGACCGCTGGCATCCGGGCGATCGTCCACCCGCGCGAGTAGGTCTCGAGCAGCTCGTCGATGCGCTCCCGGTGCGCGACGACACCCTCGACGAGGTCGACGGTGTACTGCGGCACCGAGGCTTCGGCGTGCGGCTCGATGACGCGGTCCTGCAGCAGCACGAGCGGGTCGACACCCCGTGCCTCCGACTCGAAGAGGATGTCGGCGGCCCGCTTGCGGGCCTTGGTGCGGGAGGCCATGTCAGTCGTTCACACGGCCGAGGTACGAACCGTCACGGGTGTCGACCTTGACCTTGGTGCCCTGGTCGAGGAACAGCGGCACCTGGATCTCCGCGCCCGTCTCGAGGGTCGCCGGCTTGGTGCCGCCCGTGGAACGGTCGCCCTGGAGCCCCGGCTCGGTGTAGGTGATCTCGAGCACGACGGACGACGGCAGCTCGACGTAGAGGGGCTGGCCCTCGTTCGACGCGATCATGATGCTCATGCCCTCGAGCATGTAGTCCTTGGCGTCACCGACGGTGGCGGCCGGCACCATGATCTGGTCGTAGGTGTCGGTGTCCATGAACACGAAGTCGGTGCCGTCCATGTACAGGTACTGGAAGTCGCGACGGTCGACGTTCGCCGTCTCGACCTTGGTGCCCGCGTTGAACGTCTTGTCGACGACCTTGCCCGAGAGCACGTTCTTCATCTTGGTCCGGACGAACGCGCCCCCCTTGCCCGGCTTGACGTGCTGGAACTCGAGGATCGACCACAGCTGCCCGTCGATGCGCAGCACGGTGCCGTTCTTGATGTCGTTGGAGGTAGCCACGTTCTTGTCTGTCCTCGGCGGTGTCTCGGGGTCAGGCGGTGAGCCTGTCGGAAAAGCGTGCGGCGCCCACGATAGGCCCGGAACATCCTACAGCGCGCCGACGACTGCGTGCCCGGCCAGCCCGAGTGCCGCCGCCCACACCAGGGACGCGAGGGTGCCGACGACGAAACGCTCGCCCGCGACGGGGTGCTCGCGCAGCTCCGGCAACCGGCCCAGCGCCTTGACCGCCACGACCACCGCGACGCCCTCGGGATAGCCGGCCAGGATCGTCCCGGTGATGGAGAACCGTTCCAGCAGGCCGAGCCAGGTGCCGTTGCCCAGCACGGCCAGCGCCTCGGCCCGTGCCGTCTGTCCGGACTCGGCGTGCCGGAGCACCAGCGGGACGAGCCATGCGCCGAGCCCCACGCTCAGGGCCAGCACGGCTGCCGAGATGCCCGCGATCGCCAGGCCAGTCGCCACCAGTCACTCCTCGTCGTCGTGCGGTCCGTCCGGACGGTCGTCCACGGCGGTCGCTGCGGCGTCCGCCGCCCGCAGCAGGCGCCCGGCGAGCGGCCTCGACGCCAGCTCCTCGGCCCACAGTGCGGTCCGCAGCCGTTGGCTGACGGCCTGCTCGCTCACACCGAGCCGCGCGGCGGTCGCCCGTTGCGGGGCATCCACCCCTTCGTGCTCGGCGAGCGTATCGACGGCCTCCCACCCGGCGTCGGACCGACGCGCCGCTACGGCACCCAGGAGCCGCAGCAGCGCCTGGGCGTCCCTCGCGATGGTGGCCGCGGGCTCGTCCTGGGGGCCGACGACGGCGATCGGCGCCGAGCTGCCCCGACCTTTCGCGTCCTCGACGGCCGCGCGGGCCCGGACGAACGCGGGCCCGGCGGCGGCACGGGAGCTCGTGGGCAGGGGCTCGTCCACCCCGCCGACGCCGACGCCGACCGACCAGCCACCGTCGCGCAGGAGGTCGGCGATCAGACCTACCGCCACCCGCGCGCCGTCGTCGTCGGCCGCGAGGACGCCCTGGACCTCGTCGCCGACCGTCCGCTCGAAGGGCAGGACGAGGGCGGCATCTGCACCACGGTCGGCAGAGATCCTCGCCCGCAGGCGCTCGAGGAGGGCGGGCACGAGGTCCCCGCGCGTGGTACTCGACTTCTGGTCGACAGTGAGGACGATCATCCATCAAGGTTACATCCTTGATTGCTCTCTATCAAGGATCGAAGCTTGATCAGCGCCGCTCTAGCCCCTGACCTTGTGTGCAACCGCACTCAGGGCGAGACGGTACGAGTCGAAACCGAACCCTGCCACGGTCCCCGTCGCGATGCCCGCGACGACGGAGTAATGCCGGAAGGACTCGCGCGACGCCGGGTTCGACAGGTGGACCTCGACGAGAACGAGCCCCGAGGTGGTCACCTGCGCGGCGGCGTCACGCAAGGCGTAGCTATAGTGGGTAAAGGCTGCAGGGTTGAGCACAACGTTGGAGCGGGTGTCCACGGCCTCGTGCAACCAGCCCACCAGGGTCGACTCGTCGTCGGTCTGGCGCACCTGGACGGCGAGGTCCAGGTCGCTCCCCCAGTGCGCCGCCTCCCGCTCCAGGTCGGCCATGGACGCGTGGCCGTAGATCTCCGGCTCTCGCACCCCGAGGCGCCCGAGGTTGGGACCGTTGAGGATCATCACGCGTGCGGCACCTTCGTCGACTGTCATGGGCGCGAGCGTACTCACCCGGTGCTGACGGCCGCCCGCCCGACACGACGTCGTGCATCTCTTGACCTCAACCCGACTCGAGGTTCGATCCTGTCACTCATGACTGAGACCGGAGAGCACGCGGCTGACGACTCGCGCCGCTCCCTGCCCGAGCCCGGCATGCTCGACCCCCGCGCCCAGCGCACCGTCCTGGTCGGGATGGTCGCGCTGCTCTCGCTCGGCGCGTTCGAGGCGCTCGCCGTCTCCACCGCGATGCCGGTACTGGCCGCCGACCTCGACGGGCTGCCCCTGTACACCTACGGCTTCGCCGCGACGGCCGTCGCGAGCGTGGGTGGGATGCTCGTCGCCGGACGGTGGGCCGACCGCGCAGGACCCGCCGCACCGCTGTGGACGGGAACCGCACTGTTCGTCGCCGGCGTGCTCGTGGTGGGGCTCGCCCCCTCGATGGAGGTGGTGATCGGAGGGCGGCTCCTGCAGGGAGCCGGGTTCGGCGTCATGGACGTGACCCTCTACGTGCTGGTGGCTCGGATCTTCCCCACGGCACGCCGCCCCGCCGTCTTCGCGGTCTTCTCCGCCGCATGGGTGGTGCCCGCCCTCGTCGGGCCCCTGGTGGCCGGTCTCGTCACGGAGCACCTGGGCTGGCGCTGGGTGTTCCTGGCCGTGCCCGTGCTCGCCGTGCCCGCGGTGCTCTGGTTGCGGCCGGGACTCGCCGCGGCGCACGCAGGTGCCGGTGGTCCCGACGGCTCCGAACGTGATGCCGGCGGGGGCACGGCATCGGCCTCACCGGAAGATGTCGCCCTGCGCGCCGGCGACCTCGTGCGCAGCGTGCTGCGCGTCGGGGCCGGGCTCGGCGCTGTCGTGGCCTCCCGCGCACTGGTCGCAGGCGCCTTCATGGGGGCCGAGGTGCTCCTGCCCCTCGCGCTGGTGCACGAGCACGGCCTGAGCCCAGCACTTGCCGGCACCGTGCTGACTCTCGGTGCCATCGGGTGGTCGGTCGGTTCGTGGGTGCGGGGCCACGGCCTGCACGGCCTCACGCCCACCGGATGGCTACGGGTCGGTGGCACGCTGCTCGCAGCGGGCATCCTCGGCGCGGCCCTCCTGGCGGTGCCGTCCGTCCCCGTGGCCGTCGGCGTCGTGCCGTGGACCCTGTCCGGGCTCGGCATGGGGATCTGCTACCCGACGCTCAGCATGCTGACCCTCGAGCTCGCCCCCGCACGCAGCAGAGGGCTGGCGATGTCGGCCCTCCAGGTCTCCGAAGCGCTGGCGACCGCAGCCGCCCTCAGCGGTACCGGTGCCCTGCTGTGGTCACTGCACGACACCTGGGGGCTCACGGCCTACGCCATCTGCCTGGCCCTGGCGGGAACGCTCGCCCTCACGGCCGCCGCGCTGGCAGGCCGCACCCGACCGCCTGCCCACAAAGCCCTCGCTCCCTCGACGTCTCCACGAGAGGCTGACGACGAGAACGCCGCCCCCGCACGGTCGTCCTGACCGGCACCATCCACCCGAACGACCTGGAGGTCCGCATGTCCAGCTCCCTGACCCCGTCCGCCCTGCGCGCCGCCCTCGACGGTACCGCCGACGTGCTGACCCCGGAGACCGACGGCTTCGACGCCGCGCACCAGATCTTGCTCGGCGGTGTCGACGCCGTGCCGGGCGCCGTCGTCCGTCCCTCCGACACCGAGGGCGTCGTCCGCGCCGTCCGCTTCGCCGCCGACCACGGGCTCGAGCTCGCGGTGCGTTCTGGCGGGCACTCGGCCCTCGGGCGCGGTCGGGAGGACGGCGCGCTGGTGCTCGACGTCCGCGGCCTCGACGCGGTCCGGGTCGACCGCGCCGCCCGGACCGCGACCGCCGGAGGCGGGGTCACGGCCGGCGTCTACACCACCGCGACGAGCGAGCACGGGCTCGTCACGCCCTTCGGCGACACGGGTACCGTCGGTGTCGCCGGGATCACGCTCGGTGGCGGGGTCGGCTTCCTGTCCCGTCGCCTCGGCATGACCATCGACTCGCTCCGCGCGGCCGAGGTCGTCACGGCCGACGGTCAGGTCCGGGTCGCCTCCGCCGAGTCACACCCCGACCTGTACTGGGGCCTGCGGGGCGGTGGCGGCAACCTCGGTGTCGTCACGGAGCTGACGTTCGACACCTACGAGCTCGGCACCGTGGTCGGCGGACCGCTCGTCCTGCCGGCGACACCGGCCTCCGTGGCCGGTGTCATCTCCACGCTGCGGGCGGCGCCGCGCGAGCTGGCGGCCATCGTCATGGTCATGGTGGCCCCGCCGATGCCGTTCTTGCCCGAGGAGGTCCACGGCAGGCTCATCGCCATGGTCAACCTCTGCTGGTCCGGCGACGTCGACGACGCCGAGGCGGCCGTCGCGCCCCTGCGTGCGCTCGGCGAGCAGGCGGGCGGGGTGGTCGCCGACATGGTCGCTCCCGGCCCGTACCCGGGGCTGCTCGTCGGCCCGGAGGGACCGCCCATGGCGATGCGCAACCGCTCGTTCTTCACCGACGACCTCGACGAGCCCGCCGCCGCCGACCTCCTGGCCGCCCTGGAGTCGAGCACCGCCATGATGCGGGCGGTGCAGCTGCGGGTCCTCGGCGGCGCGGTCGCCGACGTCCCGGTCGACGCCACCGCCTTCGCCCACCGCGACGCCGCGATCACCGGCGTCGTCGCCGCGGCGGAACGGACGTCCGTCGAGGTGGCCGAGCACGCCGACTGGATGTCCGGCCTCGCCGACCGGCTGCGGGCCGGTCGGTCGGGCGCGTACGCCAACTTCGTGCCCGACGGCGACCCGGCGCGGCTCGCCGACGTCTACCCGGGAGACACCGGGCGCCGGCTCGCGGCGGTGAAGAGGACGTACGACCTGCACAACCTGTTCCGCGGCAACCTCAACGTCGAACCGGCTCAGGCCTCCTGAGCCGTCGTCGACCCGGTCGCCGTCGGCCCCAGTGCACCGACTGCCTCCTCGGCGGTGACGAGGTCGGCCATCGTCACGCAGCGGCCGGGCGCGACGTCCACGACGCGCTCGGCGGCCAGCGCGGTGAGCAGGCCGGTGGCCCGCGACTGCCCGGACCCGACCGCGGCCAGCTGCCGACCGTCCCTCCGGACGGTCGCCTGGAGACTCCAGGCGTCCGAGCCGATCGGCGGCGCTCCGCCGATGAGTCGCCTCCCCCGCCCGAGCCCGCCGACGATCGCCACGGCTGCGGTCGCCGTGGCACTGGAGAACGTCAGCCACGACCGGACGACGAGATCGTCCCTCAGCACGTGGTCGGCCAGATCCGCGCGCAGGTGGGTGCGACGTCGCCCGTCGGGCCCGACGATGCGTCGCCGCTCGTGCAGGTTGCGCACGTGCCCGCCCTCGGGCGGCGCGTGCAGCGCGGTGCCGACGAGGCCCTCCGTCCACGCCACCGCGGCCGCCCCGTGCTTCTCCCCGGATCCCAGCATCACGGCCAGGTCGACCTCGTCGCCGCGGCGCGCTCCCGTCGCGGAGATCAGGACCGTGGACAGTCCTGGCACGAGCCCGGCACCGAGCACCGCGGACACGCCAGCAGGAACCGCCGCACGGAGGCCGACGAGATACGAGCTGGACGCGCTGATGTCCACCAGGGCCGCGCCTCCCAGCACCCCGGCGATCCGAGCGTCCTCGATGCCCGAGGCGTTGACCACCACGTCGTGCCCGGCAGCGGCACGGCCGAGCTGGTCCCGGCCGTCGCTCGCCGTCAGGTCGACGAGAGCGCCGCCGTCGGCCCCCGACCGGCCCGCTGGGGTGACGTCGTGCCCGACCGCCCGCAGCGCGTCCACGACATGTCGCCCGACCGCGCCACGGGCGCCCACGACCAGTGCTCTCACGAGCATCTCCAAACGTTCAGTTGGAACGCGACCATATCCCAACCGATCGGTTGGAGTCTAGGATGTGCACATGCCCTGGGACACCGCCCGCACCCGCGAGCGCCTGCTGGACGCGGGCAGCAGGCAGTTCGCCGCTACCGGGTTCGCCGGCACGTCGGTCGCCGACATCGGCCGCGACTCGGGGGTGAACAAGGAACGCCTGTACGCCTACTTCGGCAGCAAGCGGAAGTTCTTCGACCAGGTGCTGGCCCACCGGCTCGACGGGCTGCTCGACGACCTCGAGGTCCCGGGTACCGGGCCGGAAGCGGTCGGCGCGTGGGCCGGGCTCCTGTGGGACCGCTACGTCGCCGACCCGGACGTCGCCCGCCTGCTCGCCTGGGAGGGTCTCGAGCTCGACGGACCCGCCGCCGCCGCGCACCGGACGTCGGCGTGCGCCGACGTCACGAGGCGTCTGCAGGACGCCCTGCCCACCGCCGACGAGAAGGCCGCCCGCCACCTCCTGCTGTCGGTGATCACCCTGGTCACCGGCGCATGGACGCTGGCGGGCCTCACGGCGCTCGTCACACCCGACGACGACAGGGACGACAGGCGCGCCGCCACGGTCCGTCACGCCGTCGTCCTGGCGCGGGCCGTTCAGGCTCCCTGAGCCGTCCAGCCCGTCCACCGGTCGACGTGCACCCTGACCACCGGGCCGGTGGGGCGGCGCTCGCGGTACGGCGGGTAGCGGCCCGAGAGCGCGTCCAGCGCGATCTCGCGGGCCGGGCCGTCGTGCTCGACCGAGGCGGGCCCGTCCGCACGGACCCACCACAGGCGCGCCCAGTCCTCGTCGTAGGCGTCGACCAGCAGCGCGGCCCGGGGGTTCGCGGCGAGGTTGCGCAGCCGCCGCAGGTCGGTGGTGGACTTGGGCTTGTGGTCGACGGCGGACACGAGCTGCGTGCCGTCCTGGCCACCGAGCAGGGCGAAGGTGACCGGGACCAGGTGCGGAGCGCCGTCCGCGTCGGCCGTGGCGAGCACGGCGCGCCGTGCCCCGGCGAACCGGCGACGGCACTCGGCGACGTCGAGGGCGGGCACCGCCGCTACGCCCGCATCGCGTCGATCTCGTCCCGTCGCAGCCGCACGAGCCGGTCGATCACCGCGTCGGGCAGCGGGCGGTCCAGCGGGAAGCCGATCGAGCCCTTGGTGACGTGGAAGCCTTCGAGGTCGGCGACCACCGCCTCGATCACGGGCGGGCTGAACGGGTAGACGCCGATGTGCTTCTTCGTCCGCATCACGCTGATCAGCGGGCTGTCCCGGTACCGGAGGGCGGGCATGCCGTAGCCGGCCCCCTCCTGGGCCTGCGGCACGATCGTGCGGGCCCGGTCGAGCACCCGCCGTACGGCCGACGCCTCCGGCTCCTCGAGGGACTCGACGTACTCGCTCACCTGGCCCATGCCTCCATCCTGAGCCACCGTGGCCGTCCGCGCCGGTCCGGGGTGCCCGTCCCTCAGGCCTCGGCCGGGTCGGTGACGACCAGCATGAGCACCAGGCCCGCCAGGATGACGGCCACGATGGCCAGCACGCCCCAGATCGTGGCGCCGGTCAGCGCGATGACGAGGCCCCACAGCGCCGGTGTCAGGAACGACACCGCGCGACCCGTCGTCGCGTACAGGCCGAAGATCTCCGACTCCTGGCCGGCGGGGGTCAGCCGGGCGAGGAAAGACCGTGAGGCCGTCTGCGCCGGTCCGACGAAGCAGGTCAGGGCCAGCCCGGCGACCCAGAAGACGATCCCGCCCAGCGTGTGCAGCGCCACGACGACGATGCCGCAGGTCACCAGCGCGGCGAGCGACCAGACGATCACCCGGCGGGCGCCGAGGCGGTCGTCGAGGCGCCCGGCGACGATCGTGCTGGCCCCCGCCAGCAGGTTCGCCACGATGCCGAACGCGATCACCTGGTCGGGTGCGAAGCCGAACGACACGGCCGCCACGATCGCCCCGAAGGTGAAGACACCGGCCAGCCCGTCGCGGTAGACCGCGCTGGCGAGCAGGAACCAGAACGTGGTGCGCGACGTCCGGAACAGCGCGACGACGTCGTGCCACAGCTCGACGTACCCGGCGAAGAAGCCCACCCTGGGGCGGTCGCCCGCGGGCGGGGCCTCCGGGACGTTCCGGAACAGGGGCCAGGCGAAGGCGACGGCCCACACCCCGCAGCCGACGGCGATCGCCCGGTAGCCGAGCCCGTCGTCGGTCGGCATGCCGAAGAAGTCGAATGCCTGGGCGACGACGACCACCAGCAGCGCGACGATGCCGCCCACGTAGCCGAGACCCCAGCCGAGACCGGAGACCCTGCCGACGGTCCGCGGTGTGGAGACCTGGGTGAGCATGGCGTTGTAGTTCACGCCGGCGATCTCGCTGGCCACGCTGCCCAAGGAGATCAGCGCGGCGCCGAGGACGAAGTAGGCGGGGTCGGCACGGACGAACCCGAGCCCGAACATGCACACGACCAGAAGGATCGTGCCCGCGCCCAGCCAGGCCTTGCGCCGTCCCGTGACGTCGGCCCGGCGGCCGAGCACCGGGGCGAGCAGCGCGACGAGCACCCCGCCCACGGCGATCCAGGCACCCAGCGCGCTCGTCAGGCCCGCGAGCGCCCGGGTGTACTCCGGGGCGTCCGAGCCGAGTGCGACGACCGCGGGGTCGAGGAACGACTCGCCCGTGAGGTAGAGCGCGGTGAAGACGAAGGTGAGCACCACCGTGTTGAAGGGTTGCGTGGCCCAGTCCCACAGTGCCCACGACCGCACCCGGCGGCGGCGCTCGGCCGGGGGCAGCGCGTCGACGGGGTGCGAGGAGTCGTGGTCCGACGGCTTCGTCGGCGGGGCGTCGCTCATGGGCGCCGAGTCTGCCGCATCCGGGTGAACGGCGGGTAGCGCCGCGCGGTCGGTCCCGTCGCAGGGCGCCGGGCCGCGATGTCGGCGTACGGTACCCACGTGCCAGCGCTGCCCGACGTCCCGCCGCCCGACGAGCTCGCCTGGGAGCCCGACCCGCTGCTCGACGGCTTCGTGTCCGCTCCTCTCGGCCCCGCGACGCTCGTGCGGCGTGCCGGGCGCCCGTCCGCGCCGCGCGGTGCCGTGCTGCACGTGCACGGGTACAACGACTACTTCTTCCAGGACCACCTGGCGGACGCCCTGCACGAGGCGGGGTACGCCTTCTACGCGGTGGACCTGCGGCGCGCCGGGCGCTCGCTGCTGCGCCCGGCCGACGACGCCGGTGCCGAGGCGGGGATCCCACCGCACTTCACGACGTCGCTGCAGGAGCTCGGGGGCGACCTCGACGCGGCGCTCGCCCGGGTGCACGCCGCCGAGCCAGGGCTGCGCGTGGCCGTGCACGCGCACTCCACCGGTGCGCTGACCACGTCGATGTGGTCGCACGCGCGCGGTGCGAACGGCCCCGACGCCGTCGTGCTGAACTCGCCCTTCCTGGACCTGGCCGGCTCGTGGCTTTCCCGGCAGGTGAACACCGGCGTGCTGGGAGTGCTGGGCAGGCTGCGCCCCCTGGCGGTCGTGAGCACCCACCCCTCGGTCTACGCCACGTACCAGCACGTGGACAACGGGGGCCGGTGGTGGTTCGACACCGACCTGAAGAAGCCCGAGGGGCAGCCCGTCCGTGCCGCGTGGCTGCGGGCCGTGCGGCGCGCCCAGCTGCGCCTGGCCCGGGGTCTCGACATCCCCGGCCCGGTCCTGGTGGCGCGGGCCGCGTCCTCCGGCCCGGACAGCCCCGACAACCCGGGCCTCGACCGGCAGGACACGGTGCTCGACACCCGGCAGATCGCCCGGCTCGCGCCGCGGCTCGGCCCCGACGTCACCCAGGTCGTCGTCGACGGCGGCGTGCACGATCTGACGCTCTCGGCGGACGGCCCGCGCCAGGAGTACCTCGGGACCCTCGTGCGCTTCCTCGACGATCGGCTGCCGGCGGTGGCCGCATGACCGGCGCGTCGCCCTCGGGGCACCCGTACTTCGGGCGGCCCGGGCCCACCGGCCGTCCACCGGTCGCGGCGCTGGCGCACCGCGGCTTCTCGCACGGGCACGCGAACCTGGAGAACTCGATGGCGGCCTTCGCGGCGGCCATCGACCTCGGCTACCGGTACGTGGAGACCGACGCCCACGGCACGCGCGACGGCGTCGCGGTCGCCCTGCACGACGAGTCCCTGGACCGCACCACCGACGGTTCCGGCCTGGTGGCCGACCTGCCGTGGGACGAGGTCCGCCGGGCGCGGATCGGTGGCACGGAGCCGGTGCCGCTGCTGACCGACGTGCTGGGCACCTGGCCCGGGCTGCGCGTCAACATCGACATCAAGGGCGACTCGGGCATCGAACCGGTCGTGGCGGCGATCGAGGCGACGGCGAGCCACGACCGCGTGTGCGTCACGTCCTTCTCGCCGCGCCGCCGTCGGGCCGCGCTGGATCGCTTGTCCCGGCCTGTGGCCACCAGCGCGGGGCGCGGTGAGGTGATCGGGTTCCTGGTGGGCGCCCGGGCGGGGCTCCGCCCGGTGGTGGGACGCGCGCTGCGGCGGGTGGACGCCCTGCAGGTGCCGGTGGTCGAGGACCGCGTGACCGTCGTCGACGCGCGGACCGTGGCCGCGGCGCACCGGGCGGGGCGGGCCGTGCACGTCTGGACGGTCAACGAGCCGGCCGAGATGCACCGGCTGCTCGACCTGGGGGTGGACGGGCTGGTCACCGACCGTGCCGACCTGCTGCGCGACGTGCTCCGCGCCCGCGGCCAGTGGTGACCGCGCCGCGCACGGGTCAGGCGCCGAGCTGGACCGGGACCCCCGCGTTGCCCGACGGCGGCTCCTTCGAGATCTCCGCGTAGGCGGCGGCGAGCACCGTCGGGTCCGGCCCTTCGAGGCGGACCGGTCGGCCGACGTCGTCCAGGACGACGAAGCGCAGCAGGTCGCCGCGGGCCTTCTTGTCGCGGCGCATCGCCGCGAGGAGCTGGTCCCAGCGGTCTCCGCGGTAGGTGGTGGGCAGGCCGACGGCGGTGAGGATCTCCCGGTGCCGCTCGACGACGGCGTCGTCCAGCTTGCCACCGAGCCGGCCGAGCTCGGCCGCGAAGACCATGCCGACGGCCACGGCGGCGCCGTGCCGCAGCTGGTAGCGCTCGACCAGCTCGATCGCGTGCCCGAGCGTGTGGCCGTAGTTGAGGATCTCCCGCAGCCCCTGCTCGGTGAGGTCCTCGGACACCACCCGGGCCTTGACCCGCACCGAGCGCTCGATGAGCTCGGTCAGCACGGCCCAGGTCTCCTCGGTCGCGTCGGCGCCCGCCCACTCCCGCAGTCCGTCAGCGTGCTCGGCGACCAGCTCCAGGATGCGCTCATCGGCGATGAAGCCGGTCTTGATCACCTCGGCCAGGCCGGCTACCAGGTCCCAGCGGTCGAGCGACTCCAGGGCTGCCAGGTCGCACAGCACGCCGGCCGGCGGGTGGAAGGCGCCCACGAGGTTCTTGCCCTCGGCCGTGTTGATCCCGGTCTTGCCGCCCACCGCGGCGTCGACCATGGCGAGCAGCGTGGTCGGCACGTGCACCACCGTGATGCCGCGCAGCCAGGTGGCCGCCACGAACCCGGCAAGGTCCGTCGTCGCGCCGCCGCCCACCGCCACGATCGCGTCGGAACGCGTGAAGTCGGCCTGTCCCATGACCTGCCAGCAGAAGGCGGCCACCTGCGCCGTCTTCTGCTCCTCGGCGTCGGGCAGCTCCGCGGCGAACGCCTCGTAGCCCTGGGCGACCAGGTCCTCGCGGACCGCCTCCCCGGTGGCCTCCAGCGAGGCGGGGTGCATGACCAGCACCCGGCGCACGTCCGGGCCCAGGAGTCCGGGAAGCTCCCCGAGGAGGTGCCGTCCGACCACGACGTCGTAGTGCCTGTCGCCGTTCACCGTCACGCGGACCGTCATGCCTGTACCTCCTGGTGGATCGTCTCGGCCATCTCGTGCGCCGAGCGCCCGTCCGAGTGCACGCGCAGCGTGGCCAGCCGTTCGTAGGTGGGGCGGCGGGCCTCCATGAGCTCGGCCCAGCGCGCCCGGGGGTTGCCGACGAGGAGCGGCCGGGCCTGGTTGAACCCCACGCGCGGAGCAGCCTGGGCGAGCGACACGTCCAGGAAGACGACGACGCCGCCGCCCGCCGCGTAGCCGGCCAGCGCGCTCTGGGTGTGGGAGTCCATCACCGCGCCACCGCCGAGAGCCAGCACGCCCGGGTGCATGGCGAGCGCCGTCGTGACGGCCTCGCGTTCCAGCGCGCGGAAGTGCGGCTCGCCATCCTCGACGAAGATGTCCGCGACACTCTTGCCCGCCTGCTCCTCGACGTCGGCGTCGGTGTCCCGGAACCCCGTGGACAGCCGCCGGGCGAGAATGGTGCCGACCGTTGTCTTGCCACTGCCGGGCGGGCCGATCAGGACCAGGCGTGGCTGTGCCTCCGTCATCGCAGCAGCTCCGGGATGGACGCGAGGTAGGCCTCGGCGTTGCGCCGGACCTCGGCCACCGAGTCGCCGCCGAACTTCTCCAGCGCGGCCTGCGCCAGCTCGAGCGCCACCATCGCCTCGGCGACGACGGCGGCCGGCGGCACGGCGCAGACGTCCGAGCGCTGGTGGTGGGCCGTCACGGCCTCGCCGGTGGCGACGTCGACGGTGGCCAGGGCACGCGGCACGGTGGAGATCGGCTTCATGGCCGCCGAGACGCGCACCACCTCGCCGTTGGACATGCCGCCCTCGATGCCGCCCGCCCGGTTGGAGCGACGCCGGATCCGGCCGTCGGCGTCGCGCTCGATCTCGTCGTGCGCCGCCGAGCCGCGACGCTGCGCCGTCCGGAACCCGTCACCGACCGCGACACCCTTGATCGCCTGGATGCCCATGAGCGTGGCGGCCAGGCGCGCGTCGAGACGGCGGTCGGAGTGGGCGTAGGTCCCGAGCCCGGTGGGTACGCCGTAGGCGAGCACCTCCACGACCCCGCCGAGCGTGTCACCGTCCTTGCGGCACGCGTCGATCTCCGCGACCATCGCCTCGCTCGTCGCGGCATGGAAGCAGCGCACCGGGTCGGCGTCGAGCGCCGCGACGTCCTCGGGCGTCGGCAGGTCGGCGTCCTCGGGGACCTCGACGGGACCGATGGACGTCACGTGGCTGACCAGGCGGACGCCGAGCGCCTGCTCCAGGAACTTCGCCGCAGCCACGCCGAGCGCCACCCGCGTGGCCGTCTCGCGGGCGCTGGCGCGCTCCAGCACGGGGCGGGCGTCGTCGAACCCGTACTTGCGCATGCCCACCAGATCGGCGTGACCGGGACGGGGGCGGGTCAGCGGACGGTTGCGGGCGATCTCGCGCTCATCACCGGTACCGGCGTCGACCTTGAGCGCCTCCGGCGGGACCGGGTCGGCGGACATCACCTCGACCCACTTGGGCCACTCGGTGTTGCCCACCTCGATCGCGAGCGGGCCGCCCTGCGTGACGCCGTGGCGCAGGCCGCCCAGGACGCGCACGGCGTCCTGCTCGAACTTCATCCGCGCGCCACGGCCGTAGCCGAGGCGGCGGCGGGCCAGAGCGTCCTGGATGTCGGAGGTGACGAGCACCACCCCCGCGGGCAGACCCTCCATCACTCCCACCAGGGCCTGACCGTGCGACTCTCCCGAGGTCAACCAGCGCAGCATGGTCGCGATTCTTTCACGCCCGTCCCGGGCTCCGGGACGCGTGGCCGGATGCCGGACGTCGCGCCGGACGGTCCCGTCAGGCGGCCTCGGCGGTCAGCGCGCCCTGCAGGGCAGCGTCCATCGCGGCCACAGGGCCGGGACGGCCGGTCATGAGGCGGACCTGCTCGACGGCCTGGTGCAGCAGCATGCGCTCGCCGCCGACGACGGTCCCGCCGGGCGCGGCCCATGCCTGTGAGAGCGCGGTGGGTCGCGGATCGTAGACGACGTCCAGCAGCACGCCGGCCGGGCGGTCGCCGCGCAGGCGCAACGTGTCCGCCACGGGGTCGGCGGCGTGCGCGGGCATGGTGGCGACGACGACGTCGGCGCGGGCCAGGGCTGCCGGCGCGGCGACGGGCTCGAGCACCTCGAAACGGGGCGTGACACCCATGCGCTCCGCCGCCTCCTGCAGCCCGGAGGCCCGGGCCAGGCTGCGCACGAGCACGAGCGGGGTGGTGCAGCCGAGCTCGCCGAGCGCGGCCAGCGTCGAGGCGGCGGTCGCTCCCCCACCGAGCACGACGGCGTCGCGCACCGGCGTACGCCGGGTGCCGTGCCGCTCTGCCAGCCCCTCACGGATCGCCTCGACGAGCCCGTGGACGTCCGTGTTGGTCCCGGTCAGCGTGATGCCGCCCTGCGACGGGCCGACCAGGACGGTGTTGACGGCACCGACCGCCCGAGCCAGCGGGTCGACGTGGTCGACCATGTCCATCACGGCGTGCTTGAGCGGCATGGTCACGCTGAGGCCCGCCCAGCTGAGGTCGAGTTTCTGCACGACGTCCGGCAGGCGCTCGACCGTCGTGTCGACGGCCGTGTACTCCCAACCTTCCAGACCGAGGGCGTCGTAGGCGGCGGTGTGCAACACCGGGGACAGGGAGTGGCCCACGGGGTGGCCGATGACGGCCGCGCGTCGGGTCGCGGTCATCGTCAGTTGTTCTCCGCCTGCCAGGCTTGATACTCGGACTTGAACTGCTCGAACTCGGAATAGTTGTCCGTGAACTTCGTCTCGCCAGTGTTCAAGTTCACGGTGACGTACCAAATCCAACCACCTTCGGGCGGATCGATGACCGCCTCGACCGAAGCCACGCCAGGATTGCTGATCGGCGTCGGCGGAAGACCGACCTGCTGACGAGATGCGTAGGGAAAGTCGCTGTCGTTGAACTCCGACACGGTGATCTGGTCCGCGGGCTTCTGGCGTCCGTAGGCGTCGACGGCGTCCATGCCAAGCGGTGACCCTCGGTCGAGGCGGTTCTCGATCACTCGCGCTACCTCACCCCGGTATCCGTCAGGTGCTTCCTTCTCGACGATGGACGCCTTGGTCAGCACGTCCTGCCGGTCACCCTTGTCGACCCCCAGCGAGTCCAGCTCGGCCTTGGTCTGGTCGATCATCGTCGACAGCAGGTCGGTGACCTCGTCGTCGGGCTGCACGTTGTAGGTCTTGGGGAACAGCCAGCCCTCGGCGTTGCCGTCGGCCGCCTTGGGCAGCCCGATGGCCTTCGGGTCGGCCAGCGCCTCCTCGATCGCCTCGCGCGAGAACTCCGTGATCGACGCGACGCGGTCGACAACCTGCTCGACGGTGTAACCCTCGGGGATCGTGACCTCGGTCTCGACCTTCTCGTTCGTCAACAGGGCCTCGACGGCACCCGAGGCGCTCATCTGCGTGTGGAGCTCGTAGGTGCCCGGTTGGATACCCGCGGCGCCCGGCGCCGACTCGAAGGCGTCGTTGAAGGCGCCGACGCTGGCGACGACGTCCGCCTCGGCGAGCACCTGTCCCATCTGCGACCCGGTCGCCCCCTCGGGGATGACGACTTGCACCGGGTCCGCGCCAGGACCCTCGTAGTCCTCCGGCGCACCGTTGAACAGCGCCAAGTCGAAGCCGTCCAGCGAGCTGCTGAGCCGGTCCCAGAAGATGTAGCCGCCGGCTCCCAGGAGGCCGAGCAGGACCACCATGATGACGGCGGTGCGCTGCTGGCGACGGCGCCTGCGCTTGCGTGCGGCACGCTTGCTCGCGGAGGAGCGGGCCCGCGACGGGGGTGCCGTCGGGCGCTGTGCCGTCGAGGGCTCGAAGAGGTCCGTCACGCCGGAATCATCCTTCGGGTCGTCCGTGCAGTGGTCACCTGTCGCTCACGCATCGACGTGCTCGCCAGCCCGGTCCGCCGTGGTCCGCTCCACATCGAGTGCATGTTGCAGAATGATAACGGCTGCGGCCTGATCAATCACGGGTCTGTGCTGGGAAGTTTTCTTTCCTGCCGCCCGCAGGTGGGCGTGAGCCGTCACCGTGGTCATTCTCTCATCCACCAGGTGGACGGGGACAGGATCGATCGCGCGGGCGAGTCGCGCGGCGAAGCCTCGGGCGTCCGCCGTCGCCGCACCCTCGTGGCCGGACAGGTGCCGCGGGAGCCCGACGTAGACGACCGCCGCGAACCTCTCGGACACCTCGTGCGCGATCCGGGCGATGTCGGGGGTGACAGCCGAGCCACCATCCGCTGTCGTCGGCACCTTCAGCACGCGCGGGACCGTCTCCACCGGGGTGGCAATCAGACCGTCGGGATCGGAGCCGGCCAGGCCGATGCGGGCCTTGCCGACATCCACACCGAGCCGGGCTCCGCGGGGAAGATCAGGCACCGACGGCCTCGCGCACCGCAGCCGACACGCCCTCGAGGGCCGCCGGCACGGCGGAAGCGTCCGAGCCACCCCCCTGCGCGAGTTCCGGCTTGCCGCCGCCGCCGCCGCCGAGGGTCTTCGCCGCGGCCTTGACGAAGTCACCGGCACGCAACCCGGCGTCGCGGGCACCGGCGTTCGTCGCGACCACCACCAGCGGGCGGTCGGCCGCGACGCCCGCCACGGCCACCACTGCCGGGTCCGCGTCACCGAGCCGGCCGCGCACGTCGAGCGCGAGCGCCCGCAGGTCGTCCGCGGTACCGACCGTGCCGGCGTCGTGCGCCACCACCCGGACCTCGCCGAACCGCGGCGCGTCGGAGGCCAGCGCGCCCGCCGCGGCCAGGAGCTGTCCCTGCCGCATCGCGGCAAGCTCCTTCTCCGTCTCCTTGAGGCGCGCGACCAGCGAGCCGACACGTTCCGTCAGCTCGTCGGGGCGCGCGTTGAGCATGCCGGTGAGCTGACCGACCAGGGCGTGCTCCTTGGCGTGGAAGCCGTAGGCGCCGTCGCCCACCAGCGCGTCCACCCGGCGCACCCCGGACCCGATCGAGGACTCGCCCAGCAGCGCCACGCGCCCGAGCTCTCCGGTGGCACGCACGTGGGTGCCACCGCACAGCTCGCGTGACCAGTCGCCACCGATCGAGACGACCCGCACGTCGTCGCCGTACTTCTCTCCGAACAGCGCCATCGCGCCCAGCTCCCGGGCGGCGGACAGCGACATCGTCGCGTCCGTCACCTCGAGGTTCTCCGTGAGCCGGGTGTTGACCCGCTGCTCGATCTCGGAGAGCACCGACGACGGCACGGACGACGGCGAACGGAAGTCGAACCGGATCCGGCTCGGCGCGTTCTCCGAGCCCGCCTGCGTCCGGTCCGGGCCGACCATCTCGTGCAGCGCCTTGTGGATCATGTGCGTCGCCGAGTGCGCACGGCTGATCGCCACGCGGCGCTCCGTGTCGATCGTCGCGGTACCCGGGTCGCCCAGGGTCACCGTCCCCTCGACCAGGCGGCCCCGATGCACCGACAGGCCCGCCACCGGGCGCTGGACGTCGTCGACCTCGACGATCGCGCCGGAGTCCAGCGCGATCGTCCCCTGGTCGGCGAGCTGACCGCCGGCCTCGGCGTAGAAGGGGGTACGGTCCAGCACGACCTCCACGTCCGCGGGCGCGGTGGCCGTCGGCTCCGGGACGCCGTCCACGAGGAGCCCCTCGACCTGCACCGCCGCCTGGACGTCGGTGTATCCCAGGAACTCGACCGGCGCGGCCAGGGCCTTCTGCAGCCCTTCGTAGGCACGCAGGTCGGCGTGCCCGGTCTTCTTCGCCAGGGCGTCGGCCCGAGCACGCTGCTTCTGCTCGGCCATCAACGAGCGGAAGGCCTTCTCGTCCACCTGGACGCCCTGCTCGGCGGCCATCTCGAGCGTCAGGTCGATCGGGAACCCGTAGGTGTCGTGCAGGCGGAACGCCTCGCCACCGCCCAGCACGGCGGGGCCGCCGTCGGACTCCTGCTTGGCCCGCGAGACCGCGGTGTCGAGGATCGTCGTCCCCGAGGCCAAGGTGCGCCGGAAGGCGTCCTCCTCGCCGTACGCCACGTCGCTGATCCGCGCGAAGTCGGTCTCGAGCTCGGGGTAGGAGGCCTTCATCGCGTCCTTCGACACGGGCAGCAGCGCGGGGAGCGCCTGGTCCTCGACGCCGAGGAGCCGCACGGAGCGCACCGCACGCCGGATCAGCCGCCGCAGCACGTACCCCCGCCCCTCGTTGGACGGGCTCACGCCGTCCCCGATGACCATGAGCGCCGAGCGCACGTGGTCAGCCACGACGCGCATCCGGACGTCGTCCAGACGAGCCTCCGGGGTGTCCGCAGCGTTGTACCTCTTGCCCGACAGCTCCTCCACGGTCGCGATGACGGGGTAGACCTCGTCGATCTCGTAGAGGTTCTCCTTGCCCTGCAGCAGGTAGGCGATCCGCTCGAGGCCCGCGCCCGTGTCGATGCTCTTGTGCTCGAGCTCGCCGAGCAGCGGGTAGTCCTTGCCCTGGCCCTCACCGCGCACGAACTGGTCGAAGACGAGGTTCCAGAGCTCCAGGTAGCGGTCGCCGCCCGGATCCACGTTGCCGCCCACGGCCTCGGGTCCGTAGGCCGGGCCACGGTCGTAGTGCCACTCCGCGCAGGGGCCGGCCGGACCCGGCTGCCCGGTGTCCCAGAAGTTCTCCTCGCGCGGCAGGCGCACGATGTGCCGCGGGTCGATCCCGACACCCTTGGTCAGGGCGTCGTAGGCCTCGTCGTCCTTCTCCCAGATCGTGACCCACAGCCGGTCACCGTCGAGGCCGTAGCCACCGGCCGCCTGCTCGGAGGTCAGCAATTCCCACGCGAAGTCCACCGCCTCGCGCTTGAAGTAGTCGCCGAACGAGAAGTTGCCGTTCATCTGGAAGAACGTGCCGTGCCGCGTCGTGTGGCCCACGTTCTCGATGTCGTTGGTGCGCAGGCACTTCTGCACGCTCGCGGCACGCGGCCACGGAGGGGTCTCGGTCCCGAGGATGTAGGGGATGAAGGGCACCATGCCGGCGATCGTGAAGAGGATCGTGGGGTCCGGCGAGACCAGGGGGACGCTCGGCACGATCTCGTGCCCCTTCGACTCGAAGTAGTCGAGCCAACGCTTGCGGATCTCGGCGGTACGCATGATGTCCTTCGTGATGTGGTCGTTGGTGCCCGACGACGGTCGGGCAGGCCCTGCCAGGATTATCCCCCGAGGCGGGCAGGGCTCAGAACGAATAACCGAGCTCGTCCTCGTCGGCCGCGATCTCGGCCTCCGGGTCGGCGGTCGCGGCAGCCGACGACGGCGACGCGTCACGGGCCGCGTGGCGCCCGTGTGCCCCCTGGCGCGCGGCACGCACCTCGTCCGGGTGCACCTGGCCATCCGCCAGCAGTGCCGCCACGAGCTCCGCCTCGCGCGCGTCGCGGGCCGCACCGAACTCGGTCCGGAACGACGACAGGAACGTGCCGGTACGGCGAGACGCCGTCCGGCCGAGCTCCGAGGCGCGGTCGGCGACGGCTTCCGGGGTGTACCGCGCGACGACCCGGCGTCCCTGACGGACGGCGACGACCGTGATCGTGACGCCGACACCCACCCAGAACAGGCGGCGGATCACCGCACGTCACCGCCGTCGTCGGCGGACTGCCTCCGCCACGCCTTGCCGAACGCCTGCCGTACGCCGTAGGAGAACGCCGCCACCTTGATCAGCGGGCGTCCCAGGGTCGATGCGTACAGACCGGCGAGCGCCGAGACGTTCTCGCTCACCTCCGCCGCGGACGTCGTGATCGTGTCGACCTTGACCAGCTGCTCGTTGGTCGACGCGACCGTGGTGGCCGCCTCGTCCAGGATCGGCACGGAGTGCTCGGTCAGCTCGCGGATGGATCGCGAGGTCTCGTCGAAGGCTCTGCCCAGCTTCACGAGCGGGACGGCCAGGAAGCCGACGAGCAGCACGAACGCGAAGGCGGCGACCAGCCCTGCCACGTCCCCAGCGGACATCTGTCATCTCCTCGATCGGGTGCTGGGCCACCCTATCCGAGAACGACGGACGCCCCGCTCCCTGAGGGGGGCGGGGCGTCCGGCCGGCATGCTGGTGGTGTCAGCGGGCGTAGAACTCGACGACCAGCTGGACCTCGCACGTCACGGGGACCTCGGCACGCTTCGGGGCGCGCGTCAGCGTGGCCGACAGCTTCTCCAGGCTGACGTCCAGGTAGCCCGGGAGCTGCGGCAGGACGTCGCGGTGCGCGCCGGCGGCAGCGACCTGGAACGGCGTCGTGGTCTGCGACTTGGGCTTGACCTGAAGGGTCTGGCCCGGCTTCACGCGGAACGACGGGCGGTCCACGATCTTGCCGTCGACGAGGATGTGGCGGTGCGTGACCGCCTGGCGGGCCTGCAGGATCGTGCGGGCGAAGCCGCTGCGCAGGACGAGCGCGTCCAGGCGGGTCTCGAGGTCCTCGACCATGACCTCACCGGTCAGGCCGGGGTTCTTGCGGGCGACCTCGTAGACCTTGAGCAGCTGCTTCTCGCGGAGCGCGTACTGCGCGCGCAGACGCTGCTTCTCCCGGAGCCGCACCGCGTAGTCCGACTCGGTGCGGCGGCGAGCACGGCCGTGCTCGCCCGGGGGGTAGGGGCGCTTCTCGAAGTGCTTGACGGCCTTCGGGGTCAGCGGGATGCCGAGCTTGCGGCTGAGGCGCACCTGGCGGCGCGACTTGGTGACAGCAGTCACAGTTGCTTCCTGTCCTGTCGTTGGATGGTGAGGTCACACCCGAGGCGTCCTGCGGCGTGAGCCGAGGGTGTCGGGTGCGGGACCAGCCGTCGGAGCGAGGTGCTCGCAGGGCCGAGGTCCCAGGTGGTCGCCGTGAGGGCAACCCCACCATGCTACCTCACGCTCTCCCCGCCGGAGAGCAGCCCACGGATCCGCTCCAGACGCTCCGAGATCTGCCGTTCGTACCCCCGATCGGTCGGTTCGTAGTAGCGCCGTCCCACGAGCTCGTCGGGCAGGTACTGCTGGGCGGCGACGCCGTGCGGCTGGTCGTGGGAGTAGACGTAACCCTTCCCGTGCCCGACCGACTCGGCACCGGCGTAGTGCGAGTCCCGCAGGTGCGCCGGCACGACACCGACCCGGCCCGCGCGCACGTCCTCCAGGGCCGCTCCGATCCCGGCGTACGCCCGGTTCGACTTGGGCGCCGACGCCAGGTGCACCACGGCCTCGGCGAGCACGATCCGACCCTCGGGCATCCCGATGAGCTGCACGGCCTGCGCTGCCGCCACCGCCGTCTGCAGCGCGGACGGGTCCGCCATGCCGACGTCCTCCGCGGCCGAGATCACGAGACGCCTGGCGATGAACCGCGGGTCCTCCCCCGCCGCGACCATCCGGGCCAGGTAGTGCAGGGCGGCGTCGACGTCGGACCCGCGGATCGACTTGATGAACGCGGAGATCACGTCGTAGTGCTGGTCGCCGTCACGGTCGTAGCGCACGGCCGCGACGTCGACGGCGCGCTCGACCGCGGCGAGATCGACCACGACCGCGTCGCCCCGCCCCGTGTCGCCGTCGGCCGGGGCGTCGCTCAGCACCGCGCCGGCCGCGGCCTCGAGGACGGTCAGCGCCTTGCGGGCGTCCCCGCCGGCCATCCGCACGAGCTGGTCCTCGGCGTCGTCGGTGAGCACCACGGCGGCGCCCAGCCCTCGGTCGTCCGCCACGGCGCGGCGGACCAGCGTGCGCACGTCCTCAGCGGTGAGCGGCTTGAGGGTCAGCAGGAGCGACCTGCTCAGCAGCGGCGAGTTGACGGAGAACGACGGGTTCTCGGTGGTGGCCGCCACGAGCGTCACCCAACGGTTCTCGACGCTGGGCAGCAGGGCGTCCTGCTGGGTCTTGGAGAACCGGTGCACCTCGTCGATGAAGAGGACCGTCTCCTCGCCACCCGTGGCCAGCCGGCGGCGGGCGTCCTCGATGACCTGCCGGACGTCCTTGACGCCCGCGGTCACGGCGGAGAGCTCCACGAAACGGCGCCCGGAGCTGGTGGCCACCAGGTAGCCGAGGGTCGTCTTGCCCACTCCCGGCGGTCCCCACAGGATCACGGAGCCCGGAGCGGCGCGGCGCGCCGAGTCGTCGGCAGGCTCGACCAGCCGGCGCAGCGGCGAACCAGGCACGAGCAGGTGGGACTGGCCCGTCACCTCGTCGAGGGTGGACGGGCGCATGCGGACCGCGAGCGGTGCACCCGGACCCGGCCGCGTGGTCACCGGGGTGCCGTGCTGACCGGTGATCGCGGAGTCGAACAGGTCCATGCCCCCAGCCTACGGAGGACCACCCACACCCGCGGGCACGCCGCACGGGGACAGCCTGCGCCGGCCTCGGGATCGCACCGACGTCTGGCGTCGGCCGCGGTCGATGGCCGACACTCGACATGACGTCGTCGTTCGAGGGGGCTCCCATGCAGACCCGCGTCATCGTCGTCGGTGCCGGACCCACCGGGCTCCTGCTCGCGGGCGACCTGGCCGCCGCCGGCACCGAGGTCGTGCTCCTCGAGAAGCGCTCTGCGGCGCTCAGCAACCTGTCTCGAGCCTTCGCGGTGCACGCCCGCTCCCTCGAGCTGCTCGACGCCCGCGGACTCGCCGACGACCTGGTCCGCACCGGTCGCACCGTGCGCGACCTCCGGCTGTTCGACCGGCTCCGGCTGAACCTGGACGACCTGCCCGGCAGGTTCCCGTTCGTCCTGGTCACCCCGCAGTACGAGGTGGAGCGCCTGCTGCGCCGTCGCCTGGACGAGCTCGGCGTGCACGTCCGCCACGACACCGAGGTCACAGGCATCACCCAGGACGCTGACGCGGTCACGGTCCGGGCGACGACCCCCGAGGGGGCCACGACCTTCCGCGCCGACCACCTGGTGGGGACGGACGGCGTGCGGTCCACCGTGCGGCAGGCCGTCGGTGTCGAGTTCCCCGGCGAGACCGTGATCCGCTCGATGGTGATCAGCGACGTCCGGCTCGCGCGGCCGCCGTCCGACACGCTGACGGTCTCCGCCCGCGACGACGCCCTCGGGTTCCTCGTCCCGTTCGGCGACGGCTGGCACCGGTTCATCGGCTGGTCCGGCGAACGCGACCCCGACGAGCCGGTCGACCTGGACGAGATCCGGGATCTCGCACGCGCCACCCTGGGCGACGACCACGGCATGCACGAGGTGCGCTACGCGTCCCGGTTCGCCGCCGACGAGCGGCAGGCCACGACCTATCGCGCGGGTCGGGTCTTCCTCGCGGGTGACGCCGCGCACGCCCACAGCCCGGCCGGTGGGCTCGGTATGAACACCGGCCTGCAGGACGCCGCGAACCTGGCGTGGAAGCTGGCCGCGGTGCACCACGGGGCGGACGAGTCCCTGCTCGACTCCTACGAGACGGAGCGCTATCCGGTGGGCCGGCAGGTGCTGCGGGCCAGCGGGACGATCCTGCGGCTGGCCACCCGCCCCGGTCGCGCGGTGGCCTGGGCGCGCCGCCTGCTGACGGCCGTGGTGTCCCACGTGACACCGGTCCGACGGCGAGCGGTGCTGATGATCTCGGCGATCGGCGTCGCCTATCCACCGCCCGCCGGGGCGCACCGATCCGTCGGGCGCCGCGTGCCGGACCTCCCGCTGGTCCCCGGTGAGCACGGCGACCGGCTCGCCGAGGCGCTGCGCGAGGGCCGCTTCGTCCTCGTCCGACCGCCGTCGGCCGCTGCCGGCCCGGCCGTGACATCCTCGGACCCGCCGGCCGTGGCCGGCGAGGTCTCGACCGCGGACCGCGTGGTCGTCCGTCGGGCGGACCAGCACCGCAGCACGCTGCTGGTCCGTCCCGACGGCTACCTGGCCGCGGTCGTGCCCGGGTGAGCCGGCAGGTCAGGCCTCCGGCCGGCCCGTCGTCTCCGGCTCCGCGTCCACGCCGGCCTCCTTGCGCTGCTCCGCCGAGATCGGCGCCGGCGCCTTGGTCAGCGGGTCGTAGCCGCCGCCCGACTTCGGGAAGGCGATGACGTCGCGGATCGACGGCGACCTCGTCAGCAGCGCCACGATCCGGTCCCAGCCGAAGGCGATCCCGCCGTGCGGCGGCGCGCCGAACTTGAACGCGTCCAGGAGGAACCCGAACTTCTCCTGCGCCTCCGCCGGGCCGATGCCCATGACGTCGAAGACCCGCTCCTGCACGTCACGCTGATGGATACGGATCGATCCACCGCCGATCTCGTTGCCGTTGCAGACGATGTCGTAGGCGTAGGCCAGCGCCTCCCCCGGGTCCGACTCGAAGCGGTCGAGCCACTCCGGCTTCGGCGAGGTGAACGCGTGGTGCACCGCCGTCCAGGCGGAGTCGCCCAGCGCCACGTCCCCCTCGGCGGCAGCCTCCCCGGTGGGCTTGAACAGCGGGGCGTCGACGACCCACACGAACGCCCAGGCGTCGTCGTCGATCTGCCCCGTCCGCTCGGCGATCTCCACCCGGGCCGCGCCGAGCAGTGCGCGGGAGTCCGCCGTCCTGCCGGCGGCGAAGAACACGGCGTCGCCGGGCCGCGCACCGGTGGCGTCGGCGAGGCCGGCCCGCTCGGCGTCGGAGAGGTTCTTCGCGACCGGGCCGCCGAGCGTGCCGTCCTCGGCGAACGTCACGTAGGCCAGACCGCGAGCGCCGCGCTGCTTCGCCCAGTCCTGCCAGGCGTCGAACTGGCGCCGCGGCTGCGACGCGCCGCCGGGCATCACGACGGCGCCGACGTACTCGTTCTGGAACACGCGGAACGGCGTCTCGGCGAAGTAGTCGGTGAGCTCGACGAGCGGGTTGGCGAACCGCAGGTCCGGCTTGTCGGTGCCGTACAGCCGCATCGCCTCGGCGTAGGTGATCCGCTCGATCGGGGTGGGCACCTCGACGTCGACGAGCTTCCACAGCGCGACGAGGAGCTCCTCGGTCAGCGCGATGACGTCGTCCTGGTCGACGAAGCTCATCTCGACGTCGAGCTGGGTGAACTCCGGCTGGCGGTCGGCACGGAAGTCCTCGTCGCGGTAGCAGCGGGCGATCTGGTAGTAGCGCTCGACACCGCCGACCATGAGGAGCTGCTTGAACAGCTGCGGCGACTGCGGCAGCGCGTACCAGGAGCCGGGCGAGAGGCGGGCCGGGACCAGGAAGTCGCGGGCGCCCTCCGGCGTGGATCGCGTCAGCGTCGGCGTCTCGACCTCGATGAACTCGTGACCGTCCAGGACCCGGCGGGCAGCCTGGTTGACCTGCGAGCGCAGCCGCAGCGCCGCGGCAGGTCCGGGTCGGCGCATGTCCAGGTAGCGGTGCGCGAGCCGGGCCTCCTCGCCGATCTGCTCGGTCTCGGCCAGCGCCGTCGAGACCTGGAACGGCAGCGGCGCGGACTCGTTCAGCACCACGACCTCGGTGGCGATGACCTCGACCTCACCCGTGGCGAGGTTCTCGTTCGCGTTGCCCTCGGGACGGCGGGACACCTCGCCGGTGACCTGCAGCACGAACTCGGCGCGCAGCGGGTGCGCCACCGACTCGTCACGGATGACGACCTGGGCGATGCCGGAGGCGTCGCGCAGGTCGATGAAGGCCACTCCTCCGTGGTCCCGGCGGCGATCGACCCAGCCCGTGAGGGTGACGGTCTGGCCGATGTGCTCGGCCCGCAGTGAGCCGGCCGTGTGGGTGCGGAGCACGAAGTGGTCCTTTCGAACGGGATCGTTGTCGGCCGCCGGAGCCTCACGGCGTCCCGGCGTGGGCGCGCGCGACGCCCGTGCCATCCTACTGGGGCACCGCACCGCCACCGCGAGGAGATTCCCATGGCCCGCCAGATCGCGACCAGCACCACCGTGTCCCGCGAGGACCTCGTCGACTTCCTGCGGGCGCGCCGCAACGGTGTGCTCGTGACGACCCGTGGCGACGGCCGTCCTCAACTGAGCCCGGTCACCTACGGCGTCGACCCCGCCGGGCGGGTCGTGGTCTCGACGTACCCGGAACGCGCGAAGGTGGCGAACCTGCGCAAGCGCCCGCAGGCGTCCTTCATGTCCCAGGGCGAGGACTTCAACGACGCCTGGGTGCAGGTGGACGGCATCGCGGAGGTGCTCGACCTCCCGGAGTCCGTCGAACCGCTGGTCGAGTACTACCGGGCAGCGGCGGGCACCGAGCACCCGGACTGGGACGAGTACCGCGCCGCGATGGTCACGCAGGGCAAGTCGGTGGTGCGGATCACCATCGAACGGTGGGGTCCGATCGCGACCGGCGGGTTCCCCGCGCGGCTGGCCGACGACGACTGAGGCGCTCGTCACCATCGGTGCACGGGGTGCTGTGCCCGTCGTAACCTCGGCTCATGCGGTGGATTCCTGATCCGACGTGGCCGGTGCTGGTGCTGGCACTCGTCACGGCCGTCGACGCCGTCATGTGCGTCAGGCCGGCAGCGTTCATCGCGCAGTGCTTCCGCGACGTGAACTTCCCGGAGCGGTGGTGGTGGGTCACGCCGTGGGTCAAGGGTGCCGCAGCCCTCGGGCTGGTCGCCGGTCTCCGGATCCCGGTGCTCGGCTCCGTCACGTCGGTCGCACTGGTGGCCTACTTCGTCGTCGCGATGACCTTCCACGTCCGGGCACGCGATCTCGGCCGCAACTTCTTCGTCAACGCCACCGGGATGCTGCTCCTGTGCCTCTTCGTCCTGTGGTTCTCGTTCATCCGGTGACGGCGCCGACTGCCGTCGGCGGGCGGGCAGGCTGGACGCGCCAGCGCGGACGCGCGCTGGACCGTTCAGAAGAGCACCTGCTCGACACCCGCGCCGGCCACCTCGAGCCCGCTGCCGTCGCGAGGCATCCCCGCGACGGCCCCTCGTGCGGGTGCCTCGACCATCGACCCGGCGGGATAGTCGCCCTCGTCGTGCGGACGGAGCTCGCCGTGCCGGCCGGTGGCACCGGACCCTGATCGGTGCCCGGACCGGCCGAACCCGCGCTCGTCGAGCAGGGGACGGACCCGGTCCCACAGCCACTCGCGGTAGCCCTTCAGTGCGTACGTCCCCCGCGTGAAGACCCGTTCGTACCCGGCCACCAGGTGCGGGTGGTCCTGGGCGAGCCACTCGAGGTACCACTCGCGCGTCCCCGGCTTGAGGTGCAGCGGGACGACCGTGACGCCGGTCGCGCCGGCGTCGGCCACGGCGTCCAGCAGGCGTCGCAGATGGTCGGTGGAGTCGGTGAGCCAGGGCAGGACGGGCGCCACCATGACGCCGCACGGCAGTCCGGCGTCGCGCACCGCGCGGACGAGGTCGAGCCGGGCCCGGGGCGTCGGCGTCCCCGGTTCGACCGCCTGCTGGAGCTCTTCGTCGACGAACGCCAGCGAGACGCCGAGGCCCACCTCGACCCGCTCGGCCGCGTCGGCGATCAGAGACAGGTCACGGCGCAGGAGCGTGCCCTTGGTGAGGATCGAGAACGGCGTGCCCGAGTCCGCGAGCGCCGTGATGATGCCCGGCATCAACCGGTAGCGCCCCTCGGCACGTTGGTACGGGTCGGTGTTGGTCCCGAGCGCGACCGCCTCACGCCGCCACGAGGGTCTGGCCAGCTCGGCGCGCAGCACGTCGTCGACGTTCGTCTTGACCACGACCTCGGAGTCGAATTCCTTGCCGGCGTCCAGGTCGAGGTACTCGTGCGTCGGGCGGGCGAAGCAGTTGTGGCTGATCACACCGTTGGCGACGAAGTCACCGGTGCCGGTCGTGATGTCGACCATCTCCTGCTCGAACCCGAGATTCTCGACGCTGACCACCCGCAGGCCGGCCCACGACGTGACGGTGTCGCCGACGACCTCCAGCGGCCGCGCGGACGCAGGCGTCGCGGCACCCCGAGGACGGCGGCCGCCGCATCCCATCAGGTGGTCGCCCTGCGTCAGGGACGGTCGCTGCGCCCCACCGGGCCGCTGCCTCGCGACGTGCTTCCACCCGTCACCGCGCGCAAGGAACCGGTGTTCTCCACTGGCGACCAGCTCGGTCCCGTCGGCAAGGACGACCCGGTACGCCGTCCTCACGGTCGGCCATCTCGCGAGCACCTGCGTCGTGACGTAGCGCCTGCCCTCGCCGTCCGGCTCGGTGCCCACGATCTGGTCGCCGACCATGACGTCACGGATCGGCTTCTGCCGGCCGTCGGCCAGGAGGACCAGCGTCTCCGGATCCAGACAGTAGCGGCACGCATGACTGCATCCCCGGTACGGGTTGACCGTCCAGCCGAACGGCATGCGGGACGCCGCCGGAACCTTGGACAGCGCGCTCTTGGCCAGCACCTCGTGGAATGTGATCCCGGCGAACTCCGGCGTACGCACGCTGCGCACCAGGCCCGCACGGGCCAGGTCGGTCCGGTCCAGCCCGGGCAGGGCGCCGTCGTCGGCGGTGACCGATTGCGCGTCCCATCTCACGCCGCTATTCGAACACGAGTTCTATCGGAGGTCAACGGCACGGTGGCCATCGCGGGTGCGTGCGGCGTCGGGCCCGGACGGTACCCCTTGAGGTCCCCGCGGAACACCACGTCGCCCGGCACACGGAGCAGCGTCTGGGGGCTGACCTTCCAGCGCGGCATCCCCAGGTCGCAGACGCCTGCGTCACGCAGGACGTGGTAGACGAACTCCGAGCACACGAACCGCGTGCTGTCCTCGGAGCCCTGCCCGAGCAGCCCGGCGTGGTTGTAGGAGTACGCGTCGCTGTCCACGGTGAACCGCGCGATGCTCGCTTCGACCGCGACGCGCTGCCGCGGCGTGGCCGGGACCTCGATCACCGCGCCCGGCAGCACCGGCATGCGCCGATACAGCTCGTCGTCGAGCCGCTCCCGCTTGAAGCACCCGACGAACGGGTTGCCCGCGCGGCGGCGGCCGAAGCTGAACATGTGCTCGAGGCCCGGGTCCAGCGCGAGCGCAGCATGCGTGAACTCGGCGCCGGTGGCCCACCGGATCGCTCGGGACAGGACGGTGGTGCTGCGCGACAGGACGACGTAGACGTTCACGCGACGGACGATATGTCAGCATCGGTCACATCGGGCCAGGTCAGCGCAAGAATCAGGGGTGAACTCAGGGACGGCTCAGGGTTCGCACGACACCCTTGGCCTCACCGTCCGGCGCACGCCCATGGGACTGGAGCTCGACGTCACGGAAGGTTCTGCCGTCTTCGTCTGCCCCAAGGGCGACGCCCACGGACCCGCCTCGTTCGCGTGGTTCACCGACCCGGCAGGCAACGTGCTCGCGCTCATCCAGGCCTGACGCCGAGCCGTCCGTACGGTCCCCGCTCAGCGGGACGTGCGTGCGCGCCGTGCGCGCAGGGCCACAGCTGCCGAGACGGCCAGGAAGAGGCCCGCCACCACGCCGGTCACCGCGGCCGGGACCGCGAGCGCCGCGTCACCGGCCTGAACCTCGGAGAGCATCCGCGCGGAACGGACCCCGAGGAACCAGCCCGCCGCGAACACCAGCCAGTTCCATCGGCCGAGCCTCGCGTGCGCCAGGTCGCCGAGACGGGCCATCCGGCCCGTCAGCGCCGACCAAGCACGCACCACCGGGGCGACGCGCGCGGGCGGTCGCGGGATCGCGTCGGGGCCTCGTGGCGGCAGCGGAATCGTGAGATCGTCGGCGACGCGCCGGTCGATGCTTGCGGCGACCACGTCGGCCGACAGCCCTTCGTGGACGGTCGGTTCGACGGCGACGCGGAACCCGTCGGCGCCGACGAGCACCCGGCCGCCGTCCGGGCGGGTGAGCAGTGCGACGCAGTCGGCGAAACGCACGGTGGCCGCGCCGTCCGGCGTCACGACGCTGGCCCCCTCGCGGCCGACGACGAGCGCGACGCCAGGTGCCACCAGCGACGGGTACCGTTCGCCGTCGACGGTGTCCCGCGACCACACCAGGGCCGGCTCGACCCCGGCCCAGTCGAGACGACCTCCGGGCGTCTGGATCAGGGCGTCGTCCCAGACCCGCTGAGCCACGGCCCGCACGTCCTCGAGCGACACGGCGTCGAGCGTCGCACGTCGTTCCTCGACCGAGACCACAGGCGCCCCCAGCAGGAGGTCGGCCGCGACCGTCGGCAGCATCGCGGCGCCCAGGTGAGGCACGTCGCGCTCGCGGTGCAGCGTCGAGCGCGCCGCGTCCAGGTCCGCCTCGGAGAGGCCGCCGCCGCGGAGCGTCGCGAGCACGTCCACGAACTCCCCGACCACCGCGTCCTGCCTCTCGGGCAGCGCGTCGGCGTAGAGAGTGATCACCGCGGCCGAGGCGTCGCGGACGGAGTAGTCCGCCTCGGTCGCGTAGGAGAGTCCTGTCCGCCGCCGCAGCCGGTCGAACAGCGCACGGGAGGCCACCCGGGTGAGCACGACCGCCGCGGGCGACCTGTCCACGACCGCATCCAGCACGACGGCCCCGTCCGCACCGGCGAACGACGCCGGGGTGACCTCCAGGGCGTTCGTCGGGACCGGCGGAGCGATCCGCGCCCCGCGCGGCAGGCGCAGGTCGAGCCCGGCGGGCACCGCGGCGGTGGTGAGGTGAACCACCGCGTTCTCGGCCGTGAACCGCTCCTCGGCCCAGTCGCGCACCTGCTCCTCGGTGAGCCGCCGGACGCCCAGCTCGTCGAAGCCGCTCAGCCCGTACCCCCGGGGCCCGTGACGCCAGGCGCGCAGCTCCCCGCCGACGCCGCGAACCGAGCCGGACGCCTCCGTGCGCAGCACCTGCTTCTCCAGGGGCAGCCGGGCGACGGGCAGGTCTCGCAGCGCGGCACAGACGGCGTTGAGGTGCGCGACCACCTCGTCGACCGCCCCGGTCGCGTGAAAGGTCGTGTACATGGCGCCCGTCACACCGTTGTGGTGCACGTCGACGGGCTGGTCGGAGTGCAACGCCAGGTGCTCGACCAGGTGGGTGATCCCTGCGGTCGCCAGCGTCTCGTCCGCGCGACCCACCCGGAACGTCAGAGCGCCGGTCACCGGCCCGTCGCGGTGCGCGTGCAGGACCGGGACGTCGTCGACCACCGACCACGAGATCACTCCCGCCAAGGGCGCCAGACGTCGTCCGAGGTCCTCGGACATCGGGGCCCCGGACGGTGCTGCGGCAGTCTCGGCGACGTCGGGCGCTCCGGTGCGGTCGGTGCTCACACCTTCGCCCGTCGTCGGCCGGGCCGCGCGCCCTGCCACAGGTACCGCGCCGCCAGACCCGTCGCCGCCAGGAGCACGACCAGACGGACGACCGCGCCCGGCTCGCCCCGGGACACCGCCCCGACGCTGACGACGACGCCGGTGGCGCACAGGGCCAGCATCACGACGAGGAATGCCATCGAGACCCCCCACAGCACCCTGAGCCACCGGCGTCTGGTGCGCGACGGCGCTCCCGGGGCGTCAGGTACCACCGCTGCCCCCAGGGCCTGCGCACGGCTGCGGGCGTACCAGCCCGCAGCGTCGTCCAGGTGCTCCCAGCCGTCGGGGACGGGGTCGGTGCCGAGGACCGCGAAGTGCGGCGCTGCGTCGTCGGAACGCTCGGCGAACGTGAACAGCAGCGCGAGCCTGGCGTGCACGGCGTCGGTTGCAGGTCCGGTCGCGGCGTCCGGACCGAGGACCTCCCGCGCGGCCAGGCGCAGCTCCGCGACCGTGGCGTCGTCCAGGAACGTTCCGTCGCCCGTGGCGAGCCAACGCTCGACCTGCAAGTTCGCCACGAGCGCCCTGCTCGGCGAGCCCGCCGGCGCGGCCGCTGCGCACTCGGCGACGAACGCCTCGGCACGTTCCCAGGACCCGCCCCACTTCGGCAGGACCTGCTGCAGGTAGGCGTCCTGCGCCCGCCAGTGCCCGGGGACAAGGTCGGCGATCCGGTCGTACCGGCGCCGCGCCTCGGTGAGGCCGAGCCCGAGGCCACGCGCCGTGGTCAGCCGGAGCTCCCAGGCGAGGACCTGGTCGGGGGCCCCCGCGCAGACCTCGGACAGGATGGACTCCGCGCGCACCAGGTGCGCCCGGAAGCGCTCGAGCTGGTCGGCCGAGACGTCCTGCACCCGGGCCCCGCTGCGCGCCTCCCAGGCGAGCACCACGTGGCGACCGGCCAGCAGGGTCCGTGCGAGGACGTCCTGCGGCCGGTCGACCAGCACCTCCTCGACCAGACCCTCCAGGTCCGCGCTCTCGAAGAGCAACCAGGCGGCAAGCGACGCGGTCTCGGTGTCCAGAGCCTCGAACGTCCGCACGAGGCGGCTCGCGTCGCCCGCCTCGAGCGCGGTCCGCAGCTCGTCCAGCTCGCGGTAGCGGACCCACCGGTCGAACGTGGGCGGTCCCAGGTCACCCGTCGCGTCCGTCTCGGTCCCCGCGACCGGCGTTGCACTGCCTACCACGCTGAAGCTCCCTCGCTCGCATGCCGCCCCGGCGGCCCGGGGCGGTCCCAGGACGGGCGGCACGCGCACCCTAGCAGGGGCTTCACCTGCGACGGGACCTCCAGCACAGGTGGTCGGTCCCCGGGACGGCGCTCGCTCACCCGGCGGCGGGCACCACGCGCGGCCACAGGTCGGCCGCGGGAGGCTCCCACGCCGCCGGGTCGGCCTCGACCTGCTCACCCGAGCGGATGTCCTTGACCTGGTGCTCGTCGCCGGGGAACCAGACAAACGGGATGCCGCGGCGGTCGGCGTACTTGATCTGCTTGCCGAACTTCGCCGCCGACGGCGCCACGTCCGTCGGGATGCCGCGCGCTCGCAGCGCCGCGGCCACCGCGTCGGAGGCCGCGCGTGACTCCTCGTCCGAGACCGCGACAAGGACGGCCGTCGGGACTCCTCGCGTGGCCGACAGCAGCCCCGCCGACAGTAGCCTCGAGACGAGGCGCGAGACGCCGATCGACAGCCCCACGCCGGGATAGGTGTTCTTGCCGTCCGAGGCGAGCGTGTCGTACCGGCCACCGGAGCAGATCGAGCCGAGCTCCTCGTGGCCGACCAGGAGCGTCTCGTAGACCGCGCCTGTGTAGTAGTCCAGACCACGGGCGATCTTCAGGTCGGCCACGACGACACCGGGCGCGCGCGTCGACGCCGCCACGATCAGCGCCGAGAGCTCCTCCAGGCCGGTCTCCAGGAGCTCGGTCCGTGCTCCGTGCTCGTCGGCGAGGGCACGGACACGGTCGACCACCCCGACGTCGGTGCCGCTGATGGCAGCGAGGTCCAGGCACGCTCCGGCCTGCTGCGGGCTGGCACCCTGCTCGGCCACGAGCAGCTCCGCGACACGCTCCGGACCGATCTTGTCCAGCTTGTCGATCTGGCGCAGCACGCCCTCGACGTCCTCGATCCCCAGCCCGCGGTAGAAGCCCTCGGCCACCTTGCGGTTGTTGACCAGCACGCGCACCTCGGGGACCCCGACGTCACGCAGGGCGCCGAGCGCCTCGGCCATGACCAGCGGCAGCTCGACCTCGTAGTGGTACGGCAGCTCGCCTGCTCCCACGACGTCGATGTCGGCCTGCGCGAACTCGCGGAACCGGCCGTCCTGGGGACGCTCACCACGCCAGACCTTCTGGATCTGGAAGCGCTTGAACGGGAAGGCCAACCGGCCGGCGTTCTCCAGCACGTAGCGCGCGAACGGCACCGTCAGGTCGAAGTGCAGCCCGAGCTGCTTCTCGGACGACCGCGAAGCGGTGTCCTCGGCCTGCAGCCGGTCGAGGACGTAGACCTCCTTGGAGGTCTCGCCCTTGCGCAGGAGCTGGTCCAGCGGCTCGACCGCACGCGTCTCGATGCCGGCGAACCCGTGGAGCTCGAACGTGCGGCGCAGCACGTCCAGGACGTGCTGCTCCACGACGCGACCGTCAGGGAGCCATTCGGGGAAGCCGGAGAGGGGCGTGATGCGAGCCATGGGGCGATCTTCCCAGATCCGGCCGCAGGGTGCGGACACCGCCCGCCCGGTGGCTCAGCCCCCGAGGAACGGGTTCGTCGCCAGCTCGTGTCGCACGGTCGTCGTCGGCCCGTGGCCGGGCACGACACCCAGCTCCGGGTCCAGGCCGGCGACAACGCCCCGCAGGGTGGCGAGCATCGCGTCGACGTCCGCCCCGGGCAGGTCGGTGCGCCCGACTCCCCCGGCGAACAGCACGTCACCGCTGAGCACCAGGCCCGTCCGGTCCGCCCCCGGCACGAGGTACAGCGTGGACCCCTCGGTGTGCCCGGGGGCGTGCACCGCGCGAAGCCGCACGTCGCCGGCCTGCAGCTCGACGGATGCGCCGTCGAAGCCCTGGACCTCGGACGGCGTGCGGTAGTCGCGCGGCGTGCAGCCGAAGTCTGCGAGCGCCTGGGTCAGCGCGTCGCTGACGGCGCCGGCGGGGGCGTCCAGCTGCCCCCCGAGCCCGATCGTGCCGAACGGGTCGGAGATCCGGTAGACGTCGGCCGCGTGCAGCCGCAGCGGGACGCCGTACCTGTCGCAGACGGCCGCCGCGTCCCACGTGTGGTCCACGTGGCCGTGCGTGGCGAGCACCGCCCGGGGCACCAGCCCGTGCTCGTCGACGACGCGAGCCACACCGTCGGCGGTCCCGGCGCCCGCGTCGACCACGACGCAGTCGCGTCGACCGTCCGCGCGTTCGACGTCGGCGACCACCACACAGCAGTTGGTGCCGAAGACAGGGGCGACGACCACGTGCACGTCCATGGCGCTACCGTAACGGCCCCTCGACAGGGGGCACGAGGGCGCCGCGCACTCCTGGTCGCGGTGCTCGGGCGGTTGACCAGCGCGGCGAGCCCTAGACTGTCGCACGCGCACGGTTCCGCGTGCGAGCACGGATCGAGAGGGGACGAGCGACGGTGGCGCCCAGCAAGCGCGAGCGCGAGTACGCCCGGAAGCGTCAGGCGAAGTGGGAGGATCGGCAGCGCGAGAAGCGGGAGCGCCGTCGTCGGGTCGGCGTGCTCGTCGCGATCCTCGCCGTCTTCGCGCTGGTCGCCGGCGGTGCGGTCGTCGCAGGCATGTCCGGCTCGCAGGCCGACGGCGCCACGTCCGACGCCACCGAGGGCTCTGCGGCGTGCTCCGCCGTCTCGACCGACGCGCGCGACGGCGGCGAGCTTCCCGGACCCGATGCCGCCGAGGGACGCACCTGGGAGGTCTCGCTCGACCTGTGCGTCGACGGAGCCACCGAGACCGTCGCCCTCGAACTGGACGGCGAACGCGCTCCTCAGACGGTCGCGAGCTTCGTCTCCCTGGCCGAGCAGGGCTACTTCGACGCCACCGCGTGCCACCGCCTGGTCACCCAGGGGATCCACGTGCTGCAGTGCGGGGACCCGACGGCCAGCGGTTCCGGAGGCCCCGGGTACTCGTACGGCCCGGTCGAGAACGCGCCCGACGACGACGTCTACCCGGCGGGCACGGTGGCGATGGCTCGCCGCGGTGGCGACGCGGAGTCCATGGGTTCACAGTTCTTCCTCGTCTACGAGGAATCCACCATCCCGTCCGACGCCGCCGGCGGGTACACGGTGTTCGGCACCGTGACGTCCGGCCTGGACACGGTCCAGGCAGTCGCTGACGCGGGCACGACCGACGGAGCCGCTGACGGCTCCCCGGCGAGCCCCGTCATCATCGAAGGAGTTGAGACCCAGTGAGCGAGAGCATCCCCGGCTCGAACGGCCCCGACCACGTCGAGGACTCCGCCGAGCAGGCGCAGGCCGAGACTCCTCCCAGCGAAGCACCCGCGGGCGAGGACCGCGTCGACGAGCCGGCCGCCCCGCGCCCCGCCGCGCCCGCGCCCGGACCGGCGGCGCCCAAGCCTGGCGCACCCCGACCCGCCGCGCCCAAGCCGTCGGCTCTGCGCCGCCCCAAGCCTTCCGCCGTCCCGGCGGCCGCCGCACCGACCACGCCGGTGGCGCCTGTCGTCCACGACGCCGCCGAGGAGGCGTCCGCCGCAGGCTTCGGCCGCGTGGACGACGACGGCACCGTGTACGTGCGCGAGACCGCCGGCGAGCGCAGCGTCGGCCAGTACCCCGGGGTCTCGACTGACGAGGCGCTGAGCCTGTACGTGCGCAGGTATCTCGACCTCGTGGCCAAGGTGGCGCTGTTCGACACCCGGCTCGACAGCGCGGACCTCTCTGTCCGCGAGATCGACCAGACGCTGTCCAAGCTCACCGAGGAGACCGCCGAGCCGGCCGCCGTCGGAGACCTCGACGCGTTGCGGGCGCGCGTTGCCGGGCTGCGGGACCGCGCCGCAGAACGGCGCAAGCAGCTCGACGCCGAGCGTGCCGCGGCCAAGGACCGTGCCGTGGAGGCGCGGACCGCCATCGTCGAGGCCGCCGAGAAGATCGCAAGCACCGACCCGGCGAAGATGCAGTGGCGACCGGCCGGCGAGGAGCTGCGCGGCCTGCTGGACCAGTGGAAGGACGCCCAGCGGCACGGCCCGCGCATCGACCGGCCCAGCGAGGAGGCGCTGTGGAAGCGGTTCAGCCACGCGCGCACCGCGTTCGACCGGGAACGTCGCCACTTCTTCGCCGAGCTCGAGCAGCGCAACACCGCCGCGAAGGCCACCAAGGAGGCGCTGGTGGCCGACGCAGAGGCGCTGCAGCACTCGACCGACTGGGGCGCGACGGCGGGCGCCTACCGCGACCTCATGGCGCAGTGGAAGGCGGCCGGGCGCGCCAACCGCAAGGACGACGACGCCCTCTGGGCGCGGTTCCGGGCGGCACAGGACACCTTTTTCGGGGCGCGGGACGAGGCGAACGCCGCGATCGACGCCGAGTACGGCGAGAACCTGAAGGTCAAGGAGCAGCTGCTCGTCGAGGCGGAGGCGCTCCTGCCGGTCACCGACCTGGCGGCCGCGAAGGCGGCTCTGCGGGACCTCCAGGACCGGTGGGAGGACGCCGGCAAGGTGCCGCGTGGCGACATCCAGCGGGTGGAGGGCCGTCTGCGCGCCGTCGAGAGCGCGGTGCGCGAGGCCGACGACGCCCGCTGGAAGCGCACCAACCCCGAGACGCAGGCGCGCGCCGAGGGTGCGGCGGCTCAGCTCGAGGAGGCCATCGCCGGACTCGAGGCGGAGCTCGCAGCTGCCCGGGAGTCGGGCGACGGACGCGCGGTGGAGGAGCTCGAGACGGCGATCGCGGCTCGCCGCTCGTGGCTCGAGCAGGTCGTCCAGGCCGCCGAGGACTCCCGAGGCTGACACCGGGTGGGCGGCGCCGTCGTCCACAGACCACCACGACGGCCCGACGGGCGAGGAGCACGGTGCGATACGTTCGCACCGCGCTCCTCGCCCGTCGCCGTCCCCGGGAGGTCCTGGTGGTCCTGCTCACCGCCCCGCACGCAGAGCGCCCCCTGAGCGCGCTGCTCACGCCCGTCCGGGCGACGCGGCTCGTCCTGCGACCGGAGGACGTCGGAGGGGCGGCCGCGTGGCAGACCCTCGTGCGCGACGGGTTCCTGCGGGTCCTGCGGAGGGATGCCGCCTGCCCGGCCGACGCCGCCATCGGCCCGACGGTGCGTGCAAGCCTGCTGGCGGCCGAGGTCCCGACGGGCGCCGTCGTGACCGGCCGGACGGCAGCATGGGTACACACCGGGCACGACGACGGTGCGGCCCTCGACCTGACGTACCCGGCCGGCCGCCACCAGCCCGACCGGCCCCCCGGTGCGCGCCTGTGGCAGGGACCCCTGCTGCACGGCGACACGGCGCACCTCGACCTGGTGCCGGTGACCACACCGGACCGCACGGTGGTGGAGCTCGTGCTGCACGTTCCAGCCCCGGTCCCCGCCGTTCTGGCGCTCGCGCGCGGCGCCGGCGCGGACCTGTCCGCGGCACGACGCTCGCTGGAGCGCCGGACCCGTGCCGTAGGGCGACCCCGTGCCCGGGAGCACCTGGACGCCGCCGAGGCCGCGCTCGCACGGGCAGATGCTGAGGCTGAGGCTGGGGCAGCAGTCCTCGACGGCCCGGCGTAGCGTGACCCCATGGCCTCCTCGAAAGCCGTCGAGATCGACGCTGCCGGGCGCTCCGTCCGCATCTCCAGCCCGGACCGTGTCGTCTTCGCCGAGGCAGGGCTGACCAAGCTGGACGTCGTCGAGTACTTCCTCAGCGTGGGCGACGGGATCCTCGGTGCACTGCTGCACCGGCCCACCACCCTCGAACGCTGGCCCAAGGGATACTTCGAAGGCGCCGTCATGGCGACCCGGTCCGACAGCCACGGCGACGCCTTCTACCAGAAGCGGGTCCCGAAGGGCGCGCCGTCGTGGCTCGAGACCGCACGGATCGCGTTCCCCAGCGGACGCACCGCCGACGAGGTCGCGCCGCACGAGCTGGCGGTCGTCGCGTGGGCGGCGCAGATGGGGACCCTGACGTTCCACCCGTGGCCCGTGCGCCGCGACGACGTCGAGTCCGTCGACCAGCTGCGCATCGACCTCGACCCCCAGACGGGCACGACCTTCGACGACGCCGCCGCCGTCGCACCCCACCTGCGCGCGCTGCTCGACGAGCTCGGGCTCGTCGGGTACCCGAAGACGTCGGGCGGCCGCGGCATCCACGTGTTCGTCCCGCTGGCCCCCGAGTGGTCGTTCGCCCAGGCCCGCCGCGCCACCATCGCGATCGGCCGCGAGCTGGAACGACGCCTGCCCGAGCAGGTCACCACGCGGTGGTGGAAGGAGGAGCGCGGCGAGAAGATCTTCGTCGACTACAACCAGATGGCGCGCGACCGCACGATCGCCTCGGCCTACTCGATCCGCGCGAACCCGCGTGCCACGGTCTCGACGCCGCTCGAGTGGGACGAGGTCGGCGACGTCCATCCCGACGACTTCACCGTGGCGACCGTGCCTGCCCGGTTCACCGAGCGCGGAGACCTGTTCGCCGCGCTGCGCGCCGACCGCGACCCGGCCCTCGACTGCTCGCTCGACGCGGCGCTGGCGCTCGCCCGTCGCGACGAGGAGGAGCACGGGCTCGGCGACCTGCCGTACCCGCCCGAATACCCCAAGATGCCGGGCGAGCCGAAGCGGGTGCAGCCGAGCCGCGCCAAGGACCGCCAGCGCACCGCCGAGTGACCGCGCCGTCCGCGGACGCACGGACCCGTGCGCTCAGACTCCGCGCTCAGGCCCGGCCCGCCCGTACGACAGGTACACCGCCCCGTCGCTGAAGGTCCGGCTCTCCCGCAGCTCCAGCGAGGCCTGCATCCCCTGCGGCAACGCCCGCCGACCCTCGCCGACCGTTCGCGGCAGGACGAAGAGGTCGATCTCGTCGACCCGGCCCGCCCGGAGCGCCTCGGCAGCGGTCGTCGGGCCGGAGACCTCCACGACGCCGTCGGTCTGCGCCACGATCTCGTCCAAGCGGTCCAGAGTCAGCCGCCGCTCAACCGTGGTGCGCGGTGCGTCCACCGGGTCGAGCGCGTCCGAGCAGACGATCTTGTCCGCCCGCGCCCACAGCGCGGCGAACTCGTCCTCGACCTGCCGGCCGGGCGGCCAGTCGTCCCACACCCGCAGCATCTCGTACATGCGCCGGCCCATCACGAAGACGCTGACGTCACCCACGCGACGGTTGATGAACTCGTGCCTGTCATCGCTGGGCGCCGTCCAGCCGATCTCCCCGTCCCCGTCGTTGACGAAGCCGTCGAGCGAGCAGGTGATCATCCCGAATCTCAGTGTTCCCATGCCCTACCGACCGCCTCTGCCTCCGAGACTCATCGCGCCGTGGTGCCCGGAGCACCCGGTAGCAGACCGGCCAGGTCGTAGCCGACCGGCTCGGCGAGCTGGTCGTACGTGCAGCTGGCGGGGTCGCGGTCCGGCCGCCAGCGCTTGAACTGTGCGGTGTGGCGGAACCGGGTCCCCTCCATGTGGTCGTAGCCGACCTCCAGCACGCGCTCGACCCGCAGCGGGGTGAAGGACAGGTCCTTGCCCGCGCTCCACCGTGACTGCGCGCCCGGCCGCCGCCGGCCGCCCTCCGAGCCGGCGGGGTCCTGCCAGTCCGCCCACGGGTGCTGTGCAGACTCCGGCGACCCCGGCTCGACGCGCAGCGGCACGAGCTCGTCGTACAGCGCGGCACGGCGAGCGGCCGAGAACGACGCGGCCACCCCCACGAACTGCAGGGTGCGGCCGTGCCCGGCACCCTCAGGGTCGTTGCCGTATAGCCCGAGGAGCAGCGACCCCACGAGCGGCCGCCCCGGCGTCGACGTCTTGTGCTCACGCAGCCCGGCCAGCACGACGTCCGCGGTGCGGGCGTGCTTGATCTTGAGCCAGCCACGCTTGTTCGGCTCGTACAGGCCGTCGTCCCGCTTGGCGACGACGCCGTCCAGCCCGGCACCTTCGAACGTCTCCAACCATCCCCGAGCGGTCGCGGCGTCCGTCGTGCGAGGCGTGGCATGCACCTGCGGGCCGCCCAGCCCCAGGGCGTCCAGCCGCGCGAGACGCTCCGACAGCGGCAACCTCGACAGGTCCTCGTCGCCCACGGCGAGCAGGTCGAACACCACCATGCTCGCGGGCACCGACTCGGCGAGCAGACGCACCCGCGACTCCGCCGGGTGGATACGCTGGCTGAGCGTGTCGAAGTCCAGCCGAGCGACGTCGTCGCGCCCGGCGGGCGGACGAGCCACGACGATCTCTCCGTCGACGACGCAGCGTGCCGGCAGCTCGGCGCGCACGGCCTCGACGATCTCGGGGAAGTAGCGGTCCATGGGCTTCGCGCCGCGCGAGTAGATGCGGACCTCGTCGCCGTCGCGATAGACGATCGCGCGGAAGCCGTCCCACTTGGGTTCGTACACCCAGCGGGCACCGTCGTCGGGCTGATCGGGCACCGTCGCGACCGAGCGAGCCAGCATCGGTCGGATCGGTCCGTCCAGAGGAAGGTCCATGAGGGCGAACCTACGCCGTGGGCGCGTGGCGTGCGCGGGGTTCAGGCGTCGACCGGCGCCTCGGGCGCGTCCGACCCGACCTCGGCGGCCTTCGTGCCGGTGATGCGGTAGACGTCGAAGACCCCGTCGATCTTGCGCGCTGCGGCGAGGACCTGCTGCAGGTGCGCCGGCTCGGCCATCTCGAACACGAAGCGCGAGACGGCGATGCGGTCGGTCGACGTGGACACGGTGGCCGACAGGATGTTGACGTGATGGTCGGAGAGGACCCTGGTGACGTCCGACAGGAGCCGCGAGCGGTCGAGCGCCTCCACCTGGATCTGCACCAGGAACATCGTGTTCGCGCCGGTGGTCCACTCGACGTCCACGAGCCGCTCCGGCTGGGAACGCAGCTGGACGACGTTCGCGCAGTCCGACCGGTGCACGCTCACGCCGGCCCCGCGCGTGACGAACCCGACGATCTCGTCGCCCGGCACCGGCGTACAGCACTTGGCGAGCTTGACCCAGATGTCGTCGACGCCCTTCACGGCGATCCCGGGGTCGCCCGTCGAGCGGGACCGACGCGTGGGCTGGCCCGGCCGGGCGACCTCGGCGGTGTCCTCCGCCGTGCCGTCCTCGCCGCCGAGAGACTTCACGAGCGACTCGACCACGTGCTGCGCCGAGACGTTGTTCTCCCCGACCGCCGCGTAGAGTGCGGTGACGTCCGCGTACCGCAGCTCGTTCGCCAGGCCGACGAGCGTCTCGTGGCTCAGCAGCCGCTGGATCGGCAGGTTCTGCTTGCGCATCGCCTTGGTGATGGCTTCCTTGCCTCGCTCGACCGCCTCCTCACGGCGCTCCTTGGTGAACCACTGACGGATCTTGTTCCGGGCGCGACCAGACTTCACGAAGGCGAGCCAGTCCTGCGACGGCCCGGCCGTGTCGGCCTTCGAGGTGAGGACCTCGACGACGTCACCGTTCTGCAGCGGGGAGTCGAGCGGGACCAGCCGGCCGTTGACGCGGCCACCCATCGTGCGGTGCCCCACCTCCGTGTGCACGGAGTAGGCGAAGTCCACCGGTGTCGACCCCGCAGGCAGGGCCATGACCTCGCCCTTCGGGGTGAAGACGTACACCTCGGCAGCGCCGATCTCGTACCGCAGCGAGTCGAGGAACTCGCCCGGGTCCGCCGTCTCCCGCTGCCAGTCCACGAGCTGGCGCAGCCAGGCCATGTCGTTCGCGCGCGGGTCCTTCGACCCGCTCTTGGGAGCGCGAGCGGACTCCTTGTACTTCCAGTGCGCCGCGACGCCGTACTCGGCCCGCCGGTGCATGTCGTGCGTGCGGATCTGGATCTCGACCGGCTTGCCGCCCGGCCCCACGACCGTCGTGTGCAACGACTGGTACATGTTGAACTTCGGCATCGCGATGTAGTCCTTGAACCGGCCCGGGACCGGGTTCCATCGCGCGTGCAACGCTCCGAGGGCCGCGTAGCAGTCGCGGACGGAGTCCACCAGGACGCGGGTGCCGACCAGGTCGTAGATCTCCGCGAAGTCGTGCCCGCGCACGATCATCTTCTGGTAGATCGAGTAGTAGTGCTTCGGGCGCCCGGTGACCGTCGCCCGGATCTTGGCGCCGCGCAGGTCCGCGGAGATCTGCTCACGCACCACCCCGAGATACTCCTCGCGAGCCGGAGCGCGCTCGGCCACCAGGTGCACGATCTCGTCGTACACCTTGGGGTAGAGCGTCTGGAAGGACAGGTCCTCCAGCTCCCACTTGATGGTGTTCATGCCGAGCCTGTGCGCCAGCGGCGCGTAGATCTCGAGCGTCTCGCGGGCCTTGCGGGAGGCCGAGGGCCCTGAGACGTACTTCCAGGTACGAGCGTTGTGGAGGCGGTCAGCGAGCTTGATGACCAGTACACGGATGTCCTTCGCCATCGCGACGACCATCTTGCGCACGGTCTCCGCCTGCGCAGCGTCTCCGTAGGTCACCTTGTCCAGCTTGGTGACGCCGTCGACCAGCATCGCGATCTCGCTGCCGAAGTCCTGGGTGAGGTCGGTCAGCGAGTAGTCGGTGTCCTCGACCGTGTCGTGCAGCAGCGCGGCCGCGAGCGTCGCGCCGTCGAACCCGAGCTCCGCGAGGATCGTCGACACGGCGACGGGGTGCGTGATGTACGGGTCACCGGACTTGCGCTGCTGGCCCCGGTGGGCGCGCTCAGCGGTCGCGTAGGCGCGCTCGAGGACACCGAGATCGCTCTTCGGGTGGTTCGTGCGCACCGCCTGCAGCAACGGCTCCAGCGCGGGCGTGTTCGCAGGTGCGCCTCGTACGCCGAGGCGGACCAGGCGGTTGCGCACCCGGCTCCCGCCGGACGGCCGGGGCGCGTCCATGTTGCTTCGGACCTGCGTCTCGTCGCTCACGGGCACCTCCTTCGACCAGCGTCGGGCGGGCGACGTCCGGGAGGGCAAGTCTACGACCCCGCCCTGAGCAGGGTGTCGACCGTCCTTCCGGCGAGCCTGTCACGGCCGCCCAGGCCCGCGAGCTCGAGCAGGAAGGCCAGCCCGGCAACCACTCCCCCGCAACGTTCCACCAGGGTGGCCGCGGCACGCGCGGTGCCGCCCGTCGCCAGGACGTCGTCCACCAGGAGAACACGAGCACCCGGCCGGAGTGTTCCCGGCCGCAGCTCGATCGCCGCGACCCCGTACTCGAGCTCGTACTCGACCCGCTCGACCGGGGGCGGAAGCTTGCCCGCCTTGCGCAGCGGGAGGAATCCCACACCCAGCCGGGTGGCCAGCGGCGCCCCGAGCAGGAACCCGCGCGCCTCCATGCCGGCCACCACGTCGACGCCACCGTGCGCGTCGACGATCCGGGCGAAGGCCTCGATCACGTCCGCCAGCGCCGCACCGTCCGCGAGGAGCGGGGTGATGTCCCGGAAGACCACCGGAGGGTGCGGATAGTCGGGCACGTCATGGATCAGCGCGCGGACCTCGGCGGCCCTGGCCGGGCCCAGCCCGGCCAGGGCGACCAGCGAGATGTCGTCCGTCAACGTCGTCCCGTCACCGCTTGCGCCGCGGCTGCGCCGCGTTGCCCTGGTGGTGCCCCGGGATCAGCTGCGACCGGCCGGCGGCCGCGGCCGCGAGCTCGGCCTCCTGGCCGCCCGACGCGGCCAGCTGCTGGCGCTCGGCGAGGACCCTCTCGGTGTGCTCGCGGTACTTGGGCTCGCGCTCACGCAGCGCCACGTCGAGCGGCGTCGCCAGGAAGATCGACGAGGCGGCACCGACCGCGATACCCACGAACAGCGACAGTGACAGGTCGCGGAGCGTGCCCGCCCCCAGCCACAGGGCCCCCAGGAAGAGGATGCCGGCAACCGGCAGCAGAGCGACCACCGAGGTGTTGATCGACCGGACGAGGGTCTGGTTGACCGCCAGGTTAGCCCGCTCGGCGTAGGTGTTGCGCGACTGGTCGAGGACGCCTGTCGTGTTCTCGCGGACCTTGTCGAAGACGACCATCTTGTCGTACAGCGAGAAGCCGAGGATCGTCAGGAAGCCGATGATCGTCGACGGCGTGACCTCCCAGCCGATCAGGGCATAGATCCCGGCGGAGATCAGCAGGTCGGACAGCATGGCGAGGATGCCCGCCACCGACATCCGCCAGGCCCGGAAGTAGGCGGCCATGAAGCCGGCAGCGAGCACGATGAAGACGATGACGCCCCACAGTGCACGTTCGGAGACTGCCTCGCCCCACGTCGGACCGACGAAGGACTGGTCGACGTCCGCGGTCTCGACCCCGTAACCCCGGGCGAGCGCTTCGGTGATGGCGGTCGCCTCGGCGTCCTCCACGAGCTCGGTCTGCACCCGTACCGCGCTGCCGCCCACCACGGCCACGCGCGGCTCGTCCTCGGGCAGCACCTCCTGCACCGCGTCGATCGCCACGGACTGCTCGGTCGAGCTCACCTCGTTGACCGTGAACTCCGTGCCGCCGCGGAAGTCGATACCGAGGACGAGCGGCTTGACGACGAGGATCGCGACCGAGGCGATCCCGAGGATCGCGACGATCGTGAACCAGATCTTGCGCTGGCCGATGATCGGGTAGGAGCGGCGACCGGTGTACAGGTCGTTGCCCCACTGGGCGAAGGTCATGCTGCCGGCCATCAGCGGTTCTCCTCGTTCTCGCCGGAGCCGGCGTCATCGTTGCGTGGCGAGCCCGGAGCGTCGTTTGGTGGTTCGTCCCCGGATCCGCTCGAGGCCTTGCGCTCGGCCGCGCGGCGCTCCGCGATCGTCAGACGGCGCCCCGAGGCATCGGTCGCCGGCACGGCGCCGGCCCGTGCACCCGCCAGGGCGGGCTCCGGCTCGGGCGCGTCCACCGCGGCGTCCGCTGCCGGACCGGGCGTCGAGAACCTGCCGGCGCCCGCGTAGCGCGGACCGGCGGCGCGGAGCCGCTGCGGCGACAGGCCCGACCAGGCGTGGCCGTCCCGGAAGAACGGCACCTTGGTCAGCAGCTGCAGCATCGGGTGGGTGAACCAGAAGACCACGGCGATGTCGATGATGGTGGTCAGACCCAGTGTGAAGGCGAAGCCCTGGACGCCGCCGACCGCGAGGAAGTAGAGCACGATCGCCGAGATCAGGGTGACCGACTTGGCCGCGAGGACGGTGCGCTTCGCCCGGCGCCAACCGCGCTCGACGGCCATCGCCATCGACCGTCCGTCGCGGACCTCGTCGCGGATGCGTTCGAAGTACACGATGAACGAGTCAGCCGTGAAGCCGATCGCGACGATCAGGCCGGCGACGCCGGCCAGCGACAGCCGGTATCCCATCCCCCAGGACAGCAGAGCGATCGAGAGGTAGGTGATGACGCCGGCCACGAGCAGCGAGCCCACGGTGACCAGGCCGAGCGTGCGGTACTGGAAGAGCGAGTACACGACCACCAGCGCCATGCCGACCAGGCCCGCGAGCAGACCGTTGCGCAACTGCTCCGAGCCCAGCGTGGCCGAGATGGTCTCCTGGCTCTGCACCTCGTAGTTGATGGGCAGGGAGCCGAAGCTCAGCTGGTTGGCCAGCGTGGCGGCGGAGTCCCGCGTGAAGTTTCCGGAGATCTGCGGCCGGCCGTCAGAGATGATGACGCCCGGGTCGAGCGACGGCGCGGAGATGACCAGGCCGTCCAGCACGATGCCGAACTGGTTCTGAGGGCTCTGGAGGCCCTGGAGGCGCTGCGTCGTCTCGCGGAACTGTGCGGAGCCCTCGGAGTCCATCTCGATGAAGACGCCCCACTCGTTGGTGACGGAACCGTTCGGTCCCGGCACCAGGCCGGAGCTGGCCGTCGTGACGTGCGTCCCGTCGACCTCCATCGGCCCCAGGATGTACTTCATCATGCTGCCGTCGTTGGCACACGTGACCAGCACGAGGTCGGGGTCGTCGCCGCCGCCGCCCACGAGGTTGTCCGGGTCGGTGCAGTCCAGCGCGTCGAACTTCTCCTGCACGGCCGGGGTGATCTGTGCGAGGTCCGACGCGTCCGTCGGCTCGACGTCGGCCGCTTCCTCGGCGATGCGGGCGTCGACGTCACCGGTCTCCTCGGCGTCCTCGGAACCGTCCTCGGTTCCCTCGGAGCCTTCCTCAGATCCCTCGGCGTCGTCGCCCTCGGTCTCCTCGGCGGGGTTCTCCTCGGCCGGTAGCCCCATCTCGTAGGTCAGCACGGGCCGGAACCGCATCTGCGCGGGCTGGGACACGAGGTCGATCGTCGCCTGGTCCACCTCGCCGGGGATGCCGACGACGATGTTCTCGCCGCCCTGGTTCGCGATCTCCGCCTCGGCGACCCCCGAGGAGTCGATCCGCTGCCGGATGACGTTGATCGACTCGTCGATCGACTCCGGAGTGATCTCCGAGCCGTCCGTCGAGACGGGCGTCAGGATGATCTGGGTGCCACCCTGGAGGTCGAGAGCGAGCCCCGGGGCCAGGCTCGCGCCCGCCGGGTTCTCGTCAGTCTTGGGCTCGAGGTAGACCCCGGCGAGCAACGCCGCGAACGGCACCACCATGGACAGGATCGCGAAGACCACGAGCGTGCGTACTGGACGCGATCGCTGCGTGCTGGAGTTGGCCACTTGGTTCTCTTCCCGTGTGCGCGCGGCCGCCATGGCCGACGCGTGATCGCGCCGACCGGGCGTACCCGGTCGGCGCAGAGGTCACTTGTCCTCGGTCTCGCCGCTCTCCCGGCGCTTGTTCTCCAGGTACTCCCGCTGCGCGGTGTCCAGCCCGGAGAGGTCGTCGGGAACCTCGACGTTACCGTCTGCGGGGGTGATGCTACCTGCATCGTCCGAGCTCTCCGAGGCCTCGGCCTCCTCGGTCTCGTCAGCGACGGCGGTGTCCGTCCGCTTGGCGACCGCGGCACGCAGCCAGCGGGTCCGGGTGCCCGGCGTGGTCTCGATCGTGATGGTGTCGGACTCGTCGTCGATCTCGACGACGGTGCCCACCATCCCGGAACCCGTCATGACCTCCTGACCGGGTGCGAGCGCAGCACGGAACTCTGCTTGCTGCTTCTGCTGCTTGCGCGTGCGCGAGCTCATGAAGAACATGAGCGCCGCCAGCACGACGAAGAGGATGATGATCGAGAAGTCCACGTGGAGTCAGTCCTTCGGCGGTGGTCGGGGTGTTCTGCCCAGTCTAGGGCCGCGGGACGCGGCCCTAGGCCTCGTCGAACAACGTGCGCGACGCCCGGGAGGTTCCCGGCTCCGCGGCCGGAAGACCGGCAGCCCACGCCCCCGCCGGCGGTTCCAGACCCAGGTGGTCCCACGCCTCGGTCGTCGCGACGCGGCCGCGGGGCGTCCGCGCCACCAGTCCTTCCCGCACCAGGTACGGCTCGGCGACGGTCTCGACCGTCTCCGGCTCCTCACCGACCATCATCGCCAGCGTCGTCAGGCCGACGGGCCCGCCCCCGAAACGCCGGCACAGCGCGTCGAGGACGGCCCGGTCGAGCCGGTCGAGCCCGATCGGGTCGACCTCGTAGACCTTCAGCGCCGAACGGGCCGCCTGCAGGTCCAGGACGCCGTCGCCGCGCACCTGCGCCCAGTCGCGGACACGCCGGAGCAGCCGGTTGGCGATGCGGGGCGTGCCCCGGGAACGACCGGCGATCTCGTGCGCAGCCTCGTGCCGGACGTCGACCCCCAGCAGGCCCGCGGACCGCAGGATGACCCGCTCAAGCTCGGCCGCGGCGTAGAAGTCGAGGTGCCCGGTGAACCCGAACCGGTCGCGCAGGGGGGCCGGCAGGAGCCCTGAGCGGGTGGTCGCGCCGACGACGGTGAACGGGGGCAGGGCGAGCGGGATCGCGCTCGCTCCCGCGCCTTTGCCGACGACGACGTCGACGCGGAAGTCCTCCATCGCGACGTACAGCAGCTCCTCGGCCGGCCGGGCGAGGCGATGGATCTCGTCGATGAAGAGCACCTCGCCCTCCTCCAAGGAGGACAGCACCGCGGCGAGGTCGCCGGCGTGCTGGATCGCCGGTCCGCTGGTGACGCGCAGCGAGGTGCCGAGCTCAGCGGCGATGATCATCGCCAGCGTGGTCTTGCCGAGGCCCGGCGGTCCGGAGAGCAGCACGTGGTCGGGAGCGGTGTCGCGGGCGATGGAGGCGTGCAGGACGAGCGACAGCTGATCGCGCACCACTTGCTGGCCGACGAACTCGTCGAGCTTCTTGGGGCGCAGCGCGGCCTCGGCCGCACGCTCGACCTCGTCGGCGCCGGAACCCACCGTGCGACCGCCGAGCTCGGCCGGGTCGATCGCGCCCTCAGCCACGGGGCCCGAGCCTCCGTAGCGCGGCACGCAGCGTCGCGGGCACGTCGGTCTCGGCGACCGTCTCCGTCCCGGCCTCTGCGAGCACCTTGGCCACTGCGTCCTCCGCGACCTTCACCGACCACCCCAGTCCGGCCAATGCGTCGACCACCTGGGCCCGTCCGTCCGTCGTCGGTGCGGCGACGTGCTCCGCCCCGCCGTCGGCCCCGGGCGCGCCCAGCTTGCCCGTGAGCTCGAGGACGATCCGCTGGGCGCTCTTCGCCCCGATGCCGGGGACCCGTCGCAGTGCCGCGAGGTCCTCGCCGGCGATGGCGCGACGCAGGGCGTCCGGCGTGAGCACGGCCAGCATCGCGAGGGCGATCCGTGGGCCGACGCCTGAGACGGACTGAGCGGTCTCGAACACCTCACGCTCGTCGGCGTCCGCGAAGCCGTAGACGGTCATCGAGTCCTCGCGCACCACCAGCATGGTGTGCAGCTGCGCGGGCTCCCCCGGGCGGAGCCCTGCGAGGGTCGCCGGGGTGGCGTGGACCAGGTATCCCACACCGTTGACGTCGATCACCGCGCGGTCGAGGTTCACCTGCGTCACCGTGCCGGCCAGGGATGCGATCACCGGGCTCCCTCCTTTCCTCGAACACCCGTACGGTACCCCGCGGGCCGCTGCGCCGTGCGCTCCGCGGCCGCCCAGGCGCGTTGCGCCGGGGTGGTCTCGTGCCGGTCACCACCTTGCAGGGCGCCGGCCGGACGCCACAGATGGGTGATCGCCAGCGCGAGCGCGTCGGCCGCGTCGGCCGGCTGCGGGACGCTCTGCAGGCGCAGGATGCTCGCGACCATGCGCTGGACCTGTTCCTTGCCCGCCCGGCCCGAGCCGGTGACCGCGGCCTTCACCTCGCTCGGCGTGTGCAGCGCGACCGGCACGCCTCGGCGCGCGGCCGCCACCATCGCCAGGCCGGCGACCTGCGCGGTCCCCATGACCGTGCCGCGGTTGTTCTGCGCGAAGACGCGCTCCACCGCCACCACGTCGGGCGTGTGGTCGTCGAGCCAGGAGTCCAGCCCGCGCGAGATGTCGAGCAGCCTCAGGTCGGTGCTCGTCTCCGGCACGGTGCGCAGCACGCCCACGCCCACCAGGTCGGCCCGCCGGCCGGGACGGGAGTCCACCACCCCGACGCCACAACGGGTCAGACCCGGATCCACTCCCAGCACTCGCACGGCGTCACTGTCTCACGCAGCACCGACAACCCCTGGGAGCGAAACGTCCGGAGGTGCTCAGTCGTCGCCGTCGAGGGCGGCCATGACCTCGTCGGAGGCGTCGAAGTTCGCGTAGACGTTCTGGACGTCGTCGCTGTCCTCGAGCGCGTCGATCAGGCGTGTGATCTTGCGGGCACCCTCGACGTCGACCTCGACCTGCATCGAGGGGTGCCAGATGGAGTCCGCCGAGTCGTACTCGATGCCCGCCTCGACGATCGCGGTGCGCACGTCGACCAGGTCGGTCGCCTCGCTCAGCACCTCGATGTGCTCCCCGACGTCGGTCACCTCCTCGGCGCCAGCGTCCAGCGCGGCGAGCATCACGTCGTCCTCGGTGACGCCGTCCGTTTTCGGGACGACGACGAGTCCCTTGCGTGAGAAGAGGTACGACACCGACCCGGGGTCGGCGAGGTTGCCACCGTTGCGGGAGAAAGCGGTCCGGACCTCGGCCGCGGCACGGTTCTTGTTGTCGGTGAGGCACTCGACGAGCACGGCGATGCCGTTGTTCCCGTAGCCCTCGTACATGATCGTCTGGTAGTCGACGGCGTCGGCGCCCTCGCCGGAGCCGCGCTTGAGCGCGCGGTCGATGTTGTCGTTGGGGACCGACGACTTCTTCGCCTTCTGGACCGCGTCGAACAACGTCGGGTTGCCCGCCATGTCGCCGCCGCCGGTGCGCGCCGCGACCTCGATGTTCTTGATCAGCTTCGCGAAGAGCTTGCCCCGCTTGGCGTCGATCGCCGCCTTCTTGTGCTTGGTCGTGGCCCACTTCGAGTGACCTGACATGCCTCTACCTGACTCCCTGCGTCTCCGTTGGCTCTTTCACTGGCGTCGAACGGCGGCGGGGAACCTCCGCCGGTCGCCCGCGACCATGCTGACGAACAGCCTGTGCACGCGCGTGTCCCCCGTGATCTCCGGGTGGAACGCGGTGGCGAGCAGCGGCCCCTGCCGTGCCGCAACGATCCTACCGGCGGCCGCTACGGCACGGCCCTGGGTATCCACGGCCGGGATACGCGACAGCACCTCGACGTCGCGCCCGGCCTCCTCGATCCAAGGAGCGCGGATGAATGCGGTGCGCATCGCAGCCCCGGCGGAGACGCCCACGACGTCGAGGTCGGTCTCGAACGAGTCGACCTGCCGGCCGAACGCGTTGCGCCGCACGACGACGTCCATCCCGCCGAGGGTCTGCTGGTCGGCCGTGCCGTCGAGGATCCGGTCCGCGAGCAGGATCATCCCGGCGCACGAGCCGTACACCGGAAGCCCTTCCTTGATCCGTGCCCGCAACGGGTCCCGCAGCTCGAAGATGCGCAGCAGCTTGTCGATGGTCGTCGACTCCCCGCCGGGGAGCACGAGCCCGTCGACGAGTGCCAGCTCGTCCGGTCGTCGCACGGTCACGGGGCGGGCGCCCACAGAGGCCAGGGCGGTCAGGTGCTCACCGACGTCGCCCTGCAGGGCCAGGACGCCGATGGTCGGAGTGTTCACAGCCATTCATCCTACGACCGGCCGACTCGTGCGGGCGGTGTGCGCCACCTCACAGCCCAGGGGCTTGAGCCCGTCGCGACGACAGGGTCTGGACTGCTCAGGCAAGCACCCAGCACCGATCGCGGCAGAAGAGGACGAAGCAGCGTGCGTTCCGACCATGAAGACCAGAAGGCCCTGGCCAGCGGGCCTCACCAGGCGTCAGTCCCACCCGGGGTGGAGTACCACCGGGTCCTGGCGGGAGAGAAACGTCGCATCGGTCGCGGCGTCCTTGCCATCGCACTTCTCATCGGCGGCATGTTCGCCTTCATCTCCGCCTTCTACTACCTCGGTAGCTGGGTCGACGGGCTCCTCTCGCCCGGCGGGCCGCACGACGACGGTCGGGTCCTCACCCCGGTGGCGCACACCGCCAGCCTGATCGCCACCGCGCTGCTCGTGCCGTGGAGCATGGTGATCCAGCACTGGCTCTACGGAGTGCGTGGCGCCTCGCTGACCTCGGTGGCCTCTCGCTTCCGCTTCGGCCTGTTCGGGAGAGCGCTGCTGGCCATCGGCCCCGCGCTGCTGATCGCCTTGGCGATCGCAGAGCACGTGACGCCCTACCGGACCACCGAGTGGCTGCAGAGCGACGTGATCTGGCTGCTCGTCGTGAGCCTCGCGCTGGTGCCGCTGCAGGCCGCGGGCGAGGAGTACGGCCTGCGCGGACTGGTCTTCCGCATCGCGGCGAGCTGGGGGCGCGGTCGGACGACGTCGCTGATCCTGGGCATCGGCGTGTCGTCCCTCATCTTCTCCGTGATCCACACCACGGGGAACCCGATGTGGAACGCGTTCTACGTCGTCTTCTCCGTGACCACGGCGTTCATCACCTGGCGCACCGGTGGGCTCGAGATCGCGATCGTGCTGCACGCCGTCGTGAACACGCTCACGTTCGTCTTCTGGATCGCGCTGAACGCCGACCTCGCCGAGCGGCTCGACCGTTCCGCTCCCCTGAGCCCCGGCCTGGTGATCTTGAACAGCCTCGTGTTCGTCGGCGCGGCGGTGGTGGTGTGGCTGCGCACCCGGCGCTCGGGGCCGGTGACCACGTGACCCGGCCGACGTCGCGCTGAGTGATCTCAGGCCGGAACGCCGGCCGCCCTCCGGGTAGACGCCGGAGGGCGACCGGCACGGGTTCACGCCGCGGCGAGCTCCAGGCCCGGGCCGAAGACCTCGTAGTGGAGCTGGTCGTCACGCACGCCTCGATCGGCGAGTGCTGTGCGTGCCGCCGCCATGAAGGGCAGCGGACCGCACAGGTACACCTCGGCGTCGGCCGGTACGTCGACGCCGTCCAGGCTGAGCCGTCCGGCCCGCAGCAAGGAGTCGGCGTCACGGGCGCCGAGGTCCTCGTACCAGCGCACGAGCTCGCCGTCGGCCAGGTCCCCGACGAGCTCGCGCAGCTCGCTGCGGTGGGCGTGCCGGGCCGGCGACCTGTCGGCGTGCAGGACCACGACTCGCCGGTCGGTCCCCGTGGCTCGCAGGTGGTGCAGGAACCCGATCATCGGCGTGACGCCGATACCCGCGGACATCAGCAAGAGCGGCGCCTCGCCGTCCACCAGCGTCAGCTCTCCGAAGGGCAGGGAGACCTCGACGAGGTCGTCCTCGAAGAGGTTGGCGTGCAGGTGCCCCGACACCTCGCCGGCCGGCGCGATGCGGTCACCGTCGTGGGTGGCGGGAACGGCCTTGACGGAGATCGACCAGGTGCCCGGCGCACCGATCCCGGTGAGGCTGTACTGGCGGATCTGACGTGCGCCGTCAGGCAGGGTCACCGCGACGGACACGTACTGCCCGGCGCGCCCCGCCGGCAGCTCGTGCCCGTCGGCGTCCCCGAGCTCGAACGAGACGGTGTCCGGCGACTGCTGCGTGCGCCGTCGGACCCGGACCGTGCGCCAGACCTGGCCGGGATCGACGGCGGCCTCGGCGTACAGGCCCTGCTCGATCTCGATCAGGGCGTGCGCCATGTGCCAGTAGACCTCGCTCCACGCGGCCGCGACCTCGTCCGTCACCGCCTCGCCGAGCACCTCGGCGATCGCACCGAACAGGTGCTCGTGCACGATCGGGTACTGGTCGGCGGTGATGCCGAGCGAGGCGTGCTTGTGCGCGATCCGCGCCAGCACCTCGTCTGGCTCCGGGCCGTCGTCGTCCACGAGGAACGTCGCGTACGCGGCGATCGCCCCGGCGAGCGCGCGCTGCTGGTCACCGCGAGCCTGGTTGCCACGGTTGAACAGGTCCCGCTCGAGCTCGGGGTGCGCGGCGAACATCCGTCGGTAGAAGGCCGGGGTGATGTCGCCGATGGCACCTCCTATCACGGGCAGCGTGGCACGGACGACGTCGGCGGACCGGGACGAGAGCATGAGTTCTCCTGTCGTTCTTCTGCAGGTGCTGGCTGGACGCGATGCGCTCAGCGAGGTGGTCCCGACCTCAGGGTGAGGAGCAGGGACCGGGTCGGTGGGGCGGCAAGGTCCTGGATCGTCAGGGGGTCCAGGACCTCGAAGAAGGCCTCGCGGGCGCGGGCCAACGCACCGCGCAGGCGACACCCGCCACGCAAGGGGCAGGGCACCGCGCCGTCGCAGTCGACGACCTCACCGTCGCCCTCGAGCGCACGTGCCACGGCCCCCACGGAGATCAGGTCGGCCGCAGAGGTCAGCCGCACTCCCCCGCCGCGGCCTCGCCGCGCCTCGACGACGCCGAGCGCCGCAAGCCGCGTGACGACCTTCGCCGCGTGCGCCGCCGAGACGTGGAGCTCCTCGGCCAGCCCGCGGGTGGTGGCCGAGCTCTCGTCGTCGAGGACGGCAAGCCGCATGACGATGCGGAGTCCCAGGTCGGTGTACGCGGTGAGCTGCACACGGCAACGCTATCTAAAGTCGCACCCGATATGCGTCTTTAACGGGTGTGAAGGAGAGCACACCTGCGCAGCCGACGATCAGTCGTCGTCGTGCTCGGTGCCCAGGTGGCGCACCACGCCGTCCCACCCCGCGCGGAGGGCCTCGACGACGTCGGGCAACACCGTCGGGAAGATCTCGACCCGCTGGTCGCGCAGCTCAGCCACGCTCATCCAGCGCATCTCGTCGAGCACGTGACGCTCCTGAGCGGTCCAGCCGGCGTCCGTGGGCTCGTGGTCCGTGACGCGGGCGACGAAGAACACCTCGTCCTGGTGGCACGTCTCGGCGAAGAAGTGGAAGATCCCCGCGCGCGTCAGGACCGGGCCCTCCAGATCGTCCTCGGTCAGCCGCAGGCCGGCCTCCTCGCGCGCCTCGCGCACCGCCGCCGCGGCCTCGGACTCACCCGGTTCGATGCCGCCGCCGACGGTGAACCACCAGCTGCGCTCCGGCTGGTCGGCGTCGTGCCCGCGGACGAGGAGCGCGCGCCCCGCGGCGTCCAGGATGATGACACGAGCCGCACGGCGGTGCCGCCGTCCGTCGTCACCGAGGACCCAGTCGGGTCCCAGCGAGGACGACGCGTTCGATCGGACCGGCATGGCGTCCAGCATATGTGCCCAGCATCGCCAAGGTCGGGACCACCTGCAACAATCCGTGGTCGTGAACGACGTCGTGAGCACCGTTGTCCTGAGCACCGTGCGGGGGCTCGGGTGATCCACACCTTTCACCTCGCCGAGATGCCGGCCACCGTGACGGCACGCGCGCTGCTGCGCCCGCCGTCGGGCACGACCGCGCCCGGGCTCGACCACGCCGAGTGCCTGGCCCTCATGCGCCTGGGCGCGCCCGCCGTCTCCCTGGACCGGCTGCAGCTACGACGGATCGCGGTCTTCGCGCAGTGGCGCGACGCGGGTGCCGTGGACCGCTTCCTGTCCGACGACGTCCTCGGCCGCCACCTGGCGAGCGGCTGGCACGTGCGCCTGGAGTACCTGCGCCGCTGGTCCCGGCTGGCGGCCTTGCCCGGTCTGCCGGCCCGGGCGGGCGACTGGGACCAGGAGGAACCCGTGGTCGCGGTGACCGTCGCCCGGATGCGCCTGCTCGAGGTGCCGCGGTTCCTGCGGTGGGGCAGGCCCGTCGAACGCCAAGTGCGGGACCACCCCGCCACCACGCTCGCCCTGGCCGCGTTCCGACCGCCGAGCACGATCTCCACCTTCTCCGTGTGGCGTACCGTCCGCGAGATGGAGGAGATGGTGCACGGCCGCACCACCCTGCCCGGCGCGGAGCGGCACGCGGACGCCATGGTCGAACGCCGGCGTCGCGACTTCCACCACGAGTTCGCGACGTTCCGCTTCCGCCCGCTCTCGGAGCACGGCACGTGGGAAGGGCGCACGGGGATCGTCCCGCCGGGCTGACCCTGCTTCCCCGCGGATCCGCGGCCATGCCCCCCCGTCCGAGCTACGGAGACTGTCCACATCAGGGGGATTCGCGTCCCCACGGTCTTCCATAGGTTCTCCGGTAGCGGCGCCGACGCGTCGTGACACGCAGAGAGCTGGAGGGCATGACGTTGAGGACGACACGACGCACAGCGAGCACCGGAATCCCCCGGAGGATCACGAAGGCGGTGGTCGCGGCGGCGCTCACCGTCGCGGCGGCGGCAGCCTGTGCCGCCGCTCCGGACGCGGACGCGGGGGGCGGGACCGCACCGTCGGTCGCCACCGAGACGGCCGACGCACCGTCCATCACCTGGGGCCCGTGCCCTGCGCCGGTCGAGGGCGCCGGTCGCGACCCCCGGCTCACCTGCGGCACCGTGACGGTCCCGCTGGACTACCAGGACCCGGATGGCGAGACGATCGAGGTGGCTGTCTCCAAGCTGCCGGCGACGACGTCCAGCGACCGCCGCGGCGCCCTGCTCCTGAACCCGGGCGGCCCGGCATTGCCCGGCCTGGACACCCCGGGCGTCGTGGCGCCGACCCTGCCGTCGTCGGTCCTGGAGGCCTACGACCTGATCGGCTTCGACCCCCGCGGGGTCGGGCACAGCACCCCGCAGAGCTGCGGCCTCGACGACCCGTCCCTCGCCGGCCTCTTCCCCTACCCGGCCGCGGACGGCTCGATCGACGCGAACGTCGACCACGCCCGCGCCGTCGCCGAACGGTGCGCGACGAACGCCGGGGAGCAGCTCCGATACTTCACCACCGCCAACACGGCCCGCGACATGGACCGCATCCGCGCGGCCCTCGGCGAGGAGAAGATCTCCTACTGGGGCCAGTCCTACGGCACGTACCTCGGCACCGTCTACCAGTCGCTGTTCCCGGACCGCGCCGACAAGATGGTCCTCGAGGGCAACGTCGACCCCACGAAGGTCTGGGCGCACGCGAAGGACAACTGGGGCAAGGCCATGTCGGAACGCTTTCCCGACGCGGCACGGGTCGCCGCGGCGCAGCACGCCACGCTCGGACTGGGCGGCACGGTCGATGAGGTGACCGAGAACTACCTCGCGCTCGCCGACCACCTCGATCGGAGCCCGGCACCGGTCCCCGACACCCCGCTGGTCCTGACGGGCCCGATGCTGCGCACGGTCACCTACAGCCTCCTGCTGCACGACGAGAACCTCCCGGTGCTCGTGCAGTTCTGGAAGGCCGCCGCCGGGCTGGCGGACGGCACGCTCACCGAGGCGGACGGTCAGCTGCTGCAGCAGGTGTTCAGCGCGCCGCCGCCGACCCCGGGCGTGCCGGCCGACAACCAGGCCACCATGTTCCTGGCGCTGACCTGTGGCGACGCGCAGTGGTCGGACGACGTCGACGAGTACGCCCGCCGCACCTCCGAGGACCGGGCGGCCTGGCCGCTCACCGCGGGCATGCCCGCCAACGTCTGGGCATGCGCGTTCTGGCCGGAGCCGATCGAGGAGCCCGTCCGCGTCACCGACGAAGGACCGCGCAACACGCTGATCCTGCAGAACCGCCGGGACAACGCCACACCGTGGGAGGACGGTCGCGGGCTGTCCGTGGCCCTCGGCGAGCGAGCGGCCTTCGTCGGCGCGGACCACGGCGGGCACTACGTCTACGGCCAGGGCTCCACGTGCGTGGACGAGGCGACGGTGGCGTTCCTGACCACCGGCAGGCTGCCGGAGGAGGAGATCTACTGCACGGACGTCGACCCGTCGCAGTCACCGCAGCCAGGTAACTGACGACCGTGCCATCGCGGCCGGTAGCGAGCAGGTGGTGCGGGCACTCTGCCCGACCTGCTCGCTACCAGCCGCGCTCGGCGAGCCGGACGGGCTCGGGCTCGTCCTCGACGTTGATGCCGACCATGGCCTCGCCCAGCCCGCGAGACACCTTGGCGATCACGTCCGGGTCGTCGTGGAACGTGGTGGCCTGCACGATCGCCTTGGCACGCGCGGCCGGGTCGCCCGACTTGAAGATGCCGGAGCCGACGAAGACGCCCTCGGCTCCGAGCTGCATCATCATCGCGGCGTCGGCCGGCGTGGCGATACCGCCCGCGGTGAAGAGCACGACAGGGAGCTTGCCCGTACGGGCGACCTCGGCCACGAGCTCGTACGGCGCCTGCAGCTCCTTGGCCGCGACGAACAGCTCGTCCTCGGGCAGCGAGGCGAGGCGCCGGAGCTGCTGACGGATCTGGCGCATGTGCGTGGTGGCGTTCGAGACGTCGCCGGTGCCGGCCTCACCCTTGGAACGGATCATCGCCGCGCCCTCGGTGATGCGGCGCAACGCCTCGCCGAGGTTCGTCGCACCGCAGACGAAGGGGACAGTGAACTTCCACTTGTCGATGTGGTGGGTGTAGTCGGCCGGTGACAGCACCTCGGACTCGTCGACGTAGTCCACACCGAGGGACTGCAGGACCTGCGCCTCGACGAAGTGTCCGATGCGGGCCTTCGCCATGACGGGGACCGACACCGCGTCCACGATGCCCTCGATCATGTCCGGGTCGCTCATCCGGGCGAGCCCGCCCTGGGCGCGGATGTCGGCCGGCACCCGCTCGAGCGCCATGACCGCGACCGCTCCGGCGTCCTCGGCGACCTTGGCCTGCTCCGGGGTGACGACGTCCATGATGACGCCGCCCTTGAGCATCTCGGCCATGCCTCGCTTGACGCGGGCGGTGCCCACCTCGCCGACGCCCGTCGTGCCGGCCGGGGTTCCGGTGGTCTCGGTCAACGCAACCTCACAGTGTTCTTGCGAGCACGCCCCTGGCGCGGTGCCGGGCATGCCGACGTGGTCCACGCCGTGCCACCCATCCTACGGGCGTGTCAGGAGAGGTCGATCCCGTCCGGCATCTGGTCGTCGAGCTCCACGGTCTGCGGCAACGGTGCCCGCCCGGCCAGCCGCAGCCACCGCACGCGACGCGGTCTGCGCGCCCGCTGCGCCTGGGCCACGGCCTCGTTGTGGAAGCGCCGGGCGAGCTGGGCGCGGTACCACGCCGCCCCGAGGTCGCCCACCAGCTCGGCGCCCGGCTCGGAGTCCCGCAGGCCCGCGACCGTCTCGGAGTCGTCGAGCACCGAGCGCAGCGTCACGGACAGCTCGGACTCGGCTCCCTCGCGATCGGCGGGCAGGCCCGTCAGGGCGAACGCCTCGGACGACGACGGCTCGCCCGCCGCGGTGGGGGCCGACCGTTCGGACGTCTCGGTCACCGCGAAGGCTGCGTCAGCGACGAGCACCGAGCTCGCCGGGTCCAGCAGGCCGGACGACGCCAGGTCCAGGGACGTGCGTACGCGACGGTCGAGCTGCGCCTGCAGGGCGAGGCGTGAGGCCACGACCTTGTGGTGCAGACGGTCCAGGCGCGAGGCGGAGACCCAGACGAACCACAGCGCCAGGCCGACGACGACCACGGCCAGCAGGGCTACCTCGGACCAGCTCATCGCTCACCCGCCACGTCCGCGCGGGGCCGCCGGCCCAGCAGCCAGGACGACCGCCCAGCCAGGAGGTCCTGGCGCACCGTCCCGTCGCCGAGCGCCTCGGTGGCGGCGACGGCCATCTCGTAGACGGCCAGCACCTGGTCGGTGACCGTCGTCCAGTCGAAGCGGCGGACGAACGTCGTGGCGCGCTCCCGGCGCGCCCGGGTGTCCGCACGGTCGGCCAGCGCCCCGACGACCGCCTCCGCGAGGGCGCCCGCGTCACCCGTGCGGAACAACCGGCCCGCGGTGCCGTCGTCGAGCACCCGGCGGAACGCCCCGAGGTCGCTGGCCACGACGCCGGTGCCCGCGCTCATCGCCTCGACCAGGACGATCCCGAAGCTCTCGCCGCCGGTCTGCGGAGCGACGTACAGGTCGGCGGACCGCAGCAGCGCCGCCTTGTCCGCGTCGCTGACACCGCCGAGCCACTCGAAGGCCGCTCCGTGCTCGCCGAGCACGGCCTGCGCCGCCGCCCTCCCGGCGTCCCCCTTGCCCGCGACGAGGAAGCGAGTCCCGGGTTCTCGGGCGAGGATCGCCGGCGCGGCCTCCGCGAGCACCTGCAGGCCCTTGCGAGGCTCGTCGAGGCGGCCCAGGAACGCCACGGTGGGCGCCTCCGGGGTCCCCCGCCACCGCTGCGCGTCGGGCGCGTCGGCGAAGCGGTCGACGTACACGCCGTTGGGGATGACGACGGCGTCCCCACCCAGGTGCTCGACCAGCGTGCGCCGCGCGTCCTCCGACACCGCGATGCGGGCCGAGATCTTCTCCAGGGACTGGCGCAGCAGGGGGTGCGCCACCTGCAGCGCCCGCGAGCGCACCTGCGAGGTGTGGAACGTCGCCACGACGGGTCCTTCGGCGACCCAGAGCGCGAGCATCGACAGGGACGGCGTCATCGGTTCGTGCAGGTGCAGCACGTCGAACCGGCCGGCGTCGATCCAGCGGCGGACCCGGGCCGCGGCGCGCGGACCGAACGCCAGCCGCGCGACGGAGCCGTTGTAACGGACCGGGACCGCACGCCCCGCCGGGGTGACGACGTCGGGCACCTCGGTGTCGTCGTCGGCCGGGGCCAGGACGGAGACCTCGTGACCCGCGTCGCGCAACGCCTCGGCGAGGTCGCGCACGTGGAACTGCACCCCGCCCGGGGCGTCGAACGAGTAGGGGCACACGATGCCCACCCGCAACGGCCGCATCACGCCTCCCCCGCCAGGGCTCGCGTGCGGGCGTACCGCTGCGGGTCGAGATCCTCGACGAACACCTTCTGCAGCATGTGCCAGTCAGCCGTGTGCTTGCCGATGAACCCGCCGAGCACGTCGACCCAGGCCTGGGTGAGCTGCTGGACCTGCTCACGCCGGTTCCCGGCGTCGGGCGGTCCGACGGGGGCGTGGAAGCGGATGACGATGCCCCACGCGGTCCCCGCACGACGGCGGCGCTCGCCGTCCAGCCGCTCGTGCCGGATGCCGACGGGGATCAACGGCACACGGGCGGCCACCGCGAGGGCGGCAGGCCCGGCGGCGACCCGTGCCCGGTGCCCGCACAGGTCGACCTCGAGCCCACCGGAGGTGAGGTCGCGGTCCGCCAGCAGGGGGACGAGCCGGGGGCCGTCCCCGGCGCCGCGCACCAGGTCGCGGAAGACGCCGTCGTCGCCGAGCGGCAGCACGTCGATCCCGAGGGACCGGCGGAACGTCACGAACTCCTCGAACAGCGCCTCCGGCCGCAGCCGTTCCGCCACCGTCAGCACGGGTGCGACGTTCAGCGACGCCCACGCGCCGGCGAGGTCCCAGTTGCCCAGGTGGCCCAGTGCCAGCGAGACCGCCCCGCCCTGCTCCACCGGCTCGAGGTGCTCGTGGCCCTCGACGCGGACCCGGGCGTCGAGCTGTTCGCGCGTGGCACCCTGCAGGGTGAAGGCCTCGCGGAAGTACCGCAGGTACCGCCGCATGCCCGCCCGGGACAGTCGCCGGACGGCCCGGACGTCGAGGTCCGGGCGTACCTTCGCGTAGTTGGCCTCCATGCGGCGCACGCCCGCGCCGCGGCGCAGCCACGCGGCATCGGCGGCCAGGTCGAACACGGCACGGAGCAGCGTCTCGGGCACCTTCGGGGCGTGGCGCCAGGCGAACGTGTAGGCGGCAGCGAGGTCCATCACGCCTCCTCGGTGGTGGGCAGGAGCTGGTTCCGGACCGTCAGGACACGTTGGGCGACCGTCACCAGGCTGGCGAGCGCGAGCAGCCCGAGCACGACCACCAGGACGGCGACCGGCAGGCCCACCTGGACGAACGTGGTGGGGACCAGCGCGATGACGAGCCGGTCGGAGCGCTCGGCGATTCCGACGGCCGCCGTGGCACCGACCGACTCGGCCCGCGCACGGGCGTACGGCACGACCGACCCGAGCACCAGGCAGGCCAGGGCCACGATGGTCCCCGCCGTGCCCCACGGCTCGTCGGCGTGCAGCACGAACCACAGCGTGATGCCCGCGAAGACCGCGCCGTCGGAGACCCTGTCGAGCGTCGAGTCGAGGAACGCGCCCCAGGGACCGCTGCGACCGCTCGCCCGCGCCATGACGCCGTCGAGCGAGTCGGTCAGGACGAAGAGACCGATCAAGAGCGCGCCGAGCGTCAGGTGGCCCGCGGGCAACAGGGTCAGCGCGAGGACGGTGACGATCACGGTGCCGGTGACCGTCACCGCGTCCGGAGAGACCCCGCGACGGATCAGCAGGTTCGCCAGGGGGGTGAACAGGCGCTGCATCGTGGCCCGCAGGCGGCCGAACATGGGAGCTCCTCGTCTCGTCGTGCGTGCCGGCAGGCCGGCGTCGCCAGGCTAGCGCCCGGCGCCGGTCAGCGGGCGGGCCACGCCGCAGCGAGCCGCGCGCGGGTGTCCGCGAGCAGCTCGGGCAGCGCCTTCGTCCGCCCGACGACGGGCAGGAAGTTCGCGTCGCCGAGCCACCGCGGGACCACGTGCTGATGCAGGTGCGCGGCGATGCCGGCGCCGGCGGCCTCGCCCTGGTTCATCCCCAGGTTGAACCCGGCCGGCGCGTAGACCTCGCGCAGGACGCGCATCGCGGTCTTCGTCATGGCGGCGAGCTCCGACGTCTCGCCGTCCGTCAGGTCGGTGTAGTCCGAGACGTGCCGGTAGGGCAGGACCATCAGGTGGCCACCGTTGTACGGGTACAGGTTGAGCAGCGCGAAGCAGTCCGCCCCGCGGGCGACGACGAGGCCCTCCTCGTCCTCGCCCGCGGGAATCCGGCAGAACGGGCAGTGCTGCGGCGTGGAGTCAGCGGGCTTGTCCTGCCCGCCGATGTACACCATCCGGTGCGGCGTCCACAGCCGGGAGATGTCGTCCTCCGGCGGGCCGAACCGGTCCGCCGGGTCGAGCCGCGGCTCGCCCTCCTCGCCGGTCACGCTCAGACCTGCTCGCGGCTGCGGACCGCCGTCACGATCCGCTCGACGGCGTCGGCCACGGGCACGCCGTTCTCCTGCGTGCCGTCGCGGAAGCGGAACGAGACGGCGCCCGCCTCGGCGTCCTCGCCGCCCGCGATGAGCACGAACGGCACCTTCTCCTTGGCCGCGTTGCGGATCTTCTTGCCGAACCGGTCGTCGGACCGGTCGATCTCGGCACGGATCCCCTGGCGCGTGAGCTGGGCGACGACGTCCGACAGGTAGTCGTCGAACGCGTCCGCCACGGGCACGGCGAGCACCTGGACCGGTGCCAGCCAGGCCGGGAACGCGCCCGCGTAGTGCTCGACGAGGATGCCGAAGAACCGCTCGATCGACCCGAACAGCGCCCGGTGGATCATGACCGGCCGCTGCCGGGAGCCGTCCGACGCCGTGTACTCGAGCTCGAACAGCTCCGGCTCGAAGAAGTCGAGCTGGATCGTCGAGAGCTGCCAGGTCCGTCCGATGGCGTCCTTCGCCTGGACCGAGATCTTCGGGCCGTAGAACGCCGCGCCGCCCGGGTCGTCCACCAGGTCCAGCCCGGAGGCGGTGGCCACCTGCCGCAGCACCTCGGTGGCCTCGTCCCACGTGGCGTCGTCGCCGACCGACTTCTCGGGGTCGCGGGTCGACAGCTCGAGGTAGAAGTCGTTCAGGCCGTAGTCGCGCAGCAGCTCCAGGACGAACGTCAGCAACGAGCCGAGCTCGTCGCGCATCTGCTCGCGGGTGCAGTAGATGTGCGCGTCGTCCTGCGTGAAACCGCGGGCACGCGTCAGCCCGTGCACGACGCCGGACTTCTCGTACCGGTACACGGTGCCGAACTCGAACAGCCGCAGCGGCAGCTCCCGGTAGGAGCGTCCCCGCGAGGAGAAGACGAGGTTGTGCATCGGGCAGTTCATCGGCTTCAGGTAGTAGTCCTGGCCGGGCTTGCGCACGTTGCCCTCGTCGTCGAGCTCCGCGTCGAGCTGCATGGGCGGGTACATCCCGTCCGCGTACCAGTCCAGGTGGCGCGACGTCTCGAAGAGCTTGGCCTTGGTGATGTGCGGCGTCGCGACGAACGAGTAGCCCGACTCGATGTGCCGCTTGCGCGAGTACTCCTCCATCTCCATGCGGACCATGGCGCCCTTGGGGTGGAAGACGGGCAGGCCGGACCCGATCTCGTCGGGGAAGGAGAACAGGTCGAGCTCGCTGCCGAGGCGGCGGTGGTCGCGCCGCTCGGCCTCGGCGAGGCGCTCCAGGTGGGCCTTCAGGTCGTCCTTGGTCGGCCACGCGGTGCCGTAGACGCGCTGCAGCTGCGGATTCTTCTCGCTGCCGCGCCAGTAGGCCGCCGCCGAGCGCATGAGCTGCACGCCGTTGCCGATGAGCTTCGTCGAGGGCAGGTGCGGGCCCCGGCACAGGTCCGACCACACGACGGTCTCGCTCTCGCGTCCCGCCCCGCGGACGTTGTCGTAGATCGTCAGCTCGCCGGCGCCGACCTCCACGGAGGATCCGTCGTCGTCGGACGACGATCCCTTGAGGCCGATGAGCTCGAGCTTGTACGGCTCGGCGGCGAGCTCGGCGCGGGCCTCGTCCTCGGTGACGACCCGACGGCGGAACGTCTGGCCCTCCTTGATGATGCGGGTCATCGCCTTGTCGAGCTTCTTGAGGTCGTCGGGCGTGAACGGCTCCGCGACGTCGAAGTCGTAGTAGAAGCCGTCGGCGATGGGCGGGCCGATGCCCAGCTTCGCGTCGGGGTTCACCTGCTGCACGGCCTGGGCGAGCACGTGCGCGGCGCTGTGTCGCAGCACGGCGAGCCCGTCGGGCTCGGCGATCGTCACCGGCTCGACGACGGTGCCCGGGGCGAGCTCGCGCGACAGGTCCAGCAGCTCGCCGTCGACGCGCATCACCACGACGTCGCGGCGATCGGCGAAGAGCTCGGTGCCCGTCGTCGTCGACTCCACCGTCACCGTGGTCGTGGGCTCGGCGGGGTGCGGTACGGCGTCGGACACGGTGGTGCTCCTTGCGGTGGTCGATGGTGGCGCCGCCCGGTGGCGACGCCCCCCGATCGTACCGACACGGCGCTCCGTCGTCGCACCGCTCCGCCCGGTCCGGGACAATGGCACGGTGGTTCCGCACGACACACCCGCCGACGCCCGCGACGCCCCCGACCTGGCAGCGCTCGACGCGCACGTGATCAGGTGCCACGCGTGCCCCCGGCTCGTGGCCTGGCGCGAGCAGGTGGCGTCCCAGCGGCGTGCCGCGTTCCGGGACGAGACCTACTGGGCCCGGCCGGTCCCGGGGTTCGGCGACGAGCACGCCGCCGTCGCGGTGGTCGGCCTGGCGCCGGCCGCGCACGGCGCCAACCGCACCGGGCGCATGTTCACGGGCGACCCCAGCGGTGACTTCCTGTTCGCCGCCCTGCACCGCACCGGGTTCGCGAACCAGCCCCGTGCGACCGGGCGCGACGACGGCATGCGGCTCACCGGGATGCGTCTGGTGGCGCCCGTGCGCTGCGCGCCACCCGACAACCGGCCCACGCCGGACGAGCGGCGCCGCTGCGCCCCGTACCTCGCCCGCGAGCTCGAGCTGCTCGCCCCGACCGTGCGCGTCGCCGTCGCGCTCGGCGCTGTCGGATGGAACGCGCTCCTGGCGACCCTCGGCGAGCAGGGCTGGGCGGTCCCCCGCCCGCGCCCGCGGTTCGCCCACGGTGCGCAGGTCACCCTCGCCCCGGCCGACGACGGCACGCCGGGGAGCTCGACACGCACCAGCCTGACGGTGCTCGGCTGCTACCACGTCTCGCCCCACAACACGTACACCGGCCGGCTGACGGAGCCCATGCTCGACGACGTGCTGCGCACCGCGCGGACCCTGGCGGGGCTCGACGCGGTACCGTCCTGACATGACGCCCCGGGACCTCGCGGTCGACCGCTCCGACCCGCCGCTGCAGGCTGACGAGGCCACGACGCTGCGCACCTTTCTCGACTACCACCGCGACACCCTGCGGTGGAAGACGGCGGGCCTCGACGCAGCGCAGCTGGCCACACCGCTCGCCCCCAGCGACATGACCCTGGGCGGCCTCCTCAAACACCTGGCCTACGTCGAGTCGAACTGGTTCTCCGCCGTCATGACCGGTGGTGACGAGCTCGCCCCGTTCGACACGGTCGACTGGTCCGCCGACCGTGACTGGGACTGGCACAGCGCCGCCGACGACTCCCCCGCCGAGCTCCGCATCCTCTTCGACCGCGCCGTGGCCGCCTCGGACCAGGTCATCGACGGGGCGCTCGCGAGCGACGACGGACTCGACCTGCTCTCCGTGCGCACCGACGGACGCACCGGTGAGGCGTTCACGCTCCGCTGGGTCCTGGTGCACATGATCGAGGAGTACGCGCGGCACAACGGGCACGCCGACCTGCTGCGCGAGGCGGTCGACGGTCTCACCGGGGAGTGACACGCCCGCTCATGCGGCACGCGTCGGCTGCTTCGCGATGATCTGCTCCGAGACGAAGGCCACCACGACGGCGACGAGCACCACCGGTGCCATCGCGGCGGAGTGCGGTCCGAGCAGCAGGACGACCAGGACCGCGGAGGAGACCGGGAACGGCAGCACCGCCGCCGTCGCCGCCCCCATCCCGATCGCCATCGCCGGGACGGGACCGAGTCCCGGCAGGCCCGAGGCCAGCACGCCGGCCGCGGCGCCGAGCAGCACCGCGGGGAAGATCCCGCCGCCCCGCAGCGCACCGAGCGAGACCCCGTAGCCGATCGCCTTGAAGGCGAGCAGCGCGACCAGGGCCCCCGCCGACCACGCCGCCGGGTCCGCCGCGAGCGGCCCCAGCAGCCCCTGACCGGAGAGGGTGACCTCCTCGGGGGACCTGCCGGTCAGCAGCGCGTACGCTCCCGCACCCAGGCCGACGACCACCGCCGCACCGACCGCAGCCTGGAAAGGGCGGACGGTGGCACGCGCCTTGGTCCAGTGCCCCCACCGGTGCACCTGGCGGATGCCGAAGGCGATGACCACTGCCAGCGGCACCGCCCACAGCACGTCGGCGAGGTCGAGGCGCACCGGGGCGTCGAGGTCGGGCATCGCGAGCGACGGGATGCTCAGGCCGGTCCACGCACCCATACCCGTGAAGACGAGCGAGCCGATGCCCGACGCGAGCAGGCAGGGCAGGACGACGCGAGCGAGCTTCGGCCCCGCCAGGCCGGCGGCCTCCAGGACGAAGACGGCCGCCACGAGCGGGCTGCCGAAGATGGCGGCGAGTGCGGCGGAGGCCCCGGCCGCCGTGATCAGCGCGCGGGCGGTCGGGTCGTCGAGCCTGGCCACCGGCCGCACGAAGATCAGGGCGAAGGCCGAACCGAGAGCCAGGAGCGGCGCCTCGGGTCCGAGGACCGCACCGAGCGGCAGGCCGCCGAGGGAGGCCAACAGGATGCCCGGGACGTAGGAGGCCGGTACCGGCTCCAGGCCGAGCCCGTCGATCGGCACGTGCCCGCCGTGGCCGGGCAACGAGCGGATCGCGACACCGACCAGCACTCCGCCGAGCGTCAACCAGGGCAAGGCCCACCACCACGGCACGCCGTCCAGGCCCACAGCGTCCGGCAGGACCTCCCAGACCGCGTGCTCGATCGCGTGCAGCAGGGCGAGGAACCCGAACGCCACCAACGAGACGGGCATCCCGATCGCCGCCGCGAGCAGGAGCAGACGCACATATCCGCGGGTCCGCACGGCCCGCTGCTCGCCGGAGACCGGGCCGTCGGGCTCGACGACGGGTCCGCGCTGCTCGGCGTCCGACACGTGGGGTCTCGGGTCAGCCGAGGATCTTGGCCTTGGCCGCGGCGAACTCCGCGTCCGTGAGCAGGCCCGCCGACCTCATCTCCCCGAGCTGCTGGAGCTGTGCCAGCGTGTCCGCGCCGGACGGAGCGGTTGGGGCCGGCTGCGCCTGCTGCTGCGCGAGCCGGGCCTGCTGCGCGTCGTAGGCCGCGGCACCGGCCTGCTGCTCCGCCTTCGCGCTCGCCCGGTTGTTCATCCCGCGGCTCACCGCGTTCGCCGTCCCGGCGACCACGGCGGTACGCGCCATGGTCCCGATCAGGCCGGGGCGTCCGATCCTCCTGGGCATCTGTCAGTCCTCCTCGGCGAGGGTGGCGGCCAGCTCCTCGATGGCCGCGGGCGGCACCGTGGTCATGTCGATCAGCGACCCGCCGGCGTCGCGCAGGGCCGAGGTGAGACCCGTGGCCCACGTGTGCTCGAAGACGAGCATCCCGACCGCTGCGCCGGGCGTCAGGTCGTCGGCGACCGCCGCGACGTCGTCCTCGGCGAGGAGCCCGCTCGGCTCCCCGACAAGGTCCGCCAGCTCGTCCGCGGCGTCCGCCGCCTCGAGCCACTCGACGGAACCGTCCTCGTTCTTGCGGATCGCCAGCATGTCCAGGACCTTGATCGTCCCGGCCTGGGAGAGCCGGACGAGCTCCGCGACGATCTCGCCCTTGAACTCGCTGTGCGGGAACTCCACCAGGAGGAGCTCCACCGGTGCGGCGGCGTTCATGTCCTGCCTCTCGGTCGGCGAGTCGGGCGCGACGAACGTCCAGGTCACCCGTCACGATCATCGAACCGCACCGAGAGGACCGCAACAGGAGGCAGCACCGGGCACGCCCTCGCGAGGGTCGTGTGAGGTGACTGTGAAGGCGGCCGCGTCGGGCGGCGCGCCTCGGGCAACCGCTCGCAGAATGGCAGGGTGCGTACGACCGACACCCCGATCTTCGATGCTCTCGCCCGCGAGTTCGAGGCCCAGCGCCCTCTGGTCCACGTGGCTTCCGCGCTGGGTGCCGACCCGCTCGGCGATCCGCTCTCGCGCACCCACGCCACGGAGGTCTCATGGTCCGGACAGCGGCGGGGCACGCTCCCCCGGCGCGCGCGTTCCCGCGCGGAGGGCTCGCCCGCCTGAGCCCGGGCTGCGGCCGGATGCCTGGAATCTCCAGCCGCCCCGCGACGTTGAGAAGAAAAGCACAAAGTCCATGTCCCGGTGCGGGCCGTCGGCCCCCGGGACCCACCCGAGGGGGTCTTATGCCACGCATCCGAATGCCCAAGCGCATCGAGTTCGAGAACGACGCCGGCCAGACCGTCCGTTATGTCCGGCGCGGCGACGGCGGCTACGTCTCGCCGCAGGCCGTGGTCGCACCCGACGTCGTCGTCGGCCGCGGGACGTACGTCGAGAGCGGCGCACGCATCGACGCCGGCGCCCGGCTCGGTGAGGTGACCTGGGTCGACCATGACGCGGTCGTCGGGCGCGACGCCCGGATCGGCAGCAGCGTGCACCTGGGTCCCGGCTCGTTCGTCGGCGCCGGGGCGCGCGTCGCCGACCATGTCCAGCTCGGGCGAGACGTCCGCGTCGAGGCGTCCGCGACCGTCGAGGCGGAGGCGTCGGTGCCGGACGGGGAGGTCGTCCGACACCGCTACGCCCAGGCCGCCTGACCGCGGCGCCGCCCTCACCTCGGCAGCGTCGCCGCGCGCCCCCTTGCCGGACCGCGCCGCAACCGGCACCCTGGTGTGACGTGCCTCACGACGACGTGGGGTGCCGCGCTGAGGAGGTGCCGGATGACGTCCACCGAGCTTGCCGCTCTCCGCCGTGCGATCGAGCAGCTCCGCCACACCGTCGCTGGGGTGCACCACGCCTTCGGTGACGTGCCCGCGGTGCGCCGGCTGCGCAACGACGTGGAGCGGTTGGAGATCGACGCCGGGGAGCTGGCATCCGCCCCGCCCCCGCGCGCGGACACCCTGACCGAGCACGTCGTCGTCCCGGACACTCCGCTGGACGAGTCGCTGTGGACCGGGGCCGACGACGAAGGGGTCGGCGGCTACCACGGCGACCGGCCGTGACGGCGACCGCCGGAGGGGTCGACGCCCCCGGGCGCGCCGAGGTCGGTGCGCGGACGCTGCGCACGGACCGGTGGTGGCTGGCTCCGGCGGCCACCGCCGTCGGCCTGCTGGCCTTCGTCGTGTACGGGGGCGTGCGGACGTTCCAGCAGCAGTACTTCTTCGCCGACGAGCGCTACCTCACGCCGTTCTACTCGCCGTGCGTGTCGCTCGGGTGCGCGTCGGAACCGGGAGCGGCGCACTTCGGGATGTTCCTGCCCGACCATCCCCTCATCCCCTACGCGGCCCTCAGCCTGCCGTTCCTGCTGGGTTTCCGGCTGACCTGCTACTACTACCGCAAGGCCTACTACCGGTCGTTCTGGCTCTCACCCCCGGCGTGCGCCGTGCCCGAGCCGCACGCGCAGTACTCGGGCGAGACCCGCTTCCCGCTGATCCTGCAGAACGTGCACCGGTACTTCTTCTACGTCGCCGTGCTGGTGTCGCTCGTCAACACCTACGACGCGCTCGTCGCGTTCCGGCATCCCACCGACGGGTTCGTGGTCGGCGTCGGCAACCTCGTGCTGCTGGTCAACGTCGCGCTGCTGTGGCTCTACACGGTGTCCTGCCACTCGTGCCGGCACGTGATGGGCGGGCGGCTCACGCACTTCTCGAAACACCCCGTGCGCTACCGGTTGTGGACCTGGATCTCGGTGCTCAACACCCGCCACATGCTGTTCGCGTGGGTGACGCTCGGCACGCTCGTGCTCACCGACCTGTACGTCGCGCTCGTCGCTGCCGGGACGATCACCGACTTCCGCATCCTCGGCGCCGGGGGCATGTGATGACCGAGACGGAACGCCACGACTACGACGTCCTCGTCATCGGGGCGGGCGGCGCCGGGCTGCGGGCCGCGATCGCGGCGCGGGAGCGCGGGATGCGCACCGCCGTCGTCTGCAAGTCCCTGTTCGGCAAGGCGCACACGGTCATGGCGGAGGGCGGGTGCGCCGCCGCCATGGGCAACGTCAACTCGAACGACTCGTGGCAGGTGCACTACCGCGACACGATGCGGGGCGGGAAGTTCCTCAACAGCTGGCGGATGGCGGAGCTGCACGCCCAGGAGGCGCCCGACCGCGTCTGGGAGCTCGAGACCTACGGCGCCCTGTTCGACCGCACGGACGACGGGCGGATCCACCAGCGCAACTTCGGCGGCCACACCTACCCCCGGCTCGCGCACGTCGGCGACCGGACGGGCCTGGAGCTGATCCGGAGCCTCCAGCAGCGCATCGTCGCGCTCCAGCAGGAGGACCACGCCGCCACCGGCGACTACGAGTCCCACCTGCGCGTCTTCGCCGAGTGCACGGTCACTGAGCTCCTGACCGACGACGACGCGATCGCGGGTGCGTTCGGCTACCGGCGGGAGTCGGGTCGGTTCATCGAGATCGCGGCGCCCGCGGTGGTCCTCGCGACCGGCGGGATCGGCAAGTCGTTCCAGGTGACGTCGAACTCGTGGGAGTACACCGGCGACGGGCACGCACTCGCTCTGCGCGCCGGAGCCAACCTCGTCGACATGGAGTTCGTCCAGTTCCACCCGACGGGGATGGTCTGGCCGCCCAGCGTCAAGGGCATCCTCGTCACCGAGGGCGTGCGCGGCGACGGCGGCGTGCTGAAGAACTCCGAGGGTGAGCGGTTCATGTTCCGCTACGTCCCGGAGGTGTTCACCGGCCAGTACGCCCAGAGCGAGGAGGAGGCCGACCGCTGGTACGAGGACCAGGAGAGCAACCGCCGCACCCCCGACCTTCTCCCCCGCGACGAGGTCGCGCGGGCGATCAACACGGAGGTCAAGGAGGGCCGGGGATCACCGCACGGCGGCGTCTACCTCGACATCGCGAGCCGCATGGAGTCCGAGGAGATCAAGCGCCGCCTGCCATCGATGTACCACCAGTTCAAGGAGCTGGCCGACGTCGACATCACCGCCGAGGCGATGGAGGTCGGCCCTACCTGTCACTACGTGATGGGTGGGATCGAGGTCGACCCGGACACCGGGCGGTCCAGCGTGCCGGGGCTGTTCGCGGCCGGCGAGTGTGCCAGCGGCATGCACGGCTCGAACCGGCTGGGCGGCAACTCTTTGTCCGACCTGCTCGTCTTCGGCCGCAGGGCCGGTCTCGGCGCGGCCGACCACGTCGAGGCGCTCGACCGCCGGCCGGCGGTCGACGAGCAGGCGGTGGGCATGGCCGCCGCGAGGGCGCTCGAGCCGTTCGACGCGCCGCCCGGCACCACCGCCGAGAACCCCTACACCCTGCACACCGACCTGCAGCAGACGATGAACGACCTCGTGGGCATCATCCGCACGGACGCCGAGATGATCTCGGCGCTCGAGCGCCTCGACGAGCTCCGCGACCGGGTGCGCGACGTCGTCGTCGAGGGCCACCGCCAGTACAACCCGGGCTGGCACCTCGCGTTGGACCTGCGGAACATGCTTCTGGTGGGCGAGGCCGTGGCGACGTCGGCCCTCCTGCGCACGGAGAGCCGCGGCGGTCACACCCGCGACGACTACCCCGACCTGGACCCCGCCTGGCGCCGCCGCGTCCTGGTGACCCATCTGCGCGACGACGCCGACGGCGGGACGCGCGGTCCGGTGGTGCCGCGCCTCGTGGTCGAGCCCGCCGAGCGAGCGGCGATGCGCGACGACCTCCTCGCACTCTTCGAGCTCGCGGAGCTCGAGAAGTACTACACGGCGGACGAGCTGGCGACGCATCCCGAGCGCTCGGGTGAGAGGGGCACGGCATGACGTACACGGGCCGGTTCCGCGTCTGGCGCGGAGACGCCGAGGGCGGCGCGCTGCACGACTACGAGGTGGAGGTCAACGAGGGTGAGGTGGTCCTCGACGTCCTGCACCGGCTGCAGGCGACGCAGACGCCGGATCTCGCGGTGCGCTGGAACTGCAAGGCGGGCAAGTGCGGGTCGTGCTCCGCGGAGATCGACGGCCGCCCTCGGCTGCTCTGCATGACGCGGATGTCCGCGTTCGCCCCGGACGACGTCGTGACGGTGACCCCGATGCGGACGTTCCCCGTCCTGCGGGACCTCGTGACGGACGTCTCGTTCAACTACGCGAAGGCTCGTGAGGTCCCGTCGTTCAGCCCGCCGGCCGATCTTGCACCCGGCGAGTACCGCATGCAGCAGGTCGACGTCGAGCGGTCCCAGGAGTTCCGCAAGTGCATCGAATGCTTCCTGTGCCAGGACGTGTGCCACGTGGTGCGCGACCACGAGGAGAACAAGGAGGCGTTCTCCGGGCCCCGGTTCCTGATCCGCATCGCCGAGCTGGAGATGCACCCGCTCGACGTCGCGGACCGCGTGGACGCCGCCCAGGACGAGCACGGCCTCGGCCGGTGCAACATCACCAAGTGCTGCACCGAGGTGTGCCCCGAGGGCATCAAGATCACCGACAACGCGCTCATCCCCATGAAGGAGCGCGTCGCAGGTCGCCGGTACGACCCGCTCGTCTGGCTGGGTCGGACGATCTCGCGCCGCCGCTGAGGGTCACCAGCGGTTGTGGACCTCCTCGGCCCAGCCGACGAGGCCGGAGAACTCGACCGGTTCGCCGCCGCCCGGAGGCGTGAACGTCCCCGACCAACGGCCGAAGCACTGGTCGGTGACGGAGGACACCACGGCGAGGTTCGTCCGCGACACCTTGTCGTAGAACGGCTCGAACGTCGCGTCGAGCCCGCCGCCCGTCACCCGCCACGGACGGCGCCAGTCCGCGACGTCGTAGTCCCACGTGAGCTCGGCGGGGATGAAGTGCAGCCGCCCGTCGACGACGACGGCGTTCTCGGTGGACCCCGTCCCGGCCGTCCAGCGTCCACCGACCTGGATCCCGACCGTCCGCCCGCCGGAGCGCCCGGCCCCTGCACCCCAGTTCCAGCTGACGTCGTACGGCCACCGTCCGCGCCCGTGGTCGAGCACCGCCCACGACTCACCGTCGACCAACTCGTGGGTCTCGCCCGCCGTCGTGACCGTCCCCCGCGCCGGCCGCGCGACGTCCTTGACGGTGTACTGGAAGCGGGTGTCGCTCCACGGCACCACCACCGCGAGCCGCTCGTGGCCGTCGGGCAGCTCGGCGACGACGTCGAACGATGCGTCGCCGGTCCGCGCACGCAGCCGGGTGCCGCCCGGCACCTCGTCGAAGGCGATGTCCAGACCTCGTGCGCGAGCACGGACGGGGCCGGCACCGAACGTCCCCGGCAGACGGACCCCTCGCGGCGGGACGACCGTCACGGCAGCGCCGTAGGTCTCTTCCGTCGCACGGTCGAGCACCCACACCTCGTGCACGGCCGCGTAATCGATCGAAGACACCGTGGCGGCCAGGACGTGCGTCGGGGTGACGACGCCCCAGTACTCCCACCTCTTGTTGCGGCCGAGGAACCGCCGCCCGTCGCGGGCGATGCCGTCGGTGTCAACCAGCGGACGGCGTGCCCATCCGACCGCGCGACGGTCCAGCCGCCCGTCGGGCCGGGTCAGGGAGGTGCGCGCGGTGAGCTCGGGGAGCGTCATGACGCCCGATCATAGGCTGCGGCGGGCCGCCTGCAGGAGACATGCAGAAGGCCCTCGACCGGAGTCTCCGCCGGTCGAGGGCCTTCTGCACAGGGTGGGCGATACTGGGTTCGAACCAGTGACCTCTTCGGTGTGAATGAACTCTGACCTGCAGAACTACGGTCGGATCGTTGGAATTCCGCCCGTGGTGGTTCGCTCAGATTCGCCGGCAGTCGTGCCGTTAAGCCAGCAGTAGCGCCAGCAACGCGGACGACTTCGCCAGGTCGCACCCGGGCAGTCTCGGCAGGGCTCAGGCCACCTGGACTCGCTTGTCCAGCGTGACGTACTCGATGGCGAGCTCTCCGCCCACCGCTTCGAGATACTTGCGCACGGTCCCGACCTTCGCATTGTCGATGTCGCCGTGCTCGATCTTGGAGACCTGACGCTGCCCCACCCCGATGCGCTGGGCCAGCTCGAGCTGGGTCAGGCCGAGAGCCTCGCGCAGCTCGCGCAGCCGGTACGCGCGTACCTCGGAGAGCATGCGCTCCTTGTGGGCATCGACGAGCTCTCGGTCAACGGGTCGCTTCGCGAGGACGTCGTCCAGATTCAGGGCCATCTCCATCACTCCCCTTCAGTCTTTAGCCGATAGATGTGGGCGTCGAGCAGGTCGTCTGCCTCAGGGATGCTCGTCTTGTACCAACGCTTCCAGTTCCCGGCCTTGTCGCCGGCGACCAGCATGATCGCCTGGCGGTTGGGGTCGAAGGCGAAAAGCACTCGCAACTCACTTCGTCCCGATGACCCGGGCCGCAGCTCCTTCATGTTCTTGTGTCTCGACGCCTTTACCGTGTCGACGAGGGGCCGGCCCAGGCTCGGGCCGTTCTGCTGCAAGAGCTCGATGGCAGCAACCACCTGGGCGTAGGAGTCCTCGTCGAGCGCCAGCAGCCACCCCTCGATGAGCTCGACGTCGACTTGCCACACAGGGGCAGCGTAGACCATCCAGGGTCTACAGGCAATGCGGATCCGTCGGAGAACAGGTGGGTCGGTCCCGCATCGGCGATGACGACCGAGACGGTCAATCGTCGAGCCCGATCTCGTTGGAGAACGCCGCAAGGTCGGCAGCGGCCTTCTCCCGGCGCTTGCGGCGAGCCTGCTCGAATGCCGCCAGAGATGCGGCGCTGATCCGGTGATGGCTGCCGACCATGACGTGGTCGATCTCCCCGGAGCTCACGTGCTTCATCAGCGTCGGACGAGACACGCCGATCAGAGCCGCGGCCTCGGTCGTCGTGAGGAACTCCCTCGTTGGCACGACGACAGCGCCCGACGTGCGCTCGGCATCGAGCAGCGCAAGCACCTTGCGTGCAGCCTCCCGCGGAAGATTCAACGTCACACGGACCTCGTCGGTCGTGAGCGCCAGCGCAGCGCGCAGCGTCTGCACGTCACCTTCCAGAACATCAGTCACGACAGCCTCCCCGAACGCAGCATCAGAAACGCAACTGAAGCAAGTGTAAACCTGTGGATGAATCGGAGCCAGGCCACCCGCCCGCGCTGAGGCGTGCAGTGCGCGGGTGAGCCCGACGGGGGGGGCTTCCCGGCAGGCGGTAGCCCTCGTCGCCGACGGAGAGCGAAAGCTCGCGGAGCTCCAGGACGTGCATGCCGAACCGCACTCGTACGCGACGCCTCGATGACTTGGGTTTGCGGCACGAGCAGAGCTGCGAGGGCCCAGCCGACAATGCCGACCGAGCCCCGCGTAGGCACTTGACGGCGCGGGACCTCATTTCTTCCTGGGCGCCGAGCCTGGCGGGGCGCTTCGAGCGTCGGAGCCGCGGGGCATCTTGAACAGCGGGTCCATGTGCCACTCGGGACCCGAGTCTTCGACCGAGGTGAACTCATTCATGAAGACGGCGCCCGCCTGGATCACGGGCCGGAGCTCGTGGCGGTAGATGCGCTCGGTGGTGGACGTGTTGGAGTGCCCCACGACGTGAGCGATCTGTTCGACGGCGGCACCGCCGGCGGACATGAGCGACACGAAGGAGTGGCGCAGCTCGCGAGGCGTCCAGTCTTTCGGGTCGACGGACGGCACGAACTTGAGCGCGGACCGGAACGCGCGGCGGACGTTGGCAGCGTCGAGTCCAGTCCCGACGCTTGTGGTGAACACCAGGCCGGTCTCCTGCCAGTCGGCACCCGCTCTCGCCCGATCTGCTTCCTGCGCGCGTCGCCGCCTGTGCAGAGCCTCGACCGCGACATCAGGCAGCGCAAGGGTCCGACGCGACGTCCGAGTCTTGGTGTCCCCCGTCTTGCGGACAGAACGCCACACCTCGATCACCGGCGGTGTTGCCGCAAGGTCGACGTGGTCCCAGGTGAGGGCTCGCATCTCTTCGGTACGGATGCCGACGAGCATCGACACGACGATGTACGCGTACATCGTGTGCCCCTTGGTCAGGGCCAGGACGTCCAGCGCCTGCTTCTCGGTCAGGGATTTCGACTTCCGTCCGGCCCGTCCGCGCGGCGTCACAGCGAGTTCGACGACGTTGCGCTCGACGAGGTCCCGCGCGACCGCACGCTTGACCGCGTTGTTGAGCGCGGCCTTGACGTCGGCGATGGTCCGCGTCGAGTGGGTCTGGGCGAGGTCCGCGAGGAGCCTCTCGACGTGCTTCGGCGTCAGCTTCGTCAACAGCACGTCGCCGATCCCGTCGATCACGTGTGCGGTGAGGTACTCGAGCTTCTTGACCGTCGCGCGGTCGACCTGCCCCTGACCGTATGCGAGCCAGTCCCATACGGCGTCGCCGACCGTTGTCTTTCGTGCGCCAACTGCCAGGCCCTTCTCATGTTCCCGGATCCTGCGGCGCAGCTTCTCGATCGCCGCCGACCGTGAGGTCCCCGAGCCGGTCTTGCGGATCTCACGACCGCGGTCGTCGTACCCGACGATCCTCGTGGCGACCCAGCGCTTTCGACGCTCGTCCCAGTAGATCGTCCCCTCACCTCTTGGGCGACGGACCGTCTTCTTCCTGTCCGGCTCGCTCACGCTGCACCGTCCGAGAGGCTGTCGACGTACTCGCGCACCGCCTCGACGGGGACGAGGCGGCGGGTTCCGACCTTGACGGTGCGCAAGGCACCGCACCGGATCAGCTCGTAGACGACGGTCCGCCCGACTCGCAGCACCTCGGCAGCCTCCTCGACCCGGTAGAGCAGCGGGGCGACCTGGCTGGCGGTGATCGACTCATTCCTCGACATCTCTCCCCCAAGGGCGTTGTTGCCGGCACCAGCAGCGCCAGCGAGGGAACTTCCCTCACACCCTGGGAATGCCTCCCGAGGGCCGACGGAGTAACAGGCGAACCTGAACTCTCTGGGCCGACGCCGAACCTGGGCAGACCCGGATGTGTCCATGCGGTGTTACTCCACTGCCGTCGGACGGGCATTCCTCTGGCGAGGGGCATCCGCCTCGACACCCGCCACGACCGGAGGGATCCAGGGCCATGAGGACCCAGACCAACAGGGGGTTGCCGTTCGCGCGCCGTTGCGACTCGTGCGACGCCGCCGCCGTCGGGACCGTCACGTTCATCGCCGTCGACCGCGAGCACCAGTACGCCGTCTGTCTCGACTGCGCCGCCGACGCGCTCACCCACCCCGCCATGCACGTCCGTCTGCGCTTCACCGTCGCCCGGACCGGTGCCGAGGTCACCCGAGGTGTGAGCGGCGGTGCCGCATGAGCACGCCAACCTTCGGTACGGCAGACGTCCTGGCAGCACTCGAGCGCATGACCAGTGATCAGCGCGCCGAGTGGGTCGCGCTGGTCAAGCGCGCTTGCGTGAGCCTGTCGAACGCCGAGTGCGCGTTCGCCGGCAACGCACCCGAGGCGAAGCCCGAACCCGACATGTGGGCGGCGGACTCCTTCTGGCTCGGCACCAACCAGCTCGGCCGCGCCCTCGAACAGATCGCGCCGGACACCGGGGGTCAGACGCATGACCACTCTTGCTGCACTGCGACGTGACGGGGCCGAGATCCTCGACGACGTCCGCGACGCCTTGGCCCGCTACTGCATCCTCCTGAGCCGCCACGCCTACACCGCGGCCACGCTGTTCTGCGCGTACACCCATGCCGCCGCGGTGTTCGCCGCCAAGGAGCATGTCGAGGTCGAGGCGACCTGGGGTATCTACCAGCGCATGATCACTGCCTACCGCCACCGTGACCGGCGCGACGGCCGAGCCCTGATGACCGCGGTCATCGACTCCCTCGCCCGCGGTGTCCCGACGGCACTGAGCGAGCTGGTCACCCTCGGGCGGACGCTGAAGAAGCGCGCCGCCGACGTGCTCGCGTTCTTCGATCTGCCCGGCACCAGCAACGGACCCACCGAGGCGATCAACGGGCGCCTCGAACACCTGCGCGGCTCCGCACTCGGCTTTCGAAATCTGACCCACTACATTGCCCGATCCCTACTCGAGGCAGGCGGCTTCAGGCTCCAACTACACCCTCAGATCGGATGAGCCCCTATGGTGCCCGCGTGGTGTCCCCTTCAACACCACCGACCGAGCATCAGCCCAGGTCACCGGACCGCCAGCCGCTCACACCCCCGACCGTGTCGTAAGTCGGGTCGCAAGATCATCTCCCGCGACGAACGCGATCGAGAGTCTGAGAGGTGTTCTCACCAGGCATGGTGAGAACACCTCTGAGTCGATAGAAGGGCTGTCCCCCGCGATCGGTGAAGAATCGGCAACCAACCACCGCGCCATCAGCTACCCATTAGACAAGGCCGCGGTGATGCCCAGAAGCCCTATAGCAACCCCAGCCGCGCCGACCGTCGTTACGACACCCACCACACGTGGCCCGCCAGTTAGAGCATCCAGTCGATCTCGCACACGTCTTGGAACCATTGCCTCCAGTACTCGATTCACTCGTCGAGCAAGCCTCCTGCGAAATATCAAGACCACGATTCCAAAGATCAGGATCAGCGTCAAAAAGGTCAGGAAGGCGCGAGCTACCAGATCTTCCATCATCAATCCCCCACAAACGTCCAGCAGCGCAACGACGCTCTGACCTGCAGGTTCGTCCGCTTGCAGGTTTGGCAGCAGCAGGGTCCCAGGACCAGGATGCAAGTCGCCGAACACGCATACCGGACGACTGGGACCCTGCTTGATCACCTATCGTGCCACCCTCGACGTGCCTCCTGACACCCTGCGCACCGTGACGCGCTGGATCGCGGCGCACCGCCGGGTTCGAGACATCCGCCCGTGGCAACGCGTGGCGACCGCGCGCACGCAGGCGCTGCTGGTGCTGCGCTGGTTCTCCGGCTCCACGCGGATCCGCTTCCTGGCCCGCGATGCGGGGATCTCGATCGCGACGGCCTACCGGTACCTGCACGAGGCTGTCGACATCATCGCCCTGCGGGCTCCCGACCTGCACGACGTACTGGCCACCGCGCGCGACGAAGAATGGCCCTACGTCTGCCTCGACGGCACCCTGATCCCGACAATGCAGCTGCACGGGCCGAAGAACCCCTCCGGCGCGGAATCCTGGTACTCCGGCAAGCACCACCGCCACGGCGGCAACATCCAGGTCCTGTGCGACCCCACGGGCTACCCCGTGTGGGTCTCCCCGGTCAGCCCGGGCTCGACCCACGACATCACCGCCGCCAGAGCATTCGCCCTGCCCGCGCTCTACCCCGCAGCCGCCGCCGGCATCCCGACACTGACCGACGCCGGCTACCAAGGCGCCGGCATCGGGATCTGGCACCCGCTGCGCCTCCCGGCGAACCCGCACCTCGACGACGTCACCCGCAACAAGCTCCTCACCGGGCTGCGGTCCGTAGCCGAACGCGGCAACGCCCTGCTGAAGAAGACCTGGCCCGCGCTCCAGTTGGTCACCCTCGACCCGCACCGCCTCACCGAGATCATCGCCGCCGCACTCGTCCTGCTCCACCTTCAACGAGGAGCCCGACGATCACGCTGGTGAGAACACCTCTGAACGCCCGCTACCGGCGAGCGGTGCGCGCCCGGGGCCACTTCCCGAACGACGCCGCCGCACTGAAGTGCCTATACCCGGTGACCAGGTCCCTGGACCCCACCGGCCGCGGTCGGGCACGATGGGTCATCCGGTGGAAGGCCGCACTCAACGCGTTCGCGATCACCTTCGAGGGGCGCATCAGCCCCTCGAGCAACTAAGGAACGCCGTGGCCCGCCCACCGCCCATCGGACACTCCCGCACCCGGCTGGGTGTACGACGAGACCAGGTTCCCGCCCTGACACCACCGGACAGTGTTTCGACTATGACTGGGCGCGGCGACTGACTCAGGCGTGGACCCCGGCGAGCGGGGACTGCTCGCCGGGTCGCTCGGTCGGGGCGTTGGGTGGTGCGCAGCCGTATTGGAAGTCGTACTCCTGTGACACGATCGGTAATCGGACCTCGACGGTGCTGCACCGGGCTTCCGGTCACGTCTCCCACCTCAAGAACTGGAAGATCCTCGCAACCGGATACCGTGGCCGCCTGGCCGAACTACCCGCGTCATCCGCATTGTCACCAACCACGAGCGCTACCGCCTGGGCTGGTAACCGTGAATAGCCCCCTGAGAACACCTGAAAGAGTCAGGACCAGAGGTCGCTGAGCTCCAATGCGCACCTTGAGCACATCCTGAAACGCGCGCCTCGGATGAGAACCCTCGACGTCAGCCAACCTTCCGACTCAATTATCAACTCAATCCTGCTTGGCGGATCCCATGATTCTCCTTCACGAAGCACTCCCCCACCGTCCGCAGAGAATGCAAGCAACTGGACGCCAGACATGCGTACCGAAAGATCTTCGAGTACAGGGATTCCAGTCGCAGACAGTACAAACGACGGTACAAGCCTCGCCGCGGATAGGGCAATTGGTCCTGGGCCAAACAAGAGGCACGCGCCATCATATCTAGCATCGGCACTGAACTGTTCCAGGCGCCGCAAATGGCGTGGCTCAAGGAGATGCGATTCTTGTCGATTCATCACGGCAAACTTCCCCATCGATCCAGAAGTGAAGTGTTCTCGTCAAAAAACGCACCGAACGGTGCAGCTCCCCATAAAAGTCGCACTGAGTTGCCCTTGACCTCGCATTGACTGCTGCAGGAATTCGTTAGCGAGTAGTCCAGTTGGCTGGCACCTCTTAAAAACTTCGGGATACCGGTCGCCACTTGATACGCCCCCACAGCGCCGACCGGAATTCCAATGTACGAACCTATGCCAGTCGCAGTCGCACCCGTTCCGAAAGCCAATAGAGCCGCCCCTTGCACGGTCTTGTATGTGCCAGCAACGCCATTTATTGCACCGGCAGCAAATGTTCCGTAGTCGAAAGTCGAGTGCAAGTACCCGTCGATCGACCCGCCAACACTCGCCCGCTCGGCCGAGACCTTCCCCTTCTTTCGACTTTTCTCAATAAATGGGTTGCACGAACAATCTTCCCATTCCTCTTGGATCTCCCATGGCGGTTTAGCGGCTCAACGCAGATGAGGGTGTAGCGCTGGCTGGCTGATCTGGCCGGGGACGGGTCGAGGTCCCCCAGGATGGGAGTTCTCACTCTGCCCATCCGGAAGACCTCGACGTGGACGACGCTACCTTCTGCACACCTGACCTGACGACGTTCTGCCGCCTGGACGAGCTCGGGCTCGTCGTGGTCGGGCAGCATCTGGAGCCTGACCGGGCGGTGCTCGAGTGCCGCGTGGTCGCGCGCGATGACGACGCGTTCTGCAGACAGTGCGGGGCCGAGGGCACGCCGCGTGGGACGGTGTCTCGGCGGCTGGCGCACGAACCGTTCGGGTGGCGGCCGACGACGCTGCTGGTGCGGGTGCGCCGCTACCGCTGCGAGAGCTGCGGGCGGGTGTGGCGGCAGGACACCACGGCGGCTGCGGATCCGCGGGCGAAGCTGTCGCGCGCGGCGGTGCGCTGGGCCCTGGTCGGGATCGTGGTTCAGCACCTGACAGTGGCGCGGGTGGCCGAGGCCCTCGCGATCGCGTGGCACACCGCCAACGACGCTGTCCTGGCCGAAGGTCGGCGGGTGCTGATCGATGACGAGGCCCGGTTCGACGGCGTCGCCGTCATCGGAGTCGACGAGCACGTGTGGCGGCACACCCGCCGCGGCGAGAAGTACGTCACCGTGGTCATCGACCTGACCCCGATCCGCGACGGCACCGGATCCGCCCGGTTGCTCGACATGGTCGAGGGGCGCTCCAAGCAGGCCTTCAAGCAGTGGCTCGCCACCCGCCCGAAGACCTGGCGAGATCAGGTGGAGGTCGTCGCGATGGACGGCTTCACCGGGTTCAAGACCGCCACTGCCGAAGAGCTGCCCGACGCGGTCGCGGTGATGGACCCGTTCCACGTCGTGCGCCTGGCGGGCGACGCCCTGGATCGCTGCCGACGCCGGGTCCAGCTGGATCTGCACGGCCACCGCGGCCGCGCCAAGGATCCGCTCTATCGTGCCCGGCGGACCCTGCACACCGGCGCCGACCTGCTCACCGACAAGCAGACGACCAGGATCGAGGCGCTGTTCGCGATCGAGGAGCACGTCGAGGTCGAGGCGACCTGGGGCATCTACCAGCGCATGATCACCGCATACCGCCACCCCGACCGCGCACACGGCCGCGCCCTGATGGTCGCCGTCATCGACTCGGTGACGCGCGCCGTTCCGGCCGCGCTGACCGAGCTGGTCACCCTCGGCCGCACCCTGACCAAGCGCGCCGCGGACGTGCTGGCGTTCTTCGACCTGCCGGGCACGAGCAACGGACCGACGGAGGCGATCAACGGCCGACTCGAACACCTCCGAGGCTCCGCCCTCGGCTTCCGGAACCTGACCCACTACATCGCCCGATCACTCCTCGAAGCCGGCGGCTTCAGACCCCGGCTACACCCTCATCTGCGTTGAGCCGGTTTAGCTTCTACAGGCGGCTTCGGATTGTCGGGCTTTGGCGGGGGTGGTGGCGGCTTGATGTTCTGGCCAGACGGCGTATTGAAGTGTGGTATACCACCGGCACCCGGGATCGTGTTGAAGGTTGGGAGGAGTCCCCTCGAGCACCGCCCGGTCAGGCTCCAGATGCTGCCCGACCACGACGAGACCGAGCTCGTCCAGGCGGCAGAACGTCGTCAGGTCAGGTGTGCAGAAGGTAGCGTCGTCCACGTCGAGGTCTTCCGGATGGGCAGAGTGAGAACTCCCATCCTGGGGGACCTCGACCCGTCCCCGGCCAGATCAGCCAGCCAGCGCTACACCCTCATCTGCGTTGAGCCCCAAAACAAGAGGCGCGCCATCGCACCTGGAATCGGTGCCGAATTGCTCCAGGCGCCGTAAATTGCGCGATGTTCCCAATCGATCCAGAAGTGACCTCGTTAGCAGCCTGCAATCGCTAAGGACCCGTATAGCATCGCTCCGAGATTATCAGCGAATAACTCCCATACGCCACGCTGATCCGTCCCGGATATACATCTTCGCCAGAATGCGACGAGAGACTTCGAGTGATATCGTGAACATCGCTGGCAGGAATGCGAACCAAAGCCATAGAGAGAATATCCACATCAGCGCGACGCCGGTCGCGGCAACCACGAACAAGAGAAGAACAAGAAAGGCGATGCCCAAATCCGTGCGTGACGACGCGATTCCAACACCGACACGACGATCTAGAACACTCACCAGGCCCAGCGGAAAACACCAAGCACTCCCGACAAGCGCCAGGAATACCGGCTCACTGAGGCCAGCAAACACAAAGACTGACCCCATTATCGGCAAGATCCACACTGTAGGCCGTGCGAGGGCAAATATGCTGCCTCTAGGAACCGTCTTACTCACTCGCAAATCCTAGCACAGTTGGTGCTCAATCCAGTCGTGACCGCAAATCCGCCTGAATCGATGATGAAGCTAGTAAACATCACACCTTCTCCACCGAGACTGTTGGCGGCTCGCTGAAATCCGGCGCCGAGGCCGAAAGTCGCCACTCCTCCAACGGCTGATATTCCGGACGCCTTCGCGCTTGTCGTGTCACCCAGCGCCAAATTCTGTATCGCATTCACGGATGAGAACCCTGATGAAACCAGCCCCGTTGCCGAGGCCAGGGGAACGGTTCCACCGGCGGTAGGTGCAGCAGCGAGTGATAATCCTAGGCTAGCTATGCCCGTCGCATTGGCTGCAGCCTCAGTCGCAAACTCGCCCCTCTGGAGGTACACCGTCGTGGAGATAGGGTCGTAACAAGCAGCCCCCAAATACATTGACTGTTCCGTGCAAGAATCGACGATCGGCTCGAGATCATACACCCAAGCGTCAGGTCGAGGCGTAGACATTAGTGCCGCAAGCAAGCTCTGATCAACCTTAGTGCCAGCGCGGAGGCCCTCTGCTGGAATATCGCTGATGTCTCCGCTATAGGTTCCTGGGCCCGGGTCTGACCTTACGGTTGGCGGTTTGGGAAGTTCCACCGGCGGTGTGACCGTCTCGGGATCGCGCAGGGGTGGCGGCTTGATGTTCTGGCCAGACGGCGTATTGAAGTGTGGTTTTCCACCGGCACCGGGGATCGTGTTGAAGGTTGGGAGGAGTCCGGTGGGGTCGGTCCAGGTGACCGGGTTGGCGTTGGAGTAGGTGTAGGCGTGCCATTGCTGGGGGTCGGTCAGGTCCATGACGGGGTCGACGGAGATGAACGCTCCGAGCAAGGGGTCGTAGTAGCGCGCCCCGATCGCGGTCAGACCAGTGGTGTCGGCGGGTTTGTCGATGAAGCCCCGGTCCCCCGTCCAGCCCGGCGTGCTCGAGTTGCCGTTGGGATCACCGGCCGCGGTGTCGCGTGGCGCGCCGAACGGGTCCAGCAGTCGCCGCACCACGGTGTTGGCCACGTTCGCGATCTGCAGGCCGCCGGTCTGGTGGTGGTCGGCGAAGATCGAAGTCACGTCCGCGAAACTGCTGCCCGTGCGCACACCCACGGTCTGCCCGGCGAAGGTGTAGTACCGCGTCGCCTGCACACCCCCGGTCGTGACCGTGAGTTCCTGACCCGGCAGGTAGACGGTGGTGGTGCCACCCTGGGTGCGCACGAGCCGGTCACCGTCGGCGGAGTACACGTACTCGTGCGACTCGTCCACCTGCACGCTGCCATCACCATCGTCGTCAGCAGTCACAGTGCGCAACTCGCCCTCACGGTCCCACGTCAGACTCTGCGCAGCCTGACCGGCCACATCACGCGCGGTCAAGTTCCCCGCCGCGTCGTAGCCGAACGTCGAGGCCCCGACCTGACCGCCGTCGTCGGTAGCAGTCACCTTCGTGGTGGCATGCGGACGATCCTGACCCGCACCCGGCTGACTGTAGGTCGAGACCAGGCCCCCTCCCTGCCCGGAAGCCCGGTGCAGCACCGTCGAGGTCCGATTACCGATCGTGTCATAGGAGTACGACTTCCAATACGGCTGCGCACCACCCAACGCCCCGACCGAGCGACCCGCCGAGCAGTCCCCGCTCGCCGGGGTCCACGCCTGAGTCAGACGCCGCGCCCAGTCATAGTCGAAACACTGCCGATCAGCCGTAGACCCGCCCAACGACGGCACATCCTTGATCGAAAGTACGTTGCCAGCCGCGTCATAGTCGTAGGTCGCGTGCGCCAACTCATGCAGCTGGTCGTCCGGGTCCCCGGTCTCCTGGGTCGTGGTCACTCCCACCAGCCGGCGAGTACCGGTCTCGTAGTACCGCGCCTGCTGGTAGGCATACACCGAACCCGTACGCAGGTAGGACACCTCACCGGTGGGCCGGTAATCGGCCCGCACCACGTACGGACCCCACCCGAAACCACCGTTCATCCCATCAGCAGCGTTCGTGTCCGAGTACAGGGTGGTCACGCGCTCCTGGCCCAGACCACCGGCAGCGGGCAGGACCTGCTCCTTGATGCGCCCGTCAGCGGTGTACACGTACTCGGTCGTATAGTCCCCGGCCGCAGCACCCAGCGAAGCCGGCAACGACATCGTGCGACCTTCCGGCTGGTAGCGGTCGGTGTACCCGGTGACCGTCGTGGTGTATGCCTGCCCGTCGTCGTACCGTACCGAGGACGTCAGCTGCCCCTTAGCCACCGTGTCGTAGGACCACTTCGCGCGCACCGCACCACTCGGACTGTTGTCCCGCAGCGTGGTCTTGCGACCCAGCCGGTCGTAGGTGTACGCCACGGTCCTGCCGCGCGCGTCGGTGGAAGTGACCACGTTGCCCAGACTGTCATACGTGCTCGACGTGGTGCCCTTGTCCGGGTCGTCCGCGCTGACCTGACGGCCCCGCATGTCGTAGGCGTAGCTCCACGTGTTGCCCTCCGGGTCGGTCACCCCCACAAGCCGGTCGGCGTCGTCATAGTCATAGGTGGTGGCGTGATGGGTCCCCGAGGGCCCCGCACCTGTGTACTCGCGCAGCTCGACCGTGTTGCCGCGCGCGTCCGAGATGGTCGTGGTCGGCACCCCACCGGCCGGCGGGTCGACACTGACCCGGTCACCGCCGTAACTGGTGGTCGTGGTCCACTTCGGCAGATAGTTCGTCTCGTTGTCCGGTTTCTCGCCGTCTCCGACCTGGAACGTCTCGGCCACCGCCCGGCCCGCGCCGTCGTACTCGGTCTCGATACGCGAGTCCACGACCCGGGTGGGCACCAGCAGGTTGCCAGTCGCGGTGCCGGTGGTGGGCCACTTCTCGCGCGTGACGACGCTCAGACCCCGCGAGTCGTAGACGGTGTCGGTCACGACACGGCCGACCGCGCTCGCCGAAGCAGAGGGCTGCTGGCTCTGCCGCTGCCGAAGCAGTCCGTCGTAGATCACACTCGAGGCGACATAGTCTGACGCGTCGTGGTTGAGGGTCTCGGTCAGCACCGAGTTCTGGCCGCTCGTCGAGACGGTGTAGGTGAACTTCGTGGTCGGGGTGTCGCTGCCCTGCACCCGGCCGGGCTCCCACACCTTGACAAGCCGCCCCAGGCCGTCGTACTCACCGGTGGTGGTCTTGCCGTTGGCGTCCTCGATCGCGGTCGGCACAGCCCACAACGGGTTGAACGTGGTGGTCTGGGTGTGCCGGGTCAGCGGCCCCGAACCGTCAGGGTCCGGGGACGTGACCGTCTTGGAGCGGGTCAGGCCACCGGTGTTGTCGTAGGTCGTGGTGGTGCTGTACGCCTCGGCATTCTTCGACAGCGTCTGCTGCCCGTACGCGTTATAGCCCATCCGCTCGACGTTGACGTACCGCGACGACCCCGACACGTACCGGGTCAGCTCCTGGCGGGCGGTGAGACGACCCTTGCTCGGCGCCTGGTCGATCGCACCAGAGTCGTAGAAGAACCGCTCATCGGCGATGACGTCCGCGGGCCTCTTTGCGCTTGAACGGTTCGCGCACGTCGTCGCCACGGTCTCTGTGCGCCGCACGGTATCCAAGATGTTCTTGGCCACGTTCCGGTTGTACAGCGTGTATGTGCAGCGTTCGTCGCCGCTGACAGCCGTGTCACCATGGTCGGTCACCTGGACCGGCATGCCATAGGAGTCGAACTGCGTCACGGTCCGGGTGTTGCGTTCATCGCCGGGCAGTGCCGGCGCCGTGGTGCGGGTGATGGTCTCCTGGACCCCGGTGTGGAACGCCTTGTGGTCGCTGTCATCGGGATCCACGGCGGTCGCCGCGGACCTCCAGGGCTTGGACAGGGTCCGGTCCACGACGCTGGAGCCGTCGAAGGTGATCTGCTCGCGCACCATGCCGGCGTACTCGTCGAGGTCGTTGATGCCGTCGATCTGGACCGAACGGGTCCCGCCCGAGCCGTTCTTGTCACCGTGCATGCCGCGGAAGTATCGGTAGCGTTCGTGCAGCCGCGGAGCATCGGCGTCGCCGCTGGTACCGGTGAACATGTCCACGCGCGCATACCCGCGCAGCTGTCCCCAGGTGCGGTACTTGGGCCGCACCAGCTCGTTGTCGTCGTGGTGCCAGGCCGGCCCGCCGGTGTAGGCGTAGCTCGTCACGATCGGCGCGCTGCCGTGCAGGTGCGGGTCCTCGGTCACAGTCGAGACCCGGTAGTGGTGGAAGTACTCCAAGATCGGGTCCTGGCTGCCCTGCGGCGTCCAGTACACCGGCTGGCACCGCATCGTGTTCGACTCCGGCGCAGAGGGCAGATTCCCCGTCGTGCACTGGCGCGCCGAGTAGGAGATCTGGGTGCGGGCACCAGACTCGCCGATGATCTCGTTGAGACGGTAGCGCGTCATCGCCGGCCCGAGGTCGCCGGTGCGGTCGACACGATTCTCCAACTGCTCGTAGCCAAACTGCACCTTCGGCAACAGCTTGTCCGCGATGGTGCCGCCCTGGCCCCGATGCTGGATGCTCTCCAGACGCACGGTGGCATTGCTGCCGTCACCCGGGTCCGGGATCGCTTGGGTCAGATCCCAACGGTCCACGTACCGCCACACCCCGTCGACGCGCATCTGGGTGCGCACGGCCGCAAGGCGCTTGCGGTCGAAGAAGACCGGCGAGGTTACGTTCGCGCACGACGAAGACCCGGACTCGCACAGCAGGTCCTGGGGCACGTCGGGCCAGTGCTCGGCGTTTGCCTCGTTCAGCTTGCCGGCCGCGCAGTCGAAGTCGCTGGTGGCGATGCAGCGCTCGGTGTAGTCGAACAGCACCCGTGCTGGCGGGGTCGCCCCCAGGTCGTCGCTGCGCTGCCCGTACTCGATACGTGTCAGACGTCCGCCACGCTGATAGGGCGCGACACCGTCGTCGTTGTTGTAGCCGTACCGGTTGGTGTCGCGGGCATACACGTACGTCATCGTGTTGCGCGAGGTGTCCTCGACATGGTCGAGGTTCCACCGCCACGTCTGCTGGCAGCGCGAGTCGGCGAACGTGGCGTTGTAGCAGGGCTCGCCCGGGTGGTTGCCATACACCGGCACGACCCAGGACGAACTCAGCTGGGCGCCGCCTGCCTCGGCTCGGTCCCGGCCGAACCAGTACGTGGTGCCATCGGTCGTGGTCAGCTTCCAGTACTCGTCGTCGTTGTCGCTGTTCCAACCGCCCGTGGCGTGCTTGACCACGGTGTTGTCATCGTTCTCGGGCCGCCAGGTGTCGGTGTTGCCGTCGCGCACGAGCTCGGTCGCGGCTCCGTTGAATACCAAGGTGGCGTTGTTGCTCTTCCAGCACAGGTCACCGCTGTCGTGGTCGGCGTTGTTCGGCGCTTTGCCGTCGACGTTCTTCTGGTCCTCGATGCACGGCACGTACTTGCGCTCGATATATCCCGAGAAGTCGCCCGTCCAGCCGTCGCCCACCTGGGAGGACTGGTTGTTGGTCGAGGCCACCTTGCCGTCCAGCGACGCGCTGGAGTAGTTCAACGACAGATCCGGAGCGAGTCCTCCAGGCACCGGCGGGGTACGCAGCGGATACGACCAGGAGAACGACCCCGTCTGCATCGACACGTCCCACGACGACGACGGGGACAACGACGTCGCGCCCCAGTCCCCCGTCGAGCCCGAGGTGTCCGCCACGGCCGCCAGCAGCATCGTCGTCGACGTCTCACTCACCGACTCCAGCGGCGAACTCGAGACGGAGTTCGAAGGCGACGCAACAGATGCAGCCTCCGCGTCCGGGGCGGCCGGGTCCTCGTCGGGCTCGGGGAAGGTCACCGTCCCTGACAGTGTCATCGCCTCGGCGTCCAGCTCGACATCTCTGACCTCGGCCGGCTCCCGGCACGCCGATAGTTGTGGCGTCGTGGCCGCGCACGCCGGCAACGCCTGCAGCGTCAACCGGTGCACGAGGTCGCCGCTACCGGCCAGGTAGGACACATCCAGGGACACCCGTCCCCGGGCGGGACCCGCGCCGGCAGACTCCGATGCCGCCCGCGAGGAGGTCGGCTGCTGCGGCTTCGCCAGCTGCGGTGCTAGTGCCACGACCGGACCGGCGGCACCCAGCGCGCGGGCCGTCGTCTCGGGCAGGTTCTCCACCCGCATCCCAGTCAAGCCGTCGGTGCTTTCGAGGCCAACCTGCAGTCCGCCGGCCTCCCCCGTCGCTGCGACCGCACGCGTCGACGCCTGCGCTGGCAGCCGCAATGACGCCACGCCCGCGGCCGGAGGAACGACCTCCTGGGCTTTCTTCGGCCCGACCGCTTCCCCGACTACCGGTTCGGTGATCGTGGCCTCGGTCGCCGGGACGAGGTCGATCTCCTGGGACTCCAAGCCCAACCCATCCGAGTGAGCACGTGCCTCCTCGATCGTCCACGGCTCGCGATCACTGGCCGCGTTGCCTACGGCGCCCGCGGGGGTTGCCAGGGTAGCCGTGAGCACCACTGCCAGCGAAGCGGCCGTTGTCCTGCCGGCGCGTCGGCGCGCCGTCGAGGTCTTCACGATGAGCACTCCTGTCTCGTATACAGCACCGGTCGCCGCCGGCTCGATGAGGGGGGACGTCGTCGGGACGGGGACCTAGCTGGACTGCGGTATCGGCAAAGGAGTGCCTAGGCAGATGTTCTGCAACGTCCCGTCATCGAGCGGAGCGCCGGGATAGACACGCACCTCGTCGACGGCACCGGCGAAGGCCCATCGCGGCGTCCCGTTCGCCACCCCCGAACCGAGGCGCAAGGGACCTGTCGTCGTCCACGCCGACCAGCCGCTGCCGCCCTCGCCGAGCTCGCCCAGCGTTCCGGCGACGGGTCGCTCGTACGAACCCAGCGGGCAGGCGTAGGCCTGGACCGTCTCGGCGACGGCGTCATAGATGCCGACCACGTGGACCCACTCACCCTCGACAACGGGTACCGCGGTACGCGAGACGATCTCGTCGGAGTTCGCGTCGTTGTCCTGCACCTGCCAGAACGACCAGCACGGCACTTGGTTCACCGTCGGGCAGTTCGGACCCGAGGTGAAACCCAGGTGCAGCCCCGAACCGAACGCACCGTCACCTGCCAACGGCTCCTGAGAAATCGCCGCACCCCACTCCGCCTCGTCGGTGCCCTCAGGAACCGAATCAGCACGCAGGTGAACCGCCCTGGGTTTGTTGGAGGTTCCTGACCTTGGAAACGAGGATGGAGCCATGCCGAAGGAGCAGACGCCGGGCAAGCCGCAGACGCGGCGGGGATGAGGAGAAGGCCGCCGCGGTGCGGATGGTGCGGACCCTGCGGGCGGAGCTGGGGACCGAGCACGGCACGGTGCAGCGGGTCGCGACCCAGCTGGGCTACGGGGTCGAGTCGGTGCGTCAGTGGGTCAAGCAGGCCGAGATCGACGACGGGCACGCACCTGGGATCACCACTGCGGAGGCGCGGCGGATCCGGGAGCTCGAGCAGGAGAACCGGGAGCTGCGGCGCGCGAACGAAATCTTGAAGCGGGCCGCAAGTTTCTTCGGGTCAGTACCAGACTGAGGGTGGCTCGGCGGGGTTGGCTCGTTTCTTCGTTGTCCTCGTGGCTTCTCCGCGATGTGCCGCTTCGTCGGGCCGGCACTGCTGTTCGAGATCGTGGCCTGATAGGAGCCTGCGCGCTCGTCCTGCCCCACTGAGGCGTGCCCGGTCTCGACCAGCTGTGCCGTCCCGCAGGTCAACGGCATCGGAGGTTGGAGATGACGGTCGTCGGCATCGACGCCCACAAGAACTGGCACACTCTCGTCGCGGTCGACGACGTCGGCAAGCGGGTCGCGGTACTCACGGTCGAGGCCCGTGCTGGTGGGCATCGGCAGGTCATGAAGTGGCTGGGCCAGTTCGATGAGGTGCGGGTCGCGGTCGAGGACTGCCGCCATCTGACCCGCCGGTTGGAGGCTGATCTGCTCGATGCCGGGCACAAGGTCGTGCGGGTCCACACCCGCCTGATGGCGGGCATGCGCCAGTCCGGGCGGGAGCCGGGTAAGTCCGACCCGATCGATGCCGAGGCCGTCGCCCGGGTCGCTCTGCGTGAGGACGACCTGCCGACCGCCGAACTGCCCGGTCCCGCACGGGAGATCAAGTTGTTCTCGGACCATCGTCGCAGCCTCGTCGCGCGCCGCACTGCGATGCAGTCCAAGGTCCGCTGGTTCCTGCACGAGATCGACCCTGACCTGCACATCCCTTCCCGCGGCCTGCGTCGCTACCAGCTGCTCGACGACCTGATCGGGCTGCTCGAGAATCGAGCTGGTGCCATCGCTGAGATCGCCCGCGACCTGCTCCAAGACATCCGCTCGCTGACCCGCCGGATCAACGAGATCGAGAGCCGGCTGACCAGGCTCGTGCGCAACGACCACCCGTGCCTGCTTGAGGTTCCCGGTCTGGGTGTCCTGGGTGCCGCGATGATCGTCGGCGAGACCGCCGGCGTGCGACGGTTCAAGTCCAAGGACGCCTTCGCCCGCTTCAACGGCACTGCACCGATCCCGGTCTGGTCAGGGAACAAGGAGCGCGTGAGACTCTCGCGCGGGGGCAACCGTCGAATCAACACCGCCCTGCACATGGCTGCCGTCACTCAGCTTCGCCTCGGCGCCGAGGGCGCCGCCTACTACGACAAGCTCATCGCGGCGGGCAAGACCCGCACCGAGGCGCTGCGCCTACTCCGACGACGTATCTCCGACCGAGTCTTCGCGGCCATGAGGTCCGATGAACCCGCAGGCGGTCTCTCTGCCGTGCCCCCGGACCAGCCCGGCTCGCCGGAGTCCCCGATCGACGTCACAGACCTCGCAGAAGCCGCCTGACGCCCCTCACTTGACATAGGAGCATCGCGGAGCTCGACCGCCAGCACAAGAGGTAGTCGCGTTCATCGACGCCCACCGCGGTGACGTCATCGACGGCGGGCGTCTCACAGTCGAGTCCATCTGTGCCGTACTGCGTGCAGCAGGGGTGCAGGTGGCTGTGAGCACGTACTACGCCGCCAGGACCCGCCCGCCCTCGGCGCGTGCGGTCCGGGACGGCGAGCTGGGCCCGATGCTGCGCACCCTGTGGGACGACAACTACCGCGTCTACGGGGCGCGGAAGCTGTGGAAGGCGGCACGCAGGGCCGGGCATGACGTCGGTCGTGACCAGGTCGCCCGCCTCATGCGCGGCCTCGGGATCCAGGGGGCGGTCAGGACGAAGCGGGTGCGCACCACTCGTCCGGACCCGGCCTCGGCCCGGCACCCGGACCTCGTCAGGCGGGACTTCACCGCGACCGCTCCGAACCAGCTGTGGGTCACCGATCTGACCTATGTGCCGACCTTCGCCGCCATGGCGTACGTGTGCTTCATCATCGATGCCTACTCGCGGACGATCGTCGGCTGGCGCGTTGCCGGGCACATGCGCACCACGATGGTGCTCGACGCGATCGAGATGGCCCGTTGGTCTCGTGGCACCCGCCTGACCGGCCTGAGGTGTCACTCGGACGCCGGAGCCCAGTTCACGAGCCTGCGCTACGGCGAGCGGCTCGCCGAGATCGGCGCGACGCCATCGATCGGGACCGTCGGCGACTCGTACGATAACGCGCTCGCCGAGACCGTGAACGGCTACTACAAGGCCGAGCTGATCCGCGGACCCGCCAGGTCCGGGCCCTGGCGGACCGTGGAGGACGTCGAAATCGCCACGCTCGGGTGGGTCCACTGGCACAACCACCAACGGCTGCACGGCTACCTCGGCGACCTGCCACCCGTCGAGTTCGAAAGGAGGTTCTACGCTAAGCAGCAGGGCCACGAAGCCCTAGTCGGAATCAAATGACCAGAGCCTCCATCAGACCCAGGGCGGTTCAGGCGCCACGGTGTTTGCGGTTGGCCTGCTGGTCGGACGGTTCAGGGATGACCGCGCTGATCCCGCGCCGGCGCAGCAACTCCCGGTTCCGTCGCGAGGAGTACGCCTTGTCCCCGAGCACCGCGTCAGGCGTCGTCCGCGGGCGCCCTGCGCCGAGGCGAGGAACCCAGATGTCCGCCAGCACCGGCTCCAACGCCCTGCCGTCGTGCGACTGCCCGGGCGTCACCACGACGGCGAGTGGGCGCCCGCGACCGTCGACCGCGTGATGGATCTTGCTCGTCAACCCGCCACGAGACCGGCCGATCCCATGCCCCGCGGGTTCACTGTGGACTACACCGTCACCGAGATTCTTGTGATTCGACGTCGCCCCCTGTGTCCTGCTCCGGTCGGGTCGTGTTCGTCGCGTGCTGGTGCGCACGGTTGATGGTCGAGTCCACCGATACCGTCCAGTCGATCTCCCCGGCAGAGTCGGCCTCGGCCAACAGATGCGCCAGGATCCGGTCGCAGGTGCCGTCGTCGGCGAACTTCTTGTGCCGCTTCCACACCGTCTGCCACGGCCCGAACACATCTCGCGGCAGATCCCGCCACGGGATCCCGGTCCGATACCGGTAGGCGATGCCCTCGACCACGGTGCGGTGATCACCGAACGGGCGGCCCAGTTTGCCCGCGTTTGACGGCAGCAGCGGCTCGATCCGCTCCCACTGCTCATCGGTCAACATTCGAAAGCGACTCACGGCCGTGAGTGTGCCCCGAGCCTCTGCTCAGAGTTGGGAGACACGCTCTAGATGAAAGAAGCGGGCCAGCGCACGAGCCGACCGTCCTCATGTTCGAGGTCGGCACAGGAGATCCCCGTGCCGTTCTCGGAGTTCCATGACATCGAGCTGGTGGACTACCCAGACGCCGCACTCGCCGCGGACTTCTTCGAGACGTGGTTGGAGTCAGGTCAACCACCTCCCTCGCCTGACCAGTGCATTGGGTGTTGCGTTCCCTCCTCTGGGCGCCGAGGACGACAACACGAACCTCGAGGTGGCCGACCTCGACGTCTACTGGTCCATGTTCGGCCAGACGCGAGTGGGTCTGAGCGGCGCCAGCGACAGATCAACCGTGGCACGGGTCGACTTGGGAGACACGCCCTAGTTGTGATGTCCAGGGACGTTGTTTCCCGACACGGGGCTGAGTCTTCCGACAGGTGAGGGCCTCCGGGCTGTGAAGTGGAGCTGTCTAGTTCACCGCTTCACGAGCCACGGGAGGCCCTCGTGTCCCACGCTAACGCTGTCCTCACCCCACGCACGAAGCTCCGCCTCGCGCGCCTGATCATCGATAACGGCTACTCCGTCGCGGTCGCGGCGAAGATGTTCATGGTCTCGCCTGTCACCGCCCGCAAATGGGCCGCCCGGTACCGGACCGAAGGCGCGCCTGGCATGCAGGATCGGTCGAGTAGGCCGCACCGAGTCCCCCACAAGACACCGGAGGCGACGAAGAAGCGCATCGTCGCGTTGCGCTGGCGCCTGCGGCTCGGTCCGGCGCAGATCGCCGGCCGCCTGAGGTTGTCCCCGTCAACAGTCCACGCCGTTCTCGCCCGCTGCGGTGTCAATCGCCTCTCCCATATCGACCTGGTCACCGGCGAGCCGCTGCGACGCTACGAGCACCCCTACCCGGAGTCTTTGATCCACGTCGACGTGACGAAGTTCGGCAACGTCCCCGACGGCGGCGGGCACCGCTACGTCGGCAGACAGCAGGCCACGCGAATCGCCGCACCAGCGAGAACATCACACGCGGGAAGAACTATCGGGCGCTGATCGGCACCGCATTCGTCTACACCGTCATCGATGACAACTCCCGCGTCGCCTACGGCGAGATCTGCTCCGACGAGGAGGCCGTCACCGCGATCGGGGTGCTCGAACGCGCTATCGCCTGGTTCGCCGAGCACGGCGTCACCGTCGAGCGGATGCTGTCCGACAACGGCTCGGCCTACAAGTCGTTCGCCTGGCGCGACGCCTGCGCTCGGCTCGGCATCGCACACAAGCGGACGCGGCCGCCCGGCGTCGCCGCCAAGAACCCCTTCGATGCCTTGAGCTGCACCTGCTCGACGAACGAGCGGTAGGCGTCCGTCACCGCGATGTCATGCCCGAACCGCTGCTTGAACGCTGCCGTGAGATCTCCGAACGCCGCTGCGGCGTCGCAGCGGGCATGGTGCCAGCGCGCCGTCGGCACCGGGCACAGTTCCACCGCGGGGATCTGGCCGTTGGCGTAGCCGCCCCAGTTCGCCGTCGGGTCGTTGTCGACGAACGTCGAACCGTCCACCGTGTACGAGACGGTCCCACCCTCGGCGACGCTCATGGAGTCCGTGTCGGCGACACCGGCCACGGCAGACACGACCACCGCGACCAACAGGACGACGACAGCCAACGGCGCGACGACAGCAGCCACCACGGCCAAGATGATCGCTATCGCCACGCGCCGGCGCCGACGACCACCCGCCGCACGGAGGGGCACGCACCGTGTCGCTCCGACCGCCAACGCTCCCGCCACGCCCCCTCCTCGGCTGCCGAGGGACCACGCCCGGATGCACGGCCCTTCGGCAGGTACATCGCCTTCGGTCGGGGCATCTGGGTTGGCGATATCGGTCGGCCTCTGTTCGTCGAAGGGGCTCCAGAGGACGCGGGCGGGCAATCCGTGTCGCGCGCCGAGGGTCGCGTCCTGGGCGCGGACCCCGACCGTCCGTGCCGGTTCCCACCGTCCTCGTACGCCAGCGTGCGAGGCCATGGACCAGCAGTTAAGCCAGCAGAGCCGATTCTCCGCGGCCCCGGAGAAAGCGAGAGGCCCTCCGACCGAGCGTCTCCGCTGGTCAGTGGGCCTCTCTCGAGTGGGCGATACTGGGTTCGAACCAGTGACCTCTTCGGTGTGAACGAAGCGCGCTACCACTGCGCCAATCGCCCGAGTGCGAGGTCGATAGTAGTCACAGATCGGGCGCTGGTCCAAACCGGGACGGTGCGGCGTGGCCCACAGGCCGGGCGGCGTCGCCCCAGGTGAGATCGGGCGCGGGTCAGGGGTCGACGCGCTCGCGGCAGAGCTCCTCGAACAGCACGCGCGCCTCCGCCGAGACCTCCCCGACCGCGACCTCGACCCCGTCGAGCCAGGTCACCGGCTGGATGTTGCGTCCCGAGGACGTCAGCACGAGCTGCACGTCACCGGAGTCGACCTCGTCAAGGACCGCAAAGGGTAGTTCCCCCGCACGGGCTTCGCGCACGGGGAGCCCGTTCTCGGCGCCCCACTCGAGCAGCAGCTGCCGAGTGATGCCGGCCAGTGCCCCGGACTCGAGCAGCGGGGTCACGAGCTCTCCGCCCCGTTCGACGAACACGTTGGAGCCCGTCCCCTCGCAGAGGTCCCCCACGGTGTTGGGCAGGATGGTCTCGTCCGCGCCCTGCGCCTTGGCGTGGGCGAGGGCCACGACGTTCTCGGCGTACGACGTCGTCTTGAGTCCGGCGATCGCTGAGCGCTCGTTGCGCGGCCACGGAGAGCGCACCGAGCGCGACTCCGGTGCCATGACCGATTCCTGCGCGGCGACGACCACGGTCTGCGCGCCCTCCACACGGTTCGAGCCGAGCGGTCCCACGCCGGCCGTGACGGTGATGCGCAACCGGCCGTCGAACGCCCCGCCCGACCGCACCGCCTCCTGTAGGACGGCCGCGACGCCGTCGCGCACCTTCTGCTCGTCGGGCACTTCCAGACCCAGCCCGGCGGCGGACCGCGCGAGCCGTGCCAGATGCCGCGTGAGCGCGAACGCCCGCCCGTCGAGCACCGTGCACGTCTCGAAGACGCCGTCACCCACCGTGATGCCGTGGTCGACCGCGCTCATCGCGGCCTCCCCCGCACCGACCAACCGGCCTTCGGCCCAGATCACCAGACTCATAGGGTCAGTCTGCCCGACGACGGCGGTAGACCAGGTGCGTCCGTCACCGCGGGCAGTGTCGCCCCGACCGCCAGAGGTTGCTCTCGGGGGCGGTGACCGTCGCCGAGGCGAGCCCGACGAGGCGCTCCGCCTTGAGCTCGGTCTCGCGCCACTCGGCCACCGGGTCCGAGTCCCACGTGATCCCGGCGCCCGTACCGAACCGCAGGACGCCGTCGTCGCGCGGGCCACGCTCCCACCAGAAGGTACGGATGCCGACGGCGAGCTCTGCGCAGTCGCCGTCCACCCAGCCGACCGCGCCGCAGTACGGCCCCCGAGGCGCCGTCTCGAGCTCGTCGATGATCCGCAGCGCCGAAGACTTGGGAGCCCCGGAGACGGACCCTGGCGGGAAGGTGGCTCCCAGCACCTGGCCCCACCGGCCCTCCGCCGCCGCGACCTCGGGGGCCAAGGCGCCGCGGACCCGCGAGACGAGGTGCACGAGCCCGGGGTGCTCCTCCAGGCCCAGCAGGTCGGTGACGGCCACGGTTCCCGGCGTGCACACCCGTTGCAGGTCGTTGCGCACCAGGTCGGTGATCATCACGTTCTCGGCCCGGTCCTTGTCCGTAAGCCCGGCCGCTGTGCGGGCGGTGCCCTTGATCGGACCGGACGCGAGCGCTCCGCCGTCCAGGGACAGGTACAGCTCGGGCGAGGCCGAGACGACCCACACCGGTTCGACGCCGGAGCTCGCCGGCACGTGGACGCCCGCACCGTACGGTGCAGGGTTCCCGGCGGCGAGCCGGGCCGCGAGTGCCGCAGCGTCCGGCTCGACCGGTGTGCCGCCGTCGTGCACCAGCGGGAGCGGCGCCTGGAGCACCCGGCACACGTTGACCTGGTAGACGGTCCCCTCGCGGACGTGGTCGTGGACGCGACGCACGGCGGCCTGGTAGGCGTCCCGGTCCAGGGAGCTGCGCCAGCTCGTCGGCTCCGGACCACGCCATGCGGTGCCCGACGGCGCGAGGTCGCCGGGCGGGACGCCGTCGGACACGTGGGCGAACCGCCAGGCCCGCGCGCGGCCGCCGCGCCCGAACGCCTCGAAGTCGACCACGACGAACCACGGCCCGGTCTCCGCGAGGCGGTGCGGCTCCTGGTCGAGGTCGACGCACTCGACGACGTCGCTGGCGAGGCGGCCGGCGAAGGAGGCCCAGGATCTCTGTTCGTCCACGCAGCGAACGCTATGCCAGGCACGCCCCGCCGGACGATTGGACGGAATCGGGCTAGGTCAACTAATGTTTCCCTCGCGCCGGAACGCCGGGGAGCGATCTCCTCTGTCCGGTCGTGCGGATGTAGCTCAGTTGGTAGAGCACCACCTTGCCAAGGTGGATGTCGCGGGTCCGAGTCCCGTCATCCGCTCGGAGGCCCACTCCCTGCCTCCTCGGCGACGAGGTAGCGGGAGAGCACGCTTTCTCAATGGTGGGTTGGCCGAGAGGCGAGGCAGCGGCCTGCAAAGCCGTATACACGGGTTCGAATCCCGTACCCACCTCGGGCGATTGGCGCAGCGGTAGCGCGCTTCCCTGACACGGAAGAGGTCACTGGTTCGATCCCAGTATCGCCCACCACCCACGAAGGCCCCGGACATCTGTCCGGGGCCTTCGTGCATCCTGAGCCCGCCCGGCGTAACGTCACGAGCATGTGCCGGAACATCACCACCCTGCGAGGCCTCGAGCCTGCGGCCACGGCCGAGGAGATCGAGGCCGCTGCTGCCCAGTTCGTCCGCAAGGTGACTGGCGTCGCGTCGAACGCGGCCCCGGCCTCGCGCGAGCCCTGCGAGGCCGCCGCCGCCGAGATCACCCAGATCGTCACCCGTCTGCTCGGCGAGCTGCCTGCCCGCCGGCAGCCACCGCAGACCGTCCCGCCCCTGCGGCGCCCGGAGGTGCAGGCGCGCCTCGCAGCGCAGCAGCCGGCCTGATCCGCACCCCGCGCCCGGCGATGGCCCCGGCCTGCCGAGGCGCAGGTCACACCCGTGGCGATTGGACCAGCACCCGAGGGTTCCAGTAATGTTCCTCAGGCGCCGGAACACCGGGGAGCGATCCCTGGAACACCTGTCCGGCCATGCGGATGTAGCTCAGTTGGTAGAGCACCACCTTGCCAAGGTGGATGTCGCGGGTCCGAGTCCCGTCATCCGCTCCACGGGCGATTGGCGCAGCGGGAGCGCGCTTCCCTGACACGGAAGAGGTCACTGGTTCGATCCCAGTATCGCCCACCACCCACGAAGGCCCCGGACATCCGTCCGGGGCCTTCGTCCGTCTCAGGTGGTGTCGACGACGCCCACGTGGCGGTGTGCCAGAATGCGGACGAACCTCGCGAAGGAGACGCCCGTGACCCGCTCGTCCTCGGACCGCCCGGCCCGTACCCGCCGCCGTCTCGTGCGCCTGGCGATCGTCGCCGTCGTGCTCCTCGTGACCGGGGTGTTCACGCTCGACGGCCTCGCACGCAGCACCGAGGGCACGCTGTCCTCCTTCCTGGCGGGCGTCACCGCACCGGAGGCCTCCCCCGGGTCCGCCCTGGCCGCGGTGGACGACCTCGCGGTCAAGGGCCGCGCGCCGAAGACCGGTTACGACCGCGACGAGTTCGGCCCCGCCTGGGCCGACGTCGACCGCAACGGGTGCGACACCCGCAACGACATCCTCGCGCGGGACCTCACCGAGGTGACCTACGAGGAGGGCACCCACGAGTGCATCGTCCTCACCGGCGACCTGGCTGACCCGTTCACGGGCGAGGCGATCGCCTTCCAGCGCGGGCAGAAGACGTCGACTGCCGTCCAGATCGACCACGTCGTCGCCCTCTCGGACGCTTGGCAGAAGGGCGCCCAGGCGCTGGGCGAGGACGAGCGCCGTGAGCTGGCGAACGACCCGCTGAACCTGCTCGCCGTCGACGGCCCGTCCAACGGCGCCAAGGGTGACGGCGACACCGCGACCTGGCTGCCGCCGAACACGTCCTACCGTTGCGAGTACGTCGCGCGCCAGGTCGCGGTGAAGCTGCGCTACGAGCTGTGGGTCACCACCGCAGAGCAGGCGGCCATGACCGACGTCCTGTCGACCTGCCCGGACGAGACGCTGCCGACCGCCGGGTAGGCTCACCGCCGTGGACACCGAGCGCAGCGCCGAGAGCCCGTCGGCAGTCTCCGCAGCCATGCACCGCGCGAAGGTGCACGCCCGCGCCTCGCACGTGACGGTGGGCCAGGCGCGTCACCACGACGACGGCACCGTGGAGATCGACTGCTCGTGCGGCATGGTGCTGTGCAACGGCCCTCAGTGGTCGCTGGACGAGCACATCCGTCTGCACCGGGCCGAGGCGCGCTACCTGGCCGTCAGCGAGGTGGCCCCGGCGGGCATGCCCCGGCTCATCGCCGTCGGTGCGGACCGCCGGCCGCGCTGAGCGCTCGCTCAGAGCTCCTCGGGGTCGTCCCAGGAATGTCCGCTCGAGGCATCCTCGTGCAGATGCCGTTCCGCCTCGGACAGCGAGTGCGGCGCCTTGCTGGCGTCTCCGCCCGACCGAGGGTCGCCGTGCGGATCGGTGTGCGACCGGCGTCGGGGCGCGATCCGTGCCTGTGACGCGATCGACTCGTCGAGGAGGTGCCGGGCCCGGTCGGGGCTGTCCTCCGGGTGCTCTGTGCTCATTCACCAGGTCTACCAGCGGCTGTCTCCGCTCGCTGACGCTTGGCACACTTTTTTGGGCGAATTGCGAGTCCTGCACCGCACCGGCCCGCGACGTTCACCGGGCCGGCCCGAACCCAGCCCGACGCGCCCGCAGCCGGGTTCCGTGGAGCGACACGGACCGGGCTATGGTGTCGGGCGTGACCGCAGCCGATCCCACCGACGAGGCAGCGTTCGCCCCCGGCACCCGCGCACCGCAGCCACGGACCAGGGAACGCTGGCCCGGACGCAGGCCGTTCGTCTGGGCGCCTCGCGCACGCACCGTCGAGGTGCTCCTCCCCCAGGCGGACGGCGCCGCCGAGCGCCGTCCCATGCGCCTCGTCGGCGCGCACGAGCCCGGCTACTGGCGCGCGGACGACGAGCTGGCGCACGGGACGGACTACGCCTTCTCGATCGACGGCGGGCCGGCCCTCCCCGACCCCTGCAGCACCCTCCTGCCGCACGGCCTGCACGGACCGAGCCGCGTGCTGGACGAGACGTTCGCGTGGCAGGACGACGCGTGGCGCGGCGTCGACCTCCGGCGCGGGGTGCTGCTGCACCTCGACATCGCCTCCGTCACCGCTGAGGGCACGCTCGACGGCGCGGCGGCGCTGCTGCCCGCCATCGCAGCCCTCGGTGTCGACGGCGTCGAGCTCTCCCCGCTCACCGCCTTCGACCCTCGGACCGGTCCCGAGGCGGGGGTCCGCCTGTTCGCCGTGCACGAGCCCTACGGTGGCCCCCGTGCGCTGCAGCGATTCGTCGACACCGCGCACCGTGCCGGCCTGGCCGTGGTGCTCGACCTGCCGCACCGCTGGTCGGTCGCCGACGCGCTGGGCCTGCACGCGTTCGGCCCCTACGCGACCGGTGCGCGCATGGGGCCCCGCGGCGGCTCTGCACCCGCCCGCGACACCCCCCGCATCAACCTCGACGGGTCGGGCAGCCGGGGCTCCCGAGACTTCCTGATCGCCGACGCCCGGCGATGGCTCGAGGAATACCACGTCGACGGCCTGCTGCTCGACGTGGAGGCCCTCGTCGACCGTTCCGCGATGCCGTTCCTGAGCGAGCTCGCCGACGCCGTCCAGGCCGTCGCCGCGCAGTCCGGCCGGCCCCGGACGCTCTTCATGGACGGCCCCGGACGCAGCGACCGGCTCACCACCATCATCGAACACATCCTGTCGGGCGCGGGCGGGTCGGCGCCGCTGGCCGCCCTGAGCGACCTCGCCGAGGCGACGTTCCCGCCGGGTTCCACGGTCGCCCGGCCCCCGTCGACCTTCCGCCGCGCCCAGCGGGCGGCCGCACGGTCAGCCTCCGTGCTGGTCGGCGACCTCACCCGGCTCCCCGCGGCCGCGCGCGCGGTGCCCTGGCCCGACCCCCGAGCTGCGCTACCGCCCGCGGACCCCGACGACCAGGCCGCGCTGCTCGCGTTCGCCGCCCTCGCCGGCACCGGCCTCGTCCTCGACACCGAGCACGTCCCGGTACGACACCACGAACCCGACGACCAACGGCTCGTGAGCTGGACCCGGCGACTCCTGACGCTGCGCCCCTCGTCGCTCGCCGACCTCGCCGAGGAGGTCCGCCCGAGCCCCGCGCCCGGCGTGCTGGTCGTGCGACGCGGCCGCAGCGCACTCGTCCTCGTCACCGCACGCGAGCCCGTGGAGGTCGACCTCGAGCGACACCTCGACGAGCCCGCCGGCACCTGGCGGGTCGCCGCGTCCTGGGACCCCGACGGGACCCACCTGCTCGCCGGCACCCTGCAGGTCCCCGGCCGCACCGTCGTCGTCCTGCGCGCCGACCTCGAGCCTGCCGCCGAGGTGGACTGACCCGCCGACCTCGGCGGCGGCCGACTCATGCGTCGGCCAGGCGGCGACCCTCCTGCGCCAGCGCCCCGAGGCGGGACAGGGCGCGGAAGTACTTCTTGCGATAACCGCCGTCGAGCATCTCGTCGGTGAACAGTGCCCGCTGGGTGGCGCCGTCGACGCCCGCCAGCAGCACCGGCACGTCCCGGTCGTAGAGTCGGTCGACCAGCACGACGAGCCGCAGGGCGACCTCCTGGCGCGTGACCGCCCGCACACCCGTCAGCGCCACGAGCTCCACCCCGTCGAGCAGCGCGCCGTACCGGCTGGGGTGCACGGTGGCCAGGTGTGCGAGCAGGTCGTCGAAGTCGTCCAGCACCGCACCCGGCCGCGTCCGCGCCGTGGACCGCACGGACTCCTCCGGCAAGGGGTCCGCGTCCGTGACCACCGAGCGGTGGCGGTAGTCCTCGCCGTCGACCCTGAGCACCTCGAAGCGCCCGGCGAGCGCCTGGATCTCCCGCAGGAAGTCCTCCGCCGCGAACCGGCCCTCCCCGAGCGCGTCCGGCAGCGTGTTCGACGTCGCGGCGAGCGCCACACCACGGTCGGCGAGCTCACGCAGCAAGCGCGACATCAGGACGGTGTCGCCCGGGTCGTCCAGCTCGAACTCGTCGATGCAGACGAGCCGCCGCGTCGCGAGCGCGTCGACGGTCGGCAGGAAGCCCAGCGCGCCGACCAGGTTGGTGTACTCCACGAACGTGCCGTAGGCCGCGCTGCCCTCACCGACCGCCTCGGTCACGGCGTGGGCCAGCGAGGTCAGCAGGTGGGTCTTGCCGACCCCGAACCCGCCGTCCATGTACACGGCGGGCGCCGCGCGCCGTCGGCCCAGCAGCGCCCGCAGACCGGTGGGCGCCGGTACCGCGATCTCCGCGGCGACCTGCTCGAGCCGCGTGAGCGTGGCACCCTGGCTCGGGTGCTGCGGGTTCGCCCGGTAGGTGGCGAAGCGCGCGTCGTCGAAGTGTCGCGGCGGGACGAGGTCGGCCAGGAGACGCTGCGGGGACACCGTGGGGCGCACCGACACCAGGGAGCCGTACTCGTCCACGGTCGTGCGGGACGGGGCTCGAGAAGCGGCTCGGGAGGCCGAGGACTGGGCTGCGGTCACGATCCTCCAGCGTACGTGCGCGGCGTACGCTGGCCGCTGTGAGTTCTGACACCACGCCGTTGCGCGTCCTCGTGCCGACCCCCGAGGACCTGCCCCCCGACCCGCAGGAGCAGCGGCTGGCCGCGCTCTACGGGCTGCCCGAGCACCCGCACGTGCGCGTGAACATGGTCTCCAGCGTGGACGGCGGCGCCTGGGGCGACGACGGCCGCTCGGGCTCCATCAACGACGCCGCGGACTGGCGGCTCTTCCGGGTCCTGCGCGCGCTGGCCGACGTCGTCCTGGTGGGAGCGGGCACCGCGCGGGCCGAGTCCTACACCGCGCTCGACCGCCCTCGCGGGCTGGAGCACCTCTCCCCCGGCCCGCTCGAGCTCGCGCTCGTGACGCGCAGCGGTCGGGTGCCGGCCGGCACCCTCGACGGCCCGCGGCTCCCCTGGGTGGTCACGGGTGCGGCGGGCGCCGCGACGGCGTCCGCGGCGGTCGGTGACGACCGCGTGGTCGTGGTCCCCGACGACGACGGCGCGATCGACCTGGAGGCCGGCCTCGCCACGCTCGCAGCCCACGGGCTGGGGCGCGTGCTGTGCGAGGGCGGCCCGCGTCTGCTGGGCTCGATGCTCACCGCGGGCCTGGTCGACGAGCTGTGCGTCACCACCACGCCGCATCTCGTCGGCGCCGGACCCGGCCGGATCGTCGCCGGCCCGCCCACCGCGGACCCGGCTCTCGCCTCCGAGCGCGTGCCGGCCGACCAGCTCCGGCCGGCGCGGCTCGACCGACTTCTCGTGGCGCCGTCGGGCACGCTCCTGGCGACCTGGGACCTGCGCCGTCGCACGTAGGCGCTGGGCACCGGCGCCCGGGGTGCCGTAGGTTGCTGGCATGCCTGACGCACCCTGGTCCATCGTGGTCCTCACCGAAGACGCGCTGACGTCGGCCGACGTCGCGCACATCACCTCGCTGCACGGGGACGACGAGGTCGCCTATCGCGTGCTGGTCCCCGCGGACACCGAGCACAACGTCGTGGCATCCTTCCTCGACCATCTCGGGATGCTCGAGCTGCGCGAGGCGTGGGACGACCTGACCGGCCGCGAGCCCGACCCCCAGCAGGCGACGTCCACGGCCTCGGAGCAGGTCGTGGAGTCCGTCGAGCTGCTGCGCGCGACGGGCGCGACGGCGCAGGGCGAGGTCACCGAGGACGACCCGCTGCCGACTCTGCGGGCCGCCGTCGAGGCCGGTGCCCAGGAGGTCGTCGTCGTGACCTACCCCCACGCCGTGGCGGACACGTTCCACACCGACTGGGCCTCCAAGGCTCGCGACGAGCTGCACGTGCCGGTGCTCCACCTCTACGCGGGCACGTCCGAGCTGGGCTGACCGAGCTGGGCTGACCGAGCTGGGCTCCCGTTCAGCGCACCCGGTGACCGGCCCGGGTGATCGTCGCGCGCACGAGCTCGTCCATCGAGTCCAGGAACGGCGGTTCGTCGAGCAGCCCGTGGTCCACCGCGGCGACCGACAGCTCGGTGCAGCCGAGGACCACGACGCCGGCACCGCGACGGACCAACCCTGCCGCGACGGCGCGGAGCTCGTCCGGGTCGGCAGGGTGCCCGGCCTTCACCTGGTCGTAGATGACCGCGTTGACCCGCGCCTGGTCGGCCTCGTCCGGCGTCACGACCTCGATGCCGTGCACGGCGAACGCGTCGTCGTAGACGCCGGAGGCTACCGTCCCGGCCGTGGCCAGCAGACCGACCTTCGTCAGCCCGGGGGCCCGTCGCCGCGCCGCCGCGACCGTGACGTCCACGATGGAGACGAACGGCACGGTGATCGCGTCGAGCACCTGCTGGGTGAAGTAGTGCGCGGTGTTGCACGGCATCACCAGGAAGCTCACGCCGAACCGCTCGAGGCGGCGCGCGTCGCGGGCCAGGACCGGGCCCGGGTCGAGCGTCGAGCGCCCGACCACGAAGTCCGTGCGGTCCGGCACCGTGGCGTGGTTGAGCACGACGAGGTCGACGTGCTCCTGGTCCCGCTCCGCCTGGGTGAGCTGGACGACGCGCTGCAGGAAGTACGCCGTGGCGAGCGGACCGACGCCGCCGATCACACCGACCGGCGGCGTCTCGTCGTGCGGGGCAGGCCCGTCGGTCACGCCGCGCCCTTCCACGCCAGCCGTCGTGCCTCGGCCAGCGGGTAGTGGCGGGCGTACTTGCGCCACTGGTTGAGCTGGGCGATGCACAGGTAGGCGATACGGCGCGGGTCCGTCTCGGCCCGGTACCACAGCGGGTTGGTGGACCGGCCCCGCCGCGCGAGCTGCCGTGCCTCGGCCCGCACACCGGGGTCGAGCACGTAGCGCCGCAGCAGCGGTCCCGGCAGCACGGTGTACAGGCTCCGCGCCTCGAGCTCGCCCGTCGCCGAGAGCGGCACGTCCGGCCCGAGCACGGAGCGCGGGTCGGGGTCGAGCCCGTGCACGTGCTCGTGGACGGAGAACCTCACCGCGTGCGCCCCGGCGGCGGCGATGTAGAAGTTCGACCGGCCGAGGCGGGGGTTGAGCTCGAAGAAGACGTACCGACCGTCGCGCGGGTCGTACTTCAGGTCGAAGTTGGCGAACCCGGTCCAGCCCACGTGCTCCAGCAGCCGCGTCGCCTGCTCGACGACGTCACGCTGGGTCTGGGTGATGATCCCGGCAGGGTTGCCGAGCGCTCCCGGGGTGTGCTCCTCGAGCAGCACGTGCCCGAACGCCGAGAACCGCACCTTGCCGCTCGCGTCGGAGTAGCAGGTGAGGATCCGCATGCCCGAGTCGTCACCGGGGATGTAGTCCTGGATGACGAACGACCCCGCGTAGCCGGCGGCGCCCACGCGGGCGAGCAGCTCGACCAGCTCGTCGCGGGAGTCGACGAGGAAGACCTTCTTCTTCCCCACGAACTCCACGTCGTGGTAGGCGGCCGTGCTGGCGGCCTTCGCGATGACCGGGAAGGTCAGGCCGGAGGTGTCGGGCTCGGCCCCGTCGGCCCCGCCGATCTTGTGGATGACCGTGGTCGGGTGGGCGATGCCGAGCTCGGCGCACAGGTCGCCGAAGCCTTCCTTGTCGGTGAGCCGCAGCAGCAGCTCTTCCCCGACGTACGGCACCGTGTAACGGTCCTCCAGCCGGTCGCGGTTCTCCACCAGGGTGCGCACGAGCCAGTCCGCCGAGCCCATCACGACGAGGTCGGCGTCGGTGTGCTCGTCGGCGATCGCCCGCAGCCGGGCCACGATCGCGTCCGGGTCGTCGATGCGGGGCTCGGCGACGTGGTGCAGGATCCGCGAGTAGCGCACCAGCCCGGTGGACATCCCCGAGACGACGACGGGCTTGACGCCGTAGGCCTCGTGGAACGTGCGGGCCAGGGAGTACGCCCCGATGTCGCCGCCCAGGACGACGGGCTGCAGCCGGCGGTTCATCGGTTCCTCCGTCCACCGGTGGGCCGTGCGGCCGCGGCCCGCTGAGCGGCCGCGTAGTTGGCCTTCAACGCGCTCGTCGGGTAGTACCGCCGGTACTTGCGCACGTGGTTGACCAACGCCGTGAGGATGTACAGCCGGCGTCGCGGGCTCGCGTCGGCCGGGTACCGCAGCGGGTGCACGGTCCGGCCGGTGCGCATGAGGCCCACGACGCGGGCGCGCAGCCCGTCGTCGAGCACGTAGCGGCGCAGCATCCGGTGCGGCACGACGGCGTAGAGCACCTCGCGCTGGGCGGTCACACGCTCCCGACGCTGCCGGTGGATCACGTCGTCGACCAGCACCTCGGTCGGGTTCTGGCCGCCCGCGGTGACGTAGTAGTTGTTCCGCCCGATGCGGGGGTTCTGCTCGAAGAACTTGAAGACGCCGTCGCGCGGGTCGAGCTTGACGTCGAAGTTCGCGAAGCCACGCCACCCCGTGTGTTCGCAGATACGCTGCGCCGCGTCGAGGATCTCGTCGATCGGCTCGACGATCATGGCCGACGGGTTCCCGCGTGCCGCAGGCGTCCGCTCCTCGAGCAGCACCTGCGCGGAGCAGCGCAGCGTGACCCGGCCGGACGTGTCGGAGTAGGTGGTGACGGACCGCATCTGCGTGTCGTCGCCCGGGATCATCTCCTGGACCAGGAAACGTCCGCGGAAGCCCGCCCCGCGCAACGCCGTCCAGAGCTCCTCGAGCTCACCGGGCGAGGCGATCTCGTAGATCTTCTTCTTCCCGGGGAACCGCGCCTCGTGGTAGTCGGCGCTGGATGCCGGCTTGGCGATCACGGGGTAGTCGAACGCGACCGGCTCGGGACGCCAGGCGTCGTCGGCGGCCGTGGCGAAGTCCTGGATCACGGTGGCGGGCGTCGGGATGCCGAGCTCGGTGCACACCGCGGAGAACTCGGCCTTGTCGCAGATCCGGTCGATGAGGTCGACGTCGGCGTAGGGCAGGACGTACCCGGCGGTCTCGAGGACCGTGCGGTGATGGGCGAGGATCCGCACCACCCAGTCCATGTTGGACTGCAGCAGCAACGGCTCACGATGGCCGGCGGCCCGCCGGTCGGTCGCCACGCGCTCGAGGGTCGCGACGATCTCGTCCGGCGCGGTGCCGGACAGCACCGTGTCGATGAGCTGCGAGTGCGCGATGGGGCCGGGCTCGGCGAACGCGACCACCGTGGTGCGCAGCCCGAACTGCTCGTGGAAGGAACGGGTCAGGCCGTACACGCCGATGTCCGACCCGACGATCACGGGATGGAACCCGGGGCCCGCGACGGCCCCGGGTCCCGCGAGGGAGCTGGTCACGAGGGTGTCAGGCCTCCTGCTCGGTGCGGTCGGCGGACCACTGCGTGTGGAAGGTCCCGTCCCGGTCCGTGCGACGGTAGGTGTGCGCGCCGAAGAAGTCGCGCTGCGCCTGGATCAGCGCCGCCGGCAGGCGCTCGGCCCGCACGCCGTCGTAGTACGCCAGCGACGAGCTGAACGCCGGTGTCGGCACACCGTTCTGCGCGGCGCCTGCGACGACGCGGCGCCACGCCGCGAGACCGTTGCCGACCGCGTTCGTGAAGTACTCGTCGGCGAGCAGCAGCGGGAGGTCCGCGTCACGCTCGTAGGCCTCGGTGATCCGGTTGAGGAACCGGGCGCGGATGATGCAGCCACCGCGCCAGATGCGGGCCATCGCACCGCGGTCGATGTCCCAGCCGTTCTCGGCCGACGCCGCCGCGATCTGGTCGAAGCCCTGGGAGTAGGCCACCACCTTGGAGGCGTAGAGGGCGAGACGCACGTCCTCCACGAAGCGGGCACGGGACTCGTCGTCCGCGCCGACCTCCCAGGCCTGGGTGTGGGCCGGCAGCGCGGCCCGACCGGCCTCGCGCTGCGGCACCGAGCCGGACAGGGCACGGGCGAACGTGGCCTCGGCGATGCCGGTGATCGGCACGCCCAGGTCCAGCCCGTTCTGCACGGTCCAGCGGCCGGTGCCCTTCTGCTCGGCCTGGTCGAGCACGATGTCGACGAACGCGGAGCCGGTCTCGGCGTCGACGTGCTTCAGGACGTCGGCCGTGATCTCGATGAGGAACGACTCGAGGTCGCCCGTGTTCCACTCGGCGAAGATGTCGCCGATCTCCGCCGCGGACGCACCGAGCCCCTGCTTGAGCAGGTCGTAGGCCTCGGCGATCAGCTGCATGTCGGCGTACTCGATGCCGTTGTGCACCATCTTAACGAAGTGGCCGGCACCGTTCGGGCCCACGTAGGTGCAGCACGGCGTGCCGTCGACCTTCGCGGAGATGGCCTCGAGGATCGGTCCGAGCGACTCGTAGGACTCGCGCGTCCCGCCGGGCATGATCGAGGGCCCGAGCAGCGCGCCCTCCTCACCGCCCGACACGCCGGTGCCGACGAAGTGCAGGCCGCGGGCGCTCAGCGCCTCCTCACGGCGGATGGTGTCCGGGAAGTGGGCGTTGCCGGCGTCGACGACGATGTCGCCCTCCTCCAGCAGCGGCAGCAGCTCGTCGATGACGGCGTCGGTCGCGGCGCCGGCCTTGACCATGATGACGACCTTGCGCGGCCGCTCGAGCGACGCGACGAAGTCGGCCATGGTCTCCGACGGCACGAAGTCACCCTCGTCGCCCGCCTCCTCGACCAGCGACCGGGTCTTGCCGTAGCTGCGGTTGTGCACGGCCACGGCGTAGCCGTGCCGGGCAAAGTTGCGCGCGAGGTTGCGGCCCATCACCGCGAGTCCGGTGACGCCGATCTGGGCACGTGCTGTCATCGATTCCTGCTTCCTCGTGAAGATCGTGTCCGGGCGTCTCGTCGTGGCACACCCGGGAGGCCGCGAACAGCCTAGTCGTCCCTGTGACGCGACACGCCCACCCGCCGGGATCCGGACACCGCCGGTCGTCGTACGGTGGTCCGGTGAGCGGAACCCGGCGTGACGTGCCCGAACGGTTCGCGGCCGCCCTCGAGTCGTTGCGCGGTCGGCGGCTGCGGCCGGAGGTCCGGCTGGTCGAGGTCCCCGGGCCCCAACGGGTGGCCCCGTTCGCTCTCGCGCTCGAGGGCGAGGTCCTCGTGGACGACGACGAGATCGCCACCGGCCGGTTCGTCGGTCTGCACGACCCCGACGGCCAGGAGGCGTGGCGAGGCGACTTCCGCGTCGTGACCCTGGTGCGCACCCGCCTCGAGGCCGAGCTCGCCACCGAGGAGATGCTCGGCGACGTCGCCTGGACCTGGGTGACGGAGAACCTGGGGACCGCCGGCGTGGGTGCCGTCGCCGCGGGCGGCACGGTCACCCGGGTCCTGTCGCAGAGCTACGGCGCGCTGGCCGCCACGCCCGCCACCGTCGACCTCGAGATCCGCGCGTCGTGGACCCCGACGGACACCGACCTCGGGGCGCACCTCGAGGTCTGGGCGGACCTGATGTCCACGGCGGGGGGCCTGCCTCCGCTGCCGGACGGCGTGACGGCCCTGGACGTGCGGCGCCGTACGGTAGGCCCATGAGCTCTGCGGTCACCCCCGACGCCATCGACCCGGCCGAGATCGCGCCGCTGACGGAGCCGGCCGACGGCGTGGGGCGGGTCGTGGACGCCCCGGCGGCGCTGGAACGGGTCGCCAGCGCTTTTGCGGCCGGGTCCGGACCGGTCGCCGCGGACGCCGAGCGAGCCTCGGGCTACCGCTACGGCCAGGCGACGTACCTGGTCCAGGTCCGCCGCCAGGGCGCCGGCACAGCGTTGATCGACCCGGTCCCGCTGCGGGACCTGTCCGTGCTGAGTGCCGCCGTCGGGGACGTCGAGTGGGTGCTGCACGCCGCCTCGCAGGACCTGCCCGGTCTCGCCGAGCACGGCCTGCGCCCGGCCCGGGTCTTCGACACCGAGCTCGCCGCACGGCTGCTGGGGATGCCGCGCGTGGGCCTGGCCGCCGTCGTGGCGGACACCCTGGGTCTGGGGCTGGCCAAGGAGCACTCCGCCGTCGACTGGTCCACCCGACCGCTGCCGGAGGACTGGCTGCGGTATGCCGCCCTGGACGTGGAGGTTCTCGTCGAGGTGCGCGACGTCCTGGCGGCCCGCCTCGAGGAGGCGGGCAAGGCCGCGTGGGCGGCGCAGGAGTTCGAGCACGTGCGCACCCTGCCGCCGCCGGCACCTCGCGTGGAGCCCTGGCGTCGCACCTCGGGCACCCACACGGTCAAGGGCCGCCGTCAGCTCGCCGTCGTCCGCAGCCTCTGGGAGGCGCGGGAGGCCAACGCCCGGCAGCGCGACGTCTCCCCCGGGCGGGTGCTGCCGGACCGCGCGATCATCGCGGCCGCCCGCGCCCTGCCGCGCAGCGTGCCCCAGCTCGTCGCGCTGCCGGAGTTCGCGACGAAGGGGGCCAGGCGCCGGGCCCCGGCCTGGCAGCAGGCGATCGACGCCGCGCTCGCCCTCGACGAGGCGGAGCTGCCCACGACGCGGGGCCCGCGCACCGACGCACCGCCGCCCCCGCGCGCCTGGGCAGACCGAGACCCGGTCGCAGCACAGCGACTCACCGCGGCGCGCGAGATCGTGTCGCAGCTCTCCGAGGAGCTCACGGTCCCCGCGGAGAACCTCCTGCAGCCGGACGCGCTGCGCCGCGTCTGCTGGACGCCGCCCGCACGTTCCGGCCCGGAGGAGATCGCCGAGTTCCTGCGTGCTCGCCAGGCCCGCGAGTGGCAGATCGAGCTGGTCGCCGAGCGTCTGGCCAGGGCCTTCGCCAGCACCTGAGCAGGCGCCGCCCGGTTCGGTCGAGCGCTGATACTGCGTATCAGATGGGCTATGCTGTTCCTGGTACTCGCGGTAGCGTGTACCCGAGCCCCGGGGCGATCCCCCGAGGTCCCGAGCGACGATGCTCCCGGCACCGTCGGAACCGACCCCCGCAACGGACGGAGCTGCCATGACCGTGGCCCCCCAGGCCCCCGGCACCACCCGCGACCCAGCCCGACGAGCCTTGCGCGACGTCGTCTTCGTCGAGGGCGTGCGCACCCCCTTCGGCAAGGCCCGGGCAGACGGCCTCCTCGCGGAGACCCGCGCCGACGACCTCGTCGTCAAGGCTCTGCGCGAGCTGCTGCGCCGCCACCCCGAGCTGCCGGTCGAGCGCATCGACGAGGTCGCGATCGCCGCGACCACCCAGCAGGGCGACCAGGGCCTCACCCTCGGTCGCACGGTCGGCCTCCTCGCCGGCCTGCCCCACTCCGTGCCCGGCTACGCCATCGACCGCATGTGCGCCGGCGCCATGACCGCGGTGACGACCACCGCGTCCAGCATCGCCGTCGGCGCGTCCGACGTCGTCGTCGCCGGCGGCGTGGAGCACATGGGCCGCCACCCCATGGGGCTCGACGCCGACCCGAACCCCCGCTTCCTCTCCGAGAAGCTGGTCGACCCGGAAGCCCTCAACATGGGGGTCACGGCGGAGAACCTGCACGACAAGTTCCCCCACCTGACCAAGGAGCGCGCCGACGCGTACGCCGTCGGCAGCCAGACGCGCTACGCGAAGGCCGTCGCGAACGGCGACATCGGGCCGGAGGTCGTCCCGGTCGCCGCGCGCTCGGCCGAGCTCGGCTGGGGCCTGGCCACGGCCGACGAGCTGCCCCGCCCGGACACCACGATGGAGGGCATCGCCCACCTCAAGACGCCGTTCCGCCCCGGCGGACGCGTCACCCCGGCCACCTCCTCGCCGCTCACCGACGGCGCCACCGTGTCGCTGCTCGCCGCGGGCAAGACCGCCGACGAGCTCGGCCTGCCCGCCGCCATGCGCCTCGTCTCCTACGCGTTCGCCGGCGTCCCGGCCGAGATCATGGGCTACGGCCCGGTGCCGGCCACCGACAAGGCGCTCGCCCAGGCCGGCCTGACCATCGACGACATCGGCCTGTTCGAGATCAACGAGGCCTTCGCCGTCCAGGTGCTCAGCTTCCTCGACCACTACGGCATCGCCGACGACGACGAGCGCGTCAACCGCTACGGCGGAGCGATCGCCGTGGGGCACCCGCTGGCCAGCTCGGGCGTCCGGCTGATGACCCAGCTCGCCCGGCAGTTCGCCCAGCACCCCGAGGTCCGCTACGGCATCACCACCATGTGCGTCGGTCTGGGCCAGGGCGGCACCGTCGTCTGGGAGAACCCGCACCACGCCGACTACTCGGGCCATGTCCCGGCCACCACGGAGGGCTGAACACGATGACCGAGAACACGACCGCACCCCGCGCCGAGCGCGTCACCCACTCCCTCGTCCGCGACGTCACGTTGCCCGACGGCGGCGGCACCCTCGCGCTCGTCACGCTCGACAACGGGCTCGACCACACCAAGCCGAACACTCTCGGGCCCGAGGGTCTCGCCGAGCTCACCGCGGCGCTGACGGCCCTGCAGCAGCGCGCCGCGGCCGGCGAGATCGCGGCCGTCGGCATCACGGGCAAGCCGTACTTCCTGGCCGCGGGTGCCGACCTGCTCGGCGTCGGCGCCGTGACGTCGCGCGAGCAGGCCCTCGAGCTCGGCCGCTCCGGGCACGACGCCTACGAGCTGCTGCACACCATGGGCGTGCCGACGTTCGCGTTCGTCAACGGCCTGGCCCTCGGCGGCGGCCTCGAGGTCGCCCTCAACTGCGACTACCGCACCGTCGCGTCCGACGCCGCGGCGCTCGGCCTGCCCGAGACCGGCCTCGGGCTGGTCCCCGGCTGGGGCGGGGCCTACCTCGTCCCCCGTCTGGTCGGCATCGAGAAGGCCGTCGACGTGCTGCTCACCCGGCCGGCGGCGAACAAGCCGTTCAAGCCCGCCGAGGCACTGAAGATCGGTCTCGTGGACGAGCTGTTCGAGGCCGCCGACTTCCTCGAGCAGTCCATCGACTGGGCCGCCCGCGTGCTGCGCGGCGAGGTGACGCCCGCCCGGCGCGACCTCGACCCGCAGCCCGTGTGGGACGCCGTCGTGCAGGGCACCCGCGAGCGCCTCGACGCGCTCGTCGCCGGGTCGCGGCCCGCGCCGTACCGTGCGCTGGACCTGCTCGCCGGGGCACGTAGCGCCTCGCGCGCGGAAGGGTTCGCCGCCGAGGACGAGGCGTTGGCCGACCTCGTCATGACCGACGAGATGCGGGCGAGCGTCTACGCGTTCCAGCTCACCTCGGCCGGGAAGCGGCCGGTCGGCGCTCCGGACACGAAGCTCGCCCGGCCCGTCACCCGTGTCGGCATCGTGGGTGCCGGGCTCATGGCCGCCCAGATCGCGCTGCTGGTCTCCCAGCGCCTCGGCGTGCCCGTCGTGATGCGTGACCTCGACTCCGAGCGCGTCGCCAAGGGCCTCGGGTTCGTCCGCGACACCGTCGACAAGCTGGTCGGCCGTGGCCGGATGAAGCCGGAGGTGGGCATGCGGATCGTCGCGAGCGTCACCGGCACCACCGACATCCACGACTTCGCGAACTGCGACGTGGTGGTGGAGGCCGTCACCGAGGTGATGAGCCTGAAGAAGAAGGTGTTCGCGGAACTCGAGGAGATCGTCGGCGAGGACACCGTGCTGGCGACGAACACCTCGGCGCTGTCGATCACCGAGATGGCCTCCGACCTGCGCCATCCCGAGCGGGTCGTCGGCATCCACTTCTTCAACCCGGTGGCGCAGATGCCGCTGGTGGAGGTGGTGAACGCGGAGCGCACCTCCGACGAGGCGCTGGCGACGGCCTTCGCGATCACGAAGAAGCTGCGCAAGACGGCGGTGCTGGTCAAGGACCGTCCCGGGTTCGTGGTCAACCGGCTGCTCGTGCTCGTCATGGGCAAGGTCGTCGAGGCGGTCGAGAACGGCACGTCGGTCGAGGCTGCCGACGCCGCGCTCGCACCGCTCGGCTTCCCGATGCCGACGTTCGAGCTGTTCGACCTGGTGGGCCCCGCCGTCGGGCTCCACGTGCTGACGTCGTTGCGCGAAGACCTCGGCGACCGGTTCCCGCGCTCGCCCGGACTGGAGAAGCTCGTCGCCGACGGCACGCGCGTGGTGCTGGACGCCCCGGCTCCCGGGATGCACAAGCCCGTCGACCCGGCGATCCAGCCGGTGTTCGGCGAGGCGCTCGAGGTGGGCACACAGGGCCGCGCGGGCACGCCGGTGCTCGACGCTGCCGGTGTCCTGGACTCCGTGCTGACCGCCCTGACCGTCGAGATCGGCCACATGCTCGAGGAGCAGGTCGTGGCGGACGCCTCGCAGATCGACCTGTGCATGATCCTCGGGGCGGGGTGGGGCTTCCACACCGGCGGCATCACGCCGTACCTGGACCGCACGGGCTACAGCGAGCGCGTCCTCGGCCGACGGATCCTGCCCGACGGCGTCGCGAACGTCCCCGGGAGCGTCGCCTGACACTCCTCACCCCGGGGAGCACGACCGGTGGCCGGTCCCGTAGGGGGCCGGCCATCGGCGTCTCCGCAGGCCTCGACGGCGAAGCTGCCCCGTCAGCGCCGGTGCGCCGGCGAGGCCGCGAGCGCGACGACGTCACGCGTGGTGCCGGCGACCACGTCCGGCCGGGCGCCGCCCGACCAGACCCGACCGTGGGACACCCACCCCGTGCGCGTCCCGGCAGCACGACCGACCGCGACGTCGGCGTGGGCCGCGTCGCCGATCATCCAGACGTCCCGGCGGTCGACGTCGGCGGCCCCGAGGCGCTCGAGGGCGATCTCGACGATCCGCGGGTCGGGCTTGGCCACGCCCTCCTCGCCCGAGACGACGACCGCGTCGACGTGCGGCCCCACGTCGCACCGGGCGATCTTGCCGCGCTGCTGCGCCGGGTCGCCGTTCGTGACGATGCCGACGGCGTGCCCGGCGCCGCGCAGCACGTCCAGCGCGCCCAGCACGGCCGGATAGGCCTGGACGTGCTCGCGGATGCCTGCGCGGAACAGCTCGATGGTCGCCGGTACGTCGTCGGGCAGGCCGAGCCGGTCGATGACGACCCGGGCGAGGTCCGCCTTGCGCGAGAAGCCGCCGTCGTCGGCGGCGACGATCGCGGCGAGGTCCGCGTCGGTGCCCCCGTGGTCCGCCACAGCCTGGCCCGCCCAGGTGGCGAACGCGGCGTCGCGGTTCACGAGGGTGTTGTCGAGGTCGAAGAGCCAGATCACGCCTGTACGTTACCGACCCGTGTCGTGGCACGGCGCGGGTGGCCGGAGTATGGTCGGAGGAAGGCGGCGCGTTCCGCCTCACCTCCGCCACCGGCGCTCGCGCCGCCGGGACCATCGTGCGAGGCACGACGGTGGAGGCAAAGGGGACCTCGAGTGCTCGACGCGTCGGCCAGGACACCGTGTTCCGGTGCGGCACCACGGGCGCGAGCCGCGGGTGACGCACCCCGAGCACAGGAGTCCTCATGACCTCCCACGAGTCGTTCAAGCGCCGCGTCCGCGAGCGCATGTCCCGCACCGGCGAGCGCTACGCCGCCGCACGCCGGTCCCTGCTCCCGGAACCACCGCCGTCGGGCGAGGCCGGGCCGGGCTGGGTCAGCCGGCCGGAGGTGTCCGACGCGACGATCAAGGAGAACACCGGCGCGCAGGACCCGGCCCGGCACGGCGTGCTCACGGTGTCCACCGACCCGGTGGGACAGCGCACCCGGATGACGCTCACGCACGAACGGCTGGCGTCGCCCACGGCGGCGGAGCACTGGCGTGAGTACTGGGGCGAGTGGCTGGCGGCGCTGGCGACGTCCGACGTCCCCGCTGGCTGACGCGGCGGCGCCCGGCCCTACGGCACCTCCGTGCCGGGGCCGGGCGGCACGTCGTCGTCCTCGCCGAGCGCGTGGAGCACCCACGGCACGAGCGCTTTCGCGGTGCGCCGGTACCCGAGCGCGCTCGGATGGAAGCGGTCGAGGCTGAACGCCTCCTGCGGGTGGTCGACGAAGAACGGCCCGACGACGTCCGCCAGCGAGACGGGGTACGCACCCGCCCCGCGCACCGCCACGACCTGCGCCGCGGCGAGCTGCCGGGAGGCACGCGCACCGAGGGCGCGCAGCGGCTGCGGGACCGGGCGCAGCGCACCCAGATCGGGGCAGGTCCCCACGACGACGGCGCAGCCGAGACCGTGCAGCCTGTCGACGGCCGCGACGAGGTGCCCGACCGACTCCGCGACCGGCACCCGGTGGGTGACGTCGTTGCCACCCACCACGACCACGGCGGCGTGCGGCCGGTAGCCGCGTTCCAGGCTGTCGAGCTGGGCGGCCAGCACCGACGACTCGGCACCGACCACCGCAGCGACCCGCAGCCTGACGGGGCGCTGCAGGCGCTTCGCGAGGCCACGCGCGATCCGCGCACCCAGGGTGTCCTTGCGACGCTCGGCGCCAAGCCCCGCGGCGACCGAATCACCGAGCACCAGCAGGTCGAGCGGCGGGCCGCCGTACCTCGTGCGCCAGACGCGGTCGGCGTCCAGCGCCTCCTCGCCGAGGGCCTTGCCGATCCGCCGCCGGGCGAGCGCTGCCTGACGGCGCAGGAGCTCGGTGGCCGCGACGACCACCGCGGCGGCACCGAGAACAACCGTCAGGGCCGCCACGAGAGCCGGTCCCGCGCGATGCGAAAAATTCATGCTCTCGTTGAAGCAGACCCGTCTGAACAACGGGTGGCGGGACGGTGTCATGCCGACGTCGGGCCTGCGTCACCGCGCGTCGACCGCCGCGACACCCCATCATGCTCACATGACGAAGCCACGGACGATGGGTGTCGAGGAGGAGTTCCTGCTGGTGGGCCCGGACGGCTCACCGGTGGCCAAGGCCCAGGAGGCGCTCGATGCCTCCGGTCACGACAACCACGACGGCGGCACAGGGGCGCTCGAGCCGGAGTTCATGGAGGAGCAGCTCGAGACGGCCACCCATCCGCGCGCGTCGCTGTCGGACCTGGCCGCCGAGATCCGTGCCGGTCGCGCCCGTGCGCAGGAAGCCGTGGACCGCGTGGACGCCCGCGTGGCCGCTCTGGCCACCTCGCCCGTCGCGTTCACGGGGACCACGGTGTCCAGGCTGCGGTACCAGAAGGCGCGCCACGTCTTCGGGATGACGGCGCGCGAGCAGCTCACCAGCGGCTGCCACGTGCACGTCGGGGTCGAGGACGACACCGAAGGGGTGGCCGTGATCGACCGGATCGGCCCCTGGCTCGCCACGGTGCTGGCGCTGAGCACCAACTCGCCGTTCTGGCAGGGCTCGGACACCGACTACGCGAGCTACCGCTCCCAGGTCTGGACACGGTGGCCGACGGCGGGGCCGACGCGGGCGTTCGGCTCCCCGGAGGAGTACCACGCCGCCGTCGCGGCGCTCGTCGCCACCGACACGGTGCTCGACCAGAACATGGTGTTCTTCGACGCGAGGCTCTCCCCCACCTACCCGACGGTGGAGGTGCGGGTGATGGACGTCTGCCTCGATCCCGACACCACAACGCTCGTCGCCGCCCTGGTCCGTGGGCTGGTCGAGACCGCCGCACGGGAGGCGGCCGAGGGCGTGACGGAGCCGAGCGCGCCGCCGGAGCTGCTGCGCACCGCCGCGTGGCGGGCCGGCCGCTCGGGACTGGCGGGCGACCTCGTCTCGCCACGCACCTGGCGGCCGGCCGGAGCCCACGACGTCGTCGGGCAGCTCGTCGACCACGTCCGCGAGGCTCTGCGGGACGCGGACGACCTCGATGCCGTGACCGAGCTGCTCGGCAAGGTCTGGTCGACCGGTGGCGGCGCGGCGCAGCAGCGCGCCTGGTTCGCCGAGACCGGCGACCTCCACGGCGTCGTCGAGCGGGCGGTGGAGATCACCCACTCCTGACCCGCGAGCGTCAGTCGCGCGCCAGCGCGGCCAGAGCGTCGCGCACCACGTCCTCGGCACGCAGCCGCTGCGCCGTGACGATCTGGTCCCGGCTGGCGTGGTCGAGGAACGTCACCGGCAGTCCTCGGTGGACGAACGGGGTGCGCACCCCGTGCTCGGCGGCGCGCTGGGCGAGCATCGCCCCGACGCCGCCGTCGACGACCCCGTCCTCGACGGTGACGACCAGGTCGTGCTCCCCGGCCATCTTGACCAGATGCTCCGGCACGGGCAGCACCCACGTCGGCGCGACGACGTCCACCTCGAGCCCGTGCGCGGCGAGCGAGTCACCCGCGGCGATCGCCGAGCCGACCATCGAGCCCACCCCGACGACGAGGACCTTGCGGCCCGCGGGAGCACCGGCGCCGGGGGTGTGGCGCGCGACGACGTCGACGCCTTCCAGCTCCTCGACGGTCTCGATCGGGTCGCCGAGCGCGCCCTTGGGGTAGCGCACGACGGTCGGGGCGTCATCGACGTCGACGGCGGTGCGCAGCGCCGAGCGCAGCGTCGCCTCGTCGCGCGGGGCCGCCAGGCGCAGCCCGGGCACGATGCGCAGCATGGCCATGTCCCACATGCCGTTGTGGCTGGCGCCGTCGTCGCCGGTGATGCCGGCCCGGTCCAGCACGAACGTGACGCCCGCCCGGTGCAGGGCGACGTCCATGAGGACCTGGTCGAACGCACGGTTGAGGAACGTGGCGTAGACCGCCACGACGGGGTGCAGCCCCGCGAACGCCATGCCCGCGGCGGACGTGACGGCGTGCTGCTCGGCGATGCCGACGTCGAAGGTGCGGCGCGGGAACTCGCTCGCGAAGGGTGCCAGGCCGACGGGGTGCAGCATCGCGGCCGTCAGGCACACGACGTCGCTGCGGCGACGGCCGATCTCGACGATCTCGTCGGCGAACACCTGGGTCCACCCGAACCGCGACGGCGCGACGGGCAGGCCGGTCTCGGGGTGGATCTTGCCGACGGCGTGGAAGCGGTCGGCGACGTCCTCCTCGGCCGGGGTGTAGCCGCGACCCTTCTCGGTGATGACGTGCACGATCACCGGTCCGCCGAACGCCTTGGCGCGGCGCAGCGCGGCCTCGGTCGCAGCGGTGTCGTGACCGTCGACCGGGCCGATGTACTTCAGACCCAGGTCCTCGAACATGCCCTGCGGCGCGACGACGTCCTTGAGGCCCTTCTTCAGCCCGTGCAGCCACTCGTAGGCGAACCGGCCGGGGGCACCGGTGCGGTGCAGGGTGCGCTTGCCCCAGCCGAGGAACGCCTCGTACCCCCGGGTGACCCGCAGCGTGTCCAGGTGGTTGGCGACGCCGCCGATGGTCGGCGAGTACGAGCGGCCGTTGTCGTTGACGACGATCACGAGCCGCCGGTCGGCGTCGGCGGCGATGTTGTTGATCGCCTCCCACGCCATGCCGCCGGTGAGGGCACCGTCTCCGATGACGGCGACGACGTGGCGGTCGTCCCGCCGCGCGACGGTGTTGGCCTTCGCGATGCCGTCGGCCCACGACAGCGCCGTCGAGGCGTGCGAGTTCTCCACGACGTCGTGCTCGGACTCCGCGCGGCTCGGGTAGCCGGACAGCCCGTCACGCTTGCGCAGCCCCGAGAAGTCCTGGCGGCCGGTGAGCAGCTTGTGCACGTAGGACTGGTGGCCCGTGTCGAACACGAACGTGTCGCGCGGCGACGCGAAGGTGCGGTGCATCGCGATGGTCAGCTCGACGACGCCCAGGTTCGGTCCGAGGTGCCCACCGGTGCGCGAGACGTTCTCCACGAGGAAGTCGCGGATCTCGGTCGCGAGCTGCCGCGTCTGCGCGGGGCTCAGTCGTCGCACGTCTGCGGGCGTCTCGATCGTGCTCAGCAGCCCCATGCGTTCCTCCCACTGGTCATCCGACAACTCTAAGCGCTGTTCGTGACGTCGCTGTGCGGTCCCGGCGAGAACCGCGCAACGGCTGTGGGTGCACGACGCGCCGTGACGGCGTCGGGTCCGACGGCGTGTCGTGCACCCACAGCGGGGAGGGAGGGGGTCGCACGATAGGTTCGGCAGTGGCCGGCGGGAAGACCTGACCGTCGGCGAGCGTTCGAGGGTCGGAAGGAACTCTCCCTCGACACAACCCTCAAAGAGGCACCCGTGCGCTTCCTCGACGGCCAACGGCCCACCACCGACCTGACCTACGGCGACGTCTTCATGGTCCCGTCGCGCTCCGACGTGACGAGCCGGTTCGACGTCGACCTGTCCACCGACGACGGCACGGGGACCACAATCCCGATCGTCGTCGCCAACATGACGGCCGTGTCCGGGCGCCGCATGACCGAGACGATCGCGCGACGCGGCGGGATCGCGATCCTGCCGCAGGACGTGCCGGTCGAGGTGGTGGCGGACGTCGTGGCCGACACGAAGTCCAAGGACCCGGTGATCGAGACACCGGTCACGGTGACCCCCACCGACACTGTCGCCACGGTCCTGACGCTGCTCGGCAAGCGGTCGCACGGTGCGGCCGTGGTGGTGGACGACGGCCGCCCCGTCGGGATCGTCACCGAGGCGGACTGCCTCGCCGTCGACCGGTTCGCCCGGGTGGGCGTGCTGGTCTCGGACGACCTCGTGACGCTCGACGCCGCCGAGGTGGAGGCGGCCGGCCTCGAGGCGACGTTCGAGCGCCTGCACGCCGAGAAGGTGCGGCTGGCCCCCGTGGTGCGTGACGGTGTCCTGGTGGGCGTCCTGAGCCGCAAGGGGGCCGTGCGCTCCACGGTCTACTCCCCGGCCCTCGACGCGACCGGCCGCCTGCGGGTGGGCGCCGCCGTCGGGATCAACGGCGACGTCGCGGCCAAGACGCGCGAGGTCCTCGCCGCCGGTGTCGACGTGCTCGTGATCGACACCGCGCACGGCCACCAGGACAAGATGCTCGCCGCGCTGCGCGAGGTCACCGCGGTACGGTCCGACTTCCCGCACGTCCCCGTGGTGGCCGGCAACGTCGTCACGGCCGACGGCGTGCGCGACCTCGTCGAGGCCGGGGCCGACATCCTCAAGGTGGGCGTGGGTCCGGGCGCGATGTGCACCACCCGCATGCAGACCGCCGTCGGACGCCCGCAGTTCTCGGCGGTGCTCGAGTGCGCCGCGGCGGCACGCGAGCTCGGCAAGCACGTCTGGGCCGACGGCGGCGTGCGCCACCCGCGCGACGTCGCGCTCGCGCTGGCGGCGGGTGCCTCGCAGGTGATGATCGGTTCGTGGTTCGCCGGCACGTACGAGTCGCCCGGCGACCTCCACGAGGACGGCTCGGGCCGCCAGTACAAGGACTCCTTCGGCATGGCCTCCGCGCGTGCCGTGGCTGCTCGCACGGCAGGTGCGGGGACGGCCTTCGGTCGGGCGCGCAAGGCGCTCTACGAGGAGGGCATCTCGACCGGCAAGATGTACCTCGACCCGGAGCGCCCCGGCGTGGAGGACCTGCTCGACGAGATCACGTCGGGTCTGCGGTCGAGCTGCACCTACGCGGGGGCCCGCACGCTCGCCGAGTTCACGGAGCGCGCCGTGGTGGGCGTGCAGTCCGCCGCCGGGTACGCCGAGGGCATGCCCCTGGCCACGTCCTGGTGACCGCGCACGGCGTCGCGGCGCGCAGGTAGCGTGCGACAGGTGAGCAGCGATCCCGACCACCGGTCGGCCCGCGAGCAGCTTGCCGCGCTGGCCGACGACGGCACGTTCGCCGGCCCCTGGCGCCACGCCCGCGGTGAGGTCGACCTGTCGGCCGCCCGCCCCGCCGCCGTGCTGGTCCTGTTCGGCGTGCTGGACGATCTCGCGGCCGACCACGACGCGCAGGCCCTCGCCGTCCACCGCGACCTGGACGTGCTCCTGCTGGCGCGTGCGGCGACCCTGCGCTCGCACGCGGGGCAGGTGGCGTTCCCGGGTGGGCGCGTCGAGCCGGACGAGGGCATCGTCGAGGCGGCGCTGCGCGAGGCGACCGAGGAGACCGGGGTGGACACCGCCGGTGTGGAGGTCCTCGGCGCCCTGGAGTCGCTGCCGATGCCCGTGAGCAACCACGTGGTCACCCCGGTGCTCGCCTGGTGGGCGCGGCAGTCCGCCGTGGGCGTCGTCGACCCGGCCGAGTCCGCGCACGTCTTCCGCGCCCCGGTGGCCGATCTCCTCGACCCCGCGTGCCGTGTCACGACCGTGCTGCGCCAGGGGGGTCGCGCCTGGCGCGGCCCCGGCTTCCGGGTGGACGACGGCGGCACGGAGCACCTGGTGTGGGGGTTCACCGCCGGCATCCTGGACGCGATGTTCGACCACCTGGGCTGGACCGAGGACTGGGACCGGGCGAACGAGCTGGAGCTCGACCGATGAGCGCGGCGTCGTGAAGGCCGACCTGGACGTCACGGTGGGCCTCGTGCGGGGACTGCTCGACGAGCAGCATCCTGATCTCGTGGAGCGCCCGCTGCGCGTCGTGGCGCACGGCTGGGACAACGTCATGCTGCGGCTGGGGGACGACCTCGCGGTCCGCGTGCCGCGGCGGGAGGTCGCCGCTCATCTCGTCGAGCACGAGCAGCAGTGGCTGGGTGTGCTGGCCCCGCGCCTGCCGGTCGCGGTGCCGGTCGCCGTCCGCGTCGGCCGCCCGAGCCCGGCCCTCGGCTACCCGTGGTCGTGGTCCGTGGTGCCGTGGGTCGCCGGCGTCCGCGCGGCGGACGTCCCGGTCGGTCGGCGGCGCCGGATCGCCGGGGAGCTCGCCGCCTTCCATCGGGCGCTGCACCTCCCCGCGCCGTCGGACGCCCCGGTCAACCCGTTCCGCGGGGCACCGATCACCACGCGGGACACGGCCGTGCGCGGCCGCGTCGAGCGCGGCATCGTGCCCGACGGCGAGGAGGCCCTCGCGCTGTGGTCCCGCCTGGTCGCGGCACCGGCGTGGGACGGGCCGCCGGTGTGGATCCACGGTGACCCGCACCCGGGCAACCTCGTGGTGACCGGCGACGGGCCGGACGCCGAGGGCGGCGCGCTCGCCGCCGTCGTCGACTTCGGCGACATGACGGCCGGCGACCCCGCCACCGACCTGGCCGCCGCCTGGCTCGTGCTCGACGCGCCGGGCCGGGCCACGTACCGCGACGCGCTCTCGGACCGCTACCCGGCCGACGATCCCGTGTGGCTGCGTGCCCGCGGCTGGGCCCTGACGATGTCGACGTCGATGTTCGAGTCCGGCCCGGAGAACGCCTGGGTGCGCCGCATGGGCGTCGAGGCCCTGCACCGCGTGCTCGCCGACGCCTGACGGCGCAGACTGGCCTGATGGCCGACCCGGCGCAGGTCCCCCCGGACGTCCGCGAGCTCGTCGATGCCGTCGAGCACCCGGTGCGCCGGCGCGACGCCGAGACTCTCCTGGACCTCATGTCCCGGGTGACCGGCGAGACGCCGCACCGCGACGGCAGCATCGTCGGGTTCGGGCGGTACCACTACGAGTACGCCTCGGGTCGGTCCGGCGACGCCGTGGCTGCGGGATTCGCACCTCGCAAGGCCCGCACGGTCGTCTACCTCATGGACGGGATCGACGCGCACCACGACGACCTCGCACGGCTGGGGCCGCACCAGCACGGGGTGGGATGCCTCTATCTCAAGGATCTGGAGCAGGTCGACCTGACCGTGCTGGAGCGCGTCGTGGCGGACTCCTACCGCACGCTCACGGCCGGCACCTACGGCCTGCGTGCCCGGACGGGCGACGCCTGACGTCGCACATTTTGCAACCCTAGATCTGCGAGGGTTTAATACCTAGCAGACCGAGGGATGGAGACCGGTGCACATCGACAAGGACCTCGTCGCGGCCTCCGCGACACCGCTCGTGCTCGGCCTCCTGGCCGACGGCGAGTCGTACGGCTACGCGATCGCCAAGCGCGTGGCCGAGCTCTCCGACGGTCGCATGGAGTGGACCGACGGCATGCTGTACCCCCTGCTGCACCGCCTAGAGCGCAACGGCCTCATCGAGGCGAGCTGGGGCCGCTCCCCTGCCGGACGGCGCCGCAAGCACTACGCGATCACCCCGGCCGGCCGGGAGGCCCTCGCCGAGCGGCAGGCGCAGTGGCGGGTCGTCAGCGACGCCCTGACCCAGGCCTGGGAGGCCGCGGCCCGCCCGCTGCCGGGCGGCCCGGCCACCGCGGGGGGGCTCGCCTGATGGACACCGAGCCCTCGCTCGAGACCCAGATCGCGCGGTGGCGCGACTACGTCCACCGGCACCGTGCCATCGCGCCGGCCGACGTGGACGAGATGGAGGACCACCTGCGCGGACGCATCGCCGACCTCACGGCCACCGGCCTCGACGACGACGAGGCGTTCCTGGTCGCCGTCAAGCGCCTCGGCCGCCTGGACGCCGTCTCCCGCGAGTTCGCCCGCGAGCACTCCGAGCGGCTCTGGAAGCAGCTCGTCCTCCTGCCCGGGGCTCCCGACGACGGCGCCTCCCCGGCCGCCCGCCGCGAGCTCGCCGTCGTGCTCGCCCTGGCCGTCGGCGCCGGACTGGCGGTGAAGCTCGGTGCGACCTTCTGGGTCGAGACGGTCCTCCTGCGCAACGTCGGGCTGCTCGTGGCGCCGTTCCTGGCCGGATACCTCGCCTGGAAGCGGCGCCTGACCGGGCGCACCCTCGGCGCCCTGGGCGCGGCGTTCGTCGCCCTCGGCATCGTGCTCAACGTGTACCCGTTCGACCCCGCCGGCTCGACGGTCGCCCTGGCCGCCGTCCACGCACCGGTGGTGCTGTGGGCGCTCGTGGGTCTGGCGTACGCCGGCGGCCGCTGGCGGTCCGCCGACCGCCGCATGGACTTCGTGCGGTTCACCGGCGAGCTGGCCATCTACTTCGCGCTCATCGCGCTGGGCAGCGCCGTCCTCGTCGGGCTCTGCTTCGGCCTCCTCGGCCTGGCCGGCATCGACCTCGAACCGGTCCTCGAGCGGTGGCTGATGCCGTTCGGCGTGCCCGGCGCCCTGCTGGTCGCCGCCTGGCTGGTCGAGGCGAAGCAGGAGGTGGTCGAGAACATCGCCCCCGTGCTGACGCGCGTGTTCACACCGCTGACGACGGCGATGCTCGCGGTCTCGTTCGTCGCGCTCATCGCGGCGGTCGGACTGACCACCGTCGACCGTGAGCTGCTGATCCTGCTCGACGCGGTGCTGATGCTGGTGCTCGCGCTGCTGCTGTACTCGATCTCGGCGCGGGATCCGCTCGCACGTCCGGGGCTCTTCGACGCGTTGCAGCTCGCCATGGTGGTGGCGGCGCTCGCGGTCGACGCCGTGGCCGTCACTGCCATGCTCGCCCGCATCGCGGAGTTCGGCGCGAGCCCCAACAAGGTGGCCGCCCTCGGTCTCAACCTGCTCCTGGCCGTCCACCTGGTGCAGTCGGGACGGCTCACGCTCGGGTTCTGCCGCCGACGCCGCGGGTTCGCCGCGCTGGAACGCTGGCAGACGAGCTACCTACCGGTGTACGCGGTCTGGGCCGCCGTCGTCGTGGTGCTGTTCCCGCCCCTCTTCGGCTTCAGCTGAGCGCGCCGGCGTCGGCGCCACGCGCCACGAGTGCCGCCCGGATCGCCCGGTGCGCGCGGGCGTAGACGCCGTCGTCGCCCAGGAGCAGCGACCGGTCGTTCGCGGCGCCGAGCAGGGCGTCGATCTCGAAGGCGACCTGCTCGGCGTCGGCGTCCGGCCCCAGCTGACCGGCCGCCGTCCCGAGCTCGACATGGTGGCGCAGGTAGGCGTCCCACTGCTCCTGCACCGCCACGACGGCATCACGCAGAGGCCCGGCCGCGCGGCCGTCGAGCTCGACCTCGGCCGCGCGGAAGAAGCAGCCCCCGGTGAACACGCGGGATCGCGAGTAGACCGTCCAGGACCCCACGAGCGCCCACAGCCGGGGCACGCCCGGCTCGGCCTCCCGTGCGGGGGCGATCACCTCCTCGACGAACGTCGCGCGCGCATGGTCGACAACGGCGAGCTGCAGCCCTTCCTTGGAGCCGAACAGTCCCGCGATGCCGCTCTTGTTGACCGGGGCTGCCGTGGCCAGGGAGCCGAAGGTCAGGCCGCCCAGCCCGTCGACCGAGGCGACCTGCACGGCGTGGTCGAGCACGGCTCGTCGGGAGCGGTCGCCTCGTGCCCGGCGCCCGTCCGTCGCGGCGGAATCCTGGATCGACGTCATGGGACTGATCGTACGACCGTTCGTTCAGTGTTACTGTGCGAACGGTCGTACATCTTCTTCTTCGTCCTCTGGAGGACCCGTGCCGCTCACCCCCGCTCCCGTCCGCACCGGCTTCCGGATCCTCGGCACGGTCGCCCCGCCGCTCAGCGTCGACCTCGCCCTGCGCGCCATGCGCCGCGTCGGACCGGCGGCACGCATCCGACCCGCGGACCAGATGACGCACGACGCCGCCCGCCGCGGCACCGTTCGCGTCGACGGCGAGGACGTCACCACCTACACCTGGGGCGACCCCTCCGCCCCGTCGGTGCTCCTCGTCCACGGCTGGCAGCTGCGCGCCTCGCGGTTCGCCCGACTGGTCGAGGCGTTCGAGGCTGCGGGCCTGCGGCCCGTGGCGTTCGACGGCGTCGCGCACGGCGAGTCCACCGGGCACCGCACCCAGGCCGTCCAGCACGCTCGCGTGCTCCGCGCGGTCCAGGAGCAGTCCGGCCCAGCCGCCGCCGTCGTCGGGCACTCCCTCGGCGGGATGGCGGCAGGCCTCGCGCTGCGCGACGGTCTGGCTGCCGACCGGTGGGTGGCGATCGCGGCCCCAACCGGCTTCGAGTCGGTCATCGGCTCGTTCGTCCGCCAGTCCGGGCTCCCTGCGGGCGTGCACGACCGGCTCGCCGACCGAGCGGCGCGCACGATGTTCCCCGAGGTCGTCGCGCCCCGCACCGAGCTCGACCTGACCCGCCACCCGGTGCCTGCCGGCGTCCCCACGCTGTTCGTGCAGAGCACCACCGACTCGATGAACGATCCGGACAACGCCCGCCAGCTCCACGCGGCGCACCCCGGCAGCGAGCTCCTGCTGGCGCCGGGTCTCGGCCACAACCGCGTCCTCGACGATCCCGACGTCCTCCGCGCGGTGGTCAGGCACGCCACCGAGACGGGTGCCGCGCAGACAGCTTCACCTGCCTGGACAAGCTCCCACACTGCGTGAAGCTGCTTTCTGTTACGCATCTTTTGGTTGACAGTCCGCGGAAGTCCTCCTAATGTCGCAATCGTGCTGTGGCGCGCGTCACCGCCGTCCCTGCACCGCACCGCCAACGCCGGCGGAACGTCGCACGCGAAGGGAAGACGACGATGTCGAACCACCCCCCTGGCCGCCGCAAGCTGCGCACGGCGCCCGCCACGGCCACCGGGCTCGCGCTCGCCCTCTCGGTGGCGGGCGGTGCCGCTGCCGCCCCGCCGGACGACGCGGGGCGCACGGTGCCGGCCAGCAAGATCTCCATCCAGATGTACAGCCTCATCCCCTGGGTGGCGCAGGACGGACTCGACTCCGTCCTCGGCGAGCTGGCCGGCATGGGCTACCGGAACATCGAGCCCTACGCCGGCAACTTCTCGGGGTACACGGCCAAGGAGTTCCGCGCACTCGTCAAGAAACACGGCCTCAAGGTGTCCGCGTCGCACAACAGCACGGACGAGTCCACCTGGGACGAGACGCTGGACTACTCCAAGACCATCGGCCAGCACTACGTCGGTTCCGGTGGTTTCGCCTCCCCCGGCATCGGCAGCTACGAGGACACCCTCGCGACCGCCGCGACGCTGGACCGCCTCGGGGAGGCCGCCTCGAAGCGCGGGCTGCACAAGATCTTCGGCCACAACCATCAGCAGGAGTTCACCACCGTCTACACCGACCCCGCCACGGGCGAGGAGAAGTCGGCGTGGGAGATCATCGCCGACAACACCGACCCCCGGTACGTGACGTTCGAGGTGGACATCTTGTGGGCGTACGACGCCGGCGTGGACGTCGTGGAGCTCCTCGAGGAGTACGGCGACCGCATCGAGCTGCTGCACGTCAAGGACGGGTCCCTCAACGGTGACGCCCGGGCGACCTTCGCCGACGTGGGCGAGGGCGAGCTCGACTGGGAGCCCATCCTCCAGGCGGCCCACGGCAAGGTGCGGTACTACACCGTCGAGTACGACCTCGCTCCGGACGGACGCGACTTCGCGCAGGACAGCTTCGACTACCTCAGCACCCTCACCTACTGATCTCTCGGGCCGGCCGGGCCGCGCCGCCCGGCCTGCCCGAGATCCCCCGGGCCGGAACGAACGGCGCCCCGCCGCTCCTCGAGGGAGCGACGGGGCGCCGTTCGTCGCCTCAGGCCTCCGGCTCAGGCGGCGACGAGGTCGCGCAGCACGTACTGCAGGATCCCGCCGTTGCGGTAGTAGTCCGCCTCGCCCGGGGTGTCGATGCGCACGACGGCGTCGAACTCGACGACCGACCCGTCGTCCTTGGTGGCCTTGACGGCGACCGTCTCCGGGGTGGAACCGTCGTTCAACGCCGCGATCCCGGTGATGTCGAACGTCTCGGTGCCGTCCAGGCCGAGCGACTCGGCGGACTGCCCGGCCGGGAACTGCAGCGGCAGGACGCCCATGCCGATGAGGTTCGACCGGTGGATCCGCTCGAACGACTCGGTGATGACCGCCTTGACGCCGAGCAGCGCGGTGCCCTTGGCCGCCCAGTCGCGCGACGACCCGGAGCCGTACTCCTTGCCGCCCAGCACCACCAGCGGGGTGCCCTGCGCGGCGTAGTCCTGGGCCGCGTCGTAGATGGTGTCCTGCTCGCCCTTGACGAAGTTGAAGGTGAAGCCACCCTCGACGCCGTCCAGGAGCTGGTTCTTCAGGCGGATGTTCGCGAACGTGCCGCGGATCATGACCTCGTGGTTCCCGCGACGGGATCCGTAGGAGTTGAAGTCGCGGCGTCCCACCCCGTGCTCGGCGAGGTAGGTGCCCGCCGGGCTGTCGGCCTTGATCGCACCGGCCGGCGAGATGTGGTCGGTGGTGACGGAGTCGCCCAGCTTGGCCAGCACGCGAGCGCCCGCGATGTCCGCGACGGGCTCCGGCGTGGCGCCCATGCCCTCGAAGTACGGGGGCTTGCGCACGTACGTGGACTCCGTGTCCCAGGCGAAGGTGTCGCCCTCCGGGGTGTCGAGGGCACGCCACCGGTCGTCACCGGCGAAGACGTCCGCGTAGTCCTTGGTGAACATGTCGCGGGAGATCGACGTGGCGATGGTCTCCTCGACCTCGGCCGGCGTGGGCCAGATGTCACGCAGGAAGATCGGCTTGCCGTCCTCGTCGCGGCCCAGCGGGTCGTGCTCGAAGTCGAACTCCATCGTGCCGGCCAGGGCGTAGGCGATGACCAGCGGCGGCGACGCCAGGTAGTTCATCTTGACGTCCGGGTTGATGCGTCCCTCGAAGTTGCGGTTGCCGGACAGCACCGAGACGACGGCGAGGTCGTGCTCCTGGACGGCCTCGGAGATCTTCTCGTCCAGCGGGCCCGAGTTGCCGATGCAGGTGGCGCAGCCGTAACCGACCAGGTGGAAGCCGAGCTTCTCCAGGTACGGCCACATGCCGGCCTTCTCGTAATAGTTCGTCACGACCTGGGAGCCCGGCGCCATGGAGGTCTTGACCCACGGCTTCGCCTCGAGTCCGGCCTCGACGGCCTTCTTGGCCAGGAGCGCCGCAGCGAGCATCACCGACGGGTTGGAGGTGTTGGTGCACGAGGTGATCGAAGCGATCGCGACGGCACCGTGGAACAGCTCGAACTCCTTGCCCTCGGAGTCCGTCACGGGCACGGTGCGGCGCACCTGCGCGTGGGTCGACGGCGAGTCGGAGGCCGGGAAGGACTCCTTCTCGGCCTCGTCGACGGCGTCGATGACGTCGGACGCGTAGGCCGGCAGGTCACGCGCGAACGCGGACTTCGCGTTGGACAGCTCGATGCGGTCCTGCGGACGCTTCGGGCCGGCGATCGACGGCACGACGGTCGACAGGTCCAGCTCCATGTACTCCGAGAACGTCGGCTCGACGTAGTCGTCCGACGTCGGGTCGAGCCAGAGGCCCTGCTCCTTGGCGTACGCCTCGACGAGCGCCAGCTGCTCGTCGGACCGGCCGGTCAGGCGCAGGTAGTCGATCGTCACCTCGTCGATCGGGAAGATCGCAGCCGTGGAACCGAACTCCGGCGACATGTTGCCGATGGTGGCGCGGTTCGCCAGCGGGACCTGGCCGACCCCGGAGCCGTAGAACTCGACGAACTTGCCGACGGCGCCGTGCTGGCGCAGCATCTGCGTGATCGTCAGCACGACGTCCGTGGCGGTGACGCCCGCGGGGATCTCGCCGGTGAGCTTGAAGCCGACGACGCGCGGGATGAGCATCGAGACGGGCTGGCCGAGCATGGCCGCCTCGGCCTCGATGCCACCGACGCCCCAGCCGAGCACGCCGAGGCCGTTGACCATCGTCGTGTGCGAGTCGGTGCCGACGCAGGTGTCCGGGTAGGCCCGGAGCACGCCGTCCACCTCACGCGTCATCACCGTGCGCGCCAGGTACTCGATGTTGACCTGGTGGACGATGCCGGTGCCGGGCGGGACGACCTTGAAGTCGTCGAACGCCGTCTGGCCCCAGCGCAGGAACTGGTAGCGCTCGTGGTTGCGCTCGTACTCGATCTCGACGTTGCGCTCGAACGCGTCGGCGCGGCCTGCGACGTCGATCTGCACCGAGTGGTCGATGACCATCTCTGCCGGTGCCAGGGGGTTGATGCGGGTGGGGTCCCCACCGAGCTCGGCGACGGCCTCGCGCATCGTGGCGAGGTCGACGACGCAGGGCACGCCGGTGAAGTCCTGCATGATCACGCGTGCGGGCGTGAACTGGATCTCGGTGCTGGGCTGCGCGTCCGGGTCCCACCCGGCGAGCGCACGCACGTGATCGGCGGTGATGTTGGCGCCGTCCTCGGTCCGCAGGAGGTTCTCCGCGAGGATCTTCAGCGCGTACGGGAGGCGCTCGAGCCCCTCGACGGCCGACAGCCGGAAGATCTCGTACGAGTTCCCGGCGACGTCCAGGGTTCCCTTCGATCCGAATGTGTCCACGCTGCTCACTGCGGCTCCTTCTAGGGGGCTGTCCGGCGCGGGCACCGATCTGGCACGTGGCAGCGGTTCCGACGCCGATGTTTCCGACGGGCTCCGCCCAGCGTACGCAGAGGTCGCCGGGCTGCACCCAGCATAGCCCATATATCTTGACGTCAAGATACTTAGGGGTGCCTCACCGCCGCGCGCCGGACGGGAACACGAGCGCCCCGGCGGACGTTGAACGACGGCCGCCACCTGGAAGGACGTCACGTGCCCGCTCCCCTGCCCTCGCTCCCCGCCCAGGCCGACCGCCTCGCGGACCTCGGTCTCCTGCCCGCCGCCGGAACGCTCGACGCCGCCACGCTGCCGTCGACGGCGGCCCGCCTCGCCACACGGGCCCCCGACGGCGCGCTGCTCGTCGTGCACCCGCGCCACCTGCGGCCCTCGAGTCTCGCCCCGCACCTGCGGCGCAGCGTGCGCACGCGTGCCGGCACGGTCGAGCGGGAGGGGTTCGTGGTGGTCGACATGCCGGACGCCGACGAGTTCGCCCCCGCCGGGCTGGACGAGCCCACGGCGGACGTGTACGCCGTCGTCGGCCCCGACCGCGGCGACGACCTGGCGAACTGGTCGCCCGCCGAGGCCGCCCCCGAGGTGGAGCGACGCGGACGCACCCCGCTCACGCTGGCCGAGGGGCTGCACTGGGTGCTCCAGGCTCCTGACGTGCTGGAGCGCAACCGCTGCTTCATGACCATCGGGTCCCGGCTGCGCAGGCCGGACGGCTCGTTCGACACCCGCACGCCGGCGGTGTGGATCTCCAACGGGACCGGTCGGGACGGCTCGCAGCGCCGCGGCGCGGCGAAGGTGGGCTGGTGCTGGTGGGGCAACCGGCACAGCTGGCTCGGCTTCGCCTCGGCGGCGTCGCGGCTCACCTGACCGTCCGGTTCAGCCGTCCAGGACGAGGTCGACGTCGAGCCGGGCCAGGTCGACCCCGTCCGGCACGGCCACCACGCTCGTGGTCCAGGTCAGGTCCGCGGTGCACTCGCCCGTGCCGGTGCCCAGGGTGATGGTGACGCGGTCGCCCTCCGCGACGACGTCCTGCGGCAGCCACGGGCACGACGAGCTGCCCGCGGCGTAGACGGCGATCCGGCCCGACTCCGGGGCCAGCAGCCATCCCGGCTCGGCACCGGTCAGGTCGGCCTCGACACCCGCCGGGAGGCCGCGGTAGGTGTGCAGCACCACCTCGCCCGACGAGCGCACGAGGAGGGCGACCAGCACGGCCACGCCGACCACGACCGCGACGACCGCCAGCCGCAGCGGCAGCCACCGCCGCACCAGGCCTCGTTCCTGCATGATCCGACGGTACCGAGGTCCGCTCAGCGGTCCAGCACCGCCACCGCCTCCACGTGGTGCGTGTGCGGGAAGAGGTCGAACGCCCGCAGGCCGGTCAGGGTGTACCCCCGCTCGCCGAGCAGGCCGACGTCCCGGGCGAGCGCAGCAGGGTCGCAGGCCACGTAGACGATCCGGCCCGGCTCCCGCCCCGCCATGGCGTCCACCACGGCGCGCCCGGCGCCGGCGCGAGGTGGGTCGAGGACGACGACGTCGGCCGCCGGCACGGGGTCGTCGTCGGTGCGGCCTGCGAGCACACGGTCCACCGTGCCCAACCGCAGGTCCACGTGGTGCAGCCCGTGGACGTTGCGCCGGGCGTCCTTGACCGCCTGCTCGTCGCCCTCGATCGCGACGACCCGCCCACGCTCCCCGACCGCCGCGGCGAGCGGCAGCGTGAACAGGCCCGCGCCGGAGTACAGGTCCAGGACGGTGGCGTCGGAGACGTCGCCGACGGCGTCCAGGACGGCTCCCGCCAGCACCCCGGGGGCCCCGCGGTGCACCTGCCAGAACCCGTCGGCGGCGACGCGGTACCGGTGCTCGGCGTCGCCGACCTGCACGGTCTCCGTCACCGCGCGGCGGGCGTTCGGCCGGAAGTCCGGCCGGCCGCGCCGCCACGGCGTGCCGTCCACCAGCATCAGGGCGTCCGCGCCCCCTGCCGGGGCGACGAGCTCGAGCCGCTGGCCCGGCCGCCAGCGCCGGGTGAAGACTCCCTCGGTCGCCGCCAGCGTCAGCACCTCCGGCGTCGCGAGCGGCATGGCGTCCAGCGGGACGACGTCGTGCGACCGGAACCGCCGCATCCCGGCGCGACCGTCGGCGTCCGTCACGAGCTCGATCCGGGTGCGGTAGGCGAGCCCACCGCGCTCGTCATCGCCGGGAGCGGCCTCGACCGTCACGTCTGGCTCCAGCCCGGCGAGCCGCCGGAGCTGCTCGGCGAGCACCGCCGCCTTCCAGCGCCGTTGCGCGGGCAGCGCGACATGGGAGAGCTCCGCGCCACCCACGCCGCCCGGGCCGGACGCCGGCCAGGCCGGCTCCACGCGGTCGGCCGACGGCTCCAGCACCTCGACGGCGTCGGCCCGCCAGAACTTCTTGCCACCCTCGGTCACGCGGGCGCGCACCGTCTCGCCGGGCAGTGTGTGGCGCACGAAGACGACGCGACCCTCGTGGCGGGCGACGCAGTGGCCGCCGTGCGCGACGGGGCCGATCTCGAGCTCGAGCTCGAGGCCGACCTCCGGGTCGACGGGACGGGAGCGGGGGGACGAACGGCGGGGTCGGGTCACGGCCTCATTGTCCCCCGTTCAGAGCGGACCGCCGCCGTCGACCTCGTCACCCTCGAGCCCGGTGTGCCCCGCCGAGGACGACAGCTGCCAAGGGACGGACGCGACGACGACGCCCGGCGTGAACAGCAGGCGCCCCTTGAGCCGCAGCGCCGACTGGTTGTGCAGCAGGTGCTCCCACCAGTGCCCGACGACGTACTCCGGGATGTAGACGACCACGAGGTCGCGCGGGGACTCGCTGCGCAGCGACCGGACGTAGTGCAGGATCGGCCGGGTGATCTCGCGGTACGGGGAGTCCAGCACGCGCAGCGGGACCGGCAGGTCGAGAGCCTCCCACTGCCGACGCAGGTCGGTGCTCTCGTCGAGGTCCACACCGACCGTCACCGCCTCGAGCAGCGACGGCCGCGAGGCGCGCGCATAGGCGAGCGCGCGCATGGTCGGCTTGTGCACCCGGGAGACGAGCACGACGGCGTGGACCCGGCTCGGCAGTGCGCGGGCGCCCGCGACGTCGTCGAGCGCGAGCTCGGACCGGACCCTGGTGTAGTGCCGTCGGATGCCTCGCATGATGACGAAGAGCACACCCATGGCCACCACGGTGATCCAGGCACCGTGGGTGAACTTCGTGACCAGGACGATCACCAGCACGGCCGAGGTCAGGACGAACCCGGTCCCGTTGAGCACCCGCGACCGCTTCATCCGGCTCCGGACCTTCGGTTTCGGTTCCTTGCGCAGCTCACGTGTCCAGTGCCGCAGCATGCCGAGCTGCGCGAGCGTGAACGACACGAAGACGCCCACGATGTAGAGCTGGATGAGCGCGGTCACCTCGGCGTCGAACGCGAGGACGAGCACACCCGCTGCCACGGCGAGCGTGACGATGCCGTTCGAGAACGCCATGCGGTCGCCGCGGGTGTGGAGCTGGCGTGGCAGGTAGCCGTCCTTGGCCAGCAACGACCCGAGGACGGGGAACCCGTGGAACGCCGTGTTGGCGGCGAGGAGCAGCACGAGCGCGGTGACGCCGACGACGACGGCCGCGACGACCGACAACCCGCCGAACACCGTCTCCGCAAGCTGGGCCAGGACCGGGTGCTGCTCGTGCTCGTCCCCGACGAGCACCCCGTCCCGGGTCAGCTGGGAGGCCGGGTCCTCGACGAACTTGACCCCGGTCGCCTGGGCCAGGAACAGGATCGTCATGAGCATCACGGCGGAGATCCCGCCGAGCAGCGCGAGCGTCGTGGCGGCGTTGCGTCGTTTGGGCCGCTGGAAGGCCGGCACGTCGCTGGTGATCGACTCGACCCCGGTGAGCGCGACGGCACCGGAGGCGAACGCCCGAGCGACCAGGAAGGCGCCGGCGACACCGAGCAGACCCTGCTCGAACCCGGCGGCAGGCACCAGCTCGAGGTCGGCACTGGCCGCCTGCGGCATCTCTCCGGAGACGTACTGCACGGCGCCGACGACGGCGAGGACGCCGAGCGCCGCCATGAAGCAGTAGATCACCACCACGAACACCCAGGCCGACTCGCGCACCCCACGCAGGTTCACCACGGTCAGTGCCGCCACGAGCAGCACCGCGACGAGCGGCTCGTGCCCGCGTACCACCGGCAGGAGCACCACGAGGTACTGCGACGCGGCCGACAGCGACACCGCGACGGTGAGCACGTAGTCCAGCATCAGAGCCGACGCCACCCCGGTGCCGGCCGTAGGCCCGAGGTTGGTCGTGGCCACCTCGTAGTCGCCGCCGCCGGAGGGATACGCGCGCACGATCTGGCGATAGGAGGCGACCACCACCAGGAGCACGACCACGACGGCGGCGCCCACCCAGGGCGAGAACGCCGTGGCCGCGATGCCGGCGACCGCGAGCATCAGCAGGATCTCGTCCGGCGCGTACGCCATGGACGACAGCGCGTCCGAGGCGAAGACCGGCAGCGCCACCCGCTTGGGCAGCAGAGAGCGCTTCGAGCTCTCGCTGCGCAGGGGTCGCCCTACGAGCAGCCGCTTGGCGGCGTCTGCGATGTCCGACACGGTGACTCATGCTATGCCTGTCGGTGCGTCCAGGCGCAGGTCGGCGCACGGGTGCTCGGAGGTATAGCGTTCCGTGGTGTGCACTTCGTGATCATGGGATGCGGCCGCGTGGGCTCCTCGCTCGCGCAGTCCATCGAGGAGCGCGGCCACTCGGTGGCCGTCATCGACCAGAACCCCGAAGCCTTCCGACGGCTCGGACCCGACTTCTCCGGGCACAAGGTGACGGGTGTCGGCTTCGACCGCGACACCCTCGCCCAGGCCGGGATCGAGGACACCTACGCCTTCGCCGCGGTGTCCGACGGCGACAACTCGAACGTGCTCGCCGCCCGGGTCGCCCGGGAGACCTACGGGGTCGAGCACGTCGTCGCCCGGATCTACGACCCGCACCGCGCCGAGATCTACCAGCGCCTCGGGATCCCGACGGTCGCCACCGTCCGCTGGACCGCCGACCAGGTGATGCGCCGCATGCTCCCCCTCGGCGCGACCGACGAGTACCGCGACCCGTCGGGCGCCGTCCGGCTCGCACAGGTCGACTACCACCCCGGCTGGCTCGGGCTGTCCGTCCGGCGCATCGAGGCGACCACCGGCGCGCGGGTCGCGTTCCTCACCCGGTACGCCGAGGGTCAGCTCGTGGCGGCGGACACGCTGCTGCAGGAGAACGACGAGCTGCACGTGCTGATGCGCACCGACGACGCGCCGCGCGTCGAACGGCTGCTCACCCACGCCCCGGGGCCCGAGGAGGAGCTGGACTGATGCGGATCGTCATCGCTGGAGCGGGCTCCGTGGGCCGGTCCATCGCCTCTGAGCTCCTCGCCAACGACCACGAGGTCGTGCTCGTCGACAAGAACCCGTCGGCGATGCGGGTCGCCCAGGTCCCCGAGGCGGACTGGCTGCTCGCCGACGCGTGCGAGACGTCGTCCCTCGATGGCGCCGACGTGTCCTCCGCGGACGTCGTCGTGGGTGCGACGGGCGACGACAAAGCCAACCTCGTCTTCTCCCTGCTGTGCAAGACGGAGTTCGCGGTGCCGCGCACCGTCGCGCGCGTGAACAACCCCCGCAACGAGTGGATGTTCGACGAGTCCTGGGGCGTCGACGTCGCCGTCTCGACGCCGCGCATCATGACGGCCATGGTCGAGGAGGCCGTGTCCGTGGGCGACCTGGTGCGGATCTTCACGTTCCACCAGTCGGGCGCCGACATCTTCGAGGTCACGCTGCCCCCGGAGTCCCCGCTGGTGGGGCTGCGGGTCAGCGACGTGGGCTGGCCCCCCGACACCGTCCTGGCGTGCATCGTCCGTGGGACCCAGCCGTTCAGCCCGACGGCCGACGACGCTCTCGAGCCCGGCGACGAGCTCATGTTCGTCACCGGGCAGGAGGCAGAGCCCGCCATGCTGCAGCAGCTCGTCGTCGACGGACCGGAGCTCGGCTGAGCCCGCGCGACGCGGGCTGAGCGCCGGCCGGCTCAGGTGGCGTCGGTGCGCCCGGCTCGCTCGTGGGCACCGCGGACGACGACCCAGGTCAGCCACAGCACGAGGCCCCACAGCGGCACGCCCAGCACCAGGTGCATCGTGCCGAGCCAGCCGACGTCGCCGGTCAGGTACAGCGGGACCTTGACGGCCAGGCGGACGGCGAAGAGCCCCACCCAGAACCAGCTCGCCACGGTGTAGCGGCGTACCAGTGCCGGGTCCGACCGCCAGTCGGCCAGCGCCGCGAAAGGGCTCCGCTCGGGCTCGTCGTCCGACGTCGCCTCCTCCGTGACGGGTTCGTCCCGGCGTGCCGCGTCGGAGAACCCGGCCCGGATCGCCTCGACGAACAGTCCCACCAACGGCCACCGCACCAGGATCGACACGACGAAGGCTACGAGGTAGGCGGCGTTGGTCCACAGGCCCCAGACGTAGAAGTCCTGCGCCTCTCCGGAACGCCAGGCCCAGAAGACGCCGACGGCGATGCCGAGCACGCCACCGAGAGCCTGGGTGACCGGCGTGCGCTGCACGAGCCGCGCGACGACGGCCACCAGGGCGGCCGCGGCCGAAGCGACCAGGGACGGCGTCAGGTCCTCGGTGATCACGAAGACCACCACGAAGACGAGACCGGGGAGCACCGACTCGATGACGCCGCGCACGCCGCCGACCGCCTCGCCGAACGAGAACGAGTCGGCCGTCAGGGAGCGCATCCCGCGTGCCGGTGGGGTCTGGGGGCTGTGGTCGTCCACGTGCTCCTCGTCCGTCGAGCTCATTCGCCGGCCCGTGCACGCAGCTCGTACCGGGGGTTGTACATCGTCCGCCGGCCCTCGCGGACCGTCACCATGCCCTCGACGCGCAGGCGTCTGCCGGGCTGGATGCCCGCGATCTCCCGCCGACCGAGCCACACGAGGTGCAGCGTGCCCGTGCCGTCGTACAGCTCCGCCTCGACGGTGGGCACGTTCTCCCGCGGGCGCAGCACCACCGAGCGCAGGACGCCGGCCGCCGAGGAGCGCTCGCGCGGGTTGAGGTCGTCGAGCGGCCGACAGCCCGTCACCAGCGCCGCGGCGGTGCGCTCCTCGTCGGCGACGACGTCATCCGTCGACGCGAGAGCGGCGCGGACCATGCTGCGCAGCGACATCTCGGGCCTCAGCGGATCTCGGTGATCTCCGGCCCACGCGTCAGCGGGTCGAAGGAGGGAGTCTGCGGCGTCGCGTCCGTCGGCCCGTCGGCGCCCGTTGCGTCCGCACCGTCCTTGCGCGCCTGCTCGGGCAGGGTCAGCGTCAGCAGGTCGCGCGGCGGACGCGGGTTGGCGTCACGCACCACGACGATGTTCGCGAACACCGACTCCAGCGGCTTGGCCGCCTCCGCGTCGACGGCGGCCCGGCCGGAGAGCACACCGCGCAGGAACCAGCGCGGACCGTCGTGACCGATGAACCGCGCCGGCCGGACAGCGGGCTTGCCCTCGGGCGTCTTCGCGGGGATGCGGGCCATCAGCTCACGGCCGAAGGTGCCGGGGACGTCGTCGACCGTGCCGCCCTGCTTGGTCAGCGAGGCTCCGATCTCCTCACGCACCTCGTCCCAGATGCCGCCCGTCTTGGGTGCGGCGAACGCCTGGACCTGGAGCACCGAACCCTGCAGGGAGGCGGCCACACCCGTGACCTTCTGCGACTTCTTGTCGACCTCCATCCGCAGCTGCAGACCGGGTAGGACAGGGAGCCAGACGGCACCAAGATCGACGCGCGGCCCCATGGCCGTCACCTGCGAGGAGTCGAACGGCCCACGCTCGGACGGGGCCGTGGGCTCCGTGCCCGTGGGCGCTCCGTCCGGGGCCGGGCTCACCTCGCCCGTGGTCGCGGACTCCGTCGCCTTCGTCGACGCCTTGCGCCGGAACAGACCCACCAGGGATCTCCTTGTCTCGTCGGATCCGACGGCGCAACGCCGCCCTGTACTCCAGGTTAGACCGCCGGTGGCACCGGCCGGGAACCCGCTGGTCAGGCCTGCGAGACCCCACCGCTCGAGCCGAACCCGCCGGAGCCGCGGTGCGACCCGGGCAGACGCTCCGCCACCAGGAACCGCGCGTGCTCGACCCGCTGGATCACCAGCTGGGCGACCCGGTCCCCGCGGCGCAGCCGGACCGTCTCGTGCGGGTCGGTATTGGCCAGGACGACCTTGATCTCACCCCGGTAGCCCGCATCGACCGTGCCGGGCGCGTTGACCACCGTGATGCCGTGCCTGGCGGCCAGTCCCGAACGCGGGTGGACGAACGCGGCATAGCCCTCGGGCAGCGCGATCGCCACGCCCGTCGGCACGATCTCGCGCTGCAGCGGACCGAGCTCGACGTCCCTGGTGGTCACCAGGTCCGCCCCGGCGTCGCCCGGATGGGAGTACGCCGGTACGAGGGCGTCGTCGTCCAGCAACGTGACGAGCACGTCGAGCGTGCTGGGGTCGGTCACCGTGGGGCTCGCGTTCTCAGGCACCCGCGCAGCCTAGCGGACACCCGAGGCCTGCGATGATGGTCCCATGAACGACATGCCCACCCGAGCCTCGGACACGTCGGGACCGGCCCAGGGAGCCGCGTTCCACGAGCGACTCGTCCCCGGACCGGGTGCGTGGGTCGCCGCACTCGGGCTCGGTGTCATCGTGGCCGTGGTGGTCCTTCCGCTCGCCCCGGTCGTCGCGCCGGTCGCCGGTCTCCTCGTGGCCGCGGGCGTCGGCGTGACCCTCGTCGTGACCGCCCCGGTCGTCGAGGTCGTCGGCGGTGAGCTGCGAGCCGGTGACGCGCACGTGCCCGTCGACCTGCTCGGCACCGTGACCCCCGTGTTCAGTGCCGAGGAGATGCGGGTGCAGCTCGGCCCCGAGCTCGACGCGCGCGCCTACGTGTGCCTGCGGAGCTGGGCCCGCACCGGTCTGCGGGTCGAGCTCGACGACCCGCAGGACCCGACGCCCTACTGGCTCGTCTCCACCCGCCGCCCGGACGACCTCGCTGCCGCGCTGACCGAGGCGGCCGGCACGGCCTGAGCCCGGGGACGACGAAGGCCGTCACGTCGAGGACATGACGGCCTGGGTGTCGGGGACTCCGCCCGCGGTCTGACGACCGTCAGGCGGCGCACTCCGTGCAGATCATCTGGCCCTTCTTCTCGTAGGCCAGCTGGCTGCGGTGATGCACGAGGAAGCAGCTCGAGCACGTGAACTCGTCGGCCTGGCGGGGCAGGACGCGCACCGCGAGCTCTTCACCGGACAGGTCGGCGCCCGGAAGCTCGAAGCCTTCCGCAGCCTCCGTCTCGTCCTCGTCGACGACACCCGACGACTTGTCGGACCGACGAGCCTGAAGCTCCTGGATGGAGTCCTGCTCGTTGTCCTCTTCGTTCTTGCGGGGTGCGTCGTAGTCGGTTGCCATCTGTGTTGTCACACTCCGTGGGTTTCGGTGGCGGTACGCGCTGCTAATGCTTGGCGGACGGGTTTTGTTCCCGCTCGGCCCCCGGATTCTGCACCATCCGCAGCGACCACGCGACATGTCGGACTGTCGTGCCGGTCACACCGGGCCTGACCAGCGCAAACAGTAAGCGTTCCGCCGAGCGAAAGCCACCCGGATTCCGGCTCGCTCCGGGTCAGCCCTCGGCTGCGTCGGCGTCCGCGGACTCCAGCAGCTCCACCAGCTCGGCCTGCCGCGCCGGCGCACCGGCGACGGTCATCAGCTGCGTCGCCGGCGCTCCGCGCAGCCCGGTCAGCGCGCCACCGGCCTCCATGGCGACGAGACCGCCGGCAGCGACGTCCCACGGGTTGAGACCACGCTCGTAGTAGAGGTCGATCGCTCCCTCGGCGAGCAGGCACAGGTCGATCGCGGCCGAACCCAGCCGGCGGATGTCGCGCACCCGGGGCAGCACGTGCGTCAGGACCTGGGCCTGGTGCGCCCGGCGCTCGGCCGCGTAGCCGAACCCGGTGCCGACCAACGACGTCGCCAACGACTCCGCCTCGCGCACGTGGAGCTCGCGGCCATCCCGGTCGGCACCCAGCCCGTGCCCTGCCGTCCAGGTCGCCCCGTCCACGACCGAGTGCACGGCACCGGCCAGGACGGTCCACCGTGCCGGGTCCGGGTCGCCGACGACCACGGCGACCGACACCGCGTAGGAGGCCACGCCGTACAGGTAGTTCACGGTGCCGTCGATCGGGTCGATGACCCAGGTGAGCCCGCTGGTGCCCACGACGTCGTCGCCCTCCTCCCCGAGGATCCCGTCGTCCGGGCGCCGCGCGGCCAGGCGGCGTCGGAGCAGCTCCTCCGACGCCCGGTCCATGTCGGTGACCGGGTCGACGTCGCTCGACTTGGTCGCGGCGACCTCGACGAGCGCGGGCCTGCCACCACGCACCATCGCCCCGGCCTCGAGAGCCAGTGAACGGGCGAGGGAGCGCAGGTCGGCGATCTCGGAGGCGGGCGGGAGGCCAGGAAGTGAGGTCACCCGTCCATCCTGCCCGACTCACGGCCCCACCGGCCGGTCCATCCACCACCGGCGTGCGGCACCACCCACCCGAGCGCCAGCGAGAGCAGCCGGAAGCCGAAGACGAGCGCCACCACGCACAGCGCGGACCACCACTGCCACCAGCCGGTCTCCCAGAGGACGACCACGGTGGCGGCACCGAGGATCGCCGGGACCGCGTAGAGCTGGCGGTCGGCGAAGATCAGCGGCACCTCCCCCACCAGCATGTCTCGCAGGACACCACCTCCGATGCCCGTCAGGACCCCGACCACGAGCGAGGCGAGCAGACCGGCCTCCAGGTCGAGCGCCTTCGCCGTCCCTTGGACGACGAACAAGGACAGGGCCGCAGCGTCCAGCACGATGACGGAGCGCCGGAGCCGCGTCAGGCCCGGGTGCAGCACGAACGTGGCCAGGCCCGCCGCGATCGCGGCGACCACGAGCTTCCAGCTGGAGATACCGACGGGCGGGGTGTCGCCGATGAGCACGTCGCGCAGGATGCCGCCGCCGAGCCCGCAGACCCAGGCCAGGACCAGCACGCCGAACAGGTCGAACCGTTTGCGGACCGCGGCCAGGCCTCCGGCGACCGCCGAGACGAAGACCGCCACGACCTCCAGGACGTTGACGCCCGGCACCAATGTCTCCACGCCCGTCATCCTCGCAGTGTCCGCGCCACGGGCAACCGAGAATCCGCGGCACACCGACGCGCCTGCGCGGGACGGGCGCCGGTGGGTGGCACTCTCGAACGAGCAGGCCCGCCAAGCCGGGCGGGCGTGAGGAGGAACCATGGCCGAGCTCGAGCTCGTGACGCTGCACGAGGACGCCGAGCGCCTGGTCCTGCGTGGCCCGGACGGCGTCGAGCACACCTTGACGATCACCGAGGCGCTGCGGGCCGCCGTGCGCCGCGACCGGCCGCGCACCGAGGCGCTCCAGGCGGAGTCCGCGGCGACGCTGCGCCCGCGGGAGGTGCAGGCCAGGCTCCGGGCCGGTGCGACCGCTGAGGAGCTCGCCGCCGCGTCCGGACTACCGCTGGAGCACGTGCGGCGCTACGAGTGGCCCGTCCTCACCGAGCGGGACCACGTGATCACGCAGGTACGCAACCACCACGTCGACCCCGAGGGAAAGATCGAGCTCGGCGAGCTCGCCGACGCCCGGCTGGCGGCACGCGACGTCACGGTGGAGGACGCGGTGTGGACGGCCCGGCGCGAGGGGAACGCCCCCTGGCACGTGGAGGTCCGCTTCACCGCGGGCGAGCGCGAGCGCAGCGCACGCTGGTCCTTCGACCCGAAGGGGCGCGTGGTCGTCGCGCTGGACGACGAGGCGCGCTGGCTCGGCCAGCCGGACGACGCGATCTCCCCGGAGGTGCTGGGCGTTCCCGGCGTCGTCGACCGGCGCCGTCCCGCGCCGCCGTCGGACGCCGCCGCTGACGCCACCGCGCTCCTGCTCGACGACCTCGCAGGCCGCCGCGGGCAGCGCCCGCCGCAACGGCCGCGGCGGCCCGAGCCGGGCCCGCAGGACCAGGAGCTCCCGCTCGACCTCGACCCGACGGCCCAGGCGGACGACGGTGCGAGCATCGTCGATCTCGGCGCTCGCCGGGACGCCCAGCGCGCCGCACACACCGAGGATCCCGAGCCCTCCGACGCCGAGGCCGCCGACGAGACCGACGAGCGGGACGGGCGCAAGACCGAGCCGGTGAGCGCATCCGAGACGTCGTCGTCCGACGGCGAGCCACGATCACCCGCACCTCCACCGGAACCCGTCGCTCCCCCGCAGCCCGCTGCTCCCCGGACGTCGGCACCGTCGGCCGTGGTCGGCGAGGTGGCAGCACCTGCCAAGGCGAAGGTCGCACGGCGCACGCCGCGCAAGGGCCGTGCCCAGGTACCGAGCTGGGACGAGATCGTCTTCGGCGGCGCGCGCCCGTCACCCTGACGCCGGGGTTCGTCAGCCCACGTCGAGCAGCGTGTCCTCGGACGGGGCGAGCCGGCGAGCGGTGTCGGCCGTCATGCGCCGCATGTGGTGACGCCGGCACAGCACCTCGTAGGCGACCTCGGCGTCCGCGCTGACGTCGCCCACGACGACCTGGTCGCCCTCGACCACCATGACGCCGTCCACGGTGCGCGCGTTGTGCGTGGCGCGTGCACCGCACCAGCACAGGGACTGCACCTGCAGCACCTCCATGCGGTCGGCGAGCTCGACGAGGCGTGCAGAACCGGGGAACAGCCGGGTCCGGAAGTCCGCGGTGATGCCGAACGCGAACACGTCCATCTCGATCTCGTCGACCAGGCGTGCGAGCTGCTCGACCTGCTGCGGCGAGTAGAACTGCGCCTCGTCGCACACGAGATAGTCGACCACGTTCCCACGCTGACGCTCGGAGACGATCGTCTGCCAGAAGTCGGTGTCCTCGGTGACCTCGCGGGCGTCCACCTCGAGGCCGAGGCGGGACGACAACCGCGCGGCGCCGGCCCGGTCGTTGCGCGTGAAGATGATGCCGTGCCGTCCTCGCGCGCGGTGGTTGTGGTCCGTCTGCAGGGCCAGCGTCGACTTGCCGCTGTCCATGGTCCCGGAGAAGAAGACGAGCTCGGCCATGTCCGAATCCTGTCAGAAGGCGTTGGTCAGGAGGAGACGAGCAGCGGGACGATCATCTCGACGGGCGTCAGCGACCCGTGGACGCCGGGCATCCGCCGCGCACCCTCAGGGTGCAGCCGGGAGTCGACGACGGTCGCACTGCCGCGGGCCGCGACGAGCACGTCGCCCACGGCGGGCAGCACGTGTTCCGCGACCGGCCCGAGCCAGCCGGCGTCGATCGCATCGTCCCGCAGCGCCACGAACGCGTCGTCGCCGAGGACGTCGGCCCACCGTGCGGCCACGGCGGCAGGATCCGCGCCGGGCGCGACGTAGACGTGCGTCGCGCGGGGCTCGCCGCCGAGGAGCACGACGTCCTGGTCGAGCGCCGGCTCGGCACCGACGTCGTACTGCCGTGCCATGTCGGTCGCGACCTGGCCGTGGTCGGCGGTGACGAGCACCAGCGTGCCGGCCGGCACGCTGGCGGCGAGCCGGCGCAGCTCGGCGTCGGTCGCCTCCAGGGCGTCGCCCCACTGCCACGAATCGGGGCCGTGCTTGTGCCCGACGGTGTCGACGTCGGCCTGGTAGAGGTAGACGAGACCGTCGTCGCGCAGGGCGCGCAGCGTGGCGTCGACCCGGTCGGAGAACTTCTCGGCGACGACGTAGCGTGGACCGCGCAGCGCGGCCCGGGTCATCCCCGACCCGGCGAACTTGGCCGGTCCGGGCGCGACGACGCTCACCCCGGCGCCCAGCACCTCGAAGACGGTGGGCTCTCGCTGCAGCTCTGCCGGGTCGGTGCGCAGCGGTGCGGAGGTCTTGGTCCCGGGCCGGTAGGGGTCGGACTGCTCGTTCCAGGACACCATGGTGGCCAGCCCGCCGGTGCCGGGGTTGCGCTGGGTGTAGCCGACGAGGCCGGTACGCCCCGGCGACGTCCCGGTCCCGAGCGTGGCGAGCGCGGCCGCCGTCGTCGACGGGAAGCTGGTGATCAGCGAGCGCGCGTCCGGCAGGAGCCGGCGGAGGAACGGCGCGTGCCCGCCACGCTCCACGAGGTTGTGCATGCCGAGGCCGTCCACGAGGACGACGACGACGCGGCGCGCTGCGGGCAGGCCGAACGCGGCCGCGCAGTCGATCGACCGCAGCCCGGTGCTGGTGGTCAGGTCGACACCGAGGGCTCCCGCGGCGGCGGGCAGGACGGCGGCCAGCGAGTCGCTGCCGTACGACGGCGCGACGAGGTCGTCAGGCAGCAGGACCGACGTCATCGGGCGGCGCGCCCGCCCACCCCGGTGGCGGCGGAGAGCTCGCGGGCGAACGCGGCGGCGCGGCGGACGGCGTCCCGGCCCTCGGCGGCGTCGGAGACGCGCACGACGATGTCGTCGGGCGTGATCTGCCCGGTGTACCCGTGGTCGGCGTCGCAGCTCGGGTCTGGGCACTGCGCAGGCTCCAGGTCGAGGCGGGACACCGCTCCCCAGCCGACCGCGAGCGTCAGCTCGGCGGCGCTGTCGCCGGGCCGATGGTCGGCGGGCTCGGCCACCACGTGGGTCAGCGCGACGGACCGGACCTCCCCGAGCGGCACGGCTTCGGTGGTGGCCGCGGCGGACGACGGGTTGGCAGCGTCGCCCTCGTGGTCGTCGACGTGCGCGGCGACCAGCCGCGTGGGCGTCAGCGCGAGCACGGTCAGGTGGCGACGCACCTGGCTGTCGAAGGTCGTCTCCGCCTGGACGAGGTGCGCGAGGACCGGCTCGTCGGCGATCGCGACGTCGATAACGTCGTTGACCAGGTCCGGGTAGTACCCGGCCCGGAACACGTGGGCGGTCAGGTCGTCACGAAGGTTCTTGCGAGTGGTCGCGGAAGGCACCCGCCCATCTTCCCACTTCCTCGCCCCCGGTGGCACCGGGCTGTGGACGGCGGTCCCCGAGCCCGGTCACGCCCCGCTCAGCCCGGCAGCGCGCGGCGCAGCGAGTCGGCCCGGCGACCCGCAGGACGCAGCCGCACGCTGGCGTGCAGGACCGACGCACCCTGCTCGGCCACCACCACGGGGTACAGCTCGAGCGACGCGAGCTCGGGCAGGTCGTCCGCCATGACCGACGCCCGCGCGAGGACGTCCTCGAGCGCGTCGACGTCGGCCGGTGGCGCTCCCCCGTACCCGTACAGCCGGGGCGCGGCCCGCACCGTGCTGACCAGCGCCGAGACGTCCACGTCCGTCAGCGGCGGGATGCCGTGCGCGACGTCGTCGAGCAGGTCGACGGCATCGCCCGCCAGCCCGAAGGACACCATCGGGCCGAACAGCGGGTCCTCGGCCGAGCGCACCACGCAGGCGACGCCCGGCGGAGCCATGGCCTGCACCTCGAGCTCCGGGGCCTCGCTCCCCAGCACGGCCTGCGCGACCGTCTGCAGGCGCGCGACGTCGGAGCGCAGGTCGTCCGGATCGCTGATGTCGAGCCGCACTCCCCCGAGGTCGTTGCGGTGCCGCAGCGCCGGCGAGGCGCTCTTGAGCGCGACCGGCCAGCCGAGCTCGTCCGCGGCCGCGACGGCCTCGTCGGCCGTGCGGACGGGCACCGAGCGCCAGAGCCGGATGCCGTAGCAGTCCAGCAGCTCGGCCGCCTCGGTCGCGTCGAGGTCACGGGCGTCGGACTCCGCGGCCCAACGCTCGACGAGCCGGCGCGCGCGGCGCGCGTCCACGCCGTCGGGCATCACGTAGTGGCCGCGCTCCTCGGCGCGCGATCCGGCGTGCTCGACGACCTTGCCGAGCGCCACGACGGCGTCCTCCGGGGTGGAGAACGCCGGGATCCGGACGATGCGGCCGTCCGGCGCCTCGGCGGCGAGCTCGTCCGGCATGCCGTGCAGCCCGAGCATGGAGGCCACCGTGGTACGGCCCGTGCGGGCGGCCGCTTCCGCCACCGCACGGGCGATCGCCCCGGTGCGAGGCTGGACCACAGGCACGTCCACGACGACGACGGCGTCGCAGGCGCCGGGCGCGTAGAGCGCGTCGACGGTCTGGGCGATCTGCTCCTCGCGGGCATGGGGAGGCAGGAAGTCGCTCGAGGCGGCCACCGTCAGACCGGCCGACGCCGCGGCCTCCGCGACGAGGGCCGCGAGCGCCGCCGACGACGCGAGGATCCCCACGCGGCTCCCGGCGGGCAGCGGCTGGTGGGCCAGGACCTGGGCGATGTCCATGAGCTGGTGGGTGTTGGCCGCCTGGATGACGCCGGACTGGCGCAGCAGCTCGTCGAGCAGCCGCCGGGGCGCGTGCGTGGCGCGAACCGCGTGCCCGGGCGGGACCACCTGGCCGGAACGGCCCGCCGTGGCGACCACCACCGGCTTGACGGCGGACAGCCGCCGCGCGATCCGCGAGAACTTGCGCGGGTTGCCGATGGACTCCAGGTACAGGCACACGACCTCGGTGGCGTCGTCGTCCTGCCAGAACTGCATGAGGTCGTTGCCGGAGACGTCGGCTCGGTGCCCCGCCGAGACGAGGGAGGAGACGCCGAGGCCGCGCCGTTCGAGCGTGGCCGTCAGCGTGACGGCGGCTGCGGCGGACTGGCAGAACAGGCCGACGACGCCGGGTCGGGGCGGGCGCAGCGCGAGGCTCGCCCGCAGCGCGCCGCTCGGCGTGGTGGTCAGCACCCCGTAGGAGACGGGGCCGACGACGCGCATCCCGGCGGCGTGCGCGGTGCGCAGCAGCTCGCGGCGTCGCTCCAGACCCTCGGAGCCGACCTCGGCGTAGCCGCCCGAGAGGACGACGACGCCGCGCGCGCCGGTGAGGGCGAGCCGGCGCACCGTCTCGACGGCGACGTCCGGCGTGACGGCCAGCAGCGCCAGGTCCACCGGCCCGACGGCGTCCCACCCGGTCGCGTGCTCCACGCCCTCGGGCACGTCGCCCGGCGGGTCGAGGACGACGAGCTCGGTGCCACCGGGGTCGTTCTGGTGCGCGTCCAGCACGCGCTGGGCGAGCAGCGCCTCCGGCGTGCCGTCGTCGTGCGCCTGCCCCTCCGAGCCCGGCCCGACCAGCAGGACGCGGCGCGCGGAGAGCAGCCCCGCCATGGAACGCGCCTCGGCGCGGTGCTCGCGATCCGCCATGACGGCGCGGGAGCGTTCGGTGGGGTCGAGGTCGATGCCCACCGTCACGATGCCGTCGTCCAGGTGCTGGCTGATCTCGAAGCCCGCGTCGCGGAAGACACCCAGCATCGAGGCGTTCTGCGGCAGCACCTCGGCGGTGAAGCGGCGCACGCCCCGCTCCCGGGCGGCCGCCGCCACGTGCTCCAGGAGCACCGAGGCGAGGCCCTTGCCCTGCACGGAGTCGGCGATGTTGAACGCGACCTCCGCCTCGCCGTCGGCGATGACGTCGAAGCGGGCGACGCCGAGGATGTCCTCCCGCTGCGAGCCGTCCTCGTCGTGGCCGGGACGGACCGCCACCAGCGCGGCACGGTCGTGGTGGTCGAGGGTGACCAGACGGCGCAGCTCACGATCGGTCAGGCGCGCGATCGGGGCGAAGAACCGGAAGTAGGTGGAACGCTCCGACTGGCCCGTGTGGAACCGCTGCAGCGCGTCGGCGTCCTCGGGACAGATCGGGCGCACGTGCATCGTGGTCCCGTCGCGGAGCACGACGTCGGCCTCCCACTCGACCGGGTAGGAGGCTGGGCGCTGATCGTCCATCCGAGCAGGCTATCCGGTAGACCCCGCGAGGGGGTAGCATCGCGGGTATGAAGGTGAGTGTGAGTATCAGGGAGCAGGATCTCCGCTACCTGGACACCTACGCCGAGCGCGAAGGGCTCCCGTCACGCTCGGCCACCATCCACGCCGCGATCAAGGCGCTGCAGGTCCACGACCTGGAGGCCGAGTACGCGGAAGCGATCGAGGAATGGGCGGACTCCGACGACGCGGACGCGTGGGACGGGACCGTCGGCGACGGACTGGACGGCGATGCGACGCGGTGAGATCTGGTTCGCCGACCTCGACCCGTCGCGAGGCTCCGAGTCCAACAAGATCCGGCCCGTCGCCATCGTGTCCAACGACGCGCACAACAGGGTGGCGCAACGCCTCGGCCGCGGCGTCCTCACGGTCGTTCCGTTGACCAGCAGCACTCGCCGAGTGCTGACGTTCCAGGTGTTGGTCGACCAGGAGTCGTCCGGGTTGCCGCGGAAGTCCAAGGCGCAGGCCGAGCAAGTCCACGCGCTGGACGTGTCCCGACTGGTCGAGCGGGCGGGTCGCCTCACCCGCGAGCAGCTCGCGGCTGTCGATGACGCGCTGAGACTGCACCTCGACCTGAGTTGAAGCGGCCGACACCCCGCCGATCCTGGAACGCCACCGCGTCACGCCGAAGGCCATCATCAGCACCATCGCGCCCTCGCGGGCCGACTCCGTCACCCCGCGACCCATCGCCGCCCTCTGGTCGACGTCGATCATCTCCCGCGAGATCCGCTGCCAGTCCGCGTAGTCCACGGTCTCGATCGGGTGATGGCGGCGTGTGCTGGGCGCGATCGTCGCGTTGTCGACGAGGACGTCGACTCCCCGAGCGCCTCGGTCGCCGCCGTGACGATGCTCTCGGCGCCCTCCGGCCGCTGCCTTCCGCAGTTTCGCCACGATGCTCCTCGGGCAAGTGAAGCATCTTGGGAACGGCACCCACTTCGAGCGGGTCGACCCCGGGGCGTTGCCGTTCGCAGGCATCGAGGGCGGCTCCGGCCCGCCTGCACCGCCCTCCCGCGCGGTGGCGCTACGCTTCCCTCGAACGTCCGTACGGGGCCGTGCGCCGCCGTCGGGCACCACGCCGCAGCGAGAACGACCCAGGGAGCCGCACCGCATGGCGCGCAAGAAGGCCGCAGCCGTCGCCGACGAGCCGTTCGACGAGAAGATCGTCGACATCGACGTCGCCGCAGAGATGGAGACGTCGTTCCTCGAGTACGCGTACTCCGTCATCTACTCGCGTGCGCTCCCGGACGCGCGGGACGGGCTCAAGCCCGTGCACCGCCGCATCCTGTACATGATGTCCGACATGGGGCTGCGCCCCGACCGGGCGTACGTGAAGTCGTCCCGCGTGGTCGGCGAGGTGATGGGTAAGCTCCACCCGCACGGCGACGCCGCGATCTACGACGCGCTCGTCCGTCTCGCCCAGGACTTCTCCATGCGCCTTCCCCTGGTGGACGGTCACGGAAACTTCGGCTCGCTCGACGACGGCCCTGCCGCCCCTCGTTACACCGAGGCCCGCCTCGCTCCTCCGTCGATGGCGATGACGGCCGGGCTGGACGAAGACGTCGTCGACTTCGTCCCGAACTACGACAACAAGCTCACCCAGCCCGAGGTGCTGCCCTCGGCCGTGCCGAACCTCCTCGTCAACGGGGCGTCCGGCATCGCGGTGGGCATGGCCACGAACATGCCGCCGCACAACCTCGTCGAGGTCGTCGCCGCCGGTCAGCACCTGCTGGCCAACCCGGAGGCGACCCTCGAGGACGTCATGCGCTACATCCCGGGGCCGGACCTGCCCACGGGCGGCAAGATCGTCGGGCTCGACGGCGTCCGGGACGCCTACCGCACCGGCCGCGGCTCGTTCCGCACCCGCTCGACGGCGCGCATCGAGAACGTCACGCCACGCCGCAAGGGCATCGTCGTCACCGAGCTGCCGTACACGGTGGGTCCGGAGAAGGTGATCGAGAAGATCGCCGACGGCGTCAAGAACAAGAAGATCCAGGGCGTCACCAACGTCCAGGACCTCACCGACCGCTCCCACGGCATGCGGCTGGTCATCGAGGTCAAGACCGGGTTCGACCCGGAGGCCGTGCTCGAACAGCTCTACCGGACGACGCCGCTCGAGGACTCGTTCGGGATCAACAACGTCTCGCTCGTGGACGGGCAGCCACGCACCCTCGGGCTGCTCGACCTGCTCCGGGTGTGGGTCGACCACCGCGTCGACGTGGTGCGGCGTCGCTCCACGTTCCGGCTGGGCAAGCGCAAGGACCGCCTGCACCTCGTGGAAGGCCTGCTGGTCGCGATCCTCGACATCGACGAGGTCATCCAGGTCATCCGCACCTCGGACGACGCCGCCACGGCCCGCGAGCGCCTGCAGTCCGTGTTCGACCTGTCCGAGCCGCAGGCCTCCTACATCCTCGACCTGCAGCTGCGCCGTCTGACCAAGTTCTCCCGCATCGAGCTCGAGACCGAGAAGTCCGAGCTCGAGAAGGAGATCGCCGCGCTGGAGGAGATCCTCGGCGACGAGGCGAAGCTCCACGCCGTCGTCTCGGACGAGATGGGCGACGTCGCCGCCACCTACGGCACGCCCCGCCGGACGGTGCTGCTCGACTCCGCCGGTGGCACGGCGTCGTCGGCTGCCGGCACACCGGCCGCACGTGGGCGCAAGGCTCCCGCGATCGACCTGGAGATCAAGGACGCGCCCACCCGCGTGCTGCTGTCCGCGACGGGCCTGCTGGCACGCACCTCGGGTGAGGGCGCGGAGGCCCCGGTCGAGCGTGCCGGACGGCGGCACGCGCACGACGCGCTGCTCGGTGACGTCGAGGCGTCGACGCGCGCCGAGGTCGGGCTGGTGACCACCGCCGGACGGCTGCACAAGATCTCGGTGATGGAGCTGCCGTCGCTGCCCGCCACCGACGGTCCGCCGTCACTGTCCGGCGGGGTCCCCGTGCGCGAGATGGTCACGCTGGACCCGGGCGAGGAGGCGCTGGCCGTGGTCTCCCTGGCCGAGGACGCCCCGACGCTGGCCGTGGGGACCCGCCAGGGTGTGGTCAAGCGGATCGCGCCAGGCGACAAGCCCCGCAACGGTGACGTCTGGGACGTGATCTCGCTCAAGGACGGCGACGCCGTGGTCGGTGCCGCACCCGCGGCGGACGATGACGAGGTGGTGTTCGTCTCCTCGGACGCGAGCCTGCTGCACTTCGACGCCTCGGCCGTCCGGCCGCAGGGACGGTCCGCGGCCGGCATGGCGGGCATCCGGCTGGCGGCCGGGCAGCGGGTCGTGTTCTTCGGGGTCGCCCGGGCCGCCACGCGCGACCTGCACGCCGTGGTGACCATCGCCGGTGCCGCCGACGCGCTGTCGGGCACCGGTGCCGCCTCCGCCAAGGTCACCCCGTACGAGCTCTACCCCGGCAAGGGCCGCGCTACCGGCGGGGTGCGTGCGCACCGGTTCCTGAAGGGCGAGGACTCCCTCGTGCTGGCGTGGGTCGGCGAAGGGCCGGCACGGGCGGTCGGCTCCGGCGGTCAGCCCGCCGAGCTGCCCGAGGAGAGCCCGCGCCGCGACGGCTCGGGGACGCCCCTGGCCAGCCCTGTCGCAGCGATCGGCTGATCACCCCCCCACCCGCCGTGGCGAGGATCAGACGGAGACGACGGCGAGCGTGTCGAGCTCGGTCAGCGGCGCGAAGTCGTCGTCCTGCGTGACAACGGGCAGCTCGTTCGCGAGCGCGATGGAGGCGATCCAGAGGTCGTTGACGTTGATCCTGCGTCCGGCCTCGGCGAGCCGGACACGGAGACGAGCCCAGTGCGACGCAGCAGTCGCGTCCACAGGGAGGAACTCGAGGTGGGCGATCGAGTCCAGTGTCGCGAGCCGCCGGGCGCGGGTCTCGGAGTCCTTGGCTGCCAGCACGCCGGCCTGAAGTTCTGCACGAGTGATGACCGAGACGAACGACTCGTCGGGGAGCGCCGCGCTGTCGAGCGTCCTGCCGGACTCGGACGCGATGAAGACACTCGTGTCGAGCAGACCCCGAGGACTTGGTGCCATCACCGGATGGGCCCGAGCTCGTCGCCGGTGCTGTCCGCGAGCGCAGCCAGATCCTCGCGCAGGCCCGCATCTGCTTGGACGGTGCCCAAGATCTTCTGGAGCTCAGCACGTCGAAGCGAGCGGGCGCGTGTCGACGTGACGGGACCGATCTCCGCGACCGGCGCTCCGTGCTGGGTCACCGTGACGTGGTCGCCTGCGGCGACGCGCCGCAGCACCTCGGCTGTGTGGTTCCGTAGGTCGCGACTGGCGATGGTCGACATGTGCGCAAGTGTAGCGGCCAGCGCACACCCGCGTACTGGACCGCCCGGCCGTCAGCGAGAGACTGCCGCGGCGATGGTCTCGCCGAGCTCGCTCGGTCGGGTGAACATCGGCCAGTGACCGGTCGGCAGGTCGACGATCTCGTAGTCCTTCAGTGTCTTGAGCTCGCGCACGAACGGGTGGTCGCGCGCCATCAGGTCGCGCAGAACCTCCCCCGGGAGCAGGCACGCGATCACCGTGGCCGGGACCGCACGCCGGAGGTCTGCATCACCGATCAGGTGGTGCGGTTCACGCGCGGTAGCCGCGGGTTGTGGGACGGACCTCTGCCGGAACCTGGCCAGCTGGTCGTCGGTCAGCCCGGTGGGCTCCCCGTCCTCGAACTCGTCCCACGCCGGCAGTGGCTGGTCGACGACTTCGTCCGGCAGCTCCGAGTTCACCGCTTGACCGTCCGCGAACGGACCGCTGTCGACGTAGACGACGCGCTCCACGCGGTCGGGGCGCTGGTCAGCCGCGGCATAGACCAGGCCGCCGCCGGCGGAGTGCCCCACCAGCACGACCGGACCATCTGCGGCGTCGATCGCCCCGACCACCGCGTCGACGTGGTCACTCAGTGTGACACCCGACCGGTCCGCATCGACCGACTCGAGACCGGGAAGCGTCACCGGGCGTGGCGCGTGGCCCGCGCGGGTGAGTACCGGCGCCACCTCGTCCCACGCAGCGCCGTCGAGCCAGAACCCGGGAACGAGGATGATGTCCATGCCCGGAAACTAGAACGTGGCACCGACACCCCGGGGCTCGATGCCCCGTCCGGCTCAGCCTGAGACGGCCGCCGTGATCGCCTCACCCAGCTCGCCGGGTCGGGTAAACATCGGCCAGTGACCGGTCGACAGGTCGACGATCTCGTAGTCGTGCAACGCCGCCAGCTCTGCGGTGTACGGGGATCCCGCGCCGATGAAGTGGCGATACATGGAGCTCGGGCTGTCGAACCCCTCGAACGCCTCGCAGGCGATGACCGTCGTCGGCACCTCGTAGCGCCGATCGTCGCTCAAGGTCACCGGATCGGACGCCACCCGGACCGGTGTCGGGATCGCGACGGCCCGGAACCGCGCCCGCAGGTCCTCGTCGAGGTCCACCAGGTCGGGCTCGTCGAAGACCGACCAGTCGGGCAAGGGGATCTCGTGGCCCACCACGGGCAGCGCGTCGTTGATGACGCTGCCGTGCCCCATCGGCACGGAGTCGACGTAGACGTTGCGGGCGATGCGTCCCGGACGGCGGTCAGCGGCCGCATGGATGACCGCTCCCCCGCCGGAGTGCCCCACCAGGACCACCTGGGCGTCGTCGTCCAGGGCGTCGACCGCCGCGACGACGGCGTCGACATGGTCCTCCAGGCCGATGCCGGACCGGTCGTCGTCCACCGAGCCCATACCGGGCAGCGTGAGCGGGTGGACGGTGTGCCCCGCGGCCACGAGCGGCGGGGTGACGGCGTCCCAGGCGGACGCGTTCAACCAGAATCCGGGTACCAGGATGATGTCCATGCCGCCGAGCATAGGAGTGACCTCTGACACAGGGACCGGAGGCCCGCTCGACCCGTCGGCGAACCAGGGACCACGTCGCGGAACGGTCGTCGCCACGGACCACGCGGATGCTTGGATCGACCCGTGTCCGACGACGAGTTCTCCGCCGACCCCGCCCGCCTCGACCACGCCCGCGTGCACCGGCTGCTGAGCGAGCACGCCTACTGGGCAGCCGGCCGGAGCCGGGCCGCGCAGGACGCCGCGATCGCGGCGTCTCGCAACTACGGGATCTATACCGCCACGGGCGAGCAGATCGCCTACGCGCGCGCAGTGACCGACGGCGTCACCTTCGCCTGGTTGGCGGACGTGATCGTCGACCCCGCGCACCGTGGTCGCGGACTCGGCACACGGCTCGTCGACGGCGCCCTGGCCGACCTCGACACGCTCGGTCTCAAGCGGGTCCTGCTCAAGGCCGCACCCGAGGCCCGCGCGGTGTACCTCCGGGCCGGGTTCACCGGTCTGGACGAGCCAGAGACGTGGCTCCAGCGTCGCGCTCAGGTCCGCTGAAGGCACCGGCGCGAGCTGCTTGCCGATACGGAAAGTAGTTTCTAAGCTGACAGCGTGACCCGATCCACACCCGAGTCCGACGACGCCGGTCGGCTGCTTGCCGAGGCTGGACGCGTCACGCTCGACGCCCGAGACGACCGTCTCCGGCACAGCGCGGTCCTGTGGGCGGCGGGTCTTGGCATGGCCGCCATCGCACTCGTCGGGCCTCTCACTGGTGACCGATCGTGGTTCCTCGTCGCGCTCGCCGGCGCCTTCGCCCTCACCCTCGTGCTGATCGGACTGACCGCTTACCTCTCCACCACCCGGTCGACGACGATCCCTCGCGGGACGAGAACGATCACCCGCAACACGGTGGTCTTCGGCGTGCCCGTGGTCGTCCTCGGGAACCACCTGGTGGACGCCGCCGGCGGGGACACCCTGGCGCATGTGCTCCTGGTGTGCGCCGTCCTGGCGCCGTACGCCACGGGTGCCCTGCTGATCGCGTTCCGCCCAACGTCGAGGAACGACATATGACCGCACTGCGCCCCTCCCCGGACGAGGTCGCCGCATCGCTGGAACGAGCCACCCCGCGCCCGTTGAGCAGGGCCCGCGACCACCGTGTCCACGGCTGGACGGTGGCGGTGCTCGCGCTGACGGTGGGAGCCCTGACGGGTGTGGTCCTCGGCACCTGGGGCACCACCTGGCAGTGGCGAGGAGCCGCGAACATCGGGGCGCAGGGCGCCTTCCTCGCCTTGCTGGTGACGACGGTGGTCTGGCGCGACCGAGCATCCCGAGCCCGGCCCCGACGCACCTCCAGGACAGCGATGGTCGGGACGGTCACCACGGGTCTGCTCGCCCTCGGCGTGACCACACCGGTCTACCTTGCCGACCTGCCGTCCCCCGCACCGTGGGTGACGATGGCGGTCGCCGTCGTCGTCGCGGCGCCAGGCCTCGTGGCCGGCGCGCTGATCGTTCGAGGAGCACGGTGAAGCACCCGCGGCACCAGCTCGAGGAGTCCTTGAACTCGCCGGTCCGGTTCAGCATCGTCGCCGCGCTCAACACCGTGGACGAGGCGGAGTTCGCGGTGGTCCGTGACGCCGTCGAGGTCTCCGACTCCGTGCTGTCCAAACACGTCGCCACCCTGGAGCGCGCCCGGCTCGTGGCGGTCCGCAAGGGATACGTCGGCAAGAGGCCGCGCACCTGGCTGCGGCTGACCAAGGACGGCCGTCGAACGTTCGCCTCGCACGTCGCCGCGCTGCGCGCGATCGCCGACGGCGCAGCCGGACCCACCTGAGCACGGCACCGCACTACGGCCGCAACGGAGTCCATCCGAACGGCACCGGTCCGCTGACCGCGGCGCGGTCGAGGTCGGCCTGGTGGGACCAGCCCTGGCCCGCCCGTTCGCCAGGACGCCCGGCGGGCCCGCGGGCCACCCGGAACCCCAGGTCGTCGAGTCGCGCTCCGGGCACGCTGCCGCGTCGGACCGAGGCGCGCACGCTCCAGTGCCGGTCTGCCCAGCCACCGCCCCGCAGGCTCCGATAGTCGGCGTACCGGGCGGTGTCGGCGTAGTCCCAGCACCACTCCCAGACGTTGCCGAGCATGTCGGCGAGGCCGAAGTCGTTGGGCTGCTTGAGCCCGACCGGCTGCGCCCCGTCGACGTGATCCGCATCGGTCCACGCGACGTCCGCCAGCGGGCCATAGGTCGGGCCGTCGGTGCCGGCCCGGCACGCCCACTCCCACTCGGCCTCGGTCGGCAGACGGAAGCCGTCGGCAGCCACGTCCCAGACGACGGACGACTCCCCGATCGCGTACGGCTCCGTCAGCCCTTCCTGGCGCGAGGCTTCGTTGCACCATGCGACGGCGTCGCGCCACGACACCGAGTGCACCGGCGCGTCACCCCGGGCGCCCTCCGGCACCATCGTTCCGCGCACCTGCGCGTACTGCGCCCATGTCACCGGGGTGCGAGCGAGCGCGAACTCGGTGAGCTCGACGTCGCGGGTCGTGCCGGTCCGTGCATCACGCAACGTGATCGTGCCGGCGGGCACGCGCACCACCTGCGACCGGAGGTCAACCATGCCCGCCCCCTACGCCAGGGCCCGTACGGTCGGCTGCCGCGCCACGACACCCGCGACGATCAGCACCTGCCCCAGCACATAGGTGGCCATGATCCAGAAGCCGGACATCGGCGGCACGACGTCGGCGAACGCGCCGAGCGCGATCATCGCGTCCGAGAAGAGGAACAGCAGTCCACCGAGCCAGGCCAACCGGTGCACGCCCGTGGCCAGCACGGCCATCATGGTCAGGAGCACCGCGTAGACGACGACGGCGACCCCCAGCACGCCGGGCGCGCCCGGCAGGCACAGGGCCACCAATGCGACGGCGAGGAACACGTACACGGCGGTGGCTGCGGGGTGCCGCACCAGCACCGACTGACGCCACGACGGCCAGAACGCCACCACGTAGACGACCTGGGCGCACAGGAACCCGCCGACCATCGCCAGGAACGCGGTGTCCCCGGTGAAGAGGTCGGGCAGGGTGTCACCGACCCAGGAGAAGCCGAGCGCCACCAAAACCAGGCGTACGAGCCGCGACCGGGGTGCCGCCGTCGTGCACCAGAGGGTGGCCGCGAGCGCCGGCATCAGCAGCCACTGCGTCGGGTCCGCGACCTCCTCCATGCCGGCCAGCTGAGCGATCAGGTGCACGACGGCGAGCGCGGCGAAGGCGGCCGCCGCGACGCGTGCTCGCTGGGAGGTCAGCAGCGGGGGCTCCCCGGGAACGACATCGGTCACGCGGCGCAGCGTAGCGGTCAGAGCTCGATGGTCAGCAACCGTGAGCCGTGCGTGAACTCGTAGCCGAGGCTCGCGTACATCCCGTGCGCCCCCGAGGGGTTGGCCGTGTCGACGCCCAGGGACGCGTACTCCATGCCGTCGGCCGCCATGGCGCGCAGGGCGGCGGCGAGCGCCGCCAGGGCGGCCTTGCGTCCGCGGTAGGCGCGCCGCGTACCGAGCAGGGAGGTGTACCCGAAGGAGTAGCCGCGCACGGCGAAGTCCTCGTCGAACCGGTCGGCCATCTGGTAGCCGACGACGAGCGGCTCTCCGGCGCGCAGGGCGGCGGCGGTCTCGGCGTCGGTGTCAGGGTCGGCGAGCAGTGCGTCGACGTCCGGGGCCTCGTCGAGCACGAGGAAGGACCATCCGGGCATGAACGCCGTCCGGTACGAGGTCCACTGCTCGGCCGTCCGCGGCTCGCTGCCCCAGTGGTCACGGAACGCGTCGTTGTGCGCGAGGCGTGCGGCGTCGTCGAGCTCCGGCGCGAACGGGACCAGGCGCAACGACCCGTCGAGCGTGACGTCCGGCACCGGCGCGGCGTCGAGGTCGCGCAGGTCGCGGCGCAGGTCGGAGTAGAAGCGGCGCGGGGTGAACCCGAACCGCTCGTAGAGGCGCACGCGCGAGGGTGGGCTGTCGTCCTCGGCCATCGTGGCCAGGCGCGCGGGCAGCTCCTTGCCCGACGCCGCGAGCACCTGCCGACCGCGAGCCACCTGCCAGGCGAAGAGCTCGCGTCCGATCCCCTGCCCCCGCACCTGCGGGTGCACCCCGCCGAAGAGGAACGCCCGCACGGTCCGGGTGTCACCGGGCATCGACTCGACCATGGCGTAGGCGCGCAGTCGTCCCTCGCCGTCGACGCCGACGAGCGAGTCGGTGTCGAACCGCCGCCAGGGCGCCTGGAACAGCTCGGTCAGCTCCTCGATGGTCTCGCGGTAGGGCTCGGCGTCCGCCTCGGCGATGGTGTTGCGCAGCTCGAGGAGCGCTGCGGCGTCGCCCGGCGCGGCTGGCCGCCAGGTGAGGCCGCCGGCGGTGAGAGTGGGCAGGGACGCCGGCGCGTCGGCCCGGTCCGCGATGGGTGCGAGGTCGCTGCTCGTGTCGGCGGTGGTCATGGACCGAGGGTAGGTCTCACCAGGCGTCGGCTGCATCGTCTTTCGTGCCGTCACGGCTACGCTGAGCCGGTGACCTCGACGCTCGACCTCTCCGCTGCCGACGCCCGCGCCAACGCCCTGCGGGAGGCCTTGCGCACCCGTGTGGTGGTGGCCGACGGCGCCATGGGCACCATGATCCAGGCGGCCGACCCGTCCATGGACGACTACGAGCAGCACGAGGGCTGCAACGAGATCCTCAACGTGACACGGCCAGACCTCATCGGCAGCCTGCACGACGAGTTCCTCGCCGTCGGGGTAGACGCGATCGAGAGCAACACGTTCGGCGCGAACTGGTCGAACCTGTCGGACTACGGCATCGACCACCGCATCCGCGAGCTGGCCCGCGCCGGCGCCGCGATCGCCCGCGAGCGCGCCGACGCCTTCGCGACGCCGGACCACCCGCGCTGGGTGCTGGGTTCCATGGGTCCGGGCACCAAGCTTCCGTCCCTGGGGCACACCACGTACGCCCACCTGCGCGCCACGTTCGCCGAGCAGGCCGCCGGGCTGCTGGAGGGCGGCGCGGACGCCCTGCTGGTCGAGACCAGCCAGGACCTGCTGCAGACCAAGGCCGCGGTGACGGCGTGCCACGACGCGATCAGCGCCGTCGGACGCTCGGTCCCGGTGATCGCCTCGGTCACCGTGGAGACCACGGGCACGATGCTCATGGGATCGGAGATCGGCGCGGCGCTGACCACGTTGCAGGCGGTCGGCGTCGACGCGATCGGGCTGAACTGCGCCACCGGCCCGGACCAGATGAGCGAACACCTGCGCCACCTCGCCCGGCACTCCGAGGTGCCCGTGACGTGCATGCCGAACGCCGGGCTGCCGGAGCTCGGCCCGGACGGCGCCGTCTACCCGCTCTCGCCCGAGGAGCTGGCCGCCGCGCACACCCAGTTCGTCGACGAGTTCTCCCTCGGCATGGTGGGCGGCTGCTGCGGCACGACGCCGGAGCACCTGCGCCAGGTGGTCGAGGCGGTGCGCGGGCGCGCGCTGCGTCCGCGCGAGGTGGAGCGGGAGAACGGCGTCGCGTCCCTCTACTCGCACACCGACCTGTCGCAGGACGCGTCGTACCTGGCGATCGGCGAGCGGACCAACGCCAACGGGTCCAAGGCGTTCCGCGAGGCGATGCTGGAGTCCCGCTGGGACGACGTCGTCGACATCGCCCGCGCCCAGACGCGCGACGGCGCGCACCTGCTGGACGTGTGCGTCGACTACGTGGGGCGCGACGGCGTCGCGGACGTCCGGGAGGTCGTCTCGCGGCTCGCCTCGGCCTCCACGCTGCCGCTGGTGATCGACTCCACCGAGCCGGAGGTGGTTCGGGCCGGGCTGGAGCTCGTGGGCGGGCGCGCCGTCGTGAACTCGGTGAACTTCGAGGACGGCGAGGGGCCCGGCTCGCGGTTCCGGCGAGTGATGCCGGCCGTCGTCGAGCACGGCGCCGCGGTCATCGCGCTGACCATCGACGAGGAAGGCCAGGCGCGCACCGCGGAGAAGAAGGTCGCGATCGCCTCGCGCCTCATCGACACGCTCGTGGCCGACTGGGGCATGCGGGTGGACGACATCATCGTCGACACCCTCACGTTCCCCATCGCGACCGGCCAGGAGGAGACGCGCCGCGACGCCATCGAGACGATCGAGGCGATCCGTGAGCTCACGCGTCGCTACCCCGGCGTGCACACCACGCTGGGCGTCTCCAACGTGTCGTTCGGGCTCAACCCGGCCGCCCGCACGGTGCTCAACTCGGTGTTCCTGCACGAGGCCGTGCAGGCCGGTCTGGACTCCGCCATCGTGCACGCGGCGAAGATCCTGCCGCGCACCGCGATCCCGGACGAGCAGTGGGAGGCCGCGGAGAACCTCGTGTGGGACCGGCGCGTGTACGACGACGAGGGCAACCTCACGCACGACCCGCTGTCCCACCTGCTGGAGACGTTCTCCGGCGTGGACTCCGCGGCCCTGCGCGACCAGCGGGCGGCCGAGCTCGAGGCGCTGCCCGTCGGTGAGCGGCTCGAGCGGCGCATCATCGACGGCGCGCTGAAGGGTCTCGAGGGCGACCTCGACACGGCCCTGGCCGACGGGATGAAGGCGCTCGACATCGTCAACACCCACCTGCTGGGCGGGATGAAGGTGGTCGGTGAGCTGTTCGGCTCCGGGCAGATGCAGCTGCCGTTCGTGCTGCAGTCGGCCGAGGTGATGAAGTCCGCCGTCGCGCTGCTCGAGCCGCACATGGAGAAGGTCGAGGGCGCTGACGAGCAGACCAAGGGCACGATCGTGCTCGCCACCGTGCGCGGCGACGTGCACGACATCGGCAAGAACCTCGTCGACATCATCCTGACCAACAACGGCTACTCCGTGATCAACATCGGCATCAAGCAGCCGATCTCCGCGATGATCGAGGCCGCCGAGGAGCACGACGCCGACGTCATCGGCATGTCCGGGCTGCTCGTGAAGTCGACCGTGGTGATGAAGGAGAACCTCGCGGAGCTGGAGTCGCGGGGGCTCGCCAAGAAGTGGCCGATCCTGCTCGGCGGCGCGGCCCTGACACGGACCTTCGTCGAGGACGACCTCGCCTCGCAGTTCCCCGGCGTCGTGCGGTACGCCCGCGACGCGTTCGAAGGGCTGCGGCTCATGGAGCCGCTGGTCGCCGTCGCGCGCGGGGCGTCGGTCGACGACGTCGGCCTGCCCGCGCTGCGCAAGCGCCGGCACAACGTCGTCACCGTGACCGAGACGGCACCCGAGGACCTGCCGGCGCGCTCCGACGTCGCCGACGACAACCCCGTCCCCGCTCCCCCGTTCTGGGGCACGCGCGTGGTCAAGGGCATCCAGCTCGCGGACTACGCCGCGTACCTCGACGAGCGCGCGACGTTCATGGGCCAGTGGGGCCTCAAGCCGGGGCGCGGCGAGGACGGCGCCTCGTACGAGGAGCTCGTCGAGACCGAGGGCCGGCCCCGCCTGACCGAGTGGCTCTCGACGATCCGCAGGGACCAGGTCATGGACCCCACCGTGGTCTACGGGTACTTCCCCGTGTGGTCCGAGGGCGACGACATCGTGGTGGCGCACCACGGGCCCGGCATGACCGCGCCGTCCGGACAGATCGGGGCGCACAGTGAGATCGGAGCGCCCGACGGCGGATCTGGCGGTCAGCCGGGCACCGAGCGGTTGCGCTTCACCTTCCCCCGCCAGAAGCGCGACCGGCACCTGTGCCTGGCGGACTTCGTGCGGCCGAAGTCGTTCGTCGAGGAGACGGGTCGTTTCGACGTACTGCCGATCCAGCTCGCGACGGTCGGCGAGCCGGTGTCCGCGTACACGGCGAAGCTGTTCGAGGCGAACAAGTACCGCGAGTACATGGAACTGCACGGGCTGTCCGTCCAGCTCACCGAGGCGCTGGCCGAGTTCTGGCACTCGCGGGTGCGCTCCGAGCTCGGGTTCGCCGACGAGGACCCCGACGACGTCGAGGGCATGTTCAAGCTCGAGTACCGCGGGTCGCGGATGTCACTCGGGTACCCGGCGTGCCCCGACATGGAGGACCGACGCAAGGTCGTCGAGCTGCTGAAGCCGGAGCGGGTCGGGGTGACGCTGAGCGACGAGCTGCAGCTGCACCCGGAGCAGTCGACGGACGCGTTCGTGCTGCATCATCCCGAGGCCAAGTACTTCAGCGTGTGAGGCGGTCGTGAGGCGGCGCCGCGACGTTGGACGGCCGTGTCAGACCTGATCGGCGTCCAGCAGGGCGACCATCGCGTCTGCGGCCTGGGGCGCACCGGCCCGGCGGAGCGCTGCCACAGTCGATGAGTCGGTCGCTCCTGGGAGCCTCGTCACCGAGACACGATGCACGATGCACGGCGAGCATCTCCGTAGGGCACGACCGGATGAGCCCGACAAGCAGTTCGTCGGGGTGCTGGACCACGAATCCGTACTGGTCCACGATCGTCTCCGGAAAATCCTTGAGGTTGCTCGTGCACAGGACATCTGCTCCGGACTCGACGGCCGCAGCCAGCACGTGGCGATCGCCCTCGTCCGGAAGTTCTGCCCCAGCGACTCGCTCGAGGGTCTCGTCGACGACCTGTGTGAGCGCATAGGGGAAGTGGGTGTTCATGAGCCTGACAAGCAGCGCGCCCGAGTCAGGAGTGAACCCGTCGATGTTCGCCTGGAGATGCTCGGTCATCTCGTCGAGAATCGACTGGCTCCAGGCGATGGAGATGAGTTGCCGGGTGGCGGCGTAGAGCAGATAGTCCCGCAGAACCCGCGAGTAGAGGACGTTCGCGTCACTGAGGACGACCCGCGCCGGGACGGGGTCCTTCACTCGGTCAGACCCAGCTCGTTCTGGAGGTCGGCAAGCTCGGCCATCCCCTGCTCCATCCGAGCACGCTCGGCGGCCCGGAACCGTTGAATCGCGGAGAGTGGGATCCGGTGGTGCGAACCGACCTTTCGGTACGGCAGCACGCCATCGTCCATGAGCCGACGCACCCGCGGGCGAGACATCCCGAGCAGATCGGCAGCACGGGCCGGGGCGATCTCCTCATCAGGTTCGTCGGTGGCCGTCTTGTCGATGTGCATCCGCGCGTCGATCACGCCGGCGAGGTATTGGATCGTCGACAGGTGAAGGCGAACCTCCTGCTCGGGGGCGCCCCGCTGGATCGCGTCGTGCAGCGCAGCCGAATCACGGGCGAGGGTGTCGCTCATCTCCAACCTCCATCATCTGCAGCAAGTGATTCAACTGTACGACGCCACGTCGAGTCACGCGAGGACCCGTCGTCGACTCCCTCTGCGCCACCGAGCGCACGGTTCCTGCACTACCGATCTCGCATTCGGAGACAACAACGGCTTCGCGCGGCCGACATCCACCGTTCACCTCCTCATGACCGTGCCGTTCACACAGTCTTTCTACTGTGAACGCATCGTCCACAGCATGAGGAGCCCGCGTGACCCCGACCATCCTGTTCGACTTCGACGGCACCCTCGCTGTCGGTGACGGCCCCGTGCTCGCGTTCGCCCGGCAGGTCGCCGAGCATGCCGGGCCCGGGTATTTCGAGCGGGTCATGGCCACGTTGCGCGACCACGACGCCGGAACGGCCACACAGTTCCGCGATGGCTACGACGTCGTCGGCACCCTGGCCCGCCAGGACGGCGTCGACCCCGCCGCGCTGCAGCGGGCCTACCTGGCCAGCCGCAGGCTCCTCGGCACGCCCGAGGCGCCCGTCGACGCGGCCCCAGGGCTCACAGAGCTCCTCACCGCACTACCCCGCACCACCCTCGTCGTCCTCGCCACCAACGCCCCCGGCGTCGGCGTCGAGCGCCTGCTCACCACGTGGGGCGTCCGCGAGCGCTTCACCGACCTGCACTACGAGGTCGGCAAGCCGGTCGGCCTGACGCCCATCGTCCAAGCCGCACTCGCAGACGGCCCGGTCCTCGCCGTCGGAGACATCGTCGAGAACGACCTGGCACCCGCCGCGGCGCTCGGTGCCGCGACGGCGCTGGTCGGCCCCGCGGCCGCCACGCCGCCCGCCGGCGTGACCATGCACGCGCGGACGCTCGACGCCCTCGCGCCCGCCATCACGGCATGGGCTCGCACAGCAACCACCTCAGCCACCCCGACGACCCACCGAGCATCCGTGCCGTCCGGCACGGCCGACTCCCTCGAAAGGTAGCCCTCCCATGCGCACGTCCCTGCTCGCTCCCGGCGCCGCCGCGGCACTCGTCCTCGCGCTCGCCGGTTGCGCCGGTGCCGATGCCGCCGGCAGCGCCGACGACGGCGGCACCGAGTGGCCCGAGTCCATCACCATGTCGTTGGTGCCGTCGGTCGAGGGTGAGAACCTCGCCGAGGCGCTCGACCCGCTGACCACGTACCTCTCCGAGGGTCTCGGCATCGAGGTGGAGGGTGTCGTCGCGAACGACTACACCGCCACGGTCGAGGCGCTCGGCGCCGACCAGTCGCAGGTGATCATCACCGACGCCGGGTCGCTGTACCAGGCGACCGAGCGCTACGGCGCCGAGCTGATCCTGCGCGACGTCCGCTTCGGCGCCACGTCGTACGCCGCCGTCGCCTACACGAACGACCCGGACACCTACTGCGAGGACGAGCCGATGCTCGCCACCTACGAGGCGAGCGGCATCGAGCTGTCCTACTGCAACGGCCTGGAGGAGGCCGGTGCCGCGGCGACCGGTCAGGGCCCGGCCGCCGCCGCGACCTTCGGCGACCTGGCCGGCGCGAAGGTCGCGCTGCAGGCCGCCACCTCCCCCGCGGGCTACCAGTACCCCGTGGTGCTCATGCGGGAGGCCGGTCTCGACACCGACGCCGACATCACCCAGGTGCCCGTCGAGGGCAACAACAACGCCGTGCTCGCCGTCGCGAACGGTGACGCCGAGGTCGGCTTCGCCTACTGGGACGCCCGCACCACCGTGGTCGAAGAGGTCCCCGACATCGCCGACAAGGCCGTGGCCTTCGCCTACACCGAGATGATCCCCAACGGGGGCGTCGCCGTCACCGACAGCCTGCCCGACGACCTCGTCGCCGAGCTCACCACGCTGATGGACGACTACGCCGACTCCTCCCCCGAGGCCGCCGACGTCATGTTCGAGCTCGTCGGCCTGTCCGACTGGACGGCCGAGACCGCCGACGACGAGATCGCCCGCTACGGCGAGATCCTCGAGCAGTTCGCCGGCTGACCAGGAGCACCACCCCCATGACTCTCGACACCCGAGCGGAGGCCGGGACCGGCCCGGCCTCCGCTGCGTGGCCGATCCGCCTCGACGGCGTCTCGGTCACCTACCCCAACGGCACGGCCGCCCTGCGCGACGTCTCCCTGACCATCGAGGCCGGTGAGATGGTCTCGGTGGTCGGTCTGTCCGGCTCCGGCAAGTCGACGCTGATCCGCACGCTCAACGGGCTCGTGCCCGTCACGAGCGGCACCGTGACCGTCGGCCCGCACACCGTCACCGGCCTGTCCGGCCGCCGTCTGCGGCAGGTGCGCGGGCACGTCGGTATGATCTTCCAGGGCTTCAACCTCGCCACGCGCGTCGACGTCTACCGCAACACGCTGGTCGGCCGCTTCGCGCAGGCGGGCGCCCTGCGCGGGTTCCTCGGCGTCCCGACCGCGCACGACCGCGACGTCACCCTCGCGGCCCTGGACATGGTCGGCATGCTCGACAAGGTCTGGACGCGCGCCGGGTCCCTGTCCGGCGGGCAGCAGCAGCGCGTCGCCATCGCGCGGGCGCTGTCCCAGGAGCCGAGCATCATGCTCGCCGACGAGCCCGTCGCCAGCCTCGACCCGCCCACCGCGCACGCCGTGATGGGAGAGCTGGAGCGTATCAACGCCGACCACCACCTCACGGTGCTGGTCAACCTGCACCTCATGGACCTCGCCCGGCAGTACACGCACCGCATGATCGGCCTGCGCGGCGGCGAGGTCGTCTACGACGGCCCCGCCGCCGAGGCCACCGAGGCCGACTTCGAGCAGATCTACGGCCGTCGCATCCGTCCGCAGGACCGCCTCGGGGGCCGCACATGACCCCGGGCACGACGGCGGAGCCCGCCACCCGCTCCGAGCTCCCGCCCCGGCCGCGCACCTGGCCGCGCCGCACGCTCATCGTCTCGGCGCTGGCGGCGTTCACCGTGGCGACCTGCCTGCCCGCGATCGGCGGCGTCGAGATCGACCTGGGCGCCATCGCCCAGAACTGGCGCCGCGGGGCCGCCAACCTCTCCGCGCTGCTGCAGCCGAACTGGGCGTTCGTCCCGCGCACCGTCCAGCCGATGCTGGAGACGTTGCAGATGGCGTTCGTCGGCGCTGCGATCGCCGCCGCGCTGTCCGTGCCGCTCACCCTCTGGGCGGCGCGCCCCACCAACCCGCACACGCCATCCCGCCTGGCGGTGCGGGCCGTGATCAACGTGATCCGCGCCGTGCCCGACCTCGTCTGGGCGACCATCCTCGTCGCCATGGTCGGCGTCGGCGCGCTGCCCGGCCTGCTCACCCTCGTGCTGTTCGATGTCGGGATCGTCGTCAAGCTCGTCTCCGAGGCGATCGACTCCGCCGACCACCCGTACCTCGAGGCGGCCCGCGCCGGCGGCGCCACCCAGCACCAGATGAACCGCGGCCTCGCGCTGCCCCAGAACCTCCCGCTGTTCGCCAACCAGTGGCTCTACGCGCTCGAGCTGAACGTCCGTATCTCGGCGATCCTCGGCATCGTCGGCGCGGGAGGCATCGGCCGGCTCCTCGACGAACGGTTCGGCTTCTTCGCCTACGGCGACGTCTCGGTCATCATCCTCGAGATCCTCGTCGTGGTGCTGATCATCGAAGCCGCCTCCCACCTGCTGCGCCGGAGGCTCGCATGAGCGACACCCTGGAGAGCCGGACCCGCACCACCACGGCGAGCCCCGCCGTCGTGCTGCCCCCGCGCCCGTCGCGCCTCGTGCAGACCGTCGCGACCGCCGTCGTCGGCCTCGTGCTCCTCGTGTCCGTCACCACCCTGGACGTCGAGTGGGCCGCCCTGCGTGACCTGCCCGCCGCCGTCGGGGAGTACGGCGTGCTGATGTTCGCCGACCCGGACTGGTCGCGCCTGCCGCGCGCCCTGTTCGAGATGTGGCGCTCCATCTCCATGGCCTGGCTCGGCGCCCTGCTCTGCGTGGTCGTGTCGATCCCGCTCGGCATGCTCGCCGCCGACGGCGTCGGACCGACCTGGCTGCGTTTCACGCTGCGCGGCGTCTTCGCCGTCATCCGGGCTGTGCCCGAGGTGATCATCGCGCTCGTGCTGCTCACCGTCACCGGGCTGACCCCGTTCACCGGTGCGCTGGCGCTGGGCATCGCCGGGATCGGCACGCAGGGCAAGTGGACCTACGAGACGATCGAGACGCTGCGCGACGGCGCCGCGGACGCCGTGCGCGCGGCCGGCGGCGGACGCACCGCCGTCGTCCGCTGGGCGCTGTGGCCCGCCGCCCTTCCGGCGCTGCTGTCGTTCGCGCTCTACCGGTTCGAGATCAACATCCGCATGTCCGCCGTGCTCGGCATCGTCGGCGCGGGCGGCATCGGGAGCATGCTCGCGAACTACACGAACTATCGTGCGTGGGACACCGTCGGCATGCTGCTGATCGTCGTGGTCGTCACCACGATGGCCGTCGACGCCGTCTCGGGCGCGCTGCGCCGCCGCATCATGGAAGGGCCCTGACGTGACCTGGACCGGATCCACCGATGCTCCCCCGACGGCACGCATCAGCGCCCTGTTGCCCTCGATGCACCCCGGCGAGCGCCGCGTCGCGGAGGCCGTCGCCGCCGACCTCGGTGCCGCCGTCGAACGCTCCGCCCAGCAGGTGGCCGACGACGTCGGCGTGGGCCGTGCGACCGTCGTCCGCGCCGCGCAGACCCTCGGGTACGAGGGCTACCCGCAGCTACGTGTCGCCGCAGCGCGCGAGCTCGCACTGCGCACGACTGCGGATGCCCCGGCCGACGGCACCATGCTCGGTGTGCTGCGCGAGTCCGTCGCCCGGTTCGCCGCCCGCCTCGGCCACACCGTCTCGGGCCTCACCGAGGAGGTGCTGCAGGACTTCGTCGCCGCGCTCGACGACGCCGGGCGCGTGCTCGTCGTCGCCAACGGGCTGTCCTCGCCGCTCGGCCTCGACCTCGTGCTGCGCCTGACGTCGGCGGGCCGGCCCGCGGAGCTGCTCCAGGACGCGCTCGCGCAACGGATCGCGGCACGCCAGCTCGGACCCGACGCCGTCTGCCTCGTCGTCTCCGGGTCCGGCACCAACGACGCGACGCTCGCCGTCATACGCGCGGCGCACGACGGCGGCACCCCGGTCCTGGCGATCACCTCGTTCGCGCAGTCCCCCGTCGCCCAGCTCGCCGACACGGTGCTCGTCGTCCCGCCGGTCAACGACTCGTTCCGCGACGAGCTGATGCACACGTCCCGCGCCGCGCTGATGCTGGTGACCGAGGCGCTCGTCGAAGCGCTCGTCGCCCGGCGTGGCGACCGCGGCCGCGACGCCCGAGCCGCCGCGCTGGGCGAGCTCGGCTCGACGATCCAGGAGTAGTCGGCGGGGTCCGCGAGGTGGCTGCAGGACGTGGGTGGGTCGAGCGTCGACGCTCTGCTACTCGGCGGGATCGACGACGGTCAGCCCCAGGCCGACGGCGACCTCCTTCATGCGGAGGTCGTGCGTCACCACGGTGATGCCGTCGGAGGCGAGCAACGTGGCCGTCCCCAGATGAATGGCGTCCAGCGAGCGAAGATGCTGCCTGGTGCTGATCGTCGAGGCGGCGCGCACGACGTCGTCGTCGATGTCGATCAACCACAGCGCCGACAGCACCGGCACGCTCAGTGCCAGCGAGAACCGTTCGCGCTGGAGGACGCGAGACATCTCCACCTGCAGGAGCTTGGACGAGTAGATCTCCTCACCCGCGTTCCGCGCGGCCGTCCACCAGGCGCGCACGGCCGCGCTGCCCGGGTCATCCAGGATCATGCGGAGCGCGATCGACGAGTCGATGTACGCCACCACGTCAGTGGTCGCCCTTCGACTCGTCGATGAGCTGGTCCAGCGAGAGCCCAGACCTGGCCGCGACGAGGTCAGGAAGCGGCGTATCAGGTGCCGACGGCGGCGTGATCCGACCTTCGGCCTTCTTGCGCTCCAGCCACGTCGCCTGATCCGTGGCGGGCACGAGGCGTGCCACCACACGCCCGTGCATCGAGATCTCCAGCTGCTCACCCTCCTGCACCTCACGGAGCACCCGGGAGGTCTGCTGGTTGAGCTCCGTGATGCTGATCACTCGCATGAGTCCAGCGTCCCACAAAGTAGAAGATCCTTCTACTAGTCGTTCCACGCTACCGATCGCACGGTTCCTGCGCTACCCATCTCCCCCCAGTCTGACGCCGTGACCTGCACCGGATCCACCGAAGCGCCCCCGACGGCGCATCAGCCCGCGGCCGCGAGGCCCGGGCCGTCGCGCTGGGCGAGCTCGGCTCCACGATCCAGGAATGACGAGCTGCCTGGAAGCTGCCGATCAGCCGTCTTCTCCAGGCACGAGCCCGAGGTAGCGCGACACGGCTTCCTCGATCTCGGCGATGCTCGCGGGGTCGAGATAGTCGACAGGGTCGCCCCGCCCTGCCCGAGGCACTGCTCGCGCCGTCGTTGGCGTCGTTGCTCGAACGGTCCGGGCTGCCCGCGCCCGCCGCCGCCCGCTACGCCGAGCACATGCGCCAGGAGTGCGCCCTACGGGCCGCACTGAACTGGTACCGCGCGCTGCCCCTGGGCGGCAGGCCCGTCGGCAGGTCCCGTGTTCCCACCACGTACGTGTGGGGCAACCGCGATGCCGCGCTGGGTCGTCGCACCGCCGAGGACACCGAGCAGTACGTCCGCGCGCCGTACCGGTTCGTCGAGCTCGATGCGGAGCACTGGCTGCCGGAGCTCGCACCCGACGACGTGGCGGACGCGTTGGTCGACCGCGCAGCGACGGCAGGCTGACCGGCAGGACGGACCCGCGAAACGTCGTGACGGCGGGCGACGTCCGAGGCACCATGGAGCCATGCCCCCGCCGACTCGTGACGGAATCGTCGTCAGCCCTGCCCTGACCATCCCCCGGGGCGAGCTGACCGAGCGGTTCTCGCGGTCCTCCGGTCCCGGCGGGCAGGGCGTGAACACGACCGACTCCCGCGTCGAGCTGTCCTGGGACGTCAGCCGCTCGGCGGTGCTGAGCGACGTCCAGCGCGAGCGGCTCGTCGCGCGGACGGGTCATCGTCTGGTCGACGGCGTCCTCACGGTAGCGGCGTCCGAGCACCGCGAGCAACGGCGCAACAGAGAAGCAGCCGCGCACCGCCTGGCAGCGCTCGTCGCCGACGCCGTCGCCCCTCCTGGCCCGCAGCGTCGCGCCACCCGGCGCACCCGCGGGTCCCAGGAGCGGCGACTGACCACCAAGAAGCAGCGCTCCACGACGAAGCGGCTCCGCTCGTCCCGGCCGTCGCGCGACGACTGACCGAATCAGCGCCTACAGATCCACGACGCGACGCAGCCCGGTATCGACGGCACGGAGTAGGTTGTCAGGAAGCACCGCACCCGTCGGGTCGACAACGCTCCGGTCGACCGTCGTCGGCTGCGAGACATTCACCACGGAGTCCTTCGGCAGCCCCGCGGCGGCTGCCGGCACGAATACGTTGCCAGGATGGCGCGCCAACGCCGTGTTCGATGTCATGGGGAGTACGACAACCGTCGCGATCAGCGACGCGTTGTACTGGTCGGACTGAACGACAACGGCGGGCCTCCTCTTGGCCGGAGCCCTTCCCCGCGGCGATACCCCAGCGCCATCAACGCCGGCTTGGTGCACAGACCGTCAGCGAGCGCCGTCGTCGTCCTCAGGCGCGGGCTGACCGGAAGACGGGATCTCGCAGACGCCGGTCACCGGGTCGCACGCCACGGCGTCGTCGGCCCCGACGAACGCCAGCGGCTGCACGTCGGACTCAGGCATCGACGTGCTCCCATGCCTGGACGATCGCCTGACCGTAGGCCTCGGTCGGCACGGCCCCGGGGATGCCGATCCGGCGTCCGAGCACGGTGAAGGGCACGCCGCGAGCGCCCAGCGCGATCGCCTCCTCGTGCTCGGCACGCACCGCGTCGGCGTACCGGTCGGTGGCGAGGACGTCGCGGATCTCGGACTCGGGGATGCCGATCCCGGTGCCGAGCCGGACCAGGGTGTCATGGGCGAACGCCCCGTCCTCACCACCGAAGAGCGCGGCCTGCATCGCCGTCATGTACTGCCAGCCGACCCCGTGCTCGTTGCCGAGGTGTACCAGACGCAGCAGGTCCAGGGTGTTCTGGACGGGGTGGTTCGGTGCGTAGGCGAGCCCCTCGGCCCGCGCGAGCTCGGCGACCTGCGCCTCCATCTGCTCGGCCTGCTCGACGGGCAACCCCTTCTTGGCCGAGAGATAGTCGACGACGGGCGTCGGCGTCGCCGGGAAGTCGGGGTCGAGCTGGAAGGTGCGGATCCGCACGTCGATGCGGTCGGCGTGCGGCGAGTCCTTGATCGCGGCCTCGAGCCGCGCGTCGCCGATGTAGCACCAGGGGCACAGGACGTCGGACCAGACCTCGATCTCGAGGCGGGTGTCAGGAGAAGTCACGGCCAGTACAACTCCCGTGCGCGCGGATCATTCCGGGTGACGCCTGTGACGCTAGAGTACGCAGACCGAAGAGGGAGGCCAGCCGTGGGTTCGACGATCCGTGACGTCGCGAGCGCCGCAGGCGTCTCGCTCAAGACGGTCTCGAACGTGCTGCACGACCACCCGCACGTGCGCCCCTCGACGCGCGAGCGGGTGCTCCAGGCGATCGACGACGTCGGGTACCGGCCGAACCTCTCGGCGCGCGGGCTCCGCTCCGGCCGTACCGGAGTCATCGGTCTGGCCGTGCCGGCGCTGCGCGAGAACTACTTCGCGGAGCTGGCCGACGCGGTGATCCGCTCCGCGGCGCAGCGCGGCGTCAGCGTCCTGGTGGAGCAGACGGGCGGCGACCGCGAGGCGGAGCTCCTCGCCATCGCGGGCACGTCCAGGCCGCACTTCATCGACGGGCTGCTGTTCAACCCGATCAGCCTCGGTCAGTCGGACGCGAGCACGCTCGACACGAACATCCCCGTGGTGCTGCTCGGCGAGCGGATCTTCGACGGGCCGACGGACCATGTCACGATGCACAACGTCAGCTCGGCGCGCGCGGCGGTGGAGCACCTCATCGGCATCGGCCGCCGCCGTATCGCCGTCGTCGGGGCAGATCCCGACGCCGAACGCGCCGGGGACCTCAGCTCCGCGACCCTGCGCACCCGCGGGTACCGCCAGGCGCTGGAGAACGCCGGCCTGTCGGTCGACCCGCGACTGGTCCGGCCCGCCGAGCACTGGAGCCGGGCGGCCGGCGCGGCCGCGACCAGGGCGCTGCTCGACGAGCGCATCGCCTTCGACGCCGTCTTCGCCCTGAACGACACGCTCGGCCTCGGGGCCATCCGCACGCTCAGCGCGTCCGGTGTGTCGATACCGCAGGACGTCGCCGTGATCGGCTTCGACAACATCGAGGAGTCGCAGTACTCCACGCCGTCGATGACGACGGTCGACGCGGGGCGGGAGCAGATCGCGGACCAGGCCGTCGCCCTCCTGCTCGACCGCATCGGTCCGAGCCGGAGCACCGCGCCACCGCAGACGGTCAAGCCCGAGTTCCGGATCGTGCAGCGGGAGTCGACCGGGTTCTCGGCCCCCGACTGACGCTCCGGCCCACGCGCGGTGCGGCCGGTGGGACGAACCCTCCGACCGCACCGCGCGTGCGAGCCCGTTGCGCTCAGTCGCCGCTGACCGTGAACAGTCGCGGCAGGAAGTCGATGACCGACTTCTGCCAGACGTCCCAGCTGTGCGGCCCCGGGATGATCGGCGCGAACTCATGGTTCACGCCGCGGCCCTCCATGGCGGACACCAGCTGCAGGGTCGCGCCGTAGGTGAAGTCCTGGACGTCGCCCGAGTACACCCGCAGCAGCCGGGTGCCCTCGTTGATGGCCTCGACGTCCGCGTCGGCCGGCGGGCCACCGAACGCCGACATGGCGCCGATGTAGCCGAACTCGCCGGGGTGCGCCCACAGGGTGCTGAGCGTGTGGCCCGAGCCCATGGACAGGCCCGCGAGCGCCCGCTGGTCGCTCTCGGAGCTGACGTGGTACTGCTCCTCGGCGGCGGGCGCGATGCGCGTGGTCATCTCCGTGGGGAAGTCCACGCCGTTCCCGTCGGCCATGACGACCACCATCGGCACGATGGTGCCCTGGAGGTAGTGGTTGTCGAGGATCCGGTCGATGTAGCCCACCTCGAGCCAGTCGGTCCAGGTCTGCCCGCCGCCGTGCTGCAGGTAGAACACCGGGTAGGCCTCGGCGCGGTCCGGGTCGTAGTCCGGCGGCGTCCACACGTACGCGGAGCGCTCCTGCCCGCCGCCGGCGGTGCTGGCGTAGCTCATCACGCTGACCTCACCGCGCGCCTCGGCCGGCACCTCGGCCGTGTACCGACCACGCAGGTTGTCGCCCCCGACGGCGAAGGTGCTCCACGTCGGCTCGGAGAACACGCTCGTGGGGTTCGCCTCGTCCTTGTGGTCGACGCCGTCGACGACGAACTTGTAGTAGTAGGAGCCGCCGTCGACGGCGAGCGACAGGCGCCACGACCCGTCGTCCTGCTGCACCATGGGGGTACGCGGCCAGCTGCCGGACGGCCCGAAGTTGCCCCAGACGGTGACGTTGTTCGCGTCGGCGAACTCGGGGCCCATCTCGAAGGTGACGACGCCGTTGTCGTCGATCCACGGCGTCGGGGTCGTCCCCGGGACCGGCAGCTCGTGCTCGACGAACGGCAGGTGGCCCTCGCTCGGGCCCTCGTCCTCGACGTCCTGGAAGAGCCGCTGCGCGAAGTCGTGCAGGTTCTTCTGGTACGTGTCCCACGTGCCACCGGTCTCGGGATCGGACCCGTCGGACTGGAAGTCGACGCCCGCGCCGGTCAGGGTCTCGGCCAGCGCCACCGTGTCGTCGTACCCGGGGTCGGTGACGTTGCCCGCGTAGAGACGGATCATCTCGGTCGACCTGTTGATCTGCTTGACCTTGCCGCGGTGCAGCCGCTTGTCCAGGCCGCCCGAGAACGAGCCCACGTAGGCGAAGTCGCGCGGCTTGTGGACGAGCGCCTGCAGCGCCTGCTCCGCGCCGCGGCCGATCCCGGCGATCGCGCGCTCCGAGCCGTCCTTCGACACGTTGAGCTCACGCTCGGCCGTGCGGAAGAGGTCCCGGGGCACGCCGTGATGCCCGACGGCGTCACCGTCTCCCATGACGACGACCATCGGCTCGGCATCGCCGTCGAGCGTCAGGTTGTCCATGATCTGGCCCAGGCGGCCGAGCTCCGCCCACTCGCGGTGGCTCTGCCCTTCGTCCTGCACCAGGTACAGCACCGGGTAGGGCTCCGCACGGTCCTCGTCGTAGCCGGGCGGCGTCCACACGAGCGCCTCGCCGTCGCGCTTCGGCCCCTTGCCGTCGAGCGGTGCGAGCTCACCGCCGTCGTCCACGTCGGCGAGCCACTCCGCCCCCGGACCGGGGACGAACAGCGTGCTGTACGTGGGCTGCGACGTCACCTCCTGCGGGGCGTCGGGGTTGCGGAACGCGACCGCGTCCTGGTCGGCCGCGGGACGCACGGCGTACTGGTAGTAGTACAGGCCGGGCTCGAGAGGTCCGTGCGTCGCGGTGAGGTCCGACCCGCTGGCCCCCATGTTGAGATCGGTCCATGCCTTGCCGGGGCCGAAGTTTCCTTGCACGGCGACGAGACCGTCCTCGATGCCGGTCGCCTCGGCCACGGCCTCCGAGGGCACCGTGAACTGGTAGACGTCCGAGATCGGGTTGTCCGGCACCTCGCTGACCCAGGGGTCCTCGCTCACGGCGTCCGCCGCGGCGGGCTGGGCGGCCATCATCGCGGACGCCCCCATGCCGGCCGCGGCCACGATCGCGAGCGCTCTTCGCCCTCGCCGGTTCGGCAGGGCAGCGGCCCTCGCGTGAGATTCCATCACCATCGACTTGCCTCTCGTTAGCAGCTCGATTCCGTCGGACACGAGGACCGGCAGCAGTGCCGTGCCCCGCCAGAGGGATCCACGACGGGGAGGAAAGCTGGTTACAACGTCGTAATCCCGCTACGCACAGAATGAGGGCACGTCACAGGCGTGTCAAGAGATGGCGGACGCCCCCCGGCCTGTGCCGGGGGGCGTCCGGTTCGAAGATACGTCGAGGACTACCGGATCACCAGACGCGGGTCCGACCGGCTCCGGCGGGCAGCGTCGCCAGCGGACCGGCCGGGTAGGTCTGCCCAGCCTCCCGCGGGGCGCCGAGGAGGTCGGTGCCGATGACCACCGGCGAACCGTCGGGCTCCTCGAAGTCCGCGTCGGCGACCCTCGCACGCGGCAGGTCGCCGCCCGTCACAGGACCGCTCCACCCGGTGGTCACCAGCTCGGGGAGGTCCGTCTCGAGGTAGACCTCGTCACCCTCGTCGACGACGGCGAACCGCACCGGGGCGTCGAGCACGACGGCGTCCCGCTCGGCCTCGTAGGAGCGGGCACCGTTGGCATAGACGTTGTGCTGGATGTACGCGGCCTGGCGCACGCCGAGGAACCGCGAGTGGTCCCCCACGGTCTCGTTGACCGCGACCAGGTACCCCTCGAAGTCGGGCGGGCAGCCGTCGTACCCCGCCGTGCCGTAGGAGCTCACGCCGTAGCCGTCGCTCCCGGGACGGTACGCCGCACCCAGGTCTCCACCGAGGAACACGTTGCCGATGTAGCGGTCGTCTCCCCCGTCGATGATGGCGAACCCGGCCACCTGGGTGCTGTGCGGGCGGTGGTACGGCGTGGCACGGTCGAGCACCGCCTCCAGCCGCACGGCGCCGGCGACGAGGTTGTTCACGATCGCGCCGCCCTGGCTGAAGACCTCCAGCGCGACCTCCGAGGCGAGGACGTTGTTGTCCACCACGTACGGACCGTGACTGACCTCGACGAACAGGTCACGGGTGTTCGCGTAGAAGACGTTGCGGGACACGCGCGTCCCCTGGGTCTGCCAGTCGAGCCAGGTGCCCAGGGTGCAGTCGTGGATGCGGTTGTGCACGATCTGCACGTCGATCGCGGCATGCAGCTTGATGCCGCCGATCTCGTACCCGTAGAACTCCCGCTTGGTCCCGATGTGGTGGATGTGGTTGTCCTCGATCCGCGAGAACACCGCACCGAGGTGCCCGACGACGCCGTTCTGCCCGCAGTCGAAGATCGTGTTGCGGCGCACCAGGTGGGAGCCGACGTGCTCGCGGTCCCACCCGATCTGCCGGGCGGAGAACACGGACTCGAGCTGGTACTGGTAGCCGGGCTTGTCGCCACGGTGGAACGAGAAGTTGTGACCGGTCGAGGCCTCCTTGCCGAGCGAGATCGCCGAGCACTTCGCATCGTGGATGACGTTGTCCTCGATGATCCAGCCCTTGGCCCAGCCGGGACCGACCAGACCCGGCTGGTCGGCCGTCGGCGGCGCCCACGGCGTCGCCGCCTGAGCGAGCTCGAACCCACGCACGGTGATGTAGTCGAGGTGATGGTCGGTCGGGTAGAACACCGACCGGCGCACGTTGACCTCCACGAGGTGGGCGTGGGGGTCGGCGCCCTGGAAGTTGGCCCACACGGTGGTCACGTCCGGGCCGACCTCGGCGTACCAGACGTAGCGCGTCTGCTCGGGGTCGTCGATGACCTGGGCCGTCCCCGTCCAGCCGTCGATGTTCTCGGTGCGCCGGGGCGGGTCCGCGACCGCGGCGCGATCCTGCACCTCGTAGAAGCTGCGCCCGTCGAGGTACACGTCCCCGAGGTGCGTGGTGCCGCCTCCGGCCGGCGGCACCAGCCAGTCGCCCTCCATGACCTCGGCGAACGGATTGAAGTCGCCGAACACGGCGTTCGGCACCTCGGCCCGCCAGACGGTGCCGTGCTCCTGGGTCCAGCTCGTCACCGGCTCCGACCCCTTGATCACCACATGTTCGCCCGGGGCGGCCTCGTAGGTGATGCGACGGGCGTCGCTGAGGCCGCCACGAGCGGGCTTGACCCATTCACGGTACTCACCGGCGTGCACGCGGACGGTGTCGCCCGGTCCGGCCAAGGCTGCGGCGCGGTTGATCGTGCGCAGCGGAGCGGTCTCGCTCCCCGCCGCTTCGTCCGATCCGGTGGTGGCGACGTGGTAGATGGTCATGAGGCTTCCCTTCGGGCGACGATGCCTGAGGTCGGGCGGTCTGAGCGAAACCTTTTCGCTCAACCTTTCGGCGCACGTCAGGCTAGGCATCCGGCGCGCGCCCCGGCAACCCTTGACACTCCCCGCCGCGATTCCTACGCTGACGCGGGAAAACGTTCGCCAACGGCGCAGAAACGTTTCGTCGACAAGGGAGTCCGAGAAATTGACCACGCTTCGCAGCAGCGAGTGGTACGGGGGCGACGACCGCAACGCCTACCTGCACCGCGCATGGATGCGCCGCGGCGTCCCCTCCGCCGCCTTCGACGGTCGGCCGCAGATCGCCGTCGCCAACACCGCATCGGACCTCACGCCCTGCAACGCGCACCTCGACGAGGTCGCGCAGTCGGTGAAGAACGGCGTCTACGAGGCCGGCGGGATCCCGCTGAACCTTCCCGTCATGTCGCTCGGTGAGACCCTCGTCCGGCCCACGGCCATGCTCTGGCGCAACATAGCCGCCATGGCCATGGAGGAGATGTTCCGCGCCAACCCCGTCGACGGCCTGGTGCTGCTCGGCGGGTGCGACAAGACCATCCCCGCGCTGCTCATGGCCGCGGCCTCGGTGGACCTTCCCGCCGTCGTCGTCCCGGGCGGACCGATGCTCAACGGCACCTTCCGCGGCGAGCTGCTCGGGTGCGGGACCGGCGTGTGGAAGCTGAGCGAGGAGGTCCGGGCGGGTCGCCTCGACCAGGAGACGTTCCTGCGCTCCGAGTCCTCGATGATCCGCAGCCGCGGGCACTGCAACACGATGGGGACGGCCTCCACCATGGCTGTCATGGCCGAGGCGCTCGGCATGACGATCCCCGGGCTGGCCGGCACCCCCGCCGCGGACAGCCGCCTGCTGGAGTCGGCGCACGCCTCCGGCCGGCTCGCCGTCGAGCAGGTGTCGGCGGGACGCACGATCAGCCAGGTCATCACGCGCGGCTCGTTCCTCAACGCGATCGTGGCCCTCGCCGCCGTCGGCGGCTCGACCAACGCCGTCGTGCACCTCCTGGCGATCGCCGGACGGCTCGGCATCGGCCTCACGCTCGACGACTTCGACCGCGTCGGCGCCGACGTGCCGCTCCTGGTGAACCTGCAGCCCGCGGGCACCCACCTCATGGAGGACCTGTTCCGCGCCGGTGGTCTGCTCGCGGTCCTGGACCAGGTGGCCGACCTGCTCGACGACGAGCCGATCACCGTGACCGGCCGCCCGCTCGCCGGCTACCTCGGCAGCAACGACGTGTGGGACGCCGACGTCATCGCTCCGCGCTCCGAGCCCCTCGCACCCGACGCCGGCATCGCCGTCCTGCGCGGCAACCTGGCCACGGACGGCGCCATCATCAAGCCGGCCGCAGCCACCCCGGACCTCCTGGTGCACCAGGGCCGCGCCGTCGTCTTCGACTCGATCGAGGACTTCCACGCGCGCATCGACGACCCCGACCTCGACGTCGACCCGACGTCCGTCCTGGTGCTGCGCGGCTGCGGACCGAAGGGCTACCCGGGCATGCCCGAGGTGGCCAACCTGCCGCTGCCGCCGAAGATCCTCGCCCAGGGCGTGCGCGACATGGTGCGCATCTGCGACGGGCGGATGAGCGGCACCGCGTACGGCACCGTCGTGCTGCACGTCGCCCCGGAGGCGGCGGCCGGCGGCAACCTCGCACTCGTCCAGGACGGTGACGAGATCCTCCTCGACGTGCCGGCGCGCCGGCTCGAGCTCCTCGTCCCCGACGACGAGCTCCGCTCACGTCGTGTCCCGGCGGCCACGGCCGACGGGTTCGCCGCGCCCGACCGCGGCTGGGAAAGGCTGTACGTGGACCACGTGCAGCAGGCAGACACCGGCGCGGACCTCGACTTCCTCGTCGGCTCGAGCGGTGCGGAGGTAGCACGTGAGTCCCACTGACGCTCCCCCGGCGCAGGACGCCGGGACGCCAGGAGCCATCGTCCGGGTCGCGGGGGCCGACCGGCCACGATGGGCCGTCCGGGCCGACGACGGCGGGCTGCGCGGTCTGGGCACCTCGCTCGCCGCGCTGCTCGGCCTGCCGCTCGACGAGGCCCGGCACGTGGTGGACGCGGCCCTCGCCGACGGCCCTGCGGTCGACGCCGGTGGCGACCTGCTGCCACCGGTCGACGAGCAGGAGGTCTGGGCTGCCGGGGTCACCTACCGACGCAGCCGGGACGGGCGCACCGAGGAGTCGACCGACCCCTCGATCTACGACCGCGTGTACACCGCGGAGCGACCCGAGCTGTTCTTCAAGTCGACGGCCGCACGCGTGGTGACCGACGGCGACGACGTCGGCATCCGCGCGGACTCCGGCTGGGACGTGCCGGAACCGGAGCTGGGGCTGGTCGTGAACCGGTCCGGGGCCGTGTTCGGGTACATGGTCGGCAACGACATGAGCAGCCGCTCGATCGAGGGCGACAACCCGCTGTACCTCCCCCAGGCCAAGGTCTACAGCCGCTCGTGCGCGCTCGGGGCCGAGATCGTCCCCGTCTGGACCGCTCCGGCCGGCCCCTGGCCCGTCCGGGTCACCATCGAGCGCGACGGCGGCACGGCGTTCTCCGGGACCACGTCGACGAGCGAGCTCGCCCGTGATCTCGACGACCTCGCGGAGTGGCTCGTGCTTGCCCTGGACCTCCCGGCCGGCGCCGTCCTGCTCACCGGCACCGGCATCGTCCCCGGCGCCGACTTCACCCTCGCTGCGGGCGACGTCGTCCGGATCGAGATCGACGGGATCGGAACCCTGACCAACAGCGTCGTCGTGGTAGGACGCCGCCTGCACGCCGAGGAGTCGCGATGAACCAACCGAACGCACCCGCACCCACGTCGGACGCCGACTACGAGCAGGTCGTGTCCGCCGCCGCGGCAGCAGCGGCGCCCGTCGCCGCCGCGACCCCCGGAGACCGGGCCGGGTGGCTCGAGGCCGTCGCCGCCGCGCTCGCCGACGCGGCTGACGAGCTCGTCGAGATCGCCCAGGACGAGACCCGGCTCCCCGAGCCGCGGCTGCGGGGCGAGCTGGTGCGCACGACGTTCCAGCTCGGTCTCTTCGCCGACGTCCTGCGCGAGGGGTCCTACCTCGGCGTGCGCGTCGACCACGCCGACCCCGAGTGGGGCATGGGCCCCCGGCCCGACCTGCGGCGCATGCAGCGCCCGCTCGGCCCGGTCGCGGTCTGGGCCGCCAGCAACTTCCCGTTCGCGTTCTCCGTGGCGGGCGGTGACACCGCCTCGGCGCTGGCCGCCGGGTGCCCCGTCGTCGTCAAGGCGCACCCGGGACACCTGCGCCTCTCGCAGCGCACGGCACAGGTCGTGACGAACGCCCTGCACGAGGTGGGCGCCCCCGACGGGACCTTCGCGCTCGTCGTCGGCACCGACAACGGGCGGCTGCTCGTCACCGACCCGCGGATCAAGGCCGGCGCCTTCACCGGGTCGCTGGCCGGCGGCCGGGCCCTGTTCGACCTCGCGGCCGCCCGACCCGAGCCCATCCCGTTCTTCGGAGAGCTCGGCAGCGTGAACCCGGTCTTCGTGACACCCGGCGCCGCCGCCGAGCGGTCGCAGGACGTCGCCGAAGGGTTCCTCGGGTCCGTGACGCTCGGTGTGGGCCAGTTCTGCACCAAGCCGGGACTCGTCTTCGTCCCGTCCGGTTCCGGACTGGTGGACCGCCTCGCCGAGGGCGCCGCCGGGCTGCCGGGCGCCCCCATGCTGAACGACCGCATCCGGGAGGGGTTCGCCACGGCGGTGGGTGAGCTCGCCGCACGACCCGAGGTCACGGTGCTCGCGGGCAGCGCCGAGGTGGCGGAGGAGCCCTCGCTGACGCTCTTCACCACCACCTACGACCAGCACGCCCGGGCCCGCGAACAGCTCGAGGTCGAGTGCTTCGGCCCGGCCGCCCTCATCGTCTCCTACGACGACCCGGCACAGCTCCTCGAGGCCGCGGCCACGATCGAGGGCCAGCTCACCGCCACGGTCCAGGGCACCGAGGCGGAGGCGGGTGTCGTCGGCCCGCTGCTGGACGTCCTCGCCGACCGAGCGGGGCGCGTGCTGTGGAACGGCTGGCCCACCGGGGTGTCGGTGACCCACGCGATGGAGCACGGCGGCCCCTACCCGGCGACCACGGCCGCGTCGACGACGTCGGTCGGGACGGCCGCCGTCGAGCGGTTCCTGCGGCCGGTGAGCTACCAGTCGGTGCCCGACGACCTGCTGCCGCCGCCGTTGCAGGAGGCGAACCCGTGGGGCGTGCCGCGGCGCGTCGACGGCGTCCTGCAGATCCCCTGACCGGAGGCCGGCGCTCAGCCGGCGTACGCGTGCTGCACCGCTCCCGCCACGCCGGCGTCGATCGAGAAGACGGCGCCGGCCAGCGGTTCCGCGGCCTCGGTGACACCGAGCCGGGACGAGGTGACGAACAGCGTCCGGCCGTCCGGCCCACCGAAGGTGCACGCCGTCGTCCGGCTCACGGGGAGCTCGACGACCTCGGTGAGCGCGCCGTCCGCGTCGTACCGGTGCACCCGCCCGCCCTCCCACAGGGCGATCCAGATGCCGCCCTCGGCGTCGACGGCCATGCCGTCCGGCTTCCCGGCGTCGTCCGGCACGACGGCGAACGGGCGGCGGCCGGAGAACGCGCCCGTGCCGGGGTCGACGTCGAACACGTCGACCCGACCGGTCGGTGTGTCGTTGTAGTACGCCAGGGAGCCGTCAACGCTCCACTGCAGCCCGTTCGAGATCGTCACGCCGTCCAGGACGGTGGTCACCGTCCGGTCGGTGTCCAGGCGGTACAGGCTCCCCGCACCGGGAGCCACGTCGTACGCCATGGTGCCGCAGTAGAACCGCCCCTGGGGGTCGCAGCCGCCGTCGTTCATGCGCGCCGACGCATCGCCGAGCACGGTGATCTGGTCCGTCACCGACAGGTCCTCGTCGGCGAGCGCGAACCCACGCTCGAGCGCGAGGACGTATCCGCCCTCCGCACGTGCCCGGACGACGGCCGCCACGTCCCCGACGTGGGAGCGGACGGGGGCGCCCGTCCCGTCGAGCCGGACGACGTCGCCCGCGAGCATGTCGACCACGAGCAGGCTCCTGCGGACGTCGTCCCAGAACGGCCCTTCGCCGTGGAAGGTGCACGGCGCACCGATCGGTTCTGCCCGCATCGCATCCACCCTTCGTCGACGACCTCGGCAACGTAGCGAGGATCGATAGATGTCGTCAAGGTTTCAGCGACGGAGGCGAAATGTTTCTACGACGGGACCTGCTGCGCCGGCGGACCGGCGGTGCTCGACCGCACGATCAGGCGCGTCGCCAGCTCGATCCGCTCGGGCGTGGTCTCCCGGCGCATCCGCAGCACGAGACGCGTGGCCGCGTGCGCCATCTCCGTGAGCTGTGCCCGCACCGTGGTCAGCGGCGGGCCCGCCCACGCGGCGGGCCGGATGTCGTCGAACCCGACCACGGACAGCTCCTCCGGGATCGCGACACCCCGCTCCCGGGCCGCCTCGTAGACGCCGAACGCCTGCAGGTCGCTCCCCGCGAAGATCGCCGTGGGACGCCGCTCCCCGCCGAGCAGCTCACGCCCCCGCTCCAGGCCGTCCTCGTGATGGAAGTCGCCAGAGACGACGAACCCGTCAGGGACGCTCAGCCCTGCCGCGTCCATCGCGGCCCGGAAGCCGGACAGCCGCGCGGTCGAGCACAACATGTCGTCAGGACCCGTGATGATCGCGATGTCGGTGTGCCCGAGCTCGACGAGGTGGCGGGTGGCCATGAACCCGCCCGACCAGTTCGCGGTGCCGACCGACGCCACGTCGGCCGCCGGGTCGCCCGCCGGGTCGATGACGACGAACGGGATGTCTCGCGTGCCCAGCATCCGACGGTCCTCCCGGGACAGGTCGGAGAACATGAGGATCACCCCCGCCGGCTGGCGCGCCAGCACGCCCGACACCCACTCCGGCCCGGGTGAGTGCCGGTCGCCGGTCTCCGTGAGCAGGACGCTCATGCCGACCTCGCGGGCCACCCGCTCCGCGCCGATGATCATCTCCAGCGCCCAGCTGCTGTCGATGCGGCTGAAGACGAGCTCGATGAACTGGGCCGACGGCTGCACCTGGTTGCGGCGGCTGTACCCGTGCGCCTGGAGCGCGCTCTCGACACGCTCACGAGTCGCCGGCGACACGCCGGCACGGCCGTTGAGCACCTTCGAGACCGTCGAGATCGACACGGCGGTCTCGGCTGCCACGCGGGAGAGCGTCGGACGTGCGGCGCCGTCAGCGGAGGAGGTCGGCATGACCCCAGGGTAGCCAGTCGGAGCGCAACGTTTCGCGGTGCCGTGCCGGGCGGCCGTCACAGCCCGGCGGCTGCGCCGTGGCGGGGCCTACGCTCGGCCGAGGGAACCCGGTGCGCCGGCGACGGCGCGAGCGGACTCCAGCCGCTCCACGAGCGCCACGACGCCGGCGGCCACGGGCAGCAGCACCAGGTTGCCCAGCAGCATCGGGCGCAGGAACGGCAGACCCGCCACGTAGCTCGCCAGCAAGCCGTCCAGACCCGCCGGGTAGAACGTGCCGCGGCCCTGCAGCCAGACGCCGAGGTTCGTCCAGAGGTAGAAGCCGACCGAGCTGCCCGCCCCGAACATCACGGCGTCGAGCACTCGACGGGTGCCCGACGACCGGCGCGTCCACCAGGCCGCCACACCGATGGCGGCCCACGCCGACCAGGTGAACAGCAGGATCGCCGAGTTGCTCAGGACCACGTCGCTGACGGCCACGACCACCAACGGTGCGAGCATCGCGAGCCGGTGCCGCAGCAGACCTGCCGCCGCGACGGCGGCCAGCGTCGACAGCTCCAGGTTCGCCGGTGCGCCGAGGTCGTCCTTGACGAGCCGCCACACGACCGCTGCGACAACGAGGAGGATGGCGACGGCGGGGCGCCACCAGCGCTCGCCGAGGTCGCGCAGGGTCAGGTCCGGTGTCGGTGCGTTGCTCACTCGATCTCCTCCAGCTTCCACTCGAGCTGCTGGCCGTCCTCGGTCTCGACCGTGCCGGCGCCGACCTGAGCCATCTCGCCGTCGACGTACAGCGCCCAGAACTCCTCGCCGTCCTCGGCCGCGTGCCCCTGGACGGCCGTGACGTAGGCCATCTCGCCCTCGCCGCTCACCTCGGCCTCGGCGTCCTGGGCGAGCAGCAGGTCGAGCGCTGTCTCGCCGTCCGCGCCCTCGTAGGAGAACGTGGTGATCTCCTCGGTCGCGGCCGGGCTCGCACCCGGAGCCGCCTCGTCGTCGCCGGAGCAGCCGGCCAGGAGGCCCGCGGAGAGCACGCCGGCCGCGGTCGCGGCGAGCAGGCGGGTCGGCGTCTTGCGCGTCAGGATCTTCACACCTGGGAGCCTATCCGGCCGCCGCCGTGCGGACGGACCCGTGCCGCGATCCGGACGGTCGAGCGGCCTGCGCGGGCCGCGCCGTCGCACCGGTCCGCTCAGGCGTCGATCTGCGAGCGGTCCAAGGCGTGCGCACCGGCCACGATGAACTCCTTGCGCGGTGCGACGTCGGAACCCATGAGGAGCTCGAAGACGCGCTCGGCGGCCTCGGCGTGCTCCACCGTGACGCGGCGCAGCGTGCGGTGACGAGGGTCCATCGTCGTCTCCGCCAGCTGGTCGGCATCCATCTCCCCCAGGCCCTTGTACCGCTGGATGTCGTCCTTGTAGCGACGGCCGGCCCGGTCGAGCTTCTTGAGCGTGGCGTTGAGCTCCGCCTCGGAGTACGTGTACAGGTACTCGTTCTTGCGGCGCCCCGATCCGAGCACCTCGATCCGGTGCAGCGGCGGCACGGCGGCGAAGACCCGCCCGTCGGCCAGCAAGGGCCGCATGTACCGGTAGAAGAGGGTGAGCAGCAGCGTGCGGATGTGGGCGCCGTCGACGTCGGCGTCCGTCATGAGCACGATCTTGCCGTAGCGGGCCGCCTCCAGGTCGAAGGAACGCCCCGAGCCCGCCCCGATCACCTGGATGATCGCCGCGCACTCGACGTTGCGCAGCATGTCGGAGATCGACGCCTTCTGGACGTTGAGGATCTTGCCGCGGATGGGCAGCAACGCCTGGAAGTCGCTCGAGCGGGCCAGCTTGGCCGTCCCGAGCGCGCTGTCGCCCTCCACGATGAAGAGCTCGGAGCGCTCGACGTCGTCGCTGCGGCAGTCCGCGAGCTTGGCAGGCAGCGAGGAGGACTCGAGGGCGTTCTTGCGTCGCGAGATCTCCTTCTGCTTGCGGGCCGTGACCCGCGCCCGCATCTCGGCGACGACCTTCTCCATCAGCAGCGACGACTGCGCCTTCTCGTCGCGCTTCGTCGAGGTCATGAGCGCCTTGAGCTCGTTCTCCACGACGCGCGAGACGATCTGGCGCACCGGTGCCGTGCCGAGGACCTCCTTGGTCTGGCCCTCGAACTGCGGCTCGGCCAGCCGGACGGTCACCACCGCGGTGAGCCCCGCCAGCACGTCGTCCTTCTCGATGCGCTCCGCACCGTCCCGCGTCGAGACCTTCAGCCGGCGCGCGTTCGCCTCGATCTGCTTGCGCACCGTCTTGAGCAGCCCTTGCTCGAACCCCGTGCGGTGCGAACCGCCCTTGGGCGTGGCGATGATGTTGACGAAGGTGCGCAGCTCGGTGTCGTAGCCCGCGCCCCATCGCAGCGCGACGTCCACCTCGCAGTCGCGCTTCACCTCCTGGGGCGACATGTGGCCCTTCTCGTCCAGCACGGGGACCGTCTCGGTGAACGACCCTGCGCCCTTGAGCTGCCAGGTCGAGGTGACCGGTGTGTCAGGAGCGAGGAACTCCACGAAGTCCACGGCTCCGCCGGAGTGCTGGAAGACCTCCTCGTGCGGGCCGTCCTCCCCCGGCGTGCCCGGCAGCCGACGCTCGTCGCGGACGAGGATCTCCAGACCCGGGACGAGGAATGTCGTCTGACGAGCACGGGTGACCAGCTCGTCGTAGGCGAAGACGGCAGACTTCGGGAAGATCTGGCGGTCGGCCCAGTACCGCACGCGCGTCCCGGTGGCCCGGCGCGGTGCCTTGCCGACGACGGGCAGCTCGCTGTGGTCGACGAACGGCTCGAAAGGAGCGTCCGGCGTCGGCCCGGTCGCCGGGTCGTCGAACAGCCCGGGCTCACCCCGGTGGAACGTCATGCGGTACGTCTTGCCCGACCGGTCCACCTCCACGTCGAGGCGCGCCGAGAGCGCGTTGACGACGGATGCACCCACGCCGTGCAGACCGCCCGACGCGGTGTACGAACCGCCGCCGAACTTGCCGCCCGCGTGCAGCTTGGTGAAGACCACCTCGACGCCCGAGAGCCCCGTCTTGGGCTCGGAGTCGACCGGGATGCCACGGCCGTCGTCCTCGACCGTCACCGAGGAGTCCGCGTGCAGCACGATGCGGATCTTCGTGGCGTGGCCGCCGAGCGCCTCGTCCACGGAGTTGTCGATGATCTCCCACAGGCAGTGCATCAGGCCGCGGGAGTCCGTCGACCCGATGTACATGCCCGGACGCTTGCGGACCGCCTCGAGCCCTTCGAGGACGGACAGGTGGCGTGCGGTGTACCCGGACTCGGATGTGGCTGTCACGCGCTTGAGCGTAGTCCAGGCCACCGACAGGGCGGATCAGGCGCTCCGCCGTCTCCCCCGTGTGATCCAGACCCTGATCGCCGGGAGCGAACCCGGCCCCTGCGCGGGAACAACGAGGGCACAAGATGGTTTGATGGAGTCGTGAGCACAACGACCGAATCGACGACCCAGCCGCTGACCGCCGCCGACCGCTGCGACCGCTGCGGGGCCCAGGCCTATGTGCGAGTCGTGCTTCCCGTCGGAGAGCTGCTCTTCTGCGGGCACCACGCACGCGCCCACGCCGACGCCTACCAGTCCGTCGCCGAGCACATCCAGGACGAGACCGACCGCCTGCACGCCGAGCACGGCTCCCGCTGACCACACCGCGTCACGGCGCCCACCGGCGCCGGGACGACCCGAGACACGACGAAGGCTCCGCACCGATCCGGTGCGGAGCCTTCGTCGTTCCCCCGGGCGTCCCCAGGAGCCGGTCAGTCCAGGTAGTCGCGCAGGACCTGCGAGCGTGACGGGTGCCGCAGCTTCGACATGGTCTTGGACTCTATCTGCCGAATGCGCTCACGCGTCACGCCGTAGACCTTGCCGATCTCGTCGAGCGTCTTCGGCTGGCCGTCCTGCAGACCGAACCGCATGGACACCACGCCGGCCTCGCGCTCCGAGAGCGTGTCGAGCACCTGGTGCAGCTGCTCCTGCAGCAGCGTGAACGACACCGCGTCGGACGGCACGACGGCCTCGGAGTCCTCGATGAGGTCACCGAACTCGCTGTCGCCGTCCTCGCCGAGCGGGGTGTGCAGCGAGATGGGCTCGCGGCCGTACTTCTGGACCTCGACCACCTTCTCGGGGGTCATGTCGAGCTCCTTGGCCAGCTCCTCCGGCAAGGGCTCGCGGCCCAGGTCCTGGAGCATCTGACGCTGGACCCGGGCCAGCTTGTTGATGACCTCGACCATGTGCACCGGGATACGGATGGTGCGGGCCTGGTCGGCCATCGCGCGGGTGATCGCCTGCCGGATCCACCACGTGGCGTACGTCGAGAACTTGTAGCCCTTGGTGTAGTCGAACTTCTCCACCGCACGGATCAGACCGAGGTTGCCCTCCTGGATCAGGTCAAGGAACAGCATGCCGCGGCCCGTGTAGCGCTTGGCCAGCGAGACGACGAGACGCAGGTTGGCCTCGAGCAGGTGGTTCTTGGCACGGCGGCCGTCGTGCGCGATCCACTTGAGGTCGCGCCACATGCGGCGCTCCTCGGCACCGGCCTTGGTGCGGTCGAACTCGGCGTAGTCGTTGTTCAGGCGCTCCTCGGCGAACAGACCGGCCTCGATCCGCTTGGCGAGATCGACCTCCTGCTCGGCGTTCAGCAGCGCGACCTTGCCGATCTGCTTGAGGTAGTCCTTGACCGGGTCGGCGGTGGCGCCGGCGGTCACGACCTGCTGGGCCGGCTGGTCGTCGTCGTCGGTGTCCGAGACGACGAATCCGCCGCGCTCGTCCTCCTTCTTGCGACCGTTGCGAGGCAGTGCCGTGATCCGCTCGGGAGTCTGCTCCGGCTCGTCGTCGTCCTCGACCGGGACGCCGTCCGGCTCAGGCGCCGGCTTGTGCGCCTTGGCGGCGGCCTTGCGGTTGGTCTTCGGCGCCGGCGCCTTCTTGGCGGCCGGCTTCTTCGCGGGTGCCTTCTTGGCGGCGGGGGCGTCGTCGGAGGCGTCGGACTCCGCCGCGGACCCGGCGGATCCGGTCGCGGCGGAGGTGGGCCGCGTCGCGGTGGACTTCTTGCTCTTCGCCGCGGGGGCCTTGGCGCGCGCCTCGGTCTTCGTCGCGGCGCTGCTGGTCGACGCAGCGGCCACCTTCGTGGCGGCGGGCACGCCGATCTCGACGCCGGCCGTCGCGAACGCGCGCAGGACCGCCTTCAGACGCTTGGGGTCACCCACAGCGGCGGTCTCGCAGGCGGTGCGGAAGCTCTCCGCATCGACGCGACCGTTCGCGGTCCCGTGAGCGAGCAGCTCCTGGAGGGCAGAGTTTTCGAACTCTCGGGGCAGCGGGGGGTTCTGCGCAGTGGACGCCACAAACCGACCTTTCGGCATTCGAGGGGACGGTGGACCGCTGTGTCAGCCGGGGACGGGGGCCTCGCGGCTCGAGCGGATACCTATATTGTACCGGCGACACCCGGTGCTGTGCGGTGACCGCGGTGATCACGCCGTGTCCCGGGCCGCGAATCCGCGCCCGGACGAGGGAAGATGTCAGTTGAACACCAGGTGACCGGCCGCCTATTCCCTCCGCCGACGAGGGTGCTGGGCCCGTCAGGGCTTGACGGCGAGGACGGGGCAGGGCGCCTCGAGAAGGATGCGCTGGGCACCGGACCCGAGGATCAGCTTGCCCACAGGACTGCGTCGCCGCAGCCCGATGACGATGAGCTCGGCGTCGTCCTCGGTCGCGGTACGGACGAGGTCCTCGGCGAGGTCGCCGGTGCCCGCCACGATCCGGTTCTCGACCCCGGCGCTCGTCAGCCGCGCCTGGAGCGCCTCGAGCTCCTCGGCCGGCGCTGCCGGGCCGGATGTCACGACCAGGAGGCCCGTCCCGCGTTGCTGCGCCTCCGAGACCGCGGTGCCGAGCGCCTCCTTGCCCTCGGGCGTTCCCAGATGTCCCACGACGATCGCCATGGTGGCACGCTACCGGACACCACCTCCCCCACACCTGCACACCCTGGTCGCCCTGGTCACCCGCTCGAGGAGGCGGCACGGACCCACCCGGGCGGCAGCGCCGTGGAGATGACGCAGTGCAGGAGCTGCGCCAGGCGGTACGACTCGTCGGCGTCGAGAGCCTCACCGACCCGGTACGAGGCTCGCGGGCCGTCGCCGGCCCACCACGCGAGGAACGCCAGGAGCGTCAGCGCCGGGGCACGCAGGCGCTGCGGGACATGGGCGTCCACCTGTTCGAGCACCGCCCGCGCCCGGGCGACGACGTCGGGGTCGGGAACCACGGCGTCCGCCGGGTCGATGACGCGGCCCAGCACCCGGGCCGTCGCGTCGTCGACCGTGGCCCGGTCGGCCTCACCCGTCGTCGCACGCACCGCCTCCTCACCACCGGGCACCAGGGTCAGCAGGGCGACGTCGCGGACCACACGGTCCGCGAGCGCCGCCCCCACCCGACCGACGAGGGCGGGGGCCAGCCCGACCGGCTCGCCGTCCACGGCTGCGCCGGCTGCGGTCTCGACCCGGTGCAGGGCCTTCCTCCAGGCGTCGAGCGCCTCGTCGCGCCAGCACCCTGTCCCCGCGTCACCCGTCGCCCGCTGCCGTGCGACCTCGCTGCGCCGGGCGGCGCGCCCGGCGAGGTTGCGTGTCGCCTCGGGGGCGCGCGGGATCCGGTACGCCGCGTCGGCGGAATCGGCCACGACATGGCCGGCGAGCACGTAGGCCGCTCCGATCTCGCCGCACTCCAGGGCAGCGAGCGGGTGCCCGGGCTCCGGGCAGCAGGTGGGGTCCTCGCACCCGAGCCCCCGGTACCCGTCGGGGGCGACCACCCAGCCGTCGACGTCGACGACCGGCTGGAGGGCGCGGCGCACGTCCTGCACCACGTCGTCGGCAGCAGCAGCTCCGCGCGCGGTGTAGAGCACGAGGGCGCAGTAGGTGGGGTGCGTCCCGGCGACGGCACGGGCGAGCGCGGCCAGCCCCTCGGCCGCCCCGTCACCACGGAGCTCGTCGATGCCGACGCGTGCCACGAGCCCGGGCCGTCCGCGCTCGGCCGTGCACGCGATCACGATGCTCTCGGCCGGCCGGAAGCCGAGCCGGTACGGGACGGCCGCCAGCACGTCGTGGGGCGAACGCAACGGGATGGTCGAGGGTTCGGGGAGGTCGAGGCTCGTCGTCATGTCCTCGATGAGAGCGCAGCCCGGGCTTCCCGCGCCGGGCACCGGACCACGGTCGGGGACGGCGGCCGGCTGGGGGTGGGCACCCGCTACCGTGATCCCGTGCCCACGACCCGTCATCACCGCGTCCCGCGCCGTTCGGCGTGCGCCGTCCTGGTGCTCTGCGCGCTCACGGTGGCCGGGTGCGACGCGGGACCGGCCGACCCACCCGCTGCCGCCACGGCGCCGTCCGACGGCCCGGGGCCGTCCGGCCCGGCGTCGGCTGCGGACCCGGGCGCACCCACGTCGTTGCCCTCCTTCGACCCGGCGACCGCCGTCGGCGGGTACGCGCCCGGCTTCCCGACCGACCTGCTGGCCGCGCCGGACGGCTCGACGGTGCTCGCCAGCTCCGCGACACCCACCGGGGACGACCTCGTGGAGATCTCGCTCAACCTCTCCACCGAGCTCAGCACGCAAGAGGTCGTCGACCGGTACGCCGAGCGCCTCGACGAGGCCGGGTTCGACGAGTCCGAGACGATCGACGTCTCCGCCCTGACCGTCCAGACCGCCTACACGCGTACCAAGGGCAAGAAGAAGCCGCGCGTCGAGACCGTCCTCATCGGGGTGCTCGACGAGTCGGAGCGACGCCTGGTCTCGCTCTCCGGCAGCGTCCTCGCACAGGACGCCTGAGCCGTTCCCCCGCGGCACGCATAGGCTGGGCGGCATGCCTGCCGATCCTGCCCTGGTCGATCTCGAGAACCTCCGCCACGACGTCGACGACGCCCTCGACCGCCACCTGACGCGGTTGCGCGACGAGGTCGCCGGCACGGGACCCGGCACGACGGTGATGACGGACCAGATCTCCACCCTCCTGGACGGGGGGAAGCGCCTGCGGGCCGCCTTCTGCTACTGGTCGTTCCGTGCGCACGGGGGCGCTTCCAGCGGTGCCGCACGGGACGCCGTCGTCCGCATCGGTGCTGCGCTCGAGCTCTTCCAGGCCGCCGCGCTGCTCCACGACGACGTCATGGACGCCTCCGACACGCGGCGTGGACGTCCGACGGCGCACCGGGTGTTCGAGGCCCGCCACCGTGAGCAGCGGTGGTCGGGTGACGCGGACCGGTTCGGTACCGCCGCCGCGATCCTGCTCGGCGACCTCTGCCTGGTCGCCTGCCACCGCGAGGCCGGGGCCGCGCTCGACGCGCTGCCCGCCGACGTCGGCCGGAGCGCCCGCGACATGCTCGACGCCATGACGAGCGAGGTCGTGGTGGGCCAGTACCTGGACGTGCTCGTGCAGGCGGAGGCTTGGGGGCTGGACCCGGTGGCCGACGAGGAGCGCGCCCGGCTCGTGCTGCGGGCCAAGTCGGCCCGCTACTCCGTCGAGCGGCCCCTCATGCTCGGCGCGGTCCTCGCCGGAGCGACGCCGGACCAGGTCGCGGCGATCAGCGCCGCGGGACTGCCGCTCGGCGAGGCGTTCCAGCTGCGCGACGACCTGCTCGGGGTCTTCGGCGACCCCGAGGTGACGGGCAAGCCCGCCGGCGACGACCTGCGCGAGGGCAAGCGCACCGTGCTGGTCGCCCGCACGCTGGCCGCCGCCGACGACGACGCCCACCTCTTGGTGACCAAGCACCTGGGCGACCCGCGGCTCACGGACGACGACGTCATGGCCCTGCGGGCCGCGATCGCCGGTTCGGGCGCGGTGGCCGGTGTCGAGGACCTCATCGACGAGCTGGCGACGGCCGGGCTGTCGGCGCTCGCCGCGGCCGACCTCGACCCGCACGGCCGCGAGGTGCTCACGGGTCTGGCGCACGCCGCCGTCGACCGCGCCGCCTGAGCCGGCGGCCCGCCGTCAGGCCAGCGCCTGCGCGAGGCGTCGCACCTGGGCTCGGCGTCCGGCTCGCAACGCCTCGACCGGGGCCGCCTCGAGGGTGTCCTCCGGCGTGAACAGCCAGCGCAGCGCCTCGGCGTCGGAGAACCCGGCGTCCGAGAGCAGGATGACGGTCCCCCGCAGGGTCTCGAGGACCTCGGGCTCGCCGTCCTCGCCGGTCACGACGAACGCCGCCGGCACCTGGAAGGTCTTGCGCTCACCGCGCTTGACTCCGATGACGTGCCGCGACGCCACGAGGCCCCGGGCACGGCCCGGTTCGACGCCGAGCGCGTCCGCGAGGTCGGGCAGCGTCAGCCAGTCGCCGACGAGGTCGTCCAGGGGCAGGTCCTGCGATGCATCACTCACGGCGTCAGCGTAGCCTCGCCGCGCCTGCGCGCCGAGCGGCGTCGACCCAAATACACTCGCTGGCGTGGCCAGCACGACGACCGATCCCCTCCTCGGCCGCCTGGTCGACGGGCGGTACGAGATCGTCGCGCGCGTCGCACGCGGCGGCATGGCCACCGTCTACCGGGCACAGGACCGCCGCCTGGGGCGCGAGGTCGCGCTCAAGGTCATGCACGCCCACCTCGCCGAAGGGGTCGACGGCGCGAGCTTCGTCTCGCGCTTCCGGCGCGAGGCACGGGCCTCCGCCCGCCTGTCCCACCCCGGTGTCGTCGCCGTGTTCGACCAGGGGGTCGACGGCGACACCAGCTACCTGACCATGGAGTACGTGCCGGGCACCAACCTCCGCGGCGAGCTGCAGGCGGGCCCGGTCACCGTCGACCGTGCCCTGGCCGTCGCCGAGCAGGTGCTCGCCGCGCTGAACGCTGCCCACCGCGTGGGACTCGTGCATCGCGACGTGAAGCCGGAGAACGTGCTGATCGGCGAGGACGGCGCGGTGAAGGTCGCGGACTTCGGCCTCGCCCGTGCCGTCACGGAGGTCACGTCGACGACGACCGGGACGATCCTCGGCACGGTCGCCTACCTCGCACCCGAGGTGATCACGTCCGGCGGGTGCACTCCCTCGACGGACGTCTACGCCGTCGGTGTGCTGCTGCACGAGATGCTGACCGGTGCGCTCCCCTACCCCGGCGAACCACCCATCCAGGTTGCCTTCCACCACGTCCACGAGGACTTCCCGCCGCCGTCCGACCGCGTGGACTGGCTCCCGGCCGAGATCGACGAGCTGGTCGCGGCGTTCACCGCGCGGGACGCGGCCCGTCGTCCGACCAACGCCGCGGCGGCTCTCGCCGCCGTCGTCGGCTTGCGCGCCGTGCTCGACGACGACGTCCTGGCGCGGGCCGCCGAACCGACCGTCGCGCCCCTCCCAGCCCGGTCCGACTCGGGCGACCTCGATCTCGCCCACAGCCCGGACGGGCTGTCGGAGGACGGCGTCGACGAGATCCCCACCGGGTTCTTCGCGGAGGTCTCGGTCCGCGGCCACGCCACCGAGCACCTGGTGACGGCACCCACGAGGACGCTGTCGAGCGAGCCGGAGGAGCCCGAGGGCCGCACCGCTCCACGCCGCCGTCGTCGGGCGCTGGTGGCCTGGGTGCTCGTGCTCCTGCTGGCCGGCGGCTCGTTCGCCGCCTGGTGGTTCGTCGACGGCCCCGGCGCGTGGACCGTCGTGCCGGCAGACCTGGTGGGCGTCGCCGAGGAGGACGCCCTGGGGGCGCTGGCCGCCGACGGGCTCCGGGCGAGCACCAGCGAGGCCCATGACGACCTCGTCCCGGCCGGGGACGTCGTCACCACCGACCCTGCCCCCGGCGAACGCGTGCGCAAGGACGGCACCGTCGCGCTGACCGTGTCGCTCGGCACGCTGCTCCTGGCCGTGCCCGAGGACCTCGTCGGCGCCACGCAGTCGGAGGCAGCCACCGCGCTGCGCCAGGCCGGGTTCGACGTCGGCCTGCCCCACACGGAGCACCACGACACCGCGCCTGACGGCCAGGTCCTCGACGTGTCGGTCCCCGAAGGTTCCGACCAGCCGCACGACACCACCGTCCGGCTCACCGTCTCGGTCGGCCCCGCACCGGTCCGCGTCCCCCAGGTGGTGGGCCGCAGCAAGGAGGGGGCGGAGTCCGACCTCGGCGCGGCCGGGCTCGAGGTCGAGTACGCCGACCCGGAGCCGTCCACCGACGTCGACGAGGGTCGGGTACTGAGCCAGGACCCGGAGCAGGGCACGACGGCGCGGCGCACCGACACGGTGACGCTCACCCTCTCCGCCGGCCCTCCGGACGCCGAGGTGCCCGACGTCGTCGGCATGTCGAGCAAGAAGGCCACCGCCGAGCTGGAGGACGCCGGTTTCGAGGTGGACGTCAACCGCTACCTGGGCGGGCTGCTCGACACCGTCCGGTTCCAGGACGTCGACGGCACCGCCCCGGTGGGCAGCACCGTGACGCTCACCGTCTGGTGAGCATCTCCGCGACCTGGAAGGCCGTCTCCAACGACTGCTGGTGGTTGAGCCGCGGGTCGACGAGCGTCTCGTAGCGTTCGGCCAGCCCGGCGTCGGAGATCTCCTCGCTCCCGCCGAGCACCTCGGTGACGTCGTCGCCGGTGAGCTCCATGTGCAGCCCGCCCGGCACCGTGCCCAGCGCGCGGTGCACCTCGAAGAACCCGGTCACCTCGTCCAGGACGTCGGTGAAGCGTCGCGTCTTGTAGCCGGACTCCGAGGTGATCGTGTTGCCGTGCATCGGGTCGGTGACCCAGGTGACCGCGACGCCCGCTGCGGTCACCTTCTCCACCACCTCCGGCAGCACGTCACGGACCCGGCCGGCACCCATCCGCGTGATGAACGTCAGACGCCCCTCGCGGTTGTCGGGGTTGAGACGCCGGGCGAGGGCGATCGCGTCGTCGGGGCTCGTCGTCGGACCGAGCTTGACGCCGATCGGGTTCGCCACGCGGGAGAGGAACTCGACGTGCGCGCCGTCGAGCTGCCGAGTCCGCTCGCCGATCCACAGGAAGTGGGCGCTGGACCCGTAGGGCCTGCCGGTGCGGGCGTCGACCCGCGTCAGCGCCCGCTCGTAGTCCAGGACGAGCGCCTCGTGGCTCACGAAGAACTCGACCGTGCGCAACGCGTCGAAGTCCGCGCCGCACGCGTCCATGAAGCGGATCGCCCGGTCGATCTCCGTGGCGGTGCGCTCGTAGCGCGCGAAGGCCGGGTTCTGCATGAACCCACGGTTCCACTCGTGCACGCGGCGCAGGTCCGCGTACCCACCCTGGGTGAACCCGCGCACCACGTTCGCCGTCGCGGCCGAGATCCGGTACGCCTGCTCGAGGCGGACAGGGTCCGGGATGCGCGACCCGGGCGTGAAGGCGTGGCCGTTGATCATGTCGCCGCGGTAGCACGGCAGGGTGACGCCGTCGCGGGTCTCCACGTCGGAGGAGCGCGGCTTGGCGTACTGCCCGGCGAGCCGCCCCATCTTGACCACGGGCGTGCTGGCCCCGTGCGTCAGCACCACGGCCATCTGGAGGATGGTGCGGACCTTGTTGCGGATGCGCGTGGCGTTCGCGTCCGCGAACGTCTCGGCGCAGTCGCCGCCCTGCAGGAGGAACGCCTCGCCGCGTCCGGCGGCGGCGAGACGTTCCGTCAGCGTGTCCGCCTCGGCGGGCACCACGAGCGGAGCCGCGACAGACAGCCTCGCCACGACCGCGGCGAGCCTCTCCGGGTCGGGCCAGGCCGGCTGCTGGCGCGCCTCGAGGCTGCGGAACCGGTCCAGGCCGTCCGGGTCCGTCCCGGGAGCGACGGTGTCGACAGCGGTGCTCATGGTGCCCGGCCGCCTCAGTGCTCGGCCGGCTGCGCCGGGACCAGGGACTGACCGATGCCGGCCAGCAGCTCGCCGAACCATTCGGTGTGGACGTCGAACGCCTTGCCGCCGGCGATGCGGGGGAACTCGACGGCCTTGAGCCGGTCGCCGTCCTCCTCGTCGTGCCCGATGACGCCCGCCTCGCCGCGCAGCGCGCACTCCACGGCCAGGTCCGTCATCGACTTGATGAGGCGCAGGTCCTCGGCATTCGCGGCCGCGGCACGCGAGTAGTAGCCGGACTTCTGGACCATGACCTTCTCAGCACCCAGCTTCTCGGCGAACTGCTTCGCGAACCACTGGCCCGGGTTGATCGTGTCGAGCTTGACGTGCCCGAACGGGTCACGCTGGACCTCCTCGCCGGCCGCCTCGAGCTGCGCGACGATCTCGTGCATGCCGGCACCCTCCGACAGGAAGATGTTGACGTTGCCCTGCTCGTCCATGATCGTCCTGAGGCGCTCGGCCTCGCCGTCGATGTCGAGGGCCAGCTCGGGCAGGAACACCGCGTGGACGTCCCAACGCTCCCGGGTGAGGCCCAGGGCCGGCGCGAACTCCTGCGCGTCGAGCCACTTGCGGTACTCGGCGGCCGCGGCCGCGGTGAGCCAGCCGCAGTGCCGTCCCATGACCTCGTGGACGATCAGCATGCGCGGACCCGACCGGTGCTCACCGATGATGTTCGCGGCGAAGCCCGCGGCTTCCTCGGCTGCGGTCCACGCGCCGAGCGACTGCTTGATCGGCACCACGTCGTTGTCGATGGTCTTGGGCAGGCCCACGACGGTCAGGGCGTACTCGTTCTCCGCCAGGTACGCGGCGAGGTCGGCGGCGGTCGTGTTCGTGTCGTCGCCACCGATGGTGTGCAGCACGTCCACGCCGTCGGCCTGGAGCTGCTCCGCGGCCACGTGCAGCGGGTCCTGCCCCTCGGAGACGAGGCCACGCTTGACGCAGTCCGCCGCGTTGGTCAGCTTCACTCGCGAGTTGCCGATCGGCGAACCGCCGAACCGGTGCAGGACTCCGGCCTGCTGACGGGCCTCCGGCCCGATCTCGATCTTCGTGCCGGTGAGCAGGCCGTGGTAGCCGTACTGGTAGGCGATGATCTCGATCGACGGGTCGAGCTCGGTGTAGCGCTCGATGAGGCCACCGACCGCGGACGACAGGCACGGTGCGAAACCACCGGCGGTCAGGAGGGCCACACGACGGACCGACATGAGGGGATACCTCTCGATGGGGGATGAAGAACGCTCCCCATCCTATGAGCCCCCGCGCACCGCCGTGACGGCGTCTCAGCCGGTGAGGTCCTCGGGCCTCGCCGCCGGACTGCCCGGCGCCGGAGCACCCGTGGGCCGGTCGGTCACGAACGTCTCCGGCTCGGCGGCGGGGCGGGACGCCCCTGGGGTCGCGTCCACGGGCAGCCCCTGGGCGAGCCGCACCTTCGCCGTGGCCGCGTAGACGTCGACGTACTCCTGCTCGCTGAGGCGCAGGATCGCGTACATGATCTCGTCGGCGACGGCGCGCAGCACGAACCGGTCGGACTCCATCCCGCGGTACCGGCTGAAATCCAGCGGCTCACCGAACACGACCCCGACCGGCCGCGGCTTCGGCACCACACGGCCCAGCGGCTGCGCGACGTCGGTACCCACCATGGCCACGGGGACGACCGGCGAACCGGACTCCAGCGCGAGCCGCGCCACACCGGTCTTTCCGCGGTACAGGCGGCCGTCCGGGCTCCGCGTCCCCTCGGGATAGATGCCGAACAGGTCACCCTCGTCCAGCACACGCATCCCGGTGCGCAGCGCGGCCTCGCTCGCCTTGCCGCCGGAGCGGTCCACCGGGATCGTGCCGACGCCGCGCATGAAGCCCGCCACGAGACGCCCTTTGAGACCCCGTCCCGTGAAGTAGTCAGACTTGCCGAGGAACTTCACCTGGCGTTCCAGCACGATGGGCAGCACGAACGAGTCGATGACCGCCAGGTGGTTGCTCGCGAGGATCGCGCCACCGGAGTCCGGCACGTGCTCCACGCCCTTGGTCCACGGGCGGAAGGCGAGCCGGAGCCACGGCCCGACCAGCACGTGCTTCATGATCCAGTAGAACAACGGTCCTCCTCGCGGCGTCGCCCACGACAATAGAGTGGTCCCATGGCCTCACCGAACCGGGATGCGGAACCGGACGACCTGCCGGACGCCGTCATCGACGCCCGTTGGTCCGACATCGTCGCACGTCTGGACGACGTCGAGCAGTCCGGGTTCACCGTGGAGGCGGCGGAGCAACCGGTCTCCCGCGACTCCACGTCGTCCGCGGACGACGAGGAGGCCACCTCCCCGCAGCGTCCCAGCGGGCCGCGCGACTGGCCCACGACGCCGCAGGTCGACGCGCTCGAGGAGGCCGAGGACCACTTCGTGCCGCCCGACCCGGAGCCCGTCGCCCACCGGTCCCCGCTGCTCACGCTCGCCTGGACGGTGGCCGTCGCGATACCGGTGCTGACGGTCGTCGGTGTCGTCGTGACCGCCCTGCTCCCGAACCTCTCGGTGCCGGGGTGGCTCGGACCGGCCGGCGGAGGGTCGTTCGTGGCCGCGGTCGCCGTCCTGGTCTGGCGGATGCCCCACCGCCGGGACCCGGACGACCACGACCCCGGAGCAGTCGTCTGAGCCGCGTCAGCGGCGCGCCAGGTCGGCTGCACCGATGATGCCCGCTTCGTTGCCCTGCTGTGCGAGCTCGATCTGCGCGACAGGACGGTGCCCGAGCGCCGAGAGCTGAGCCTCGTACGCCTTGCGCACGGGTGCGAGCAGCAGGTCTCCCGCCGCGCAGACCCCACCACCGAGGACGATCAGCTCCGGGTCGAGCAGGGCGGCGACCGACGCCGAGCCTTCGCCGACCCACCGGCCGAGCGTGGCGAGCAGCTCGATCGACAGCTCGTCCCCGTCGCGGGCGGCCTGCGTGATCTGCGGCCCGGCGATCTGGTCGGGGTCTCCCCCGGCGAGCTCGACGAGCCGACGGGCGCGGTCCGGGGTCGCCGTCGCCGCCTGGCGCGCGTCGCGCACCAGCGCGGTGCCGGAGGCGTACTGCTCCCAGCAGCCCTCGTGACCGCACCCGCAGTAGTGCCCACCGGGGACCACGCGCATGTGCCCGACCTCGGCCGCCACGCCCCACTTGCCCCGGACCAGCTCCCGGTCGACGACGACGGCGCCCCCCAGCCCGGTGCCGATGGTCAGCAGCAGCATGTCGGTCGCCTCGCGCGCCGCGCCGAACCGGAACTCGGCCCAGCCGGCGGCGTTCGCGTCGTTCTCCACGACGACCGGCACGTCGAGGTCGATCAGCTCGGCGACCTTCTGCGCCAGCGGGTACTCGCGCCAGGCGATGTTCGGTGCGAAGAGCACCGATGAGCGGTCGGGGCTGACGAAGCCCGCCGCAGCCAGGCCGATGGCCCCGATCTCGTGCTCCTTGGCCAGCTCGGTGCAGGCGTCGGCGATGGCTCGGTCCATGCTCGCGACGTCGTCGGCGGCGGTGTCCCGCCGGACCTTGGCCAGGATGCGACCGGCCTCGTCCACGACCCCGACGGCGATCTTCGTTCCGCCGATGTCGACTCCGATGGCGTGCATGCGTCTGACCTCACGTTCGATCTCAGGGACGTCGGACGAGCGGTTCCGCCGCACCGACACGGGTCGGCACGCCCGTGCGCGCCGGGGACAACACTACCGACCCACGACCCCCGTGCACGTACCGTCCACGACGTGGTGACCCGGGGGTGTCCGAGCAGCCCGTGCGACCCGGTATCGTGACCGCCACGGACGAGCCCTGCCACTGGAGTCAGCATGGACGAGATCATCACCCCGCAGCTCGTGGAGCTGCCCCCGACGTCGAATCTCAACGACGTCCTCACGAAGAGAATCGCGGACGCCCCGGACGCCCCGATCGTGGAGCGTCCCTCCGGCGACGGCTGGGAGACCCTCAGCGGCGCCGAGTTCGACGCCCAGGTCGTGGCCGTGGCCAAGGGACTCGTCGCCAAGGGGGTCGAACCCGGCGACCCCGTCGGCATCATGTCGCACACCCGCTACGAGTGGACGCTCCTCGACTTCGCCACGTGGGCCGCGGGTGCCGTCCCGGTCCCGATCTACGAGACCTCGTCGCCCGAGCAGGTCGAGTGGATCGTCACCGACGCCGGCGTCACCATCGTGGTCGCCGAGAACGCCGAGCTCGCGGCCGTCGTCCGCGGGGTCCAGGACTCCGCGCCGACTCTGCGCGAGGTGCTGTCGATCGACGACGGCGCGATCGCCGACCTCACCGCGGCGGGCGCACACGTCGACGACGCGGAGATCACCCGTCGCCGTGGGCTGGCCGGTCTCGACGACGTCGCCACCATCATCTACACCTCGGGAACCACCGGTCGCCCCAAGGGCGCCGAGCTGACCCACGGTAACTTCGCCTCGCTGGCCACGAACGCCGTCGCCGCGGTGCCGGAGGTCTTCGCCGAGGGAGGGCGCACCCTTCTCTTCCTGCCCCTGGCGCACGTGTTCGCGCGGTTCATCGAGGTCTTCGCGGTCGCGGGCGGCAGCGTGCTGGGGCACTGGGGGGACGTCAAGACGGTCACGAACGGACTCGGCACCTTCAAGCCCACCTTCGTGCTCGCCGTACCTCGTGTCTTCGAGAAGGTCTACAACTCCGCCGAGCAGAAGGCGGCCGTCGGCGGCAAGCTGAAGATCTTCCAGTGGGCCACGGCCACCGCCATCGAGTGGTCCCGCGCCCAGGACACCGGCGGCGCGTCCCTGTGGCTCAACCTCCAGCACATGGTGGCCGGCAAGCTCGTCTACGGCAAGCTCCTGGAGGCACTGGGCGGGGAGATCCGCTTCGCCGTCTCCGGCGGCGGACCGCTGGGCGAACGGCTCGGTCACTTCTTCCGTGGTGTCGGCCTCACCATCCTCGAGGGGTATGGCCTGACCGAGACCACCGCGCCCACCAGCGTGAACCGGCCCGCGGCGAACCGCATCGGGACCGTCGGGACACAGCTTCCCGGCTGCGGCGTCAAGATCGCCGCGGACGGCGAGATCCTCCTCAAGGGCGTCCACGTCTTCCGCGGCTATCACGGCAACGCCGAGGCGACCGCCGAGACGTTCGACGGCGAGTGGTTCCGCACGGGTGACCTCGGTGCGCTCGACGACGACGGGTTCCTGTCGATCACGGGCCGCAAGAAGGAGATCATCGTGACGGCGGGTGGCAAGAACGTCGCCCCCGCGGCGCTGGAGGACCGGATCAGGGCCCACGCGCTGGTGAGCCAGTGCGTCGTGGTCGGTGACAACAGGCCGTTCATCGGCGCGCTGATCACCCTCGACCCCGACGGTCTGCCAGGCTGGCTGAAGATGCACGACAAGGCAGAGATGAGCATCGAGCAGGCCAGGACGGACCCGGACGTGCTCGCCGCCCTGGACCACGCCGTGACACGGGCCAACCAGTCCGTGTCCCGCGCGGAGTCCATCCGCAAGTTCGCGGTGCTGCCGGAGGACCTCACCGTGGAGAACGGCTACCTGACGCCCTCGCTCAAGGTCAAGCGGTCGCTCGTCCTGTCCGACTTCTCCGCCGACGTCGACGCCCTCTACGTGGACGACCGGGGCCAGTCCCCCGCCTGACCTGCTGTCAGTGGCGAGGGCTAGCGTCCCCGCCATGTCGATCGCACCACCGCCGCCGGCGACGGCCGTCCAGCCCTCGTTCGCGGACATCGGGACACCTTTGCGGGACGTGACCTTCGTGGTCGTGGACCTGGAGACCACCGGCAGCCGGGCGGACGACGCGGGAATCACGGAGATCGGTGCGGTCAAGGTCCGTGGCGGCGAGGTGCTCGGCGAGTTCCAGTCGTTGGTGAATCCCGGTCGGCCGGTCCCCGCCTTCGTGGCCCGGCTGACCGGGATCACCACGGCGATGGTCTCGACCGCCCCGGGCGTCGAGCTGGTGCTGCCGGGGTTCCTCGAGTTCGCGCGCGGCACCGTGCTGGTGGCCCACAACGCACCGTTCGACATCGGGTTCCTGCGTGCGGCCTGCGCCGGCCTCGACTACGCGTGGCCCGGGTTCGACGTCGTCGATACCCTGCCGCTCGCCCGCCGGACCGTGCCGCGCGACGAGGCCCCCAACCACACAAGCTGGCCACGCTGGCCCGGCTCTTCCGCGCGCAGACCTCGCCCGACCACCGAGCCCTCGCCGATGCCCGTGCCACCGTCGACGTGCTGCACGCCCTGCTCGAGCGCCTCGCCCCGCTCGGCGTGACGCACCTCGAGGACCTCGCCACCGCGGCCGACCCGGTCCCGCCCGACATCCGTCGCAAGGCGACCCTGGCAGACGGCCTGCCCGCCGCGCCCGGGGTGTACCTCTTCCGAGGCCCGGGCGACGAGGTGCTGTACGTCGGCACGTCCACGAACATCCGCAAGCGGGTGCGGTCCTACTTCACGGCGGCCGAGAAGCGCCGACGGATCACCGAGATGGTCCGGATCGCGCACGCCGTGACCCCGGTCGTCTGCGCGACGCCGCTCGAGGCCCGGGTGCGCGAGCTGCGCCTCATCACCGAGCACGCGCCGCGGTACAACAAGCGCTCCAAGCATCCCGAGCGCCAGACGTGGGTGCGCCTGACCGACGAGCCGTACCCGCGGCTCTCGGTGGTGCCCGAGGTCCGGGGAGACGTCCCGCACATCGGCCCCTTCACCTCGCGTCGTGCGGCGAACGCCGCTGTCGAGGCGATGCACGACGCCATCGGTCTGCGCCAGTGCACCCAGCGTCTGCCGGTGGTGGCGCGCACCCCGCGCAGCCCGTGCGCGCTGGCCGGACTCGGTCGCTGCTCCGCACCGTGCACCATGACCACCGGACCTGACGCCGAGTACCCGGCCGTGGTCGAGGAGGCGCGGACGGCGCTCACGGGTGACCCGGGCGCGGTCGTCGAGGCGCTTGCCGCACGGGTGGCGCGGCTGGCCGCGCAGGAGCGCTTCGAGGAGGCCGGGCAGGTGACCGACAGGCTGCGCGCCTTCGTCCGTGCGGCCGCGCGGACGCAGCGGATGGAGCCGCTGAGCCGCTGCGAGGAGCTCGTCGCCGCGCGCCCGACGGCCGCAGGCGGGTGGGAGATCGTCGTCGTCCGGCACGCGAGGCTCGCCGGCACGGCGGTCACCGGCCCTCACGAGGACCCGCTGCCCGTGGTGGACGCCCTGCGGGCGACGGCCGAGGTCGTCGAGCCGCCGCAGGCCCCGGCGCCCGCATGCCACCCGGAAGAGGCGGCCCTGGTCCTGGACTGGCTCGACCAGCCGCACGTGCGGCTGGTCCACGTCTCCGGCCCGTGGACGTGCCCGGTCCGGTCCGCGCTGGCGCACGCCGACCTCGACGACGTCTCGGCGTCGGTCGCGCTCGCCCTCGGTCGCACGGATACGATGACGGCATGCTGACCGCGATCGTCATCATCGACACCGTCCCCGACCGGATCCCCGAGGTCGCCACCCAGGTCACGAACCTGGACGGGGTGAGCGAGGTCTACTCCGTCACCGGCAAGGCCGACCTCGTCGCGATGGTGCGGGTCGGCGAGCACGACGAGCTCGCGACCGTCATCGCCGACGGCATCAGCAAGGTGGACGGCGTGCTCCGGACGGAGACGCTTATCGCGTTCCGCGCCTACTCCAACGTCGAGCTCGAGCAGGCGTTCGCGCTCGGTCTGGACGACTGACCGACCCTCCACCGACGGCGTCCGAGACCGAGTCTCATCTCGGCCTGCGCGCCGTCAGCCCTGGGTCGCTTTCACCCACCGCTCGACGACCTCGCCGGCACCGCCGTCGTCGATGCTGCGACCGGCGTGCCCCAGGCCCGCCGCGAGACGCTGGGCGAGCGTGCCGTCCGCCGTTCCCGGCAGCGCGCCGTCGGCCACGAGCGCGGCCGCGGCGTTCAGCAGCACGGTCTGGCGGACCGGCCCCTGATCGGTCCCGGTGAAGACCTCCCGGGCCACCTGGGCGTTGTGCACCGCGTCGGCGCCGCGCAGGTCGGCGATCTCGAGCCGGTCCAGACCGAGCTCCGTCGCGGCGTCCAGGCGCTGCTCGACCACCTCGCCGTCGCGCACCTCCCACACGGTCGCCCCACCGGTCGCGGCGAGCTCGTCGAGCCCGTCGTCACCACGGAAGACCAGGGCCCTCGTGCCACGCTCCGCGAAGACGCCGGCCATCAGCGGTGCCATCCGAGCGTCGGCACAGCCGACGGCGGTCGCGCGCGGCTGCGCCGGGTTCGTCAGCGGTCCGAGGAAGTTGAACGCGGTGGCGATGCCCAGGTCCCGTCGTGCGGTGGCCGCGTGGCGCATCGAGGGGTGGAACATCCCGGCGAAGCAGAAAGTGATGCCGACGTCGTGCGCGATCGCCGCGACCCGGTCGGCGGGCTGGTCGAGCCGCACACCCAGCGCCTCCAGGACGTCCGCGGAGCCGGACGACGACGACGCGGCCCGGTTGCCGTGCTTGACCACCCGCACGCCGGTCCCTGCCACCACGACGGCCGCCATCGTCGAGATGTTGACCGTGTGGTGCCGGTCGCCACCCGTCCCGACGAGGTCGATCGCCGGCCCGTCGACCTCGATCCGGACCGCGTGCGCCAGCATCGCGTCCGCCAGGCCGGCCAGCTCGGCCGCCGTCTCACCCTTGGCGCGCAGACCGACCAGGAAGCCGGCCAGGCGGGTCGGAGGGACCTCGCCCGACATCACCTGGTCCATGGCCCACGCCGTCTGCTCGGCGGTGAGGTCGGCACCGGCGACGAGCTCGGTGAGCACGCCGGGCCAGGTGAGGTCGGTCTGAGCGTTCGTGGGCACGGCAGTCACCTTCGGCGGGAGGACAGGGGTGGCGGGACCGGGTTCGGCGGGTTCAGGCAGCCTGCGTCAACGTCTCCGCCACGGCGCGCTGCACCACGAAAGCGTCGAGCGGCCGGGAGACGACGGAGTCCGCGAGCGACCATGATGCCAGCCAGGCGTCCTGCCCCCGCCCGGTGAGGACGAGCACCGGCGGGCAGTTGTAGACCTCGTTCTTGAGCTGACGGCACAGGCCCATCCCGCCGGCCTTGTCCGCCTCGCCGTCGAGGATCAGCAGGTCGAACGGACGACCCTCGACGGTCGCGACGAGGCGGTCCCGGGTGGCCACCTCCGTCCAGGAGATCTCTGCGGCGCCCGCTCGGAGGCGGGGGCCGACGGCGAGTCGCACCTGTTCCCGCACGGTGGGGTCGTCGCTGTACAGCAGCACACGGGGGCCGGTCGTCATCGAGCATCCCTTCGCAGACGTTTGGTGGCATCGTGGCACAGGTGCGTCACCTCGGTCAGCGACGATGCGTGGTCTTTTCGTGGCAGTCTCCCCGAATCCGTCACGAACCACGCCTCCGACGGCATGATTCTGCAGATCTGGTGAAACTTGTCTCCACCAACCGCCCTCCCCGAGTCCTCGAACCCGCCTCACGTCAGCCATAATGGCTGACGTGTCGACTGCAACGGCTGCTGCCCCCCACGCCCATCAGCACGTGACCGTCAACCGACCGAACACCGTCTCGGTCGGGACGATCGTGTGGCTGGCCAGCGAGCTCATGTTCTTCGCCGGCCTGTTCGCCATGTACTTCACCGTCCGCTCGGTGCTGCCCGAGGCGGAGTGGGAGGCGCAGGCGGCGCACGTCTCGTTGGTCTTCCCGCTGATCAACACCTGCATCCTCGTCGCCTCGTCGATCACCTGCCAGGCAGGCGTCCTGGCGGCCGAGCGCTTCCAGCCGGTGCGCACCGGGTCGCTGCTCCAGGTGTCCAGGTGGGGCATGAACGAGTGGATGACGCTGACGTTCCTCATGGGCGCGTTCTTCGTCTCCGGCCAGATCTTCGAGTACGCCGAGCTCGCCCACGCAGGCCTGACGCTGTCGTCCAGCGCCTACGGTTCGGTCTTCTACCTGGCGACCGGCTTCCACGGTCTCCACGTGGTCGGCGGCCTCATCGCCTTCCTCTTCCTGCTCGGCCGCTCCTTCCGCGCCAAGCGGTTCACGCACCACGAGGTCACCACGGGTCTCGTGGTCTCCTACTACTGGCACTTCGTCGACGTCGTGTGGATCGCCCTCTTCCTGGTGATCTACATCCTGAAGTGACCTCCGGGCGGCACGGCTGCCGCCCCGTCCCTGACCCTGCACCACCCACCTGCGAGACGAGGACAATTTCGTGAAGGCACTCGCCGCCCGCCGGCACCACCGGGCCGCCCCGGTCGTGCTGCTGCTGCTGGCGCTGCTGGTCACGGGCGGCTTGTATGCCGTCCTGGCGCCGAGTCCGGCCACCGCCGAGACCGCCAGCACAGCGACCGACGTGGAGGAGGGGCATCGGCTCTTCCAGGCCAACTGCGCCACGTGCCACGGCCCGAACGCCGAGGGCACCCCGGAGGCCCCGTCGCTCGTCGGCGTGGGTGCTGCCGCGGTCGACTTCCAGGTCTCGACCGGCCGCATGCCCATGCAGATGAGCGGGCCGCAGGCTGCCGCGAAGCCGCCGCAGATGAACCCCGAGCAGACCGCCCAGCTCGCGGCCTACATCGCCTCGCTCGGCGCCGGTCCGGCGATCCCCACGGAGGAGCAGGTCGACGCCTCGCTCGGGGACTCCGCCAACGGTGCGCTGCTGTTCCGCACCAACTGCGCGATGTGCCACAACGCCGTCGGCGCGGGCGGTGCGCTGTCCGAGGGCAAGTGGGCTCCGCCGCTGGACGACGTCTCGGAGCAGAACCTCTACCAGGCGATGCTGACCGGCCCGCAGTCGATGCCGGTCTTCAACGACGCCAACATCACTCCCGACGAGAAGCGCGACGTGATCGCCTACATCGTCGAGCAGCGAGACGGTTCGGCCGGAGGCATCTCCCTCGGCTCTCTGGGCCCCGTCAGTGAAGGCCTCTGGGCATGGGTCGTCGGCCTCGGGCTGATGATCGGTGCTGCCGTGTGGATCGGAGCGAAGTCCTCGTGAGCGAGAACCAGAACACCCCGGGCCGGGACGTCACGGCCCCGAACGCCGCGGCGCATCCCGAGCGCTTCGACGACCCCGGAGTCCCGGCGCACCGGTCGCGCCTGACCGACGTCGACCCGAAGGCTGCCAAGCGCAACGAGCGGCTCATCGCACTGATCTTCGGCATCTCGTGCGTGGGCGCCATCGCCAGCATCGTCGTCTACTTCGCGGTCCGCCCGGACGGCACGACGGCCGGCACCCGCCTCTCGACGGCCCTGCTGGGCACCACCATGGCGATCTCCCTGCTCGGCATCGGCATCGCCGCGATCCACTGGGCCAAGTCGCTCATGAGCGACCACGAGCACGTGGACGAGCGGCACACGCTCGCCAGCTCGCCCGAGGTCCGCGAGGTCGCCGTCCAGCACCTCGCCGACGGCGTCGAGGACTCGGGCATCGCACGCCGCGGCGTGCTCAAGGGTGCTGCGGTCTCGGCCCTGGCACTCTTCCCCCTGACGTTCGCCGTGCCGCTGATCTCCAGCGTCGGCGGCGACTGGAACGTCTCGAAGTTCCGGCACACCATCTGGGAGCGGAACAAGCGCCTCGCGTACGACCCCTCGGGTCGTCCGATCAGGGCCGCCGACCTCACGGTGGGCTCCGCAGCCCACGTGATCCCGGAGGCCTCCCAGGAGGAGATGCGGTCGCACGAGTGGATCACGGAGAAGGCCAAGGCCGTCGTGCTCCTCGTGCGCCTCAACCCGGAGGACCTCCGGTCCGACCAGTCGCCTGAGGGCGAGACCTGGTCGTACGACGGCATCGTCGCCTACTCGAAGATCTGCACCCACGTCGGGTGCCCCGTGGCCCTCTACGAGCAGCAGACGCACCACCTGCTGTGCCCGTGCCACCAGTCGACCTTCGACATGGCCGACGGCGCCAAGGTCGTCTTCGGTCCTGCGAACCGTCCGCTGCCCCAGCTGCCCATCACCGTCGACGACGAGGGCTATCTCGTGGCGCAGGACGACTTCGCCGAGCCCATCGGCCCGAGCTACTGGGAGCGCCTGAAGTGAGCACCGACACCAGCCCCTCCGCGGCCGACGCGCCGACGACGCCCGCCGGCAAGGCGGCCGACTACCTGGACCAGCGCACCTCCGTCGGAGGTGCCGTCAAGGAGTTCGCCCGCAAGGTCTTCCCCGACCACTGGTCCTTCATGCTCGGCGAGATGGCACTGTTCTCGTTCGTCGTGCTGCTGCTGACCGGCGTCTTCCTGACGATGTTCTTCGACCCGTCGATGGCCCTGATCGAGTACCACGGCGACGGCCCCGAGGCGATGCAGGGCCAGCTGATGTCTGTGGCCTTCGCCTCGACGCTGGACCTGTCGTTCGAGGTCCGTGGCGGGCTGCTCATGCGCCAGATCCACCACTGGGCGGCCCTGGTCTTCATGGCCTCCATCGTCGTCCACATGATGCGCGTGTTCTTCACGGGCGCCTTCCGCAAGCCGCGCGAGATCAACTGGCTCGTCGGCACGGTGCTGATGATCCTCGGGCTGGCCGCCGGCTTCTCCGGCTACTCGCTGCCCGACGACGTCCTCTCCGGCAACGGTCTGCGGATCACCGACGGCGTGGTGAAGTCGCTGCCGATCATCGGCTCGTACCTGTCGTACTTCGTCTTCGGCGGCGAGTTCCCGGGCGAGCACATCATCCCCCGCCTCTTCACGGTGCACATCCTGCTCGTGCCGGCGCTGATCCTCGCGCTGATCGGTGTCCACCTGTTCCTCATGGTGCTGCACAAGCACACGCAGTACCCGGGTGGCGGTCGCACGCACAAGAACGTCGTCGGCTACCCGCTGTTCCCGGTCTACATCGCCAAGATGGGTGGGAACTTCTTCATCGTCTTCGGCATCCTGGCCCTCATGGGTGCCACGATGAGCATCAACAACGTGTGGAACTACGGTCCGTACGACCCGTCACCGATCGGTGCGGGTGCGCAACCGGACTGGTACATGCTCTTCCTCGAAGGCTCGCTCCGTCTGATGCCCGGCGCCGGGACGGAATGGGTCATCTTCGGGTACACGCTGTCGCTGAACGTCCTGATCCCGGCGGTCGTCATCCCCGGCCTGCTGTTCACGTTCCTGTTCGTCTACCCGTTCCTCGAGGCACGGGTGACCGGCGACAAGCGCGAGCACCACGTGCTCGACCGTCCCCGCAACGTGCCGGTGCGCACGGGTCTGGGCGTGGCCTTCCTGACCGCGTTCGTCATCCTCGCGCTGGCCGGCTCGAACGACCTCATCGCCACGCACTTCGCGATGTCGCTCAACCAGATCACCTGGGCCTTCCGCATCCTGTTCTTCGTCGGTCCGGTCCTCGGGTTCTGGATCACCAAGCGGATCTGCCTCGGCCTGCAGCGCAAGGACCGCGAGCTCGTCCTGCACGGGCACGAGACCGGTCGCATCGTGCGGTTCGCCAACGGTGAGTACATCGAGGTGCACCGTCCGCTCGATGAGCAGGAGCGGTGGCTGCGGGTCAACTACGACGCTCACAAGCCGCTCGAGATCGAGCCCGCGACCGACGCCCGTGGCGTCAAGCGGCCCGGCTACAAGAAGGACAAGCGGTGGCAGAAGTTGTCGCGGTTCTTCTACGAGGACCGCGTCGAGCCCGTCACGCCCGCCGAGCTCGCCGCCGCGCACTCGCACGGTGAGCACGACGAGGTCGAGTCCGCCCAGCACTCCCCCGAGCTGGTCTCGGGGGCCGAGAACGCCGATCGGGAGCACTGAGTCTCCTGAGCGGATAGACGGACAGGCCCGCGCATCTTCGCCCGCTGTGGCGAGCAAGATGCGCGGGTCTCTGTCTATCCTTCACCGGCGGGCACGTCCGCCGGATCGGCGCCGCACCATCGCGCACTCCCGCGGTGCGCGAACCCGACAACGGAAGGTACATGAGCATGGCTGTCTACACGCTGCCTGACCTGCCCTACGACTACAGCGCGCTCGAGCCGCACATCAGCGGCAAGATCATGGAGCTGCACCACGACAAGCACCACGCCGCCTACGTGGCCGGTGCGAACACCGCGCTGGAGAAGCTGGCCGAGGCACGCGAGTCCGGTGACCTCGCCACGGTGAACCTCCACGAGAAGAACCTGGCGTTCAACCTCGGCGGTCACACCAACCACACGGTGTTCTGGCACAACCTGTCCCCCGAGGGCGGCGGTGAGCCGGAGGGCGAGCTGGCCGAGGCGATCAAGGACCAGTTCGGTTCCTTCGCCGCGTTCCAGGCGCACTTCGCTGCGACCGCCACGGGAATCCAGGGCTCCGGCTGGGCCGTGCTCGGCTGGGACTCCATCGGCCAGCGACTGGCCATCTTCCAGCTCTTCGACCAGCAGGCCAACGTCCCGGTCGGCATCACCCCGCTGCTCATGCTCGACATGTGGGAGCACGCCTTCTACCTCGACTACCTCAACGTCAAGGCCGACTACGTCAAGGCGTTCTGGAACATCGCGAACTGGCGTGACGTCGCCGCTCGCCTCGACCGTGCCCGGACCCAGACCACCGGGCTGATCCTCCCGGCCTGATCCTCAGGGCACACATCGACAGGAGCCCGGCTCGCACCTTCGTGCGAGCCGGGCTCCTGCGTCTGCTTTGACGGCTCTTCGTCGATCCGGTGGGGATCAGGGTGTGAGTCCTCCGCCGGCGAGGAGCATGCGTAGCCGGTAGTTGTCGCGGTTGCGGTAGCCGCGGGCGAGGCGGCGGGCCAGTTCGATGATGCCGTTCATGGCCTCGGTGGGGCCGTTCGATGACCGACCGGTGTCGAAGTAGGCGAGGAACGCCTCGCGCCAGCGGTGCAGGGTTCGCCCGAGGCGCGCGACTTCCGGGATCGGGCAGGAGTGGAACGTCGCCAGGACCTTCTGGGCCAGGGCCCGGCCCTCGGTGAGATCTTGTTGGCGGTAGGCGGCTCGTAGCTGCTGGGCGCACTGCCAGGCGACGAACACTTCCTCGTGCGCCTCGTGGGCGTTGATCGCGCGGGTCAGGCGGGCCTGTTGTTTCTCGGTGAGGTTCTCGGCGCCGGCGCGCAGGATGGTCTGGATCCCCAGCAGCGGGTCGCCGGAGCGTCCGCGGTGGCCGGTGGTGGTCTGCTGGACCCGGCGGCGGACCTCGTCCACGACGGCGGTGCCGAGCTTGACGACGTGGAACGCGTCGAGCACGGCGGTGGCGTCTTCGAGCTGGTCGTCGATGGCGGACTTGTAGCCGCCGAACGGATCCAACGCCGCGACCTCGACGCCTCTGCGGAACTCCTGACCGCGGGCGGTCAGCCAGTCGGCGTAGGCCTTCTTCGACCGGCCGGGCACCAGGTCCAGCAGCCGGGCGTGCACCCGCCCCTGGTCGTCTCGGGTGAGGTCGACCATCCCGGTCAGCTCCTTGGGGCCCTTCGTGCGCCGGTCGCCGTGGTGCCAGATGTGCTCGTCTACCCCGAGGCTGGTGACGCCGCCGAAGCGGGACTCGTCGTCGGCAAGGCGCTCGAGCTCGGGACGCACGGCCCGCCACAGCGCCCACCAGAACACGCCCAGACGGCGAGCCAGCCCGGCGATCGTGGCGTGCTCGCGACGCAGCTGCCCGATCGCCCACGCCACCGCCCGGGCCGTGATCGAGGCACGTGGCGCGACCAGTTGCAGAACCTGCTCGACGAACGTCCCGCGAGGGCATGCCCCCTCCGGGCAGCGCCAGAGACGTTGGCGCCACACGAGCCGAGCCCGTGCATCGCCGTGGGGCACGTCGTGCAGGACCCGCCGCCGGCGACCGCGGCTCGGGGCCACGACCCCGCAGTCCGGACAGCCCATCAGCTGCCACGGTGTCGAGACGGTGACCGTCATCCGGTCCTGGTCACGCTCGACCGCCTCAACGCGCACGTCGGGCAGGCCGAGCAGCACGTCACAACGGTCGCAAGGGTCAGTAGTGGTGGGCGCGCCAGCGCACCCCGTAGCGTTGGACAACGTCGAGGTCCTCGAGATCGATCAGACTGCTTGGTCGCTTCTGATCATCGGGGACCTCGACCCCTACCTCCAGCCCGTCACCCCGCCCGGGCTACTCCCCACCGGATCGGCGAAGAGCCGCTTTGACGGTCACAGCTCCGGCCTCGCCCTGGAACGACACGGTCCCCGCAACCCCCAGGACGTCTGGGCGTTGCGGGGACCGCTAGAACCTGTGCGCAGAGACCGCCCCGTCGCGGAACGACTCAGTGGGCGTGCTGCCCCCGGCTGAACTCGAAGACCCAGCCGACGAGGCCGACCAGACCCAGGATCAGGCTGATGTAGAAGACCCACCAGCCGACGGCGAGCCCGAGGAATGCCACAGCGGCACCGCCGGCGAGCACCAGCGGCCACCACGACCACGGCGCGTAGACGCCCTGGTCGCCGGCGCCCTGATCGATCTCGCCTTGCTCGTCGTCCTCGGGACGCGGGTCGATGTGCCGGGCCTGCAGCGCCAGGTACGCGCCGACCATCGCCATCAGCCCACCGATGAGGGGAAGACCGAGATACCCCACCGGTTCGCTCCAGCCGCCGAAGAAGCCGTAGAGCACACCGACGACGACGAAGAAGGGGGCCAGCCAGATGAAGAGCCGAATCTCGATCTTCACTTGTTCTTCTCCTCGTCCTCAGGGTCGTCGACGGCCGTGGCCGACTCGCTCTTCTCGGGATACTCCTGCATCGAGAGCTGCTCGACGTGCTCGGCCTGCCCCGTCCTGTCCGCCCCACCGTAGACAGCCTCCAGGCCGTTCTGGTTGAGGTGCGGGTCTTCCATGGCCGCGACCTCAGGGTGGTGCAGGTCGAATGCCGGCGACTCGGAACGGATACGCGGCAGCGACGTGAAGTTGTGCCGCGGCGGCGGGCAGGAGGTCGCCCACTCGAGCGAGCGGCCGTAGCCCCACGGGTCGTCGACGGTCACGCGGGGCGCGTTGCGCCAGGACGCGTAGACGTTCCACAGGAAGGGCAGCGTCGACGCGGCGAGGATGAACGCACCGACCGTCGAGACCTGGTTCTCCCAGGTGAAGCCTTCGTCAGGCATGTAGTCGGCGTACCGACGAGCCATCCCCTCGACCCCGAGCCAGTGCTGGACGAGGAACGTCATGTGGAAGCCGACGAACAGGACCCAGAAGTGGATCTTGCCGAGCCGTTCGTTGAGCATCCGGCCGGTGAACTTGGGCCACCAGAAGTAGAAGCCGGCGAACATGGCGAACACGACGGTGCCGAAGACGACGTAGTGGAAGTGCGCCACCACGAAGTAGGTGTCCGAGACGTGGAAGTCCAGCGCGGGGCTCGACAGGATGATGCCCGTCAGGCCACCGAAGAGGAACGTGACGAGGAACCCGATCGACCACAGCATGGGTGTCTCGAACGTCAGCTTGCCGCGCCACATCGTGCCGATCCAGTTGAAGAACTTCACACCGGTCGGGACCGCGATGAGCATCGTCATGAAGGCGAAGAACGGCAGCAGCACGGCACCCGTGACGTACATGTGGTGCGCCCAGACCGTCACCGAGAGCGCGGCGATCGCGATGGTCGCGTAGACGAGGCCCTTGTACCCGAAGATCGGCTTGCGGCTGAACACCGGGAAGATCTCGGAGACGATGCCGAAGAACGGCAGCGCGATGATGTAGACCTCAGGGTGCCCGAAGAACCAGAACAGGTGCTGCCACAGCACCGCTCCCCCGTTGTCGGGGTTGAAGATCTGCGCGTTGAACCGCCGGTCCGCGCCGAGGGCGAAGAGCGCCGAGGCGAGGGGCGGGAACGCCATGAGGATCAGCAGGCTGGTGACCAGCGTGTTCCAGGTGAAGATCGGCATCCGGAACATCGTCATGCCCGGCGCGCGCATGCAGATCACCGTCGTGATGAAGTTGACGGCACCGAGGATCGTACCGAAACCGGCCAATGCCAGGCCGAAGACCCAGAGGTCTCCTCCCAACCCCGGACTGAACGTCGTGTTCGACAACGGCGCGTAGGCGAACCACCCGAACGACGCCGCACCCTGCGGGGTGAAGAAGCCTGCCGCGGCGATGAGCCCGCCGAACAGGAACAGCCAGTAGGCGAACATGTTCAGGCGCGGGAACGCCACGTCGGGCGCGCCGATCTGCAGCGGCATGATGACGTTCGCGAAGCCCGCGAAGAGCGGTGTCGCGAAGAGCAGCAGCATGATCGTGCCGTGCATCGTGAAGAGCTGGTTGTACTGCTCCTTGCTCTGCACGATCTGGATGCCGGGCAGGAAGAGCTCGGCGCGGATGAGCAGCGCGAGGATCCCTCCCACGGTGAACCAGAAGAACGACGTGATCAGGTACATGTAGCCGATGGTCTTGTGGTCGGTGGAGGTGATCCACTTCACGACCGTACGGCCCAGGGTCTGCCGCTCGGAACGGAGGCCGGGAACGACCTCGGCTCCGTACGCGGTCTCTGTGGTGGCCATCAGCCCTCGACCTCCGGAGTGGTGTCTTGGTCGGTGAACTCGCCGTGCTGCTGGCGGTTGAGCTCCAGGCCGAGCTCACCGGTCTGTCCCTTGGCCTCGAGCTCGGCCATCTGTGCGTCGTACTCGGCGCGGTCCACGACCTTGACGTTGAAGAGCATGCCGGAGTGGAACTCTCCGCAGAGCTCGGCGCACTTGCCGGCGTAGGTCCCCTCACGCTCGGGCACGACCTGGAAGCTGTTCGACCGCCCCGGGATCATGTCCATCTTGAAGAGGAACGCAGGGATCCAGAACGAGTGGATGACGTCACGCGACTCCACGGTGAACTCGACGCGCTCGCCGACGGGCAGGTACAGCGTCGGCAGCGCCTGCGACGTGCCGGGCGCACCGTCGATCTCGTCCTCCGCGGTCTGCGAGCCCGGGTCCAGCAGCTGCTGGCCCGACTCGTACACGCCGTCGTCGAGGTAGTTGAAGTCCCAGCTCCACTGCTTGCCGATGACCTCGATGCTGACGTCGGGCTGCTCGGACGTGGTGTCGACGATGGAGGTCATGTCGCGGTTCGTGTAGACGAACAGCACGAGGACCATGAGCGTGGGCACGATCGTGTACATGATCTCGAGCGGCATGTGGTAGCGGGTCTGCACCGGCAGGCGGTGGTCGTCGCGACGCTTGCGGTAGGCGGCGACGCACCACAGCATCAGCCCCCAGGTGATGACACCGACGGCGAGGGCGGCGACCCAGGATCCGACCCAGAGCTCTGTGATCCGTCCGGTCTGGTTGGTCACCTCCCCGTCGGTGTAGCCGGGAAGGTATCCACGCTGGGCGGCGTCGCTGGCGCAGCCGGAGGCGAGCGTCGCGACCGCGACGGCGAGAGCCGTCGCACGCAACGCCAGTGCCCGCCGGGTGCGGGTGGGGCTCTTCGAGTGCAAGGGAGGCCTTTCACGTCTCGTCCGACCGCCGCGCTCTGGCTCAGAGCGCACGGATAGGACCTTCGTCCTCGATGAGAACAGCCTAGCGTGACCTTCACGCTTTCGACGCCAGAAGCGCCCGGTTCCTACCTGACGAGCACGCCCCTCGGCGTCGCCATCCGGGCAGTTCGCGACAACCCCTCCGACGGTGTCAGATCGCGAGCACGTTGGCCGTCCTCCGCAGGCCCACGGCATCATGGTTCGTGCGTACCGCGCACCGTTCCACCACCGCTTCGAAGGGTTCCGTGTGACACACCCCACCGCAGGCACCGGCCGGACCCACCTGGACAACGGTGGCCGGGCGCCCTGGCACCCGCTGGCCCGGACGGCATTTCTCCAGGCGCTCGACGACGGGTGGGCGGACCCGCGCCGGCTGCACACCGAGGGTCGTCGCGCGGCGGCCCTGCTGGCCGGCGCCCGCGAGGCCGTGGCCGACGTGCTCGGCGCGCGGACCGAGGAGGTCCGGTTCACCCCGTCGCACACCGCTTCGCTGCACGCCGCCGTCGCACAGGTCGCCCAGGCACGACGGCGTCACGGCGGCGACGTCGTCGTCGGTGCGGCGGAGCGGGCCGCGGTCCTGCACGCCGCCGACCACGTGCTGGCCCCCGACGGCCGGCGGGTGACCGTCCCGGTCGACACCTCCGGACGCGTGGACGTGGACGCCTACGCCACGGCGCTCTCCGCCGGCGGCGTCGCTCTCGCGGCGCTGCAGCACGCCAACGGCGAGGTCGGCACGACCCAGCCGGTCGAGGCCGTGCACGAGGCCGCCCGGACGGCCGGGGTGCCGCTGCTCGTGGACGCCGGTGCCAGCCTGGGCCACGCGGTCGTCGGTCCGGCCTGGGACGTGCTCGCCGCCGACCCGGCCGACTGGGGCGCGCCCGCAGGGGTGGGGATCGTCGCCGCACGGCAACGGACCCGCACCGTCGCCACCGGACCGGAGGACCCCGAGCCGTGGGCGCCCGGGGGCGTGAGCGTCCCTGCCGTCTTCGCGGCCGCCGTCGCGCTCCAGGCGGCCGAGGCGGACCGCGCGCAGGCCGACGCCCGGCGTCGCGCCCTGGTCGACGAGATCCGCGCACGGGTGGCACTCATCCCGGACGTGGAGGTGGTGGGCGACCCGTCGGAGCGGCTCCCGCACGTGGTGACGTTCTCGTTCCTGTACGTGGACGGCGAGGCGCTGGTGACCGAGCTGGACCGCGCAGGGTTCGCCGTCGGGTCCGGGTCGGCCTGCACCGCCAGCACGCTCGAGCCCTCCCACGTCCTCGCGGCGATGGGCGTGCTCACGCACGGCAACGTGCGGATCGCCCTCGACCGCTCGACGACGCGCGCCGAGGTCGACCGGTTCCTCGACGTCCTGCCGGAGGCCGTGGCCACGGTGCGGGAGATGCTGGGGGTCCAGGGGCTGTGAGCACGGACGAGGCGTACGACGGCCACGTGGTGGACGCTCGAGGGCTGCGCTGCCCGCTCCCGGTGATCCGGCTGGCCGAGCGTTCGAAGGAGCTGCCGCCCGGCACCGAGGTGACCGTCCTGGCCACCGATCCGGCCGCGCAGCACGACGTTCCCGCCTGGGCCCGCCTGCGGGGCCACGCCGTCACGGGGGCACGCACGCACGAGGCGGACGGTGGACCCTGGTGGGCCCTGACCGTCCGCCTCGGGGACTGACTCTGCCTCCGGCTCAGACCGAGTCGTCTCAGCTGAGCCTGCGGTTCCGCTCTGGCTCAGACCGAGTCATTTCGGCTGAGCCGGCGGTTCCGCTCCGGGCGAGCGCCTCGTTCCTCGGCCCTCACCCTGCGCTGCACCTCCGGCTCAGCCGAAGGAGCCGCCGCAGGCGCAGGACTCGCCGGCGTTGGGGTTGTCGATCGTGAAGCCCTGCTTCTCGATGGTGTCGGCGAAGTCGATCTTCGCGCCGTCGAGGTACGGGACGCTCATGCGGTCCACGACGACCTCGACGCCGTCGTAGTCGCGCAGCGCGTCCCCGTCGAGCAGGCGCTCGTCGAAGTAGAGCTGGTAGATGAGGCCGGAACAGCCGCCGGGCTGGACAGCGACGCGCAGACGCAGGTCGTCACGGCCCTCCTGCTCGAGGAGGGTGCGGACCTTGTTCGCGGCGACCTCGGAGAGCTCGACGCCGTGCGTGGCGATCTCGGTGGTGTCGGTCATGCTTCCTCCAACAGGTTGGCCGGGTCGGCTGTTCCCGATCCTACGCCGGAATCTCGTCGGGTCGAGGACTCATCTCACAGCGTGCCCCAGGACGGCGCCCAGGTGCGAGCCGCGCGTCCCACAGCGGCGACGTCCCACGGCTCGCCCACCTCGTGGACACCCACGACCCCGGCGGCCGACAGCTCGCGGCGGGACACCTCGGAGCGGCCCGCGAGCACCACGACGGGCACGGCGTACGGTGCCGCCGCACGCGCGGCGTCCGCCGCGGGACCCGCGTGCAGCGCCGCGCCGTCGAGCACCCGCACGTGCACCACGACGAGATCCGCCCCGGCCGTGCGCTCCGCGAGCAGCGCGACCTCCGGGGCCACGCGCGGCGGCCCGACGCTCGACAGCCCGAGCGCCGTCGTCGGCACGAACACCCCGGGCGGCTCGGGCGACTCCCCCGGCCGACCTGGAGGCGGCGGCTCGGCCGTCGGCAGGACCAAGGGCTCGACGGCGCAGCGGGGCGCGGCGGCGGACCAGGCGGCCGCGAGCGCCGCGGCACCGGCGGCGGGGTCGTCAGGATCAGTGCCGCCGGACGCGGCGACGATGAGCGCGTGCACGGAGCCGATCGTGACACATTCGCGCGTCGTGGGAAGATGGGCGCGTGAGCACTCTGCTGAACGAGACGTCGTCCTTCGTCGAGCCGGCATCGTCCCCGCTGCTCCTGCTCGGGCAGGGGCGCGACCTGGCGTCCGAACGCGGCGTCGAGTGTACCGGCGCCCTCCCGTCGCCGTCGGACCCGGACCTGGTCGAGCGAGCGCGCGCGGCGCGGGCGGCGCTCGGTGACCGCGCCTTCGTGCTCGGTCACCACTACCAGCGCGACGAGGTCATCGACTTCGCGGACGTGACGGGCGACTCGTTCAAGCTCGCACGGTCCGCCGCGGCGCGACCGGAGGCGGAGTTCGTCATCTTCTGCGGCGTGCACTTCATGGCGGAGTCCGCGGACATCCTCACGGCGGACACCCAGCAGGTCGTGCTGCCCGACATGGCGGCCGGCTGCTCGATGGCGGACATGGCGGAGATCTCGCAGGTCGAGGAGGCGTGGGCGGTGCTGGAGGACGCCGGCGTCGCGGCCGACACGATCCCCGTCACCTACATGAACTCCACCGCCGCCATCAAGGCGTTCACGGGGCGGCACGGGGGCACCGTGTGCACCTCCTCGAACGCCCAGGTGGCGCTGCGCTGGGCCTTCGACAAGGTCGGGGGCGTCGACGGGACCGGCAAGGTCCTGTTCATGCCCGACCAGCACCTGGGCCGCAACACGGCGGTGCTCCAGCTCGGCATGAGCCTCGACGACTGCGTCGTCTTCGACCCGCGCAAGCCCGGTGGCGGCCTGACGGCCGCGGAGCTGCGCGACGCCCGGATGATCCTGTGGCGCGGCCACTGCTCGGTGCACGGCCGGTTCTCGGAGCGCAACGTCGCCGACATCCGGGCCGCGGTGCCGGACGTCAACGTGCTGGTCCACCCGGAGTGCAAGCACGAGGTCGTCAACGCCGCGGACATGGTCGGCTCGACCGAGTTCATCATCAAGACTCTCGAGAACGCCGAGCCGGGCTCGTCGTGGGCGATCGGCACCGAGCTCAACCTGGTGCGCCGGGTCGCCGCCGCGCACCCGGACAAGCAGGTGCACTACCTCGACTCGACGGTCTGCTTCTGCTCGACCATGAACCGCATCGACCTGCCGCACCTCGTCTGGGCGATGGAGTCGCTCGTCGAGGGTCGCGTGGTCAACCGCATCGTCGTGGACGCCGACGACGCGCACTGGGCCCAGGTGGCCCTCGACCAGATGCTGGCGCTGCCCGGCCTCTGAGACGGACGGAAGGCGATGACCGTGCGATGAGCACCGACGGCGGGCTGAACGTCGGAGTCCTCGTGTTCGACGAGGCGGACGAGCTGGACGTGGTCGGACCGTTCGAGGTCTTCACCTCCTGGTCCGGGCACTCGGACCTGAAGCCGCACGTCAGCACGTTCTCGTGCAACGGCGACGGGGTGCGGCTCGCGGGTGGGCTGCGGATGCTTCCCAACCGGTCCGCGGACGACGTGGGTCCTCTGCACGTGCTGGTCCACCCCGGCGGGTGGGGCACCCATCGCCTGCTCGAGGACGGTGCGCACCTGGAGTGGTTGCGCGCCGTCCGGGCCCAGACCCCCGTCGTCGCCAGCGTCTGCACGGGGGCGCACGTCCTGGCCGCTGCCGGCCTGCTCGCCGGGCGCCCCGCGACCACGCACCGGGACTACTACGACGAGCTGACGCGGATCGACCCGAGCATCCTCGTCGACACCGAGGCCAGATTCGTGGACGACGGCGACGTGGTCACCTCGGCAGGGGTGTCCGCCGGTATCGACATGGCGCTGCACCTCGTGGCCCGGCTGGAGTCCGAGGGCGCCGCGGCGGAGGTGCGCCGTGCACTGCAGTACGACCTCCTGCCGCCGGTGTGACGCCGTCGGGCACGGTCCGCCAGCGCCGATACCTGATACCGCGCGTCGCTGACATATCGTGGCGCCCATGACGAGGATGATCCAGCTCGCCAGGGCCTCCCTGCTCCCCCGCCGGCCTGTTCCCGGGCGCGGGCTGCTCGAGGCGTCCACCACCGTGCTGCGCGTGCACCCCGGCGACCTGGACATGTACCTCCACGTCAACAACGGCTCGTACCTGCAGATGATGGACGTGGCCCGCTCGAACCTCATCGCGGACCTGGGCGGTTTCGCCCCGCTGAATGGCAAGGGCTGGTACCCCGTCGTCGCGGCCTCGACGATGACCTACAAGCGTTCGCTGCAGCTCTTCGACCGCGTCGAGATCAGCACGCGCGTCCTCGGCTGGGACGCCCGGGTGGTGTACATCGAGCAGGTCTTCACCTGCCGCGACACGTTCGCGGCCCGGGGCTGGGTGGCCGGGCGCTTCCTGGGGAAGGACGGGTCGCGCGTCGCGCCGGCCGACGTCGCCGCCCTGCTCGGCGGGACGCCGGTCGAGAGCCCCGCGCTGCCGCAGGACGTCGCCGCGTGGGCCCGGTCGGTCGATGTGGCGCACCGCGAGACCGACCGGGCCTGACCAGACCGGTTCAGCCTCGGACCGGCGGCCGCGTCGTCGAACCCGGCGAGCCGGTCATGCCCGGGCGCCCGCGAGCTGGCGCAGCAGCAGGGCCTCGGCGAGGACGACGTGGCGCAGCTCGCCGAGGTGCACCGACTCGTTGGCGCCGTGCGCCCGCGAGTCCGGGTCCTCCACACCGGTGACCAGCACGGCGGCCTGCGGGAACGCCTCGAGCAGGTCCGCGATGAACGGGATCGAGCCCCCGACGCCGATGTCGACGGGCTCGGTGCCCCACGCCGCCGCGAACGCGGTGCGCGCGGCCCGCATGGCGGGCGAGTCCGCCGGTGCCCCGAAGGCCTTGCCCTGCTCACCCGGCGTCCAGGTGACCCTGGCGCCGAACGGAGCGTGCGCCTCGAGGTGCGCGCGCAGCGCCTCCTCGGCCACCTTCGGCTCGAGGCCCGGCGGGATCCGCACCGAGATCTTCGCCGCGGAGCGCGGAGCGAGGGTGTTCGAGGCGTGCGCCACCGAGGTGGCGTCGATGCCGATGACCGCGATCGCCGGCTTGGTCCACAGACGTCCCGCGATGGTTCCCGTGCCCGCCAGCCGGACGCCGTCGAGCACCGAGGCGTCGCCGCGGAAGTCCGCCTCGGCGTAGTCGACCTCCGGTTCGCCGGCGCTGGTGAGCCCGGCGACCGCCACGTTCCCCGCATCGTCGTGCAGCGTGGCGACGAGCCGCGCGAGCAGGACGTTCGCGTCCAGCACCGGTCCGCCGAACATCCCGGAGTGCACGGCGTGCTCCAGCACCTCGACGGAGACGACGCCGTCGACCAGGCCGCGCAGCGACGTCGTCAGGGCCGGGACGCCGACCTTCCAGTTCGTCGAGTCCGCCACGACGATCACGTCGGCGGCGAGCAGCTCGTGGTGGTCGGCGAGGAACTGCGCGAAGCTCGGCGAGCCGGCCTCCTCCTCGCCCTCCACGAACACGGTCACGCCCACACCGAGCTCGTCGCCGGCCGCGGCCAGCGTCCGCAACGCTCCCACGTGAGCCATGAGGCCGGCCTTGTCGTCGGCCGCGCCACGACCGAACAGACGCTCACCGACCTGCGTCGGCTCGAACGGGTCGGTCTCCCAGGCCAGTGCGTCGCCCGGCGGCTGGACGTCGTGGTGCGCGTACAGCAGGACGGTCGGTTCGCCCTCGCGGGCCGGGCGGCGGGCCACGACGGCGGGGGCACCGGCCGTGCCGTCGGGCCGCGCCGACCGCAGCACGCGCACGTCGGGCAGGCCGACCCCGCGCAGCAGGTCAGCCACGGTGCCGGCGCTCGTCTCGACGTGCGCCTGGTCGAAGGCGGCCGCGGAGACGCTCGGGATCCGGACCAGGGTCTCCAGGTCCGCCTGGAGGGCAGGGAACAGCTCGTCGACGCGGGCGCGCAGGGCGGCCACGTCCCTCTCGGTGTGGTTCACGGCTCCACGCTACCGGGGCGTCTCGGCAGGGCCTCCCGCTCGACTACCCTGGACCCGTGATCTTCCGCAAGCCTGACACCGCCGACTCCGCTGCCACCGGCTCGGCCGACAGCCCGTCCACCGAGGACCCCGCGATCACACGAGTGGGCAAGGGCCGACCGACCCCCAAGCGCCGCGAGGCTGCGGCGAAGAACCAGCGCCCCCTGGTCCCGAACGACCGCAAGGCCGCGCGCAAGGTGAACAAGGACAAGATGCGCGAGGAGCGCAACCGCGAGTACAAGGCGATGCAGACCGGCGACGAGCGGTACATGCCGGTCCGGGACAAGGGCCCCGTCCGCCGCTACATCCGCGACCACGTCGACGCGCGGTGGAACCTCGGCGAGTTCTTCCTGCCCGTCGCGTTCCTCCTCATCTTCCTCAACCTGCTGGTGATGCAGAGCCCGACGCTCGGCGCACTCGTCCTCCTCGGCCTGTACGCGGTCGTGTTCATCACCCTGATCGACGCCGTCATCATGTGGCAGCGCCTCAAGCGCAGGCTGCGGGACAAGTTCGGCACGGTGGGCGCGGACGGCACGAAGACGTACGACGTGCCGCGCGGAACAATGATGTACGCGGTGATGCGCGCCTTCCAGCTCCGACGGTCCCGTCTGCCCAAGCCGATGCACAAGAAGCACGGCGTCTGGCCGGAGTAGGACCTCCGGGTGTCGTGCCGAACGGGTCCGACACCAGGGTCGAATCGATCCGATCCTCCGGCGTAGGCTGACGGCATGGTCAACTATCGGTACCTCGGACACAGCGGTCTCAAGATCACCGAGATCACCTACGGCAACTGGCTCACCCACGGCTCCCAGGTGGAGAACGACGTCGCCACGCAGTGCGTGCACGCCGCTCTCGACGCCGGGATCACCTCGTTCGACACCGCGGACGTCTACGCGAACACCAAGGCGGAGTCCGTCCTCGGGGAGGCGCTGAAGGGCCAGCGTCGCGAGTCGCTCGAGATCTTCACCAAGGTCTACTGGCCCACGGGCCCCGGCGGCCCCAACGACACCGGGCTGTCGCGCAAGCACGTCATGGAGTCCATCGACGGCTCGCTGCGACGGCTCGGCACCGACTACGTCGACCTGTACCAGGCGCACCGGTACGACGTCGAGACGCCGCTCGAGGAGACGATGCAGGCATTCGCCGACATCGTCCGCCAGGGCAAGGCGCTCTACATCGGCGTCTCCGAGTGGACGGCCGACCAGATCCGCGCGGGCGCCGAGCTCGCGAAGGACCTCGGCTTCCAGCTGATCTCCTCCCAGCCGCAGTACTCGATGCTGTGGCGGGTGATCGAGGACGAGGTCGTCCCCGCCTCCCAGGAGAAGGGCCTGTCCCAGATCGTGTGGTCGCCGATGGCCCAGGGCGTCCTCTCCGGCAAGTACGTGCCGGGCCAGGAGCTGCCCGCCGGGTCTCGCGCCACCGACGAGAAGGGCGGCGCGAAGATGATCCAGCGGTTCATGCGTGACGACGTCCTCGAGCGCGTCCAGGGCCTGAGGTCCGTGGCCGACGAGCTCGACCTGTCGATGGCACAGCTCGCCGTCGCCTGGGTGCTGCAGAACGACAACGTCGCCGCGGCACTCGTGGGCGCCTCGCGTCCCGAGCAGGTCGCGGAGAACGTCAAGGCCTCCGGCGTCGAGATCCCGGCCGAGCTCATGGCGAAGATCGACGACGTCCTGGGCGACGTCGTCGAGCGCGACCCGGCCAAGACCCTCGAGGGGATGCCGAAGGCGCGCGTCGCCTGACGCGCGTCACCTCCTCGTTCCGCGAGCGTCTCCGTGCGTCCCGTATCAGCGGCTGATACGGGACGGACAGGGACGCTCGCGGCGTCGGGAGGCCGCGTCAGGACGTGCGCGCGCCCTCGCCGAGCGTGTCCAGCGCACGGCCTATCTGGTCGGCCCGACGGCGCAGACGCACCGCAGGGTCCGACGGCGGCACGGACGGCACCCGCCGAGCCGTCGGGCGGACCGGACGCGACCGCGCCGCGAGACCGTCGGGGACGAGCCACCGCCATCGCGCCGCGGCCTGCACCACGAGACCGACCCCCAGCGCGAACCCGACCGTGGCCCAGCCGACCGTGCCACCGAGCAGCCAGCCGACCGCGACGACCGCCACCTCGATGCCGGTCTTGATCGACCGGACGGACCACCCGGTGCGCTCGACCAGCCCGGTCATCAGGCCGTCACGCGGACCCGGGCCCAGGCGGACGCCGACGTAGGCGGCGGTCGCGACACCGTTGAGGACGATCCCCCCGAGCGCGAGGACCACCTGCCCGAACATCTCGGGCTGCGGCCAGACGGCCTCGAGCAGGAACAGGCTGGGCTCGATCGCCACGGCGATGATGACGATGTTCGCGACGGTCCCGACACCGGGACGCTGACGCAGCGGCACCCACGCTGCCAGGACGAGCACCGACGTCAGCGCGACCACGGCACCGAACGACCACCCCGTGGTGCGGACGACGCCCTGGTGCAGCACGTCCCACGGCATGCCGCCCTGCCCGGCGTGCAGGAGCATCGCCATCGAGAAGGCGAAGGCGACCAGCCCCAGCACCAGCTGCGCACCTCGGCGGAGCGGCCCGAGCGCACGAGCCGGTGCGGACGCCGCGATCGAGGGCACGGCGGGCGCAGCGGTGGTGCTCGAGGTGTCGATCATGACGTTCATGATCGCCGCCATTGGCCTTGCATTCCATAGCCAATCGGAGAAGAGTGGCCGTATGAGCCTGGCCACACCGACCACCACGGCCGTCCGGAGCCTCTCCGCCCAGGCCGCGTCGAGGCTGCTGGGCGCGTGGCACACCACCGGTCCGGTCTACCTCGCCCTCGCCGACGCCCTGCGCTCCGCCGTCCTGGCAGGATCGCTCGCGCCCCTGACCCGGCTGCCCAGCGAGCGGGAGCTGGCCCGGGCGCTGAAGGTGTCGCGCACCACGACGTCCGCCGCGTACGGCCGGCTGCGTGAGCTCGGGTTCGCCACCAGCCAGGTCGGGTCCGGCACCGTGGCGATCCTCCCCCGTTCCGCCGGCCTGCCGATCAGACCCCAGACGCCGGCCGGGGACGGCCCGCTGCCCCCGCTCGTCGACGGCACCGGGCCGATCGAGATGTCCCAGGCGACGCCGTCGGCCCCCGACACCCTGCACGGCGCGTACCAGCGCGCCCTGGAGATGCTGCCCGCCTACCTGAGCACGGGCGGCTACGCCCACCTCGGCCTCGACGTGCTGCGCGAGGCCATCGCGGCCCGGTACAGGGCTCGCGGTGTGCCGACCACGCTGGACCAGATCCTCGTGACCACCGGTGCCCAGCAAGCCATCGCCTTGCTGGCCACGACGCTCGTCGGCCGCACCGAGCCGGTGGTGGTCGAGTCCCCCACCTACTACCACGCCATCGAGGCCCTGCAGCGGGCCGGCGCACGCGTCATCGGCGTGCCCGCCGGCGACGTCGAGACCCTGGCCTCGGCGGTGCACCGCACGCGAGCGCGGCTCGCCTATCTCGTGCCCGACTTCCACAACCCCACCGGCAGGACGCTCACGGCTGCGGAGCGCGACGCCGTCGTGCACCTGACCCACCGCTACGGCGTGACCGTGGTGGGCGACGAGACGCTCACCGACCTCGACCTCGAGGGCGGCACCGTGCCCGGCCCGTTCTGCGACGATGGCACGAACTCCCGTCTGGTGTCCGTGGGGTCGGCGTCCAAGTCGTTCTGGGGCGGGATACGGATCGGCTGGGTGCGCGCGACCCCGCAGCTCGTGCAGCGCCTGGCCCGGACCCGTCAGGCCTTCGACATCGCCGCACCCGTGCTCGAACAGCTCACCGTCGTCGAGCTCCTGGCACGCCGTGACGAGATCCTGCCGGCCCGGGTGGCCGAGCTGCGTCGACGCCGCGACCTGCTCGTGGGGCTGGTGCGCGACCGGTTCCCGCAGTGGGACGTCCCCGTACCTCCGGGCGGGCTCTGCCTCTGGACGGGGATCGGGCGGCCCGCCGCCCAGGCGCTCACGGCCGCGGCGGTCGCCGAGGGTCTACGGATCGGCGCCGGGCCGCAGTTCACGCCGGACAGCACCGCCCAGGACCGGATCCGGCTCATCTACGCCGGATCCCCCGAGACGCTCGTCGAAGCGGTCGAGCGGCTCGCGCGGGCCTGGCGGCGCGTCACGAGCTGAAGCGGCGCGCGGCGGGGACGCGTCAGGGGACGCGGAGCTCGATCGTCGGCGTCGCCTGCGTGCCGTCGTGCAGCAACGTCGCCGCCTCGGCCCCCGAGCCCGCGAGCTGGCGCCAGTGCTCTCCCAGCCACTGCTCGGCGTCGTACTGGGCGGTGAACACGGGGCTCAGGGACGGGTCGAGCCGGTGGCCGTCGTGGTCGGTCAGGGACCACTCCCACCGTGGTCGGATCACGCCACACGTCCAGCGCTCGCCGAGCCCGCCGACCGGGTCAACGCCCGGTTGAGCCGAGACGGCCACAGCGGGCCCTCGTACACGAACGACGTGTACCCCTGCACCAGGTCGGCCCCCGCGCGCAGGTAGGCACGCACGTCGTCCGTGCAGGTGACGCCGCCGACGCCGATCACCACGGGTTCCGGGCCGAGCCTCTCCCGCAGCCGCGCCACGACCTCCAGACCACGGGGCAGCAGCACCGGGCCGGACAGCCCACCGGGGCCGCGGTCGTGGCCGATGGTCGTGTTGACCGCCACGACGCCGTCCAGCCCGAGCTCGGCGGCGAGGTCGGCGACGGCGTCCACGTCGGCGTCCGCCAGGTCGGGAGCGATCTTCACCAGCAACGGCGTCCTGCGGACCCCGGCCGCCGACGTCGCCTCGTCGGCGGCGCCCCGTGCCGTCGCGAGGATCGGGCGCAGCTCCGCCGTCGTCTGCAGGTCCCGCAGGCCCGGCGTGTTGGGCGAGGAGACGTTCACCACGAGGTAGTCGGCGTGCGGCGCGAGCAGCCGCGCACATGCCGCGTAGTCCTGCGCGGCGTCCTCGGCGGGCGTGGTCTTGTTCTTGCCGATGTTGACGCCGACGACGGCGGCACGCCCTGCCGCGGTCGAGCGCAGCCGCCGCAGCCGCTCCGCCATCTCGAGCGCACCGTCGTTGTTGAAGCCCATGCGGTTGCGCACGCCGCGCACGTCGAGCTCGCGCCACATGCGCGGCCTGTCGTTGCCCGGCTGCGGGCGCGGCGTCACAGTGCCGACCTCGACGAACCCGAAACCGAGCATCGTCAGCCCACGCACGGCGCGCGCGTTCTTGTCGAACCCGCCCGCCAGCCCGAAGGGCGCCGGGATCGTGCGGCCGAGCACCTCGACGCTGCCCGGCCCGCCGGCGCCGCTGCCGAGGTACGGCGCGAGCGCGCCCTGCACCACGTCACGCAGCACCGGCACGCGCCCGGCCGTCTCGATCGCCCGGAACGCGAGCTCGTGCGCCCGTTCCGGGTCGAGGCGGCGCAGGACGCCGTGGAAGAGCAAGGTGTACGGGGTCATCGAGCCTCCGTCGGTTCGTCCGGGGCGGTCGCGGGTGCGTGCTGTCCTGGGCGAGTGTGCCAGAGCCACCAGAGACCGATGAAGGGCAGCACGAGCGGGACGTAGCCGTAGCCCTGGCCGAAGCCGGACCAGACGGTGGCCTCGACGAAGAGCTCCGGGACGACGGCGGACAACGCTCCGACCAGGACCACCCCCGCCGCCTCGACGAGGACAGCACACCAGGCCACCGTGCGCCACCGGCCGCGGCCGCCACGGGCGAGCGCGACGGTCGCCACGACGTAGAGGGCCGCGGCGAGCAGCGACAGGAGGTAGGCCGCCGGTGCCTCGTCGAGCTTGGTCGCGACCTGGTACGCCGAGCGCCCCGTCGCCGCGAACGCCAGGATTCCGTAGACCGTCACGAGCAGCCGGCCGAACCCGCGCCCGGTCGCGGGCGCGGTGCCCATCAGGCTCCTCCCCAGATCAACCAGAGCCGCCACTGCAGGAACGCGACGGTCGACGCGGCGACGCAGAGCACCACCGACGACCACCGGGTGCGCTCGGCGAACGCCCACACGGCTGCGAGCGGCAGCAGCAGGGCGGCAGTGAGCAGGTAGCCCCAGAAGAGCACGCCGTCGACCTCGTGGCCGCGCGCCTGGAGGACGCCCGCGACGACCGCCTGGACGACCAGGACGGCCTCGACCGCGGCGGCACCGAAGAGCTGGCGCAGGATCACGGCGCGGTCGCGGATCACGAACCACGCCGCCCAGCCCGCGAGCGCCACGCACAGCGCGACAGCGAGGACGTACAGGGGAAGAACCACGCCCGCAGACTACCGGCACCCACCCGGCGCACGGACGCTCGCGGCCGCGTTAACCTGGTCCGCGTGGCTGACCTCACCCTGACAGGCAAGAAACCCTCCACCATCACTGCCGACGCGCTCGTCGTCGGGAGCTGCTCCACCTCCGACGGCGTGGCCGTCGTGGCGGACCAGCTCCCCGCCGGAGTCGTCGAGCAGATCGAGTCGCTGGCCCCCCGCCTGGGTCTGACCGGGGCGCTCGAAGAGGTGCGCACGGTCCCCGCGGGCGACGGCGTCGCTGCCGACGTGCTCGTCCTGACGGGACTCGGCGAGCGCCGGGCCGACGGCACCTTCGACCGCGAGACCCTGCGGATCGCTGCCGGCTCCGCCGTCCGGAGCCTCGCCGGCTCCGCCGACGCCGTGGTGGCGCTCCCTGCGGTCGACGAGGCCGAGCTCGGCGCCGTCGTCGAGGGCGCGCTCCTGGGCGCCTACGCCTACACCGCCTACCGGGACGAGAAGGCCGCCACCAGGCTGACGCCCGTCACCCGGCTGCAGGTGGCGACGAACCTGTCGCGCTCGGGCCGGGCCAAGACGGCCGTCCAGCGGGCCGAGGTGCTCGCCGCGGCGGTGCACGGCACGCGTGACCTCGTGAACGCTCCGCCGAACGACCTCTTCCCGGCGGCGTTCGCCGACGCGGCCAAGACCGCCGTCAAGGAGCTCGGCGCCAAGGGCGTCAAGGTCACCGTGCTCGACGACAAGCAGCTCGTCGCCGGAGGCTACGGCGGCATCGCCGGCGTCGGGCAGGGCTCGTCTCGCGGCCCTCGTCTGGTCAAGCTGACCTACACCCCGCCGAAGGCGACCGGCAAGGTCGCGATCGTCGGCAAGGGCATCACGTTCGACACCGGGGGCATCTCGCTCAAGCCGCCGGCCGGGATGCTCACCATGAAGTCGGACATGGCCGGTGCCGCTGCGGTGCTGCACACGGTCGTGGCCGCCGCCCGGCTCGGGCTCCCCGTCGCGGTGACCGGCTACCTGTGCCTCGCCGAGAACATGCCCAGCGCCACCGCTCAGCGCCCGTCCGACGTCGTCACGATGCGAGGCGGCAAGACGGTCGAGATCACGAACACCGACGCCGAGGGCCGCCTCGTCATGGCCGACGGCCTCGTCGCGGCCGTGGAGGACGGGCACGACGCCGTCCTGGACATCGCGACGCTGACGGGTGCGCAGATGGTGGCGCTCGGCAACCGGACCTCTGCCGTGATGGGCTCGGACGACGTGCGCGACGAGGTCAAGGTGGCGGCGGACGCCTCCGGCGAGTCGTTCTGGCCGATGCCGCTGCCGGCCGAGCTGAAGGCCGGCCTGAAGTCGAACACCGCCGACCTGGTCAACGCGGCGTCCGACCGTGCGGGCGGGATGCTGTTCGCCGGCCACTTCCTCGCCGAGTTCGTCGGGGACACCCCGTGGGCGCACCTCGACATCGCCGGCCCGTCGTACAACGAGAAGGCGCCGTTCGGCTACACGCCCGTCGGCGGCACGGGCGTCGGCGTGCGGACGCTGCTCGGCTTCCTGGAGGGTCGCGCCGGCACCGCCTGATCAACCACGGCCGCCCGGCACGGCAGCGACCGTGCCGGGCGGCTGCTCGCTCGCCTCCGCCGTCAGGACGCGGCGGGGCCTCGTCGGCGGTCGGCGCGCTGCGCCGAGTTCCAGTCCCGCATCCGCTGTGGGTATCCCGTGAAGCGCACGTTGTAGACGGGCACACCGAGCGACCGGGCGACGTCGAAGCCCGTGCGCTCGTCAGGCACGCGGCGACGGGTCCACTCCCCCGTGGTCGCCACGAGCAGCACCGTGGCCGGGGTCTGCGCGTTCGGCGGTTCGACATAGGCCTCGACGCCCACCCGGGAACGCACGAACTCCTGCAGGTGCCCGACAGCAGCAGCACGTCCGCCACCGGACGGCGCGGCACTGGACGACGACGTGGCGGACCGCCCGAGCAGGCGGTCCATCGCGGACCTCAACGACATGTCGCGAGACTACCTCTGCTGACTGAGGGTGAGCACCGTCACCTCCGAGACGACGGCGAGGGTGCCGGATGACACGAAAGCGGCCGGTCCGCCGCAGATGTACCGAGCGTCACAGTTCCCGGAGGGCGGCCACGATTGGGGCCGGACCCCAGGAAGTGACAAGATGAGTCGCAGTGACCCAGGAACGCGGCAACCGGAGAGGTTTCGACCGGACACCGGTCGACCGGCCTCGGCACGTCGCCTGACCCACTGATCGAAGGAGACTCCACAGGTCATGTCTGAGAACGTGCAGCTGCCGGCACTCGGCGAGTCCGTCACCGAGGGCACCGTCACCCGCTGGCTCAAGGCGGTCGGCGACACCGTGGAGGTCGACGAGCCCTTGCTCGAGGTCTCCACCGACAAGGTCGACACCGAGATCCCCTCCCCCGTCGCAGGCGTGCTGGAGCAGATCCTCGCGGAGGAGGACGAGACCGTCGAGGTCGGCGCCACGCTGGCCGTCGTCGGTGACGGATCGGGCGGCGGCGACGCCGCGGCACCGGCCGAGTCCGCCCCGGAGCCCGCGGCCGAGGAGCCCGCCGAGCCCGAGGCCTCTCCCGAGAAGCCCGCCGAGCCCGAGCGTGAGCCCGCTGCCTCCGCCGAGGAGTCCGCGCAGGACTCCCCGCAGTCCGGTGGCGGTGAGGGCACCGAGGTGACCCTCCCGGCGCTGGGCGAGTCCGTCACCGAGGGCACGGTCACCCGCTGGCTCAAGGCCGTCGGCGACTCGGTCGAGGTGGACGAGGCCCTGCTCGAGGTCTCCACCGACAAGGTCGACACCGAGATCCCCTCCCCGGTGGCCGGCACGCTCCAGAAGATCGTGGTGGACGAGGACGAGACCGTCGAGGTGGGCGCGGTGCTCGCCCTCGTCGGTTCCGGCGCCGCCCCGGCGAAGCAGGCAGAGCCCGAGCCGGCGAAGGCCCCCGAGCCCGTCGGCGCACCCGAGCCCGCCCCGACGGAGAAGGCCGAGCCGGCCGCCGAGAAGCCCGCCCCCGCGGAGTCCCCGGCACCTGCCCCGGCCGCGTCGTCGCCTGCTCCGGCCCCCGCCGCCGAGAAGCCCGCACCGACGCCAGAGGCGCCGGCGGGCGGCAAGAGCTCCTACCTGACACCGCTCGTGCGCAAGCTCGCCGCGGAGAAGGGCGTGGACGTCTCCTCCGTCCAGGGCACCGGCGTCGGTGGTCGCGTCCGCAAGGAGGACGTCCTCGCCGCTGCGGAGAAGGCGGCCGCGCCCGCGGCGGCCCCGGCCGCGTCGGAGGCTCCGGCTCCCGCCCCGAAGAAGCCGTCGGTCCCCGAGGTCTCGCCGCTGCGCGGCACCACCGAGAAGATGTCGCGGCTGCGCAAGGTCGTCGCCGAGCGCATGCTCGAGGCGACGCAGACGCAGGCCCAGCTCACCACGGTGGTCGAGGTCGACGTCACCAAGGTGGCCAGGCTCCGGGCGCAGGCGAAGGCCGGCTTCAAGGCACGCGAGGGCGCCAACCTCACGTTCCTGCCGTTCTACACGCTCGCTGCGGTCGAGGCGCTCAAGGCGTTCCCGAAGATCAACGCCTCGATCGACACCGAGAAGGGCGAGATCACCTACCACAGCTCGGAGAACGTCGGCCTGGCCGTCGACACCGAGCGGGGCCTCATCGTCCCGGTGATCAAGAACGCGGGTGACCTGAACCTCGCGGGCATCGCCCGTCAGATCGGTGACCTCGCCGCTCGCACGCGGGCCAACAAGGTAGGCCCGGACGATCTGAGCGGTGCCACGTTCACGATCACGAACACCGGCTCCGGCGGGGCGCTCATCGACACGCCGATCGTGCCTGTCGGCCAGGTCGCCATCCTGGGCACCGGCACGATCACCAAGCGACCCGCCGTGGTGACCGGCCCCGACGGCGAGGAGAGCATCGCGATCCGCCAGTTCGCGCACATCTTCCTCTCCTACGACCACCGCCTGGTCGACGGCGCTGACGCCGCCCGCTTCCTCACCGCGATCAAGAACCGCATCGAGGAGGCCGCGTTCGAGTCGGAGGTCGGGCTCTGACCGACTGATCGATCACGCTGTGGGCGAGGACCTCTCGGAGGTCCTCGCCCACCGTGCTTCCCGGTGGGCCGCCGGCCGGTGCTGGTGCTCCACGGCGCCGGCGTCGACCATCGTGAGACCGAGGCCTGCTTCGAGCCGGCGCTCGAGGGGATCAGCGGGCTGCGCCGCGTCTATCCCGACCTCCCCGGGATGGGTCGCACGCCGGCTCCCGCCTCGCTGCGCGGGGCCGACGACGTCGTCGACACCCTGCTGGACCTCGCCGACGAGGTCTCCGGCGAGCAGGCATACCTTCTCGTCGGCCACTCGGCCGGCGCCTATCTGGCGCTGGGGATGGCGACCCGTCGCCCCGAGCGGGTCGCGGGCCTGGCGCTCGTCTGCCCGTTGCTGCCCGGCGTGCGCGACGTCCCTGAGCGTCGCCCGGTCGTGGCGGCCGGCGACCTCGGGGACGCGTCGGCGCCGCCCTGCCCCGGACCGACCGCTGTAGTGGCGGGACGTCGCGACTCGACCGTCGGGCACGCCCTGCCCCACGAGAAGCCGGACCTCCTGCGCGCGCTCCTCACCGACTGGGTGCAGCGCGTCGAGCGGGCCGGCTGATCGCATTGCGGGCGGCCACCGCTCAGAGGACGTCGGTCGCGCGCCAGCCGTCGGGCGTCCAGGCCAGCACGAGGGTCGCGGTCTGCGGGTCCCCCGCCGCCACCTGCACCGAGCTCCCGTCCTGCGCCACCTGCTCGTACGGCCCGACCACGTACTCCACCACCACCTCCGCGGTGCCCTCGGCAGTCCTTCGCTCCTCCCGCGTCGACGTGACGGTGAGCTCGGCACCGGTCACCGTCGTCCCCGACCGCTCCGCCCGCTCCACGAACTCCGTGTCGGCCTCGTAGGCGGCCGACCCGGGCAGGGAGACCTCCTCCACGGAGCGCTCCCCCGACACGAGCGCGGCACGCCGACGCGTCAGCTCCGCCGCCGCACCCTCCGGATCCGTTCGGTCGAGCGTCAGGTCCTCGTCCGCGGCCCTCGCGTCGGCCTCGGTACGCGCCACCGGCGACTCCGGGCCGCCGCTCTCCAGGCCGCCCGACGCCTGGGCCGGAGGCCCGTCCGGTCCGGCGACCTGCAGCCCGACACCGACCAGCGCCCCCACGACCACGATCACCCCGACGGCGCCGAGCCCGGCCCGCCACACCCATGGCGCACCGGGCCGGTGCACGTCAGCACCGGACCTCCGCCGGGACCGCAGGTCCGACCGGCGGCGGGTCGTGGGCACGGCGCCGGTCCGTGGTCGGCGTGCCCGTCGGTGCCGGGCGCCGCGGTCCGGCTCGCCCGTCCGCTCGGGACCGCGCCCCCGTCCCAGCGCGGCGGCCGCGAGCACCGCGGGCTCCGGCAGGCGCACGGGCCCCACGACCACGGCGTCGTCGACACCCGCCGCCAGGGTGCCCGCCTCCGGCCGGACGCGCGGGTCGCCCGCGAGCGCCGGAGCCAGGGCGGCACGGAGCGCCACGGTCGCGTCGGTGGGGATCGGGTCCACCAACGAGTCGACGAGGAGCGCGAGGCCGTGGACGTCGTCGGCCTCGGTGACCGTCCCGTCGAGGCCCGCGAGCCGGGGGCGGAGGCGGGGCAGACCGTCGAGGGCGACGACGACGTCGGCCGCGACCGGTGGCCCGTGCACGACTCCCGCGCTGTGCAGCGCCGCCAGTCCCTGCGCGACGGCGACGGCGATGCCGGCTGCCTCGGACGCGTCGCACCGACCGCGCACGGCGAGCACGGTCGGCAGGTCGGTCGCGGTCCCGGCGCCGCGCGGGACCCGGAGCGTCCCGTCAGGGCTCGTCGCAGCGGCACCGACCGGCTCGACGCAGGGATGGTCGACGGTGGCGAGGAGCCGGAGCCGCTCCAGGAGCGCGGTCCGGGCGGCGGCGTCGGCGGGGACGGTCAGGACGTCGTCGGTCTGCACACCCCCATGGAACACCGTCCCGGCACCGATCCGCTCCGGTCGTCCACAGGCACGGCTCAGAGCGCGATCTGGCGACCTTCCCGTGCGGACGTGCGTGCCGCGTCGAGCACCTCGGTGGTCCGGACCGCGTCGGCCGGGTCGACGGGTGCGGGCGCGTCACCCGCGAGCCACGGGGCCAGCGCCCGGTAGAAGTCGGCGTGCGTCCCCGGGCCGACCGGCACGGGCTCGCGGTCGCGTCCGCGGGTGAGCCAGCCGTGCGTGCCGCCCGGGGCGTCGTCGTCGAACCGCTCGAGCGGCGAGGCATCCTGCTCGAACGTCGTGACGAGGTAGGCACCGCCGGTCCCGAGGACCCGCGTGCGCGGACCCGGCGCTCCGACGACCGAGCCCGCCCACAGCCGGGAGACGACGGCGTGCGGGCTCGCGGCGAGCCCGCCTCGCGGCTCGTGCGCCAGGACCAGGAAGACGTCGTCCTCCGTCGGGGTGGTCAGCGCCCGGGTCTGCGCCCACACGCTGGTGACGCGGCCGAAGAGCTGGGTGGCGGAGTCCACGAGGTGTGGGCCCAGGTCGAGCAGCAGCCCTCCGCCGGCGGTGTCGTTCTCCTTCCACCGCTTGCGCGGCACGGGGCGCCAGCGTTCCCAGCGGCGCTCGAACGTGTGCACGTCGCCGAGCTCGCCGCGACCGACCAGGGCGGCCAGCGTGCGCTGCTCCGGGTCCCACCGGCGGTTGTGGAACACGGTGAAGGGCGTCCCGGTCGCGTCGGCCTCCGTGACGACGGCGCGGGCCTCGTGCACGTCGACGCCGATCGGCTTGTCGAGCACGAACGGGATGCCCGCGCGGGCGAGCGCGGCCGCGTGCTCGGCGTGCAGCGCCGTCGGGCTCGCCACGACGACGAGGTCGTAGCGTGCACGCAGCTCGATCAGCTCGGCCAGGTCGCCGAGCAGGCGCGCCCCGGGCCAGTCTCCGGCCGCCTGGTTGCGGCGGCCGGAGTCCCGGGTCAGCACGGCCGTGACGGTGTGGCCCGCCTCGGCCGCGAGCCGGCCGTGGATCTCCCGCCCGGCTCCCCCGTACCCGATGATCGCCAGCCGCAGCGGCGGGTAGTCGGCGGGCGAGACGCCGTCGCCGTCCGCGTCCGCCGTCACCGTCGTGTCCTCGTGATCCACCATGGGGTCCATGGTGCCCGACGGCGACGCATCCAGCCGGTCAGCGCGCCGTGTGCCGGGCCAGCCGCGCCGGCCACCACGCCCGGTCGCCGATGTCGTGCACCAGGGCGGGCACGAGCAGGCTGCGCACCACGAGCGTGTCCACGAGCACGCCGAACGCCACGATGAAGGCGAGCTGCGCCAGGAACAGCAGGGGGATCACGCCGAGCGCCGCGAAGGTGGCCGCGAGGACCACACCGGCGGAGGTGATCACCGACCCGGTGACGGCCAGCCCACGCAGCACGCCCTGCCGTGTCCCGACACGCAGACTTTCCTCACGGACCCGGGTCATGAGGAAGATCGAGTAGTCGACACCCAGCGCCACGAGGAAGCAGAAGGCGTAGAGCGGCACCGACGGGTCCGCGCCCGGGAAGTCGAAGACGTGGTTGAACAGCACCGCCGCGACCCCGAGCGCCGCGCCGAACGACAGCACGTTGGCGGCCATCAGCAGCACGGCCGCCAGGACGGAGCGGAGCAGGAGCATGAGGATGACCAGGACCACCACGAGCACGACCGGCACGATGACCCGCAGGTCCCGCTGGCCCGCCGCCTGCGTGTCGAGACGCTCCGCCGCGGCCCCGCCCACGAGCGCTTCGGGAGAGACGTCGTGGACGGTGTCGCGCAGGGCGGAGACGGTCTCCACGGCGTCCTGACTGTCGGACGGCGCCGACGTCGTCACGTCGACGCGGACCCGGCCGTCGACGACGGCCGGGTCGCCCTGGGGCGGGGCGCCGGGTGCGGGAGCGGGATCGTCGGTGACGGGAACCGCCGCGGCGACGCCGTCGGTGCCCTCGGCCGCCTCGACCACGGCGTCCAGGTCGTCGGCCGGCGCGACGACGATGGTCGGCTGGGCGGACACGTCGTCGAAGTGCCGGGTCAGCGCCTCCTCGCCGTCGACCGAGTCGACCTGTGTCAGGAACACCTCGGACTCCCCGGTGCCCTCCGCGTCGAGCGTCGGCACGAACGCCGCACCGGCGGCGAGCACCAGGGCGGTGACGATCCACACGCGCCGGTCGTGCCGCCCGACGAAGCGGGCGACGCGCGACCACACGCCGTGGCCGGCGACGGCGACCTGCGTGTCGTCGTCGACCGCCTCGGCCGCTGCCACGGTGGCGGGTCGCTCGTCGGTGGCGTCCTGGTCGCCCGTCGTGCTCCCGGTGGCGTGCGGCACGCGCGGCCAGAAGACCCAGCGGGCGCGACGTCCGCCCACGAGGAGCAGCGCCGGCAGGAGCGTGAACGCCGAGAGGAACGCCGCGACGATGCCGATCGCGGCGACGGGGCCGAGGCTCCGGTTGGAGGACAGGTCGGACAGCAGCAGGCAGAGCAGGCCGGCGACGACGGTTCCCGCGCTGGCGGCGATCGGCTCGACCGAGGCGCGCACGGCACGACGCAGTGCGGTGTACGGCGAGGGGGTGCCGAGCAGCTCCTCGCGGTATCGCGCGACCACGAGCAGCGCGTAGTCGACCGAGGCCCCGACGACGAGGATCGACAAGATCCCCTGGGACTGGCCGTTCAGGGTCAGGATGTCGTCCGCCGCCAGGTGGTAGACGACCAGGCCGGCGAGGGACAGGGCCAGGACGGCGTTGAAGATCACCACGAACGGCAGCACCGGCGAGCGATACACGAGGGCGAGGATCACCAGGACGGCGCCCAGGGCGACGAGCAGCAGCACGGTGTCGATCGCGCCGAAGGCGGCGACGAGGTCGGCGACGAACCCCGCGGGTCCGGTCACCCACGACTCCAGCCCGGAGCCGGCGAGCCCGCCGTCGGCGACGTCGGCGGCCGACAGGTCGCGCAGCGCGTCGATCGCCAGCTCGGACACGCTGGACTCCTCGCTCCCCACGTCCTCCTGGGCGAGGGCGGCGTCCAGCGAGACGACCACCAGGGCAGCCTCGCCGTCCTCGGACGGGACGACGACGGGATCGGCGATGCTGGCGTCGCCGACCGTGGCCGGCTCGTCGCCGCTGGTGCCCTCCAGCGCCGCGTCGGGTGCGGCGTCCGCGAACGCCTGGACCTCGGCGAGCTGTTCCTCGGTGATCTGCGCACCGTCGGCCGTCTCAGCGACGACCAGGGCCGGCAGGGACTCGTCGTCGGTGAACTGGGACGCGAGCTCGGCGGCCTCGGTGGACTCCGCGTTCGCCGGCAGGAACGCTCCGGCGTCGTTGGTCTGGACGCTGCTGAGCTGTCCCTGCGCCTGGCCGCCGAACGCGCCGACGGCCAGCCACACACCGATGGCTGCCAGAATGACCAGACCTCGGACGACGCCCGTCCACCTATTGCTCAGCATGTTGAGTATTATTGGCCCGGAGGAGGCACCAGGCAAGTGAGGGACCCGACGAGCACCGAACCGGCCGACTGGCCCACCGGTCGGCTGCTGTTCACCGTCGTGCGCCGCATCGAGCACGAGTGGAACGAGCACCTCGCCCGGTGGGAGCTGAACCACGCCGGGTTCCCCGTCCTGCTGCACCTCGCCGGCGGGTCGCGCACCCAGCGCGAGCTGGCCCGCGTCTCCGGCGTCACCGAGCAGACCATGAGCAAGGTCGTGGCCCGGCTCGAGCGGTCCGGCTACGTCACCCGCACGACGGACCCGCACGACCGCCGTCGTCGGATGGTCACGGTGACCGACGCCGGCCTGACGGCGGCACGCGAGGCCGCCCGCGTGCAGCCGGCGGAGGACATCGCGCTGCAGGGCCTCGACGAGCACCAGGCACGCGCGCTGCGCGACCTGCTCGTGACGATGGTGCGGGCGCAGCGCGCGGGTGAGCCGGACCCCGAGGAGTAACCTGCCCGCATGGACGTCGTCACGCTTCCCGGCCGCACGGACTACCGCGAGGCCTGGGACCTGCAGCGCCGCACGCACGAGGCCGTGCAGGCCGGTGCGCCCGGAGTGACGTTCCTGCTCGAGCACGAGGACGTCTACACCGCCGGGCGCCGCACCCGCCGCGACGAGTACCCCACCGACGGCACCGACGTGGTGGACGTCGACCGAGGCGGCAAGATCACCTGGCACGGCCCCGGGCAGATCGTCGCGTACCCGATCGTCGCCCTCCGCTCCCCCGTCGACGTCGTGCAGTACATCCGGACCCTCGAGTCCGCCGTGATGGACGTCTGCGCCACGCTCGGGCTGGAGACCGCCCGCGTCGAGGGGCGCTCGGGCGTCTGGTTCCCGGCCGACGGCGCGACGTCGCGACGCGAGCGCAAGGTGAGCGCCGTCGGGGCCCGCGTCGCCAGAGGAGTGACGATGCACGGCCTGTCCCTGAACTGCGACCCGGACCTGTCGGCCTTCGACACGATCGTGCCGTGCGGGATCGACGACGCCGACGTCACCTCCCTGTCCGCCGAGGTCGGCCGACGCGTGACGGTCGACGAGATCCGCCCGGTCCTGGCATCGTCGCTGGTCGAGCGCCTGGCACCTCTGGTGACGGAACTCACGACCACCGAGCAAGACATCCGACCCGCCTCCACGAGAGCCGCCGTAGGCTGAGTGCCGTCTACGAAGGGACCGACGTCGTGACCATCGCACCTGAGGGCCGCCGCATGCTGCGGGTCGAGGCCCGCAACGCCTCCACACCCATCGAGAAGAAGCCCGAGTGGATCAAGACCCGCGCGGTCATGGGTCCCGAGTACAAAGAGCTCAAGGGGCTCGTCAAGGGCGGTGGTCTGCACACCGTCTGCGAGGAGGCGGGCTGTCCCAACATCTTCGAGTGCTGGGAGGACCGGGAGGCCACGTTCCTCATCGGTGGCGACCAGTGCACCCGGCGGTGCGACTTCTGCCAGATCGACACCGGCAAGCCGGCCGACTTCGACGCGGACGAGCCGCGACGCGTCGCCGAGTCGGTCCGCGAGATGGGCCTGAAGTACTCGACGATCACGGGTGTCGCCCGCGACGACCTGGCCGACGGCGGGGCATGGCTCTACGCCGAGACCGTCCGGCAGATCCACGCACTCAATCCGGGCACCGGCGTCGAGCTCCTCATCCCGGACTTCAACGCGATCCCGGAGCTCCTCGACGAGGTGAACGACTCCCGCCCCGAGGTGCTCGCGCACAACGTGGAGACCGTGCCGCGCATCTTCAAGCAGATCCGGCCCGCGTTCCGTTACGAGCGGTCGTTGTCCGTGCTGACCCGCGCCCGCGAGGCCGGTCTCGTGACCAAGTCCAACCTGATCCTCGGCATGGGCGAGACGATCGACGAGGTCAAGCAGGCGCTGGAAGACCTGCACGCCGCCGGCTGCGACCTCATCACGATCACCCAGTACCTGCGCCCCTCGCTGCGGCACCACCCCGTCGACCGCTGGGTCCGTCCCGAGGAGTTCGTCGAGCTGAGCGAGCACGCCGAGGCGGTCGGGTTCCTCGGCGTCATGGCCGGGCCGCTGGTCCGCTCCTCCTACCGGGCCGGGCGCCTGTGGGGTCAGGCCATGACCAAGCGGGGTCGGGCCGTGCCGGAGGCCCTCGCCCACCTCACCGAGCCGACGACCGCCCGCCAGGAGGCCGCGAGCCTCGTGGCCGCCCGGGCCCAGTAGACTCAGCGACCATGGCCCGCACCAAGTCCGGCGCCGGCGACTCCGTCGACGCGCCCACGAAGAAGCAGAAGAAGCCCAAGAAGCAGCGGTGGTACCACCAGGTATGGGCCGCCTACAAGATGACGAGGCGGCAGGACCCGCTCGTCACCTGGATCATGCTCGCGGTCTTCTGCGGCATCCTCGCGCTCGCGCTGCTGATCGGGTTCCTCACCGGCCACCCGGTCTACGCGACCGTGATCGGTCTCCCGTTCTCCCTCCTGGGAGCCATGTTCGTCCTCACCCGCAAGGCTGAGCGCGCGGCGTACACCCAGATCGAGGGGCAGCCGGGCGCCGTGCGCGCCGCGCTCGGCACGGTGCGCGGCGGCTGGAGCTTCGAGGACGAGCCGGTGGCGGTCAACCGCCACCAGGACCTCGTGTTCCGCGGCATCGGCCGGCCGGGCGTCGTCCTGGTCTCCGAGGGCCCGTCGCACCGCGTCCGACGCATGCTCGACGACGAGCGCAAGCGCACGGCCCGCGTCCTGCCGAACGTCCCGATCACCACACTGCAGGTCGGCACCGAGGACGAGCAGATCCGCCTGCCCAAGGTGGCCCGCAAGGTGCAGCGGATGAAGAAGACGCTCACGCGCGCCGAGGCGGCCGAGGTCGGCAAGCGCCTCAAGGCGCTCGGTGGTGTCCGCCTCCCGGTCCCCAAGGGTGTCGACCCGATGAAGGCCCGTCCGGACCGCAAGGGCATGCGCGGACGCTGAGCTCCGGGGCAGGGCCCGACGGGCTCACGAAGCGGCCGGCACGGTCATCGACGCACGATGACGGTGCCGGCCGCTCTGTCGTGCAGGCCACGGCCGTCGGCGTCCCACACGACGGCGGGGATCACCAGGCAGATCAGCAGCGTGCGGACGGCGGCCCGACCGAAACCCACGAGGTGAGGCCCGGCGACACCGAGGCGCCGCACGCGCAGGCCCAGCAGACGGTGCCCGATCGTCGATCCGACGGACCCGACCAGCACGAGGTTCATGACGGCGAAGACGGCCAGCGTGGCGCCGGCGTCGTAGGCGAAGAAGCCGTAGCTGATGCCGCTGGCGACCGCCCAGTCGACGCACAGCGCGACCACCCGGCGGCCCAGGGGGGCTCGGGAACCGGAGCCGGAGGCCGGCAGACCCAGCCGGTCAGAGCCCCGCGTCTCATCAGTCGGGACGCTTCCGCCGCTCAACCAGGAACCAAGATCGCCTCGTGACGCCATGTGATCAGCGTACGCGGGGCAACGGGAAGGTTACGTAACACCACCGAAACACTCGCGCTATGCAAGGGTAACTCTGCGGCCCTAGCGTCAAGGGCGCCGAGCGACCTGGCACCGTCTCACCAAGGAGAGCCTGCATGTTCACCAATGCCGAGGAGGCAATCGCCTTCACCCGCAACGAGGGGGTGGAGTTCATCGACGTCCGGTTCATCGACCTGCCGGGCGTGATGCAGCACTTCAACATCCCCGTCGGGCAGTTCGACGAGGACTCCTTCAGCGAGGGCCTGATGTTCGACGGCTCCTCGATCCGAGGCTTCCAGGCGATCCACGAGTCGGACATGAAGCTGGTCCCGGACGTCACCACGGCGTACCTCGACCCGTTCCGTAAGCGCAAGACCCTCATCATGAACTTCTCGATCGTGGACCCGTTCACGGACGAGCCCTACGGTCGCGACCCCCGCACGATCGCCGCCAAGGCCGAGGCGTACCTGCGCTCGACCGGCATCGCGGACACCGCGTTCTTCGCCCCCGAGGCCGAGTTCTACATCTTCGACGACGTCCGCTTCGCGACGTCGGCGAACTCCAGCTTCTACCAGATCGACTCCGTCGAGGCCGCGTGGAACACCGGTCGTGAGGAGGAGGGTGGCAACCTCGGGTACAAGACCCGCTACAAGGGTGGCTACTTCCCCGTCCCGCCGAACGACCAGTTCGCGGACCTGCGTGACGAGATCTGCGCCGCGCTGGCCCAGGTCGGTCTCGACGTCGAGCGCGCGCACCACGAGGTGGGCACCGCAGGCCAGCAGGAGATCAACTACAAGTTCAACACCCTGCTGCACTCCGCCGACGACCTGATGAAGTTCAAGTACGTCGTCAAGAACGTCGCCTGGCAGGCCGGCAAGTCCGTGACCTTCATGCCGAAGCCCATCTTCGGCGACAACGGCTCGGGCATGCACTCCCACCAGTCGCTGTGGCTGAACGGCGAGCCGCTGTTCTACGACGAGAAGGGCTACGGCGGACTGTCCGACACGGCCCGCTGGTACATCGGCGGCCTGCTCAAGCACGCGCCGTCGCTGCTGGCGTTCACCAACCCGTCGGCCAACTCGTACCACCGTCTGGTGCCCGGCTACGAGGCCCCGGTCAACCTGGTGTACTCGGCCCGCAACCGCTCCGCGTGCATCCGCATCCCGGTCACCGGCAACTCGCCGAAGGCCAAGCGCGTCGAGTTCCGCGTGCCGGACCCGTCGGCCAACCCGTACCTGGCGTTCGCCGCGCAGCTCCTCGCGGGCCTCGACGGCATCAAGAACCGCATCGAGCCGCCGGCACCCGTCGACAAGGACCTCTACGAGCTCCCGCCCGAGGAGCACGCGGAGATCGCCCAGGTCCCCGCCTCCCTCGGCGAAGCTCTCGACAACCTCGAGGCCGACCACGACTTCCTCACCGAGGGCGACGTCTTCTCCGAGGACCTCATCGCCGCATGGATCGACTACAAGCGGACCCACGAGATCGACCCGATCCGTCTGCGCCCGCACCCGCACGAGTTCGAGCTCTACTACGACATCTGATCGGTCGTAGGAGCAGCACTCGACGCTTCGGCGTCACCCCGAAGGCCCCGGCACCCGCCGGGGCCTTCGTCGTTCCGCGATGATCGAACTGGTCCGGAATGATCGGGCGCGGACGCCTCCCGTTCCCGGAGGCTGGTACGCGGAAGGAGGCCCGCGATGTTCGCAGCACTGAACCGCCTGATGGACGCCGTCGAGGAGGCGGCGGCCGAGCAGGTCGACGTCGCCCGGGTGGCGGCGGAGCACGGGACGACGGAGCACCACCTGCGACGGATGTTCTCGTCGCTGGCGGGCATGCCCGTCTCCGAGTACGTCCGCCGCCGCCGGATGACGGTCGCCGCCGCCGACGTGGCGGAGTCGTCCGACGACCTGCTGACGCTCGCTGTCCGGTACGGCTACGGCTCGACCGAGGCGTTCGGACGCGCGTTCCGCGCTGTCCACGGCGTCGGGCTCAGCGACGCACGCCGCACCGGGGGTCCCTTCCGCAGCCAACAACAGCTCAGGTTCCGCCTGACCGTCGAAGGGAACAGACCCATGCACGTCCGCCTCACCGAACGGCCCGACCTCCGCCTCGTCGGCCACGCCACCCGGGTGCCGCTCGTCCACGAGGGCGTCAACCCGCACATCCAGGAGCACGTCGCCGCGATCCCGATGGCGGAGCACCTGCGGCTCAAGGAGATGAGCAACACCTCCCCCGCCGGCCTGCTGCAGGTCAGCGACGAGCTGGCCCAGGACAGCCCGGAGGGCACCGAGCTGACCTACCTGCACGGGGTGGCGGTCAGCGACGGCACCCCCGTCCCCGACGACCTGGACAGCATCGCCGTCCCCGCCGGGACCTGGGCGGTCTTCACGACCGAGGGACCGCACCCGCAGGCCCTGCAGGAGGCCTACGCGGCCACGGCGTCGGAGTGGTTCCCGTCGAACCCGTGGCGACTGCGACCCGGACCGTCGATCGTGGCGGTCCTCGAGCATGACGAGGACTTCACGACGGCCACGTGCGAGATCTGGCTGCCGGTCGAGCGCGCCTGAGCGATCGGCACCCGGGCCATGGGTGAATCCCCTGAGCCTGCCCTGATCTCCGACGCCAGGCCTATCGGCCGCTGACCTGCACCGCTAGCGTGAGGCGCGTGCCAGTCATCTCCACGGAACGCCTCACCAAGCGATATCCGGGTGTCACCGCCCTCGAGTCGCTGTCCATCGACGTCGGCGACGGCGTCACGGGACTTGTCGGTGCCAACGGCGCCGGCAAGTCGACGCTCATCAAGATCCTCCTGGGGCTGACCGGTGCGACGTCGGGCGAAGCCCGGGTCCTCGGCCACGACATCGAGGCCAACGGCCTGGCCCTGCGCAGCCGGGTCGGCTACATGCCGGAGCACGACTGCCTGCCGGGCGACGTCTCCGCCACCGAGCTGGTGGTGCACCTCGCACGCATGTCGGGACTGCCGACGTCGGCTGCCCGGGAGCGCGCCGCCGACACGCTGCGGCACGTCGGGCTCTACGAGGAGCGCTACCGGCCGATCGGCGGGTACTCCACCGGCATGAAGCAGCGCGTCAAGCTCGCCCAGGCGCTGGTGCACGACCCGGACGTCGTGTTCCTCGACGAGCCCACCAACGGCCTGGACCCCGCCGGCCGTGACGAGATGCTGGCGTTGGTACGGCGCATCCACACCGACTTCGGGATCTCCGTGCTGGTCACGTCGCACCTGCTGGGCGAGCTGGAACGGATCTGCGACAACGTGGTGATCATCGACGGTGGCACGCTCCTGCGGTCGTCGTCGGTGGCCGACTTCACCCGGTCCAGCGCCCAGCTCGCCCTCGAGGTCGTCGCGGAGCCTGCCGCGGCGCTCGCAGCGCTGCGGAGCGCGGGCCTGGAGGTCACCCAGGACGGGGCGCTCCTGCTGGTCGAGCTGCGGGGCGACGAGACGTACGACCTGGTGCGCGACGTCGTCGCGGACCGTGGGCTCGGGCTCGTCCGGCTGGAACCGCGGCGTCATCACATCGCCGAGGTGTTCGACGAGGAGGCCACCCATGTCGCACGCTGACAGCTCGCCGACGGGCGTCATCCACAACATCGGCTACCGCGGCTACGACGGCGAGCGCCTCGCCCGCCGCGCGATCACGCTCAGCCTCTACACGCACAGTCTGCGCGGCGCCTTCGGCCTCGGCCGGGCAGCGCGGTCGAAGGTCGTCCCGATCGGCATGTTCGTCGTCCTGCTGCTGCCGGCCGTCGTCCTTGCCGTGGTCGCCGTCGTCGGCGCCGGGATGGGCCAGATCACGGGCCCGGTGGTGCCGTACACCCGGTACGCGATGATCATGCAGGCGGCGCTGGCGATCTTCGTCGCGGTGGCGGCACCGCAGGCGGTGTCGCTCGACCTGCGCTTCCACTCGCTGCCGCTCTACCTCGCCCGGCCGCTGGAGCGCGTCGACTACGTGCGGGCCAAGCTCGCCGCGACGACGACGGCGGTGCTCATCCTGCTGGCGGTGCCGCTGGTCGTGCTGTACCTCGGGTCCTTGGCCGCCGGGTTCGACGCCGGGCGCGAGTCCGTCGACCTCGCCCAAGCCCTGCTGGGCGCGGTGCTGTTCTCCGCCGTGCTGGCCAGTCTCTCGGTGCTCATCGCCTCCTTCACCGCGCGCCGCGGGTTCGGGATCGCAGCGATCGTCACGGTGCTGGCGCTGAGCTACTCGATCGTCTCGAGCCTGCAGGGCGTGGTCGCGTTCGACGCCGACGACCCCGACACGGCCGGATGGATCGGCCTCTTCTCCCCCATGACCCTGGTCGACGGCGTGCAGGTCTGGGCGTTCGGCGTCTCGTCCTCGACGCCCGCGGGTCCGCCGAGCGATCTCGCCGGACTCGTGTTCCTCGTCGTGGCGCTGGGGGTCGTCGCCCTCGCCTACTGGGCCCTGACCCGGCGCTACCGGAAGGTGAAGGTCTGATGGCCACGCTCACGATCGACACCTGCTCGCGCTGGTTCGGCAACGTCGTCGCGGTCAACGACGTGACGATGTCCATCGGCCCAGGGATCACCGGGCTGCTCGGACCGAACGGCGCCGGCAAGTCCACCCTCATCAACATGCTCGCCGGGTTCCTGCCGCCGTCGGCCGGTTCCGTGACGCTCGACGGCGCCGAGACCTGGAAGAACCCAGAGGCCTACCGGGTGCTCGGCATCGTCACCGAGCGGGAGGCCACCTACGACTTCCTCACGGGGCGCCAGCTCGTCGTCGCCAGTGCGGAGCTGCACGGCCTGGCCGACCCGGGTGCCGCCGCCCAGCGAGCGCTGGAGACGGTTGCGATGCAGGAGGCGCAGGACCGCAAGATCGGCGAGTACTCCAAGGGGATGAGGCAGCGGGTCAAGATGGCCTCCGCGCTGGTGCACGACCCGACGGTGCTGCTTCTCGACGAGCCGTTCAACGGGATGGATCCGCGCCAGCGTCTGCACCTGATCGAGCTGCTGCGCCGCATGGGCGCCGAGGGGCGCACGGTGCTGTTCAGCTCCCACATCCTCGAGGAGGTCGAGCAGCTCGCGCACCAGATCGAGGTGGTGGTCGCCGGCCGGTACGCCGCGTCGGGCGACTATCGCGAGATCCGGCGCCTGATGACCGACCGCCCGCACCAGTACACCATCACCTCCAGCGACGACCGCGCGCTGGCCTCGGCTCTCGTGGCCGACGCGTCGACGGCCGGCGTCAGCCTGGAGGACGGGGTGCTGCGGGTCCAGGCCCGGGAGTTCCTCCGCTTCGCCGAGCTGCTCCCCCGCGTCGCCCGCGACGCGGACGTCCGCCTGTTCGAGGTCTCGCCCGCGGACGAGTCGTTGGAGAGCGTGTTCTCCTACCTCGTCGAGAACTAGGAGCCATCGTGAACCGCACCATCGTCCGTCTGACCGCCCAGGGCATGCTGGGCGGCCGACGCCTGTGGCTGCTCGGCGCCCTGGCGCTGCTGCTCGTCGTCATCGCTGTGGCCACCCGGCTGCTCGCCTCGGTCTCGGAGGCCGACGCCGCCGGACTGCTGCGCGCGATCGCCTTCTCGACGTTCCTGCCGCTGTTCGGTCTCATCGTGGGCACCGGGGCGATCGCCCCGGAGATCGACGACGGCTCGATCGTCCACCTGCTGGCCAAGCCCGTCTCCCGGCACACGATCGTGCAGAGCAAGCTGCTGGTGGCCGTGGGGACCGTCGTCGCGCTCGCCGTCGTGCCGACGATGCTGGCCGCCGTCGTGCTCGGCGCAGGGCCGCGTACCGTGCTCGCGTTCGGTGCCGGGGCGCTGGCCGCCGGGGCGGTGTACAGCGTGCTCTTCCTGCTGCTCACCATCGTCACCCGGCACGCGGTCATCATCGGCCTGGTCTACGCGCTGATCTGGGAGAGCCTGGTCGGCAGCTTCGTGCCGGGCGCGCGCAACCTCAGCGTGCAGCAGTGGGCGCTGTCGGTGACCGAATCCCTCGCGCCCTCCGGCCTGCTCACGGCAGACGTCGGCCTGGGGCTCGCGTACGCGCTGATCATCGGCGGCTTCGTCGCGGCGACCTGGTTCGCGGGCAGCCGGCTCAACGCCCTCACCCTCAGCACGGAGGACTGACGCGGAGCGCAGCGCAGGGTGGGACCGACGAGGTCCACCCCGCAGCGGAGCGCAGCGGCAGTCCGACCAAGGGATCGGAGGACTGACGCGGAGCGCAGCGCAGGGTGGGACCGACGAGGTCCACCCCGCAGCGGCTCAGTCCTCGCCGTACACCACGCGTTCCATGACGGTCCTCGCCCGTCGCGACGTCCGCAGGTAGAGCTCCTCGAGCTCGACGCCGCTCCCGACGTCGCCCATGAGGTCGGCGAGCCCGGACAGCGCCCAGGAGTCGGCGGGCAGCACGTCACCGCGCGGCCCGCCGACCTTCCCGGACCAGAGCACGAGCGCGGACCGCAGGCGCGAGGCGAGCATCCAGGCCTCGCGCAGCCATTCGGCGTCGAGGTCGTCGAGGAGCCCGGCCGATTCCGCGGCGTCGAGCGCTGCGACGGTCTCCGTGACCCGCAGCGCCGGTACCTCGTGAGCGTGCTGGAGCTGCAGGAGCTGGACGGCCCACTCGACGTCGGAGACGCCGCCGCGACCGAGCTTGAGGTGCCGCGTCGGGTCGGTGCCGCGCGGCAGCCGCTCCGCCTCGACGCGTGCCTTGATGCGGCGGATCTCGCGCGACGCCGGTTCGGGCAGACCGCCCGCCGGGTAGCGATGCCGGGCGATCATCTCGGTGAAGCGCCGCGCGAGGTCGGCATCGCCGCTGAGCGTCCCCGTGAGGGGGCGGGCCCGGAGCAGGGCCTGCTGCTCCCAGACGTCGATCCAGCGTTCGTAGTACTCCGCGTAGGAGCCGAAGGTGCGGACCAGCGGCCCTTGGCGACCCTCGGGACGCAGGTCCGCGTCGACGGGCAGGTTCGGCTCGGGGCCGACGGCGGAGAGCATCTTCTGCAGCATCCGCGCCGTCCGCAGGGCGAAGTCCTGAGCCTGCTGGGTGTCCGCTCCGGGCACCGGTTCGTGCACGAACATGACGTCGGCGTCCGACCCGTACCCCATCTCGCGGCCACCGATGCGGCCCATGGCCACGACGAGGGTGCGGGTGGGGTTCGCCGCGGCGGCCGGGCCGAGCCCCATCTCCGCGCGCACCGCGTACTCGGCCACACGCATCCCACCCAGCAGCACCATGTCCGCGGCATCGGAGATCGCGGCCTGGGTGCGGACCGGGTCGAGGACGCCCAGCACCTCGCCGGCGCCGGTACGGGCGAGCTCACGCCGCCGCAGCGCCCGCAGCTTGCTGGCTGCGGTGCCGGGGTCGTCGGAGCGGGTGAGGACGGCGTCGGCCTCGGCGGCGAGCCGCTCGGGTCCGCGCGGCTCCAGCCGCGTGGTGTCGGCCAGCCACTGCACCGACTCGGGCGACCGGGCCAGCGCGTCGGCCAGGTAGCGCGACGAGGCCAGCAGGTGCGCCAGGTGATACGCGGCGTTCCCGGAGTCGCGCAGCAGCCGCAGGTACCAGGGCGTCGCGCCGAGGGTCTCGGAGAGCTTGCGGAAGGCCAGCAGCCCGGCGTCGGGGTCGGCCCCCTCGGCGAACCAGCCGAGCATGACGGGCAAGAGCTGGCGCTGCAGCGACGCGCGCCGCGACGTCCCCTCGGTGAGCGCCACGACGTGCCGCATCGCACCGTCGGGGTCGCGGTAGCCGACGGCGGCGAACCGCGCCCTCGCTGCATCCGGCGCGAGCGACAGCTCGTCGTCGGACAGCTGGGCCCACGCCGGTAGCAGCGGCCGGTAGAAGACGGCCTCGTGCAGCGCCCGGACCTCCCGGCGGGTGTCGCGCCAACGGCGCATCAGGTCGTCCGCGCCCTGGCCCCGCATGCCCAGCGACCGGGCGAGCCGGCGCAGGTCCTCCTCGGATGTCGGCAGCAGGTGCGTCCGGCGGAGCCGGAAGAGCTGTACCCGGTGCTCCAGCGAACGCAGGAACCGGTAGCACTCGCCCATGCGTGCCGCGTGCTCGCGCCCGACGAACCCTGCGCTCGCGAGCGCGTCCAGGGCGGAGAAGGTGTTGGCGCCACGGATGCTCTCAGCCGTCCGGCCGTGGACGAGCTGGAGGAGCTGGACGGTGAACTCGACGTCGCGCAGCCCGCCCTTGCCGAGCTTGATCTGCCGGTCCGCCTCCGCGGCGGGCACGTTCTGCTCGACGCGACGGCGCATCGCCTGCGCGTCCTCGACGAAGTGGTCACGGTGCACCGCTGCCCACACGAAGGGGTCGACGGCGGCACGGTAGGCGGCGCCGAGCTCGGCGTCGCCCGCGACTGGCCGCGCCTTGAGCAGGGCCTGGAACTCCCACGTCTCGGCCCAGCGTTCGTAGTAGGCCAGGTGGCTCTCGAGCGAGCGCACCAGCGGGCCCTGCTTGCCCTCGGGCCGCAGCGCGGCATCGACCTCCCACAACGACGGCTCGGTCGACGTCCCGGCGCACACCTTCTGCAGGCGGGACGCGAGCTGCGTGCCCACCCGCATGGCGGCGGACTCGTCCATGGCCGGCGTGCCGTCGCTCGCCCGCACGGGCTCGCACACGTACACGACGTCGACGTCGGAGACGTAGTTGAGCTCGCGTCCTCCGGTCTTGCCCATGCCGATGACGGCGAGGCGCACGCCCGCCCCGTGGTCCGGCAGCTGCGAGCGGGCGACGGCGAGCGCCGCGTCCAGGGCGGCGACAGCGAGGTCTGACAGTGCCGCGGCCACGCCGGGCAGCACGGTGAGCGGGTCGGTGGTCGTCAGGTCGGTCGCGGCGATCCGCAGCAGCCGTGCCCGGTAGGCACGCCGGAGGGCGTCGGTGGCGGTCCGGGCGTCGGCGTCCGGCCACGACGGCGGCTCTTCCGTGCCGGCCGCCGGGTCCGCGGCGGCCACGGGCACCTCGGCGGCGGGGTCGGCCCCTACCGCGCGCAGCATCCCGGCTCGGACGGCTGCGGGGTCCGCGCCGGTGCCCGGCTCCTCGTCGGCGAGCACGTCGAGGAGCTCTGGGCGGCGCGCGATCTCGTCCCCGAGTGCCGACGACGCACCCAGCACCGCGAGGAGCCGCGTGCGGGCGGCTCCCTGCGGCGTGGCGGCGTCGGCGGTCAGGAGATGGTCCACGCGGTCACCGGCACCCGGCGCGCCCGCGAGCCGGACGAGCTGGAGCAGGGCGAGGTCGGGGTCCGCCGTCGTCCCCAGCGCCCGCAGGAGGGACTCGCCGTCGTCCTGTCCGAGCCGGCGCTGGAGGTCGTCGTCGGTCCACAGGGAGGCGGATCGGGTCAGGTCCGCGAATCCTGTCCGCAGGAGCCTGCGGGTCAGGGTCTCGCGTCTACCGGTGCCGGACGTCGTCGAGCTCACGTGTCGACCCTAGCGGCACCGTTCCCGACCAGGGCTCAGAGGAACTGCAGCGACGTCTGCAGCTCGTACGGCGTCACCTGGGCGCGGTACGCGTCCCACTCGTTGCGCTTGTTCCGCAGCACGTAGTCGAACACGTGCTCGCCGAGAGTCTCGGCGACGAGCTCCGACGACTCCATGAGCTCTATCGCCTCGTCGAGCGAGTCGGGCAGCGGCGCGATGCCGAGCGCCCGCCGCTCGGCTCCCGTGAGCTCCCACACGTCGTCCTCGGTCGCCTCGGGGAGGTCGTAGCCCTCCTCGATGCCCTTGAGACCGGCGGCCAGCAGCACCGCGAAGGCGAGATAAGGGTTGGCGGCGGAGTCGAGCGCGCGGTACTCGACCCGCGACGAGTTCCCCTTGCCCGGCTTGTACATCGGCACCCGCACCAGCGCGGAACGGTTGTTGTGGCCCCAGCAGATGTAGCTCGGCGCCTCGGCACCGCCCCAGAGCCGCTTGTACGAGTTCACGTGCTGGTTGGTCACGGCGGTGATCTCACCGGCGTGCACGAGCAGGCCGGCGATGAACTGCCGGCCGGTCTTCGACAGCTCGAACTGCGCACCCGGCTCGTGGAAGGCGTTGTGGTCCTCCTCGAACAGCGACATGTGGGTGTGCATGCCCGAGCCGGGCTTGTCGGCCAGCGGCTTCGGCATGAAGGACGCGAAGACGCCCTGCTCGAGCGCCACCTCCTTGACCACGGTGCGGAAGGTCATGAGGTTGTCCGCCGTGGTGAGCGCGTCGGCGTAGCGCAGGTCGATCTCGTTCTGGCCGGGGCCCGCCTCGTGGTGGGAGAACTCCACCGAGATGCCCATCGACTCGAGCATGGTGATCGCGGCGCGGCGGAAGTCGTGCGTGCTGCCGCGGGCCAGGTGGTCGAAGTAGCCGCCGTGGTCGACCGGCACCAACGGCTGGTCGGCCGCGGACATCTGGTTGAACAGGTAGAACTCGACCTCGGGGTGCGTGTAGAACGTGAACCCCTTGTCGCTCGCCTTGGCGAGCTGGCGCTTGAGGACGTTGCGCGAGTCCGCCAGGGACGGCTCGCCCTCGGGGGTCAGGATGTCGCAGAACATCCGGCCGGTCCCGTGCCGTTCCCCGCGCCAGGGCAGCACCTGGAACGTCGTCGGGTCGGGCTTGGCGATCATGTCCGCCTCGTAGACCCGTGTCAGCCCTTCGATCGAGCTGCCGTCGAACCCGATGCCTTCGATGAAGGCCTGCTCGAGCTCCGCCGGGGCGACCGCGACGGACTTGAGCACCCCCAGCACGTCGGTGAACCAGAGACGGATGAAGCGGATGTCGCGCTCCTCGACCGTGCGGAGAACGAACTCCTGCTGCCTGTCCATGACCCCATCCTGCCCGATACCTGTTAACCGTGGGTGACGTACCGCTCCGGCACCGCCGACCGGAGCGAGACAGGGTCCCGACCGGCTGTCGCCTACGCTATCGACCATGGCAACCACGAGCCAGAACTCTCCTGCCCCGAGCGACCCCACGTCCGGTGTGAGGTCCGTCACCTCAAGCGGCGGAGCACCTGCCGGGATCGCCGCGGGCGCCCGGCGCGTGCGGGTCCACCACCTGCGGCAGGCCAAGGAGCGCGGCGAGAAGATCACCATGCTGACCGCCTACGACGCCCCCACCGCGGCCGTCATCGACGCGGCCGGCATCGACACGATCCTCGTCGGCGACTCCATCGGCAACACGATGCTGGGGCACGCGACCACCCTGCCGGTCACGCTGGACGACATGGTCCGGGCCGGTCGCGCCGTCGCGTCGGTGACGCAGCGCGCGTTCGTCGTCGTCGACCTGCCGTTCGGGACCTACGAGGCAGGACCGGAGCAGGCGCTCGCCTCCGCGGTACGGGTCATGAAGGAGACCGGTGCCTCCGCGGTCAAGCTCGAGGGCGGACGGCGCTCCGCCGCCCAGATCCAGGCCATCAGCGCTGCCGGCATCCCCGTCGTCGGGCACCTCGGCTACACGCCCCAGGCGGAGAACTCCCTCGGCGGGCCGCGAGTCCAGGGCCGCGGGGACGACGCCGCGGAGGAGCTGAGCCAGGACGCCCTCGCCGTGCAGGAGGCCGGTGCGGTCGCCGTCGTGCTGGAGATGCTGCCGGTGGAGGTCGCCGCGCGCATCACCGAGTTCCTGCAGATCCCGACGATCGGGATCGGCGCCGGGCCGGACGTCGACGGTCAGGTGCTCGTGTGGACCGACATGGCGGGGATGACGGACTGGTCGCCGCGCTTCGCCCGGCGCTACGCCGAGCTGGGCCGCGTGCTCGGCCAGGCGGTGGCCGACTTCGCGGCAGAGGTGCGCACCGGTGCGTTCCCCGCCGCGGAGCACTCGTTCCAGCAGTAGCGGGCGGTCGACCTCGGGCCGGCGTCAGGACGGGTCTCGCCAGTCGGCGTCCTCGTCCTCCCATGCCTCGTTGCGCCGCGAGGCGGTGTCCAGCGCCTGCTGGGCCGCCTCGCGCGTAGGGTAGGGCCCCATGAGGTGCTTCCACGACGACTTCTGCGCCGCCTCCTCCACCTCACCGGTCTCGGTGTTGTACCAGTACTGCGCCTGACGTGGACTGTTCTCGCTCATGGCACGATCCTGCACCAAGATGGTCCCCATGGCTGAGCAACGAGAGCACCAGGTGGCCTTCGGCATCGACATCGGCGGCTCCGGGATCAAGGGCGCACCCGTGGACCTGACCACCGGAGAGTTCACCGCGGACCGGCAACGGGTCCGCACTCCCGACAGGTCGACACCCGAGGCCGTGGGCGAGATCCTCGCGGAGCTCGTCGGGGGCTTCGACCTGGCCGACGACGCCCCGATCGGGGTGGCCTTCCCTGCGCCGCTGGACCACGGCGTCGTCCGCTTCATCGCGAACCTGCACAAGTCCTGGAAGGGTGTCGACCTGCCGGCCCTCGTCCGTGAGGCGACCGGGCACGACGCCGTCGCCGTCAACGACGCCGACGCAGCCGGCGTCGGCGAGCAGCGGTACGGCGCCGCGAAGGGACGCGACGGCGTGGTCCTCCTCGCGACGCTCGGCACGGGCATCGGCTCGGCGCTGCTGGTGGACGGTGCGCTCGTACCGAACACCGAGCTCGGACACCTGGAGATCGACGGGCACGACGCCGAGTCCCGCGCCGCGGAATCGGCCCGCGACCGCGAGGACCTGTCCTGGGAGAAGTGGGCCAAGCGGCTGCAGCGCTACTTCGAGACGGTAGAGATGCTCCTCTCACCCGACCTCATCGTCGTGGGCGGGGGCATCAGCAAGCAGCACGAGAAGTTCCTGCCCCTGCTCGACCTGCGGGCCGAGATCATCCCGGCGACCCTGCGCAACCGTGCGGGGATCGTCGGTGCCGCCTCGCTGGCAGCACGCCCCCACTGAGCCCGGGACGCACCGGTGCCGGTCACCCGAGGAGTGACCGGCACCGGTGGATCGGCTCAGCGTACGACGAGCGAGTCGAGCTCGAGCGTGCGCAGCGCGTCGCGGATGGTGGCCGGCGGATCGTGCAACGTGACCTGAAGCCCCTCGTCCTGCCCGATGCGGCAGAGCTGGACGAGGAAGGCGATACCCGCAGAGTCGATGAACGTCACCCTGGAGGCGTCCACGACCACGGGCAGGTCACGCTGGAAGGCCCCGGAGAGTGCTGCCGAGGCTTCGTTGCGCAGGGCGATGTCAACTTCGCCCCACATCGTCACCACACACACCGACGAGCGCTCGGTCAGAGCGATCCCGCCGGTCTGAACCTCACTGGTGAGGGTCACTTGTCACACCTTCGTCCCTGGAGTCCACGCCCCCTGCGTGCCACGGCGTGGCAACCGGCGATCAGGACACGCGACCACGTTGTCGCGATGGCGCAAACGTACACCAGCCGACGCCCGAAGTGAACCCCGTCACAGGAGACTTCTTGACCAAACGCTCACGTTCAGCCAATGTTCTTCACATGTTTCACCCGGGCGCCCAGCGCGCAGCAACGATCACCACCGTCGTGGTCGGCGGCACGTTCGGTGCCGCGTGCCGCGAGGGAGTCACCTGGGCGGTCCCGGACCTCGACCAGCTGCCCGTCGCGACCCCGGCCGTCAACGTCGTGGGCGCCTTTCTCCTCGGCTACCTCTATGTCGCTGTGACCCACCGGCTGCCCGGCGACCCTCGCGGCGCACGGCTCAGGCTGCTCCTCGGCACAGGCTTCTGCGGCGGCTTCACCACGTACAGCTCGCTGGCCACCGACACGGTGGTGCTGCTCGACGGCTCGCACACCGACCTGGCGACGATCTACGTACTGACGACCTTGCTCCTCGGTGCTGTCGCGACCTTCGCGGGGATCGTGGTGGCGTCCCGGGCGCATGCCCGGATCCAGCCCGGTCAGGAGGAGACGCAGCAGCGATGACCCTCGGCATCTTCCTCCTCCTCGCAGTCGCAGGCGGCCTGGGCGCAGGTACCCGATTCGTCGTCGACGGCCTCATCAGCTCGAAGCTGACGAGTGCGCTCCCGTGGTCCACCGTCATCATCAACACGTCCGGGTCCCTGGTTCTCGGGGCCATCACCGGGCTGGTCGCCAGCAGCATCGCGGCCACCGACCTCGGTCCGGTCGTCGGCGCAGGATTCCTGGGCGGGTACACCACGTTCAGCACCGCCAGCCACGAGACCGTGCTGCTGATACAGGACAGGCGCTACGGCATCGCGTTCGCCTACTCCGTCGGAACCCTGGTGGCATGCGTGGCCCTCGCCTATGCCGGCTACCGGTGGGGCGCCTCCATGTGAGCCGCCGTGCGCACGCCGGACGGCGGAGGGCCACGGTGCGCCACCGACGGGCGACCGCTAGCGTCACCAGACATGACGGCTGAAGCGCACGAGCCGCCCGCCCGGCACGCACCGTCGACCGGTGTGGTCGTCGTTCTGGCGCTGCTGCTGCTGGCGCCCATGATCGGGTTGAGCGTCTCCGCCTGGCACACGAACGGCTCGCTCTGGTACCTCGGCATGCTCCCCGTCGTCATCGGGCTGTTCGCCGGGACGCGGGTGGGGTTCGCGGCGGCCTTCGTCACCCCCGCGCTCATCGGGACGTCTCTCCTTCTGCACGACCTGCCGATCGTCGGCGCGCTGTACATGGCGGCGATCGGCGTCGCGACAGGACTCACCGCACTGCGCGGCTGGCACATGATGCTCTCGTTCGCCGGCCCGCTCGCCGCCCTCGCCCTGATCGGCGACCTCGACGTCCGGGTCCCCTCCGGCACGGTGGCCGCAGAATCGTCGCTGACCTCCGGCCTCGTCACCGTCGGCGTCGTCCTCCTGGGAGGCCTCTGGACCGCGGCACTCGGTCAGATCCTCGTCCGAGCGTTCCCCGTGCAGCCGCCGAAGACATTTCCCCTGCACACGGCCGGCTACTTCGCCGCAGCGCTCGGACTTCTCGTCGGGACCGCGACCCACGTCGCCATGACCGGGCTCGGTGCGGACTCGTGGTGGTTGATCCTGACCTTCTTCGTCGTCGTCCAGCCGTACTACGTCGACACCGCCAGCCGCGTGGCGGCACGGGTGGCCGGGACCCTCGCCGGTGCGTTGGTCGCGGTCGCGATCGTCGCGGCGTTCAAGGACCTGCCGGCGGTGATCACCGCGCTGGCTCTCGTGCTGACGGTCGCAGCCGCGTGGGCGAACATGAAGCTCCCGTACTGGGCGTTCGTCACCGTCCTCACACCGGCAGTCGTGCTGCAGACCGCCGGCGGCTCGGACGCCATCGTCGACAGCATCGTCGACCGGGCCCTCTACACCCTCGTCGGAGCCGTCATCGCGATCGTCGTCATCGCCGTGGGCCACACGGTCATCACGAGGAGGCCGGTGCACGAGAGCGACCGGACACCCTGACAAGACGGGCCGACCGGCCGCATCAGCGGTAGCGTCCCGGCCATGACGGAAGGGCAGCTGATCGTCGACAACCTGGCTTCGGTGTGGTGGATCGCGCTGGTCGCCTTCCTCGCGCCGGTCCTGGCCCTGGTGACGCGCCGCAGAGTTCCCGACGTCGTCTGGCTGCTGGTCTTCGGGACTGTCATCGGCCCGCACGCGCTCGGGCTGGCCTCCGCCACGGCCCCCGTCGAGTTCCTGCGCGAGCTCGGTCTGGGCTTCCTGTTTCTGCTGGCCGGGCTCGAGGTCGACATCGCCGACATGCGCGGTCGCCAAGGACGCCAGGCGGCGATCACCTGGTTGGTGTGCGCCCTGCTCGGGCTGGGTGCGGGCCTGCTCCTGGTCGACGGGCAGGTACACGTCGCCGTCGTCCTGGCCATCGCCTCGACCTCCACCGCGTTGGGCACGCTCCTGCCGATCCTGAAGGACTCCGGGACCACGGGCACACCGCTCGGACGCGCGGTCATGGTCCATGGCGCCTACGGTGAGCTGCTCCCGATCGTCGCGATGTCGTTGCTGCTCTCCACGCGAGGCACCTGGCAGGCCGCCGCCATCCTCGTCGCCTTCGCCGCGGCGGCCGCCCTCGTCATCGCAGTCCCCCGTCGGGTCTTCCGGGCCGCACCTCTGCTGAGCGAGGCGTTCGCACGGGCGTCGAACACCACGATGCAGACGACGCTGCGCCTCACCGTGCTCATCCTGATCACGCTCATGCTGCTCACCGCCGTCCTCTCGCTCGACGTCGCCCTGGGCGCCTTCACCGCCGGCGTCCTCCTCAACGCCGTGCTCAAGGGTGCGGCTCCGGACCATGCGCGCGAGATCACGCACAAGGTCGAGGTCGTCGGATTCAGCCTGCTGATCCCCGTGTTCTTCGTGACGAGCGGTATGAACATCAACCTGTCCGCCGTCGCGGCCGGGTGGCCCCTGCTGCTGGGGTTCGTCACCATGATCCTGCTGGTGCGCGGGCTCCCCGTCGTCGCCCGCGAGCAGTGGACCACCACCCACTCCGGCCTGACGACCGTCCGAGAACGGGCCGCCCTCGGCCTGTACGCGTCCACCGGACTGCCGATCATCGTGGCCGTGACCCAGATCGCCGCGTCCTCGGACGTCATCAGCATCGACCTGGCGTCGATCATGGTGACGGCGGGGGCCGTCACGGTGCTCGTCTTCCCGTTCTCCGCCGCCCGGCTTAGCGCCGCTTCCCAGAACTCGCCTCAGTAGTCGATCCGCATCACGCGACGACGCGTCGTCGGGGCTGAGACCTGCTGCATGCCGGCGGCCGCGAAGATCTGCGGGGTGCCCACGCTCGCCTCGTCCCAGACGACCTCACCGCCGCCGCGGGCGACGATCGGGTAGCCCTCGAGCGCCGTCGCACCCTGGCTCCGTGCGAAGTCGACGGCCGCCTGGGCGAGCTCGTACGTCAGTCCTTGCCCGCGAGCGCCGGCGCGGACGACGAAGCACGCGACGGCCCACACCGACGGGTCCTCACGGTCCTCGTGCCGGCCGGTCCAGACGACGGGGCTGCGTCCGTAGTAGCGGCGATAGGTCGGGCGCGGCGCGACGGCGACCCACCCGATCGGCCCCTCGGTCGAACGGCACGTCGTCGAACGGCACGTCGTCGGCCGGACGGAAGGTGAGCACGCCGGTGTCGCTCATGCCACGAGCGTACGACCTGCGGGGCGGACGAGCCGGTCTGTACGCCGGGTTCTGTCTCCACGCCGGGTCGCCCCGACGCGGGTGACGGTCATCCATCTAGGACCTGCGTTGCCACAGGCCTCCAGCGGTCTACCCGACTGCGCTTCTCGTCAGAGAATCGGGCGGGCCGCCCTCCAACACAGTCTGTCTGACCTTGCTCCAGGTGGGGTTTACCGAGCCGCACCCGTCACCGGGCACGCTGGTGGTCTCTTACACCACCGTTTCACCCTGACCTGCACGCCGAGGCGTGCAGGCGGTCTGCTTTCTGTGGCACTTTCCCGCGGGTCACCCCGGGTGGCTGTTAGCCACCACCTTGCCCTTCGGAGCCCGGACGTTCCTCGGCACCGCCGCTCCGAGGAGCAGCGGCGACGCGACCGTCCGACCGACTCGTCCGCCCGGCAAGGATACCCGCCCTCAGACGTCCACCCGGTAGTCCAGCTCCAGCTCGTCCGCGCTGCGGCCGCGGATGCCCCAGTTCTCGCGGGGGCTCTCCACGACGACGACCTCCAGGTCGTCCTCCGCGAGCCCCAGCGCCGGGGCGACGTCGTCGTACATCGCTCGGACCAAAGCCCTCTTCGCCGCCGCCGTGCGACCGGTGAAGCACAGGATCTCGATCACGAGGTAGGCCTCGGAGCGCGGCGCGACCAAATCGCCGTCGTCCAGCAGCAGGAAGCGGTGGAACCGCTTGCCCTCGGGGAGCTGCCACGCGCCGACCAGGGCCGCATGGACGGCGTCGGACACCTGCGCCCGTCGCTCGCCCCACACCGACCGGTTCCCGTAGATCTTCACCTGAGCCATGGCGCGATCCTACGGACGTCACGGCCTCAGTAGGGAGACTTGCCGTCGAACGCGGTCCAGGCCTCGAACGGCGCCAGCGCACGGTCCACGGACCGGCGCTCCACGGGCACGGGGGCGGGTGCGCGGCCCGCGAGCACGTCGTGGAACATCCGGTCGTCGAAGCCGGCTGCCGCGGCGTCGTGGCGATCAGCGGCGAACACCACCCGGTCGACGCGCGCCCACAGCGCGGTCGCCAGGCACATGGGGCACGGCTCGCACGAGCTGTACAGCACGGCGCCGGGCAGCCAGTACGCGGCGACCTCCTGGCAGGCCGCCCGGATCGCCACCACCTCGGCGTGCGCGCTCGGGTCGAGGTCGACCGTCACACGGTTCGTCCCCTCCCCCACGGCCTGGCCGTCGCGCACCACGACCGCTCCGAACGGGCCCTGTCCTGACGGCACGCCGGTCACCGCCAGCTCGACCGCTCGGGTGAGCCACTGCTCGTCGGACGTCATGCTCCCGATGCTCCCACAACGAGGCGGACCACCGGCCAACGACCAGGAGCCGCCCGCCAGGCTCTAGGGTGTCGGGGTGCTGATCTGCCTCCCGCCCTCCGAGGGCAAGACGCCCGCGCCCGACGGCGGCGCCCCGGTCGACCTGCGGGCGCTCGCCGCGCCGCAGCTCGCCCCCCAGCGGGAAGCCGTCCTGGACGCCCTCGCGACGGTGAGCGCCCGACCCGACGCCACGAAGGTCCTGAAGGTCGGCGCGACGCTGGCCAAGGAGGTCACCCGGAACACCGCGTTGCGCACGGCGCCGGCGGCACCGGCCACGGACGTCTACACCGGCGTGCTCTACGCGGCGGCGGGCCTCGGCGACCTGACAGGTCCGGCGGCGGCGCTCTGCGCGGACTCCGTCCGCATCTTCTCCGGGTTGTGGGGGGTCGTCGCGCCGCAGGACCGTATCCCGGCCTACCGGCTCTCCATGGGCGTCGACCTGCCGGGCGTCGGCAGGCTCGCCACGGCCTGGCGTCCGCACCTGGCGGACGCACTGACGGGGCGCGCGGCGGGCGACGTCGTCGTCGACTGCCGCTCCGCCGCGTACCTGGCGGCGTGGAAGCCCACGACCACCGGTCCCGACGCCGCCGACTGGGTCACCGTCCGGGTCGTGCGCGACGTCGACGGTCAGCGCACCGTCGTCTCGCACAACGCCAAGCACACCCGCGGCGTGCTCACGGGTCACCTGCTGCGCCGCGCGGGCGCCCCGCCGTCGTCGGCAGAGGCGCTGCTCGACGCGGCCCGCGAGCTCGACGGGCAGGTCATCGGCACCGAGATCGGCACCGGCCTGAGCTATCGCATGGTCGAGGCGACGCTGGGCGACGCGGCGGGCCGGGCGCGCAGCGGTCCGCGCACGCTCGAGCTCGTCATCGCCTAGAGAGCCGGTGCCGGCTGCGTCAGTGCGCGGCCGGGAACCCGACGACGCTGACCTCGCGGGCGCCGTCGGGCCAGAGCCTCAGCAGGGACAGCGAGCCCGGCGGGACACGCACCCGGCCCCAGGCGTTCGGCGGGGCGTCGAGCGCCAGGCCCACCAGCGTCCGGATCACCGCGGCGTGCGCCACGACGACCGACGTCGAGCTCTCGGCTCGCGCGACGACGTCGTCCAGGGCAGGCTGCACGCGCGTGGCGAGGTCGGCGTACGACTCGCCACCGGGCGGTGCGAACGTGCCCTCGGTGACCCACCGCACCAGGTCGCCGGGCCAGCCGGCGTGCACCTGCTCCGGGACCATGGCCTCCCACTCGCCGAAGCGGATCTCCGCGAAGCGCTCGTCGGTCCGCACGTCGGCCCCGATCCGCCGGCTCACGGCCGCGGCGGTCTCCTGGGTGCGCACGGTGGGCGAGGCGAACAGCGCGTCCGGGCGCGGCACGTCCGGCCACAGGTCCTTGCCGATCCGGAACACCGCGTCGGCTGCCTGCGCCGCCTGCCGCTGGCCCGCCGTCGTCAGCGAGGGTCCAGGCACGTCACCGCCGGACAGCGCACCGACCTCCGTCAACGGGGTGACCCCGTGGCGCACGAGGACCACGGTGGCCGGGACCACGCCGTCGTACCGGGCGAGCGCGCCGGACGGAGGGCGCCGCATCAGCCCTGGGCGGCTCGGACGAGGATCCGGCCGCACTCCTCGCACCGGACGACCTGCTCCGGCGCGGCGTTCTTGGCGGCGGCCAGGTCACCGGCGTTCAGCTCGAGCCGGCAGCCCTCGCAGCGGTTGCCGTTCAGCGCGGCCGCGCCCGACCCGCCGAGCTGGGCACGCAGCCGGTCGTAGAGGGTGACGAGCCCTGCGTCCAGGCCCTCGGCGGCCTTGGACCGCTCGGCCGTCACTCCCGCGGCCGTGCCGTCGATCTCCGCGAAGGCCGCGTCGCGCTCGGCGATCGCCTTCTCCTGGGCGGAGACGAGCTCGCCGTGCGCGGCCTCGACCTTGGCCAGCGCCTCCTGGTGCGCCTCGAGCCGTTCCATGAGCTCGAGCTCGGCCTCTTCGAGGACGTTCTGGCGGCGCGCGAGCGACTCGAGCTCGCTCATGACGGCCGTCGCGTCCTTCGCCCCGAGCGCGCCGGCGTCCAGGCGCTGCTGGTCGCGCGTCGCGCGGTTGCGGACCTGCTCGACGTCGCGCTCGGCCTTGGTGACCTCCCGCTCCAGGTCGGCGACGGCGGTCCGCGAGTCGACCAGGGAGCCGTGCAGGTCGCGCATGCGGGCGTCCAGATCGGCGATCGTGGCGAGCGCCGGGTGGTTCCGGCGCTGGTGCGCGAGCTGCTGGAGCCTGGTGTCGAGGGCCTGGACCTCGAGCAGGCGACGCTGGTCCTCGACGGGTGCGGTAGCCATGGGTGGGTCCTCTCGTGCAGCTCTTCAGATGACGGTCAGCGACCCGTGCTCGCGACCCGGGTCGTCCACGGGTCCGTCACCAGGGTGCTCACTCTGGTGGTCACCGTACCGTCTCCCAGTCGGTCGACGAGATCGGTCGCGGCGTAGGCCAACCAGGGCCACTCGGAGGCGAAGTGGGCGACGTCCACGAGGAAGGGACGCCCCGACCCGGCCGGCGTGTCGCGCCCCGTCTCGAAGGCCGCCCGCTCCCGCAGCTCGGACGCCGGGTGGTGCCGCAGGTCAGCGGTGACGTAGACGTCGACGGCGGCGGCCCGGACCGCGTCGAACAACGAGTCCCCGGAGCCTCCGACGACGGCGGCAGTGGTCACCTCGGCGTCCAGGTCTCCGGACACGCGCACACCCTGGGCGGTGTCGGGCAGGACGTCGGCCACCCGCCGGGCGAGCTCGCCCAGCGTCGTCGGCCGCTCGAACGTCCCGACGCGACCGATGCCTCGCGTGGTGTCGTCGACGTGCGCCACCAACGGGCGCCGGTCCGCGATCCCGACGAGGTCCGCGAGCGCATCGGCGACCCCGCGCGGCGCGGAGTCGGCGTTGGTGTGCGCCACGTGCAGACCGCAACCGGCGGCGAGCAGCCGGTGGACCACGCTGCCCTTGAACGTGGTGGCGGCCACGGACGTCACCGGCTTGAGGAACAGCGGGTGGTGGGTGACGAGCAGGTCGGCGCCCCACGCGATCGCCTCGTCCACGACCGCGTCCACCGGGTCGACGGCGAACATCACCTGGCGCACCTCGCGGTGCGGGTCGCCGGCCACCAGGCCGACCGCGTCCCAGCCCTCCGCCGTCGACGGCGGGTACAGGTCGTCCAGGGCGGCGACGACGTCGGCGAGGGTGCGGGGCGCGGAGCTCATGGGCCGACCCTAACCATCGGCTCCCCCCGGCACTGGATTTAGCGATCCCTAAATCCATTGGTACGATCTCACCGTGGACACCCAGCCCCTGTACACCGTCAAGGCGGACCTCTTCCGCGCTCTCGCCCACCCGGCCCGTATCCAGGTGCTCGAGGTCCTGGCGGTGGAGCCCGACCGCACGGTCCTCGTCCCCCGCCTGCTCGAGGCCACCGGAGCCGAGCCGTCCGCGCTCTCCCAGCACCTCGCGGTGCTCAAGCGGGCCGGTGTCGTCGAGTCCCAGCGGTCCGGCAACGCCGTGCGCTACCGGCTCACCGAACCACTGGTCGCCGAGCTCCTGGTCGTCGCCCGCGCGTTCCTGCTCCGGCGCCTCGCCGCCCACGACGACGCGAGTCGCCTCGACGTGGTCCGCAGGCTCCCCACCCTGCCCGGCGCGACGGCACGCGGCGTCCTCGACGCCGCCGAGGCCGACCTGCCTGACAAGGTCCGCACGACCGTCACGGAGGAGTCCCGGTGACGATCCGCGACGCCATCGCCCGGCTCGACGTCCGCGACCTGCTCCCCGGGCGGTCCGACTACGACCTGCGGCCGCGCACGCTCGGCGCCGACCTGGTCGCCGGCATCACCGTCGGCGTCGTCGCGCTGCCGCTGGCGCTCGCTTTCGGCGTGAGCTCCGGGGTCGGGCCCGCCGCGGGTCTCGTCACCGCCGTCATCGCCGGGATCGTCGCCGCGGTGTTCGGCGGCTCCAGGTTCCAGGTCTCCGGGCCGACCGGTGCGATGGCGGTGGTGCTCGCACCGGTCGTCGCGGCGCACGGCGTCGGGTCCGTCGCACTCGTGACCGTGCTCGCAGGAGTCCTGGTCCTGACGCTCGGCCTGCTCCGGCTCGGCCGGGCGGTGACCTACATCCCGTGGCCCGTGGTGGAGGGGTTCACGCTCGGCATCGCCGCCATCATCTTCCTGCAGCAGGTGCCCGCTGCGCTCGGCACGGACGCGGCCGTCGGCGAGAACTCCCTGGCCACCGCCGTGAGCTCCGTCGCGACGACGGCCACCGACCCGGGCACCGAGACGGCGTGGACCCTCGGCGCCGTGGCCGTGGTCGTGCTGCTCATGGTGCTCCTCCCACGCCTGCACCACGCCGTCCCCGCCTCGCTCGTGGCCGTCGTCGTGGTCACGGCGCTCGCCGAGATCACCTCCGCGCCCGTCGCGCGCATCGGCGCCCTGCCCGACACGCTGCCCTCCCCCGTCCTGCCGAGCCTCGACGCGGGTGCCCTGCGGGAGGTGGTGGGCGCCGCCGTCGCGGTCGCCGCCCTCGCGGCGATCGAGTCCCTGCTGTCCGCGCGCGTCGCCGCTTCCATGGCACCGGGCGGCTCCGTCTACGCTCCAGACCGCGAGCTCCTCGGTCAGGGCCTCGCGTCGGTCGCGTCGGGACTCTTCGGGGGGATGCCAGCGACCGGCGCGATCGCTCGCACCGCCGTCAACGTGCGCTCAGGAGCGCGCACCCGGCTCGCCGCCCTCGTCCACGCGATCGTGATCCTCGGCGTGATCTACCTCGCCACCGGACCGGTCTCCCAGATCCCGCTCGCCGCCCTGTCCGGCGTGCTCATGGTCACCGCCACGCGCATGATCGGCCCTCGCACCGTGCGGGCGATCCTGCGCTCGACGCGGTCCGACGCCAGCACGTTCGCCATCACGGCGTTCATCACCGTCGCGTTCGACCTGATCGAGGCCGTGCAGATCGGGCTCGTCGTCGCCGCGTTCTTCGCGCTGCGCCACGTCGCCCGGGCATCCGCCGTGCACCGCGAACCGCTGCCCGGTCCGGCGCACGAGGGCGACGACCGCATCGCCCTGTTCCGGCTCGACGGCGCGATGTTCTTCGGCGCGGCGGACCGCATCCTCACCGAGCTCACCGAGGCCTCCACCCGCGGCGACGTCGAGGTGGTGATCCTGCGCCTGTCCCAGCTGCAGATGGTCGACGCCACCGGAGCCAAGGCTCTGGCCGACCTCATCACCGAGCTCGAACGCCGTGGCGTCACCGTCCTCGTGAAGGGAGTCCAGGACCGACACCGCTCCCTCATCGTCCGGGTCGGGGTGCTCGACGAGCTCCGGCACGAGAAGCACGCCTTCGACACCCTCGCCGACGCCGTCGAGCACGCACGCTCGCACGTCCGCCGGGCAGCCATCGGTTGAGCCGGGCGCTGCGTGCGGGCTGGGCGGCCGGGCTCACTTCGCGTCGGCGTACGAGTCGACGGTCGCGACCGTGAGCGGGAACGAGACCGGGAAGTCGCCGAACAGCAGGCGCCCGGCCTCGACCGCCGCCTCGCGCAGCTCCCGTGCGACGTCGGCGGCGAGCGCCGCCGGGGCGTGCACCACGACCTCGTCGTGCAGGAAGAACACCAGGTGCGCACGGTTGGCGAACGGTGCGGGCCCCTCGTTCGAGCGGGTGGCGACGGGCAGGTTCCACAGCCGTCGCCGGATGGACGCGATCCAGCACAGCGCCCACTCGGCGGCAGTGCCCTGCACCACGAAGTTGCGGGTGAACCGTCCCCAGGACCGCGCCGAGGAGCGCGCCAGGGTGGCGGCGTCGGCCGGCGCCCCATCCCCGAGCGCCCCGGACTGCGCCGCGTCCCACGCCTCTCCCGGCGGTGGCGAGGTGCGCCCGAGCCAGGTGCTGACGACGCCGCCCCGCTCGCCGGTGCGCGCGGCATCCTCGACGAGCCCCATCGCGCGGGGGAACGCGCGCGACAGCCGCGGCAGCACCTGGCCGCTCGCGCCCGTCGTCCCGCCGTACATCGCGCCGAGCATCCCGACCTTGGCGAGCTCACGGGTCGGCACCGCGCCCGTGGCGACGATGCCGGCGTACAGGTCGCCACCCGCGCCCGCGGCGGCCATCGTCTCGTCCGCCGCGAGGCCCGCGAGCACTCGGGGCTCGAGCTGTGCCGCGTCGGCGACGACGAGCACCCACCCGGGGTCGGCCTGGACGGACCGGCGCACCGACCTCGGCAGCTGCAGCGCCCCTCCGCCGGTGGACGACCAGCGCCCGGTCACGACCCCACCGACCACGTAGTCCGTGCGGAAGCGACCGTCGCGCACCCAGTGGTCGAGCCACGACCACCCGTTCGCGGTGTAGAGCCGGTACAGGTTCTTGTACTCCAGCAGCGGCGCGACGACGGGGTGGTCGATCTTCTCCAGCTCCCACTTGCGCAGGCTCCGCGCGCCCACGCCCGCGTACTCCATGGCTCGCAGCAGGTCCGGGTGGGAGTCCGGGTTGAGCGAGGCCGGCGCGTCGAGGGCAGCACGGATCTGCCCCGCGAGCGCCTCCAGCTTCTCGGGCCGCCGGCCCTCGGCAGGCCGGGGACCGAGCACCGCGGTGAGGATCTCGTCGTGGACGTCCGCCCGCCAGGGCAGCCCGGCGTGGTGCATCTCGGCCGCGGCGAGCGCTCCCGCGGACTCGGCGGCGAGGAGCAGCCGCAGCCGGCCCGCCCCGGTCGACCCGGCGACCGCGGCGTGCTGCGCCGCCAGCTCGGCGAGGAGGTCGGGCGCCCGGCCCGTCGACGGCCCCGCGGGTCCGTCGACGCCGCGCGCCGGTGCGGTCGCGACGAGGTCGAACAACGACTCCTCCTGCGGACGGCGCAGCGCGCCGACGGCGACCTCGCCGCCGGGCGGGGTGAGGCCCATCGCGTCCCAGTCGCCGGGCGGCGCCGTGGCGAGGGCGGAGCCGGCGGACAGGCTCGAGCCGCGCAGGATCCGGTGCGCGAGGCGCAGGTCGTGCCCGCGCTCGATGCGCACGCCCGCCGTGAGCAACGCCGGGTACCACCGGTTGGTGTCCTGCCCCGTCCACCGCGGCGGGACGGCGGCGGACGCCTCGACGTCCCGCACGACGGCGGGGAGGTCGTCGGGGGCGACCACCAGCGAGTCCGCAACGCCCTCGTCCCCCGGTGTGCCGCCGTCGTCGGCGACGCGGACCAGGCGGACGGAGCCCGCGGGCTCCGGGGCGAGGACGACGTGCACAGGCCCATCGTGCCCGGTGCTACCGACACTCTGCCTCGACCGCCCCCGGTGGGAGGGCGTCGAGGACGGCGTCGTGGCGGCGCAGCGTTGCCGGACCCGGGGCACGCAGTGACGGCACGCGCTCAGCGATGACACCCTGGTCCACGAGGCTCCCGCCATCATCGGCCGCCTCTCCCCCAGCCCGCTCACTCACCCCCAGCGGCCCGAAGGAGCACGATGACCATGTCCGACGGCGGCACGCCCCACGTCCGGGCCGTCGCACCCGACCTCGCCCGCGGACTGATGCTCCTGCTCATCGCATTGGCGAACGTCCCCTGGTTCCTCTACGGGTCCGAGGTCGCCCAGACCAGCGCGCACCGCCCCGGTGCCACCGGTCTTGACGCGGCCTGGCAGGTCGTCGCGATCGTCGCCGTCGACGGGCGCAGCTATCCGCTCTTCGCCTTCCTCTTCGGTTACGGCATCTGGCAGTCCTTCACGCGCCAGCGCGCCGCGGGGCTCGACGAACGGACCGCGCGGCGGGTGCTGCAGCGTCGCCACCTCTGGCTGCTCGCCTTCGGTGCCGTCCACGCGGCACTGCTCTGGTACGGCGACGTCCTCGGCGCCTACGGACTGGCCGGGCTCCTCGTCGTCTGGCTCTTCCGGCACCGCCGCACCAGGACCCTGCTGGTGTGGGCCGGGGCTCTGACGGGCCTGCTGGCGATCGGAGCGGTCATCACCATGGCGGCGGGAGCGCTCCTCCCTCCCGAGATCACCGCCATGTCCGGCGACATGACGCCCGAGCTCGCCGGCATCAGCCCGTACCTCGCCTCGATCCTGCCGCGGCTCGCCTTCTGGCTGCCCATGACGGTCACGCAGGGAATCCTCGGCCTCGTGGTGCCCGCCGCGATCCTCCTCGGCATCGCCTGCGCACGCGCCCGGGTGCTGGAGGAGCCTCGCGCCCACCGCCGGCTGCTCGTGCGCACCGCCGCCCTCGGCATCACGCTCGGCTGGGCCGGAGCGATCCCCTCGGTGATGATGCACCACGGGGAGTGGGCGCTGCCCGAGTGGGCGCCGACCCTGCTGCACCTGGTGACGGGCCTCTTCGGCGCGCTCGGCTACGCCGCGGCCTTCGCGCTGGTCGCGGCACGCTTCACGGACGAGCGCCGGCCAGGACGTGTCGTGGAGGCGCTGACGGCCGTCGGCAAACGGTCCCTGACCAGCTACCTGCTGCAGTCGGTGATCTTCGCCCCGCTGCTGTGCGCCTGGGGACTGGGGCTCGGCGGTGTCCTGGACCAGTGGCAGGCCGCGCTCGTGGCGGTGGCTGCGTGGCTGGTCACGGTCGCCGTCGCGGTGACGCTCGACCGCCGAGGTCTGCGCGGGCCTGCGGAGCGGGCGTTGCGCGCCCTGTCCTCGCGTGGCACGGCGACGTCTCCGACGCCCGTCGGCCGCAGCTCCACGTGAGCGCGCCGGGTCACCGGCGCACCAGGAACGCGCACGTCACGCCCCCTAGCGCCTATCCTGTGGGGGCTGATGACTGAGATGACCACGACCTCCCGCCCACTCGTGCCGCGGTGCACGGCAGCCTTCGTCGACGCCCCGTCCGGGCAGAGGTGCACGGCATGACGCCCACCGGGCCGACCGAGGAGCCGAGCGACGGGCAGGTGGTCCTTGGCGGGAAGTACGTCCTGGGCGACATCCTGGGCACGGGCGGTACCTACACCGTCTACGAGGCCGCCCGCCTGCGGGTCACGGACGCCGAGGAGACCGCCACCGAGCCCGAGGCCGCGCTCCTGGTCAAGGTCCTGCACCCGCACCTGGTCGACGACGAGACGGCCCGCGCCGCCATGACCCGCGAGATCGTGGCGTCGGCCCTGGTGAACCACCGCGGCGTGGTGAAGGTGCTGGACACCGGAGAGGACGAGGTCGCGGGGGCCGACGTGCCCTGGCTCCTGACCCGCCGCCTTCCTGGTGCACCGGTCTCCGAGGTGGCCGGCGGAGACGGCCTGCCGTGGCGAGAGGCACTCGCCCTGATCGACGGGCTGCTCGACGCCCTGGCGGCGGTCCATGCCGCCGGGCTGGTGCACCGCGACGTCGGTCCGCGCAACGTCGTGGTGGACCGGCGCGAGGACGGCGGGCTGACGGTCGGTCTGCTCGACCTCGGGCTCGCCGGCCCCGCCGGCGGGGACGGCGACGGCAAGACGGTCGCCGGGTCCGTGGTGGGCATGTCGCCCGAGCAGGCCCAGGGCCGGCCGCTCGACGCCCGTAGCGACCTGTACGGGGTCGGGGCGCTGACCTACTACGCCCTCACCGGACATGCGCCGTACGAGCGCGCCCGGCCGGAGGACGTCCTGCGGGCCCATGTCGGAGCACCGGTCCCCGCGCCGTCGGCACGGCGAGCCGCAGTCCCGGTCTCCGTCGACCGCTTCGTGGCACAGGCGATGGCCAAGGACCCGGCACAGCGGTTCGCCTCCGCCGACGCGATGCGCGCGGCGGCCGCGGCCCTGCTGGGAACCGGCGCCGCCGACACCCAGGCAGACGCGGCCAGCTCGGACGCGACGATGACGCTGGGTCAGATCGCTGCGAACGATCCGCACCGGACGGCCGTCGTCGGGGCGGCAGGCGCAGCGGCGGCTGCGGCCGCAGCCGCGGCGGGCGAGGAGGCCGAGCTCCAGCGCACCCGTCAGGTCGGTGCCGTGGGCGCCTCTGCCACCCCGCCCGAGGGTGTCCCCGCCACGACGGCGGCGGACGACGCCGCACCGCCGGCGCCAGAGGGGCCGGAGAGGCCGGAGGGGCCGGAAGGGCCGGAAGGGCCGGAGCAGGACAAGCGCTCCCGGCGGAGGATACTCGCCGTCGTCCTCGCGCTCGTCCTGGTCGGCGCCGTCGGAGCGTTCGCGTTCTGGGCCCTGCGCGACACCGACGACGGTGGACCGGTCTCGCCGGCCACGCACAGCCCGTCACCGACGCCCAGCCCGTCGCAGTCCCAGGCGACGACGGCGCCGCCACCGCCGGCCGACCCGACCACCCGGTCGACGCCGACCGCGGACCCGACGCCGACGCCGTCCGAGACGCCTACGGACGACTCGACGCCCACGCCGTCACCCACGGACGAACCGACCGACGAACCGACCTCGACCCCGACGGCCGACCCGGAACCGACCGACGAACCGGAGCCGACCTCGACGCCCGACCCGGATCCCACCGGTGACGCGACACCGCCCACGGAGCCGAGCGCACCAGCGGATCCGAGCCCCGGCGACGACTCGGCAGACGGCGGCGACCCGGTGGGCGATGACGCCCCCGCGGGGTCCTGACGGCACCACGTCCTCCAGCGGGGTCGGTCAGCGGCGGATCGCGGCCACCGCGTCGTCGTAGAGGCGCTCGAGCGGGATCGCCCCGTCCCGGCGCACCCACCAGGCACCCGCCACGTCCAGGCACGCGAGAGCGCCCACCACGACGGCTGCGGCCGCGAGCTCCGGGTCGACGCCGGCGTCAGGGTCCGCGGCCCGGATGCGCTCGGCGAGGATCGGCACCAGCAGGTCCTGCCAGGCGAGCTGCTTCTCGAGGTGCCGTGCGCGCAGCGTCTGGTTGCCGTAGAGCATCCGGCCGATCTCGAGCTCGTCCGCCTCGTCGGTCGTGACGGCGTCACGCAGCGCCAGCAACGCCGCCCTGACCGCCGCCCACGGCGGCTCGTCCGCCGGCCGCCCGGCGAGCGCCGAGGCGACGATCCGGCCGCGTTCGACGAGCTCGCCCAGCACCACGTCCTCCTTGGTGGCGAAGTACCGGAAGAACGATCGGCGGCTGATGCCCGCCTGTGCGGCGACTTCGTCGATGGTCGTCTCCTCGAAGCCTCGCTCGGCGAACAGCCGCATCGCCGTGCGGGCGATCTCCTGGTGGACCGCGCGGCGGGTGCGTTCGCGAAGACTTTCTGGAGCGTTGCCGGTCATCCGGCCAAGGTAGCCATCTTCGGCAGCTAGCGCCACGTCTGGCACTCAGTGCCATCTATGTCCTACAGTGTCATCATGAGCTCACTCGACTTCTCCTCGCAGACCACCCTCGTCACCGGCGCCAGCTCGGGGATCGGCCGCGCGCTCGCCCGCACGCTCGCCGCCCGCGGCTCCGACCTCGTCCTCGTGGCGCGCCGGATCGACCGGCTGGACGCGCTCGCCGCCGAGCTCCGCGCGGCGCACGGCACGCGCGTCGAGACCGTGCCGGCCGACCTCGCCGTCGCACGCCCCGGAGCCGCGGTCCGCGCGGAGCTGCAGCGTCGCGGCGTGCAGGTCACCAGCCTCGTCAACAACGCCGGCTTCGGCACGGACGGCCGGTTCGACGACGAAGACCCGGACCGGCTCGCCGACGAGATCGCGGTCAACATCGGCGCCGTCGTCGATCTCTGCCACACCTTCCTGCCCGATCTGCGCGCGGCGGGCCACGGTTTTCTCGTCAACATCACGAGCGACGCCGCGTACGCGCCCATCCCCGGGATGGCCGTGTACGCCGCGACCAAGGCGTTCGTCCTCGGCTTCACCGAGGCGCTCTGGTGGGAGCTGCGCGACAGCAGCATCCGCACGCTCGCCTTCGCGCCCGGCCTGACCGCGACCGAGTTCTTCGACGAGATCGGGACCGAGCAGTACGGCGGCAGCTACCAGTCGCCCGAGCAGGTGGCCGACGCGGCGCTTCGTGTGCTCGAGCGCCGGTCACCCGGGCCGAGCGCCAGTGCCAGGCCGGGAAGCAGCATCATGTCGTCCATGGTCGGGCTCCTGCCCCGGGCTGCCCGGGTCCGGGCGGTCGCACGAGTTGCCGGTTCCGCGCGGCTCGTGCGCAGTTGATCGCTCATACAGACCTGTGAGTTCACCCGTGCCCGGCGAACGGCTCCGTTGCGGCGCCTCGTGCTCGTTCCCTGGCTCCCAGAAGTCTCACAGAACCACTGAGAGACCTCTCGGTCCGGTTGGCGATGATCCGGAGCATGACAACTATCGACGTCCGCGGCCTGACCAAGCGGTACGGGCCTGACACCGTGGTGGATGACGTGTCGTTCACCGTCGAACCGGGACAGGTGACCGGCTTCCTCGGGCCGAACGGAGCCGGCAAGTCCACGATCCTGAAGATGATCACCGGCCTGGCCGCTCCGACGCGAGGCTCGGTGACCATCGGCCGCCGCCGCTACCGCGACCTTCCCGTCCCACTCACCGAGGTGGGTGCGCTGCTCGATGCCGGCGCGGTGCACGGCAGCCGGACGGCGTACCAACACCTGCTGGCGCTCGCTGCGAGCAACGGTCTCGCGCGACACCGGGTCGACGACGTACTGACCCGGGCGGGCATGGAATCCGTCGCCGGGAAGCGGATCGGTGGGTTCTCCCTCGGGATGCGGCAACGACTCGGTATCGCGGCAGCTCTGCTCGGCGAACCGAAGGTGCTGGTCTTCGACGAGCCTGTCAACGGGCTGGATCCCGAGGGCATCCGCTGGGTTCGACGGCTCATGCGCTCACTCGCCGGGGAAGGCCGTGCGGTCCTGTTCTCCAGCCACCTCATGAGCGAGATGGCACAGACCGCCGACCACCTGGTCGTGATCGGACGAGGCCGGCTCATCGCCGATACGACTGTCGACGAGTTCGTGCGGTCCGGTGGCGAGGAAACCGTGCTCGTGCGCACCTCCGACCCGCACTTCTTCGCACCGCGTCTGGTCGAGGCCGGGGGCGCCGTGCGGGACCGGTACGCAACCTCGATGGTCGTCTCCGGCATGACGCCCGACGAGATCGGCGCGCTCGCAGCTCACCACGACATCGTGCTCAGCGAGCTCACGCCGCAACACGCTTCGCTGGAGGACGTCTTCATGGAGATGACCCGCGAGAACATCGACTACCACGGGACAGTGGCGTGAGCGCCGTCGGTGCGCCGAGCAGCGTGAAGTTCACGCATGCGCTTCGTGCGGAATGGATCAAGCTGCGCAGCCTGCGCTCCACATGGCTCACCCTGGTGTGCCTGTTCGTGGTCGGGATCGGGATCAGCCTCTTGGCGACGAGCGCCGCGGGAGCGCAATATTCGGACGCGACCGCGGCGGAGCGGGCGGCGTGGGATCCGACCGGGAGCAGCCTGACGTCATACATCGTCGCCCAACTGATCGTCGGCGTGATCGGCATCCTCGTGGTCACCTCGGAGTACGCCACCGGCGAGATGCAGACGTCCGTGATGACCAGCCCGCGCCGCTACCGTCTGCTGGCGGCCAAGGTGGTGACGGTCACCGCCGTCGCGGCGATCGCCGGCCAGTCGCTGATGTTCGCCGCGTTCGGCGGGGGGCAGGCCGTCCTCGCCGCACACGGCGCACCCCGCGCGACGCTGGGTGATCCCGGCGTGCTCTCCGCCGTCGTGGGCGGAGGGGTCTATCTCACCGCGGTCGCGCTGCTCGCGGTGACGCTCGGCGTGATCACACGAGCGACGGCTGGTGCCCTCGCCATCCTCGTGGGAATCATCTTCGTCATCCCGGGTTTCGCGGGGCTGTTTCCCTCGTGGGTCCAGTTCCTGCTGGACTACTGGCCGACCCAGGGTGCGGCCACGGTCATGACCACGATGCCCGACGCCGACTTTCCGTACCCCTGGCTGAACCTCGGCGGGATGTGCCTCGGAGTCGGCACCCTGCTGGTCGCCGCGTTCGTCCTCTTCCGGCGCCGTGACGTGTGATGCGTGGTCAGGTGACGTTGCGCGACATGAGCCGGGGCGCCGGTGCGTCGGTCGCGGCGTTGGCCGCGATGGCGGCTGTCGCCGCGGCCGGTCTCCTGCTTCTCGACGCAGACCGGCTCGGTGGGCTCGCGACGCAGACGGTGGCCGTGCTCGTGCTGGCCGCGGGAGGCTCCGTCGAGATCGAGGCAATCCTGTCCGGGCTTCCGGTCTGCGAGGGTTCGTCGAGGTGATGCCGCTGGGGGTCTCGCTCGTGGGGGCTCTGGTGCTGGGCGCGCTGCTGGTGCGCGGCGGCAGGGTCGGGCTGCTCGTCCGCGGCGCGACGGCCGTCGCCGTCCTGCTGGCGGGTATCGCTGTGGTGCCGCTGTCCGTGCGCGGAACGATCACCCTGCGACTGCCCCAGATCGCGCCCACGGCAGCCAGCGGCTCCACCGCTCGCAGCTGCCCGGAAGGGGCGGCCCTGGGTGGCCTGAGCGGCCTGGGCGGCCTGGGCGGCCTGGGCGACGCGGTCGGTGCGTTCGACGTCGGGCTCTCCGTGGCCATCGGACCGACGATGGTGGCGGCGACATGCTGGACAGTCGCTGTCGTCGCGGCGTGCTGGGTGGTGACGCGAGTGCGGTCCGTCGCGCGAGCAGCACGCGCCGCAGCATCGTCCATCGGCGCGCTCACGGTGCTCCTTGTCGCCGGTGCCTGGGTGCTCTGGGGGTCCTCGGCGGGCGGCGGCGTCTTGCTCGGCTCGCCGCTGGCGCTGTCGGCGGCCCTGCTGACCGGGCTCGGCGTGCCCTGGACGCTGCACAGGGAAGAGATCCTCGCCTGTCTGCTCGACGGCACCGGCTCCCTCCTCGGCTCCGGGCTGATCGCCCCGGGCGGTCCGCTGACCTGGGTGGCGCTCGCACTGCTCCTGGGCATCGGGATCGTCGGCGCGCGACCCGTTCCCCCCACGGGCGGTCCGATGCGCCGGGCACTCGGCGCTGCCGCCGCGCTGGCTCCGGTGATGAGCCTCGTGCTGACCATCCTCGCACTGGCCACCCGGATCTCGGTCGACCTCGGCGTCGCTGTGCGCGGCTTCGTCCAGCCCGTGCTGGACGTGAGTCTTCACACCGACCTGTGGACCGCAGCCGGAACCGGGCTGGTGGCGGGCGCGGTCGCAGGCTTCACCGGCAGCCTTCTCGTCACCGGGACGAGAAGCATGGCGTCGGTAGGGTGGCGGGCATGGACCGACCGGGTCAGGCGATGACCAAGGGCAGCACCAGCGAGCGCCTGCTGGTGGTCGACGACGAAGACACGGTTCGCAACCTGCTCTCGGCCGCGCTCCGGTTCGCCAGCTTCCAGGTGGGCTCTGCCGCCACCGCTGCGGAAGCGGTGGCCGCCGCAGCCGAGAATCCTCCCGATCTCGTGCTGCTCGACGTCATGCTTCCGGACCTGGACGGCTTCGAGGTGGTGCGTCAGCTGCGCGAACAGCGTCAGGAGAGCCATGGCGGCCCCGTCCCGGTCCTCTTCCTCACCGCACGGGACCAGCAGATCGACAAGGTCACCGGGCTCTCGCTGGGCGACGACTACGTGACCAAGCCGTTCGACCTGGAGGAGCTCATCGCCCGGATCCGCGCGATCCTCCGCCGCACCACGGGCCGGCAGACCGACCTGCTGACGCTCGGCACACTGACGCTCGACGTGGCGGGCCACCAGCTCACCCGGCAGGGGCAGCCGGTGCGCCTCTCCCCGACCGAGCTCCGGCTGCTGCACTACCTGATGGAGAACGCGGGGCAGGTCGTCTCGAAGGCACAGATCCTCGACCGGGTATGGCGATACGACTTCGGCGGCGACGCCAGCATCGTCGACACCTACATCTCGTACCTGCGGCGCAAGGTCGACGGGGCCGGGCCGAAGCTCATCCACACCGTCCACGGCGTCGGCTACGTGATGCGGGAACCCCGGCCGTGAGGGGCCCTGTCCACCGGTTCTCGCTTCGGACGAGGCTCCTGCTGATCACGGCGGGCCTCCTGCTGACCGGACTGGGCATCATCGGCACGGTCCTGACTGGTCACCTGGAGCGGTACCAGCTCGGTCGGTTGGATGATCAGCTGGGCATGATGGCTTCGATCATCGCGACCGGGCCCGGTACGAGGGCGCCGGACCTCGAGCGCACCGCCGACGCCGCACTCCTCGAACCCGCCCTCGACGTCTTCGGCGATCCCTACCTGGTCCGCCTCGATCGCGACGGCACTCCGCACGGCACGATCCGCTCACCGCAGCTGGACCCGGCGAGCCTGCCGAGCCTCGACGACCTTCGGGCGGTGCCCACGGACGGGTCGGCCACCGACCTGCCCGCCGCTGACCGGTCGGCACGGTGGCGAGTGGTCGCCCAGTCGGCCTCCGGTGGGGACGGGACGGTGATCGCGGCCGCACCGCGCACCGACATCGATGCCACCGTCGCTCAGATCCGCGCGAGCAGTCTGATCAGCGGTCTGGTCCTGCTGGTCACGCTGACGGCCGTCGGCTGGTTCGCGCTCGGACGAGGGCTGCGGCCGCTGCGCCGCGTCGAAACCACTGCGTCGGCCATAGCCGACGGAGACCTCACCCAGCGTGTGCCCGACCTGGCCGTGGCGGGAACGGAGATCGGGCGGCTTGCGCGTTCGCTCAACGCCATGCTCGGTCAGCTGGAGCGAGCGTTCGCCGACCGGGCTGCCTCCGAGGCACGGATGCGAACCTTCGTGGCGGATGTCAGCCACGAGCTTCGCACCCCGCTGTTCGGCATCACGGGCACCGCCGATCTCTACCGGATGGGTGCGCTTCCCGAACGGGCCGATGTCGACGAAGCGATCAGCAGCATCCACCGGGAGGCAGCTCGGCTGACGGCGCTGACCGAGGACCTGCTGCTGCTCGCGCAGCTCGACGAGGCACCCGACGGACAGCTCGACCGGGCGCCGATGGATCTGCGCACCCTCGCAGGTGACGCGCGGAGCATCCTGCGCGCTCTCGACCCCACCCGCCCGGTCGAGCTCACCGGCCCGGGCGGCAACGGTCCACCAGGGCCGGCTCCCGCCCACGCCGATGAGGCCCGACTGCGCCAGGTCGCTACCAACCTCGTCGGCAACGCCACCGTCCACACCCCGCCAGGAACGCCCGTCCGCCTCGGCGTGGGGACCTTCGACGGCGGAGCGATACTCGAGGTGGCCGACCACGGGCCGGGGATGACCGCCGCACAGGCGGATCGCGTCTTCGAGCGCTTCTACCGCGCCGACCGCTCGCGCAGCCGGTCCGGTGGCGCCAGTGCCGGGCTGGGCCTGGCGATCGCGCGCTCGCTCGCGCGAGCGCACGGCGGAGACATCGAGCTCACCACAGCACTCGGCGAAGGCGCGCGCTTTCGCCTCGTGCTCCCCACGCCGGACCAAGGTCGGCACCCGGGATGAGGACAACGCCGAACTGAGGCGACCAGAGTGGGCCCGGAGGGACTCGAACCCCCGACATCCACGGTGTAAGCGTGGCGCTCTGACCAACTGAGCTACAGGCCCTGGCAGCGCAGGCAAGGATACCGGCCCCGCGACCCGGTTCGGGACGACTCGGGCGGGCGCGCCGTCGACGGGCTCCGGATCAGATCTCTGCGAGCGCCGCCCGGTACGCCTCGAGCTCGCGGCGCTCGCCGCGCGGGTGCACGACCGTCCAGCGGACGATGCCGTCGGCGTCCACGAGGAACGAGCCCCGCAGCGCGTGACCGGACTCCGGGTCGAACACACCGAAGGCGGTCGCGGCGGCCCCGTGCGGCCAGAAGTCGCTGAGCATCTCGAACCCGAAGCCTTCGATCTCCTCCCACGCCTTGAGGGTGAAGACCGGGTCGGTGGAGACGGCCAGCAGACGCACGCCGGCCGCCTCGAAGTCCTCGATGTTGTCCCGGAGCTCGCTCAGCTCGCCCGTGCAGGTACCGGAGAAGGCGAACGGGAAGAAGACCACGAGCACGCTCTCACCGCGCAGGTCGGCGAGGTGGGTGGGCGTGCCGTGCGTGTCCGGCAGCGTGAAGTCCGGTGCCGGGTCGCCGGCACGCAGGACGGGGCTGCTCATCCGGGGCTACCGACCGCGCGGTGCCAGTCGCGTGGCGGACCAGTCGTCGCCCGCGGCGAACGTGCTGGTCGCGTGCAGGCCTGCCGTGGTGGCGGCCTCCATGATCTCGTCGTGGGCCACATGGCCTTCCCGGCGCGGCTTGCGCGTCAGGAGCCAGACCTGGCCTCCGTCGTCGAGCGCGGTCTGGACGTCGACGAGCGTGTCCGTCAGGTCGCCGTCCTCCTTGCGCCACCAGACGATGACCCCGTCGATGACGTCCCCGTAGTCCTCGTCCACGAGCTCGCCGCCGACCAGGCCCTCGAGCGCTTCGCGCAGAGGCTCGTCGACGTCGTCGTCCCACCCGAACTCCTGCACGACCTGACCGGTGGTGAACCCGAATCGCTCGGCCGGGCTTTCCGCCTGCTGTCCCACGTGGACCTACGTTCCTTCCGTCGTCGTCAGGCGCACCCTGCGGTGCGCCTGTGAGCGTCAAGGTAGTGCACGCGGCGCCGTCGTGCGCGCCGGTCCACCGCCCCCACCGGCGCCCTCGACCGAGTCCGGACACATCACCATGACGTAGATCACGGATTCTTGACCGCCGCCTGGTGTCCGGGCTGAGAAAGTCAGGACACAATGAGTAGTGACCACCCCGTGGGTGGACCGCGCCGTCGCGACCCCGGCGACGCGGCCGCCCGTGCACGGGACGCCTGACACGAGCGGTCGCCGGACCACGGCGGCAGCCCGCAGAAGAGAGAGGTTGCTGGTGGCTTCGTACGACGAGACCGGACCGCTGATCGACGGTCTGCTCAGCGCGGTACCGGACATCGACCCGTCGGAGACGTCGGAGTGGATGGAGTCCCTGGACGGGCTGATCGACGACAAGGGCGGCCCACGGGCGCGCTACGTGATGCTCAACCTGATGCGTCGCGCACGCGAGCGCAGCGTGCAGATCCCCACCTCGGTGGCGACCCCGTACGTCAACACCATCGGTGTGCACGAGGAGCCCTACTTCCCCGGCGACGAGGCCATGGAGCGCAAGTACCGCTCCTGGAACCGCTGGAACGCCGCCGTCATGGTGACGCGCGCCCAGCGTCCCGGTCTGTCCGTCGGCGGGCACATCTCCTCCTACGCCTCCGTGGCGACGCTCACCGAGGTCGGCCTGAACCACTTCTTCCGCGGCAAGGACCACGCGGGCGGCGGCGACCAGATCTACTTCCAGGGCCACTCCTCCCCCGGCATGTACGCGCGGGCGTTCCTCGAGGGCCGGCTCAGCGCCGACCAGCTCGACGGGTTCCGGCAGGAGAAGTCGCACCCCGGCGGCGGCCTGCCGTCGTACCCCCACCCGCGGCTCATGCAGGACTTCTGGGAGTTCCCGACGGTCTCCATGGGCCTCGGCCCGGCCTCGGCCATCTACCAGGCCTGGACGAACAAGTACCTCGAGAACCGCGGGATCAAGGACACCAGCCAGCAGGACGTCTGGGCGTTCCTCGGCGACGGCGAGATGGACGAGCCCGAGTCGCGCGGCCTGATCCAGCACGCGGCGCACCAAGGCCTGGACAACCTGACGTTCGTCGTGAACTGCAACCTGCAGCGCCTCGACGGCCCCGTCCGCGGCAACGGCAAGATCATGCAGGAGCTGGAGGCGCAGTTCCGCGGCGCCGGCTGGAACGTCATCAAGGTCGTCTGGGGCCGCGAGTGGGACGCCCTGCTCAACGCGGACAAGGACCGCGCCCTGGTCAACCTCATGAACTCCACGCCGGACGGCGACTTCCAGACCTACCGTGCGGAGTCGGGCGCGTTCATCCGCGAGCACTTCTTCGGCCGCGACCCGCGCACCAAGGCCCTCGTCGAGAACATGACCGACGACGACATCTGGAACATGAAGCGCGGCGGGCACGACTACCGCAAGATCTACGCGGCCTATGCGGCCGCTCGCGCGCACACCGGCCAGCCGACCGTCATCCTCGCCCAGACCGTGAAGGGTTACGCCCTCGGTTCGGGCTTCGCCGGCCGCAACGCCACGCACCAGATGAAGAAGGTCAAGAACACCGACCTCAAGGTGCTGCGCGACACTCTGCACATCCCCCTGACGGACGAGCAGATCGACGCCGAGCCGAACATGCCGCCGTACTACCACCCGGGCATGGACGACGACGCGGTCCAGTACATGCTGGAGCGTCGCCGCCAGCTCGGCGGGTTCGTCCCCGAGCGCCGCTCGAAGGCGAAGCCGATCAAGCTCCCCGAGGCGAAGACGTACGAGCTGCTCAAGAAGGGCTCGGGCACGCAGGAGGTCGCCTCGACCATGGCGTTCGTGCGCCTGCTCAAGGACCTCATCAAGGACAAGGGCATCGGCCCGCGCATCGTGCCGATCATCCCTGACGAGGCACGGACGTTCGGTCTCGACGCGATCTTCCCGAGCGCGAAGATCTTCAACACCGTCGGCCAGAACTACCTCGCGGTGGACCGTGAGCTCATGCTGAGCTACAAGGAGTCCGAGTCCGGGCAGATCATGCACACCGGCATCAACGAGGCAGGTTCCGCGTCTGCCTTCCAGGCGGTCGGCACCTCCTACGCCACGCACGGTGAGCAGATGGTGCCGTTCTACATCTTCTACTCGATGTTCGGCTTCCAGCGCACGGGCGACCAGTTCTGGGCCGCCGGCGACCAGCTCACGCGCGGTTTCATCATCGGCGCGACGGCGGGACGCACCACCCTGACGGGTGAGGGCCTGCAGCACGCGGACGGCCACTCGCCCCTGCTGGCCGGCACCAACACCGCGATGGTCCAGTACGACCCGGTGTACGGCTACGAGATCCGGCACATCGTGCGGGACGGCATCGAGCGGATGTACGGCGACGGCTCCGACGGCCGGGACCAGAACGTCATGTACTACCTCACGGTGTACAACGAGCCGATGGTCCAGCCGGCCGAGCCGGAGGACGTCGACGTCGAGGGCATCCTGCGAGGCATCCACCGCATCTCCGTCGAAGGCGGCGAGGGCCCCCGTGCTCAGCTCCTGGCATCCGGTGTGGGTGTTCCGTGGGCGCTCGAGGCGCAGCAGCTGCTGCGCGACGACTGGGGCGTCTCCGCCGACGTGTGGTCCGTGACGAGCTGGAACGAGCTGCGCCGGGACGCGCTGGCCGCGGAGAAGGACGCCCTGATCGACCCCGCGTCCGAGCCCCGCGTCCCCTACCTGACGCAGAAGCTCGGCGACGCGTCCGGTCCGTTCATCGCCTCCAGCGACTACGACCACCTGGTCCCCGACCAGATCCGGGCATGGGTCCCGGGTGACTACGCGGTGCTCGGTGCCGACGGCTTCGGCTTCTCGGACACCCGCGCGGCAGCCCGTCGACACTTCCTCATCGACGGTCCGTCGATGGTCGTCAAGACGCTCCAGCAGCTCGCCCGCCGCGGTGAGGTGCCTCGCGAGGTCGTCGCCCAGGCGGTCGAGAAGTACCGGCTGACCGACGTCACGGCCGGTACGTCCGGCTCCGCCGGCGGGGACAGCTGACCGCCTGCCCGCACGACGACGGCCCCCGCACCGATGTTCTCGGTGCGGGGGCCGTCGTCGTCCCCGGCTACTACCTCGGCGCGAACGCTCCTCCCTCGGAAGCTAGGTCGGGGATCCGGGCGTCGTGACGTCGGCGCTCTCCGCCGCCTCCACCAGCGCGGTGAGCTCCGCGTGCATCGGCGCCACGGCCTGCGTGTCCGGGTGCTCCGCCAGGGTGGCGAGATGCTGTCGCGCCTCGAAGACGCGTTCCGCCTCGATCGCCGCCAGCACGAGCTGGCGCCCCACCCCGGGCGTCTGCTCGCGCACCCGCCAGTGCCCGATGCCCAGGCCGAGCGCCTCGACGGGCATCCCGGCGTCACGCAGGATCTGCAGGCTCTCGGCGAGGGCCTCGCCCGTCCCTTCGCGTTCCGCCGCCGTGGCGAACCGGCGTGCCGCGCCCTCCGGGTCCTCGAGCACCGAGAGCCGCCCCAGCTCGAGCAGGGGCCGCCACGCCTTGGGATGGCCCGCGAGCTCCTCGGCGAGCGACCACACCGCCAGGTCCGCCGCCTCCTGGCGGTGAACCTCCTCCTCCGGCGCCGTCAACGGATCCTCGACCGTGGGCTCCACCGCCCGGCGCCGGACCAGATCGGCCAGCGCATCGAAAGCACGAGCATCGTTCGGGTCGTCCTGCAGCAGCGCCCGTAGCGCGTCCTCGTGGGCCGTGTCCCCGAACCGGCGGGTCTCCGTCGGTCGCCGCGTCCCCACGCGCGACGTCGAGCGCTGTCGGTGCAGGAGCTGGCGGAGTCGGGGCATCAGAGCCATGTCTCGACCATATCCGCTAGCGGCTCTCGGGGCCGGACAGAGCGTCCGGCGTGCGCTCGTCACCGCTGGTTTGTGCACTCTCCACAACGAGGGGCCTATCCTCGTGGCATGCCGACCTCGACCGTCTCGCGCGACGAGAACGTCCAGCGCGTCCGTGAAGGCCTCGGCCTGCTCACCGCGGCGGCGATGCGCCGCCTCGACGAGGAGGTCGCCTGGTACCGCCAGCTCCCCGCCGAGGACCGCTCCTACGTCGCGCTCGTCGCCCAGACCGGCATCAACGCGTTCGTCACGTGGTTCGCGGACCCCCAGCAGACCCCGCACGGGGTCGGCGAGATGTTCGCCGCCGCACCGCCCGAGCTGACCCGCTCGATCTCCCTGCAGCACACGCTGCAGCTCGTCCGTCTCATGGTCGACGTCGTGGAGTCGCACTCGGACCAGATCGCCTCGCCCGGTTACGAGCGTGAGCTGCGGGAGGCGGTGCTGCGCTACTCCCGGGAGGTCGCCTTCTCCGCGGCGGAGGTCTACGCCCGGGCCGCCGAGGTGCGTGGCGCCTGGGACGCCCGCCTGGAGGCACTGGTCGTCGACGCGATCGTGCGTGGCGACACGGACGACGCCCTGCGTTCCCGCGTCTCGGCGCTCGGGTGGACCGGCCGGGGCCACGCGCTCGTCGTCGTCGGCGAAGCCACGACCGGCCTGGACGACGTCGGCACCGCGGACCTGCGGCGCGCAGCCCGGCGCGCGGCCGGTGACACCCTCGTGGGGATCCATGGCGACCGCCTCGTGCTCGTGCTCGGCGGCGAGGGTGACCTCGTCACGGCGGCGAGCTCCCTGATCGGCCGGTTCGGCCCGGGTCCCGTGGTCTTCGGGCCGGTCGTGGCGAACATCACCGAGGCGCCGTCGTCCGCCCGGTCGGCCCTGGCCGGGCTCGCCGCGGCGCCCGCCTGGCCGCAGGCGCCGCGGCCGGTGCTGGCCGACGACCTGCTGCCGGAACGCGTGCTGACCGGCGACCGCACCGCCCGCCGGATCCTCGTCGCGCAGGCGTACCGCCCCTTGCAGGAGGCCACGGGGTCCGTCCTGGAGACACTGTCGGCCTACCTGGGCACGGGCCGCTCGCTCGAGGCGGCCGCGCGCCGGCTCTACGTGCACCCCAACACGGTCAGGTATCGGCTCCGGAAGGTCTCCGAGATCACCGGCTGGGACCCGCTCGACGCCCGCGAGTCGTTCGTCCTGCAGGTGGCGCTGGCGCTCGGCCAGCTCGGCCCCGAGGACTGAGGCGGCCGACGGCGGTTGAGGATTCCCACAATCGCCCACCGTGAGGTTGGTACGGGTCGCCACGCTCCATGGCGGGTTCCAGGTGGCACCGTGGACTCGTGCTCGCCGTCGTCTGCCCTGGACAGGGCTCTCAGACCCCCGGGATGCTCAGCCCCTGGCTGGAGCTGCCCGGAACCACCGACCTGCTCGACTCGTTCTCCGCGGCCGCGGGCTGCGACCTGACGCTGCACGGCACGACCTCGGACGCGGAGACCATCCGTGACACCGCCGTCGCCCAGCCGCTCATCGTCTCGGCCTCCCTGGCCGCCCTGCGGGCGATCCTGGACGGTCGCCCGGCGACCGACGTCGTGGACGTCACGGCCGGGCACTCGGTCGGTGAGCTGTCCGCCGCCGCCGTGGCCGGCGTGCTGGACGACGCCGGAGCCGTCGGCCTCGTGTCGCACCGCGGTCGGGCCATGGCCGACGCCGCGGCGTCGGCCTCGTCCGGGATGAGCGCCGTCGTCGGCGGCGACCCCGACGAGGTGCTGGCCGCCATCGAGGCCGCGGGGCTCTTCCCCGCGAACGTCAACGGCGGTGGACAGGTCGTCGCTGCCGGTGACGACGAGCGCCTCGCCGCGCTCGCCGAGAACCCTCCTGCCCGCACCCGCGTGATCCCGCTCCCGGTGGCCGGCGCCTTCCACACCCCGTTCATGGACGCGGCGCGCACCTCCTTCGAGAAGGTCGCGACGACGTGGCTCGCCACCGACCCGCGCCTGCCGCTGCTCAGCAACGCCGACGGCAGGGACTACTCCGGGCTCGGTGAGGGGGCCCACGGCCACGGCCGCTCCCCGGACGTCCTCGCACGGCTCACTGCGCAGATCACGGCGCCCGTGCGCTGGGACCGGTGCCAGGAGACGCTCGCGGAGCGGGGCGTCACCGGCATCCTCGAGCTGGCGCCCGGCGGTGTCCTGACGGGCCTGGCCAAGCGGGCGCTCAAGGGCGTCGAGTCGGTGGCCGTGAAGTCGCCCGCGGACGTCGAGGCCGCCCGCGATCTGATCGCTCGCCACTCGGCCGTCGGCGCGGCCGCATGAGCGCGCGCAGGACGCTGCGCCAGGCGGAGCCCGTCCGGTACTCGCGGCTCCTCGCCGTCGCCGCCGAGCGCGGCAGCGAGACGGTCACCAACGACGACGTCGCGGGCCCGATCGACTCTTCCGACGAGTGGATCCGTCAGCGCACCGGCATCGTCACGCGTCGTCGTGCCACCGCCGACGTCGACGTCCTCGACCTCGCAGAGGCCGCGGCCCGCAAGGCGATGGACGCCGCCGGCCTGCGCGGTGCCGACATCGACGCGGTGATCCTGTCGACCATCACGTACTTCCACCAGACACCGTCGGGCGCCGCCATGCTGGCCGACCGTCTCGGGGCGACGCCGGCCGCGGCCTACGACATCTCGGCGGCCTGCGCGGGGTACGCGTACGGCATCGGGCAGGCGGACGCCCTGGTGCGCTCCGGCGCCGCGCGCAACGTCCTGGTGATCGGCGCGGAGAAGCTCAGCGACATCATCGACCCCACCGACAGGTCGATCTCGTTCCTGCTGGGAGACGGCGCGGGCGCGGCCGTCGTGGGCCCTTCCGACGTGCCGGGCATCGGCCCGACCGTCTGGGGCTCGGACGGCTCGAAGGCGCAGGCGATCCGCCAGACGCACTCCCTGCAGGAGCTGGCGGCCGACGGGACGCTCGGCATGCCGACACTCCGCCAGGACGGCCAGACCGTCTTCAAGTGGGCCAGCTTCCAGATGGCCCCGATCGCGGCCAAGGCGATGGCCGAGGCGGGCGTCGAACCGGGAGACATCCAGGTGTTCGTGCCCCACCAGGCGAACATGCGGATCATCGACCAGATGGTCAAGCAGCTCAAGCTGCCCGAGTCGGTGGTCGTCGCCCGCGACATCGCCGACTCCGGGAACACCTCGGCAGCGTCGATCCCGCTCGCCACCGAGCGGTTGCTCGCCGAGGGCAGCGTGCGTCCCGGCGACCTCGCGCTGCAGATCGGGTTCGGCGCCGGCCTCGTCTACGCCGCACAGGTGGTCGTGCTCCCGTAGCCACGCCCCGTAGAGTCCGAACCCGGTGGTGCGCGAGAATCGCACTGCCACACCCCGACCCGGTGCCGGACGGCCGGTACCCAGTACAAGGAGATACGCACCTCATGGCTCACACTGCTTCCGAGATCCTCGAAGGCCTCGCCGAGATCGTCGCCGAGGAGACCGGCCTGCCGACCGACGCCGTCGTCGCCGAGAAGTCCTTCACCGACGACCTCGACATCGACTCGCTGTCGATGATGACGATCGTCACCCACGCCGAGGACAAGTTCGGCGTCCGCATCCCGGACGACGAGGTCAAGAACCTCGCGACCGTCGGCGACGCCGTGAAGTACATCGAGGGCGCGCAGGCCTGATCCGCTCAGCCTGATCGGCGTTCCCACGCCGTCGCCGCGCGGGCGGGCCTCCTCCGGCCCGCCCGCGCGGTCCCCGCACACCACACTGAACCTCAGGAGCTCCCCCATGACCGCTGCTGCCTCGCGCGAGGTCGTCGTCACCGGCCTCGGCGCCACCACCCCGCTCGGCGGCGACGTGCCCACCACCTGGTCGGCCGCGCTGGCCGGCGAGTCGGGCGCGCGGACCATGGAGAACGACTGGTCGGAGAAGTACGGCATCCCCGTCACCTTCGCCGCGACCATCAAGGTCAAGCCGGACGAGGTGCTGCCCCGGCCCGAGATCAAGCGGATGGACCCGTCCGCGCAGTACGCGATGATCGCGGCGCGGGAGGCCTGGCAGGACGCCGGCGCACCGGAGGTCGACGGCGAACGCCTCGGTGCGGTCGTCTCGTCCGGCATCGGTGGCATCTGGACCACCCTGGACGGCTGGGACACGCTCCAGGAGCGCGGCGCCCGGCGGGTGCTGCCCATGACGGTTCCCATGCTGATGCCGAACTCGCCGGCCGCGTACGTCTCGCTCGAGCTCGGCGCGCAGGCCGGCGCGCACGCGCTCGTCTCGGCCTGCGCCTCCGGCGCCGAGGCGATCGGGTACGGCATGGACATGATCCGCAACGGCCGCGCCGACGTCGTCGTCTGCGGCGGCACGGAGGCGACCATCCACCCGATGCCGATCGCGGCCTTCGCGGCGTCCCGCACCCTGTCCCTGCGCAACGACGACCCGGCCGGCGCCTCGCGCCCGTACGACGTCGACCGCGACGGCTTCGTCATCGGCGAGGGCGCGGCCGTCGTCGTGCTGGAGAGCGCGGAGCACGCCGCTGCGCGCGGCGCCCGGGTGTACGCGCAGCTCGCCGGAGTGGGCCTCTCGGCCGACGCCTACCACATCACCTCCCCGGACCCCGAGGGCAAGGGGCAGGTCTCGGCCATGCGCCGGGCGCTCGCCGACGCCGGCGCGACCGGGCCCGACGTCGTGCACATCAACGCGCACGCCACCTCCACCAAGGTCGGGGACCTGACCGAGACGCGATCGATCCGTGCCCTGCTCGGATCGGACGCCGACCACGTGCAGCTCTCCGCGACGAAGTCGATGACGGGCCACCTGCTCGGTGGTGCCGGGGCGCTGGAGACGTTGTTCGCGGTCAAGGCCGTGCACGAGCGGCTCGCACCACCGACGATCAACGTCGCGAACCCTGATCCAGAGCTCCAGGTCCCGCTGGTCCGCGACCAGCCGTCGGCGCTGCCCGACGGTGACATCGTGGCGCTCAACAACTCGTTCGGGTTCGGCGGACACAACGTGGCGCTGGCGGTGACGAACGTCTGACCTGCGGAGCAGCCCGAGCGGGTGCAACGGCAGACGGCCCGGCGCGAGAGGTTCTCGCGCCGGGCCGTCTGCCGTTCTCACCCGACGCGGTGCAGCCAGCGCACGGGGGCGCCCTCACCGGCGTACCGGAAGGGCTCGAGCTCGTCGTCCCACGCGCTGCCCAGCACGAGGTTCATCGCTGCCCGCAACGCGTGCGGGTCGTGGATCGACTCCATCGCGCTGCGCACCCTGTCCTCGGGCACGACCACGTTGCCGTGGACGTCGGTCATCGCGTGGAAGAGACCCAGGTCCGGGGTGTGCGACCACCGGGCACCGTCCGCCCCATGGCTGGCATCCTCGGTGACCTCGTAGCGCAGGTGGTCCCACCCGCGCAGGGCGGAGGCCAACGCTGCACCCGTCCCCTGGGTGCCCTGCCACGGATATTCCGCGCGGTAGAGCCCTCTGGCCGCCGGCTGGGGCGACCAGTCGAGCGACACGTCTCCGCCCAGCACGTTGCCCGCCGCCCACTCGAGGTGGGGGCAGAGCGCGCGCGGCGCAGAGTGCACGAACAGCACGCCGCGGGTGATTGCGCCAGCCATCTTGTCCTCCCTGGGTTTCGAGGTCCGTCTTCCCCTACGTCCTCAAGACCCATGAAGTTGCTGGTCAGCGCACTTCTTCGGCGTGTCGCGTTGCGTTCCTCGTCACAGTTTGCCCGAACCCCCACGCCCGTGCGAGAGGAATCCAGACATTTGAGGCACCTCAGAGGCGCTCTCGCAGCTCCCGCATGGCCTTCTTCCGGGTTCCCCGCTCGAGGCGGTCCAGATAGAGCTTGCCGTCGAGGTGGTCGCACTCGTGCTGCAGGCACCTCGCCATGAGGTCGGTCCCCTCGACCACGACCGGCTCGCCGTCCAGGTCGATCCCCTCGACCCGGGCGTACCACGCACGCTCGGTCGGGTAGTAGAGCCCGGGCACGGAGAGGCAGCCCTCGTCGCCGTCCTGCGTCTCCTCGGAGAGGTCGACGATCCGGGGGTTGAGCACGTAGCCGATCTCGTCGTCGACGTTCCACGAGAACGCCCGCAGGCTCACCCCGATCTGGTTGGCGGCCAGTCCGGCACGGCCCTCGGCGTCCACGGTCTCGAGGAGGTCGTCGACGAGCCCACGGACCCGGTCGTCGATCGTCGTGATCTCGTCGCACGCCGTGCGCAGCACGGGGTCGGGCACCACCCGGATCTCTCGCATCGCCATGGCGGTCATTCTTCCACGTCGAGGCCATGACCTGCGGCATCCAGGCGCCCGACGACGGTACGTCACACCGGCGGGTCGGTGACGTTCCGATAGGCTCACGCCGCGCCCCGTTAGCTCAGCTGGTCAGAGCAGTCGACTCATAATCGATCGGTCGCGGGTTCAAGTCCCGCACGGGGCACCATCCCCCCTGCGGGTATCACCAGGCCGCCGCCCGGCCTCTCTTCGGGTATGGACACCGCACGTTCCGTGCTCGTCCTCGACGACAGCTCCGATCTCGCCGAGATGCTGGAGAGCGCCACCTGGCTGAACCGGCGTCGCGTCGACGACGTCCAGGTTCGCCTCCGCGCGCTCACCTCCTCGCCGCGAGCCGGGCCCGACTGCGCACCGAGCTGCGGCGGCTCGGCGCCCTGACCGGCCGAGGTGAGTCCGATGGCAGAGATCTGCCGTGACATCGACGAATGGATCGAGGAGGAGGTCTCCCGCCCCATCGAGGAGTGGGAGGAGCGACAGGAGGAGAGGTGCCGCGAGGAGGAGTGCAACTGGTGGATGCTCTGCCTGAACAAGCTCTTCTGCTGGTTGGTGACGGTGCTGGTCAAGGTGGCGCGCTGGATCGTCGTCACCGTCGGGCGCTGGGTGACCCGCACCGTGTGCACGATCATCGCCATCGTCGTCGACCTGGTCGTGGCGCTCGCGACCGGGCTGTGGGACGTCGTCGTCGGCATCTTCACGTGGGACCGGGAGCGGGTGTGGGACGGCTTCGTCACGGTCCTCGGCGGCGCGCTCGTGGCCGTGCTCGGGCTGCTGCGCGTCGGCCTGCTGCTGGACACGGTCGACTTCGTCCGCGAGGAGATCCAGGAGTCGCGGCTGCGCGATCACGTCCGCGGACTGCTCGCTCGCCGGTTCGCCCGGGATCCCGAGGCCCTCGCAGCGGCACGTCGGGCGACGGGAGTGGACCACGGCGCGTTCGGCCTGCGCCTGCTGGGCCGGGCCACGCGGACCTTCGTCCGGTCCGATCGCACCCGTCCGGACGGTGGCGTCCCCGAGCTGGTCCGCTGGCACGAGGACCCTGCGCTCGACATCGACGTCCGCGTGCTGGCCGGCTACGACAGCGAGGGCTTCTGGCGACACGGACGCCCGGAGGTCGTCGGTGCCGACGAGGGGCAGGTCGACGCCTACCTGCGTGATCGCGGCGGCCGCAGCTTTCGGATCTACCCGATGAGCGAGGGCACCCTGCGGCACAAGACGTCTGTCTGTGCCGAGCGGTCGCGCGAGCTGGGCCTCATCTACCAGTTCGTCCTGGACGAGCGCGAGGTCACCGACCCGGCCCACGTGGTGCTCACCACGGGTCAGGACGACTACGACATCGACGTGCTGGGCCGGGTCAACGAGCGCGTCGACCCGGTGGGTGCACGCGAGGACCTCCCGACGCCGCACGCCGGGACGGTCTTCGCGTATGCGGGCACCCTCATCGGGTTGAGCGCCCACCTCGACGACGCCACCGGCGTCGACGGCACGCCGTTCCCCGGGAGCTTCACGTCGGGGGTGTCCGTACGGGACCGCGTCCCCGACCTCGTCTACGAGTACGTCCTCGCGCACGAGCTGGGCCACTACTTCGGTCTGACCCATGTGGACGGGTACCACCGGATCATGTACACGGCGAACCCCGATGCCGGGACGGCGCCCGTCACGTGGTGGACGCTGCCGTCACTCATCCTCGTCGAGCAGCAGCCCAAGTTCGTGCTCGACGAGGCCAAGGCGGTGTGGGACTACATCGTCGCGGGCTTCCCGACGGAGGCGCTCACGACGCGCGCGCACTGACGCACGTCGTGAGTGCTCGTGTCGCTACTTCTTGAAGGCGTCCCTCACGTTGTCCCCCGCCTGCTTGAAGTTGGCCTTGGACTGGTCCGTCTCGCCCTCTGCCTGCAACTTCTCGTCGTCCGACGCCTTGCCCGCGCCTTCCTTGAGCTTGCCCGCCGCCTCTTCCGCGGCGTGCTTGGCCTTGTCGCCGATACCCATGAGTGGCCTCCTTCGTCGGGCTATCGACGATACGAGCGCCAGCGTGTCGTCGCACCCGGGACATCGGCTGTCCGGCGGCCGCTACCGTGGCCCCATGTTCTCGCGCCGCCGACAGCTCACGCCCGCCGCCCGCCGTGCCGTCCCCGTCCGGGGAGGCGAACGGCACCTGGCAGCGGCCGAGCTGGCCGACGGCGGCCGGGCCGTGGCGACGACGGCGAGCCTGGCGGTCGTCAGCGGCGGCGACGACGCTCTGCTGACGCTGCGGCGCCCGTGGTGCGACGTCGACCGGGCGGCGTTCGACCCGGAGCGGTCGGTGCTGACGGTGGAGTGGGTCGACGCCGAGCCCGACCTGCGCCTGCAGATGATCGACCCGACGGTGACCGACCTTCCCGCCGTCCTGCACGAACGCGTCCTGTGGTCCGTCGTCCTGGCCGAGACCGTGGACGTGCCGGGCGGTCGGGTGAAGGTGGCGGTGCGGCGCCGGCCCGACGGCTCGCTGTTCTCCCAGGCGCTCGCCGAGGAGGGTGTCGACCTCGCCCGGCCGGAGATCGCCCACGTGGTGAACGCCACCGAGTCCAACCTGCGGGGTGCGTGCGGACTACCCCTGTGAACCTGGTATTGTTTTCTCCGGTTCGCCGATCCCGCGTAGCTCAGCTGGCAGAGCATCCGACTGTTAATCGGACGGTCACTGGTTCAAGTCCAGTCGCGGGAGCACCAGAAGAGGCCCTGTCACCGAGTTCGGTGGCAGGGCCTCTTTGCCGAGGTTCCTTCCGTAGCGGAATATCGCACCGCCGCCGCACGCTTGCCAGTGACGTGGCCCACAACACCTCCGTCGGACTGCGTTCCGAACGCGGACCGATCCTCCTCGCCCTCATGCTCTCCACAGCGTTGGTCGCGCTGGACGCGACGATCATCGCGACCGCGTCGGCGACCATCGCCAGAGACCTGGGCGGGTTCGAGCAGCTCCCGTGGCTCTTCTCGACCTATCTCCTGGCGCAGGCGGTGGGGACGCCGCTGTCCGGCCGCCTGGCGGACGTCCTCGGCCGCAAGCGCATGATGCTGGCCGGTGTCGCGCTGTTCTTCCTCGGGTCGGTGCTCTGCGGGACCGCATGGTCGATGGGTGCCCTCATCGCGGGCCGCGTCCTGCAAGGGCTGGGCGCAGGTGCCGTGATGCCGGCGTCGCTGACCATCGCCGCGGACATCTACACGCTCGAGGAGCGCGCCAGAACGCAGGGCTATCTCGCGTCGGTATGGGCGATCTCGTCGGTCGTCGGCCCGACGCTCGGCGGGGTCTTCTCGGAGTTCGTGAGCTGGCGCTGGATCTTCTTCGTCAACATCCCGCTCTGCGCGTTCGCCGCCTGGATGCTGGTGCGCCGCTACCACGAGTCCCCACGCGAGGGCGCACGGGAGCCCATCGACTACCTCGGTGCGGCCCTGCTGGCGAGCGGCAGCACCTTCCTGCTCCTGGGACTGCTGGAGGGCGGCAGCTCGTGGAGCTGGGACTCCCCCGCGTCCGTGGCGATCTTCGTGGCCGCCGCGGCCCTGCTCGCCGGGTTCGGGCTGCGGGCGCGCCGTGCGCGGCACCCGATCATCGACCTGGGCATCCTGCGACGGCGGGTGGTCGCCGTCCCCACAGCCGTGGCGCTGATGGTCGGCGTCATCGTGCTGGGGCTGGCCACCTACGTCCCGATCTACGCTCAGGGGGTGCTCGGCGTCGGACCCCTGGTGGCCGGCTTCGCCCTCGCGGCGATGATGGTCGGGTGGCCGCTGTCCGCCACCAACGCCGGCAGCCTCTACCTCCGGATCGGGTTCCGGCTGACCGCGATGATCGGTTCGTCCCTCGTGCTCACCGGGCTGGCGCTCGCCCTGCTGCTCGGCGCGTCGAGCACGGTCGTCGCCGTCGCCGGCGTGTGCTTCCTGGTGGGCGTCGGGATGGGCCTCACCGCGGTTCCCACCTTGATCGCCGCCCAGTCGTCGGCGTCCTTCTCCGAGCGCGGCGCCGTGACGGGGACCAACATGTTCGCCCGGTCGCTGGGTTCCGCCGTCGGGGTCGCCGTCTGCGGGGCGATCGTCAACGCCCGCACCACCGCGGGGCCGGACGGCGTCCCGGAGGGTCCCGGACTCCTGTCGGCGATGCACGTCGTGTTCATCATGCTGGCCGTGTGCGCCGTGGTCCTCGTGGCGCTGACCACGCTGATGCCGGTCGATCGGCAGGAGGCGCGCGGACGCCGCGCGGGTGTGGCGGAGGATCCCGCCCCCACCCGCGCGGCATAGCGGCGGTCAGGTGGTCAGTCCGCGTCCCGGGCAGCTCGAGCCGCACCGAGCTCGGAGCTCTCACCAGCAGTGGACAGCTTCCCCGACGCCGACTCGAGGTGTGCCCGCACGAACCAGTGGAACTGCTCCAGGTCGCCCAGGTGCCCGATCAGCATGTCGTTGGTGACGTCGTCGAGCTCCTCGGTCGCCTTGGCGGCCTCGCGATGTGCGGTGATGACGCCCTCGTAGACCTCGTCGAGCGCGCCGAGGTGCTCGATGGTCGTGGCCCTGCCGAGGTGGTAGTCCTCCCAGGTGCGGGACGCGACGAGGGCTCCCGGCGTGCCCACGGGCTCCGCACCGAGCGTCGCGATCCGCTCGGCTGTGGCGTCCGTCATCAGGCGCACCGCGTCGACCTGCGGGTCGAGCATCTCGTGCACCGCGATGAAGTGCGGGCCCACTACGTTCCAGTGGACGTGCTTGAGGGTCAGGTGCAGGTCGGTGAGCGAGTTCAGCCGGTCCTGCAGGATCTCGGCGACCTTCGCACCGTCCTCGGCCGTCAGCGACGGCACGGTATAGGTGGGCACGTGCTTGGCAGCGGACATCAGCAGCTCCTTCTCTCGGGTCCGCCCATCGTGCCCAGGTGTGCTCGCCGCCGCGACCGGGGCGTCACGCGCTGTCGCGCAGCTCGCGACGCTCCTTCTCGATCGCGACGAGGCGTTCGAAGGCGATCCGGTAGGCCTCGGCGTCCGCAGCCGGGTCGAGCCGCTGGACGCGGCTCTTGGCATCCGCGATGCGGCGCGTGAGGCCGAGGTCGATGACCTTGCGGACGACGTCGGCCACGTAGGCCGCGATCACGTTCTCCCGGTCCTCGGGCACGGGAGCCACGGCCAGCTCCGTGACGAGGGGTCCGACGGCGTCGCCAGCCTCTTCGACCACCGACTCGACCCAGCGGCTCCCGCCGAGCCCTCGGCCGGTGCCGACGCCGCCGGCCGCCCGGACGGCTGCGTGCACGGCACGCCACGCGGGCGTGGCGAACGCGTCCTCGTCCAGCCCGTCGAACGTCGCGGGGACGTGCTGGGGATACTGCAGCGCGACGACCAGGGCGAGCCGCTCGATGCGCGCCACCGGGTCGCGCGGGTCCGGTGCCGTCACCAGGGGCGTGACCGGCCCGTCCGTGCCCGACGCCGGCGCCTCGGCGCGCGAGCCCCGGACGTCGCGCTCGTCCCGCCGTCGGCCCGGCGCAGGGCGTCCGGAGACGCTGCCCACCTCTCGGCGGACCTCGTCCGGGTCGAGGCCGATCCACCGGGCGAGAGAGCGGCTGTAGCCGAGCTGCATCGAGCGGTCACGGATACCGGCCACGAGCGGCGCCGCTGCTCGCAGCGCGCCCACCCGGCCCTCGACGGTCTCGAGGTCGTAGGCGTCCAGGGTGGTGCGGATGACGAACTCGAACAGCGGGACACGGCCGTCCACGAGGGACTTGACCGCCTCGGGGCCGCGAGCCATGCGCAGGTCGCAGGGATCCATGCCGCTCGGCTCGACGGCCACGAACGTCTGGGCGTGGAAACGCTGGTCCTCGCCGAACGCCCGCATCGCCGCCTTCTGCCCGGCGGCGTCGCCGTCGAACGTGAAGATGATCTCGCCGCCCAGGGAGGCACCCGAGGCGAGCTGGAGGCCGCCACCGGCGGTGGTGTCCCCCATGAGCCGCCGCACCACCTTGGCGTGGTCGCCGCCGAACGCGGTACCGCAGGTCGCCACGGCCACCTCCACGCCGGACAGGTGGGCCGCCATGACGTCGGTGTACCCCTCCACGATCACCACGCGCTTGGACTGCGCGATCGCACGCTTGGCCAGGTCGATGCCGTACAGGACGTGCGCCTTCTTGTAGAGGCTGGTCTCGGGGGTGTTGAGGTACTTGGGTCCCTGGTCCTCGTCGAACAGCTTGCGTGCGCCGAAGCCGATGACCGCACCGGTGACGTCGCGGATCGGCCAGACGAGCCGGCCGCGGAAGCGGTCGTAGATGCCGCGCTGGCCCTGGCTGACGAGCCCGGAGGCAACGAGCTCCGCCTGGGTGAAGCCGCGGCCCTGCAGGTGGCGCATCAGTGCGTCCCATCCGGTGGGCGCGAAGCCGAGACCGAACGTCTCGGCGTCGTCGCGGCCGAAGCTGCGCTCGGCGAGGAACGCCCGCGCGGCCTGCGCCCCGGGGGCGAAGAGCTGGTCGGCGTAGAACTCCGCGGCGACGCGGTGGGCCTCGATGAGCCGCTGCCGCCGTCCCGGCTCCTCCCGGGGTCCGCGCTGGGCGGCACCGCCGGTTCGCGAGTCCTCGTAGCGCAGCTGCATGCCGACCCGGTCCGCGAGGTGCTCGACGGCGTCGGTGAAGCCCATGCCGTCGATCTTCTGCACGAACGAGATGACGTCGCCGCCCTCGCCGCAGCCGAAGCAGTGCCAGCGGCCGACCCCCGGGCGCACGTGGAACGACGGCGTGCGCTCGTCGTGGAAGGGGCAGAGACCCTTCATCGAGCCGACGCCGGCCGTCTTCAGGGTGACGTACGCCGAGACGATCTCCTCGATCCGCGCGCGCTCGCGAACGGCCTCGACGTCCTCCCGTTTGATCAGCCCAGCCACGCAGGGAGTCTATGCCCGGGAGAGAGCCCCCTCCCGCGCTCGTGCACAACGCCGGGCGTAGGCGGCCGGTGTCGTGCCGAGGACGCGGGCGAAGTCGGCCCCGAGGTGCGCCTGGTCGTAGTAGCCGACCGTTGTCGCCAGCATGGCGAGGTCGGCCGAGGGGTCCGCTGCGAGCGCCTCCGCCGCCACGTGCACCCGGTGGCGCGCCAGCACCCACTTGGGGCTCACGCCGACCCAGTGGGCGAACAGCCGCTGCAGCGTGCGTGGTGTGGTCCCGGCGAGCGTCGCGAGGTCGGGCACGGTGGCGTGCGGGCCGACGGCGCCGCTCACGACCGCGCTCAGTACGTCGGCCACCTGGGCGAGCGCCGCGGCCGACCGCCGGGTGCGCCCGCGCTCCGCGGCGGCGAGCAGCAGGGGCGTCACCGCGGCGACCGCCTCGGCGTCGCGCCCGTCCCGCGCCGCGAGGACGGCTGCTGCTCCCGCGGTGCCGGCCGCCGGTCCGAGCACCCGTTCGGCGGGCAGCACGACGTCGGGCCGGACGGAGTCCGGGTGGTCGACCAGCAGGCGCAGCGCTCCGGGGCGGAGCTTGGTCCCGACGACGGCGCCGCTCCCTCGCAGCGTCCGGTCGAACAGCCCGGAGGGGATGCCGTGTGCGGCGAACACGTCGGCCTCGGCGACGACATTGGCGTGCGGGTGCGGGATGACGGTCTGAGTGAACTCCGCGCCGGGCGGCAGGTCCCAGCGGATCACCCAGTGCCGCTCGACGACGTCGGCCAGGTCGGGTGCCGGCTCCAGCCGGACGAGCTCGAACGCGCGGCGCGCCGCCGCCGGGTCCACGATGCCCGCCTCGCCCCGTGGCCCGGGCACCGGTCGCTCGAACACCTGTCGCATTCTTCCAAGAATGGCACGCACCGCCGACAGCACCATGGGAGCACGACCACCACCAGACCGGGAGGAACCATGGACCTGTCCCCGCTGCACCCCAACCTGACCGTCGCCGACCCCCGTGCCGCCATCGACTTCTACGTCGCCGGCCTCGGCGCCGAGCTCCTCGACGAGATCACCGCCGGCGACGCGATCATCCACTCCGACCTGAGGATCACGACGGCGCGCGGCAGCTCGACGTTCACCGTGGCCGCGGCGTTCCCGGGGGCCGGCGCCGTCGCTCCCGAGCCGGACGGCGGCACGACGGCGTCGTTCACGCTGCACGTCGAGGACACCGACGCCGCGCACGACCGCGCCGTCGCGGCGGGCGCCACCAGCGTGCAGCCTCCGGAGGACTGGTTCCCCGGCTTCCGGCAGGCCGCCGTGCGATGCCCTGCCGGGCACCGCTGGTTCCTCGTGACCGTCGCCGACCACGTCACCACCGCGGACATCCAGCGGGCCAGCGACGCGTGGATGGCCGACCAGCAGTCGTGACGTCGTTGCGGCGACGGGCCGGTGCCGCACCGGCGCCGCCCGCGTCCGGATAGGGTGCGGAGAATGCCCACCGCCGCGCAGATCGTGACCTTCGACGACGCACCCGGACCACCCGGCAGCACGCCGTGGGTGGACGGCGCCCTCCTCGAGACCGACGTGGCGATCGCCGACCACGACCCGGCCTGGGCAGACCGCTTCGCGCAGGTCGAGAGCCTGGTCCGCGGGGCGCTGGACTTCCGCGCGCTCGTCGTGGAGCACGTGGGGTCCACCGCGGTGCCGGGCCTGCCGGCCAAGCCGATCATCGACATCGACCTCACGGTCGCCGACTCCACCGACGAGCAGGCGTACGTGCCCGCCCTGACCGCTGCCGGGTTCGTGCTCCGCGTGCGCGAGCCGTGGTGGTACGAGCACCGGTGCCTCCGCCACGACGGCCTGCCGACCAACCTGCACGTCTGGTCCCCGGGGAGCCCGGAGGCGTTCCGGCACCGCCTGTTCCGCGACTGGCTGCGCTCCGCGCCCGAGGACCGCGCCCGCTACGGGCACGCCAAGCTCGCAGCGGCCGAGGCGGCGAACGCGGCCGGAGAGCACGTCATGCAGTACAACGCCCGCAAGCAGCAGGTCGTGCGGGAGATCTACGCGCGCGCCTTCGCCGCGGCAGGGCTCGTCTGACCCGCCGGCCCGGTACGCGGTCAGTCGCCGCGCACCAGCCGCGCGTGCAGCTGCATCGCCGAGACGTCGGTGAGCGAGGCCACCTGGTCGACGACGACGCGCAGCCGGGCGTCGTCGTCGGCCGCCTCGGCCCAGTCGGCCGCGAAGGCCGGCTCCAGCGCTACCGGCGCCCGGTCCGCGATCGCCGTCACCAGGTCGGCGATGATCTCCCGCTGCGCACCGTAGACCGGCTCGGACTCGCGCGGCGCCATCACGTAGGTCACGGCCACGCCCTTGAGCGCGAGGATCTCGTCGGCCGTGTCGTCCGGGACCACCAGCCGGGCGGAGTACCGGGTGAGCGGGCCGTCGCCGTAGACGTCACGCGTCGCGCGCTGCGCCGCACCGCTGAACCGGCCGATGAGCTGGCTCGTGGCGTCCTTGAGCGCGGCGAGCGACCGCCGTGAGCCGTCGAAGTCGGTCACGAGATGGCCGGTGCCCAGCAGCCGGCACAGGGCGGCGTCGAGCGCCTCGGGGTCGTGCCAGTCGCCGTACCAGGACCGCACGTGCTCCACCACCCGCCGGCGCTCGGACTCGTCGTCCAGCAGGCGCAGGTCCACCCGGCCGCCGACCACGGCGTCCTCGACGTCGTGCACCGAGTAGCTGATGTCGTCGGCCAGGTCCATCACCTGGGCCTCCATGCAGCGCACTCCCCCGCGCGGCGCTCCCTGGCGCAGCCACGCGAACACCGGGGCGTCGTCCGGGTAGACACCGAACTTGTGGGTGGAGCGGCCGTCGGGCCGTGGCGGTCCCTCGCCGAGACGCCACGGGTACTTGACGCTGGCGTCCAGCGAGGCACGCGTGAGGTTCAGACCGCGGGGGGCGCCGTCGTCGGCGATGATCTTCGGCTCGAGGCGGGTCAGGAGGCGCAGCGTCTGCGCGTTGCCCTCGAACCCGCCGATGCCGGCCGCGATGTCCGCGAGCGCTCGCTCGCCGTTGTGCCCGAACGGCGGGTGGCCGAGGTCGTGCGTCAGGCAGGCGGTGTCCACGAGGTCGGGGTCGCAGCCCAGCGCGCGGCCCATCTCCCGCCCCACCTGGGCGACCTCGAGAGAGTGGGTCAGGCGGGTCCGCACGAAGTCGTCGCTGCCGGGGGTGAGCACCTGGGTCTTGGCGCCGAGGCGGCGCAGCCCCGAGGAGTGCACCACCCGCGCCCGGTCCCGCTCGAAGGGCGTGCGGTGCTTGGACTTGGCGGGCTCGGCCGCCCACCGCTCGGTGTCGGCGTCGGTATACGACGCCGTACCCTCCTCGCCCGGGGCGGGGCGCGGCCCGGTCCCGACGACGGTCGGGTCGAACGCGTCCTGCGAGAACGTCTGCACGCAGGTCAGCCTACCGACCGGGACCGACGGACCTCACAGCGTCAGCGCGCGGTAGACCGCGGTCCGCAGCTCCTGCTCCCACGCCGCGTACTGCGGCATGCCTGCCTCGCGGGCGAAGGAGAGCTCGGCCTCGACGTCGTAGGGCAGCCGCACCAGGCGCAGGGCGAACGGCGCGGGGCCGACGGCGCCGGGCACGCCCTCGAGGATCGCGTAGCTCGCGCTCGGCTCGTCGAGGGCGTTGCCGACGCTGCCCGTGTTGAACAGCGTGCGGCCCCGGCGGGTCCGCTGGTAGGCGGCGTGGACGTCGCCGTAGCCCACCATGTCGGGCTCCGGGCCGGGACCGGTGAGCTCGGTCGCGGCGAACATGCCGTCGAACTCCTCGCGCGTGTGGTCCACGTGAACACGCACGTGGACGCTGGTCGCCGAGGCGTGGAAGAGCCGGACGCGGCGTCCGGAGAGCTCCAGGTCGTGGCACAGCGGGCGCGCCCGGATCGCCGCCAGCCGCTCGGGGCCGACCTCGTCGCGCCACCACACCATCTCCGGCGCGCCGTCGTCGGGGATCTGCGGCAGGAAGTCGTCCCAGTTGCCGCGGACGTTGACCTCGCACACCTGCGTGGTGCGGTCGACGACGGCGCGCCCGCGCGGCCCCTTGCCGACGTCGTCGCCCAGGTTGACGATGCGCTCGATGCCGCGCGCCGCGACGTCCGCGAGGACCGCCTCCAGCGCGGTGAGGTTGCCATGGACGTCGGAGATGATCGCGATCCGCTCGGTGGCCACGCCCGATGCTCCCACAGCCGACGGCTACGCCCGCCCCGTCCTCTCGAGGACGCCGCGCAGGTAGTCGATCTGCGCGGCGTGCTCCAGGGAGTCGACGGCGATACTCACGAGGCGGGCACCGAGCGTCACCGGCGGGTCCCACGACCGGTCGACCACAGTCTCCAGGTCGACGTCGGCCAGACCGGTGAGCACGTCGAGGGACTCGTTCTGGACGTCCTCGACGTAGCCCAGCAGCAGCTCGGCAGGTGCGCGTACCGCTGCGACGTCGTCCGCGGTGTGGCCGTTGCCGGAGTCCTCCGGGCCGAACGGCAGCGCGAACTTCTCGTCCCACGCGCCCGCGGTCCACACCTGTTCACGCTCGCAGGCTTCGGACACCTGCAGGTCCTGCCCCCGTGCGGCGTGCCAGGCGAGCCACGCGATGGTGTTCGACGCCGGGTCGAGCCGTGCCGTCAGGGCGTGGTCGGACACCCCCTCGACGCCACGGCGCAGCGTGGGCCCGATCCGTGCGTACAGGTCCTCCAGCAGCTGCATGCCGTCCATCAGTCCTCCGTGCTTCCGGGTGGTTCGGCTCGGGGCGGGCCTCAGCGTCGGCGGCGGCCGATCGCCCACCCGGCGGCGAGCGCGATCGCGATCCCGACGGCCTGACCGCCGAGGATCACCTTGTTCAGGTCGAGCACGGGCTGCCAGCGGGCACCCTCCGGCGAGACGACGTAGACGCCGAGCGGCTTGACCTGGAGACCGAAGCCGCCGCCCCCGCCCCCACCTTCGCCCGACCCTTCGCCGTGGGTCTCGGCGCGGATCTCGCCCTGGGCGTCACCGGAGGCGTCACCCGCGTCGGACCCGTTCGCCGAGTCGTCGCCGGGCTCGTCGGCAGCCCTGGAGCGCGAACCGAGCTGGAAGCTCCGGGACCAGCCGCCGAGGTGGCCGGAGCCCTTCCCCGTGCCGGTCCCCTGCCCGGAGCCGTGGCCTGCGCCCGTGCCGCCGCCACCTCCGGAGCCCGTGCCGATCCCGCCCCAGACCTTGGCGACGGGGATGACGAGGTGGCCCTGATGCTCATAGGGCTCGCCGTACGCGCGGCGCACGGAGAACGAGTCGTCGGCGGCGTCGGTGAGGCGCCCGAGATCCGGGGTGTAGCTGCGCGTGTCATCCGTCATGTGCTCAGGCTATGGCCGCGGTGTGACCACCGCCACAGGCCGGGCCGATGTTCGTCAGCCCTTCACCGACCCGGCCGTCAGACCGCCGACGATGTACTTCTGCAGGAACAGGAACAGCGCGAGGATCGGGATCGTCGAGATGACGGCGCCGGCGGCGAACAACCCCCAGTTGGCCTCGAGCAGGCTGGACACCCACGAGTAGAGGCCGACGGCGAGGGTCCAGTTCGACTCGGACTGCAGCAGCACGCGCGCGATGACGAACTCGCCGAACGTCGCGATGATCGACAGCAGCGCGACGACGGCGAGGATCGGCGTGACCAGCCGCAGGATGATCGTCCAGTAGGTCTGCGCGTGCGTGGCGCCGTCGATCTTCGCGGCCTCGTCCAGCTCGCGCGGGATCGTGTTGAAGAACCCGTACATCAGGAACGTGTTCACGCCCAGCGCCCCGCCCAGGTAGACGCACACGAGCGCCACCTTGGAGTTGAGCCCGAGGGCCGGCACCACCTCTCCGAGGCTGATGAGCAGCAGGAAGATCGCCACGAACGCGAGCATCTGGGGGAACATCTGCACGATCAGCAGCGTCGTGAGCCCGGCCCGGCGGCCCTGGAAGCGGAACCGGCTGAGGGCGTACGCCGCGGCCGCCCCCATCAGCACGGTGCCGATCGAGGTCACCACCGCCACCTGGACCGAGTTGACGAACCAGGACCAGAACGCCGTGCCGGACAGTGCGTCGTAGTTCCCGCCGTCGATCGAGTCGAAGAGCTGGTTGGACCCCGTCAGGGTGCCGCCCTCGGAGAGCGACGCCGAGAGCACGTAGACGATCGGGAACACGGCGTAGACGACGAACACGACGCCGACGACGTGCCGCCAGCCGGTCTCGGCGAACCAGCGTCCGGCGGGCTGCCGACGACGGGACGCCGCCGCCACCGGACGTGCGGCACGGTTCTCGGGGAGAGTGGAGGCGGTCATGTCAGTTGATCTCCTCGAGCGAGCGGGTCCGCTTGAAGGCGATGGCCGAGATCGTCGCGATGATCACGAAGATGACGATGGACAGCGCGCTGGCCAGCCCGAAGTTCTTGGGCGCGCTGCCGTCCAGCCCGGCCACGGAGTAGACCATCGTGATGAGGATGTCCGTGTGGCCGAGCGGCACGGAGGCGTCGTCGAACCGCGGCCCGCCGCCGGTGAGCATGTAGATCAGCGCGAAGTTGTTGAAGTTGAACGCGAAGCTCGAGATGAGCAGCGGCGTGGTGGAGACGAGCAGCAACGGCATCGTCACCGAGCGCCACGTGCGCAGCCGCCCCGCGCCGTCGATCTTCGCCGCCTCCATCACGTCCGTGGGCAGCGACTGCAGCGCCCCCGTGCAGATGAGGAACATGTAGGGGAAGCCGAGCCACAGGTTGACCGCGATGATCGAGAACTTCGCGAGCCAGGGGTCCGTGAGCCACGGGATCGCGGCCCCGCCGAGCAGCACCTGGTTGACGAACCCGAAGCTGCGGTTGAGCAGACCGGACCACAGCAGCGGCGCGACGAACCCGGGGATCGCGTACGGCAGGATCAGCAGCGTGCGGTAGAGCTTGCGGCCCCGGATCGGGGCGTTGAAGACGGTCGCCAGGAACATCCCGAGCAGGAACGTGGTGGCCACCGACGCGAACGCGAACACGAAGGTCCACACCACGACCTGGAAGAACGGGCCCGCGTACCGGGAGTCGGAGAACGCCGTGGTGAAGTTGTCGAACCCGACGAACACGCGCCAGCCCACCTGCAGGGTGGTGCCGTCGGCGGCCTCGAACTGCCCGTCGTCGTTCGGGGCGTAGACCGTCCCGGTGACGGTGTCCGTCATCGTGTCGGCGGCCTCGTCGTAGACGAGAGTCGGCTTGAACGTGTACCCGGTCCGGGCGTCCTGGGTGCGGACGGACCCGTCGTTCGGGTCGTCGGAGACCGGCACCCGCAGGTCGGTGACCTCGCCCTGACGTTCGAGGATCTCCTGGCGGCCCAGGACCTCCCAGCCGTCGACGGCCGTGACCTGTCCGTCCGTCACCGTCGCCTCGACGGGGGCGAGCGCGTCGTCCGCGTCGCCCACCGCCGTCGTGCCGTCCGGACGGACGACGGCGAAGCCGAGGTCGTCGCCGTCGGTCACGACGGTCAGGGGCAGGCTGGGCGAGCCCTCGACGCGGCGCTCGTTCTGCGCGAGCAGCGCGGTGATCGCGTCGTCCTTGGTGGAGTTGTGGCCGTCGCCGTAGTTCGTGAAGGCCACCCAGCCGGTGTACGCGATGGTGAAGATCTGGAACGTGAACAGGAAGACCAGGCCGGGCAGCACGTACTTCATCGGCACGGTGCGCCGGGAGAAGTAGACCCAGTTCGCGACGGCGAGCATCGCCACCATCGCGCCCAGGATCACCCAGGACTCCGCGACCCACGCCGACCAGACGACGTAGACGCCGAACGCGTCGATGACGGCCATCAGCGCGAGCTTGACGAGGAACCCGGGGCCGTAGCGCCCGGCCGGGGACTCGTCGCGTCGCGCGGCCCGACGGCGGCGCTCGTCAGGGGGCGGGGTGGCGTCGCCGGACGTCTCGCGGGCGTCGGCGACGTGCTGCAGGTCGGTCATCGGTGGCCTTCCGGGCTCGCGTGCCGGGCCGCGGCGTCACCGCGGCCCGGCACAGGGAGGTCAGGACGTCAGGAGTCGAGCGCGCCCTCGATGTCCGAGATCATCTTGTTCCACGCCTCGGCCGGCTCGGCCTTGCCGGAGATGATGCCGGCCTCGGTCACGCCCCAGAAGGCCCACACCGAACCCATCTCGGGGATGGAGGGCATCGGCACGGCGTCGGCGCCGACCTCGCGGAAGCCCCCGACGATCGGGTCAGACGACGCGGCGTCGGCAGCGGCCGTCAGGGCCGGCGGACGGCCGCCCGCCTCGAAGAGCGCCGTCTGCGCCTCCTCGGTGGACAGGTAGTTGACCAGGAAGTCGTTGGCGAGCAGGGCGTTCTCGCTCTTCGCGCTGACGTAGAAGCCCTGGACGCCGACGAACGGCTGGGCGGGCTCGTCACCGGGAGCCGGGACGGGGTCGATCGCCAGGTCGAGGTCGGAGAACTGCTCGAGCATCCACGGACCCCCCACGATGAAGGGCGACTCGCCGTTGGCGAACGCCTCGACCGCGATGTCGTAGGTGGTGTCGATGGTCAGGTTGCCGGCCTCGCCCTGGTCGGCGAGCCACTGCGCGTAGGCCTCGCCGTTCTCGCCGCCCATGGCGAGCTCCGGGGAGTAGGAGCCGTCGGCGTTCTGCTCGAAGACGGGGGCGCCGAACGACGTCTGGAAGGGGTAGTACGTGTACGGGTCGCCGTTCTCCCCGTCGGACTGGATGAGGAACGGGAACTTCGTCCCCGCGTCCTTGCCGGCGGCGATCGCGTCGTCCCACGTGGCCGGGGCGGAGTCCGCCAGCTCGGTGTTGCGGATCAGGGCGATGTTCTCGATCGCGTACGGCAGGCCGTAGACCTGCTCGTCGGCGGTGAACGCCTGGACGGCGACCTCCTCGAACTCGGCGGCCTTGTCGCCGAGCTCGACGGGTGCCACGACGCCGTTGGTGATGAGCTCGCCGAGCCAGTCGTGCGCTCCGACCGTCACGTCGGGGCCCTCGCCGGTAGGGACCTGCGCGATGAAGTCGGCGCGGATGTCCTCGAACGGCTTGAGGACGAGCTCGACCTCCGCGCCCGTCTCGGCCTCGAAGTCCTCGGCGGCGGCCTCGACGGCAGCCTGCCGGGTCTCGTCGACCCAGACCGTCAGGGCGCCGCCGTCCGCGGCGGTGTCCTCGGCGGCCGACTCCTCGGTGTTCCCCTCGGCTGCCTCACCGGCATCGTCGGTCCCGCCGCACGCCGACAGGGCGAGGGTGGTGACCAGGGCGGAGGCAAGAAGGATGCTCCGTCGCATCGTGGTACTCCCAGCATCAGAAGGATGGCCCGACGGCTTGGACGCCGGTGGGCCCTGCTGGCGGAGAATCTAGGAGGTTCAGTCGCCTTTTGCAAGATCTTGCAATAACATTTCTGCAACACGACGTACGAACTGGCGTCCAGCCGATGGTCGCCCAGGACGAGGGGGTCCGTTGTCACCTACGATCGGCGGCGTGCGAACCCGACTGAGCGACCTGGCCGAGCAGGCCGGCGTCTCCACCGCAACGGTTTCGCGCGTGCTCAACGGCAAGCCAGGCGTCGCCAGCTCGACGCGACAGGCCGTCCTGGCCGCCCTCGACGTCCTCGGGTACGAGCGGCCCACCGCCCTGCGCGGGCGCTCGGCCGGGCTCGTCGGCCTGGTCGTCCCCGAGCTGACGAACCCCGTCTTCCCCGCCTTCGCGCAGGCCGTCGAATCGATCCTGGCGCAACGCGGCTACACGCCGCTGCTGTGCACCCAGGCACCCGGCGGCACCACGGAGGACGAGTACGTCTCCACGCTGGTGGACCACTCCGTCGACGGCATCGTCTTCATCTCCGGTCTGCATGCGGACACCCGGGCGGACCACACCCGCTACGAGCTGCTGCGCGGACAGGGCATCCCCATCGTGCTGGTCAACGGCTACGCCCCGGGGATCGACGCCCCGTTCGTCTCCCCCGACGACGTCGCCAGCGTGGACGTCGCGGTCCAGCACCTGGTGACGCTGGGTCACCGCCGGATCGGCCTCGCGATCGGGCCCGAGCGGTACGTCCCGGCCCAGCGCAAGGTGGCCGCGTTCATGGCGGCGCTCGTGCGGCACGGGCTGGCCGACGACGAGGCCGACGCGCGCGGCCACGTCACCAGCACGCTGTACACGCTGGAGGGTGGTCAGGCCGCCGCCGCGGAGCTCCTCGCCTCCGGCCACACGGCCGTCGTCTGCGGCTCGGACCTGATGGCCCTCGGGGTCGTGCGGGCTGCCCGGGCGCGCGGGCTCCGCGTCCCGGAGGACGTCTCGGTCGTCGGGTACGACGACGCTCCGCTCATCGCCTTCACCGACCCGCCGCTGACCACCGTGCGCCAGCCGGTCGAGGCGATGGCCCACGCCGCGGTCAGCGCGCTGCTGACCGAGATCGGCGGCGACCCGGCACCGCGCACGGAGCTGCTGTTCGCACCGGAGCTGGTGGTGCGCGGATCCACGGGCATCGCCCCCCGCGCCTGATTTGCGCGCACCCAGCCTGCCACGCAGGCTGGTCTGCAAGTGCGACACGCCCGGGCGCGCCCCGCGCCAGCGTTGCAAACCTTGCAGCAAGGATTACACTCGACCGACATACCTACCGCCGACTCATCGAGGACCCTCATGGCCACCACCGAGCCGACCCCTCCGACGCCCGCGCCGCTCACCGCCGACGGCACCGTGCACGTCGGATCCGCCGCAGCCCGCGAATGGTGGCGCGACGCCGTCATCTATCAGGTCTACCCGCGCTCCTTCGCGGACGGCAACGGCGACGGCATCGGTGACATCCCGGGCATCACGTCCCGGCTCGACCACCTGCAGACCCTCGGGGTCGACGCCGTCTGGCTCTCGCCGTTCTACCGGTCCCCGCAGAAGGACGCCGGCTACGACGTCGCCGACTACCGCGACGTCGACCCGCTGTTCGGCACCCTCGCCGACTTCGACGCGATGCTGGCCGGCGCCCACGAGCGCGGCATGCGGGTCATCGTCGACCTGGTCCCGAACCACACCTCGGACCAGCACGTCTGGTTCGCCGAGGCGCTGGCCGCCGAGCCCGGGGCGCCCGCGCGCGACCGCTACATCTTCCGCGACGGCCGCGGGCCGGACGGCTCCGAACCGCCCAACAACTGGCAGTCGATCTTCGGCGGCGCGGCCTGGACGCGCGTCGACGACGGCCAGTGGTACCTGCACCTGTTCGACGCCTCCCAGCCCGACCTGGACTGGAACCACCCCGAGGTCCGCGCGGAGTTCGAGGACGTGCTGCGGTTCTGGCTCGACAAGGGCGTGGACGGGTTCCGCATCGACGTCGCCCACGGCATGGTCAAGGCCGACGGCCTGCCGGACTGGCACGGTCACGTCTCGATGGTCGAGGGCAGCGCCGCCGAGGAGGACCAGCCCGTCGACCCCGGCGCGCCCGAGGACGGCTCCACCGGTGCCGGCAACCAGGGCCCGATGTTCGACCAGGACGGCGTCCACGAGATCTACCGGTCCTGGCACCGCGTGCTCGCCGAGTACGACGGCGACCGCTGCCTCGTGGCCGAGGCATGGGTGGAGCCCCTCTCCCGCCTGGCGCGCTACGTGCGACCGGACGAGATGCACCAGGCGTTCAACTTCTCGTTCCTGACCACCGCGTGGGACGCGGCCGCTCTGCGCCGCGTGATCGCGGCGTCGTACCGTGCCAACGACGAGGTGGGCGCCCCCACGACGTGGGTCCTGTCCAACCACGACGTGGTGCGCCACGCCACCCGCCTCGGGCTGCCGGAGGCGGGCGTGCGCCCGAACGGCGTGTTCGCGACCGACCCGCAGCCCGACGAGGAGCTGGGTCTGCGCCGGGCGCGGGCCGCCTCGCTGCTCATGCTCGGCCTGCCTGGCTCGGCCTACCTCTACCAAGGCGAGGAGCTCGGCCTGCCCGAGCACACGACACTGCCGAACGAGGTGCGCCAGGACCCCGGACACTTCCGCACCGGTGGCGCCGAGGCCGGCCGCGACGGCTGCCGCGTGCCGCTGCCCTGGGAGGCCGACGCCCCCGGGTACGGGTTCGGACCGTCCGGTGAGACCTGGCTCCCCCAGCCCGAGTCCTACGGCCGCTACGCCGCCGACACCCAGTACGGCGTCGACGGCTCGACGTTCGAGCTGTACCGGGCGGCGCTGGCGACGCGGCGCGCCGAAGGGCTCGGGCACGGCGGGCTGACCTGGCTCGAGGCCTGGGCCGACTCCCCCGACGTCGTGGCGTTCGTCGACCGTGGCGTCGCCGTCGTGGCGAACCTGGGATCCGATCCGGTCGCGCTGCCCGAGAACGAGGTGCTCCTTGCCTCCGGCGACCTTGCCGAAGGCATGCTCCCGGCCGACACGACGGTCTGGCTGCGCGTCTGACGCTCCGAGGGTTCGCGCCGAGGTAGTGGGGCGGTCTCGGCGGGGATCAGCCGCCGGAGACGCTCAGCTCGGCCTCGCGCAGCTTCGCCTCGAACTCGGCGTCCAGCTCGCGCGAGTCCAGCCAGCCGTAGGGCAGGTGCGGCTTCTTCGGCGTGCCGGCGCGCCCGCGCGGCCCTTCGGCGTCGGCCCCCGGGTAGCCGAGCGTGAGGTCGAGCGCGTCGAGGAGCGTACGCAGCTCGTCGAGCGTGGACACCATCGCCAGCTCACGGCGGGTCTCGCCGCCGACGGCGTAGCCCTTGAGGTACCAGGCCATGTGCTTGCGCAGGTCGCGCATCGCCTTGGACTCGTCGCCGTCGTAGTAGGAGATCATCAGCTCGCCGTGGCGGTGGATCGTCCCGGCCACCTCGCGCAGACCGGGCCGCACCCGCTGGTCGGAGCCGTTGAAGGCGGCGGCCAGATCGGCGAACAGCCAGGGGCGGCCCTGGCAGCCGCGGCCGACGACGACACCGTCGGCGCCGGTCTCGCGGACCATGCGCAGTGCGTCCTCGGCGGACCAGATGTCACCGTTGCCGAGCACCGGCACCGTGGTCACGGCCTCCTTGAGGCGAGCGACAGCGGACCAGTCCGCCGTCCCGGAGTAGTGCTCCGCCGCCGTGCGGGCGTGCAGCGCGACGGCGGCCACCCCGAGGGACGCGGCCGTCCGGCCGGCGTCGAGGTACGTCAGGTGGTCGTCGTCGATGCCCTTGCGCATCTTGACCGTCACGGGGACGCCGTACGGCTCGGCGGCGTCCACGGCGGCGCGCACGATGTCGCTGAAGAGCTGCTTCTTCCACGGCAGCGCGGAGCCGCCGCCCTTGCGGGTCACCTTGGGGACGGGGCAGCCGAAGTTGAGGTCCACATGGTCCGCGCGGTCCTCGCTCGCGATGATCTTCACGGCGGCGCCGACGGTCGCGGGGTCGACGCCGTAGACCTGCGCCGAGCGCGGCGTCTCGTCGTCGCCGAAGGTGACGATGCGCAGCGCCTCGGTGTTGCGCTCCACGAGCGCCCGGCTCGTGACCATCTCCGCCACGTAGAGCCCCGGGTCGAACCCGGTGGAGCGGCCGGCCTCGCGGCACAGCGTGCGGAAGGCGCGGTTGGTGACGCCGGCCATGGGTGCGAGGACCACGGGCGTGCCGACGGTGATCGGCCCGATCTGCAGCGGGAGCAGCACGCGCGTGCCCGACGACGGAGCCCCGGTCGCGGTGGCGGGCTGCGGCGTCGTCGTGCTGACGGGTTCGAGCGTGGAAGTCACATCCGCCATTGTCGCAAACGTCTCCCGGCGACACCGGGCCGTCAGAGCCTCCCGGATGCGTGACACCGGTCACCGGACGATCGCTCGACGTGCCAGCACCGCGAACCTGTGACAGGTTCGGAACATGTCGCGACAAAAACCGTCGTGACGGACGAAGGAGGTCGACATGCCCCTGTGGCTGATTCTGATCTTGATCGGCGTGGTGCTGGTCGTTCTCGGTGTTGCCACCGAGATCGGACAGTTCCTGCTCTGGATCGGCGTCGTCGTGCTGGTCGTCAGCCTGGTGCTGGCGCTCATGAGGCGCGCCAAGACCTGACCCTCGCCACGACGAGCTTCCGCCCGCCGGGCGGAGCAGAACGGGGGTCGCCCTGCTGGGCGGCCCCCGTTCTCGTGCTCGGACGGATCGGCGTCAGACGCCGGGCATCCGCTGGGCGAGGTAACCGGCGACCTGGTCCAGGGCCACGCGCTCCTGCGCCATGGTGTCGCGGTCACGGATCGTGACGGCCTGGTCCTCGAGCGTGTCGAAGTCGACCGTGACGCAGTAGGGCGTGCCGATCTCGTCCTGACGGCGATACCGCTTGCCGATCGCCTGGGTGACGTCGTGGTCGACGTTCCAGTGCTGGCGCAGCTCGGCGGCCAGCTTGTCCGCCGTGGGCAGCAGGTCGGCGCTCTTGGACAGCGGCAGCACGGCGGCCTTCACCGGTGCGATGCGCTTGTCGAGACGCAGCACGGTGCGCTTGTCGACGCCGCCCTTGGTGTTGGGCGCCTCGTCCTCGGCGTACGCCTCGACGAGGAACGCCATGAGCGACCGCGTCAGGCCGGCGGCCGGCTCGATGACGTACGGGAAGTACTTCTCGTTGGTCACCGGGTCGCGGTACATCAGGTCCTTGCCCGAGTGCTTCGCATGCGTGCTGAGGTCGAAGTCGGTGCGGTTCGCGATGCCCTCGAGCTCGCCCCACTCGCTGCCGGTGAACCCGAAGCGGTACTCGATGTCCACGGTGCGGGTCGAGTAGTGCGAGAGCTTGTCCTCGGGGTGCTCGTACAGGCGCAGGTTCTCCGGGTCGATGCCCAGGTCGGTGTACCAGGCCATGCGCGTGTCGATCCAGTACTGGTGCCACTCGGCGTCCGAGCCCGGCTCGACGAAGAACTCCATCTCCATCTGCTCGAACTCGCGCGTGCGGAAGATGAAGTTGCCCGGCGTGATCTCGTTGCGGAACGACTTGCCGATCTGCGCGATGCCGAACGGCGGCTTCTGGCGGGACGCGGCGGCCACGTTGGCGAAGTTCACGAAGATGCCCTGCGCCGTCTCGGGACGCAGGTAGTGGCGGCCCGACTCGTCCTCGACCGGGCCGAGGTACGTCGAGAGCATCATGTTGAAGTCTCGCGGCTCGGTCCACTCGCCGCGGGTGCCACAGTTCGGGCAGGCGATCTCGGCGAGCCCGCCCTCAGGCGCGCGGCCCTTGCGCTCGGTGAACTCCTCGATCATCTGGTCCTCGCGGAACCGCTTGTGGCAGCTCAGGCACTCGGTCAGCGGGTCGGTGAACGCACCGAGGTGGCCGGAGGCCTTCCACACGGGGGTGGGCAGGATGACGGCCGAGTCCAGGCCGACGACGTCGGGCCGGCGGGTCATCGCCTTCCACCACTGCCGCTTGATGTTGTCCTTGAGCTCCACGCCCAGCGGGCCGTAGTCCCACGCGGAGCGGGTCCCGCCGTAGATCTCGCCGGACTGGAAGACGAACCCCCGGCGCTTGGCGAGGGAGACGACGGCGTCGAGCTGGGCGGTCGCGGATGCAGCCACGGATCACTCCTGAGGTCGACCCCGCAGGTGGCTCCTGCGGGGCGGGTGTGCACGGTAGGTCGGCGCCTGCGAACTGCCGGCGGCGCCGGTCTGCCAGCCTACCGGGCGGGGCGGAGCGAGCCTGCGACCCGACTGCTGACACACCTGATCGAAGAGGGCGCCACCGTGATCGAGCAGGAGTGCGGCTCTCGCGATGTCGAGCACGATCGGGCCGTGGAGGAGCTCACCTCCTTGGCCGCCTTCTACTCGAAGGGATACCTGGACGACGTGCGTGAAGGGTGGGGCGAGTGATCGTCGCCGACGCGAACGTCGTGATCGCCGCAGCCCAACCGGACCACGTCCACCACTCAGGTGCCCGACGCATCGTGCGGGAACACGGACTCGAGCACATCGCGATGCACTCCCTGACCCTCGCCGAGCTCCTCGTCGGCCCGGCCCGCGTGGGTGCTCACGCCTCAGTCCGCGCGAAGCTCGCCGAAGCCGGGTTCGCGCTCTCCCCTCAGGGCGACCCGGCGCCGGAAGCGCTCGCCGTGGTGCGGGCCGAGACGTCGTTGAAGATGCCTGCCGCATGCGTGCTCGCACTCGCCGAGCACCTCGACGTCGCTCTCGCCACCTTCGACCAACGCTTGGCCCGCGAGGCCGGGGCGCGTGGGAGGCACGTCTACGGACTCGAGTCGGGCTACCACGCCTGAGACTCGGCGCGCAGCGTGACGAACGCCCCACCCGACCTCTTTGACAGAGGTTCCTGCCAAGGCTGAGAATGGTTCTCATGCCCCGACGCCTCGCGCTGCCCGTCGCAGCCGCCCTGCCCCTCGCTCTCGTCCTGGCCGCCTGCGGCACCGACGGTGTGGGTACCGGAGCCGACGGCACGGGCGACGGGATGCAGGTGCTCGCCTCCTTCTACCCGCTGCAGTACGTGGCCGAGCAGGTCGGCGGCGACCTGGTGAGCGTCGACAACCTCACTCCCCCGGCCGCCGAGCCGCACGACCTCGAGCTCGCGCCCTCCCAGGTGCGCGAGGTCGGTGACGCCGACCTGGTCGTCTTCCAGTCCGGGTTCCAGCCGGCCGTCGACGAGGCCGTCGAGGCCCGCGCCCCCGAGCACGTGGTGGACGCCGCCGAGCTCGTCACGCTGGAGGAGAACCCCGGGTCCGCCGAGCACGCGGACGAGGAATCCGGCGACACCCACGATCACGGCAACACCGACCCGCACTTCTGGCTCGACCCCACCCTGCTGATCCCCGTGGCCGACGAGGTCGCCACCGAGCTCGGTGCCGCTGACCCGGACAACGCCGCCACCTACACGGCCAACGCGGACGCCCTCCAGGCCACGCTCGAGGACCTCGACACGGAGTACGCCGCCGCGCTGGAGCCGTGCCAGGGCGAGACCCTCGTGACGAGCCACGCCGCGTTCGGGTATCTCGCCGAGCGGTACGGGCTGTCCCAGATCGGCATCTCCGCCCTCGACCCGGAGGCCGAGCCGTCCCCGGCCCGCCTGCGCGAGATCGGCGACGTCGTCGCCGACAACGACGTGCGGACCATCTTCACCGAGACCCTCACCAACCCGAAGGTCGCCGAGACCCTCGCCGACGACCTCGGCGTGACCACCGCCGTCCTGGACCCGCTGGAGGGCCTGTCCACCGACGCCGCGGAGTCCGGGGCGGACTACCTTTCTGTCATGGACAACAACCTCGCCGCCATCACCGAGGGGCTGGGCTGCGCGTGACCTCTCCCGTCATCGACGCCCGTGACGTGCACGTACGCCTCGGCGCGAGCCACGTGCTGCGCGGCGTGGACCTGCGCGTCGACGCCGGCGAGGTCGTCGCCCTCCTGGGCGCCAACGGGTCCGGGAAGTCGACCCTCGTGCGCACCGTGGTCGGCGTGCTGACCCCGTCGCAGGGCTCGGTCAGCATGCTCGGCCACCCGCTCGGCAACGGCGTGCCCTGGCACCGCATCGGCTACGTCCCCCAGCGGGTCAGCGCCGCCGCGGGTGTCCCGTCGACGGCGGCCGAGGTCGTCGCCTCCGGGCTGCTGCACGGCCGCCGTCTCGCCCTGCCCCGCGGCTGGCGGAGCCGGGCGCGCGAAGCCCTCGACCAGGTCGGCCTCGCCGACCGCGCCGACGACGCCACGAGCCAGCTCTCCGGCGGGCAGCAGCAGCGCGTCCTCATCGCCCGAGCCCTGGTGCGCGAGCCCGAGGTGCTCGTCCTCGACGAGCCCGTCGCGGGCGTCGACCGGCCCAGCCAGGAGGCGTTCGCCGCGACCATGACGCGGCTCATCGGCAGCGGCCTGACGGTGCTCGTCGTCCTGCACGAGCTCGGCGAGCTCGCGGGCCTCGTCACCCGCGCCGTCGTCCTGCGGCACGGCAAGGTGGTGCACGACGGCGCCCCGCCCCGCCCGCACGGCGGCCACGACGCCACGGGCCACGAGCACGTGCACCCGCACACCTCGGAGCTGCCCGTCCAGGCGCCGGAGGTCGGCCTCACCGACGGACCTCTCGGTACCGGCTCGACGGAGGTGGGCTCGTGAGCGAGATCGGCTACATGCTCACCGACCCGCTCATGCAGCGGGCGCTCGTCGCGGCGCTCCTCGTTGGCGTGAGCGCCCCCGTGGTGGGCACCTACCTGGTCCAGCGCCGGCTCGCGCTGCTCGGCGACGGCATCGGGCACGTCGCCCTCACCGGCGTGGCGCTCGGCTGGCTCGTCGGCGCCGCCCTGGGCCTGGTGCCCGACGACGTCCTGGCCATCCCCGGCGCGGTGGTCGCCGCCGTCGTCGGCTCCGTCCTCATCGAGGTGGTCCGACGGCGCGGGCGCACCTCGGGCGACCTGGCCCTGGCCATCATGTTCTACGGAGGCATCGCCGGCGGCGTGCTCATCATCGGGATCGCCGGCGGCTCCTCGGGAAACCTCATGGCCTACCTGTTCGGGTCGATCTCGACGGTGACCAGCACCGACCTGATCCTGACCGTGGTGCTGTGCGCCCTCATCCTCCTGGTGGGCGTCGGGCTGCGGCCCGCCCTGTTCTCCGTGAGCCACGACGAGGAGTTCGCCATCTCCTCCGGCCTACCCGTCTGGGCGCTCAACATGGCCGTCGCCGTGCTGGCGGCCCTCACCGTCACCGTCGCGATGCGCGTCGTCGGGCTGCTGCTCGTCTCCGCGCTCATGATCGTGCCCGTCGCGATCGGCCAGCTCGTCACCCACTCGTTCCGGCGCACCATGGCCGTCGGCTCGGTGATCGGGGTCGTCGTGTGCGTCGTCGGGCTCAGCATCACCTACTGGTACCCGGTCTCCCCAGGTTCCCTCATCGTGGTCCTGGCCATCGCGGTGTACGCGGTCGTGGCAGGCTTGCACCCGCTGCTGGCCCGCCGCCGGCCGGCACGCGACCCGCACCCCGACATCCCCGACGACGTCGAGGTGGGGACCACCAGCGAAGCAGGAGAGTGCGAAAGATGACCCAGCAGCTGCGCATGACCAAGCAGCGAGCCGCCGTCGCCGGCGCGCTGGACGCCACCGACGAGTTCCGCAGCGCCCAGCAGCTGCACGAGCAGCTGCGCGACCGCGGGGACGCCGTCGGCCTCGCCACCGTCTACCGGACACTGCAGGCGCTCGCCGCCGGCGGCGAGGTGGACGTCCTGCGCACCGACGACGGCGAGGCCCTCTACCGTCGCTGCGCGCGGACCGAGCACCACCACCACCTGGTGTGCCGCTCCTGCGGCCGGGCGGTCGAGATCGACGGGCCCACCGTCGAGTCGTGGGCCGCGCAGGTGGGCGCGTCGCAGGGGTTCACGGACATCGAGCACACGGTGGAGCTCTGGGGCACGTGCACCGACTGCCGACCGTCGGCAGGCAGGAAAGTTAGGCCAGGCATACCTCAGTAGGGCATGATGGCGGCATGCTCGCCGCCCTGACCGCCACCGCGACCGACGAGGTCGGGCGCCATGGCGTCTTCACGCTCGAGGGTTTCCCGTTCTGGGCCGTGTACGTCATCGCGTTCTGCATCGTCATGGCTCGCGCCCAGGCGACGTACTGGCTCGGCCGCGGCGTCGCCCGCGGCATGGGCGGCACCCGAGTGGCACGGCTGCTGGCCTCCCCGCGCGCCGTCCAGGTGATCGACCGCATCCACCGCTGGGGGCCGGCGGCGGTGACCGTGTCCTTCCTCACCGTGGGCATCCAGACCGTCGTCAATCTTGCGGCCGGCTACCTGCGCATGCCGCTCGGGCGCTACCTCATGGCACTGACCCTCGGCTGCCTCCTCTGGGCGGCCATCTGGACCACCGTCGGCACCGCCGTGGTCTACGGCGCGATCCTGCTGTTCCTGCTCGACCCGGCAGCCCTCGGGGCTGCCGGTGCGCTCGCGATCGGGCTCACCGCCTGGCTGTTGCGCCGCCGTCGGGCCCGGGCGGGCGCGGCACGCCCCGTCGCCGCTGTCGAGGCGGCGGCCGAGCGGGGCTGACCTCTCACGGGCCGGACGGGTGCGTGAGCACCCCGAGGCCTGTGTCAGACTTAGGCAATGCTTACCTCACCACCGGTCACGTCCTCGGACGCGGCCCGTCAGGTGGGACAGCGGACCCGTCGCAAGATCGCCGCCTGCGCGGTCGCCCTCGGAGTGCTGGCCCTCATCGTGGTCGCGAGCCTCGTGCTCGGCGTCCGCGACGTCTCGCTGCCCGTCGTCTGGGAGGCACTCACCGCCCCCGCAGCCGGCAACGTGGACCACCAGGTCATCATGGGCCAGCGCGTCCCCCGGGCCCTCGTCGGCCTCGCCGCCGGCCTCGCCCTCGGCGTCACCGGAGCCGTCATCCAGGGCGTCACCCGCAACCCGATCGCCGATCCCGGGCTGCTCGGGCTGAACTCCGGAGCCTCGCTCGCCGTCGTCTGCACGGTCTGGCTGCTCGGGCTGACGGCGCCCTCGCAGTTCGTGTGGTTCGCCTTCCTGGGCGCCGCGGCCGCCGCCGCTCTGGTGTTCTCCATCGGCTCCGGACAGCCGGTGAGGCTCGCCCTCGTCGGCGCAACCGTCACCGCGCTGATCACACCGCTCATCACCCTCGTGCTGCTGCGCGACCCGCAGGCCTTCAACCTCTACCGGTTCTGGGCGGTCGGTTCACTGACCGGCCGCGGGCTCGAGACCCTCCTGGTCGTCCTGCCCTTCGTCGCCGCCGGCACCGTGCTCGCCGCAGGGCTGGCACAGCGGCTCAACATGCTCGCCCTCGGCGACGACGTCGCCCGCGGGCTCGGCCAGCGGGTGGGCGTGACCCGGGCCGTGGCCGGACTGACGATCGTGCTCCTGGCCGGCTCCGCGACGGCGCTCGCCGGCCCGATCGCCCTCGTCGGCCTCGCCGTCCCGCACGCCGCCCGGCGCCTCGTCGGCACGGACTACCGCTGGATCCTCGTGCTCTCCGCACTGCTCGGGCCGGTCATGCTGCTCGGCGCCGACGTCATCGGCCGCCTGCTGCTGCCCGGCACCGAGCTGGAGGCCGGAGTCGTGGCGGCCGCGATCGGCGCCCCGGTCCTGGTCGCGGTGGCACGTGGCCGCAAGGTCGCGGGGGTGTGAGATGACTGTCCTCACCGCGGCCCAGGACGTGCGCAGCCGTCGCCACCGCCGCAGGGTCGCCGTGCTCGCCTCCCTCGCCGTGCTCGTCGTCGTCCTGACCACCTTGGCACTCACCCTCGGCGCCGCCTCCCTCCCACCCGGGCGCGCCCTGCTCGCCCTGCTCGGGATCGGCGACGACGGCGACCTGTTCGTCGTCCAGCGCCTGCGGCTGCCCCGGGTCGCCACCGCCCTGCTCGCCGGCGCCGCGTTCGGCCTCGCTGGCGCGCTCTTCCAGTCGACCCTGCGCAACCCGCTCGCCAGCCCCGACATCCTGGGGATCGCCAGCGGCGCCTCGGTCGGTGCCGTGGCGGTGCTGCTGGGCCTCGGCATGTCGGGCCTGGCCGTCTCGGTAGGGGCGTTCGTCGGGGCGGCCACCATCGCCCTGCTCATCTGGTTCTTCGCCTGGCGCCAGGGCCTGCACTCGATCCGGTTCGTGCTGGTCGGCGTCGGGTTCGCCTACCTGGCCTCCTCCGTGCTGGCGTGGATGCTCGCGAGCGCCGGGGAGCGCGACGCCGCCGCCGCCCTCGTGTGGACCGTCGGGAGCGTCGCGGACGTCCGGGGCGCCGAGCTGGCCGTCCTGGGCGGCGGGTTGGTCGCCCTGACCGTCGCCGCCGCTGTCGTCTCCCGCTGGCAGCACCCGCTCGCTCTCGGGGACGACCATGCGCGCGGCCTGGGCGTGGCCACAGACTCCGCCCGCGTCATCACCCTCCTCGTCGCCGTGGGGCTCGTTGCCCTGGCCACCGCGACCGTCGGGCCGCTCGCGTTCGTCGCGCTGGTCGCACCGGCCATCGCCCGCCGTCTCACCGACGACGGCGGGCCTGCCCTGTCCGTCTCCGTCGCCACCGGTGCCACGCTGGTCCTGGCTGCCGACATCGTCGCCCAGCACGGTCTGCTCGGGGTCGCCGCCCCGACCGGCATCGTCACGGGCATCGTCGGCGCCCCCTACCTGCTGTGGCTGCTCGCCACCCACGAGAGAAGAACTCGCGCATGATCGACATCCCGCACGGCATCGACGTGGCACGCGCCTCCGACGCCCCGAACGGTCCGAGCACCCGAGCCGGCGACCTCTCGGCGCACGGCGTGTCCATCGGGTACGACGGCCACCCGGTCATCGACGAGCTCGACCTCACGCTGCCCCATGGCGTGGTCACGGCGATCGTCGGGCCGAACGCCTGCGGCAAGTCCACGCTCCTGCGTGGGCTGGCACGGCTGCACCCGCTCACCGCCGGTCGCGTGACCCTCGGGGACCGCGACGTGACCGGGATGCCCCGCAAGGAGCTCGCCCGCCTCGTCGGCGTCCTGCCGCAGTCGTCGATCGCCCCTGACGGCGTCCGGGTGGCCGAGCTCGTCTCCCGCGGCCGCTACCCCCATCAAGGCTGGTTCGGGCGGCACAGCAGCGACGACGACGTCGTGGTGCAGCGCTCGCTCGAGGCGACGGGCGTGGCGGACCTCGCCGACCGGCCCGTGGCGGAGCTGTCCGGCGGCCAACGTCAGCGCGTGTGGATCGCGATGGTGCTCGCCCAGGAGACCGACGTGGTGCTCCTGGACGAGCCGACGACGTTCCTCGACGTCACCCACCAGGTGGAGCTGCTCGACCTGCTGCACGACCTCAACCGCGAGCGCGGCACCACGGTGGTGATGGTGCTCCACGAGCTCAACCTCGCCGCCCGCTACGCCGACCACCTGGTCGTGATGAGCGCGGGACGGGTGGTGGCGCAGGGGGCTCCGGCGGAGGTCCTGGACGAGGCCACGGTGCTGTCGGCCTTCGGGCTGGACGCCCGGGTCGTGCCGGACCCGGTCGCCGGCAGCCCGATGATCGTGCCTGTCGGGCGGCACCATCGGCCCGACGGCACGCCGGCTCCGGACGGGTCGACCGAACCGACCTCGTGAGCGACCTCACATCACCGATTGCTCACGAAGCGGTCTCCAGGGTTCCACGTCGTGAGCCAGTGAGGTTAGCCTTGCCTCATTAGCCGTCCCTCGCGCTCCGAGCGCGAGCAACCGAGGAGTACCCGTGCGCCTTCACCGTTCCCTGACCACCGCCGTCGGTCTCGCCGCCGTCGGCGCGCTCGCCCTGTCGGCCTGCGCGTCCGATCCCTCCACCGAGGCGGGCACGACCGAGGCGACGGCGGCGACCGGAGGCGCTACCGACGAGTTCCCCGTCACCATCACCCACGCGCTGGGCGAGACGGTCATCGAGGCCGCGCCCGAGCGGGTCGCGACGTGGGGCTGGGGCTCCACCGAGGCCGCCCTCGCCGTCGGCGTCACCCCCGTCGCGGTCGCCGAGCAGTCCTGGACCGTCGGTGAGGGCGCCCTGCTCCCCTGGGTCGAGCAGGAGTACGACGACCTCGGCGTCGACCACCCCGCCGTCCTCACCGACGCCGAGGGCGGCGCCACGGTTCCCTACGAGGAGTTCGTCGAGGCCGACCCGGACCTCATCCTCGCGCCATACTCGGGCATCACGGCCGAGCAGTACGAGGTGCTGTCGGACATCGCCCCGGTCGTGGCCTACCCCGACACCCCGTGGACCACCCCCTGGGACGAGGTCATCACGACGACGGCCGAGGCCCTGGGCCGCTCCGACGCCGGTGAGCAGGTGCTCGCGGACGTCGACAGCTACATCGGCGACCTGGCCGACGAGCACCCCGAGATCGAGGGCAAGACCTTCGCCGCGATCGTCGACTCCCCCTCCGAGGGACTCGTGTACGTCTACACGCCGGCCGACCCCCGTGTCGGGATCCTCGAGGGCCTCGGCGTCATCTCGGCACCGTCGGTGACCGAGCTCGACACCTCGGACGGCGGGTTCTTCTACACGCTGTCCTACGAGGAGCTGGACAAGCTCGAGTCCGACTTCCTGGTCGCCTACACCTACACCGAGGAGGAGGCCGCCACCTTCGGCGAGGGCGAGGAGCTCCAGGCGATCCCGGCTGTCGCGGCCGGCGACGTGGTCAAGGTCGTCGGCAACGTCGCCGTGTCGTCCGTCTCCCCGCCCACCGCGCTGTCCTACGACTGGGCCGACGGCGTGCCCGCGATCGTCGACCAGCTCGCCGAGATCTACGGCTGACCGACCTCTGACGCCGGCCGGACGAACCCGCCGCACGATCGTCGCCTTCCCGAAGTGGAGCGCCCCCAGGGCGCGTGAACGCGATCGTGCGGCGGGTTCGTCCGGCCGGCGTCGATGTGTCAGGTCGTCGACGCGGCGTCCACCGCTCCCCCGTAGCGACGGTCGCGCCGGGCGTACTCCTCGACCGCACGCCACAGGTGCCGCCGGTCCACGTCCGGCCACGGCTCCGGCAGGAACACCAGCTCCGCGTACGCGGCCTGCCAGATCATGAAGTTGCTGGTGCGCTGCTCGCCGGACGAGCGCAGGAACAGGTCGACGTCCGGCAGGTCCGGCTCGTCCAGGTACTTCTGCACCGTCTTCTCGGTCACCCGGTCCGGGTTGATCCGGCCCGCCGCCGCCTCCCGGGCGATCGCCGCGGCCGCGTCCGCGACCTCCGCGCGGCCGCCGTAGTTGACGCACATCGTCAGCGTGCAGCGGTCGTTCTCACGGGTCATCTCCTCCGCGACCTGCAGCTCCTTGATCACCGAGCCCCACAGCCGCGGACGGCGCCCCGCCCAGCGGATCCGCACGCCCCACGACGACATCTCGTCCCGCCGTCGGCGGATGACGTCGCGGTTGAAGTTCATCAGGAAGCGCACCTCGTCGGGCGAACGCTTCCAGTTCTCGGTGCTGAAGGCATACGCCGAGACGTGCTTGACGCCGATCTGCACCGCGCCCGCGACGACGTCCAGCAGCGACTTCTCGCCCTCCTTGTGACCCTCGACGCGCGGCAGGCCGCGCGCGTTCGCCCACCGCCCGTTGCCGTCCATCACCACGGCGACGTGGTTCGGCACGAACTCGGCCGGGATGGCCGGCGCAGTGGCTCCGGACGGGTGGGGGTACGGCTCGGCGTACTGCTGCGGGGCGCGGGGCATCAGGCCTCTCTCTCGATCATGCGCAACGAGCGCAGGGTGCGCTCGAGGTAGAACTGCGAGTAGGCGGCCACCAACCCGGCCGCCTCGGAACGGTGCCGCCGGTCCGCAGCGTCGGCCACGGCCCAGTCCCCGGCGAGCAGAGCGGCCAGGAGCGTGAAGGTCTCGGGCGCGGGGGCCGTCGCCCCGGGCGGGCGGCAACGCAGGCACACCGCCCCGCCCTGGGCGACCGCGAACGCGTGGTGCGGGCCCGGCTCGCCGCACCGGGCGCAGTCGGTGAACGACGGCGCCCACCCGGCCACCGACAGCGCCCGCAGCAGGTAGGAGTCCAGCACGAGGCCCGGCGCATGGGCACGGCCGGCCAGGGCGCGCAGCCCGCCGGCCAGCAGCCAGTACTGCTGGACGGCGGGCTCGTGCTCCGCGGCCACGAGTCGGTCCGCGGCCTCGAGCATCGCGGCACCCGCCGTGTACATCCCGTAGTCCGCGCAGATCGCGCCGGCGTACGCGCCGAGCGTCTCGACCTGGGTGACCGAGTCGAGGCTGCGACCGGTGTGCAGCTGGACGTCGACCGCCATGAACGGCTCCAGGCGCGCGCCGAACCGCGACGAGGTGCGCCGCACCCCTCGACCGACGGCCCGCACCTTGCCGTGCTCACGCGTCAGGAGCGTGATGATGCGGTCGGCCTCACCCAGCTTGTGGGTGCGCAGCACGATCGCGTCGTCTCGGTACAGGGGCACCGTGCCATTGTCCCAGGTGCGGCCGACACCAGACGGCGGTCAGCGACGCTCGGCGCGGTTGACGGCCGAGACGATCGCCTTGAGCGACGCCGTGGTGATGGACGGGTCCACGCCCACGCCCCACAGCACGTCGTCGCCGACGGCGCACTCGACGTAGGCGGCCGCCGAGGCGTCCCCGCCCTCCGACAGGGCGTGCTCGGTGTAGTCCAGCACCCGGACGTCGAGGCCCACGTGGGCGATCGCGTCGACGAACGCCGCGAGCGGCCCGTTCCCGGCGCCCGTCAGCGTGTGCTCCTCGCCCCGGTCGACCACGTCGACCTCGAGCAGCGTGGCGCCGTCCTCCGCCGACGAGGTCCGCGTGCGCCGCAGACGCAGCCTGCCCCAGGGCTCCAGGCCCGACGTCGCGTCGACGGGCAGGTACTCGTCGGAGAAGATCCGCCAGATGTCGGCGCCCGTGACCTCCTTGCCCGCCGTGTCCGTGTGTCGCTGCACGGCGGCCGAGAACTCGATCTGCAGACGCCGCGGCAGCTCCAGGTGGTGCTCGGTCTTGAGCAGGTAGGCGACGCCACCCTTGCCGGACTGGCTGTTGACCCGGATCACGGCCTCGTAGGAGCGGCCCAGGTCCTTGGGATCGATCGGCAGGTAGGGCACGCCCCAGGTGAGGTCGTCGACGTCCTTGCCCTCGGCCTCGGCACGGGCCGCCATGTGGTCGAAACCCTTGTTGATCGCGTCCTGGTGCGAGCCGGAGAACGCCGTGAAGACCAGGTCGCCCACGTACGGGTGCCGTTCGTGGACCGGGAGCTGGTTGCAGTACTCCACCGTCCGGCGGATCGCGTCGATGCCGCCGCCCACGGTGAAGTCGATCTGCGGGTCGATGCCCTGGCCGAACAGGTTCATGCCCAGCGTGACCAGGTCGACGTTGCCGGTGCGCTCGCCGTTGCCGAACAGGCAGCCCTCGATGCGGTCGGCGCCGGCCTGGTAGCCCAGCTCGGCCGCGGCGACCGCGGTGCCGCGGTCGTTGTGCGGGTGCAGCGACAGGACCACGTTCTCGCGGTACTTCAGGTTCCGACTCATCCACTCGATGGAGTCGGCGTACACGTTGGGCGTGGCCATCTCGACGGTGGCCGGCAGGTTGACGATGACCGGGCGGTCCGCCGTCGGCTCGAGGACGTCAAGCACCTCGTTGGAGATCCGTGCGGCGAACTCGAGCTCGGTACCGGTGTAGGACTCGGGCGAGTACTCGTAGTAGACCGTGGTCTCCGGGACCGTCTCCTCGAGCTTGCGGCACAGCCTGGCGCCCTGCAGCGCGATGTCCACGATGCCGTCCATGTCGGAGCGGAAGACGACCTCCCGCTGCAGGATCGACGTCGAGTTGTAGATGTGCACGATCGCCTGCTTCGCGCCACGGATCGCGTCGTAGGTGCGCTCGATGAGGTGGTCACGGCACTGTGTGAGCACCTGGATCACGACGTCGTCGGGGATCCGGTCCGACTCGATGAGGGTGCGCACGAAGTCGAAGTCGGTCTGGGAGGCCGAGGGGAACCCGACCTCGATCTCCTTGTATCCCATCCGCACGAGCAGCTCGAACATGCGCAGCTTGCGCTCCGCGTCCATGGGCTCGATGAGTGCCTGGTTGCCGTCCCGCAGGTCGACCGCGCACCAGCGCGGCGCCTTCTCGATCCGACGGTCCGGCCACGTGCGGTCCGGCAGCTCCACGGTGATCTGCTCGTGGAACGGTACGTAGCGGTGGTACGGCATCCCCGAGGGGCGCTGCGGGTTGGCGGCGGCGATCCCGGTGGTGTTCGGTTCGGCAGTCTGCATCAGGGGTGTCCTTCGGTGTGGGGCTCACGATCGGCCGGCGCACCACGATCCACCGCGGCGAGGTTCCGGCCTCTTAGTAGGCCTCGCCGCGGCACCGAAGGAGGAGGCTCACCGCGTGCTGCACAGTGCCACCGTACACCGAGCGTGCCGTACGTCACGTCGGTGCCCGCAGACGCCGGAGCGGTCACCGACGGGTCCGCAGCGCCGCGTCCACGGACGGGTCGCCCAGGGCGCCGAGCCAGTCGAGCAGCGCCGGGTACGTCGACGGGTTCGCCGCCACGTGGGGGCGCAGGTGCGGCGCCTCCTGGACGATCTGGGCGAGGTCCGCCAGCGGCGTCGTCGGGTCGAGGGCGCGCTCCGGCGTCCAGCGGGAGCCAGGCACGTCCGCCACGGGCTGGAGCACCTGGGTGTGGTCCGGCCGCTGGACCGGCTGGTCGTCGGCGGCCGACCGCGCGGCCTCGACGGGCGCCATCTGCTGCGTCGCGTCCGTCCCGGCCGCCCAGGTGCCGCGCCAGCGCGAGCCCGCGTCGGCAGCGGGCGCGGCGGACGGCGCGGCGACCGGCTGCTGGACGGCGGTCTGCTCGACGCCGGGCTGCCCGGGGCGTGCCACCTCGCCCAGGGGCACCGCTGACGCCATGGGACCGGGTGTCTGCCACTCGCCGGTCGACGTCCCGTCCCGCACCGGCTCTGCCGGCTCGCCCGACCCGACGAGATTCCGGACCGACGGCGGCACGAGCAGCGCGACGAGCACCATCGCCGGCAGCGCGAGCGCCAGCAGGAGTTCCTCGACGTGGGAGCGGGTGCCGACACCGGCACGCGCCACGATGATCACCAGGCCCAGCACGACGATCACGCAGGCGGCGCCGACGGCGGTGGCGTGCGCCGTGCGCGCGTCACGCACCAGGGCGCGCCGCGCGAGGAACGCCATGACGACCACGACGACACCGACGATCAGGCGCAGGACGGGCTCCACACCGAAACCGAACCCCGGGATGTCCGCCGTCGCCGCGGCGACGAGTCGCACGATCGCGACGAGCGCGACGAACGCCGCCACGGCCATGACCAGGTCGAGCGCACGTACCGCGACACGGATCCACCGGGCCGCGCCGATCTCCTCCGGTTCACCGGCCCGCGTCGCCGCCCGCTGCAGGACCACCGGCACGGCGGACGCTGCGACCACCGGCAGCAGGAGCAGCCCGTAGCGGTCCGCGTGCAGGGACTCGACCCAGCCGTGTCGTGCACCGCCGCCCAGCAGCGCGAGCTCGAGCGCGACCGCGCCGCCGACGGCGAGGAGCACCAGACCCGCCGCGTCGTCCTGGTGGCGCAGGAACGCCCCGGCCGTCAGCCACAGGACCCCGACCACGAGCAGCGCGGCCAGCACGCCCCCCACGACGGCCGGCCAGGGCAGACCGTCCACGACCGAGATCAAGGGCGTCAGCACCGCGGCGGCCGCCACCAGCACCGCCGACACGGTCAGTCCCCGGGACGTCGGCAGTGCGGCGGCCAGCACCGCGCCCGCGATGCCCAGCGCGAGGCCTGCCCCGATCCCCCCGTCGCCCACCGAGAACAGGTCGAGCACGACGTAGAGGAGCGCCACGAGGGCGTAGGGGGCGAGCCCGACGAGACGCGCCCGCGGTGCGGCGACGCCCGACCAGCTCTCCGGCACGAGCCCGGCCCGCCGCGCGTACGGAGCGGCGACCGCCAGCAGCGCGACCACCGTCGTGAGCACCACCCACAGCAGGTCGCTCCCCCGGAGCGCCACGTCCCACGGCAGCGGCAGCGCCACGAGGAGCGCGACGGCGGCGATGGCGTCGCGCACGATGTCGCGGGTCGGGACGTCCGCGAACGGAGACCGGGGATGAGCGACGTCGGACATGGGTACTGACTCCCTGCATGAGTGGACGACCGAGGGGACCGGTCGGGTCGTTTCTACCCGACTCGACCCCCTCACGTCAGATCGGGCGTGTCGGCGCGTCAGATGCCGAGCTGGTAGACACCCCAGTACGCGAGCGTCAGCAGCAGCGACACCGACCCGACGACGACGCACCACAGCACGACGGCTGCCGGTGCTGCGCGGGTCACGACGACGTCGCCACCCGCCCGACGTGCCGAGCGTACGTCGGCGATGCGCTGAAGCAGAACCGCTGCCGCCACCGCCGTCGCGACGCCGAGGAGCCGGACGGTCACCCACCCGCCCTGGACGATCACGTCGTTGCGCTGGTAGTCGAACGCGAGGCGCGCGACGAGCAGCAGGTATGCGGCCAGCGCGCCCGTGGTGGCGACGGACCCTGCTCCGAGCGCCACGAGCGAAGGCCCGACGCCCGGCGCGAAGGGCTGCGCCGGGCCGCCACGGCGCCGTCGGGCCAGCGGGACCACCAGTGCCGCGACGCCCCACGCACCGAGCGCGAGCACCACCAGTCCCGTCCCGCCGAGGACCGCCGCCACGACCACGTCCCCGTTGCCCCACCAGAGCGGCTGGGGCACGGGGGCCGCCAGGAAGAGCTGCTCAGGGGTCGCGCCCGCCACCTGCGGTGCCGCGTCCGCCGTTCCCGGCTGGCCCTGGATCCACGCGGCGAGGTCGGGCACGAAGTCGCGGTGCAGCGGAGCCACGCCGCCCCCGGGCACGCCGTCACGCACACGGATCCCGTGATCGGCACCCGCGTAGTAGCGGACGGTGACGGGTGCGTCCCCAGGCCCGGCGGCGGTGTCGGCCAGGACGATCCGGGCCCCCTGCTCGATGGGCATCGACGGGTCGGCGGCGCCGTACACCACCAGCACCGGCGCCGTCTGGGCCGCGAGCCAGGGTCGCACGTCGAAGTCGGCGTACGTGAAGCCGCCGCCGGGGAACTGCATCCCGACCGCCCGCGGGATCGCGCGGAACACCTGGTCGGGCACACGGGTGTTCCGCAGATAGTTGTCGACGGCGTACGCCGCCTGCTCGCGGGGCGGCACGATCGGCGCCGACGTCAGGACCGTGAACGCGATCGTGGGGTCGTCAGCCTGCAGGACGGGCACGATCCAGGTGCCTTCGGACTCGCCGTACAGCCCGACGCGCGCCGGGTCGACGCCCTCGACGGTACGCAGGAGGTCGACCGAGTGGTGGTAGTCGAGCGCCATGGCCTCGTAGTCGCGGTCACGCAGCGAGTAGGTGTCCATCCGCTTGTCGGGCACGAGAGTGACCACCCCGGCGCTGGCGAGGCTCGCTGCCGTCTCCGCGAAGGCCTCCGCGGCCCGCCCGGTGCCCGCACCGTGGACGAAGACGACGCCCGGCCGTCCCGTCATCAGGTCGCCGTCGCCGTCCAGCGGACGGCGCAGCAGGCCGTCGACAGTCGCACCGTCGAGCTCGATGGTCACCGGGTCGGTGCGGACCTCGTGGTCGCCCACCCCGCCCACCTCACCGGCGGCAGCGTCCACGCCGCCGATCGTCGTGTCCTCGGTCGCCGGCACGACGTGCTCCGTGACCGGTTGCGGGTCCCACTGCGGTCCCGCGACGGCACCCGCGACGGCCAGGCCGACCAGCAGCGCTGCGCTCGTCGCGATCGTCCGGAACACCACCCGTCGGATGCTACTCGCCGGAACCGCGCGGCGGGCGGTCGACGCCCGCGGGCGCGGTCAGAAGCCCATGCGTTGCAGCTGCTTCGGGTCCCGCTGCCAGTCCTTGGCGACCTTGACGTGCAGGTCGAGGTAGATGCGCGTGCCGAGCAGCTTCTCGATGCCCTCGCGTGCGACGGTCCCGACCTCGCGCAGCCGCGAACCACCACGCCCGATGATGATGCCCTTCTGGCTCTGCCGCTCCACGAACAGCGTGACGCGCACGTCCAGCAGCGGCCGCCGGCCGGCCTTCTCGTCCCCGCTGCCCTCGCGCTCCACGATCTCCTCGACCGAGACGGCCAGGGAGTGCGGCAGCTCGTCCCGGACGCCCTCGAGGGCGGCCTCGCGCACCAGCTCGGCGATCATGACCTCCTCGGGCTCGTCCGTGAGCTCGCCGTCCGGGTACAGGTCCGGGCCCTCCGGCAGGTGCGCGCCCAGCACCTCGGTGAGCTCGTCCACCTGGAACCCGCCCTTGGCGGACACCGGCACGATCGCCGACCAGTCGAGCTCCATCGACCGGGCGAGCTGGTCGACCGCCATCAGGTGCTCGGCCAGCCGGCCCCGGTCCACCAGGTCCGCCTTGGTCACGACGGCGACCACCGGCACCGGACTGCGCCCCTGCATCAGCGGAGCGAGCTTGCTCGCGATGTACTTGTCACCCGGGCCGATCTTCTGGTCCGCCGGGAGGCAGAAAGCCACGACGTCGACCTCGCTGAGCGTGTCCTGGACCAGCGTGTTGAGCCGCTCGCCCAGCAGGGTGCGTGGCCGGTGCAGGCCCGGGGTGTCGACCAGCACCAGCTGGAAGTCCTCGCGGTGCACGATGCCGCGGATGGTGTGTCGCGTCGTCTGCGGCCGCGCCGACATGATCGCGACCTTCTCCCCGACCAACGCGTTGGTGAGGGTCGACTTGCCGACGTTGGGCCGGCCGACCAGGCAGGCGAAACCTGACCGGTGGGGGATCTCGTGCGTCATGCGGGGACGTCCTTCTGATCGTGCGGCACGACGTCGTCGTCCGCTGCTTCGGGTGTGCTCCTGCGCACCAGGATGCTGGCGACCTGCTTGCGGCGCCCCTCGACGCGCTCGGCCTCGAGGCGCAGCGCGCCGACGTCGGCGCACGCGCCGGCGAGCGGCACCTTGCCGAGCGCCTTGGCGAGCAGGCCGCCGGCGGTGTCGACGTCGTCGTCGTCGAGCCGCAGGTCGAACAGCTCGCCGAGCTCGTCGACCGGCAGCCGCGCGGGCACGCGCCACAGCCCGTCGCCGAGGTCCTCCGGCTCCGGCTCGGGCGCCGTGTCGTGCTCATCGGTGAGCTCGCCGACGAGCTCCTCGATGATGTCCTCGACCGTGACCAGGCCCGCCACCCCGCCGTACTCGTCGACGACGATCGCGATGTGCGAGCGCCGCGCCTGCATGTCCCGCAGCAGGTCGTCGGCCGGCTTCGACTCGGGGACGAACACCGGCGCACGGACGTGGTCGATGACCGGGCTGTCCTCGGCGGACGGGTCGGCGTCCAGCAGCCGGGCCACGTCCTTGAGGTAGACGACGCCGATCAGGTCGTCCACGGTCCGGCCCACGACGGGGACCCGGGAGAAGCCGGACCGCAGGAACAGGCGCATCGCCTTGCGCAGCGACGTGTCCTCGCTCGTCGTGACCATGTCGGGGCGGGGCACCATGACCTCGCGCGCCAGCGTGCCGCCGAGCTCCAGGGCGGAGCGGAGCAGCTCGCGCTCCTCGGCCTCGATGGCCTCGTTCTCCCGCACCCTGTCGGCCATGTCGCGCAGCTCGTCGGTCTCGGGGGCGGGCGCCTCGCCGGGTGCGCGTCGCCGCGGGACCCAGTCCACGGCCCGGTGGACTGCGGCGAGCGGGCCGCCCAGCGTGATGAGGGCCCGCGCCGGGTGGTGGTGCGCCCACGTCCGCGGGCTGAACCGCAGCAGCAGCACCCCGGCGGCGAGCCCGGCGACGGCGACGCCCAGGAGCGCCTCCCACCACCCGTCGAACCAGTCGGCCAGGAGCAGTGCGAAAGAGCCCACGGCGACGGCCTCCGCGAGGACCCCGACCAGACCCAGGGACACCGGGACGCCCGGGTCGGCAGCCAGCTGCTGCGCACGCCGGATCCGGCGGGTGCGTGCGGGAGCCGCCGGACCGTCGTCGTCCCCGGCGAGCGCCTCGGCGAGAGCGTCAGCCAGCGACGCGCGCGTCACCCGCTGCACCGCCGTCCGCCCCGCGCTGAGCAGCGCCGAGAGCATCAGCGCGACGACGAGCGTCATCCACAGGACGACGTCGGGAGCATCCACCGCGCCCGTCACCGCCCGGCGAGGAAGGTGAGCAGGAGGCGTCGCTGCAGCGCGAACATCTCCTTCTCCTCCTCGGGCTCGGCGTGGTCGTAGCCGAGGAGGTGCAGGATGCCGTGCGTGGTGAGCAGCAGCAGCTCCTCCACCGTCGAGTGGCCCGCCGCCTTGGCCTGCTGCGCCGCCACGTCCGGGCACAGGACGATGTCGCCGAGCGTCCCCGGCGGTGCCTCCTCGCCCTGGCGGCCGGGGCGCAGCTCGTCCATCGGGAAGGAGAGCACGTCGGTGGGGCCGGGCTCGTCCATCCACTGCACGTGCAGGTCCGTCATCGTGGCCGTGTCCACGAACAGGACGGACAGCTCGCTGGCCGGGTGCACGTGCAGGCTGTCGAGAGCGAAGCGGGCCAGCGCCGCGAACTCCGCCTCGTCGACCTCGTGGCCCGACTCGTTGTTGACCTCGATGCTCACCGGCGTCCCCCTCGGTCGTTCCGGCTCCCCCGGCCGGCGCCGTCGCCGCGGGGCCGCGTGGTGTCCCACCGCGCGTAGGCGTCGATGATGTCGCTCACGAGCCGGTGCCGCACGACGTCGGAGCTCGTCAGACGGCAGAACTCCACGTCGTCGACGCCGGTGAGGATGTCCTCCACGACCCGCAGGCCCGACGTCGTGCCACCCGGCAGGTCCACCTGCGTGGCGTCACCGGTGATGACCATCGTGGAGCCGAACCCGAGCCGGGTGAGGAACATCTTCATCTGCTCCGCAGAGGTGTTCTGCGCCTCGTCGAGGACGATGAACGAGTCGTTGAGCGAGCGGCCCCGCATGTACGCGAGCGGGGCGACCTCGATCGTGGAGGAATCGATGAGCTTGGGGATCGAGTCGGGGTCGACCATGTCGTGCAGCGCGTCGTACAGCGGCCGCAGGTACGGGTCGATCTTCTCGCTGAGCGACCCGGGCAGGTAGCCGAGCTTCTCGCCCGCCTCCACGGCGGGGCGCGTCAGGATGATCCGGTTGACCTGCTTGGCCTGCAGGGCCTGGACCGCCTTGGCCATCGCCAGGTACGTCTTGCCGGTCCCGGCAGGGCCGATGCCGAACGTGATGGTGTTCGCGTCGATGGCTTCGACGTAGCGCTTCTGCCCGACGGTCTTGGGCCGGATCGTGCGGCCCCGGCTGGACAGGATGTCGAAGGTCAGGACCTCGGAGGGGAGCTGGACGGTCTTGGCCGTGAGCATCGCCACGGACCGCGAGACGACGTCCGGGGTGAGCGGCGTCCCGGACTCGACGACCTCGACGAGCTCGTCCAGCAGCCGGGAGACGATCGCGACCTCGGCGGCCGGGCCGTGCACGGAGATCTCGTTGCCCCGGGCGTGCACGTCGACGCCGGGGAACCCGTCCTCGACCGCGCGGAGCACGGAGTCGCGGCTGCCCAGCAGGGCGACCATCGGTACGTGGGCCGGGACGACGACGCGGTGCTCGGCGGTGTACCCGGCAGGTTGCTGGCCCGGGGGCCGATCGGAGGCGGCAGAGGTCGACATGCTCAGGCGGGGCTCCATCCGAGCTGGGTCCCGGCGATGACGTGCCCGTGCACGTGGAAGACGCTCTGGCCCGCTCGCGGGCCGGAGTTGAAGATGAACCGGTACTGCCCGTCGGCGAGGTCGTGCGCCACGGTGTCGGCGACCTCGACCACCTCGGCGAGCAGGCCGGGGTCCGCTGCGGCGAGCACGGAGACGTCACCGTGGTGCTCCTTGGGCACGACGAGCACGTGCACAGGAGCCTGCGGGTCGATGTCGCGGAACGCGATCACGCGTTCGGTGGTCTCGACGACGTCGGCTGGCAGCTCGCCCGCGACGATCCTGCAGAACAGGCACTCGGGATCAGTGGTGTCGGTCATACCGTCCACGCTACCGCCACCGGCCCAGACGTTCGCTCAGGAGTGCGACGGCGACGGGTCCGGCCGTCGAGGTGCGCAGCACGTGCGGGCCGAGGCGTGCCGCGGTCGCGCCCGCCGCGACGAGCGACGCGAGCTCGGCCTCACCGATCCCGCCCTCCGGCCCCACGACCACGAGCAGCTCGGGCGCGACGGCCCCGGAGGCCCGCTCGGCGGCCGCGGGCAGCGCGACGTCCGCGAGCGCCGTCGTCGCCTCCTCGTGGAGGACGACGACGGTACCCCCGGCGGCCGCGACCTCACGGGTGCGCGCCGCGAGCTGCTTGGTCGTGACGTGCTCGGACACCGCGGGCAGGTGCGCCCGGCGCGCCTGCTTCACGGCGGAGCGCACGGTCGATTCCCAGCGCGCCCGGGACTTCGCGGCCCGGGCGCCTCGCCAGACGACGACGGACCGGTCCGCCTGCCACGGCACGACGGCGTCGGCCCCGACCTCCACGGCCGCCTCGACCGCGAGCTGGTCGCGGTCGCCCTTGGCGAGCGCCTGGACGAGCGTGAGGACGACGCCGGGTGCCGGCTCGGTGGCACGCTCGGCCACCCGCAGGCGGACGTCGGTACCGTCGACCGACTCGACGACGCCGCGCAACCGGGTCCCGCCGCCGTCGACAACGTCGAGGGTCTCGCCGGGTCCGCGGCGCTGCACGACTCCGGCGTGGCGGCCCTCGTCACCGCCCAGGACGTAGACCTCGCCCGGTGCGACCCTGCTCAGGTCGTCCGCCGAGAGGAAGACGGGCGCGCTCACCTCAGCGGCCGCTCAGCTTGTCCTTGAGGCGGGAGAACACACCCGGGTGCGCCGCGACGAGCCGTGGCTCGGGCCGCTCCTCACCGCGCAGGCCGGCGAGCTGGTGCAGCAGCGCAGACTGCTCCTCGCTCAGCTCCGTGGGCACCTGCACCTCGACGTGGATGTTCAGGTCGCCCCGGCCGTTGCCGTGCAGGTGCCCGACGCCGAGACCCTTGAGGGTGATGATCTGGCCCGGCTGGGTGCCCGGGCGCAGGTCGATCTCCTCGGCACCGTCGAGGGTGTCGAGCTCGAGGACCGTCCCGAGCGCCGCCGCCGTCATGGGCACGGGCAGGGTGCAGTGCAGGTCGTCGCCGCGGCGGACGAAGACGTCGTGCGCCCGCTCGCGGATCTCGACGTACAGGTCGCCGGCGGGACCGCCGCCCGGGCCGACCTCCCCCTGGGACGTCAGCTTGATCCGCGTGCCGGTGTCGACGCCGGCCGGGACGTTGACCGTCAGGCTGCGGCGCGAGCGCACGCGACCGTCGCCGGAGCACTCGGCGCACGGCTCGGGGATGACCGTGCCGAAGCCCTGGCAGGCGGCGCACGGCGCCGTGGTCATGACCTGCCCGAGGAAGGACCGGGCCACGCGCTGGACGTTGCCGCGGCCGTGACACACCTCGCAGGTGCGCACGTCGGTGCCGGGCCGGCAGCCGTTGCCGCCACAGGTGCCGCAGACGACGGCCGTGTCGACCTGGAGCTCACGCTTGGCGCCGAACGTGGCCTCGACGAGGTCGATGTCCATGCGTACCAGCGCGTCCTGGCCGCGGCGCGCGCGCGGTACCGGGCCGGAGGCCTGGCCACCGCCGAAGAACGTCTCGAAGATGTCCTGGAAGCCGAAGCCCTGGCCGAAGCCGCCGCCGGCGCCCCCGCCCGGCGCGGTCGGGTCCACGCCGAGGTCGTACTGCTCGCGCTTCTCGCGGTTAGACAGCACCTCGTACGCGCGGGCGACGTCCTTGAACTTCTCCTCGCCGGCAGCCCCGGCGACGTCCGGGTGCAGCTCGCGAGCGAGCTTGCGGTATGCCTTCTTGATCTGCTCGGGAGAGGCGTCGCGCTCGACGCCCAGGATCTCGTAGTAGTCGGTCACAGTTCTCTCTTCGGTGACGTACGCGGTCTGGTCAGGGTTTCCGCGTGGCTCAGCTCGGCAGCACGCGGGAGAGGTAGCGGGCCACGGCGTGCACCGAGGCGATCGTGCCGGGATAGTCCATGCGGGTCGGGCCGATCGAGCCGAGGGACGCGACGGGGTCGCCGCCCGACCCGTAGTCGGAGACGACGACGGATGCCTCGGTGAGGCCGTCCAGCCGGTTCTCGTGACCGATCCGCACACCGACGCCGTCGCTCGACATCTCGGTGAGCAGCCCCAGCAGGATGACCTGCTCCTCGAGCGCCTCCAGCACAGGGCTCAGCCCTTGCTCGAAGGTCGCCTCGGAGCGGGCGAGGTTCGCCGTGCCCGCGAGCACGATCCGTTCCTCGTTCTCCTGGCCGAGGGTGTCGACCACCAGGTCGGCCACGGCACCGGCGACACCCGCCAGGTCCGGGCCGACGGCCTCCACCACGGCGGCGAACGCCACGGGGAGGTCCGCGAGCCGTTTGCCGGCCGCCGCGGCGTTGAACCGGGCGCGCAGCTCGGCCAGCGTCGCCTCGGCCAGCGGGCTCCCGCCGTCGGAGGTGCCGGGCAGCTCGCAGAAGCGCTGCTCGACCCGGCCCGTGTCCGTGATGACGACGACGAGCAGGCGTCCCTCCCCCACGGGGACGATCTCGAGGTGGCGCAGGCCCGACCGCCGCAGCGACGGGTACTGCACCACGGCGACCTGCCCGGTGAGCTGGGCGATCAGCCGCCCGGCCCGCACGAGGACGTCGTCGAGGTCGACGGCCTCGGACAGGAACGTCTCGATGGCGCGCTTCTGCGGGATCGTCAGGGGCCGCACCTCGGCGAGGCGGTCGACGAAGAGCCGGTAGCCGGCGTCGGTGGGCACGCGCCCGGCCGACGTGTGCGGCTGGGCGATGTAGCCCTCCTCCTCGAGCGCCGCCATGTCGTTGCGGATCGTGGCGGGCGAGACACCCAGGCGGTGGCGCTCCGTCAGCACGCGCGAGCCCACGGGCTCCCGCGTCGTGACGTAGTCCTCCACGATGGCGCGCAGCACCTCGAGACGACGTTCCTCGCTCACTCTCCTGCGCCTCCCTCCGCCGAGCACCCTGGCGTTCGTGCGTGGCCGTACCTTTAGCACTCTCGATCGTTGAGTGCCATCCTACGCGTCCCGACGGACAGAACCACGAGTGCCGCCCACCGGCCCGGTGAGGTACCTCAGACCGCTCGAGGGCCTTGCGGTGCGCCGAGAACCGGGCACCTGCCCGATCCACGCGCCTGCCTCACCCGTCGAGGCTGGTCGATGACGGGTCACCCGGCCCGGCACGACAGTCACGGAGGCGATCATGCACCCGATCGAGCACCACACCCTCTACCGCCGCCAGGAGTCCGAGCTCGCCCGACGTGCCGAGCAGGTGCGTCAGGCACGCGAGCGCCGCACCGCAGAGCCGGAGCGCGCCACGGGGCGACGGAAGCCTCGGGCGGACCGTCACCGCCTCACGCTGCTGTGGCGCCGCACGGCGTGAGCACCACCGTGCCCCCCGGTCCGGGGCGACCACGCCGCCACCTGGCACGATGACCAGGTGAGCCTCGAACCCTCTCCGCTGGTGGGCCGCGCCGACCAGCTCGGCACGCTGCGCGGCACCCTGTCGTCGGCCCGGCACGGCCAGGGCGACACGGTGCTGCTGTCGGGCGAGGCGGGGATCGGCAAGACCCGCCTGGTCACCGAGCTGCTCGCCGCCGTCGGCGACGACGTCCTCGTCGTGCGCGGACAGTGCGCCGACTCGGGCTCCGGCCCGGTCCCCTACGCGGGCGTCGAAGGCGTGCTGCGCGAGGTCGTCGCCGCCCTGGGGCCCGCCGACGCCCTCGCCGCCGCCGGCCCGGCCGCGGACGCGCTCGGCGCCGTCCTGCCCGGGCTCGTCGACGTCCGCCCCGACGTCGGCACCGGGCGCGCACCCGACGTGCTGGCCGACCTCCTCACGACGCTCGCCACCGAGCGGCCGGTCCTCGTCGTCGTCGAGGACCTGCACTGGTCCGACGACGTCACCCGCGCCGTCGTGTCCCGCCTGGCCCGCGCGGCACGCACCACCGCCCTGTGCCTGGTGGCCACCTACCGCAGCGACGACGTCGGCCGCCGGCACCCGCTGCGCACCACCCTCGCCGAGCTGGACCGGGCGCGGCTCGTCACCCGGGTCGAGGTCCCGCGCCTCGGTGCAGCCGAGGTCGCCGAGCTCGCCCGGTCGGTGCTCGGCACCGGCGCGCTCGACAGCACCGGTCTCGCCGACCTCGTCGAACGCTCCGAGGGTGTGCCCTTCTACGTCGAGGAGCTCGCCCGCTGCCTCGACGCGGAGATGCCGACCTCCCTGCGCGACGTGCTGCTGCTGCGCTACTCCCAGCTCTCGGCCGGGGCGCAGGAGTTCTGCCGACTCGTCGCGGCCGCCGGCGCACGGGCCACCCACGACGTCCTCGCCGGCGTGCTGGGCGACGACGCGCTCGCCGCCGCCGAGCCTGCCGCACGCGAGGCGGTGGACGCCCTCGTGCTGCTCGCCGAGGCGGACGGCTACCGGTTCCGCCACGCGCTCATGCAGGAGGCCGTCGACGCGGAGCTCCTGCCGACCGAGCGCCGTCGCCTGCACACCGGGTACGCGCAGACGCTCGCGAGCGGCCCCCGGACCGTGCCTCGGCTCGCCGAGATCGCGGACCACTGGTGGCGGGCCCGGGTCCCCGGCAAGGCGCTCGCCGCCGCGGTCACCGCCCACGCGGCCGCCGGGCACGACGCCGCGGTCTCCACGGCGGCGGCACTCGGCGAACGAGCCCTGGAGCTCTGGGAGCTCGTCGAGGACGCCGAGGCCGTCACCGGCACCACCCACCACGAGCTGCTGCTGCGGGTCGCCGACACGCAGCAGCTCGCGACCCGTGCGGACCGCGCACTGACGCTCGGCCGTCAGGCGCTCGTCGAGTGGCCGGCCCGCGACCCTGGCGGACGTGCACAGGCCCTCGGCCAGGTGGCCCTGTACTCGCTGCGCACCGGCGACCCCGCCGGTCAGGACCTGCTGTCCGAGGCGCTCGAGATCGCCCCTGCCGACGACGCGGACACCCGGCTGTGGCTGCTGCGCGCGCAGGCACGCACCGCGATGCTCGCCGGCCGGGCCGACGAGGCGATCGACGCCGCGACGCGCGGTCTCGAGGTGGCGACGGCGTCGGGCGACGCGGTCACCGCGTCGATCCTGCACAACACCCGCGCCGTGGCCCGGATCAACACCGGCGACCTGGTCGCGGTCGACGAGCTCGTGGCGGCCCGCGACCTGGCCGGGGACGACTGGCACGCCGTCAGTCGGTACTTCACGAACGGTTCGGACGCCTTCATCATGCTCGGCCGGTACGCCGACGCGCTCCGGCTCGCGGCGGAGGGCGCCGACCGTGCCCGCCGCAGAGGTGCGGGCATGGTCAGCCGCACCATGCTCGAGGGGAACGTGGCCGAGGCCCTCGTCATGATGGGCCGATGGAGCGAGGCCGACGCCTGGTACGAGCAGGCCACGACCCAGGTCGAGCCCAGCACGTTCGCCGTGTACCTCGCCGAACGGTGGACGTGGCTGACCCTGTGGCGCGGTGACGTCGACGGGGCGTTGGCGATGGCCCGCCGCCACCGTCCGGTGTGGATGCGCCACGAGCGCATCGAGACGCAGGTCCGCTACCGGATCCGCACCACGCTGGCCGAGCTGGCCCTCGTGCGCGACGACCTCGACGACGCACTGGACCTCGTCGGCATCGTCACCGACCACCACGATGGCGCCATCCCGTACGCCCTCTCGTTGCTCGGGGTGGCCGGACGAGTGCTGGCCCGCGCCCGCGACGAGGGCCGGGACGTCGACGTCGTGCCCTATCGCGACGCACTGGAGCGGTGCGCCGTGTGGCCCACCCACCCGGTGTGGGAGGCGGTGTTCGACGCCGAGCTCGGCGAGGGGCCCTGGTCGGCCGTCGCTGACCTCGGCCCCGACGACGGCGCGCCGGCTCATTTACGGCCCTACGCCCTGTGGCGCGACGGCCGCGCACGGCTCGACGGCGGCGACACGGCGGGGGCCCGCGGCCACCTGACCGCCGCCGTCGAGGCGGCCGAGGCGATCGGTGCGGGCTACGTGCGGGACCGGGCCCTCGCCCTGCTCGACGACGCAGGGCCCGCCGTCCCTCGACGTGCGCCGCGTCAGGGCTCCCGGTCCGGCCTCGGCGGCCTGACCGACCGCGAGCGCCAGGTGCTCGACCTCGTCGCGGAAGGGCTGACCAACGGCGAGATCGCCGAGCGGCTGTACATCTCGCGCAAGACGGCGTCGGTGCACGTCTCGGCGATCCTGCGCAAGCTCGGTGTCGCCTCCCGCACGGAGGCGGCCGTCGTCGCCCGCACCGACTCTCACAGGGACTCGCACACCGCGAAGTAGGGCCGCCTGCCGTCCAGGAGTGCCCGCGGGCCACTTCGCCACCACCGGAGGCACTACTTGGCGGTGACGGGGTGTCGGTCACCGCCGCGGCCGCGACCGCTGCCTAGGCTCGCCTGCGTGCACGACCGCTACGGATCCGACGTCCTCGCCACCGCCTCGACCCGCGTGGCGGGCACCCCCGACGGGTCGGCGCACCATCGCCGACGACCCGCGTCACGACCCCAGGCAGCCGAGCCCGGCCTGGTGGTCGAGGAGGTGCAGACCGGCTGGGTGGGCGCCGTCGTCCGCGTGGAGAAGTCCGGCGGGATGCACCTGGTGGTGCTCGAGGACCGGCGCGGCAAGACCCGCTCGTTCCCCCTGGGGCCGGGATTCTGGGTCGACGGGCAGCCGGTCGAGCTCACCGCGCCCGTGACGTCGCGGGCACCCGCCCCACCGGCCCGGACCGCCTCCGGGTCGGTCGCCGTCCACGGCGCGCGGGCACGGGTCGCCCGCGGCTCACGCATCTGGGTGGAGGGCAAGCACGACGCGGAGCTCGTCGAGAAGGTCTGGGGCGACGACCTGCGCGTCGAGGGCGTGGTCGTGGAGATGCTCGACGGGGTGGACAACCTGGCCGACGCCCTGGCGGAGTTCGGCCCCTCCCCGGAGCGCCGTGTCGGGGTGCTGGTCGACCACCTGGTGCCCGGCGCGAAGGAGCAGCGGCTGGCGGACGCCGCGCTGCGCACCGTCCGCCCTGGCACGGTGCTCGTCCTGGGACACCCCTACGTCGACGTCTGGCAGGCGGTGCGCCCGGCACGGGTCGGGCTGCCGGCGTGGCCGGCGATCGACCGCGGCACCGAGTGGAAGATCGGCATCCTGCGCGAGCTCGGCTGGCCGGCGTCGGGCCCCGCGGACGTCGGCCGGGCGTGGCAGCGGATCCTCGCCTCGGTCCGGGACTTCCGAGACCTCGACCCGGCCCTGCTGGGCCGGGTCGAGGAGCTCATCGACTTCGTGACGGCGTGATCACAGCATCCCGTCACGCCGGGCGTAGTGGTTGACCTTCTCGGAGATCGACACCACGGCCAGGTAGAACTCGAGCGTGATGCGGGCGATCGCGAGATAGACCAGCGCGATGATCCAGCCGAAGAGCAGGAACCCGATGCCCGCCCACACGCTGTTGCTGAACGCCGCCACGAGCGCGACCAGCCAGCCGAGCGCGATGAGCACCGTCACGATGACGTAGACGATCTTGACGACCTTGGGCGTCACGTAGCTCATGAACGAGTAGTCGAACAGCGCCCCGAAGAATCCCTTGGTGTCGTTGCGGGCCACGTCCGCCGCCGACGACGCCGCACCGGCGTAGAACGGGGGGTCGCCCGCGGGCGGCTCGCCGACCGGCCGCTCGCCGATCGGCTGCTGGTACGGCTGGGCCGGCTGCTGGTGAGGCTCCTGGTGGTACGGCTGGTGGGGCGGCTGACCCGGCGGCGGCTGCTGGCCGTACGGGTCCTCCGGCTCTCCGGGGGGCCTCGGCGTGTTCTCGCTCATCGTTCCTCCTCATAGGTGGGCCAGCACCACTCTCGGCCCGCCGGACAGGGCACGCCACCGGTGCGTCCGGTTCGTCCGACATCTGGGAAGCCGCACCGCCCTCTGCCAGGATGGATGCATGACCCACAACCCGCCGCCTCCCGACCAGCACTACGGGCCTCGGCCGCTCTCGCAGCCCGACGAGCGGACCTGGGCGATCCTCGCCCACATCGGCCCCCTGCTGGTGGCGGCGATGACCGGCGGGACGCTCGGACTCCTGGCCCCGTTGATCATCTGGCTCGTGCTCCGCGACCGCAGCGCCTTCGTCGCCGACCAGGCCAAGGAGGCGCTGAACTTCCAGATCACGCTGCTCATCGCGGTCATCGTCGGCTGGGTCACCACCATGATCCTCGTCGGCTGGCTCGTCCTCGTCGCGGCCTGGATCACCGGCCTGGTGCTCGCGATCATCGCGGCGATCACCGTGAACCGCTACGAGCTCTACCGCTACCCGATCATCCTTCGCCTGGTGAAGTGACCGGGTGAAATCTTGTCGCGGCCGTGGAGGCCCGCACCACCAGCCCTGCGCGACCGATAGGTTCGCCCGGGTGCGCCCGGCGCCAGAGAGCGCCATCCGACGATGGAGAGGAATCAGATGACCGAGCAGTCACCCGACCCGAACGCAGGTCAGGACCCCCAGCAGCCGCCCCAGCAGCCCTACGGCCAGCAGCCGCCCCAGCAGCCCTACGGCCAGCAGCCGGGCGGCCCCGTCTCGCCGTCGGACGAGCGCACCTGGTCGATCGTCGCGCACGCCGGCGGCATCCTCGTCGGCTTCGTCGCACCGCTCGTCGTCTGGCTGATCTTCAAGGACCGCAGCCAGCGCCTGAACGACCAGGGCAAGGAGGCGCTGAACTTCCAGCTCACGCTCCTGCTCGCCTACGTCGTCGGGTCGGTCCTGACGATCATCCTCATCGGCGGACTCATCCTCTTCGCGGCCTGGGTCTGCGCCATCATCTTCGGGATCCTCGGAGCGATGGCCGCCTCGCGCGACGAGCTGTACCGCTACCCGTTCAAGATCACGTTCATCAAGTGACGCGGATCCCGGCGCCCGGCGGCATGCCGCCGGGCGCCGGGATCAGGCGGTCAGCTCCCGCACCACGGAGTCGGCGAGCAGCCGTCCCCGCCGCGTGAGCACCGCGCGCCCCTTCACGGCGGCCGTACCGTCCAGCAGTTCCTGGGCCACGAGCCCCGCGACGGCGCGGCGGCCGTCGGCGTCCAGGACTGCGAGGTCGAGCCCCTCAGCCAGCCGGACGCCGAGCATCACCCGCTCGAGGTGCGCCTCCTGCGTGGCCAGCAGCTCGCGTCCAGCACCCGGTGACCTGCCCGCCTCGAGCGCCGCGGCGTAGCGCCGCGGGTGCTTGACGTTCCACCAGCGCACACCGGAGCGACCACCGTCCGCGGCGCCGCCGTCGGCCCTCGAGCGTGCCCCGACGTAGGAGTGCGCACCCGGGCCGATCCCCCACCAGTCGTCCCCGCGCCAGTACGCGAGGTTGTGCCGACAGGCGTGCTCGGACCCCCGCGCCCAGTTGCTGACCTCGTACCAGGCGAGCCCGGCGGCGGTGAGCAGGTCGTCCGCGATCTCGTACTTGGTGGCCTGGTCGTCCTCGTCCGGCAGCCGGACCTCGCCACGACGCACCTGGGCGGCCATCTTCGTGCCGGGCTCGACGACGAGCGCGTACGCGGAGACGTGGTCGACACCGGTAGCCAGCGCAGCCTCCACCGACGCCCGCCAGTCGGCGGCGGACTCCCCCGGCGTGCCGTAGATCAGGTCGAGCGAGACGTCCAGACCCGCCTCCCGGGCCCAGCGCACGACGTCGGGGATGCGGTCGGGGTCGTGGGTGCGCTCGAGGGTGGCCAGCACGTGCGGCACCGCGGACTGCATCCCGAAGGAGACCCGGGTGAACCCGGCCTCGGCGAGCAACGCCAGCGACTCCGGGGTCACCGAGTCGGGGTTGGCCTCCGTGGAGACCTCCGCGCCGGGCGCCAGTCCCCAGGCGTCACGCACGCCGGTCAGCACCCTGGCGAGGTCGGTGGCCGGCAGCATGGTAGGCGTCCCGCCCCCGAAGAACACGGTCGAGACCGGCCGGTCACCCAGGCCTGCGTCGTCCAGCACCCGGGCGGCCAGGTCGACCTCCCGGAGCGCCGTCGTCGCGTACGCGAGCTGCGACGCCCCACCGCCCAGCTCCGAGGCGGTGTAGGTGTTGAAGTCGCAGTAGCCGCACCGCACCGAGCAGAACGGCACGTGGACGTACACGCCGAACCGCGCGCCGTCGTCCGTCGCCGGCCCGGCCACGAAGGAGGGCAGGGCCCCGTCCGCCGGGACGGCCTCGCCGTCGGGAAGAGCGGGCACGCTACTTCTTCTTGTCCTTCGTCTCCTTGCCGCCGGCGCCGTCGGAGGACAGCGCGGCGATGAAGGCGTCCTTCGGGACCTCGACGGACCCGATGTTCTTCATGCGCTTCTTGCCCTCCTTCTGCTTCTCGAGCAGCTTGCGCTTGCGCGAGATGTCGCCGCCGTAGCACTTGGCGAGCACGTCCTTGCGGATCGCGCGCACCGTCTCGCGGGCGATGACGCGGGCGCCGACGGCCGCCTGGATGGGCACCTCGAACTGCTGACGCGGGATGATCTCCTTGAGCTTGGCGGTCATCTTCACGCCGTACTCGTAGGCCGCGTCCTTGTGCACGATGGCGCTGAACGCGTCGACCTGGTCGCCCTGCAGCAGGATGTCCACCTTGACGAGGTCCGCGGCCTGGTCGCTGACGGGCTCGTAGTCCAGGGAGGCGTATCCCCGCGTGCGGGACTTCAGGGCGTCGAAGAAGTCGAAGACGATCTCGGCCAGGGGCAGCATGTAGCGCAGCTCGACGCGGTCCTCGGACAGGTAGTCCATGCCCTGCATGGTGCCGCGACGGTCGGTGCACAGACCCATCACGGTGCCCACGAACTCGCTGGGGACCAGCACCGTGGCCTTGACCACCGGCTCGCGGACCTCCTTGATCTTGCCGCCCGGGAACTCCGACGGGTTGGTCACCTTGACCTCGGTGCCGTCCTCCATCGTCACGTCGTAGACGACGTTCGGGGCGGTCGAGATGAGGTCCAGGTCGAACTCTCGCTCCAGACGCTCGCGCACGATCTCGAGGTGCAGCAGCCCGAGGAACCCGACACGGAACCCGAAGCCGAGCGCGACGGACGTCTCGGGCTCGTAGTTCAACGCCGCGTCGTTGAGCTTGAGCTTGTCGAGGGCGTCGCGCAACGTCGGGTAGTCGGAACCGTCGACCGGGTACAGCCCGGAGAACACCATCGGCTTGGGCTCGGCGTACCCGCCGAGCGCCTCGGTGGCCGGCTTGTTGGCCGTGGTGACCGTGTCACCCACCTTCGACTGGCGGACATCCTTCACACCGGTGATGAGGTAGCCCACCTCGCCGACGCCGAGGCCGTTGGTCTTGATCGGCTCCGGAGCGAGGACCCCGATCTCCAGCAGCTCGTGCGTCGCCCGGGTCGACATCATCTGGATGCGCTCGCGCGGGTTGAGGTCGCCGTCGATCGCGCGGACGTACGTCACCACGCCCCGGTAGGTGTCGTAGACGGAGTCGAAGATCATCGCGCGTGCCGGTGCGTCCGGGTCGCCCACGGGCGCGGGGACACGTTCGACGATGCGGTCCAGCAGCGGCTCGACGCCCTCGCCCGTCTTGCCCGAGACCTTGAGGACGTCCGCGGGGTCACCGCCCACGAGGTGGGCGAGCTCCTCGGCGTACTTCTCCGGCTGCGCGGCCGGCAGGTCGATCTTGTTGAGGACCGGGATGATCTCCAGGTCGTTCTCCATCGCCAGGTACAGGTTGGCGAGGGTCTGCGCCTCGATCCCCTGGGCGGCGTCGACCAGGAGCACGGCTCCCTCGCACGCGGCGAGCGACCGGGAGACCTCGTAGGTGAAGTCGACGTGGCCCGGCGTGTCGATCATGTTCAGCGCGTAGGGCGTCAACGGCTCGTCGGCCGTGCTGCCGGCCATCGCCCACGGCATCCGCACGGCCTGGGACTTGATCGTGATGCCGCGCTCGCGCTCGATGTCCATCCGGTCGAGGTACTGGGCGCGCGCGTCGCGCGGCTGTACCACACCGGTGAGCTGCAGCATGCGGTCCGCGAGCGTCGACTTGCCGTGGTCGATGTGCGCGATGATGCAGAAGTTGCGGATCAGCTCGGGCGCCGTGGCGTTGGGCTGGATGCGCTCGCTCAGCGCGGGGGACGGGATGGGCAACGCGTCTCGCTCCGTCGGGTCGGGGCCGGTGGGGATGGGCCTGGTCATTGTCCCATGCCGCCGACGGTCCGGATGGCAGCACCTCGACGGCCCCTGGCAGGCCGAGACCTTCATCTCGGACGCGCCGCCCTCTAGCGTGACGTCATGATCACGGCCGCACCTGTCGTCGACCCCCGCTCCGGTCGCCGCCCCGACGCCGCGGACGATCTCGACCACCTGGCGTTGCTGGGCGGCCTGCAGCAGGCCTTCGCTGTGGACGTCGAGAGCGCGGACCCGGACGCCCGCGTCCCGGCGTGCGGACGCTGGCGAGTCCGGAACCTCGTCACCCACCTCGGGCGCATCCACCACTGGGCCGCAGGCCAGGCCCGTCGCGTGCAGGAGACACCGCTCGGCCGCGGCCCGTTCGACCTCGCGCCGTTCTACGCGGAGCAGGCGGCCGAGGTCCGCGAGGCCCTCGCGACGCTCGGCCCTGACGCCAGGTCGTGGACCCTGCTCGGCAACGGTCCCGCCTCGTTCTGGCGACGCCGGCAGGCGCACGAGACGCTCGTGCACCTGCACGACCTGCGGGCCGCGCGCCAAGGTTCCGCCATCGCCGTCGGGCACGAGGCACCGATCGACGTCGCGGCGGAGGTCTGGGCCGACGCCCTCGACGAGGTCGTCAGGATGTTCGCCCCGCGCCAGGTGCGGCTGGGTCGGATGGACCCGCTGACCGTCGCCGTCGGGCTGGAGGCCACCGACGTCGGCTGGTCCTGGACGCTGGGCGGCGGCACCGGACCGGACGTCGTCGTCCGCGGATCGTCCCGCGACCTCGCCCTGGTGCTCTGGCGGCGCCTCACCCCCGCCGAGGCGGACGTCGAGATCGTGGGCGACGTCGCGGCGCTCGGCAGCGCTCTCGCCGCGCCGATCGTGCCCTGAGGAGACACGGTCTCGCTCGCCACCCGTCCGCTGCCCTGGTTCACTGGACCGCCGACCGGTCCGTCCGCGGTCTCCCCCGGCCGCTTCACCGCCCTGAGGAGCACCCTGTGCCGCACACCGTCACTGTCGAGGACGACGGCGCCGTCGCCGTCGTCACCCTGCAGCGTCCCGAGGCCCGCAACGCCCTCGACCTGACGCTCAAGGAGGAGCTGCTGGCCGCGCTCGGCGAGGTGGGAGCCGATCCCGAGGTGCGCGCCGTCGTCCTCGCCGGCGCCGGCCCCGCCTTCTGCGTCGGTCAGGACCTGCGCGAGCACGTCGCGTCGCTCGACTCGGGCGCCTGGGCCACCCAGCGCACCGTCGAGCGGCACTACAACCCCATCGCGGAGGCGCTGACCACGATGCCCAAGCCGGTCGTCGCCGCCGTGCACGGCGCGTGCGTCGGGGCAGGCCTCGGCATCGCGCTGGCCTGCGACCTGCGGGTGCTCGCCGACGACGCCGTGCTCGGCACGGCGTTCGGCGGCATCGGCCTGACGTTCGACACGGGGCTGTCGGCCACGCTCACCTGGGCGGTGGGAGCGGCGCGAGCCCGCGAGCTGGTCCTGCTCGGCGACACGTTCGACGCCCGGAGCGCCGTCGCGTGGGGTATCGCAGGGCGCGTCGTGCCCGCCGAGGACGTGCTGACGACCGCCCGCGAGCTCGCGGGGCGGCTCGCTGCCGGCCCGACGCTCGCCCACGCGGCGTCCAAGCGACTCGTCGCCGCGGCGACGACCCAGCCGTTCGCGGAGACGTTGGCGGCGGAGGCCGAGGAGCAGGAACGCCTCGGACGGTCTGCCGACCACCGCGAGGCGGTCGACGCGTTCCTCGCCCGTCGCCGCCCGACGTTCGGCGGGCGGTGACCGGACCTACTCCCAGGTCGCGGTGGCGGGGTCGATGCCGTGGGTCCGGGCGTTCGCGTCGACGATGCGCCGGAACCACGAGGCAAGACCCGGGCGGACGCCGTCGTAGTGAGCCGCGAAACCCGGCTCCGCCTCGAACCGGCGCGCGAGGCAGACCTGCATCTGCCGGCTGAGGGGGAAGCACGAGGCCGAGAAGACCTCGCGGTGCCGTTCGGCGAGCCGGTTCGCCTCGGGACCACCCGGGACGACGCCGTCGTCCATCGCCTCACCGAGCGCGACCTCGACGCCGGCCAGGGCGTCAGCCGCGCCCTGCCACTCCTGCGGACCACGAGAGGCCGAGCGTTCGGCGTAGCGCAACCACTCGGCCGTGTCTCCGTAGCGCCGGCGCGCCTCGGCGGACCAGCCCGGGTCCCAGCCCGGGCCGAGGATCGCGGCCTGCTGCTCCGCGGTGAGCAGCAGGCCGCGCTCGTGGGCCTCGATCATCCGGTCCAGACCGACGCCGAGCTGCCGGAGTCGCTCGGCGCGGGCGGCGACCTCGGCACGCTGCGCCCGCAACGCGGCGGGCACGTCCGTCGTCGGACCGTCCAGGACCGCACGGACCGCGTCCAGCCCGAGGCCGGTCTCGCGGTAGACGACGATCCGCTGCAGGCGTTCCACGTCGTCCGCCGTGTAGAGCCGGTACCCCGCGGCGGTGCGCGCGGACGGGCGCGCCAGGCCGATCTCGTCCCAGTGGTGGAGCGCGCGGACCGTCACCCCCAGGCGGGTCGCGACCTGGCCGACCGTCAGGCCGTCGGAGGGCGCGGGCGGGGCAGCAGGCATGCTCCTCAGTATCACCGCCCGTCGCCGTCCCCGGCGTGCGTCGGCCCGGTGATACCGATGTCCGCGAGGTTCCGCGCCTCCTCGCTGTCCCCGTCGTACTGCTTCGCGGCCGTGAGCACGACCCGCGCGTTCTCGGGCGTGATCACCTCCACGTCCCGGGTGTTCCACGGTGTATCCCGGGGCCCGTGGACCCCGTGCGGTCGCAGGGCACGGCAGGCCTCGGCCACCTCGTCGACCTGGCTCAGCACCCCCGCGAAGCTGTAGCTCATGGCCGGCGGCTCCTCCGGGACGCTCGCCGCGGTGACGAGCAGCACGTCCTGGAACGTCCACCGGCGCAGATGCACCAGGACGCCGGGGATGCCGAACAGCTCGAAGAACCCGAGCCCTCGGACCCAGAAGTCGGTCGAGCCGGCAAGATCGGTCGTGGGAACCGTCACGAACGCCGGCATCCCGTAGATGCCGCGGAACGGCTCCGGCGGGACGGCGTCAGGGCCGGGGGCGGGGACAGGGCTGATCTCGAACGCGTGGTAGAAGGTCATGCGCCCACCCTCCGGCCTCACGCCGCGTGAGGGTCAAGCTATGCTGCCCGCGTGAGAATGCCCCGCTGGTCGACGCTGCGACGTGCGGCTCGAGTCCTCGGTTCCGCGATCGGCGCCCGGCCTCAGGGCCGGCGCACCCCGGTCGGCACGACGCCGCGGTCCGGCGGCCCGGCAGCGAGCGCCCCGACGGCGCGAGGGACCTACCCGGGGGACTACGACCGCGCCGTCCGCGCCAGCTACTCCCCGCGCCCCGACGGCGCACCGGACCCGGGCGAGATCGTCTGGACGTGGGTGCCCTACGAGGAGGACGCCACCCAGGGCAAGGACCGGCCGGTGCTGCTCGTGGGCCGCGACGGCCCCTGGCTGCTCGGCCTGCAACTCACCAGCCGGGACCACGACCTCGACGCCGCTCAGGAGGCCCGGCACGGCCGGTACTGGATGGACATCGGCAGCGGCCCGTGGGACCGCCGGCGGCGACCGAGCGAGGTCCGGCTGGACCGGGTGATCCGTGTAGACCCGGGGGCGGTGCGCCGCGAGGGCGCCGTGCTGGACCGGCACGTCTTCGACCGGGTGGCCGAGGCGATGGCGCGAGGGGCCTGAGGCTGGTAATCTAGTGCGCTGCGTGTCCGCCCAGGTCGGCGGGCACAGCCACAGTTCCTCTCCACGGGTTCCCCACCCCAGTCCCGGAGCTGCGGCCGCCCTCTACGACCTATCCGCTCGCCGTCAGGCGAACACACCAGGAAGTACTCCAGTGGCAAACATCAAGTCCCAGATCAAGCGCAACAAGACGAACGAGAAGGCTCGTCTGCGCAACAAGACCGTCAAGTCGGAGCTGAAGACGCACATCCGTAAGGTTCGTGCCGCCGTCGCCGCCGGTGACAAGGAGGCCGCCTCGGCTGCCCTGCAGACCGCGACGCGCAAGCTCGACAAGGCCGTCTCGAAGGGTGTCATCCACTCCAACCAGGCGGCCAACCGCAAGTCGGCCATCGCGAAGGCTGTCGACTCGCTCTGAGCTGACACCGAACGCTGGTGCGAGAGGGCGCCGTTCCCGGACGGGACGGCGCCCTCTCGCTGTTCCAGCGCCCGCGCCGTCAGCGCATACCACGGGCGCGCGCGATCGTCAGGACGGCCTTCTCGACCGCGTAGACCGGGTCACGCCCCCCGCCCTTGACGTCCGCGTCGGCCTGCGCCACCGCCGCGATCGCCGCGGCCAGGCCTTCCGGTGTCCACCGGGAGAGGTCTCGGTTCGCGTTGCGCACCTGCCACTCCTGGAGCCCTTGCTCCCGCGCCGTCGTCGAACCACCACGGATCGCCGCGACCCGAGCGAGAGTACGCAGCCGCAGCGCAAGAGCCGCCACGACCGGCACCGGGTCCGCCCCGGTGTCCAGGGCGTGCCGCAGGAGCGCCACCGCTGACCCGGCGTCCCCCGCCACGGCGGCGTCCGCCACCTTGAACCCCGTCGCCTCGACGCGCCCGCCGTAGTAGCGGTCGACGGTCGCCTCCCCGATCGTGCCGGTGGTGTCGGCCACGAGCTGAGCGCACGCCGAGGCGAGCTCGCGCAGGTCGTTGCCGAGGGCGTCCACCAGGGCACACACGGCCGCGGGCTCAGCCCGCCGCCGAGCAGCGCGCAGCTCACCGGAGACGAACGCCACCTTGTCGGCGTCGCGACTGATCGCGTCGCACTGCAGAACCGGCGCGCCGGAGGTAGTGATGGCGTCGAGCATCCGTTTGCCGCGGTTGCCGCCGCCGTGCACCACGACGACCACGCCCTCCGGGTCAGGGGCCGCGACGTAGTCGACCAGGTCGGCCACCAGGTCCTCCGTGCACGCCTCCGCGCCGCGGACCACCACCACCTTGGCCTCGCCGAACAACGACGGGCTCGCGGCGACCGTCAGCTCACCGCCGACGTAGGCGGCGGCCTCGAGCTCGACCTTCTCGATCTCCGGGTCGCGCGACCGCGCGAGGTCCACGACACCGTCGACCGCGCGTTCCGCGAGGAGTCCCTCCGGTCCGCGCACGAGCACGACCGGGGCGAGCGTCGGGTCGTCCCAGGGCCGGGTGTTCGCCGAGGCCTTCGGGCGCCGCGCTGGGCGAGGACGAGAAGAGGTCGATGGCACGGGCCCAGCCTGCCAGACCGCACCGACAGTCGGCGCGGCCCGGCAGGCAGGGCGAACGGTCGCTCGGACCGGTCAGTCCGTGGCGCAGCGCACCCCGTCGAGGTGGAACACCTCGGGCTCGTCGCCGTCGGCACCGCTGCTCAGGTACCCGAAGGTCGCGGTGTCTCCGCGGACTTCGGTGCCGTCCGGGTCGGCCAGACGGCCGTTCCACGAGGCGTTCCCCGCCGTGACCGTGGCGCCCTCCTGCGTGACGTCGGCGCTCCACGACCGCGTCACCGACTCGCCGTCACCCAGCTCCCAGGCGAGCTCCCAGCCGTCGATCGCACCCGGACCGAGGTTGGTCACCCAGACCTGGGAGTTTGCCCCGCCACCGGGCCACGTGCCGTGCCGGGTGTACGACACCTGGCACGTCGGCGTCGGCGGCTCCCACGCCGTCGCGCCGTCGCCCATGTCGGCCGCCCAGGAGGCGTACCAGGCGAGCGCGGCATTCCAGTTGATGGTGGTCTCGTTCGTCGACCACGAGTCGGCGTCGTCGATGTAGCACGCCTGGGGCGCGCAGCCCTGGAGGTTGGCCTGCGCCACCGGGTCCTCGATGCCCGAGTTCGGGCCACCGGCCACCTTCCCGTCCGGGAAGGGCGGCAGGCGATCGGCGGAGGCGTACCAACGGCTGTGCATGTTCTGCGAGAAGTGCGATCCGTACGCCGTGACGTACGAGTTGTTGATCGCGTTGCGGCCGAGCACGTAGTCGATCGACTCCAGCGCCGCGGCACGGTACTTCTCCTCGCCGGTCAGGTCGAACGCCGTGGCGATGATCACCGCGTTGTTGAGGACCTGGTGGGTCGAGCCCCAGACGTAGCCCCCCGGGTTGTACGGGTGGCCGAACGGCTCGCCCTGCTGGATCTCCAGGTAGCCGTCCGCGCCCTCCACCACGGAGTCGATGACGTCCCCGCGGCCGGGCAGGTTGTTCGGCACCGTGGCCAGGTCGAGACGGCCGGCGACAGCCGTCCTGCCCCAGTCGAACCCGGTGGGCGACCAGATGTCTCCCTGGTCACCGCCGACGTGGTACTCGGACTCCAGGACCGCATCGGCGAACTCTTCCTCACCCGTGGTGAGGAAGAGCTGGGCCGCAGCCCAGTACCGGTCGTCGTCGAGCTCGTCGTCGTTGTACGGGCCACCACCCGGGTTCGGGTCGAGGTCGTTCGTGTTGGGCGCGAGGATGTCCGGGTGGGCACCCGCGGCCTCCCACGCACGCCGGGCGGCGTCGAGCAGCTCGTCGGCGTACGCCGCATCGTGCTCGGCGTACAGGCGGGCGCCCTGGGCGGCGGCGGCGGCGAGGTTGAGCGTGGCCGCCGTCGAGGGCCGGTGCACGTAGCGCGGCATCGGGTCCTCGTGGGGCAGCGTGTTCAGCCCGGTCCAGGCGATGTCGTGGAGCTTGTGGTGCACCAGCCCGCCCGCGTCGACCTCGTCGCCGTCGATGGTCATGTCGACGCCGTCGGCCACCTGCATCTTCAGCATCCAGTCGAGGTTCCAGCGCACCTCGTCAAGGACGTCCGGCACATCGTTGCCTCGCTCGGGGATCACGAGGGTGGAGTCGCCGAGCGCGCCCTCGTTCACCACGCCGGCGTGCAGCGAGCGCTCGTAGGCCGAGAGCAGCTGGTAGACCGAGATGCCCGAGTTCACGACGTACTTGCCGTGGTCGCCCGCGTCGTACCACCCGCCGGACGCGTCGATGGTGTACCCCTCGGGGCAGGCCCACCCGTCGGCACCGTAGTGGTCGTCCCCGCCGAGCTGGGGCGAGCCCTGGTGGTCGACGGCACCGGTGGGCGGCAGGCAGGGCACGTCGACGTCGCCCTGGTTGACGTCGCTGCCGCCGAACTTCGACACGTGACCGGCCGGGCGGACGTACTCCTCCTTGTGCAGCTCGCCGTCGATCTCGATCGGCTCGATCTCGATGCCCGAGCGCTGCGTGTAGTAGATGCCGAGGGCGTCGGTGCGCAGCCGCTCGTACAGCGACGGCGTGATCTCGAACGGGTACGACTCCTCGCCGTCGGCAGCCAGGCGGAAGCCGGTGCCCGTCTCGGCGACGTCGCCGAAGTCGATGGTGTGCACGTCCAGGCCCGCCGACTCGTCGAAGCCGGCCGGTTCCGACTCGCCGGAGGCGACGACGTCGCCGCCGTCGTCGAGCAGTTCCCACACGACCGGGTCGACCGCTTCCGTCACCAGGGTGGCGTTCTTCGGGCCGTCCGGCAGGTAGCCGAGCTGGTTCACCCGCACGCGCGGGCCGGTGTCATGCTCGAACTCGGCGACCTCTCCGCCGGTGGTCAGCGAGACCAGTTCCAGGCAGACCTCGAAGTCGTCCTCGTTGCCGCCGAGCTGGAGCTGGATCTCCGACTCGGCGTCGGCCGCCACCTCGAAGGTCTCGCTGAACGACTGCCCGTCGGGCCGCAGCGTGACGTCCGCGAAGTAGAGCGGGGGCCACTCGGTCTCGGGGTCGGGAACGATGACGCGGGCCGAGGCCTGCGGCTCGGCGCTCGCGGTCACCGTGACGGTGTAGGCACGACCGGCCTCGAGGGCGACCCCGCTCTGGCCGACGATGACGTCCCACTGCTCGCCGCCGCCCGGCACGACTCCGCACAGGCGGCCGTCGGACTCTGCCAGCGTCACGTCGCCCGCGGTCCACCACGGCTCGAGCCCGTCGAACGTCGGGTTGGCCAGCAGCTCGGCGACCGGGTTGACGTGCACCGACGTCAGGCACAGCTCGCTGGCGGGTTCGGCACCGGAGAGCTCGAACTGGATCCGCTGCGCGTCGCCGGAGGCCGTGAACGACCACTCGTACTCCTGCGCCTCGGGCGAGACGGCGAACGCCTCCTGGACGTCGTAGGTCACCTCACCGGCGGCACCGTCGGACTGCACGCTCATCTGCAGGCCGGCCGTGCCGGGTTCGCCGTGCGCGGTGAAACCGACGGAGTACGTCTCGCCCGCGACGAGGTCGAGGTCGACGAAGTTGCCGAACCGTTCCACCTCCGGGACGCCGAGGCAGAGCTCGCCGTCGCTCACCTGGCTGTCGTCGATCCCCCACCACTGGCCGGCCACACCCGGTTCGAACGAACCGTTGGCGACGAGGTTGGGGGCGTCCTCGGCCTGGGCACCGATCGGTACCAGGGTGGCGGCGAGGGCGAGTGCTGCTGCGGCGGCCACGACCGGACGGCGTCGTTGCTGTCTTGGTCTCACGCTGTCTCCTCTGTGAGAGCGCTTCCATCTTTGGACGCCCCGAGCCTAGCGCGTGAGACAGATCACGTGAACCCGTGCCCGAATGGATTCGATCCTGTGCCCACGCCGCCGCCCCTCCCCACTCGTGCCGGCCCCCGGTAGCCTGGGCCGGTGCCCCGGACCCTCGTCGTCACCAACGACTTCCCCCCGCGTCAGGGCGGTATCGAGACGTTCGTCCACGCGATGACCTCCCGGTTCGACCCGGCCGAGGTGGTCGTCCACACGTCCGCCACCCCCGGCCAGGACGCGTTCGACCGCACCCTGCCCTACCCCGTGGTGCGCGCGGACACCCGCATGCTGCTGCCGACCCCCGCGCGCACCCGCCAGGTGGTGCGGCTCGTCGAGGAGCACGGCTGCGACAGCGTGTGGTTCGGCGCTGCGGCCCCGCTGGGGCTCATGGCTTCCGCGCTGCGTCGTCGCACCTCCGTGCGCCGCATCGTCGCCACCACCCACGGCCACGAGCTGTGGTGGGCCCGGGTCCCGGGCACCCGCGCGGCGCTGCGACGCATCGGCCGGGACGTGGACCACCTCACCTACCTCTCGGACCGCACGGTCGACACGCTCGCGGCCGCCGTCGGACCGCAGGCCGCGGCGCGCGCCGTCCGCCTCTCCCCCGGCGTCGACCCCGAGACGTTCGCCGGCGCCGACCCGGCCGGGGGCCGGGAGGTGCGCACCCGCTACGGGATCCCGCCGGACGCGCCGGTCGTGCTGTGCGCTGCCCGGCTGGTGGAGCGCAAGGGGCAGGACACGCTCGTCCGCGCCCTGCCGGCGGTCCTGCGCGACGTGCCGGACGCGCGGCTGCTGATCGTCGGGGACGGGCCGGACGCCGACCGCCTGCGCCGGCTCGTCCACGACCGCGACCTGGCTGACCGCGTGGTGCTCGCCGGCGGGCACCCGCACACGGCGATGCCCTCGTTCTACGCGGCGGCCGACGTCTTCGCAATGCCGTCGCGCAGCCGGCGCGGCGGGCTCGAGGTCGAGGGCCTGGGCATCGTCTACCTCGAGGCCCAGGCCGCCGGGCTGCCCGTGGTGGTGGGCAGCTCCGGTGGCGCCCCCGACGCGGTGCGCGACGGCAGGACCGGGTTCGTCGTCGACGGCACCGACCCGGACGACGTCGCCCGCCGCCTGGTCGAGCTGCTCGCGGACCCGGCCCGGTGCCGACGCATGGGGGCCGACGGGCCGGGCTGGGTGCGGGGCGCCTGGACCTGGGACCAACGGTTCGACACGCTCCACCGGCTTCTCACGGCCTGACGCCGGGAAGCCGGCGCGCGCCTGACACAGCGTGGACTTCCGCTGCTGTCGCCCCGCGCACGTGGTTGCATGATCCGGTGGACCGCTACCTCGCCGCCGCGCCGACCTTCGCCGCCCGCCGCACGCGGCTGCTGGGTCGCGAGCACGAGGTCCAGGCGGTCCTGGAAGCCGTCGACGCGGCCAGCCAGTCCGTCGTGACCATCACCGGCGTCGGCGGGTCCGGCAAGACGTCCCTCGCCGTCGAGGTCGGTCACCTGCTCGCCGGTCAGTTCGGGCGTCGATGGTTCGTCGACCTCACGGTCGTCGACCAGTCCGAGGACGTCGTGGTGCACGTGCTGCACGAGGTCGGGCTGCGCTCCTCGCTGGGCGACCCGCACGACGTCCTCGCGGCGGAGCTGCGCAGCGGGCCCGCCCTGATCGTCCTCGACAACTGCGAGCACGTCCTCGACGCCGCGGCCCACCTCGTCGGCATGGTCGCGGCGGCGTGCCCCGAGCTGACGATCGTCGCGACGAGCCGGCGTCCCCTGGACGTTCCGGGCGAACGCCGGCTCGGCCTCGGTCCGCTGCCGCTGACCGACGACGGCGAGCCCGGCCCGGCGGTACGGCTGCTGGCCGCACGGGCGAACGCCGTCGGAGCCCGGGTGGACCCGAGGGGACCGGAGGGCGCCGCTCTGCTCTCCGTGTGCCGGCGGCTCGACGGGCTCCCCCTGCCGCTCGTCCTGGCCGCCACGCAGCTGCGCACCATGACGCCGGCCGAGCTCGACGCCGGCCTCGCCGAGCGATTGCGGCTGCCCGCGATGCGCGGCGGCACCGCCCACCAGCGCACGATGACCGCCTCGCTCGACTGGAGCCTGGCGCTCCTGACCGACGACACCACCGATCTCTACCGGCGGCTCGGCACGTTCGTGGGTGGCTTCGACGCCTCGCTGGCCGGTGCGGTCTGCCCGCCCGGCTCCTCGCCGGCACAGGTCGTGGCGGGCCTCGCCGAGCTCGTCGACCACTCGCTGCTGGCCGTCGACACCACCGGTGCCACGACGCGCTACCGCATGCTCGCCGTCGTCCGCGAGCACGCCCGGGCCTGCCTGGACGACGCGGCTCGCGTCGAGGTGACCGCCGCGCACCGCCAGGCCGTGCTGGCCCGGATCTCCGCACAGCGCGACCGTGACCGCTACTTCTCCCCGGAGCAGATCCACGAGCTCGAGGAGCTGCACGACGACATCGTCGCGGCCATCGACAGCGCCATCGCCTGCCGCGACGCCCCCACCCTGGTCGGTCTGCTCACCGGCACGATCCGCTTCTGGCGGGTGACGGGTCGGATCCGGTTCGGGCTGGATCGCAGCAAGGCCGCCATCGCCGTCCTCGACGGCGCCGGGCGTGCCGTCCTGGAGTACATGCTCGCGGACCAGGAGCGCATCCTCGGCCTCCTCGACGACGCGGCCGAGCACGCGCGCGACGCCCTCGAGAAGATCCGTCGTCGCGGTGAGCCGGCCTCCTGGCTGCCCTTCGCCCTGGGGGTCAGCGGAGACGTCGCGGCCGCCCAGGGGCGGTTCGACGACGCCCGCGACGCATACCGGCAGGTGCGGGAGCTGTACGACCCGCAGACGGACCCCCGCCTGCACGCTCTCTGGTGCGCCAACCTGGGCGGGATCGAGCTCGAGGCCGGCGAGGACGCCGTCGCGGAACCGCTGCTGGAGGAGGCCCGGGAGATCTTCGCGGTCCACCCTCCGGTCTGGCTGGCGGGCCGCGTCCGCGGGCACCTCGGGGTCCTGGCTCGACGCCGCGGCGACTTCGGTGCGGCCGCGACGCTCCTGCTCGAAGGGCTCGACGACCTGGCGCCGTACCACGCGCTCGCCGAGGCCGCTCCCCTGGTCGACGAGCTGGCGCTCGTCCTGGGGGCCACCGGTAGGGTGCGGGACGCGAGCGACTGCCACCGCGCCGCGGCGGAGATGCGTCGCCGCATCGGCTCCGCCGAGCCTGGGGACACCGAGACGATGGGCGGTCAACCGGCGCTCTCGATCGCGGAGGTGGTGGCGCTGGGCCGTCGCACGACGACCCTCAGGCGTGGCGCGGCCGTCCTCACCCCGCGCGAGCTCGAGGTGGCCGAGCTCGTGGCCGAGGGCCTCACGAACCCGCAGATCGCCGAGCGCCTCGTCATCTCCCCCGGCACGGCTCGGACGCACGTCGAGCGGATCCGCACCAAGCTGGGCGTCGGCTCGCGTGTCCAGGTGGCTCGATGGGTGCTCGAAGAATACGTCGAACGACAGACGCGCTGAGCCCACCCGGCGGCGCAGGATGGAGCCAGATCGGGTGCGGGGTTCGAGACGCCGCGCCCGAGACGGTGCGAGCCGTTCCCCCGGCGGCTCACCTGGCACCACGGTGGCGTCGGCGCTGTCGGCGCCACCGATGTCATCCGCCCCTCGCGCAGGTGAGCACCAGGCCGCCCTCGCGCACCGCGAGCGCCGACGTACCGCACTCGTCCGTGCGCACGAGGCGCGAGCCCACCGAGGTGTACATCGCGAGCGCCGCCTGCGTGGGGTGGCCGTAGTCGTTCTCCCCGACGGGCACCAGCGTCACGCGCGGCGCCAGCAGCCGCGCGAGCTCCGCGGACTGCGACGCCGAGCCGTGGTGGGCCATCTTGAGCACCTCGACCGGCTCCTCCGGGAGTCCGGACGCCTCCAGCAGCCGCACCAGCCGTTCCTGGCCCGGCTGCTCCAGGTCGCCGAGCGTGACGACATCGATGCCGCCGGCGGTCCGCAGTGTCAGCACCACGCTCGCGTCGTTCGCCCCGCCCGCGCCGCTCGCGGACGACGCCTCGGGCGCCAGCACCCGCCATGCCACCGTGCCCGCGACCCCCTGCTGCTCGAGGCTGCCGACCACGACGGGCACGCCGGCGTCGGCGAGCGCACGCCGGGCGCGCCGTGCCGGCGCCGCCGGTTCGTCGAGCGGTGAGACGACGGCGGCGCGCACGCTGCGTCCGGCGAGCACGGCGTCCAGCCCGCCGACGTGGTCGGTGTGGAAGTGGCTCAGGACGAGCAGGTCGATCCGCTCCACCCCCAGCCGCCCGAGGCACCGTGCGGCGGCATCGCCCGGTGGGCCGACGTCGACGACGACACCGGCGCGTGCGCCGCTGCGCACCACCAGGGTGTCGCCCTGGCCGACGTCGCAGGCCACCACCTGCCAGTCGTCCGGCGCCTCACCGGGGCCGCCGGGGACGAGCCGTGGTACCACCAGTCCGACCAGCAGCGCGCCCGTGACGAGGAGGCCCACGCACAGCACGCCGCGGACCCGGCGTCCCGGGCGCCGGTCGAGACGGCGCGAGCCCCGGGCGACGTGGCGCACCGCCTCCGCCAGGAGCTCGTGGGGTGGGCGCCGCCACCCCCGGCCCGGCGGCCTGCGCAGCAGGACCCACAGCACCGCCGTCGTGGCCGCTGCGAGCAGGAGGGCACCACCGACCCCGCCCGGCCACGGCAGGCTCGCCCCGGGCAGCCCGGCGAAGAACCGGGCGACCGCCGCGATCCACGCGGTCGCCATCCCCGCGAACCACGCCACCACGCCCGCCGTCGCCGGTGCCCAGGGCGCCAGGAGCGTGGCCACCAGCCCCAGCACCGTGGCGGGTACGAGCGCCGGTGCCGCCAGGAGGTTGGCGGGCACTGCCGTCGCGGGAAGCGCAGGGTCGAGGAGGACCAGCACGGGCCCGCACGCGGCCTGCGCGGCGAGCGGCACACCGACGGCGAAGGCGAGGGCTCGCCCGCACCACGGCGCGAGCCGTCGGACGACCGGCCCGGTGAGCAGGATGATGCCGGCGGTCGCGGCGCACGACAGCGCGAACCCGAACGACCGTGACATCCACGGGTCGACGAGGAGCAGCACCGTCGAGGCCACCGCGAGCGCGGGCGGCCCGGCAGCGGGACGCCCGAGCGCCAGGGCGAGCAGCGCGACGGCGCAGGTCCAGGCCGCCCGGAGCACGCTGGGCTCGGGACGGACCAGCACCACGAAGCCTGCCGCACCGAGAACCAGGAGCACGACGCGTGCGGCGCGGGGTACCCGCAGGAGCACGCAGGCGACGGTGAGCGCTGCCACGACGATCGTGAAGTGGCTGCCGGAGACGGCGGTGACGTGCGTCAGCCCGGTGGCCCGCATGGCCTCGTCCAGGTCGTCGGGGAGCCGGGTGGTGTCTCCCACCGCAGCGCCCGGCACCAGTCCGCGGGCCTGCGGCGACAGCCCGTCGGTGACCTCCAGGAGCTCCTCGCGCAGGATCGTCGTCGCTCGCAGCACGGCACCGGGCGGGGTGGTGGTGCGTACCGCTGTCGCGGCCGCGGACGCGACCGTCCCCGCACCGATGCCCGGCGGGCCGAGACGCACGTCGGCGACGACCGTGGCCCCGTAGCGCGGCGGAGGACCGGGCGCCGTGACCTCGACGTGCCCCCGCGCCGCCGACCCCGTGCCGCGGGCCCACACCTGTGTCACGGCGACCTCCCAGCGGGTCCCGGCACCGAACGTCGCCGGCCGCGGCTCGGAGACGACCGTGCCGCGCAGGGTCGCGACGGCACCGGCACCGGCAAGCTCCGGCAACGGGGCACGCGCCGCGACCTGGGTGTGCACCGAGACGCAGAGCGCGACCAGGCACACGCCGGCCAGCAGGAGGTGGCCGATGGCAGGCCGCCGGGACCGGCGCACGGCGACGAGACACCCGAGCGCGACCGCCGCGGCGAGGAGCGCGACGGCGAGCACGGCACCCCTGCCGGTGTCACCGCCGTCGTCCGCACCGGGCTCGACGGTCCCGGTGAGGCACCACGCCGCGACCCAGACGACGAGTGCCGTCGGGGCGAGCCGCAGGTCCGACGTCACAGCACGACGAGGTCGCGCACGTCCGCGAGCAGCGCGGGGCCGATCCCCGAGATCTCCGTCAGCTCCTCGACACGCGTGAAGGGGCCGTGCTCGTCGCGCCAGGCCACGATGCGCTCGGCGATCACCGGTCCCACACCGGGAAGGGAGGTCAGTGCCTCCGCCCCGGCGGTGTTCAGCGCCACGGGTGCGCCGCCCGCACCGTCCGCCGTGCCGTCCGTCGAGCCTTCCGGGACGGGTGCCGGCACGGCGGGCGGGTCCTCCCCCGGCGCGGGGACGTGGACCTGCTCGCCGTCGACGACGGCCCGGGCGAGGTTGAGCGCCGCCAGGTCGGCGTCGTCGCCGGCCCCGCCCGCGCCCTCCACCGCGTCGGCCACCCGGGCTCCGGCCGGCAGGTCGACCAGGCCGGGTTCGGCGACCTCGCCGGTCACGTGGACGACGACGGCCGCCGGCGCCGTCGCGGACGCCGCAGCCGGCGCCGGGCTCGCCGACCCGTCCACGACGCCGGGCTGCGGGGCGAGCAGGTCCGTCACCGCCTCCTCCTCCGCGGGCCCCGCCTCCGGTCCACCGACGGCGACCCCCAGGTCCTCGCTGCTCGCGCCGGAGAGGTAGGCGAGCGCTGCGACGGTCAGCGCCAGGGCCAGGGTCACACCGCAGACGGCGACGGCGACCGGACCGGACAGCGCCCAGCGGCGACGCACCCCGCCGTCGTCCGCCGTCACCGGGTGGCCGTGCGCCGCGCTGTACGCGGCGGCCACGTGCCCGGCCGACCGGCGGGATCGCAGGCGCTCGACCAGCTCGGGGTCCGGCACGTCGGGCGCCATGCGTGCATCCGTTCCCGGCAGGGGTGCTGCCACGGGTGCGGACGGTTCCGCGACCGTCTCGTCGAGGGCTGCTCGCAAAGCATCGAGTCGTGCGGCGGCGTCGGGGGTGCGCGGCGTGGCGGAGGTGGTCACGACGCGACGCTAAGGACCTCGTCGACCGTCGTGCCGCCGTCGACCGCTGATCTGTGGACGTCCCCGCCCGGGGGTGGCCTCTGGCGCTCGGGCCTACCAGGGACCGCCCGGCTCGAGGTCGTGGACGTGCCCGCCGCGGTCGACGACCATCACCGCCAGCGCCCCCGGCCCGACGTGCGCCCCCAGCACGGCGCTGACCGGCGTGACGACGGGCCGCAGGCCCAGCCGGTCGGCCAGCTCCTCGGCCACCTCAGCGGCACGCTCCGGAGCGCCGAGATGATGCACCGCGACGGCCGGCCGGGTGGCCCGGCGCGCACGCTCGACCGCGATCGCCACGAGGCGCGCGACGGCGGCCCGGCGGGTGCGCACCCGCTGCACCAGCTCGACGCGGCCGTCCCGCACCCCGAGGATCGGCCGGACTCCGAGCGCCGTGCCCAGTGCCGCCGCGGGGGCCGAGAGCCGCCCACCGCGGCGCAGGTGGTCCAGGGAGTCCACCAGGAACACCGCCTCGGCCGAACCGGCGACCTCCGCGGCACGCCGCGCGACGTGCTCGGTGTCACAACCCGCGGCGGCGCACCGGGTCGCCTCGACCGCCGCGAACCCGAGGGCCATCGCCGCGGTCCTCGAGTCGACGGCGCGCACCGGGATCATCGCCCGGTGCCCGGCACGCTCCGCCGACGCGAAGGTCCCCGACAGCTCGCCCGACAGGTGCACGGAGACCACCGAGCGGGCACCGTCGGCGGCGGCCGCGCGGTAGGCGTCGGAGAGCTCGACCGTCGAGGGCTGCGACGTCGTCAGGCGCTCGCCACCGCTGATGCGTGCGGCCACGTCCTGCGGGCTGACGTCCACACCCTCGCGCAACGTCCCGTCCTCGGTGACGACCCGCAGCGGAACCACCATCGGGCCGCGGTCCAGCCCCTCCCAGAGCTCGGCATGTGCCGCGTCGTCGGGCGCGGGCAGGCAGGCGGTCGAGTCGGTCACGACGCGCACGGCGACAAATTCAGGCATCGCTGCCGAGTGTAGCCAGGCCCACGCCGCGCACCACGGCGCTCGCGGTCGTGGCGACTCCTGCGCGCGCGGATCACGCCGAGTCGCGTTAGCGTGCACGACATGCCCGACGACGCCAAGCCTGCCGCCCACGCCGCGGTCCGGGCCGTCGGAGGTGCCGGGGAGCACACCGGCCGGGCGCTCGTCACCGCCGGCAACGCCGTCGTTCCGGAGGAAGGGAGGCACGCACCAGGGCGTGCCCGACACCACCGTCCGGACCACGGTCGCCGGCGACGTCCCTGACAGGGGGAGCGATCGTCGTCGGGTGCCGGAACCATCGGCACCCGACGACGGCGGCTCATGGCGAGGGCAGCACGCCCGCGTGCCAGACGCGGTCCAGGTAGTCCCGCATCGAGCGGTCCGAGGAGAAGAATCCTGAGCGGGCCACGTTGAGCACGGCGGATCGGCTCCACGCGTCCGGGTCGCGATAGGCCTCCTCGACCCGCTCCTGGGCGGCCAGGTAGGACCGGAAGTCGGCCAGGACCATGAAGCGGTCCTCCCCCAGCAGGTTGGACACCACCGGCTCGAAGGTCGACCGGTCGCCCCCGGAGAACTCCCCGTGCGCCACGAGGTCCAGCGCCCTGCGCAGCAGCGGGTCCGACTCGTAGTACGACGACGGCCGGTACCCGGCCTCCTGCATCGCGGCGGCCTCGGGCTCGGTGAGCCCGAACAGGAAGAAGTTGTCGTCCCCCACGAGCTGGCGGATCTCGACGTTCGCGCCGTCGTCGGTGCCGACGGTCAACGCGCCGTTGAGGGCGAACTTCATGTTCCCGGTGCCGGACGCCTCCTTGCCCGCCAGCGAGATCTGCTCGGACAGGTCCGCAGCCGGGATGAGCGTCTCGGCGACCGTGACGTTGTAGTTCGCCGGGAACGCGACCCGCAGCACCTTCGAGACCTCGGGATGGGCACCCACCACCGCTCCGACGTGGTTGATCAGCGCGATGATCTCCTTGGCCATGACGTACCCGGGCGCCGCCTTGGCGCCGAAGACGACGGTGCGCGGCACCACGTCGTCGACGTCGAGCTCGCCCGAGACGATCCGGTCGTAGACGCTGATCACGTGCAGGATCTTCAGCGTCTGACGCTTGTACTCGTGCAGGCGCTTGACCATCACGTCGAGCATGGTGGACGAGTCGACCTCGATCCCGTCCCGGCGCGCCAGGAGCTCGACGAGCCGGTCCTTGCCGGCCGCCTTGACCTCGCGGAAGCGGCGACGGAACTCGGCGTCGTCGGCCAGCGGCTCGAGCTCGCGCAACCGGTCGAGGTCGGTCACCCAGCCGTCCCCGATGGCCTCGGTGATCAGTGCGGACAGCCCAGGGTTGGCCAGCCGGACGAACCGGCGCGGCGTGACGCCGTTGGTCACGTTGGTGAACTTCTCGGGCCACAGCCGGGCGAAGTCCGCCAGGACCTTGTCCCGCAGGAGCTGGGAGTGCAGCTCCGCGACGCCGTTCACCTTGGTCGCGGCGACGGTGGCCAGGTGGGCCATCCGCACGCTCCGCGAGGGGTGCTCCCCGATGATCGACATCCGCCGCACCAGCAGCTCGTCGTCGCCGGAGTGCTCCCGCACGCGGGCCAAGAACTCGTCGTTGATGCGGTAGATGATCTCCAGGTGCCGCGGCAGCAGGCGCCCCAGCAGGTCGACGGGCCACACCTCCAGCGCCTCGGGGAGCAGCGTGTGGCACGTGTAGGCGAAGCAGCCCTGCGTGACCTCCCAGGCCTCGTCCCAGTCGAACCCGTTCTCGTCCACGAGGATGCGCATCAGCTCGGGCACCGCGATCACGGGGTGCGTGTCGTTGAGCTGGAAGCAGATGCGCTCCGGCAGCCGGTGCAGGTCGAAGTCCTCCGGCAGCAGCTGGTCGATGAAGTCCCGCAGCGAGCACGCCACGAAGAAGTACTGCTGCTGCAGCCGCAGCTCCTTGCCCTGCGGCGTCGAGTCCTCCGGGTAGAGCACCTTGGAGATGTTCTCGGCGAAGGTCCGCGCCCGCACCGCGTCGGCGTAGTCGCCGTGGTTGAAGATCTTCAGGTCGAAGGCGTGCGTCGCGCGCGAGCTCCACAGTCGCAGCGTGTTGACCTGCCCGTTGCGGTAGCCCGGGACCATGTAGTTGTACGGCACGCCGAGCACCTGCCAGCCAGGCACCCAGCGCGTGCGCTCGCGCGCCGTCTCGCCCTCGCCCTCGGTGTACGTCTCGGTGCGCCCGCCGAAGCTGACCGTCACCTCGTGCTCAGGGTGCGCGAACTCCCACGGCGACCCGCCGGACAGCCAGTCGTCCGGCTCCTCGACCTGCCGGCCGTCGACGAACGTCTGGCGGAAGATCCCGTACTCGTAGCGGATGCCGTAGCCGATCGCGGGCACGGACATCGTGGCCAGCGAGTCGATGAAGCAGGCCGCCAGCCGGCCGAGGCCGCCGTTGCCGAGGCCCGGCTCGACCTCTGCCTCGCGCAGCACGGCGAGGTCGATGCCCAACGAGGCGAGCGCCTCGGCGGCGATCTCCTCCAGGTCGGCGGCGACGAGCGCGTTGTCGAGCTGCCGGCCGAGCAGGAACTCCGCCGACAGGTAGGCCACGGCCTTGGGCTGGCGGCGGTAGTGCTCGGTCGTGGTGGTGATCCACCGGGCCATGAGGTAGTGGCGCACTGTGCGTGCCAGGGCGAGGTACTGGTCGTTGACGCTCGCCCGCTGCAGGATGGTGCCCTGCGCGAAGTTGAGCTCGCGCAGGTACTCGCGGACGAAGCCCTCGACGGTGTGCTCCGGCGTGGCGATCAGGGGGGTCGATTCGGTCACGGTCTCGACATTACCCACGGCGCCCGGGCCGTGTCGCCGGATGACACAGAGCCGACCCCGAAACGCCTCGTGCCCGACGGCTGCACGGGCGCGGGTGCCATCATCTCGTGTCCGCCGTCAGGCCACCTGAGGGACCATCGCCCGCAGCATCGAGGCACCCGCAGCGAACCGGGGCAGGTCGGCCAGCGGGTCGGCGAGCGCAACCTCGATCAGCCATCGCACGATGTGCTGCGGGAGCGCGTCGACCAGCGCGCGCAGCTCGTCGCTCGGCAGCGCCAGCGCCAGACGTGCCACCCGGGCGTTGGGCACGAACTCCGGCCGGACGGCCAGGCGGAGCACGTCCCAGGAGGTGCGGACCTCCTGCCGGTTGAGCTCTGACTCCACCTCGGGCCGGCGCCGGAACGCCGTGGCGTCCACCACCAGCACGTGGTGGACACTCGTTGCCCCTGCCTGGACGAGCACCGTCTCCATCGACTGCTCGTGAAGCCCCGTGACCGAGACGTCGTCGAGCACGATGACGGTCGTCCCGGCAACCTGCGGGACGATCGTGCTGGCGTCGAGCGCTCCTGCCATGGCGGCCCGTCGATCGGCGGTCCCCATGGTGGCGTAGTCCCCGTCGGTCGGCCGATGGCGATGCACCTTGACTGCGGACACCGCGACGTCGGGACCGAGACCGGCGCCGAGCGTGTCGACGAAGGGCCTGACGAGGGACCAGGACGCCGGAGCTGCCAGGCTGAACCCTGACGACGTGACGACGATCCTGGGGCGCGACTCGACATCCGCCTCCCTCAGCACGACCTCCGCCATCAACGCGCCGTACTTCAGGGAGATCGCGCCGTCGCCGTGCTTGAACCGACTGTACTCGGCGAGGGACAGGTCGCCCGACCGGCCGACGAGGCGCAGCCCGGCGCCCCGTGTCCGCTCGAGACGGGACACGGCGTACCGACCCATCACGTCGTACCGGTGCGGTCGACGACGTGGGCGAGCGCCTCCGCGTGCCGGGCACGGAACTCGTCGCCCGTCGCGACGACGCCGTCCACGATCTCCTGCACGAGCTCGCCCGGGCACACGTCGAGGAACGCCTCTCGGTCGGCCGGCGTCGTCTGGAGCAGCTGCTTGAGGAAGCGGATGGTCAGCATGAATTCCCTCCGCCGTACGGCGCCCGCCATGTCGGCGCACGTTCGGACCGTGTGCTGGTTGAGCCGGGCCTCGACCGCGGGATCGCGCGCCAACGCACCCTCGACGACGGCGACGTAGGCCAGCGCGACGGCAGACGGCCGCGCGCCGGCCAGCGCCGCCAGGATCGTCGTCTCGGAGCTTCCCGTGACGCGGACGTCGTCGACCACGACGACCTGTGCACCGTCGAGATCGTCCTCGAGCCGGAACCCGATGCCCTCCAGCTCGGCGGCGCGGTCCACGGCGGACGCCGTGGCGTAGTCCGTCACCGTCACGGCGTCCTTGGCGACCCGGACGAGCCGGCCAGGACCGAGGCCTGCCGCGGCGCGAGCGGCATCGAGGTGGGCGAGCACCGCTCGCGCCAGGAGCCAGCACGCCGGTCGGACCGCCTTGTAGGCGACCGGAAGGATCGGCTCAGCGGGGTCCGTGATCAGTGCGGGAGCCTGCTCGACGAGCGCACGAGCGACGGGGACCGCGAGCCTGCGCGCGGCGCCGACGTCGCCGTGTTTCATCGACGAGTAGTCGGACAGGTCGAGCGACCCGGGTCCGGTGCACGTCAGGTCCGCCGGGGTGGTGAGTCGATAGGCCGCGACCCGGGTCGCCGAGACCGCTCCGACGACGTCGACGCTCATCCCGGGCACCTCTGGTCCAGCCTGGCGAGCATGGACGAGACCACACGATCGGTGCCGTACGTCGCGTCGACATGCGCCGGGATCATGCCGGCGTCCTGGGCGCCCGCCACGTCGGCGTGCGGGTTGTCGCCCACGTGGACGACGTCCCCGGGCGCGAGTCCCGCGACGTATGCCTGGAGCCCCGCGAGGGTGGCCGCGAAGATCGTCGGGTCGGGCTTGGCCGCGCCGACCTCGTCGGAGAACGTACGGACGACGAAGGGCTCGAGGAGCCCGATCTCGGCGAGCAGGGCCTGCATCGTGCCGGCCGGGAGCATGCCGGTGTTCGAGGTGATGGCGAGCGGCACCACGGTGGCGAGCTCGTCGAGGAGCCCGGGGAGCGACGGGTCCAACGGTTCCGGAAGCAGCTCCAGTGCCAGGTCGTGCTGGCGGGCTCGGAGCTCCTCGACCACGCTCGCGTCGAGATCCGTCGGCCCGCGTCCGAGGACCCCGAGTGTGAGGTTCAGCCGATCGCCCATGTCATGGTCCCGGCCCGTCGTCTCGGCGCGACGGTCGGCGTCGACATCGGCCTGGCGAAGAGCGTCCGCGAAGCGCGCACGATCGGCGTCGGGCGCGATCGCGGCGCGGATCAGGTCGTTGCGCTCTGCCTTGAACCGCGGGTTGCTGCGGATCAGCGTGAGCCAGACGTCGAAGCTGGCGGCGCGCGGTGCCTCGGGCCGACCCCACCCGAGATCGGGGCGTCGGTCGTCAGCGGCGACCGACGCCCCAGAAGCCACAGAGGTCACAGGCACTCGAGCGCGAGAGGGGCGAGCTGTTGCGCCGTCCTGCCGTTCCCGGGGCGGCCGATCGCGGTGAACGTCCAGCCCGCCGGCGTCCGGGAGACCTTCGCCATGACGAGGGCGGTGTGCGGGCCGGAGCCGGTCAGCGTGAACCGACCGAGCTCGGCGTCGCGGTCGGTGCTGTCCACGACCCGGACCGAGGCGTTGTCGATGTCGGCGAACGTGTCACCGCTGTAGGAGTTCACGGTGAAGACGATGTGCTCCACCCACGACGAGACCTGGGGCAGGTCGACGACGATCGACTCGTCGTCGCCGTCGCCCTTTCCTGTGAGGTTGTCCCCGGTGTGGACGATCGAGCCGTCCTTCGAACGCAGGTGCCCGAAGTAGATGGTCTCGCCCACCTTGCCCCTGCCGATCAGGAGGGCGGAGGCGTCCAGGTCGATCGCCTTCTCGACCGTCCTGGTCCGACCGAAGATCGATCGCTTCTCGACCAGCTTGACGTCCCAACCCAGTCCCATGCGGACCTTCGTCAGCGCGGCGCCGGATGTCTTGGCCAGGTCGATGGACTGGCCCTTGGCCAGGGAGATGCTCATCTCGTGAGGTTCCTTTCGAGTGTGATGGTCGACGGCACGACGTGCCAGGCCGTGGATCAGTGCAGGTCAGGCGCCGTGCTCGCTGGTGCCGACCGAGGCGAGCTCGGTCTCGCCCCCCTCGGACGCCTCCCCCGCCGCCATCGCGGCGGCGTCCCTCCGGTTGGCCACGACCGACGAGGTCCACGCGGCCGCGATGAAGGCGATCCCGCTGAGGCCGATGACGATCTCGGGGATGTCGACGGCGAGCGTCAGCACGAGCAGGATGGCCAGCGCACCGATCGCCCAGTGCGCACCGTGCTCCAGGTATCGGTACTCGGCCATGGTCCCGTTGCGCACCAGGTAGACGGTCATTGACCGCACGAAGAGCGCCCCGATACCCAGCCCCAGCGCGATGATGATCGGGTCGGGCGTGATGGCGAAGGCACCGATCACGCCGTCGAACGAGAACGTCGCGTCGAGGACCTCTAGGAAAAGGAAGAGGGAGAAGGCCGCCTTGCCTGCCAGTAGCACCTGGGAGCCCGCACCCCCCGACCCGGCCGCGAGCTCCTCCTCCTTGGCCGCTTCCTGCTCCTCCATCGCGGCGGCCAGCCCGTTGACCCCGATGTAGAGCACGATGCCGAGCAGACCCGAGAACAGGACGGTGGAGCGCACGTCGGCGTCGACCAGGAACTCGGAGGCGAGCAGGAGCGCGACGCCGGCCACCACGGTCGGGAGCTGGTCGAGACGGCCCATGCGAAGGAGCGGCTTCTCCACCCACGAGAGCCACGTCGACTCTCGCTCCGGGTCGAGGACGAAGTTCAGGAAGAGCAGCAGCAGGAACATGCCACCGAACGCAGCGATGCTCGGGTGAGCCTGCTCGAGGAGGAAGCCGTAGGTTCCTGGCTCGTGCGGGTCCCCCTTCTCCATCGCGAGGCGGACCGCCTCGGCGGGCGACACCTGTCCCGTCACGCAAACGATGACGAACGGGAAGACCAGCCGCATGCCGAACACGGCGATGAGGATGCCGACGGTCAGGAACATCCGCTGCCAGAACGCGTTCATGCGCGCGAGGTACTTGGCATTCACCGCAGCGTTGTCGAACGAGAAGACGATCTCGACCACGATGAGGATGGCGGCCAGCCAGACCGCTCCCCAGCCCTGATAGAAGTACGCGATGACCAGCGCCGCGGTCAGCGCGAGCAGGTCCCACTTGAAGTGGCGGAGCGTGTGCATGGTTCTCTTTCTTCGAGTGGTGCCGTCAGCCGGCAAGGAGGCCGAACTCGGTCAGGACGCCGGCCAGTCCGCTGCTGAAGCCCTGCCCGACGGCACGGAACTTCCAGTCGCTGCCGTGCCGGTACAGCTCGCCGAAGATCAGGGCGGTCTCGGTCGAGGCGTCCTCCCCGAGGTCGAACCGCGCGTCGGCCGCGATGGACGCGGAGTCGTCAGCGTCGAACACGCGGATGTAGGCATCCGACACCTGGCCGAACGTCTGGCGCCGGGTGTCGGCCTGGTCGATGGACGCGACGAACACGACACGGTCCGCCTCGGCCGGCAACGCCCCGAGTGCGACGGTCAACGTCTCGTCGTCGCCGTCGCCGTCGCCGGTGCGGTTGTCTCCGAGATGAACGACCGCACCGCTGGGGTCCTTCGTGTTGTTGTAGAAGACGAAGTGGGCGTCCGACAACGCCTTGCCGCTCGTGTCGACGACGACGGCGGAGGCGTCGAGGTCGAAGGGCGCTCCGTCGGTGGTACGGGGGTTCCACCCGAGCCCGACCGAGGCGCGCGTCAGCCCGGGGCTGACCTTGGCGAGCGAGATGTTGCCGCCCTTGCTGAGGTTGATGGTCATCGTCGTATCCCTTCTCAGCCGGCGTTCAAGCCGTAGTCGGCGATGACGCCGGCGAGTCCCGACGTGTATCCCTGTCCGATGGCGCGGAACTTCCAGTCGCCGCCGCGCTGGTACAGCTCACCGAACACGAGCGCCGTCTCGGTCGAGGCGTCCTCGCCGAGGTCGAAGCGGACGACCTTGGCGTCGTTCGTCGGGTCGTCGCGGTCGTAGACCCGGATGTACGCGTCAGCGACCTGGCCGAAGTTCTGCCGCCGCCCCGCCGCGTCGTGGATGCTGGCGAGAAAGACGATCCGCTCCACGGCCGGTTCGAGCGCGGTGAGCTCCACGTTGATGGTCTCGTCGTCACCGTCGCCGACGCCCGTCAGGTTGTCACCCTGGTGGAGGACGGCTCCGCTCGGGTCTTTGAGATTGTTGTAGAAGACGAAGTGCTGGTCGGAGATCGCCTTCCCGGTCGCGTCCAGGAGGATCGCCGAGGCATCGAGGTCGAAAGGGGACCCGTCGGTGGTGCGCGGGTCCCACCCCAGGCCCACGCAGGCGTGGACCATACCGGGCGCGACTTTCTCGAGCGAGATGTTCCCACCCTTGGAGAGGTTGACTGTCATCAGAGGTTCCCTTCGTGCGGGTGCGGGTGGCTCGGGGAGAGGGGTCGGTCCGGCGACGCCCAGGTGACGTCGTCGTAGCCGTAGGCCTCCGTGGCGTCGCGGAGCGTTCCGGTGACGGACCGGCCTTCGGCACGCAGGACCAGGCAGCCGAGGACGACGTGACCCGTGAGTGCCACGGAGCGCCCGTCGTCGGGGAGATCGAGGTCGATCCGCGCGCCGGTCGCTGTCGTGACGACCAGGGTTCCCCCGGAACTGCGGGCGACGACCGCGAACCGGGAGATCTCGTCGACATGGCCCAGATCGACGTGAACACCGTCGTCTCGGCGCCAGAAGCGTGGGTGCTCCGCATCCGGACCGTGGCGATCGGCACCCGTCAGCACCCCTTGCATCCCGCGTGCCTGGTAGGCCACGACGAGGTCTGCCGGCGTGGGTGCGAGCACCCGGCAGCTCAGTGCGCCGATGCCGCTCGCGGCGCGCCCCAGCATCACCACTGGTTCGACGTCGGTCAGCCGGCGGCGTTCACCGGCCCCGAGCCGGGGGATTCCTGTCGGTTCCGCCGGCAGCGCTGCCCGCGACCGGCGGACCGCGCCGGCCGACGACGCGCTGGCCGACGACACGCTGGCCGATGACGAACCGCCCAGCGCTGGAGGTGTCGGCGCCGGACCGACAGGCGACGAACGACGCTGCGGCGCCGGGGGCCGACGACGTCTCATGAAGGCGAGGTCTGGGCGCGGCGGGGCAGCGGCCGCCGTCGCCCCGGATGCTTCCGTCACAACGGCAGCTCGAACTGGCGGGCCAGGCCGACGAGACCCGAGGCGTGTCCCTGGCCGACGACGCGGAACTTCCAGTCGTCGCGGTGCCGGTAGAGCTCGCCGATCACCAGGGCGCTCTCGTTGCTCAGGTCGTCGGTGAGGTCGACGGAGCGCACGAGCACGTCTCCGCTCGATCCATCGGAGACCTGGACGACGCACGAGCGCAGCTGGTTCAGTGCCCGGCGCTTGGGGCTGCCCTCGTTGACGTGCAGGATGAAGGCGATCCGCCCCACCTCGGCCGGGACCGCCGGGAGGTCGACCTCGATCTGTTCGACGTCGACCTCGCTCGCCGCGTCGGCCACCGCGACCGAGCGGTCCGACGACACGAGCTGGTTGAAGTAGACGAGATCTTCGGCGGACCGCGCGACACCGTCTCCGCTGCAGAGGATCGCCGCCAGCCGGAGGTTGTCGGCGAGCGCGGGGTCGGTGCTGGGGTCCCACGAGATGCCGACGACGACCTGCTCCAGCCCCGGCACCTCCCGGGTCAGGGCGACGTTCGCGCCCCGCATGAGCCCGGCCGTCACAGGTCGCTCCCGGCGAACTTGGTGCGCAGGAACGCGCCCTGCACCTCGTGCGCCAGCACGTCGTCCTCGCGCGCTGCGACGAGGGTCTCCTGGACGAAGGACCGCATCGCTTCGAGCTGCTCGACGAGGTCCCGGTCCACGGCATCGGTCGCGCCGGCCCGGCGAGCGCCTACGTACCGCGTCAGCGTGGTGGGCAGATAGTCACGCAGGAGGGCGTCGAGTCCGATGCGCCCCTGGATGTCCAGTCCACCCTGCAGCGCAGGCCGCAAGATCTCTCGCGCACCGTCGGTCACGAGGCGTGCCAGCACCGTCGCCTGGGGCGGGAGAACACCGCCGAGCCGGTCGATCTCCTGCTCGACCGTGCCCACCCGCTGCATCAGCACCACCGGGTCGTCGTCCGCGCGGACGGTCTCCTCCAGCCGTTGCACGACGGGGTCGGCGACACGGAACCGCCACCGGGAGAGGAGCCGTCCGACGACGCCAGGGGACTCGGCGGAGGCTGCGGGATCCGCAGTGCTCATCCGTCGATCGAGCGCTGAGCGCGGTCGACGTACGGCTGCGCGCGTGCCACCTGCTCCTCGAGTTGGGTGATCGTGCTCGCCATCGACTCTGTGGCCTGCGAACGGAAGGTGTCGATTGCGTCCATGGTGGCGAACACGTTGTCGAAGGCGGCCTTCAGCTTCTCCACTTCGAGGGTGCTCTCGGCGGCCTGCTGCTGGATCGCAGCACCCTGCTGCCGCAGCTGCACCGAAGTGGACTCGATGAGGCTGCTCGTGGTCGAGTTCAGCGCGTTGACCTGGTCCAGCACGAGCTTCTGCTGGCCCAGCGCCTGGGACACGATGACCGCGGTCCGCAACGCCGCGATCGTGGTGTTCTGCGCCCGGTCGACCCCGCGGATCAGCTCGAGGTTGTTCTTCCGGATGAGGTCCATGGCCAGGTAGCCCTGCACCGAGACGGTCATCTGGGTCATGACGTCCTGGTTGCGCTGACGCACGGCGAACAACACGTCGGACCGGAGCGCCTCGGCGGCCTCCGTGTCCCCCGCGTGCTCGAGGTGCGCGATCCGGTCGGTCAGGACCGTGTCGAGAGCGTCCAGCTCGGCCTTGACCTCGCCGAGCTTGTTCATCGTCTCCCACATGCGAGAACGCTCGACCTCGATGGCGGCGTTGTCCTTGCGGAGCTCGTCCTGACCAGAGGCGAGCGATCGGATGATCGCGTCGATGTGGGACTGCGCCGACTGGTACTTGGCGAAGTAGCGGTCGATCTTCTGGCCGCCCGGCAGCCACTTGAGGACCTTCTTCACCCCGGTCAGGTCCGCACGCGAGGGGTCGAGCTCGGTCACCGTGCTGCGCAGCTCGACCAGGGTCTGCCCGACCTTGCCCTGCGGGCTCGTGGCAGAAGCCTGAGCGGCCGGCCGCTCGAGCATGCGGTTCGATGCCTGACCAGAACTGCGGATCTCCCGCTCGCCGAGGGAGCTGATGGCGGTGACCTTGGCCGTGAAGTCGGGCGACTTCGGGTCGAGCGCGGAGAGCTCGCCCACGATCACCTGAGCCCGACGGTCGGCCTCGGACCGGTGCTCGACGACCTCGGCGTTCTGAGCGATCGTCGCGACGGCCTGGTCGTCGGTGACGCGCGGGGCGGCGGTCGACGCTTCGAGCACCAGTGCCGGCGGCTGAGCCCCATCGGTAGCTGTGTTCATGGCCGTCCCCTCCGCCTGTGATGCTGTACGCGGGAGGACGCTAGCAACCATCGTTCCGGGATACCAATCATGTCCGTCTTTTCACCCTTGACCGGACATCGAACGCTCATGTCCCGACGAGCGTCACCAGCCGTGAGCGCCCCGCAGCGTCCTTGACGGCCTGCAGCACGACGTCGACGTGCGGCTCGAGCGCGCTGACCTTGTCCAGCGGCGCACCGATCACGAGCTGGAAGCCCAGTCCGCGCCACGCGCCCACAGCTCGCCCGGCGAACCGCGCGTCGGCCTTGATGAACGCCTCGTCGAGGAACACCGGCGCGTACCGCGGGCGCTCGGCATCGGCGTCACCGAGCTGGTAGCGCAGCGCCGCCCCGACGATGAACGCCACGAGCTCCTGCGACTCCCCTCCGGACTTGCCGGCGATGTGGTCGTAGACGCTCACGTGGTGTCCTGCGAGGTCCACGCACTCGGCGCTGATGCGCACGTGCTCACGGACGTCCACCAGTCGGCGCCGCTCCGGCGAGTCGGGCCGGATCCGATCGACGAGGCGCGCCATGCGCTCGTACCTCCGCTGGCGCTCCGCGGGCGTCTGCTCGCCCGGGTCGCCGGCCAGGTCGCGCAGCTGCCGGCGGAACGAGGCCACGTCGCGCGCCTCGGTCACCTGGGCGGTGATGCGCAGGCGGTGGGTGTCGTCGCGGAACGGCAGCGTGGCCAGGATCGCGTTGACGGGTTCCATCCGCTCGCGGATCTCCGCGACCGACCGGTTCATCACGTTGCCGAGCAACGTCAGGTCGTGCCCGCTGAGCCGACCCAACGTGCGCGACCAGCGCTCGGTGAGCTGGTAGAGGCGCTGCTCCTCGATCTCGTCGAGGATCCGTGCGAAGTCGTCGTAGGACTCGTCGGGGTCCGTGCCCAGGTTGGGGTTGGGCCACGCGTCGCAGAACCGCTCGAACACGTTGCGCAGCGCCGCCCGTGCGGAGCGACCCGCCTCGAGCGCCTCGTCGCGGTCGCGCACGAGCTCGCGCACGACGCCGGCGGTCGCCTGCTCGAGCGCGGCGAGCGACAGCGTCTCCGGGTCCGACGGCGCCACCGCGGCCAGCGCCGCGTCCAGGCGGTCGCGCTGAACTGACGACGGCGCCACGTCCGCGCGCTCGGCCTGGTCGACCGAGTCGGTCACCCGGTCCACGAGGTCGGTGATGGCCGCCCACTGCTCACCCAGCTCGCGCACCCGGTTCTCGGCGTCGGCTCGCTCACGGTAGAGCTCCGTGAGGCGGGAGCGTAGGCGCTGCTCGTCCTCGGCGAGGCCTCGCACCGCGTCGGATCCGTCGCGCAGCGCCGCGAGCCGTTCGGTGCGGTCGGCCACCGCCTGCTCGGCGCCGGCGACGTCGACGTCCTCCCAGGACAGGCGGAGGACCTGGCTGGCCGCCACGAACTCGTCGGTGTGCGCCGCCTGCCGCAGCCGAGCCCCCTCCAGCGCGGCACCGGCGTCGCGCAGCGCCGCCCGAGCGTCATCGACGTCGTGCTCGATGCGCGTGCGCCGGCGGGTGTTCGAGAACCCGAGCACCGACGCGCGTCCCGCACCGCCGTGCGCGCCGCGGGCGCCGTCGGACATCTGGCCGGTGCGCGTGAGCGCCCGCCGGTGGGCGCGCAGCTCGGTGGGGTCGTCCACGCAGACGTAGGCGAACTGCTCGGCCAGGCGTCGGGCGAGCCAGCCGCCGAACGGGCCGGCCTTGACCTCGAGCCGGCCGGGCAGGGTCGACGGGTCGGCGTCGTCGTCGAGCGGCAGCCCGGTGGGCACCCCCTCGAACCGGACGCGCCGGCGCAGCGGCACCCCGTCGATGGCTGCCCGGAAGTCCGCCAGCCGCTGTGCGTCGACGAGCAGCGTGGTGGCGAACCCGCCGAGCGCGACGGAGACGGCCTCGCGCCAGGGCTCGTACTCGCCGCGCACCTCGATCAGCTCGCCCACGAACGGCAGCTCGTCGACCTCGAGGCCGGCCGCCTCGGCCAGCGCGAGCCGCGCCGCGTGGTCCTCGGCCGGCATGTTGCCGCGACGTCCGGACAGCGACGCGCGCTCCTGCTCGAGCCGCGCGAGACGCTTCTCCGCCTCGGCCACCGCCTGGCGGGCAGCGAAGACCTCCTCCTCGTGCTCCCCGGCCCGGCGCGTGCGCGACTCGACCAGGTCGTGCGCGCGGCGCAGCACCCGGTCGAGGTCCCGGCGCGTGGCGACCTGCTCCTGCAGGACCCCGAGGTGGGTCTCCAGGCCGGCACGAGCCGTACGGGTCTCCTCCAGAGCCTCGGTCCGACGCCGGATCTCCCGCTCCGTGGACTCGATCGCGTCGCCGCCCTGGCTGCGCAGGGACGCCCGCACCTCCTCGAGGTCCGCCTCGGCCGACGCGATCCGCGCGACCGCGGCGGTACGACGCTCCTCGGCGGCACGGTGCGCCGACCTGTTCGCGCCCTCCTCCGCGCGCACCAACGCCAGCCGGCGATCGTCCCGCCAGGCACCGAACACCGTGGGGCCGGCGGACTCGCCCCCTGCACCGTTGTCGGGCACCCCGAGGGTGTCCAGCAGCGCGACCGAATGCTGCGCGGCCTCCGCCTGCTCGCGCAAGGTCCGCATCGGGCGGAGCACCTCGACCTGCCGGTTCGCGGTGAGCATCTCGGTGCGCACGGCGCTGAGCTCGTCGAAGTGCTCGACGGCGCGGTCCGCGACCTCGAGCGTCTCGGGCTCGGTGAGCACCATCGCCTTGTACAGCGCGTCGACGGTGGTGATCGCCTGCCCCGCCTGGATGCGGCCCAGCAGCTGCATCGCCTTGTGGCCGTCACCGGCGGCGCCGATGCCGAGCGCCGAGTGCAGCCGCGTGGCGAAGGCGACATCCGTGTCGTACGTCGTGAGCCCTGCGTCGGTCAGCCCTGCCCGGGCGAACCGCCCGGCGGCCAGCGGCTCCAGCTCGCGCAGGTCGAACGTGTCGTCGGCGGTGGCGCGCACGACGACGCACTCCTCGTTGCGGGTCGCCCCACGGGGCACGTACCAGGCGCGCAGCGCCGTCAGGACCCCGCCGGACTGGTCGGACCACGACATCGCGATGGCGGTCCACGTGTCCGCCCCGTCCCCGCGCAGCACCTGCTCGCGGCTCGTGGTGCCGTCCGCGCGGGACTCGTCGAGCTTCCCGCGCGCATAGGACAGCACGTTGCGCTGCTCGCGTCCTCGCGCCCGGCCGGCCGCAGCGCCGTTCGAGGCGCCGTTGAACGGCGTCGTGTGGCTCATCATCAGCGCGATGTAGGCGTCCAGCAGGGTCGACTTGCCGGAGCCCGACGCACCCGAGAGCAGCGTCGCCGCCGCGGAGAAGCGCACCTCGTGGTGCCCGTGGTAGCCGCCCCAGTTCACGAGCTGCATCGACCGGGCCGTCCACTGCCGGCCGTCCGAGGCCGCGGGGATCAGCCCGAACAGGGAGTCGTTCATCCGTGTCGGGGTCGTCACGCTCATTCGTCCGCCTCCTGCGGGCTCGCCGCGATGTCCTCGTCCGGCTGCGGGGCAGGCACGGCCTGCTCGTCGGCCCCGTGCAGCCACCGGGTCAGCTCGCGCAGCCGGTCCACCGGCAGCAGGATCTCCACCACCGGCAGGATCCGGTAGCGACCGGTGGCGACCTCCTCCAGCACCCGCTCGCGCGCCAGCGCCGCCACCGCGTTGTCGATCTCCCGCCTCCGTGCGGACAGGTTGGTCTCGTCGTGCGCCAGGAAGCCCAGCGCGTAGTCGGCCATCTCCTCGGCGTCCACGTAGGCCGCCGCCTGGCCCGCGCCCTGTTCCTGACGGAACCGGTTGCGCACGAACAGCATGAGCAGGGTCTCGACCCGCTTGTACGGCTCGTCCTTCAGCAGCACCGGGATGGTCAGACCGTCGGAGCGGACCTGCCGCTTGTAGGCGATCTCGTAGTCTCGGTCCACCACCAGCTCGACGAACAGGTCGTGCAGGCGCGAGGACACGACCTGCTGGTGGGTCAGCAGCGCCTTCCACTCCACCGGGTGGTCCGCCGCGGCGAGGTAGCGCCGCTGGAGCAGCAGAGCCAGCACCCGGCGGGCCTCGAACGGCAGCACACCGGTGTCTCCCGGGAAGAGCCCCGGATCGTCGTCCTCCACCGCCAGGGCCTCGACGAACGTGCCCGACGGCGCGGCCTCGTCCGGATCCGGCACCTGCGCCGCGCGTGGCTCCGTGTCCAGCTCAGTCATCCGTCCTCCTGATCGGGGTGCGGGGCAGCACGAAGTCGCGGACCGTCCCGTCGGGACGTCTCGTGGCGACCTGTTCGAGGCCGTCCGCCGGGACGTCGCCCGACGCGCCGCCGTCGTCGTCCGCCGCAAGGTCGAGGTAGCCGAGCAGCTCCACCGGGCGGCGCAGCGACTCCGGGCCGGAGGCGAAGGCCTGACCGATGCTCGACGGGGCGGCGAGCGTCCCCAGGTGCGCCAGGATCTCGGCGTGCTGCGGACCGCCCATGGCGCGCAGGTCCGCGATCTCGTCGCCCGGCGCGAGGCCGTCGGACCAGTCCTCGAGGTCGTCCGGCGGGGTCTCGGGGCGCAGGTCGTGCAGGGCGGTGCGCAGGCGACCGGGGCGCGCCCGCTCGAACCAGCGCAGCGGCTCCACCCGCGCGGCGCGGCCCGAGGCGGGGAACCACTCGGCCATCGCGGCGGTCGCCTCGCGCAGCGCGTCGTCGAGCTCGCGGTCGCGCAACGGGTTGTGGTGGCGGATCTGCGCGGTGACCGTCCGGGACGCCCGTGCCTGCGCGGCCAGCACCACCTCGATCGCACCGACGAGCTGGGCCCGCAACGACTGCAGCACCGCCCGGTGGTCCGGCGGCAGCTCGGCCGCGAACGGGTGCTCGAGGATCGAACGGACCCGGTGCTCGAGACCGTCGAGCAGGTCCGGGTCGCCGAGCAGCTCCATGGCGCCGGCGAACGCCCGGCCCTCCGGCGTCCGCTCCAGGAGGTTCTCCGAGGCGTCCAGGTACTCGGCGACGACCACGCCCGTGGTGCGCTCGTCCTGCCGCAGCCGCGTCACCATCTCGCGCTGCAGGCCGGCGATCGACTCCGCGACCCGCGCGAAGTCGGCCGGCAGCTCGCGCACCAGGGAGAGCACGTGGTCGTACTGCTCGGCGAGCCGCGCTGGCTCGACGGACTCCACCTCTCCGCCGGCCTCGAGCCTGGCCAGCTCCGTCCGTGCGTCGTCGATGCGCGAGCGCAGCTCGCGCATCCGCGCGTCCCGGTCCGGGTGGGCGTCGCGCGCGAGGTCCTCCACCGTCACGAGCAGCGTCCGGATGCGCGACTCGCTCACCAGACCGCGGGTCCCCTGGGTGCGGGCCACGACGTCGAGCGCTTCCGCGGCGTAGCTGGAGAGCTGATACCGCTCCGCTCCCACGTCGTCGAGCGACCGCACGAGCCAGCGCTCGCGGACCCACCGAGTGCACAGCACGCGAGCCGGGTCGCCGGGGACACCGGGTGCGGGAATGTCGGTCGCGTCGGCGGCGGGGACGGCCGTGCGCAGCTCGGCCAGCAGGTCGTCGACCTCCACGTGCAGCTGCTCCGTGGCGATCGTGGGCCGGTCCGGGGTGAAGACGCAGCGCAGCACCGCCACGACCAGCGGAGCCTCCGCCCTGTGCAGCAGGCCGAGCGTGGGCGCAGCGAAGGCGCGCTCGACCCCCGCGAGCGCCGTCGCCAGGCGTGCGCTCGTCACCGAGCCGCCGGACGACCGCGCTCCGCGTCGTCCGGGCCTGCGGTTCCCCTGCGGCTCAGACGACAATGTTCACGAGCTTCGGCGCCCGCACGATCACCTTGCGGATCTCGGCGCCGTCGATCGCGCGCTGCACGTTGGGCTCGTCCAGCGCGGCGGCCTGCAGGTCAACGTCGGAGATGTCCGGCGCCACCTCCAGGCGGCCCCGCACCTTGCCCCGGACCTGCACGACGCAGGTCACGGTCTCCGCTACCAGGTACTGCTCGTCGGCGACGGGGAACGGCTCGCGGGCCAGCGACTCGTCGTGCCCCAGCCGCTCCCACAGCTCCTCGGCGATGTGCGGCGCGATCGGCGCGACCATCTGCACCAGCGGCTCGACGGCGGCACGCGGCACCTCGCCGAGGCCGGTCAGGTGGTTGTTGTAGGTGATGAGCTTGGCGATCGCCGTGTTGGGCCGCATCTGCTCCATCTCGACGCGGACGTCAGCGATGGTGCGGTGCAGTGCCCGGAGGGTCTCGGTCCCGGGCTCGGTGTCCGAGACGACGGGCTCGCCCGTCTCTTCGCTGACCACGTTGCGCCACAGGCGCTGCAGGAACCGCTGCGAGCCGACGACGTCCCGGGTGTTCCACGGCCGGGAGAGGTCCAGCGGCCCCATCGCCATCTCGTAGACGCGGAACGTGTCGGCGCCGTACTCGGCGTACATGTCGTCCGGCGTCACGACGTTCTTCAGCGACTTGCCCATCTTGCCGTACTCGCGCTCCACCGGTGCGCCCTCGTACGTCCAGCCGGTCTGCTCGTCGCCCTCGACCTCCGCGGCCGGGACGTACGTGCCCCGCTCGTCGGTGAAGGCGTACGCCTGGATGTAGCCCTGGTTGAACAGCTTGCCGAACGGCTCGCGGGAGCTGACATGGCCCAGGTCGTAGAGCACCTTGTGCCAGAACCGGGCGTACAGCAGGTGCAGCACGGCGTGCTCCACGCCGCCGACGTAGAGGTCGACGCCGCCGGCCGGGCCGGAGGTGTCGTTGTGCCGCGGGCCCATCCAGTACCGCTCCAGCTCCGGGTCGACGACGGGGGTACCGTCCGCCGCGTCGCCGGAGCGCTCCGAGCCCCAGGTCGGGTCCAGGTAGCGCAGGTAGTACCAGCACGACCCGGCCCAGTTCGGCATCGTGTTGGTGTCGCGGCGGTACCGCCGGGGGCCGTCACCCAGGTCCAGGGTCACGTCGACCCAGTCCTCGTTGCGGCCCAGGGGCGCCTCCGGCTCGGAGCCGGCGTCGTCCGGGTCGAACGTGCGCGGGGAGTAGTCGGGCACCTCGGGCAGGTCGACCGGCAGCTGGTCGCCCGGGACGGCGACCGGGCGGCCGTCCTCGTCCCACAGGATCGGGAACGGCTCGCCCCAGTAGCGCTGGCGGCTGAACAACCAGTCGTTCAGCCGGTACGTCGTGGTGCCCTCGCCGGCACCCTTCGCCTCCAGCCAGTCGATGATCTTGGCCTTGGCGTCCGCGACGCCCAGGCCGTCCAGCGAGATCTCGTCGTTGGCCGAGTTCACGGTCACGCCGTCGCCGGTCCACGCACCCTCGTGGCCGTCCGGCAGCCCGCCCGCGGGCTCGACGGTGTGCACGACCGGCAGCTCGAAGGCCCGGGCGAACGCGAAGTCGCGATCGTCGCCGCCGGGCACCGCCATGATCGCGCCGGTGCCGTAGCCCATCAGCACGTAGTCCGCGGTGAACACCGGCACGGTGGCGCCGTTGACGGGGTTGACCGCCAGGTGGCCGGTGAAGACGCCCGTCTTCTTGCCGGCGTCGGCCTGCCGCTCCACCGCCGTCTTGGCGGCGGCCTCCTTGCGGTAGGCGGCGACGGCGTCGACCGGGCTGGTGTGCCCGCCCGTCCACGCGTCGCGCGTGCCGTCGGGCCACGAGGCGGGGACCTCGTCCAGCAGGGGGTGCTCCGGGGAGACCACCATGAACGTCGCACCGAACAGCGTGTCCGGACGGGTGGTGAAGACCTCGATCTCGCCGCCGGCGCCCGCGGCGTCCACGGCGGCATCGCCGGAACCGACCACGTGGAAGCGTACGTTCGCGCCGGTGGAGCGGCCGATCCAGTTCCGCTGCATCGCCTTGACCTTGTCCGGCCAGTCGATGAGGTCCAGGTCGTCGGTCAGGCGGTCCGCGTAGGCGGTGATGCGCATCTTCCACTGGCGCAGGTTCTTGGTGAAGACCGGCATGTTGCCACGCTCGGAGCGGCCGTCGGAGGTGACCTCCTCGTTGGCCAGCACCGTGCCCAGCCCGGGCGCCCAGTTGACCGGCGAGGAGTCCACGTAGGCCAGGCGCTGGGAGTCCAGCACGTCGCGCTGCTCGCCCTCGCTCAGGTCGGTCCACGCGTCCCCGCCGGGCACGGTCCGGGTCCCGTCGGCGTACTCGGCCTCGAGCTCGGCGATGCGACGGGCCTTGCCGCGGCCGCCGTCCGACCGCACGAACTCTGGGTCGTACCAGGAGTCGAAGATCTCCAGGAAGATCCACTGGGTCCAACGCACGTAGTCGGAGTCGATGGTCGCGAAGGAGCGCCGCGGGTCGTGGGCCAGCCCCATGCGCCGCAGCTGGCGCTTGTAGACCGTGATGTTGCGCTCGGTCACGCCGCGCGGGTGCTCGCCCGTCTGGACGGCGTACTGCTCGGCGGGCAGGCCGAACGCGTCGAAGCCCATGGCGTGCAGCACGTTGTCGCCGCACATCATCCGGAACCGGCCCACCACGTCGGTGGCGATGAAGCCGAGCGGGTGCCCCACGTGCAGACCCGCCCCCGAGGGGTACGGGAACATGTCCATGATGAAGAACGGCTTGCCGTCGCCGGCGCGCTCGCCGTCGCCACCCGTGAGCTCGCCCGTGGGGTTCGCGGCGTAGAACGTGCCGCGCTCGTCCCAGCGGTCCTGCCAGCGCTCCTCGATCTCCTGCGCGAGGGCAGGCGTGTAGCGGTGGGCGGGCTCGGCGGGGCGGTGCTGCGTCTCGGTCTCTGGCGTGCTCACGCCGGCGAGTCTACCGGCCGGTCACCGGGCGACCCGCCCGTTTTCCGCGGCTCAGAACGAGGCGATCAGCGCCGGTCCGACGGCGAGCAGCAGCCACGCGACGGCCACGACGTAGCCGATGGCGAGGATCACCCAGCGGTTGCCGACGACGGCGCGCCGCAGGCCGTCGCTCGCGGGGAGGTGTCCCGTCTGCACCGCGCGCACGACCTGGACCCACAGCAGGGGCCACATGATGGTCCACACCACCATGCAGGCGGGGCACAGCGCGACGAGGACGTAGAAGCTGGTCCACATCAGGAAGAAGATCAGCGCCTGCCCCAGGACCGTGCCGGCGAGCAGGCTCAGCATGTACCAGCGCGGCAGGCGGGCTCCGACGAGGAGCACGACGCCGGTGGTGATCACCACCGGGAAGGCCGCCACCCCGAGGAACGGGTTGGGGAAGCCCAGGATCGCACCCTGCCACGAACCCATGGCGACACCGCAGTCCAGGAACACGTTGATGCTGCACGACGTGACGCGGTCCGGGTCCTGCAGCTTGAGGACCTTCTCGATCGCGAGCCACAGCGAGCCGCCGAACCCGATCCCGCCGAGCACCACCAGCAGCGTGCCGAAGGTCCGGCCGGACAACCTGCGCAGCCCGGGTGCGGCGCCCGCGCGGTCGAGGTCGTCAGGGCTCCCGTGGGAGCCGTCGGTGCTCACCGTCGTGTCGCTCACGCGGGTGAGGCTACCGCACGGTTCTGGGAGGGCGCTGGGTGCATCGTCAGGAGCTCGCGGCGCTCACCGGGGCGCGACGCACCCTGGTCCGCGCCGAGGCGAGCACGATGGCCAGACCCACGAACGTCAGCGCGAGGCCGGTCCAGGCGGGCGCGACGTACCCGTACCCGGCGGCGATGACGAGCCCGCCGAAGAACGCACCGCCCGCGTTGGCCAGGTTGAGGGCCGAGTGGCACAGCGCGGCTCCGAGCGACTCCGCCCGCGGCGAGAGGTCCATGAGCCGTGTCTGCATCGCCAGGCCCAGCACCTGGGAGGTCACGCCCAGCAGGAAGAGCCCGGCCACGGCACCGACCGGCGACCCTGCCGTCAGCGCGAACAGCACGAGCGCCGCGGCGGTGGTCAGGAATCCGCCGATCACCGTGCCGAGCACCGAGCGGTCGGCGAGCCGGCCGCCCACGAGCGTGCCGACGGTCATCCCGACGCCCATCACCGCCAGCACCCAGGGCACGGAGCCCTCCGACATCCCGGTGACCTGCGTGACCGTCGGCGCGACATAGGTGTACACGGCGAACAGCCCGCCGAAGCCGATGGCACCGGCCACGAACGCCACCCACATCGGCCCGTTCGCCAGCGCGCCGAGCTCCTTCCGCACGCTCGACTCCACCGGCCCCTGCTCGGGCACGAACCGCCAGAGCCCGACCAGCGCCGCTCCCCCGAGGACGCCGATGAGCACGAAGGCGAGGCGCCAGCCGAAGGCCTGGCCGACGGCGGTGGACAGCGGCACGCCGACCACGTTGGCGACCGTGAGCCCGGTCATCATCACGGCCACCGCGTGCCCGCGCCGTCCCGGACCGGCGACCGAGGCGCCCACCGCCGCCCCGACGCCGAAGAACGCTCCGTGCGGCAGCCCGGCGAGGAACCGGCCGGCCACCAGCCACTCGATGCTCGGCGCGGCGGCCGAGAGCACGTTCGCCACGGTGTAGCACCCCATGAGCCACAGCAGCAGCCGACGGCGCGACATCCGCGCCGCGGCGACGGTCAGCAGCGGCGCGCCCACCACGACGCCGATGGCGTAGGCGGTGACGGCGTGCCCGGCCGTCGGGTCGCTGACGCCGAGGTCGGCGCCGAACTGCGGGAGCATGCCCATGGTCGCGAACTCGGTGGTGCCGATCGTGAAGCCGCCGAGCGCCAGGGCGAAGAGCGCCCAGGAGGCCGGGCTGAGGCGCGAGGCGGGGCGGGAGGGAGCCAGGGTCACAGGGGTCCTCGGGGTTCGGAAGCGCTCGAAACGATTCGACGGCGCGTCGCAAGCATCGCGAGCACGCCGTCGGGGATGCGCCCAGCCTACGCGGGGACCACGCGGATGCGCGAGGCCGCCAGGTGCCCGAGATCCACGGACACCGGCCCCTCCGCCCCGGTCCAGGTCACCGACAGCGTCCCGGCGTAGTCCCGGCGCCGGACCACGGTGACCTCGACGTCCAGCTCCAGGCCGAGCCCGGCGAGGTACCGCAGCGCCTCCGGGTCGGCGTCGGAGATCCGCGCGACGACGCCGCTCTGCCCGGCGGCGAGGTCGGCGAGCAGCACGGCGTCCGGCCGCACGACACGGCCGTCCGCCGTCGGGATCGGGTCCCCGTGCGGGTCGCGGTCCGGGTGGCCGAGGCGCGCGTCGATCCGGGCCACCAGGCGGTCGGAGACCGCGTGCTCGAGCACCTCGGCCTCGTCGTGCACCTCGTCCCACGTGTAGTCGAGCTCACGCACGAGCCAGGTCTCGATCAGCCGGTGCCGCCGCACCATCGTCAACGCGTGCCGCCGTCCGAGATCGGTCAGCCACACCCCGCCGTAGGGCTCGTGGCCCAGCAGACCCTGCGCCGTCAGCCTCCGGACCGTCTCGGAGACGGTCGACGGACCGACGCCGAGCCGGTCGGCGAGCAGCCCGGTGGTGACCTTCTCGTCGCTCCACTCCTGCGCGGACCAGATGGTCTTGAGGTAGTCCTGCGCCACGGACGTGAGGTCGGCCGGCTGCGTCTCGGTGTCGGTCACGCCTGAAAGCCTACGCGGGGCCCGCTCGCTCAGGGCGCGAGCGGGCCGCCGACGGCCGGGGACCCCGAGGGTGAGCTCGTCCCGGACGGCTCGCCCTCCGGCGTCGGCGAAACGGGCGTGGTCGTGTCGTCCAGCTCGCCGACCGGCGGCACGACGGCGGGCATCGGCACGCGGTCGTAGACCGTCGCCTGGCCGGTCGGCGTGACCGCGATCACCTGGCTGTCCAACCACTGACGGGCCTCCCGGTCGAACCGCAGCAGGGTCATCTCGGCCGTGCCACGCAACGGGCCCACGGTGGGCTGCCCGGACGCGGCACCGGCGGTGCTGGCCGAGACGTGCCGGAGCCCGCGGCCCACCTGCTCCGGGCCGGAGCGCCGGTGGGTGTGCCCGGAGACCTGCAGCGGGACGCACCCGGACTCGAGGGCGGGCAGGCCGATCACCGGGGTGTGGACGAGGAGCAGGTCCACGTCGTCCTCGCACGCCGTCACGGCCAGCTCGGCGGCCTGCTCGTCCGGCAGCTGCTCACGGGCCGCCCGCGTCCCCTCCCCGACCCGGGTCTCGAGGACGTCGCGGTCACCGAGCACGCGGACGCCGGCGATCTCGACGACGCTGCCGTCGAGCACGACCTGGCCGTGGGCGGCCTCCTGCTCGGACGTCAGGACCGAGTCGTGGTTGCCGTCGGCGACGACCATCTCGACGCCGTCGGGCACGGCAGAGGCGAACGCGTCCACGCAGACCTTCTCGACGGCGGTGCCGTTCATGGTGGTGTCGCCGGCGTTGAGCACCACCTCGGCGCCCGAGCGCTGGACTGCCTCCTCGATCACCGTCGACATGCCGGTGTTGCAGTGCAGGTCCGACACGACGAGCATCGACACGACGTCCTCGCCGTCGTCCCCCGCCACGGCTTCGTCCGCACCGTCGTCCAGCTGCTCGGCCAGGCTCGTCCGGACGGCGTGCCGGATCTCCCACGCGTTCCACGCGCTGCCCAGGTCGTCACGCGCCGCCTCGTAGAACGCCTCGTTCTCGTCGTACAGCTCGACGAGCTGGCCGCCGTACGTGTCGATCACACCGGCGAGACGGCCCGTGATGCGCGCGCCCTCCAGCGCGGTGCCCTCGAAGACGACCGAGGCGGGCCGGCCGGAGCGAGGTACGCCGACGTCGGCCGAGACGAGCGACATGCCGATGAACGTCACCACCAGGACCCCGGCCGTGATCTGCCACGTCCGCGGCGCGAGGACGCGCGCGAGCTCACGCCGTCGCGAGCCGCCGAGCAGCGCCCGGACGCCCCAGCCGACCAGGCCGACCGCGGCCAGCGCGAGCAGCGCACGGCGCGCCGCGTCGGTGAGCAGCGCCGCGGTCACGGCGTCGACCGTCACCTGGGGGCTGTCGTAGAACTGCAGGTAGCTGTCGAGGTCGCCCACGAGCCGGTCGAGCGTCGACGACGCGCCCACGGCCGAGAGATCGGCGGGGATCTCCTTGACGGTGATGTCGACCCCGAGCCCGAGCGGCAGCGGCGAGTCGATCTCGAGCGTGCCGAGCGGCCCGAGGTCCACCACGACGAGCCCGTCGGTGTCCACCGCGTAGTCGGCCTCATGGGGCCCGAGGCTCAGCGTCGCCGTCGCGGTCGTCACCCCGAGACCGACGCAGAGGACGACGGCGGCGAGGGCGGCGAGCGCCCAGCGCAGCCAGCGGGGCGGAATGGGTCTGTCGCGCATGGTGGACCAACGATCACCGACGAAGCGGCCCGCTCACAACCCGGCGCGCTCAGCGGCGCTGGTCTCGTAGCGTGAGCAACGCGACACCGGCTGCGACGAGCATCAGCACGACGCCGATCGCCGCCGTGAGCCCCACCCCGCCGGCGAACGCCTGCTGGGCCGACTCGACGAGCGCCCGGGCCGTCGCCGCCGGCAGCCCCGCCGCCACCTCGGCTGCGCCCCCGAGGGTCTGGGTGGCCGCCGCGGCGTCCGACGCCGGCACCTCGGCGGGCACCACCACGGACGCGGCGTAGCTCGCCGTCAGGATGCTGCCGAGCACGGCGGTGCCCAGGACGGCGCCGAGCTCGTACGCGGTCTCGGAGATCGCCGAGGCGGCACCGGCCTTCGCGGCCGGCACGCTGGAGACGATGAGGTCGTTGCTCACCGTCTCGGCGGCACCGATCCCCAGCGAGAGCACGACGAAGGCGACGACCAGCGGGGCGAGCAGTCCCGATCCCCCGAAGAGGGCGACCAGCAGGTAGCCGAGCGACGAGACGAGCAGTGCCGTCGCCACGACGCGCTGCGCCGGGAGCCGCCGCACGATGCGCACCACGCTCAGGCCCGCGACGACCATGGCGACCGTGCCGGGCAGGAGCGCCAGCCCTGCCTCGACCGGGGCGAGCCCGTGCACCATCTGCAGGTCCTGGGAGACGAAGAACAGGAAGCCCACCAGCGAGAACACGCTGAGCAGGTTGACCACGACGCCGCCGCTGAACGCCGGGATCCGGAACAGCCGGACGTCGAGCATCGGCACCGGCCGGCGCAGCTGGCGGTGCACGAAGAGGATGCCGCTCACGACGCCGACCGTCACCGCGGCGAGCGCGGTCGCCGTGACGCCGTCGGCGGCGACCTTCTTGACCGACCAGACGAGCGGGGTCATGGTGACCATGGCCAGGGCCACGGAGACGAGGTCGAGCGGGCCGGGCTCCGGATCCTTCGACTCGGGCAGCACGGCAGGCGCGAGCAGGAGGAAGACGACCAGCACGGGAACGGCCAGGAGGAAGACGGAGCCCCACCAGAAGTGCTGGAGCAGCAGCCCGCCCACGATGGGACCCAGAGCGCTGCCGGCCGCCCACCCCGTGGCCCAGATCGCGATCGCCAGCCGCCGCTCCTCCCGGTCGACGAACACGTTGCGCAGGAGCGAGAGCGTCGAGGGCATGAGCATCGCCCCGAAGAACCCGAGAGCAGCACGGGTGGCCACGAGCATGTCGGCGGTCGGCGCGAAGGCGGCGACGGCGGAGACCACGGCGAAGCCGATCGACCCGACGAGGAGCAGCCGCCGGCGGCCGACGCGGTCGGCCAGGGATCCCATCGGCACGAGGAGGCCGGCGAGGACGAGCGGGTAGACGTCCACGACCCACAGGAGCTGCGTGCCGGTGGGCCGCAGGTCTGCCGAGATCTGCGGCAGGGCAAAGCTGAGGACGGTGTTGTCCACGGACACGAGCAGCACCGGCAGCATCAGTGCGACGAGAGCGATCCAGCGACGGTCGCGGAGCGCGGGTGCCGAGGGCTGCGGTGTCGTCACCGAGATGGTGGTCACGACGTTCCTCTCACGACGAGCGGCGGCCAGGGCGACGCCGCGCGCCGATCTTCTGTACCGTCCAGACGGTACAGTAACGCTTGGCCCGCTACCCTGACAACCATGCCTCCCGCCCCCGCCGCACGAGCCAAGGTCCTGCACGCCTTCGCCGAGCTCCTCGTCACCTCGGGCGAGCGGTCCGCCACCCTCGACGCGGTCGCGGAGCGCGCCGGCGTCTCCAAGGGCGGCCTGCTGTACCACTTCCCCACCCGGGACGCGCTGGTCGACGGGCTCGTGGACCACCTGCACGCCCTCATCGCCGCCGACGTGGCCGTCATGACGTCCGCACCCGAGGGGCCCGTGGCCTACCTGCTGCGGAGCTCACTGGAGACGGGCGGCGAGCTCGACCTCGCGTTCCGCGGCGTGTCCCAGCTCGCGCAGGGATCCGCACCGCACGCCCGCACCGCGCTCGACACGGCGCACGACACCTGGACCCGGGCCGTCACGACCCAGGTCGAGGACGCGCCGACCGCGCACGCGATCATGCTGATCAGCGACGGTCTCTACCACCGCAGCTCGATCGGGGCGCAGTCGCCCGACCTGGACGAGCTCCTGCAGATCGTCGATCGGCTCGTCGCGACCCAGCCCACCCGCACCGGCTGAGGTGGGGCGCTCCCGCCCGGCGGGTCAGCCGGTCTTGCGTTGGGACGACTTCGAGGACTTCGACGACTTCGACGACGAACCGGACTTCGACGACGACCTCGACGACTCGACGGACCGCTTCAGCGCCTCCATGAGGTCCACGACCTCCGCACCCTCGCCCTCCTCCTTGGCGCCGAAGGTCTCGGCCGGGTCGAGGGTGTCGCCCTTCTCGATCTTGGCCTCGATGAGCTGGCGCAGCTGAGCCTGGTACTCGTCGGTGTAGTCCTCGGGCGTGAAGTCGGACTCGTAGCTCGACACCAGCTGGGCGGACATCGCCAGCTCCTTGTCCGAGACAGAGGTCGAGCCGTCCAGGGACGGGAACTCGGCCTCCCGGATCTCGTCGGCCCACAGCAGCGTCTGCAGAGTGAGGACCTCCTCGCGCACCCGCAGCGCGGCCAGGCGGGTGCGCTGGCGCAGCGCGAACTTCACGATCGCGGTCCGGTCCGTCTCCTCGAGCGTGCGCCGCAGGAGCACGTACGCCTTCGGGCTCTTGGAGTCCGGCTCGAGGTAGTAGGTGCGGTCCAGCAGCACGGGGTCGACCTGGTCGCTCGGCACGAACTCCACGACCTCGATCTCGCGGTTGGTCTCGGCCGGCAGCGCGGCGAAGTCGTCCTTCGTCAGCACCACCATGCGCTCGCCGTCGTCGTAGGCCTTGTCGATGTGCTCGTAGGGCACCGTCTCGCCGTCGAGCTCGCAGACGCGCCGATAGCGGATCCGGCCGCCGTCGGCGTCGTGCACCTGGTGCAGCGAGACGTCATGGTCGGACGTCGCGCTGTACAGCTTCACCGGGACGTTGACGAGACCGAACGTCACCGCACCCTTCCAGATGGCCCTCATGACCCCATGGTCACGCGCAACGCGCGTGCGCGCAGCACGTCGCGGGTCAGCCGCCGTTCCCCAGGACGCCGAGCACCCCCACGACCCCGACCAGGAGGGCGAGGGCGACCGAGACGCCGACGAGGACCGCGTGCACGGTGTAGAAGCGCGTGGGCCGCCCGGCCTCGTCGCGGGCGCGCGGGTCCTTCGTCACGCGGCGCCAGAACTGGGGCCAGACCACGAGGTTCCACACGGCGGCGAGGATCAGGACGAGGGACCACACGACAGGGAGCTGCACGCCCCCGAGTATCCCACCGGGTGAGACAACGCTTTCCCTCGGCGACGGAACCGCTGTACGTTCATCGATGTAGAGCCGCGGCGAGGGGGCCGCCCGGCACGCCATCGATGCAAAGGAGCACGACGTGCGAACGATCGCTTTCCCGAGCACCACCCCGTGGCGGACCAGCAGGCGCCTGCTGGCGTCGCTGGTCGCCCTGATCATCGCCGCGGCGACGCTGACCGTCGCCGGAGCGCCCGCGGCCCGGGCCGCCACGATCGACACCGGCACCGAGTACGTGCTGGTCAACCGGCACAGCGGCCTCGTCGCCGACGTGCTCGACGCCTCCACCGAGAACGGCGCCGAGATCATCCAGTGGCACCGCACCGACGCGGCCTGGCAACGGTGGCACTTCGTCGACGCCGGCTCCGGCTACTACCGCATCGTCTCCGTCCACTCCGGCAAGGCCCTCGACGTCTGGGAGAAGTCCACGGCCGACGGCGCCGAGATCCGTCAGTACACCGACACCGGGGGCGCCAACCAGCAGTGGCGGCCGGTCGACACCGACGGCGGCGTCCAGCTCGTCAACCGCAACAGCGGCAAGGCGCTCGAGGTGTGGGAGTGGTCCACCACCCCGGCGGACCGGCTCAGCCAGTACACGTCGCTCGGCGGCGCCAACCAGGTCTGGGACCTCGTCCCGGTCGGCGACGAGCCGGGGAGCACCGAGTGCGGCAGCGGGAGCTTCACCACCGAGGCCGTCCGTTCCGGCTCCACCTGGACCGCGCACCGCGGCGGGACGACGCTCTACTCCGGCTCCGACATGGCCTCGGCCGTCCGTGCCGCCGTCGGCGGGCTCACCGCCGGCCGCACGACCCAGGAGCGCGTCGTCGTGCGCGGCTCCGGCTCGATGTCCGCCTCCAGCTCGATCGACCTGCCGAGCCACACCTCCCTCGAGGTCTGCGGCACGATCGACGTGACGGGCTCGGCCAGCGGGAACAACGCCCCGATCCGCATCCGCCACGCCCGCGACGTGTCGGTCCCCCACCTCAGCCTCACCGGCGCCCCGTACTTCGGGGTCTGGGTACGCACGTCCTCCGACGTGCATCTCGGCCAGATCGACCTGCGGCTGTCCGGCGGCCTCGGCATCCGCATCGACTCCCGGGACGACGATGCCGTCCGCGAGGCGCGGAACATCCGGATCGACGACGTCTACGTCTCCGGCACGAATAACCACGGGGTCGAGACCTACGGCGTCGACGGCCTGACCATCGGGACCGTCACCGCCCGGAACACCGGGTACTCCGGCCTGCTCCTCAACGACACGGTCAACGCCACGGTCGGGAAGGTCGACGCTCAGGGCGCGGGCACCGGGACCGGCTATGCCGCGTTCCGCATGGCCAACCGCAACGGGTCCGTCGGTGGCTCCTACCCGACCAACATCCGGGTCGGTGAGGTCGTCGCCCGCGGCGGTGGGCGCGGCATCTTCTGCGTCTCGGAGTCGGGCGGAGCGGTGATCGAGCGTGTCGACATCGCCGACACCGGGTCCAACGCGATCCTCGTCGAGAACTGCTACAACGTGGCGATCGCGTCCCAGGGGGGCACGGTCTCCGGTCCGGGAGACATCCGCATCGCCGCCCGCTCGGAGTTCGCGAACACCCGCGACGTCACCTTCGCGAACCTCTCCCTGCACGGCACGTCGATCCGTGAGTCGCCCTGCGGGGACAACACCCGGCTGACGAACATCACCTGGAACGACAGCAGCAACCAGACCTGCTGAGCAGGGTTGTGGGCGGGAAATCTGGCGCCGACATCCGTACCAACCAGGCATATCGGGCCAGATTTCCCGCCCACAACACAGCTTGCTTGCGTCTCAACCGAGCAAGCCGTGGTGCAGCGCGCGCAGCACCGCCTTGGTCCGGTCGGTCGTGTCCAGCTTGAGCAGCACCGCCGAGACGTGGTTCTTCACCGTGCCGGGCGCCAGGTGGAGCACGTCGGCGATCACCCGGTTGGTGCAGCCCTCTGCCATCAGCCGCAGCACCTGCGTCTCACGCTCGGTCAGCGGCTGGACGAACGCCTCCCGCAACCCGGGCGCGACCTCCGGCACGGCACCCGACCCCAGCGCCCGGACCAGGCGGGCCGTCACCGACGGCTGGACATGGGTGCCGCCGTCGGCCAGCGTGCGGACCGCGCCCGCGAGCTGTTCGACCGTCACGTCCTTGAGCAGGTAGCCCTGAGCGCCCGCTCGCAGCGCCGCCAGCACGAGCTCGTCGTCGTCGAACGTGGTCAGCACCAGCACCGGCACGTCCAGCCGACGACGGCGGAGCTCGCCCAACGCCCACAGCCCGTCGGTGCCGGGCATGCGCAGGTCGAGGAGCACCACGTCAGGATCGTGCTCGACCACGGCCGAGACCCCGGAGCCGCCGTCGTCCGCCTCCGCGACCACCTCCACCCCGCCCGCGATCTCCAGCAGGCTGCGGATGCCGTGGCGCACGAGTGTCTGATCGTCCACCAGCACCACCCGCGTCGCGGGTGACCCGCCGCCCGCGACGCTCACGAGAGCACCCGCTGCGGCATCGCGACCTCGAGACGGAACCCGCGTCCGCCGGCGTACCGCACGCTGCCGCCCAGCGCCTCCGTGCGCTCGACGATCCCCCGCAACCCGTTGCCCGGCGTCACCCGGCCCGCGCCGTAGCCGTCGTCCTGCGCCACGAACGTCAGCATGCCGTTCGCGACGCCGACCTCGAACGTCAGCTGCGTCACCTCCTCCGCGTGCCGTACGGCGTTCGTCGCGGCCTCCTGGGCCACCCGGACCAGCGCTGCGGTCTGCTCCTCGTCCGCGGAGACGTCGTCGGCGACGGACACCACCACCCGGGGGTGCGGTACCGCGTCAGCCACCGCACCGAGCGCCTCGCGCAGGTCGGGTGCCCGACGGCGCAGCTCGCCCACCGTCGTCCGCACGTCACCCAACAGCTCGCGCGCCATGCTCCGCGCACGCTCCACGTGCTCGGTCTGCGCGGCACCCGTGCGGTGGGTCGCCGACTCCAGCTCCAGCGTGAGCACGGTGAGCTGGTGGCCGAGCAGGTCGTGCAGCTCGCGCGCGATCCGCAGCCGCTCCGAGGCGCGGCTCGTCTCGTCGCGCAGCACGGTGGCTGCGGCGAGGTCGGTGTGCGCCACGGACAGCTCGGTGCGCAGCCGCTGCTCGCGCTGCAGGACGGCGCTGACCAGTGCCGACGCGACCTGGAGCAGCAGGTACAGCCCGGCGCTCAGCACGATCTCCACCACCGGCACCTCGCTGTCCCGCAGCCGGGCGCCCAGCACCAAGCCGACCACCAGGACTGCGGTGTTGACGACGATGACCACCGCGGTGGCCCGCCACGACACCAGGTAGGTGCTCAGCGCCGCGCCGAACACGAGCAGGATCGGCAACCACCCGGCGCCCGGGATGCCGATGATGAGGACGCCGGCCAGCGCCGTCTGCGCGGCGACGCCGGCGACCGTACGGCGAGCGCCCGACGGCTGCATCATCACCCAGACAGTCACCGACAGGTAGCACACGGCCGCGACCCACCAGGTCCACACCGGGATGAGGTATGCCGGGCTCTCCACGGCGAGCGGGACGATCAGCACGACGGTGAAGCACACCGCCAGCACGGTCAGGCCTGAGACGGTCTCGGCTCCGGGGCGTCGCACGGTTCCACGCTACGGCAGGTCGACGACGTGCGGCGGGTGCCACAAGTCATGGGCCCAGGTCATGACCCGTGGCACGCGACCGCCGGTGCCCGGCGTCCCTAGCGTCGAGACCATGACAGCGATACGAGCGAGGAACCTGCGCAAGGAGTTCCGCCGTCGGGGGCGGACCACCGTGGCGCTGGACGACGTCAGCCTCCATGTCGAGGTCGGCGAGATCGTCGGGCTGCTGGGCCGCAACGGGGCCGGCAAGTCCACGACGGTCGACCTCATCAGCGGCCTGCGCACCCCCGACGCCGGCACGGTCCGGGTGCTGGACCACGCCCCCCGGACCGACCGCGCCAAGGTCCGTGGCGTCCTGGGCGTCCAGCTCCAGCAGCCCCGCCTGCACGACGCCCTGACGGTGCTCGAGCTCGTGCGGCTGCACCGCTCCTTCTACCCGACGGGCCGCGAACCCGACGAGCTCATCGAGGCCATGGGCCTGACCGGCAGCCGCCGTACCCGGTTCTCCGACCTCTCCGGCGGGCAGATGCAGCGCACCTCGATCGCCGTGGCACTGGTCGGCAACCCGCGGGTGGTGATCCTCGACGAGCTCACCACCGGCCTCGACCCCGAGGCCCGGCGCGGCATGCTCGACCTCGTCCGCGGCCTGCGCGACGACGGCACCACGGTGCTGCTGGTGAGCCACCACATGGACGAGGTCGAGAAGCTGTGCGACCGCGCCGTCGTCCTCGAGGCCGGCCGCGTCGTCGCCGCGAACACGCCGGCCGGCCTGGCCGCCGACGCCGGCCTGGCCCCGGACGCCGGGCTCGAAGAGGCGTACCTGACACTGACCGGAGGGACCCGATGACCGACACCCTGACCCCGTCCCTGCCCGAGGTGCGCCCCGGAGCCCGGGCGTGGCTGGCGATGACGGCCGCCGAGGCGAAGGTGGTCGCACGCGACACCGCCGGGCTCATCGTCCCCCTCGGCATGCCGACGCTCATCCTGGTCATGAACGGCATCAGCTTCGACACCGACGTCGTGATCCCCGGCACCGGCGGCCGCACGGCCCTCGACATCTTCGTGCTGCCCATCACCCTGGCCTTCGTGGTCGCCATGGTCGGCGTGGTCAACATGCCGAGCTTCCTGGCCGCCTACCGGCGCACCGGGATCCTGCGCCGCCTCGGCGTGACGCCCGCCTCCCCGGTGATGGTGCTGGTCGCCCAGGCGGTGGTCGGGATCGTGCAGATCCTGCTCGGCCTGGTGCTCACGCTGGGCGTCGCCTGGGTCGCGTTCGGCGCCCACCCGCCGGTGGACGGCTGGACGGCCGTCGCGGTGCTCGCCCTGACCGTCGCAGCCATGTACGGCGTCGGCATGCTCGTCGCCGCGATCGCGCCGACCCCGCAGTCGGCCGTGGCGATCGGCCTGGTCGCCTTCTTCGCGATGGCCGCGCTGGGCGGCATGTTCGGCCCCCGGGACAACCTGCCGGAGCCGCTCGCCGACGTCGGCGGGATGCTGCCCTTCGGCGCGGCGGTCGACGCGCTCGGGGCCGCCTGGGCGGGCGACGTCGTGCCCCTGTCCGCCGTCGCCGGGCTCGCTGTGGCGACCGTGGTCAGCAGCGCCCTGGCCGCGCTGTGGTTCCGGTGGGAGTGAGCCCGGACCTGCGCGTCGGCCCGGTGCGCGGCAGCATGGGCGCATGGCAGCAGCCGACGCGCCCCGGACCCGGCCCCAGACGGTCTCGGTCGACGGCCACCGGCTGCAGCTGACCAATCTGGGCAAGGTGCTCTACCCGGCGACGGGCACCACCAAGGGTGAGGTGCTGCACTACCTGTCTCAGGTGGCGCCCGCGCTCGTGGCGCACGCCGCGCACCGTCCGGCCACGCGCAAGCGGTGGCCGGACGGTGTCACCGGGCAGATGTTCTTCCAGAAGAACCTCGATGCCTCGACGCCCGAGTGGGTGCCGCGGCGCACCATGCGGCACACGTCCTCCACCAACGACTACGTGCTGGTCGACGACCTCGCCACGCTGACCTGGCTCGGGCAGACGGCCACGCTCGAGATCCACACCCCGCAGTGGCAGTTCGGTCGCACCGGTGCTCCGCTGGCCCCGGACCGTCTGGTCCTCGACCTCGACCCCGGGCCCGGGGCGGGCCTGGCCGAGTGCGCCGAGGTCGCCCGGCTGGCCCGCGACATCCTGGTCGGCATGAACCTCGAGCCGCTGCCCGTCACCAGCGGGTCCCAGGGCATCCACCTGTACTCGGCGCTCACGGCCGACCATGGCGAGCTGACGTCCGACGACGTCTCCGCCGTCGCGAAGGAGCTCGCACGCCACCTGGAGTCCGCCCATCCGGACCTCGTGGTCAGCGACATGAAGAAGTCGCTCCGGGCGGGCAAGGTGCTGGTCGACTGGTCGCAGAACAACGGGTCGAAGACGACGATCGCGCCCTATTCGCTGCGTGGCCGCGAGGAACCGACGGTGGCCGCACCCCGGACCTGGGACGAGCTCGACGACCCGGACCTGCGCCAGCTGGGCCACGCCGAGGTCCTCGAGCGGCTCGATCGCGACGGCGATCTCCTCGCTCCCCTGCTCACCGGCCACCTGTCCCGGCTCGAGCCCACGCCGGAACGCCTCGCGTCGTTCCAGCGGCTCGAGACGTACCGGTCCAAGCGCGACCCCGGCAAGACCCCGGAGCCGTTCGGCCCGGGTGCCGACCGCACGGACCCGCCCGGAGAGGCCGCGGGGACGACCGGACCGTCGTTCGTCATCCAGGAGCACCACGCCCGCCGCCTGCACTGGGACTTCCGGCTGGAGCACGACGGCGTGCTCGTGAGCTGGGCGCTGCCCAAGGGCGAACCGACCGACCCGGCCCAGAACCACCTGGCGGTGCAGACGGAGGACCACCCGCTGGAGTACGGCGGCTTCGAGGGGACGATCCCTGCCGGCGAGTACGGCGCCGGCGAGGTGACGATCTGGGACGCGGGCAGCTACGAGCTCGAGAAGTGGCGCGAGGGCAAGGAGGTCATCGTCACCCTGCACAGCGAGCGGCGGGGACGACGGCGTCTCGCCCTCATCCAGACGGGCGGGCGCGACGGCAGCGAGAGCTCCTGGCTCATCCACCGCACCAAGGACCAGCCCGACGACGCGGGCGCACCGACGACCGGACCCGACGAGGTTGCGCCGTCGTCCACCACGGGGCGCGGATCGCCGGGCGCGCGCCTCGGCGCTCCACCACGCCCGATGCTCGCGACCACCGCCGCCCCCGCGGAGCTGACCAGGCTGGACACCGCCGAGTGGGCGTTCGAGGCCAAGTGGGACGGTTTCCGGGCCGTCGTGGAGGTGCTGCCCGGATCACCGGCTCGGGTGCGCCTCACCTCCCGCTCGGGCCGGGACCTCACGCCGACCTTCCCGGAGCTGGCCGCGATCGGCGAGATGGTGCCCGCCACCGAGCTGCCCCTGGTGGTGGACGGCGAGATCGTGGCGCTCGACGCCACGGGGCGGCCGAGCTTCCGGCGCCTGCAGCAGCGGGCCAACCTGGTCAGGCCGCGCGACGTCGAACGGGCGCGCCGCGGCGTGGGCGTGGACCTCGTGCTCTTCGACGTGCTGCGCGTGGCGGGCGTCGACGTCACGGACCACACATACGACGAGCGCCGCGAGATCCTGGCGCGGGTGATCGCCTCCCGCCGGCCGGTGCACGTGCCGGAGGCGCTGCCCGGTGACGCGTCCGAGGCGATGGCGGAGTCCCGGCGGCTCGGGCTCGAGGGTCTTGTCGCGAAGCGGCGTCGGTCCGGGTACACGACCTCTCGTCGGTCGCGCGACTGGCTCAAGCTGAAGCACGCGCACACCCAGGAGGTCGTCGTGGTGGGTTGGCGCCCGCTGCACGCCGGGAGCGGCCGGGCCGACGTGCGCAACGTGGGATCGCTGCTGCTCGCCGTGCCGGTGCCCGTGCCCGACGGCGGGACGCGGCTGCGCTACGTCGGCAAGGTGGGCACGGGGTTCCGCGAGCGCGACCGTCGCGACCTCGCGGCCCGGCTCGCGGACCTGGAGCGCGACGACGCCCCGTTGGACGGCGTGCCGGCCTCGGAGGCGGCGCACGCCCGCTGGACGGAACCGACCCTGGTGGGAGAGGTCGAGTACGCCGACTGGACCGCTCGGCCGGACGACGTGGGTGCCGACGACGAGTCGCGGCTGCGGCACGCGGTGTGGCGCGGCTGGCGACCCGACAAGACCCCGCAGGACGTCACCACGGAGTGACACCGCCGTGGCCGTCCAACCGCTCAGCTCGACGCGGCCCTGCCGTGGCGCCAGTAGCCGAGGAACGTGATGTGCGTCTTCGGCATGCCCTCGGCCACGAGGTGGCGTCGCACGCCGGTGGCCAGCCCGGCCTCACCGGCCGCGTAGGCGGAGCCGACGCCGTCGGGCAGCGTGAGCCCGCACACCTCCGCGAGCGCGGCCTGCCCCGGTACGGCGTCCGCGCCGGTGGTCTCGTCGCGGGCGACCCAACGCACCTCGAGGCCGGCCGGCGCCCGGAAGTCCTGCTGGTCGTCCGCCGTCGGAACCTCGATGACGGCGGTGCCGCGGGCGTCGGCAGGCAGCGACTCGCAGATGCCGGCCACGGCCGGCAGTGCCGTCTCGTCACCCACGAGCAAGGTCCAGTCGTGGTCGTGCTGCGGGTCGTAGGAGGCGCCCTGGTCGAGCAGTCCGACGGTGTCGCCCGACCGTGCCGTCGTCGCAAAGTCTGCGGCCGGCCCGGTGCGGCCCTGCGCGTCGGCGTGGAGGACGAAGTCGACGTCGATCTCGCCCAGGTCGAGGCGTGCGGCGCGCACGGTGTAGTTGCGCACCCAGGGCCGCCGGGACTTCGGGGTGGCGAGGTACTGCAGGTACCAGCCCCACTCGGAGGAGCGGGTGGGCGGGCGCAGCACGTCCTGGCCGGGCCGCTGCAGGAACAGCCGGAACCACTGGTCGTACCCGAGTGCGGAGAACCGGTCGAGCCCGCCCAGCGTCACGCGCATCATGTGGGGCGTGACCTGCTTGGTGCGCACGACCTCGGCGACGACGACCTGGGGATCGACCGGCTTGCGACCGTGGTGAGACGACATACAGATAAGGTTAGGCGAACCTCATCCGTCAGGGAAGGGGCGTCCCGCCACGCGGACGCTCGACCGAGGTGCCCGGCGCCGCAGCCGTCGTCGGGCACGATGGGCCTGTGCGCCGGCCATCGCTCCCCGCCCTCGTCGTCCTGTCCTGCTGCCTGCTCGGAGCCTGCACGGCAGAGCCCGACGAGGCCGGGACCGAGGCGCCGTCGCCGGCCGCCGCGGCATCACCGAGCACCGGGCCACCGGCCGGCACCGCCGGACCTGCCGAGAGCACCTCGACGGAGGCGTCCTCCGCAGACACCGCCCTCACCGTCTCGGCGCCCGGCGAGAGCGGCCCCTCCGGCATCGAGGTGGTCCACGGGGACGACGGCGTGACCACGATCCGGACCGGCGCAGCCCCGGGCGCACCGGCCACGATCACGCTGGACTCCCCCGGCCGCCTGCGGGTGAACGCCGACTCCACCGTGACGATCCTGGACGACGACGGCGCCCCGGTCGCGGGCCTCTCGCGCGTCACCGGCGGCGCGCAACTCACCGCGGTCGACACCACGACCGTGCACGTCGAGGCGTCGGAGGCGACCACCGCCGAGACGATGCTGGGCACCGAGGCCGTCGAGAGCACCGCCTGGGGCCAGCGCGAGGGCGGCCGGTCGCTCGCCGTCGCCCCCACCCGCTGGGCACGGTCCGCCGGCGAGGCCGGGACGGACCTCGTGTGGGCCGAGCTCGTCGCGGCAGATCCCGAGGTGGACCAGCCCGGCATGCATGACCAGCTCGTCTGCCACTCGATCGGCGCGCCCGCCAAGGACACCTGGAACCTCGAACCGTGGCGGCCCGACGTCGGGCTCGTGGCCGTGCTGGCCGACCGCTGCAACCCCACGGACTAGGCACCCGGGCCGCAGGCTGCCGCTGTGCCGGGCCGCCGCACCTCAGCCGTAGACCGCTGGGTAGCCGATCGCACCGCGCAGCGACCTGTCGCCGGCGTCGTAGGACGAGAGCAGCCGCACCTGACCGGCCTCGGGCGGTGCCCAGTCGGGCAGCGTGAGACGGATCCCGTGGGGACGCGCGTCCTCGAAGCCGAAGCGTCCGTAGTAGTGCGGACTCCCCTCGAGGACGACGTACGGCTCGCCCGCGCGGTCCGCCAGCTCGAGCACCGACCGGACCAGGGTGGCGCCCCGCCCGCGCCGCTGCCGGTCGGGAGCGACGGCCAGCGGAGTCAGCATCGCCACCGTCCGTGACCCTGCCGGCCCGGTCACGGTGCACCCGGTGACCATCACGAAGCCCGCGACGCTCCCGCTGGTCCGCTCAGCGGTCTCCGCGTCGATCGCCACGAGCGAGAGCTCCGGGCGGTAGATCCACGACGCGCGGATCCGTTCCACGCCGTCGGCCACCTCACCACCGTCGTCGAAGGCGGCGGTGAGCAGCGCACGGACGGCGGCGAAGTCTGCCGGCCGCTCCGGCCGGATCAACCCGGTCCCTCCGGCCGCGGGGGTCGCCGCAGTCATCGGGCCTGACGTTCTGCCGCGGACCGCAGGACGCAGGACTCGTTGCCCTCGGGGTCCGCGAGCACCTGCCAGCCGCTCCCGGGCCCGATGCCGCGGTGGTCCGCGACCAGGGTCGCACCACGGCTCAGGAGGGCCTCGACGTCGTCGACGTAGCCGAGCGTCCTCTTCCACCATCGCGACAGCCCGTAGGCGTCGGCGCAGTCGATGACCAGGTTCGAGACGAGCGAGAGCATCCCTCGACCGTCCCACGGCGAGCGGCCGGGTGCACGGATTTTTCGTCAGCCCGCGGGCGCGGTCTCCCGCGGCCGGTCCCTGATCCCCACCAGGCTCACCAGGCCGCCGGCGATCAGCAGCGCGGCCGTCACGACCAGGGCCCGGTGGAACGAGTCGACGTCGAGCACCCCGCCGAGGATGACGCCGGCGAACGCGATGACCACCAGGCCCGCGACCCGGGAGACGGCGTTGTTCACCGCCGAGGCGATCCCGGCGTCGGTGGGCGGCACGGCACCGAGGATCGCAGCCGTCAGCGGCGCGACCGTGATGGCGAGGCCGAGCCCGAAGACGAGGATCCCGGGGAGCACCTGGGTCAGATAGCTCGCGTCGGCGTCCATGGTGAGCATCAGCAGGAACCCGCCCCCGGCGACGATCGGACCGATCGTCATGAACCACCGCGCCCCGAAGCGGCCCGCGAGCGCCCCGAAGCGGGTGGACAGCGCCAGCATCGCGAAGGTGATGGGCAGCTGCGCCACGCCGGCGGCCGTCGCGGAGTAGCCCGCGACCTGCTGCAGGAACAGCGTGAGCACGAACCCGCCGAAGGCGAGCGCCCCGTAGACGGCTGCGGTCGCGATGTTGCCCCACGCGAAGTTGCGCACGGCGAACAACCGCATCGGCAGCATCGGGTCGGGCGCGCGGCGCTCGTAGAGGACGAACGCCACCAGCAGCACGAGGCCGACACCGGCGAGCGGCCATGTCTCCTCGATGAGCCCGTACACCGTGGCCCCGAGCCCGACGGCGGCGAGGGCAGCGCCGGGGACGTCGACGCGGCGGCCGCTCGTGGCCTCCGACGGCGGTACCGCCCGGAGCAGGTACAGGGTCACCGCGACGACGGGCACGTTGATCCAGAACACCCCGCGCCAGGAGACGAGGTCGACGAGCCCGCCCCCGACGAACGGTCCGACGATCATGGCGGTGCCGGTCCAGGCGGTCCAGGCCCCGATGGCCCTGCCCTGCGCCTGGCCCTCGAACGTCGAGATGATGAGCGCCAGGGAGCTCGGTACGAGCATCGCTCCGGCGACCCCCTGCAGCAGCCGGGCACCCACGAGCACCGCACCGGTGGGTGCCACCGCGCACAGCACGGAGGCGACGGCGAAGCCCAGGAGGCCGACGAGGAGCACCTGACGGCGTCCGTGCACGTCCGAGAGCGAGCCGGCGGCGAGGATGAGGGCGCCGAGGGTCACGAGGTAGCCGTCGACCACCCATTGCTGGAGCGTCAGTCCCGCCTCCCCGGGCCCCCCGAGCTCGTCGGCGATCGCGGGCAGCGCGACGTTGACGACGGTCCCGTCGAGGAACGAGACGAAGGACGCCAGGATCGCCACGAGAAGTACGCGTCGCTGCGTCGGCGTGGTGGTCACGCGCTTCACGCTACGACCGCCCGGCGGTCCTGACCAGCCGCACCCGGAGATCGGGGGCGCCGGGTGGGTAGCGTGGGTCCATGGCCCTCGAGATCCGCCGTTCCGTCGTTGCCGACGCGCCTGCCGCCCGCCGCCTCGGCGAGGAGGCGTTCGGCTCTCCCGCGGCGCGGCAGCCAGAACCTGAGGCCCGTAGCTGGCCGTCGGCGAACGTGCGCCCGTGGTCCGCTCACGACGGCGCGGAGCTCGTCGCCGCCCTGGGGGTGCGCCGCTTCACGTCCTGGTTCCACGGTGCCGCCGTGCCGACCGCCGGGTTCGCGGGGGTCACCGTCGCCGCCGAGCACCGCGGCGAGGGTGTGCTCGGTCCGCTCTTCGCCGCCGCCCTCACCGAGGCGCGCGAGCAGGGAGAGGTCGTCTCGACCCTCTACCCGAGCGCCGCCGGCATCTACCGCGGGCTCGGGTACGAGGTGATCGGCTCCTACGACGAGGTGCAGCTGCCGATGTCCGCGCTCGCCACGGTGCGGCCGCCGTCCGGCGAGGTGCGCGCCCGGCGCGCCAACCCGGCCGACGTCGAGGCGATCCGCGCCGTGTACGGCTCCTGGGCCGCTCGGCAGAACGGCCCGCTCACCCGCGAGGAGAAGCCGTTCACCGTCGAGCCCGAGGAGATGTTCGGGCCGGACGCGGCCTACACGGGAGTCAGCCTCGCCGTCGGCCCGGGCGACGAGGTGCTCGGGTTCGCCAGCTGGACCCGCGGCGCCGGGTACGCCAGGACGGGCGCCCTCGAGGTCGACGACCTGGTCGCGCTCACCCCGGACGCCGCGCGGGCGCTGTGGCGCGTGCTGGGGTCGTTCACCGCCGTCGCCGGCTCGGTGCGGCTCTCGACGTCGGGCGGGTGGACCGGCTCGGACCCGAGCCGCCTGGTGCTGCCCGACCACACCGCCACCACCACGAGCCGCCCGTACATGCTGCGTCTGCTGGACGTCGCCGGGGCGCTCGGCGCCGCTCACCTACCGCCGGTGAGCGCTCAGGTGCCGTTCGCCGTCGTCGATCCGCGGACCCCCGACATCGAGGGCGCGTGGACGCTCGTCGTGGACGACGGCGTCGCACACGTCCGCCCTGACGCCCCGCCCGCCCCGGGGGCGGGACCAGAGCGGCTGACGTTCACCTCCGCCGGTCTCGCCCTGAGCTACGCCGGTGCGGCCTCGACCGCGAACCTCCGGCTCGCCGGCCTCGTGTGGGGGCCGGCGACGCACGACCGGCTGTGGGACGCCCTGTGGCACGGCCGGGACGTGCACGTGCGCGACTACTTCTAGAGGGACGAGGACACACCCCGTGACCACCTTCCGCGAGCGCCTGCGCGCGCTGCCCGTCCTGCCCGACGGCCTGCCCGGCTGGGAGGTCGACGATCTCGCGAACCTCCCCGCGACGCCCCACGAGCTCTTCGAGAGCTGGTTCGACGAGACGGTCGCCGCCGGGGCGACCGGTCCGCACGCGATGACCCTGTCCACCTCGGACGGGCGCGGGGAGGTGCGCGCCCGCACGGTGATCCTCAAGGACCTCACCGCCGGCGGCTGGTGGTTCGCCGGCCACTCGACGAGCCCGAAGGGCCGTGACCTGACGGCCGACCCCCGGGCCGCCCTGACGTTCCTGTGGCGCGAGACGGGTCGCCAGGTGCGTGTCATCGGCACCGCCACGTCGCACCCCGACGCCGGCGGCGCAGACTTCCGCGCTCGCCCGGACGCCTCGCGCGCCGCCGGGCTGGTCGACCACCAGAGCGAGGTGCTGGACGATCTGGCGCAGCACCGTGCGGCGTGGGCCGACGCCCTGGACACCGTCCGCGCCGACCCCGAGCTCGTCGCGCCCGCCTGGACGGCCTGGCGGCTCGCTCCGCGCGAGGTCGAGTTCTGGCAGTCCGGCACGGGCACCGGGCAGACCCGCGTGCGATACCGCACCGACGCCCCGGCCGGCGCCACCGGCGCACCGGGGACCACCGACACCCCCTGGACCAAGGAGCTGCTGTGGCCCTGACCCCCGACACCTGATGTGATCCACATCACTGCAGGTCAGAGGGCTTGTGACCTTCCTCTCATTCTTTGTGACACTTTTCACCAGCGTCGTAGCATGGCGAGGTGACTTCGCGCGAAACGACCTCCAGCAACGGCTCCTCCGACGCTGTCGACGTCGTCCTCATCGGCGGCGGCATCATGAGTGCCACCCTCGGCACGCTGATCCAGCAGCTCGAGCCGACGTGGTCGATCCGCATCATCGAGCGCCTCGACGAGGTCGCGCTCGAGTCGTCCAACCCGTGGAACAACGCGGGCACCGGGCACGCCGCGCTCTGCGAGCTGAACTACACCCCGGAGAAGCCGGACGGCACCATCGACATCTCCAAGGCGGTGGCGATCAACGAGCAGTTCCACACCTCGCGAGAGCTGTGGAACCACCTGCTCGCCACCGGGCGCCTCGAGGACTCCTCGTTCATCAGCCGCACGCCGCACATGACGTTCGTGCGCGGCTCGAAGAACGTCGACTACCTGCGCCGCCGCCACCAGGCGCTCAGCGCGCACCCGCTCTTCCGCGATCTCGAGCTCTCCACGAACCGGGCCGACATCGAGCGCTGGGCACCGCTGCTCACCACCGAGCGCGACACGGACGAGCCGATCGCGGCGACGCGGTCCGCCGCCGGCACCGACGTCGACTTCGGCAACCTCACGCGCCAGCTCATCGACGGCCTCGTCGCCCACGGCGCCGAGCTCCAGCTCCAGCACGAGGTCCGCTCCCTGCGGCGCACCCGCGACGGCGGCTGGCGCCTGCGCGTCAAGGACCGCACGTGGAACGCACCGGAGCGGATGTCCACCGTCACGGCGCGCTTCGTGTTCGTCGGCGCCGGCGGTGGCGCCCTGCCGCTGCTCCAGTCCGCCCGCATCCCCGAGATCAAGGGCTTCGGCGGCTTCCCCATCTCCGGCGAGTTCCTGCGTACCGACGACCCGGAGCTCGTGGCGCAGCACCAGGCCAAGGTCTACGGCAAGGCCGACGTCGGCGCCCCGCCGATGTCCGTCCCCCACCTGGACACGCGCGTGGTCGACGGCAAGAGCTATCTCATGTTCGGCCCGTACGCCGGGTTCAGCCCCAAGTACCTCAAGAAGGGCAAGTACCTGGGCCTGCTCACCTCGATGCGTGCCCACAACCTCACGTCGATGATCGGCGCGGGCCTGAAGAACCTGGACCTCACGCAGTACCTCGTGGGCCAGCTCGTCGCCGCCCCCGAGACCAAGTTCCACGCGCTGCAGCAGTTCATGCCCACCGCGCACCCCAAGGACTGGGAGACGATCACCGCCGGTCAGCGCGTGCAGGTGATCAAGCGGGACGCCGACGGCAACGGGGTCCTCCAGTTCGGCACGGAGATCGTGTCCGCCGCGGACGGCTCGATCGCCGGCCTGCTCGGCGCCTCGCCGGGCGCCTCGACCGCGGTCTCGGCGATGGTCAACCTCCTCGGCCGCTGCTTCCCCACCGAGTTCGCCTCCTGGCGCCCGCGGCTCGCCGCGATGATGCCGAGCCTCGACGGTGTCCCCGCGGACGCCCGCGAGATCGACACCACGACCGACGCGGCTTCCGAGCTCTCCGCCGGCGAGCTCGCCGCCCGCAACGGCGGCGTCCTGCCCGCCAGCGTCTACGAGTCCCGCGCCGACTCCCGCATCTGAGCCGGCCGGACCACGGTCAGCCGACCCCGGCGCCGAGCTGCGCCACGACACGCTCGATCGTCGGGGTCGGCACCGACCGTGCCGCACCACGCCGCGCCACGGCGCCGCCGATCGCGTCGAGCTCGCCCGCGTGGCCGACCGCCAGGTCCGCCTGCAGCGACGACCGCATCGTCGGCGGGAACCCGCGCAGGATGCCGCGCAGGTCCCCGGGCGTCGTCGCGACCCCCTCGGCCGAGGCCACCGCGGCCACCTCTCCGAGGACCCCGTCGGTGAGAGCCGGATCGGCGTCCATCGCCTCACCGATCCCGGTCCGGTGCACCGACGTCAGCAGCGCCAGCGGCGCGAGGAAGCGCAGCTTGGACCACAGCACCTCGGTCTCGCTGCCCGCCGTCGCCACCTCGATGTCGGTGTCGCGCACGGCCTGGACCACGTCGAGGTCAGCAGCCTCCGCCGGCACGGTGATCCGCAGCAGCCCGCCGCGGTGCCGCACCGTCAGGGCCGTGTCCGGCCCCGACCCGGTTCGCAGCGTCTCGCCCGCGTAGGACGCGCCGACGACGACGCTCCCGTCCGGGTCCTCGCCGTCGGGCACCGCGAGCGACGCGCGCAGGGCCGCCATGTGCTCGATCCCGTTGAGGAGCGAGACCACCTCGGGCGGCCGCGCCGCCGCGATCGTGCCGGCGACCTCGGCGACACCCTCCGCCTTGACGGCCACGAGCACGCGCGCGCCGCGAGGTACCGACGTCGTCGCCCGGAGCGGGGCGTGCCAGGCACCGAACCGGTCCGTCACGATCTCGATCCCGTGCTCGGTGACGCGTCGGGCCGTGCCGGGCCGTCCGACGAGGACGACGTCGTGCCGCGCCTTCTGCAGGAGGGCGGCGACGAGGCCGCCCACCGCCCCCGGACCGACGACGGCGATGAGTGGGCGGTGTCCGTTCGCGCTGGTCATCGCCCGATGGTAGCGCTCAGAGCACTCACAGTGACTGGATGATCCGCTCCACCTGCTCCTTCGCGTCACCGAAGACCATCGCCGTGTTCTCGCGGAAGAACAGCGGGTTCTGCACGCCCGCGTAGCCGGTCGCCATCGACCGCTTGAACACGACGACGTCGCGGGCCCGCCACACCTCCAGCACGGGCATCCCCGCGATGGGCGACGCCGGGTCCTCCTGGGCGGCAGGGTTCACGGTGTCATTGGCCCCGATGACCAGCACGACGTCCGTCGCACCGAAGTCTCCGTTGATCTCGTCCATGCCCAGCACGACGTCGTAGGGCACCTTGGCCTCGGCCAGCAGCACGTTCATGTGGCCCGGCAGCCGGCCCGCGACCGGGTGCACGCCGAAGCGCACGTCCACGCCGCGGGCGCGAAGCTTCTCGGTGAGGTCGGCGACGGGATGCTGCGCCTTCGCCACCGCCATGCCGTAGCCCGGCACGATGATGACCGACGTCGCGGCCGTGAGCTGTTCCGCCACGTCGGCGGCGAACGTCTCGCGGTGCTCGCCGGCCGCGCCCTCCGCGACCGTGCCCGGGTCCGTGCCGAACCCGCCGAGGATCACCGAGACGAAGGACCGGTTCATCGCCCGGCACATGATGTACGACAGGATCGCGCCGGAGGAGCCCACGAGGGCACCGGTGATGATCAGCAGGTCGTTGCCCAGCATGAAGCCTGCCGCCGCCGCAGCCCATCCCGAGTACGAGTTGAGCATCGACACGACCACCGGCATGTCACCGCCGCCGATGGAGGCGACGAGGTGCCAGCCGAGCGCGAGCGCGACCAGGGCGGCGAGGACGAGCGCCGTCAGCGCAGCGGCGTCCGCCCCGGCGCTCGCCGCGGCGAGGAACCAGGTGAGCAGGCCGGCCGACGCGACGACGAGCCCCAGGTTGATCGCGTTGCGGCCCGGCAGGTTCAACGGCGCCGACCTGATCCTGGCGGCCAGCTTGAGGTTGGCGACGATCGACCCGGTGAAGGTCACCGCGCCGATGAGGATCCCGAGGAACACCTCGACCAGGTGCACGGTGTCCGACTGCGGCTCCGTGAGGTACGAGCCGAACCCGACCAGCACGGCCGCCAGGCCGACGAACGAGTGCAGGAGCGCGATCAGCTCCGGCATCTGCGTCATCTCGACCTTGCGGACCCGCCAGGTGCCGACGCTCGCCCCGACGGCGAGCACCAGGAGGATCAGGACGGCCGTCACCTGCCACGGACGCTCAGAACGCTCGAGTGCCAGGACGACGGTGGCCACCAGCGCCAGCGTCATGCCCAGCACGCCCAGCACGTTGCCGCGCCGGGCCGACTCCTGCTTGGACAGACCGGCCAGCGACCCGATGAACAGGACGCCGGAGACCACGTAGGTGGCCTGGACGACAGACAGGACCGTCATCGGGCCACCCCCGGCGTGACGGGAGCAGCCGACGGCGCCCCCTTGCGGAACATACGGATCATGCGGTTCGCGACGAGGAACCCGCCGAACACGTTGATCGATGCCAGGGTGGCGGCGACCACGGCCAGCGACGTGACGAGCCAGTCGTCGACGCCGATCTGCAGCAGCGCACCGACCAGGATGATGCCGCTGATCGCGTTCGTCTGGGCCATCAGCGGGGTGTGCAACGCGTGGGTGACCGCGGAGATGACGTAGTAGCCCACCACGACCGCCAGGGCGAACACCGTGAAGTGGCCGACGGCGTCCGGCGGCGACGCGGCGACGGCCAGGCCTGCCAGGAGCGCGGCGAGCACCGTGAGCACCCCGTTCCGTCGCGACCTGCCGCGCCGTGCAGCCGCCTCTTCACCAGGGCTCGGGGTGCGGGGCGCGGGCTCGGCGGCCGGAACCTCGGCGGGCGCGGGCGTCGCCGAGACCTGGACCGGTGGTGGCGGCCACAGCACCGCACCGTCACGGGTGAGCGTCATGCCACGCACCACGACGTCGTCGAGGTCGACCACGAGGTTCCCGTCCCGGCCCGGCGTCATGAGCGTGAGCAGGTTGACGACGTTGGTGCCCAGCAGCTGTGAGGTGTGCTGCGGCATGCGGCCCGGCAGATCGGTGTAGCCGAGCACGATGACGCCGTCGTCGCTCACCGTGCGCTCCCCCGGGACGGTCAGCTCGCAGTTCCCCCCACCGGCGGCGGCGAGGTCCACGATCACCGAGCCCGGGCGCATCGCGGCGACCATCTCGGCCGTGATGGTGGTCGGTGCGGTGCCGCGCACCAGCGCGGTGGTGATCACCACGTCCGCCCCGGCGGACTCGGCGGCGTAGGTCCGCTGCGTGGCCGCTTCCTGGTCGTCCGTGAGCGCGCTGGCGTAGCCGTCGGCGCTGACCTCCTGCGAGGCGCCCTCGACCTGGACGGCGGTCGCGCCGAGGGACTCGATCTGCTCGGCGACCTCGGGGCGGACGTCGAACGCACGCACCTTCGCCCCCAGCGACGAGGCGGTGCCGATCGCGGCGAGGCCTGCGACGCCCGCGCCGATCACGAACACGGTGGCGGGCGGCGTCGTCCCGGCGGCCGTGACCTGCCCGGTGAACATGCCGCCGAACTCCTCCGCGGCCTCGATCACCGCGCGGTACCCGGCCACGTTGGACTGCGCGGACAGCACGTCGAGCGCCTGGGCCCGCGAGATCCGCGGTACCGCGTCGAGCGCGAGCGCCGTCACCCGACGTTCCGCCAACGCGTCGACCAGCTCTGGTCGCGCCGCGGGGGCGAGCTGCGAGACGAGCGTGGCCCCCGGCCGCAGCAGGTCCAGCTCCGGTGCGGCAGGAGCGTTCACGCTCGTGACGACGTCGGCCGCCCACGCGTCGGCGTGTTCTCCGAGCCGGGCACCGGCTTCGACGTAGGTCTTGTCGGGCAGGTTCGCGCGCTCCCCCGCGCCGGCCTCGACGACGACGTCGTAGCCGAGCGCGGCGAGCTTGCGCACCGTGGTGGGCGTGGCGGCGACGAGTCGCTCGCCCGGGCGCGACTCGCGCGGGATACCGATCTGCACGGGCTCTGACCTCCTTTGGTCGAAACCCCTGCAACCTACCTGCTCGACCGGGTGAGGACGAGACTCGGTCGCTCCGTGAGACGAGGTATCAGCGGTCGGCCGTCACCAGGTCGTCCGGCTCCGCCTCCGGGACCGGCTGCGCGTTGCGCTTCGGCTTGGTCCGGTAGTGCGTGGTGTAGAGCATGAGACCGACGAACGTCAGACCCCCGACGAGATTGCCGATCACCGTGGGGATCTCGTTCCACACGAGGTAGTCGCCCACCGTGAAGCTGCCGCCCATGAGCAGGCCCGCCGGGAACAGGAACATGTTCACGATCGAGTGCTCGAACCCCATGTAGAAGAACAGCATGATCGGCATCCACATGCCGACGACCTTGCCGAGCACGCTCCGGGACATCATCGCGGCGACGACACCCGTCGAGACCATCCAGTTGCACATGACGCCCCGGACGAACAGCGTGAGCATCCCGCCGGCACCGTGCTCGGCGTAGCCGACGGTGCGACCCTCCCCGATGTGCCCGATCGCCTGCCCGACCTCGCTGGGCTCCGTGGACCAGCCGTAGGTGAAGTAGATGGTCATGAAGACGGCGACCATGAAGGCGCCGGCGAAGTTCCCCACGAACACCAGGCCCCAGTTGCGCAGCACGGTCGCCACCGTGACCCCGGGGCGCTTGTCGAGCCAGGCCAGCGGGGCGAGCGTGAACACACCCGTGAGCAGGTCGTACCCGAGCAGGTAGAGCAGGCAGAAGCCCACGGGGAACAGGATCGCTCCCAGGAGCGGGTTGCCGGTCTCGACCGACACCGTCACGGCGAAGGCCGCCGCGACGGTGAGCAGGGCGGCACCCATGAAGGCACGGATCAGCGTGTCGCGCGTGGACAGGTGGACCTTGGACTCGCCGGCGTCGATCATCTGCGTGACGAGCTCGTTCGGCTTCACATACGGCACGCGGTGCTCCTTCCCTCGGACCTCGGCCCGCCCCCGGGACCGCTGAAGGACCAGCGTCTGCCACGCGTCTTACCTCCGGAGCACGACGGCGTAACGCCTGTGGTGCTTCTTCCTCTCCGCCGGCCGCCTACCTCCGTGAGGCTGACGGGGGCCTCCTCCCAAAGGAGGACGCGACGAGGTACCTCAGGTGGATCCGCCGACGCCACCGCGCACGCGACGATGGACCCATGATGCGTACAGGGAAGTTGCTGCTGACCGTCGTGGCAGCCAGTGCGGTGCTCGCCGCGGTCGGGGCAGTCCTCGACGCCCGGGCCGGCCGCGCCGCGAGCACGCGAGGCCCGGAGGGAACGTCATGACCAGACGCTCGATGTCCCTGCTCATCGCGGCCACGCTGCTCGGCGCGGCAGGTGTCAGCATGCTGATCCTCGTCGTGGATCGCGCGCTGCCCGGCACGCTCATACCGTGACCTCGAGTCCCCGGGAGGGGACCACCTCGCCGGGTGCCCTCGTGCGGCCCGGGTGCACGGTCAGCCGCGGCGCGGCCCCACCCAGACCTGCTGGGCGTTGACGAACTCGCGGATGCCGTGCGGCCCCAGCTCGCGGCCGTAGCCGGAACGCTTGATCCCCCCGCTCGGCAACCGGGGGTCGGTCTTGACGATGCCGTTCACCGCCACCTGTCCGGCCGCGATCCGTCCCGCCATCGCCTCGCCGCGCTCCGGCGTCGACCAGACGCTGGCCGCCAGGCCGTAGTCGGTCCGGTTCGCCATGGCGAGCGCCTCCTCGACGTCGGCCGCCTCCATGACCACCATGACCGGCCCGAACGTCTCCTCCCGGCACGCCGTCATGCCCTCCGTGACGTCGGCGAGCAGCGTGACCGGGTAGAAGTAGCCCGGCCCCGGCGGGATCTCGCCGCCCAGGAGCAGGCGGGCGCCGGCGTCGACCGTCTCGGCCACCTGCCGGTGCAGACCGTCGCGCAGGTCCTCGCGCGCGATGGGGCCCACGTCGGTCCCTTCTGAGCGCGGATCTCCCACGGTCAGCTTCTCGAGTCGCACGCGCAGGCGCTCGACCATGTCGGCGTAGACCGCGGACTCGACGATGATCCGCTTCGCGGCGATGCACGACTGGCCCGCGTTGATGATGCGGGACAGCGTGATCGTGTCGGCTGCGGCGTCCAGGTCGGCGTCCGCCAGCACGAGGCACGGGTCCGAACCGCCCAGCTCCAGGACCGTGGGCTTGATCTCGCCGGCCGCCAGGCTCGCGACGGCCGCGCCGCCCTTCGCGGACCCCGTGAAGGACACCGCGTCGACACGCCGGTCGCGGATGACGTCGGCCACCGCGGGCGTCTCCAGGGGCAGGTTGCCGAACACACCGGCCGGTGCACCGGCCGCCGCCAGCTCGGCGCCCACCACCTGCGCGATCGCCCGTGCGCAACCGGGCACGTGCGGGTCGTGCTTCATCAGGCACGTGTTGCCCGCCATCAGCGCCGGGGCGGCGAACCGCGCGGCGAGCCAGAACGGTGCGTTCCACGGCAGCACCCCGAGGACGGTGCCGAGCGGCAGGTGCTGCACATAGCTGTGGGTGGCGTCGGAGTCGATGGACTCGGGAGCCAGGTAGTCGGCACCGTGGTCGGCGTAGTGCTCGAAGCACCACGCCGCCTTCTCCACCTCGCCGCGCGCCTCACCGATCGGCTTGCCCATCTCCTCCGTCATCAGCGGGGCCAGCTCCTCGACCTGTGCCCGCAGCCGGGCGGCCACCCCGCGCAGCACCTCTGCCCGCCCGTCCAGGCCTCGGTCCGTCCAGTCCGCCCGCGCAGCCTCTGCGGCGGCGAGCAACGGCTCCACCTCTGCCGCGCCGGCCGGCGCGACCTCTCGCACGACCTGTCCGGTGCTGGGGTCGATCGCAGTCAGCATGGATGCTCCTCTCAGGCGACTTCGGGACGGATGGGCGTGGCGCCCTCGTGCGGCACGGCGCTCGCCGCGTGATCGGGCTTGGTGACGAAGTCCTTGTCGAGGGTGAAGAAGGACTCGCACCCGTCGGCCGTGACGTGGACGGTGTCGGAGATGCCGACGGTCTTGTCGCCGTCGACCCCCCACATCCACGGCAGGATGTGGAACGTCATCCCCTCGCGCAGGATGGCCGGGTTGCCCTGGTTGAGGCTCAGGATGTAGCCCTCGTCCCAGCTCGGCGGGAACGCGATGCCGATCGAGTAGCCGGACCGCGTGATCAGCCGGGCACCGATCCGGTTGTCGCTGATGATGCTGCGCACGATGTTGTCGGCGTCGGACACGGTCAGGCCCGGGCGGATGGCCGCCTTCACCTCGGCCAGGGCCAGCTTCATGCGCTCCTGCGCCTCGAGCATCGAGCCCGAGAGGTCGTCGAGGACGGCGGTCCGCATCATTGCCGTGTGGTAGCGACGGAAGCACCCACCGACCTCGAGGAACACGTGCTCCCCGGGCTGGACGGTCCGTCCTTCCCAGGTCGCATGACCGATCATGCTCCGCGGTCCGGACGTCACGTACGGCATCACGGCGGGGAACTCGCCGCCCGCGCGGAACATCGCCGAGCTGATCTCCGCCGCGATGTCGTTCTCCGTCACCCCGGCGACGCAGGCCTCCAGGCCCGCCCGCATCCCGGCCTCGGTGGCCTGCGCGGCCTTGCGCATCACCTCGATCTCGACCGGGGACTTGCGCACCCGTCCCTCCTCGACGATGCCGAAGCAGTCGAGCAACCGGCCCTCCGTGAAGCTCGCGTGGATGTAGTCCTGGTGGTACGCCGGGAAGTAGTAGCTGTTGCGCTCGTAACCGACCTCCTTCGTGTGGAGGCCGAACTCGCGCATCGCCTGGACCAGCCCTTGGATCGCGTCACCGGTGTCGGGGTACGGCCGGGTCGTCTCGACCCAGGTCCGGGCATGGACGTTCGACTCCTCCATGGCTCGCGTGATCATGAAGGGTTCGCCCTCGAGCGGGACCACCAGCGCCTGGAAGAAGGAGTAGCCCGTCGTCTGGTAGTCCGTGAGGTACATCAGGTTCTCCGGGTCGGTGATCACCACCGCGTCCAGCAACCGGTCGGCCATGCGTCGGCGCAGTTCGCCCACGCGCCTCTCGTACTCCTCGAACGGGAACGTCATGTCCTCGCGGGGGTTCATCCCGGCCTCCTGTCGGTCAAGTGTCAGACAGCACGTCGCACAGCCTTGTCGAGGATCTGCAAGCCTTCCTCGAGGTCCTCCTGGGAGATGGTCAGCGGAGGGATCAGCTTCAGCACGCGCCCACCGCTGCCGCACGCACCGATCAGCATCCCGGAGGCGAAGCAGTCGGCGACGACGGCCTTGCCCAGCGCACCGTCTCCGACGTCGAGCCCGTAGACCATGCCGCGCCCTCGGACGTCGAACCCGGCGTCCACGTCGCCGGCGAGCGCATGCAGCGACCTCGCCATGGTCTCGCCCTTGGTCCGTACCTCGTCCATGAGCACGTCGTCGTCGAAGTAGGTCAGGGCCTCGCGGCCGGCCACGAAGGACAACCCCTGGCCGCGGAACGTCCCCGTGTGCTCCCCGGGCGACCAGTGCGCGTCGTGCTCCGGCTTGGCGAGGTTCATGGCCAGCGGCGTCCCGAACCCCCCGATGCCCTTGGCGAGACAGACGATGTCAGGGTCGAGCCCCATCTCGTCGAAGCTGAAGTAGCTCCCGGTCCGGCCGCAGCCGACCTGGATGTCGTCGATGACGAACAGCGCGCCGACCTCGTGGGCGAGGTCCTGGACGGCACGCAGCCACTCGGCGCTCGCGACGTTGACGCCGCCCTCGGCCTGGATCGTCTCGACGATGAACGCCGCGGGCGGAACGAACCCGCTCGAGGCGTCGGCGAGGAGCGCGCGGAAGTCCTCGATCGCCTGGACGCCCCCGCCGGGCGCCGTCTCGAACGGCAGCCGCACCACGTTGTCCAGCGGTACCCCCGCCGCGTTGCGGAAGTAGTCGTTGGCCGTCGCGGCCAGGGCCCCGAGCGTCATGCCGTGGAACCCGTGCGTGAAGGCGACCACGTCCCGGCGCCCGGTGACCCGGCGAGCAAGCTTCAACGCGGCCTCGACGGCGTTGGTGCCGGTCGGGCCCATGAACTGCATCTTCATGCTCATGTCCCGGGGGGCCAGCACGGTCTGCGCGAACTTCTCGATGAAGTCGCGCTTCGTCGTGGTCGCCATGTCGAGGCTGTGCGCCACGCCGTCGGCCTCGAGGAACTCGATCATCGCGCGCTTCATGCGCGGGTTGTTGTGGCCGAAGTTCAGCACGCCCGCGCCGGCGAAGAAGTCGACATAACTCTTGCCGGCCTCGTCGACCTGACGCGCGTTCGATGCCGAGGCAAAGACCGTCGGATAGGTGCGGCTGTAGCCGCGGATCTCAGATTCCCACTTCGCGAACGCCTCCATTGACCACTTGTACGTGTCCCCCTGAGGCCTGTCAACAGATGCGGCGCATGGTTGACCGCGGCGTCGGCGGCTCGCGCCGCCGACCGGGCGACGGCGCGCACTCAGGGGCGGAGCGTCTGGGGGAACCCGGTCCACTGCAGATCGGGGCGCAGGTGGCTCATGTCGTTGAACAGGACGATGCTCGGCGGCAGCCCGGGCCGGTACTCGATCAGGGTCAGGGCGGCGTTGGCGCTGCTGAGCCCGAGCCATCGCACCGCCGGAGCGTCCAGGGCGTGGCGGACGAGCCATGCGACCGGGTAGGCGTGGGTGATGAGCACCTCATGCACGTCGTCGTCGCCCTGGGGCGCGGTGGTGAACCTCGCGGTGAGGCTCTGCGCGATCTTGTGCCCCGCCTCGGCCTCGTCGCGGTCATAGCCGTCGAAGAACGGCACCCAGGACGGCGGGGACTCCTCCGGCCGAGGAACGTAGGGCACATGATCGATCAGGGCGACGATCCGGCTCGCTGAGCCCATCGCCGCCCTCGCACCTTCGCCAGCTTCCGCTGGTGTCAAGCGCCTCGTACGCTTCAATGGTGGAGCTGAGGGGACTCGAACCCCTGACCCTCTGCATGCCATGCAGATGCGCTACCAGCTGCGCCACAGCCCCGAGAACCTGGCGAGGACGCCGGATTCGGATAGTTCGTGCACTTCCTCCGGGCTTTCGCCCCTCGGGAACGGAGATATCTTAGGCAGACTTGGGCTCAGGCTCCAAATCCGCGTGCGGGCCCGCCTGCCAGCGGTCGAGCGGGTACCCGGCCCCCACGTTGTGGGCCACCAGCCGCCATCCTGGCACCGCTCCCGGCGCGGATCGGTGCAGGTGGGACCAGTGGACGTTGTCCACGCCGGAGATGCCGCGCCAGCCCGTGGCGTCCAGCCCGAGCAGGCCGGTGATCGCCAAGGAGATCGCCGCCCCGTGCGAGACGACCACGAGACACTCGTCACCTCCCAGGCGGTCGGCGTGCTCGAGCACCGCCGCGACCATCCGGTCGGTCACTGCTGCCTTGGTCTCCGCACCGATGCCCTGCGGTTCGCCGCCACACCGCCATGCCTCGCGCTCGGCCGGCCAGCCGGCGGCCATCTCCGGTGCCGTCAGACCCTCCCAGTCGCCGAAGGACCTCTCACGCAGCCGCACGTCGACCTCGACCGCAGCGCCGACGAGCGCCGCGTAGGCGTTCGCGGTGTCCACGGCACGCACGAGGTCCGACGAGACGATCCGCGCCGCTCGGTGCGAGGCCACGAGGGCGGACGCTCCCTCAGCAGCCTGCCAGCGGCCGACCTCGTCGAGCGGGATGTCGATCTGACCCTGCAGCCGCATCGCGGCGTTGTATGCGGTGCGACCGTGGCGCAGCAGCACGATCGTGCCTGCCGTCACGACCGCCTCACCGCCCGCCGGCCAGGCGGATCGTCCCGTCAGGCGGGGTGTCACCGAACTCTTCCCGGGCCGCCGCGCCGTCGCCGCCACGGGCGTCCTCGGGCAGCTCGATCGCCGGGCAGTCCTTCCAGAGCCGCTCGAGGGCGTAGTAGACACGATCCTCGGCATGCTGGACGTGCACGACGACGTCGCCGAAGTCGAGGAGGACCCAGCGCGCCTCCGCCTTGCCCTCGCGACGGATCGCCTTCGCCCCCGCGGCGAACATCGCCTCCTCGACGGCGTCGACGACGGCGCCGACCTGTCGCTCGTTCGTGCCGGACGCGATGAGGAAGACGTCGGTGAGCACCAGCTGCTCGCTGACGTCGAGGGCGATGATCTCCTGCGCCTTGCGGCCGGACGCGGCACGAGCCGCGGTGATGGCCAGCTCGACCGCACGGTCCGTGGCCGTCATCGCGGCCCTCCCTCGTGCATCAGCGTCACGGGAGCCGATGCCTCCTCGGTGCCGAAGTCCTCCGTGTCGGGACCGTCGAGGAGGAGGTTCCAGACCAGTGCGCCGAGGATGAATGCCACGACCACCAGCACGATGTAGTGCAGCCAGGTGTAGGACGGCTCCGGCTCGTCCCACTCGTCGTCATCGTCGAGGTCCTGGTCGAGGTCGACCCGCGCGGGCCGCCCCTCCCCGACGACAGAGGCGAAGGGCGACGCACCTGGCGCCTCCTGTCGCGGTGGCGCAGGTGCCTGCGCTCCGGGGGCCGCGGCGCCCGACCCGCTCGTCGCCGTGCCCCACGGCAGCGCGGGTGCGACGGCGGTCGCGTCCGGATCCTGGTTCGAGGGAGCGCCCGGGCCCGAGGAGCTCGCCGCGCCAGGCCACGCCGGTGCCGTGCGGGAAGGTGTCGGAGCCGCCGCAGGCGGCGTGCTCGCGGGCGGCGCGACAGGAGCGCCAGGAGATCCGGACGACGAGCCGAAGGCCGAACGCCGGCTCGGCCCGCCGGCGTCGAACGGTGACGGAGCGGCCTCCGGGCCAGGAGCCGGAGCGGGCGCGCCGCCGGGGCGCGTCGCGCCAGGTCCACCGGGGAACGCGGGGCGAGGCGACTCTGTCCGTGCGGGCGACGCCCCGCCGGCCGCCGGGCCGCTCTCGCCACTGAACGGCGACGGACGCAGCGAGCTCCGCGTGGGAGTCCGGGGCGTAGCGGCGGGTGCCGGAGACCCGCCGGCGCCCGGATCACCACCGGGACGGCGCACCGGGGTCAGCCGGCCCGTCTCGTCGACGCCCCGCACTCCCCCGGACGTCGACGGCGGGCGGACGGTCGGCGCGGGACCGGGCGACGGGCTCGCAGCGCCGGGGTGCTGCTCGCGCAGCGAGCGGCGCGACGGCGGTGCGGCCGCGGGAGGCGCCGACGAGGCGCTCTGCGCCCCACGACCGAAGGCCGCGGGACCGGCGCCGGGAGCGGGCGCGGACTGGCCGGGCGGTGCTGCCTGTCGGGCCGCCGCCGCGGCGGCGGCCTGCTCGCGTTCGCGGATCTCCCGCCGCGTCAGCGGCCGGGACGTGTTGTCACTCATCGAGACCTCGATACAGACCGTGCTTGGCGATGTACTGAACGACGCCGTCCGGCACCAGGTACCAGACCGGCTGGCCCGCCTCCGCGCGCCGACGGCAGTCCGTGGACGAGATGGCCAGCGCCGGCACCTCGAGCGTGGTGACGCCCTCGGAGGGCAGGCCGTCGACCGTGAGCCGGTGACCGGGCCGGGTGACGGCCACGAAGTGCGCCATCTCCCACAGCGACCCCGCATCCTTCCATGTCAGGAGCTGCTCGATCGCGTCCGCACCCGTGATGAAGTACAGGTCGGCGTCGGGCCGATCCTGCCGCAGGTCGCGCAGCGTGTCGACCGTGTAGGTCAGGCCGGGCCGGTCGATGTCGACCCGGCTGACCGTGAACCGCGGGTTGGACGCCGTGGCGATGACCGTCATGAGGTAGCGGTGCTCGGCGGGCGACACGCGGGTGTCCTGCTTGAAGCTCGGTTTGCCCGTCGGCACGAAGACGACCTCGTCGAGGTCGAGCAACGCCGCGGCCTCGCTCGCGGCCACCAGGTGGCCGTGGTGGATGGGGTCGAACGTGCCACCCATCACCCCGATCCGGGGACGCCGCTGCTCACTCACCGGTAGGCGGTCTCGTCAGTGCTTGTTGCTGGCGTTGCGGAAGGCGAACGTCGCGAGCAGCGCGACGACGAATCCCCCGAAGGCGATCACACCGAGCATGACGGGCGGGATGCCGGACGACGCGTGCTCGGCTGCCTCCTCGGCGACCTGGACGGCGGTGTGCAGCACGGGGGCTCCTCAAGAAGTAGTCGGGGCAAGTCGGGGCACAGTCTCTCACGCCGTGCGGTCAGGGCCGTACGTGGCCGTCACCGTGCACCACCCACTTGGTCGTGGTCAGCTCGGCGAGCCCCATCGGTCCACGAGCATGGAGCTTCTGGGTGGAGATGCCGATCTCCGCCCCCATGCCGAGCTGGCCGCCGTCGGTGAACCGGGTCGAGGCGTTCACCATCACGGCCGCGGAGTCGACCTCCGCCACGAACCGCTCGGACGCTGCGAGGTCGCGGGTGACGATCGCCTCGGTGTGACCCGAGCTCCACGTGCGGATGTGCTCGATGGCCTCGTCGAGCGAGTCGACCACCCGGACGGCGAGCTCTGGCGCGAGATACTCGGTCGCCCAGTCCTCGTCCGTGGCCGGGGTGACGGCGACGTCCCCGGGGGCCGACGCCCGCGCTCCCTCGTCACCGTGCAGGACGACGCCCGCCCCGCTGAGCGCGGCCAGCGCGACGGGCAGGAAGCGCGCGGCGGCGTCCGCGTGCACCAGCAGGGTCTCCGCGGCGTTGCAGACCCCGACGCGCTGCGTCTTGGCGTTCATGATGATCTCGACGGCGGTCGCGGTGTCCGCCGAGGCGTCCACGTACACGTGCACGTTGCCCGTGCCGGTCTCGATGACCGGTACCGTCGACTGCTCGACGACGGTGCGGATCAGATCGGCCCCGCCGCGCGGCACGAGCAGGTCCACCAGACCACGCGCCTGCATGAGGGCGACCCCGCCAGGACGGCCGTACACGTCGATGGACTGGATCAGGTCGGCGGGCAGGCCGCGCGCTTCGAGCGCCGCTCGCAGGACCGCCGTGATCCTGGTGTTCGACGACGCCGCGGCGCTGCCCCCACGCAGGATGACCGCGTTGCCGGACTTGAGCGCCAGCCCGGCGGCGTCCACGGTGACGTTGGGGCGCGCCTCGTAGATCATGCCGACCACACCCATCGGGACGCGGAGCTGACGCATCCGCAGGCCGTTGGGCAGCGTCTGTCCGCGCACCACCTCCCCGACCGGGTCGGGCAGCGCGGCGAGCTCGCGCAGGGCGTCGGCGATGGCGACGACGCGGTCGCCGGTGAGCGTGAGGCGGTCGAGCAGGCCTTCGCTCATGCCGTTCCCCCGCCCGCGGGCGACGTCGTCGGCGTTCGCCGACACGATCTCGTCCGACGCCGCCACGAGGGCGTCGGCGAGCGCGTGCAGCGTCTCGTCCTTCTCGGCCCGGGTGGCGGTGGCCAGCACGCGCGACGCCGTCTGCGAGCGGCGCGCGACGTCCTGGACGGCGGCCGTCACCTCGGCGTCCGGCTGCGGTCGCTGGGCAGGGCCGGGCGTCGCGGTCGCTGCGGTCTCGAACGTCGTGGTCATGCCCTCGAGACTACGATGCCGAGGCCGACGAGGACAGGCCGTTCCGTCCTTCGAGCACCAGATCGTCGCGGTGCACGACCTCACGGTCGTACCCCTCGCCGAGGTCTTCCCGGAGCTCGTAGGTGGATCGTCCCAGCAGCGGCGGCAGCTCGGTCGCGTCGTAGGCGACGAGCCCACGGGCGACCACGGTGCCGTCCGGACCGACCAGCTCGACCGGGTCGCCGGCGTCGAACTGTCCCTCCACCCGGGTGATCCCGGCGGGCAGGAGGGAGGCGCGACCGCCGAGCACCGCGCGCGTGGCGCCGTCGTCGAGGTGCAGGACGCCCGCGGCCCGTGCCGCGTGCGCGATCCACAGCCGCCGGGCGGTGGTGCGCTTGCCTCCGGCGGTGAAGAACGTCCCGACGTCGTCGCCCGCCAGCGCCTGCGCCACGTTCGCGGCGGCGGTGAGGACCACGGGCACCCCGGCCTCCGTCGCGATGCGCACCGACTCGAGCTTGGTGACCATCCCGCCGGTGCCGACGCTGCTCCCCCGCGCCGTCACCTCGACCCCCGCCACGTCGGCGAGGTCCGCCACGTGGGAGATACGCCGAGCGCCGGGACGGCTCGGAGGCGCGTCGTGCAGACCGTCGACGTCCGTGAGCAGGACCATCGCGTCGGCCCGCACCAGGTGGGACACGAGAGCGGCGAGGCGGTCGTTGTCGCCGAAGCGCAGCTCGTCGATGGTCACGGCGTCGTTCTCGTTGACGACCGGCACCACGCCGAGCGCGAGAAGCTTCTCGAGGGAGCGCTGCGCGTTGCGGTACCGGACGCGGCGCACCGTGTCCTCCGCCGTGAGCAGCGCCTGGCCGACCCGGAGCCCGTGCGCGGCGAACGCCTCGCTGTAGCGCGCCACGAGCTGACCCTGGCCGAGCATCGCGCAGGCCTGCATGGTCGCGAGGTCGCGCGGCCGCGACGTCAGCCCGGCGGGCCCGATACCCGCGGCGATCGCCCCGGACGTGACGAGCACGACCTCCTGGCCTTTCGCGCGGCGCGCGGCCAGGACGTCCACCAGTGCGCGCAGCGCCACCACGTCGAGGTGGCCGTCCGGTCGCGTCAGCGAGGACGAGCCGATCTTGACGACGAGCCGACGAGCGGCGGGCAGCGCAGAGCGGGAGGTGGCGTTCACGAGGCCATCATCCCCGCAACCGCCGTCAGTCGTCGGCGGGGTCCGCCCAGTGACCCGCGTCGCGCTCCGTCCACAGCTCTTCGCGCGCCGCCGTCTTGGCGTCCATCCGTTCGCTGTGCTCCTGGCGCTTGCGCGCACGCGTGGGTCGCGACTCGTGCTCGAAGCGCAGGTCGGTGCCCCGGGCGCCCAGCAGCTCGGCACCGGTGGCCATGGTGGGTTCCCAGTCGAAGACGACGGCGTCACGCTCGGTGCCGATGCGCACCTCGTCGCCCGCGACGGCACCGGCCTTGAGGAGCCGGTCCTCGACGCCGAGCTTGGCGAGGCGGTCCGCGAGGTACCCGACCGCCTCGTCGTTGTTGAAGTCCGTCTGGCGGACCCAGCGGTGCGGCTTGCGCCCCTCGACCAGGAAGTACACGTGGCCGGTGCTGCCGTCCGTGCGGCGCGTGACCGTGAACCCGGCGTCGTTGACGGCCCGGGGACGCAGGACCACATGGGCCGGCTCGGGCGGCGGTGCCGCGGCGCGGGCCCTGGCGACGATCTCACCGAGCGCGAAGGTCAGCGGTCGCAACCCCTCGTGGGAGGCCGTCGAGACCTCGAAAACCCGCAGTCCGCGCGCCTCCAGCTCCGGCCGGACGAAGTCCGCGAGCTCGCGGGCCTCGGGGACGTCGATCTTGTTGAGCACGACGAGCTGAGGACGCTCCAGCAGCGGGACCCTGCCGCCCTCGATCTCCAGGTCACCTGCGTAGGCAGCCAGCTCGGCCTCGAGGGCCTCGAGGTCGCTGATCGGGTCACGCCCGGGCTCCAGCGTGGCGCAGTCGAGCACGTGCACGATGACGGCCGTGCGTTCGATGTGGCGCAGGAACTCCAGGCCCAGCCCCCTGCCCTCGCTCGCGCCGGGGATCAGCCCGGGGACGTCGGCGACGGTGTACCGGACGTCTCCGGCCTGCACCACGCCGAGGTTGGGCACCAGCGTCGTGAAGGGGTAGTCGGCGATCTTCGGCCGGGCCGCGGAGACCGCGGCGATCAGGGACGACTTGCCGGCGCTCGGGAAGCCCACCAGGGCGACGTCGGCGATCGACTTGAGCTCGAGGACGACGTCGCGTTCCTCGCCCGGCTCGCCGAGGAGCGCGAAGCCGGGCGCCTTGCGCTTCGGCGAGGCGAGCGCGCGGTTGCCCAGCCCGCCGCGACCGCCCTCGGCGATGACGAACTCGGTGCCGTCGCCCACCAGGTCGGCCAGCACGCCGCCATCGCGGTCCTTGACGACGGTGCCGTCGGGGACACGCAGGATCAGGTCGTCGCCCTTGGCCCCGTCCCGGTCGTCACCCATGCCCTGCCCGCCCTTGGGCGCGCGGCGGTGGGGCGAGTGGTGGTACTCGAGCAGCGTGGTCGTCTGGGCGTCCACGACGAGCCGGACGCTGCCGCCGTCGCCGCCGTTGCCGCCGTCGGGCCCGCCGAGCGGCTTGAACTTCTCACGGTGCACGGACGCGACCCCGTGCCCGCCGTCACCGCCGGCGGCGTGCAGCACCACTCGATCGACGAAGCTGGCCATGGGTAGATCCTCTCAGGACGGCAGGCGGAGAACAGCACGAGGGGCGCACCCGAGATGGTGCGCCCCTCGTGGGAAGTGCGGCAGCGGTCCGCTGCGCGCGGCTCGGATCCGGTGGATCAGGCCTGCGCGGCCGCGACGATGTCGACGACCTTGCGACCACGGCGGGTCGCGAAGGCGACCTCACCGGCGGCCAGCGCGAACAGGGTGTCGTCGCCACCGCGGCCGACGTTCTCGCCCGGGTGGAAGTGGGTGCCGCGCTGGCGGACGATGATCTCGCCCGCGCCGACGACCTGGCCGCCGTAGCGCTTCACGCCGAGCGACTTCGCGTTGGAGTCACGACCGTTGCGCGAGGAGCTCGCGCCCTTCTTGTGTGCCATGTCTGACCTGCTTTCTCAGAAGTACGAAGAGTGTGGGGAACCTGGCGGGCGGCGACGCCCGCCGGACATCACTTGATGCCGGTGACCTTCAGGCGGGTCAGCTGCTGGCGGTGACCCTGGCGCTTCCGGTAGCCGGTCTTGTTCTTGTACTTGTGGATGGTGATCTTCGGGCCCTTGGCGTCCCGGACGACCTCCGCGGTGACCTTGACCTTCGCGAGCTTCTCAGCGTCGGAGGTCACCTTCTCCCCGTCCACGAGCAGGATGGCAGGCAGCTCCACGCTGTCTCCGGCCGACACCTGGATGCGGTCCATGACGACGATGTCGCCCACGGACACCTTTTCCTGACGGCCACCGGCCTTGACGATCGCGTACACCATGCTGATGCTCATCTCTCCTGGTCTTGGCGTGCTCGCACGACGTCGGTCACCGGCTTGATCTGGGACTCGGTCCGCCGCGGCGGTCGAGTGCGGTGCGCCGAGGGCACACGGGACAGGCACGCTGAGGGCGCGCCGACGCATTACTCTACGCGACGCCGCCAGCTGCGATCAACTGCCGCAGGGCCCAGGAGAGCGTGACCTGACCCACTGGTCCCCGCCTGCGGGTTCGCGAGGGACTCGGCAGCGACCCATGATAATCACGTGAGATCCGCTCCCGAGCCGCCCGGGGCACGGGGCGACGGCGACGACGCCGTCGCCACGGCCATGCGCGCCGTGGACCGTCGCGGATTCCTGCCACGCGCGCAACGGCACGTCGCGGACGCCGACAGGCCGTTGCCCATCGGCCACGAGCAGACCTGCTCGCAGCCGTCGACCGTCGTCGCCATGCTCAGGCTCCTGCAGGTGCACCGTGGCGCCACGGTGCTCGACGTCGGGTCCGGGTCGGGATGGACGACGGCGCTGCTCGCACACCTGGTCGGGCCGACCGGGGAGGTGCTCGGCGTCGAGCTCGTGCCCGAGATCGCGGCCTGGGGCGCCGCGAACCTGGCTCGGCAGGCGACGCCGTGGGCACAGGTCGTGCCGGCCACGAGCGGCACGCTCGGATCGCCGCGCGAGGGCGGGTGGCAACGCATCCTCGTCTCGGCGTCGCCCGACGAGCTGCCCGGCGAGCTGGTCGACCAGATCGCACCCGGCGGCCGGATGGTCATCCCCGTGCGCCACGCGATGCTGCTGGTCGAGCGGACCGCCGACGGCACGGTGCGCACCACGGAGCACGGCACGTACAGCTTCGTCCCCCTCGTCCAGGACTGAGCACCTGCGCGAGACCTTCACGTCGGCGGCGCTGCCTCGGAACCTACGGTCCCGTAGGCTCGGGCCATCTGCACGACCGGGCACCTGCCCACCATCTCGGCTGGGAAGTCGACACCGACCCCTCTGCGAGGCATGCATGGCCCCCTCCGCCCCGTCCGTCATCGACGACAACGGTCCCCCGCCCAGCGCTGCTGCGAAGTTCACGAGCAGCTACAGCGACCTCGCACGACAGGTGCGGGAGGCGGGGCTGCTCCGCCGGGCCTACGGGTACTACCTCTGGACCGGGATCGGTGTGACCCTCGCGCTCGGCGGGGTGATCACCGGGATGGTGCTGCTCGGTGACTCCTGGTTCCAGCTCCTCATGGCGGGGGCGCTCGGCCTCGTGCTGACGCAGATCGCCTTCCTGACCCACGAGGCCGCGCACCGGCAGGTCTTCGCGAGCGGACCGGTCAACGACCGGGTCGGGCGGTGGCTGGCCAACGCCGTGGTCGGTATCAGCTACTCGTGGTGGATGACCAAGCACACGCGTCACCACGCCAACCCGAACCACGTGGGCAAGGACCCGGACATCGCGGCCGACACGATCCGGTTCACCCCGGAGGCCGCCGCCGAGGTCCGCGGCCCGCTGCGCCACATCACCCGACGTCAAGGCTGGCTGTTCTTCCCCCTGCTGACCCTCGAAGGGCTCAACCTGCACGTGACCTCGATCCGGTCGCTGCTGACCGGCCCCCCGAAGACCCTCGCCACCCGCCGTCGCGAGCTCGTCACGATCGCCGTCCGCCTCACGCTCTATGTCGCCGTGATCTTCTGGTTCATGCCGCCCGGGCTCGCCGCGGCGTTCATCGGTGTTCAGCTCGCCGTCTTCGGCGTCTACATGGGCGCTTCCTTCGCCCCGAACCACAAGGGCATGAAGATCGTCCCGGCGGGCGTCAAGATGGACTTCCTGTCCAAGCAGGTCCTGACCTCCCGGAACATCCGCGGTGGTTGGTTCATGAACGTCCTGATGGGCGGGCTCAACCACCAGGTCGAGCACCACCTGTTCCCGAGCATGCCGCGGCCGAGCCTGGCGAAGGCGCGCCTCCTGGTCCGTGAGCACTGCGCGAACCACGGCCTGCCGTACACGGAGACGAGCCTCGTCGCGTCCTACGCGATCGTCGTCCGCTATCTCAACCGCGTGGGCCTCGCCGCCCGTGACCCGTTCGACTGCCCGCTGCGGCAGGAGCTGCGCGGCTACTGAGGCAGGTCGGCCGCGGTCCGAGGCCGACCTCAGGCCCGACGGTGCGCCCGGCAGCGCGCCTGGTAGGAGTCCGTGCCCCCGACGTGAGCGGCGACGGCGACGAGGGCGTCGCCGGGCAGCACATCCGCGTCGGGCAACCGCACGTGGTAGGCGGCGTCCCGTCCGCACACCGCGCACACGGCGGTGAGCTTCGCGGCGGTCTCGGCCAGCGCCATGAGTGCGGGCACCGGTTCGAACGGGCGCCCGTCGAACGTCACCGTGAGTCCCGCGACGACGACGTCGAGGCCCGAGTCGAGCAGGTCGAGGACGACCGCCACGAGCTCGGGCCCGAAGAACTGGGCCTCGTCGACCGCCACCATCCGTGTCCGTGGACCGACGAGGCCGGGTATCTCCGCGGGTCCGTCCACGGACCGCGACGCGATCTCGACGCCCGAGTGGGACGCCACCACCCCCGCCCCGTAGCGGACGTCCAAGGTGTGCGCCACGGTCAGCACCTCGCGCCCGGCGATCTGCGCGCGCCGGACCATCCGGGCCAGCTCCTCCGTCTTGCCGGCGAACATGGGGCCGCCGATCACCGTCAGGCGACCGGCGTCTCGACCGTCATCCATACGGTCCAGTCAAGCATCCGCCCGGCGGTCGAACGGCCCGGAAACGCCGCACGCCCGTACCCGTCCCCTGAGGGCGGGCACGGGCGTGCGGCGTGGACGAGCTACCGGCCGTCGGCCGGCGGACCGTCCGTCAGCGTCGCAGCCTCGTCATCAGCCTGCTCAGGAGCCTCCTCGGCTCCGGCTCCTTTGGCGGGTGCCGGCTCCGGCAGCACGATCGCCTCCACCGCCGCCTCCACCGCGGCGCCCGACTCGGCGGCAGTGCCCTCGGTGACCGGCTCCGGCGGGTCCACGGTCTCCGCCGAGGCCACGGTGTCGGCAGCCCGTGCCGGCTCCTCGCCGCCGTGGTGCTCGTCGTGGTCGTGGGCATGGGCTGCTGCGGCGGCGATCGTGGCCAGCGTCGCCTTGACGGCCTCGCGTGCCTCGGACTTGTCGTCCGGCAGCTTGGCCATGTCGGCGCCCGACGGCTGCGACTCCTCCTTCTTGGCACCGCCACGCTTGCGGCGTGACCGCTTGGAGCTGTCGTCGCCGGCACCCGACGACACGGCACCGCCCCGCTCGACCGGTTCGCTGTGGACGATGAAGCCACGGCCCTTGCAGTGCTCGCAGGTCGAGGAGAAGGCCTCGACGAGCCCCTGCCCCACGCGCTTGCGCGTCATCTGGACGAGACCGAGCGAGGTGACCTCGGCCACCTGGTGCTTGGTGCGGTCCCGGCCGAGGCACTCGACCAGCCGGCGCAGCACGAGGTCACGGTTCGACTCAAGGACCATGTCGACGAAGTCGATCACGATGATGCCGCCGATGTCCCGCAGGCGGAGCTGACGGACGATCTCCTCCGCCGCCTCCAGGTTGTTGCGGGTCACGGTCTCCTCGAGCGTGCCGCCCGAGCCGGTGAACTTGCCGGTGTTGACGTCGACGACGGTCATCGCCTCGGTCCGGTCGATGACGAGCGACCCGCCGGACGGCAACCACACCTTGCGGTCCATGCCCTTGGCGAGCTGCTCGTCGACACGGTGCTTGGCGAAGACGTCGCCCGGCTCGTTCCACCGCGAGACCCGCTCCCGGAGGTCGGGTGCGAGCTCGGCCACGTAGGACGAGATCTCGGACCACGCGTGGTCGCCCTGCACGACGAGCGAGGTGAAGTCGTCGTTGAAGATGTCACGGACCACGCGGATCGCCATGTCCGGCTCACCCTGCAGCAGACTGGGCGCGCTGGTCGACGACCTGGCCGCCTTGTCGCTGATCGCCTTCCACTGCGCCTCGAGCCGTCCGACGTCGGCGCGCAGCTCGTCCTCCGAGGCTCCCTCGGCGGCGGTCCGCACGATGACGCCGGCGCCCTCCGGGACGACGTCGCGCAGGATCTTCTTGAGTCGGCTGCGCTCGGTGTCGGGCAGCTTGCGGCTGATGCCGGTCATGCCACCACCGGGCACGAACACCAGGTAGCGACCGGCGAGCGTGATCTGCGAGGTCAGCCGGGCGCCCTTGTGCCCGATCGGGTCCTTGGTCACCTGCACGAGCACGGAGTCGCCCGACTTGAGGGCCTCCTCGATGCGGCGCGGCTGGCCGTCGATGCCGGCGGCGTCCCAGTTGACCTCGCCCGCGTAGAGCACGGCGTTGCGGCCCTTGCCCACGTCGACGAACGCCGCCTCCATGGACGGCAGGACGTTCTGGACGCGGCCGAGGTAGACGTTGCCCACCATCGAGGCCTGCTCCTGCTGGGAGACGTAGTGCTCCACGAGGACGCCGTCCTCGAGCACGGCGATCTGGGTGCGTCCGTCCTCCTCACGCACGAACATCGAGCGCTGCACGGACTCGCGCCGTGCCAGGAACTCCGCCTCGGTGATGATCTGGCGGCGGCGCCCCGCGTCGCGCCCGTCCCGGCGACGCTGACGCTTCGCCTCGAGCCGGGTGGACCCCTTCAGTGCGGTGACTTCGTCCTCGGCCCGCTCCCTGCGGCCGGTGTCCCGGTCGCTGCCGCGGCCGCCGCGACGGCGGCGTCGACGACGACGGCTCGAGCTCGACGAGTCGGAGTCCTCCGGCCCGCTCTCCCGCTGGGCACCGGTCTCGGCGGGCGCGTCGTCCTGCTCGGCGGCCTTCGACGGCTGCGAGGTGCCCTCGTCCGCCGAGGCCGTCGACTCGTCCGCGCTGTCCTCGCCCTGCTCGTCGTCCTGCTCGTCGTCGTCACGCGGGTCGACCTTGCGGCCACCCCGGCGACCCCGTCCACCACGACGACGGCGGCGCCGCGGGCGGATCTCGGACTCCTCGCCGTCCTCACGGAAGTCCTCGGGGCGCAGCTCGGGGAGCGTGACACCCTCCGACTCCAGCTCGGTCTCGATGATCTCGAGCTCGGAGACGGCTGCCTCCTCGGCCTCGCTCAGCGTGAGCGCCGCCGGTTCCTCCGACGCGGCCTCCTCCGGCTCGGCGGAGGACGTCCCGGGCGCCTCGGCGGCTGAGGACTCGACGGCCTCCTCGAGCGCCTTCGTGGACCGGGTGCCCTGGCCCGTCGATCTCGTCGCCCTCCGGGTCTTCGCGGCCGGCTGGTCGGTGGTCGGCTTCTCGGCAGGCTCGGTGGTCGCGGCGGTCTCGCCGGCCTGTTCGGGCCCCGAGCCGGTGCGCTCGGCGACGTCGTCGTGCGACCGCGGCGGGCCTGCCGGCGCCTGCGCCCGGCGGGACTTGCGGGCCCCGGAAATCTCCGGGGCCTGGAACAGCAGCGCGGTGGTCGCGAGGCGCGGTGTGCCCGCCCCGCCGGCGGTGCGCGCGGTCGACGCCTCGGACTCGGCCGCGGCAGCCGACTCGGCCGCGGGCTTCTCGGCCTCAGACTTCTCGGCCTCAGGCTTCTCGGCCTCGGGTTCTGCCGCCGGCGCCGTGGCCTCCGCGGACGCACCAGCCGCGCGGCCGGCCCGGCGCCGCTTGGGCGCCGCCGTCTCAGGTGCGGGCTCTGCTGCGGGCTCGAGTGCGGGCTCCGCTGCGGCGGCCGGTTCGGCCTTCTTCGTCGCGCGCGACCGGGACCGCCTCGGCGGCTGCTCGGCCTGGTCCGCGCTCTTGGTGCGCGAGGACTTCTTCGGCGCGGACGACGGCGCGGTCTCCGGGCCACCGGGGAGGACGATGTCGTCCAACGACAGCGACGAGGCGGACGCGGCCGGCTCCTGAGCAGGTTCGGGCAGCGTGATCGGCTCCGGGCTCGCGGTGGTGTCGGCGCTGTCGGTCATGGGTGCTTCGACGGCCGACGACGCGGCGTCTGCGGCCGCGTTCGTGGCGGGTCCGGCGGTGCGACGGGTCGCCCGGCGCGGGCGGCGCCCGGAGCCGGAGGCCGGAGCCTCGCCGACGACGGGCTGCTCGGGCGCGGAGGTCGCCGGCGGCTGCGTCGGCTCGTCAGCGGGTCCTGCCGTCTCCGGTGCCGGCGTGGCGGGCACGACGATCGGTGCGGGGCCGGTGGTCTGCGGGGCCGAGGTCGGCCGGGTGACCCGGCGGCGGGTCGCGCGGCGGGGCGGGGTGCTCCCGGCCTCGTTCGTCGCCTGGTCGCCGGTCGGGATGTCGGACGTCACGAAATACGCTCCTGCTCCCGGTCGCCGGCCCACACCTACCGGCCGCCGGGTGGTCGCCGTCGGGGTGGCAGCGCTGCTCAGCGCGCCGCCCGGACGGAAGTCTCGGTCTCGGCTGCGTCACCCCCGTCTTCGCGGCCGCCGGCTGCCGGGCCCCTTCACGCCCCGCCGCGGCACCGCGTGCGGGACGCGGGAGCTGCAAGCTTGTCGACCGGCCGAGGGATGTGGCCCCGGCGGTCTGCCGTCCAGTATCGCACTCCTGGATCAAGGTGCAGACCGAGGCGGCCAGGTCGGCGTGGCGCCGCTCACAGTCGTCCGCTCCGGCTTGACTTGTGAAGATCTTCACGAGAGCGTTCGTGAAGATCCTCACAAGACGTGCCTCGCACCCAAGGAGTCCGTTCGTGGACGCTCTCGCCCTGGCTCGGTGGCAGTTCGCCATCACCACCGTCTACCACTTCATCTTCGTCCCGCTGACGATCGGGCTCGCGCCGATCGTCGCCGGGATGCAGACGGCGTGGGTCGTCACGCAGAAGGAACGCTGGCTGCGGCTGACCAAGTTCTTCGGCAAGCTCCTCCTGATCAACTTCGCACTCGGTGTCGTCACCGGCATCTGGCAGGAGTTCCAGTTCGGCATGGCCTGGAGCGAGTACTCCCGGTTCGTCGGTGACGTGTTCGGCGCGCCGCTGGCCATGGAGGCGCTGGCCGCGTTCTTCGTCGAGTCGATCTTCCTGGGCGTGTGGATCTTCGGCTGGGACCGCGTGTCGAAGAAGATCCACCTCGCCTCGATCTGGCTCTTCGCGCTCGCCACCAACCTGTCGGCGTTCTTCATCCTCGCCGCCAACTCGTGGATGCAGCACCCCGTGGGTGCGGTCTTCAACCCCGAGACCGGCCGCGCCGAGATGGAGTCGATCTGGGCGGTGCTGACCAACAACACCCTCCTGGCCGCGTTCCCCCACACCATCACGGCCGCATTCCTCACCGCCGGCACGTTCGTCACCGGCATCGCGACCTGGTGGATGGTGCGCCTCGTCCGCAGTCGCAGGCCCGAGCACATCGAGACCGCTCGGACCGTCTACCGCCCCGCCGTGCGCGTCGGCATCTGGGTGATGATCGTCTCCGGCGCAGGGCTCATCTGGTCGGGCGACGTGCAGGGCAAGCTCATGTACGAGCAGCAGCCCGGCAAGATGTCCTCCGCCGAGGCGCTGTGCGAGGGCACCGAGTCGGCGGAGTTCTCCATCCTCGCCGTCGGGCCGCTGCACGCCGGATGCGAGGACGTCGACCACCTCATCTCCATCCCCGGCGTCACGAGCTTCCTGGGCACCGGCCAGTTCTCCGGACCCGAGTCCTACCTGCCCGGCGTCTACGACGTCCAGGAGCAGTACACCGAGCGGTACGGCGACACCACGGCGTCCGGCGACCCCGTCACGTACACACCACCCCTGGCCATCACCTACTGGTCGTTCCGGCTCATGATCGGCCTCGCCGCGTTCTCCGTGGCGCTCGCCCTGGGAGCCCTGTGGTTCACGCGCAAGGGACGCGTGAGCGACAACGTCTGGCTGTCACGCCTCGGTCTCCTCGCCATCCCCATGCCGTTCGCCGCCTGCTCCTTCGGCTGGATCTTCACGGAGGTGGGACGCCAGCCGTGGGTGGTGGTACCGAACCCGACCGGCATCGACCAGATCCGGCTGCTCACCGAGCGCGGCGTGTCCACCGCGGTCCCTCCCGGCGTCATCCTGACCTCGATGATCGTCCTGACCGTCGTCTACGCGGTGCTCGCCGTCGTCTGGTACCGCCTCATGCACCGGTACACGATCGAGGGCGCACCGGAGACGGTGCGCGACGAGTCGCCCGAGGCGCAGGAAGCCGACGACTCCGACCGCCCCCTGTCCTTCGCGTACTGATCGCCCGGACCTGAAGAGACTGGAGACCTGACGTGGACCTCGCGATCCTGTGGTTCGTCATCATCGCCGTGCTGTGGACCGGCTACCTCGTGCTCGAGGGCTTCGACTTCGGTGTCGGCATGCTGCTCTCGATCCTGCCCCGCGGCGACCGCGAGCACCGGGAGAAGGAACGGCGCGTGCTCGTCAACACGATCGGCCCCGTCTGGGACGGCAACGAGGTGTGGCTGCTCACCGCGGGCGGCGCGACGTTCGCCGCGTTCCCCGAGTGGTACGCGACGATGTTCTCCGGCTTCTACCTTCCGTTGCTCATCATCCTGGTCGGGCTGGTGGCCCGCGGCGTCGCGTTCGAGTACCGGGGCAAGATCGCCGACGCCGTCTGGGCGCGGCGCTGCGACCTGGCGATCCAGGCCGGTTCGTGGATCCCCGCCGTGATGTGGGGCGTGGCGTTCGGCAACCTCGTGCGGGGGCTGCTGCTCGACGCCGACCACCAGTACGTCGGCGGCTTCTGGGCCCTGCTCAACCCCTTCGCGCTGCTGGGCGGTCTGACGACGGCGACGCTGTTCCTGCTGCACGGCGCGGTCTTCGTCGCGCTGAAGACCGACGGGGACATCCGCCGTCGTGCGGCCCGGCTCGCGTCGGGCCTGTCGATGGTCGCGCTGGTCGTGGCCGGCGGCTGGGCCGTCTGGGCGCAGGTGGCCTACTCCGTCCCGTGGACCTGGGCGGCAGTGGTCGTGGCGGCCGGTTGCCTCGTCGGGGTGGTCGTCGCCACGCGCGCCCGCAGCGAGGGCATCGCCTTCACCCTGTCGGCGGTCACCATCGTGGCGGCCGTGGTGCTCATCTTCGGCTCCATGTACCCGGACGTGATCCCGGCCGTGGACGGTGGCGTGGCGCTCAGCGTGGCCGACGCCTCCTCCACCGACTACACCTTGACGGTGATGAGCTGGGTGGCCGTGTTCCTCACCCCGCTGGTGATCGCCTACCAGGCCTGGACGTACTGGGTCTTCCGCCGTCGCCTGAGCACGCGGGACATCCCGGCCCCTGCCGGGCTGTCGTGGCAGAAGATCAAGGACGCGGCTTTCTGAGGTGCGGCCGCTCGACCCACGGCTGCTGCGCCAGGCCCGCGCCGCCCGCTCCTACGTCCTGCTGACCACGGCGCTGGGTGCTGCCTCGGCTGCGCTCGTCGTCGTGCAGGCCTTCGCGATCGCGCACGCGCTCGCGCCCGTCGTGGTCGCCACGAGCCCCGGTCTCGACGGCCCGGTCGACCGGGCCGAGCTCGTCCGCTGGTCCGCCGTGCTGGCGGGTGCCGCCGTCGGCCGCGCCCTGGTGGCCTGGGCCCAGGAACGGTTCGGGCGCGGCGCCGCCACGCGGGTCGTGGCGGACCTGCGCCGGCAGGTGGTCGCGCACGCGGTGGCGCTCGGTCCGCGGCCTCCGGCCGGAGCGCGGCCCGCCGACGTCGCCACCCTCGCCACCCGGGGGCTCGGCGACCTCGAGCCGTACCTGGTCCGGTTCCTGCCGCAGCTGCTCCTGACGGCTCTCGTCACCCCGGCGACGGTCCTGGTGGTGCTGGGCCTCGACTGGATCTCGGCGCTGGTCGCCGCGGTGACACTGCCGCTGGTGCCGTTCTTCATGTGGTTGATCGGCACGATGACGGCGGGTACGTCCGAGCGACGGCTCGCCACCGTGGAGCGCCTGGGATCGCAGGTGCTGGACCTCGTCGCCGGACTGCCGACGTTGCGGGCCTTCGGTCGGGAGGTCGGCCCGGCCGCTCGCGTGCGGGCGCTCGGCGAGTCGTCCCGGCGGGCCACCATGAAGACGCTGCGGGTCGCGTTCCTGTCCGGGGCGGTGCTCGAGCTGCTGACCACGCTGTGCGTCGCGGTCATCGCGGTGGGTGTCGGGCTGCGTCTGGTGCACGGGGGCGTCGAGCTCGTGCCCGCCCTGGCGGTGCTCGTCCTCGCTCCGGAGATCTTCCTGCCGCTGCGCCGCGTCGGCGCGGAGTTCCACGCCTCGAGCGACGGTCTGGCGGCCACGGCGCGCGCCTTCGGTGTGCTGGACTCCCCCGTCGCGCCGGCCGGGGACCGGCAGCCTCCCCGCCCCGTCGGGGGCGAGCTCGTGCTCGACGACGTCACCGTGCGCGCGCCGGGCCGGCACGTCGACGCGCCCGCGCACCTGTCGGCCCGCATCACGCTCGGCACCGGCGAGCCTGGCGGCGGCCGGGTGGTCGCGCTGCGCGGGCTCAGCGGCGCCGGCAAGTCGACGCTCGTGCTGCTCCTGCTCGGCCTGCTGCGCCCCGACTCCGGCCGCGTCCTCCTCGCTCCAGGTCCGGCACAGGACGCGGCGCAGGACCTGGCCGACGTCGACGCCACGGCGTGGTGGGAGCAGGTCGCCTGGGTCCCGCAGCGCCCGGCGATCGGGCCGGGCACCGTGCACGACGTCGTCACGGACGGCCGCGACGTCCCCCCGGCCACGCTGGACGCCGTTGCTCGCACGACCGGGCTCGACGCCGTCCTCGCTGACCTGCCGGACGGTTGGCATACCCGCGTGGGCCTCGGCGGCGTCGGGCTCAGCGTCGGGCAGCGCCAGCGGATCGCCCTGGCCCGGACGCTCGTCGGTGCCACCGACCGTCCCGTGGTGGTGCTCGACGAGCCGACGGCCCACCTGGACGCCCGCGGCGAGCAGGTGGTGCTGGACACCGTGCGGACGTGGCGGGAGGCCGGGCGGACCGTCGTCGTCGTCGCGCACCGGGCGTCCCTGCTCGCGCTGGCCGACCAGGTCGTCGACGTCGAGGCGCGAGAGGTGGTGGGGTCGTGACCGACCCGCTGCGGCAGCTCCTGCCATTGCTCGAGATCCGCTGGGGCCGGGTGGCCCGTGCCGTCACGCTCGGCACGCTGACCCTGGTGTGCGCGATCGGGCTGGCGGCCGCGGCCGCGTGGCTCGTCGCGCGTGCCTCGCAGATGCCACCCGTGCTGGTGCTGTCCGTGGCGGCCGTCGGCGTGCGCGCGTTCGGCACGGGCCGGGCGTTCTTCCGCTACCTCGAGCGGCTCGCGTCCCACGACGTCGCGCTGCGGGGCATGGCCGCGCTGCGTGCCAACCTGTACGACCGGATCGCCCGCGGCGGCGCCGACGTCGTGGCGCTGCGGCGTGGCGACCTGCTCGCGCGGGTCGGCAACGACGTCGACGACGTGGGGGACGTCGTCGTCCGAGCGCTCATCCCTGGTGCCGTCGCTGTCGTCACGGGGATCGGCTCCGTCGTGCTGGTGGGGGTCTTCCTGCCCCCTGCCGGGCTCGTGCTGCTGGCCGGCCTGCTCCTGACCGGTGTGGTCTCCCCGTGGCTGGCGTCCCGCGCGTCGGCGTCCGTCGAGGTGCGGGGCGCGGCGGCGCGCGGCGAGGTATCGGCGCGCACGCTCGAGCTGTTGGAGGACGGCCAGCAGCTCCGGGTCGCCGGGCGGCTCGCCGACCGCCGGGCCGGCCTGGCCGCGGCTGAGGACCGCCTCGCCGCCGCGACCGACGACGGCGCGCGCGTCGCGGGCGTCTCCGCCGGCCTCGAGGCGGGTGCCCAGACCCTCGCCGTGCTCGGCTGCCTGCTGCTCGGCGTCCCGGCGGCGCTCGCCGGGGACCTCGCCGCGACCGAGCTCGCCGTGGTCGTCCTGACCCCGCTGGCCGTGTTCGAGGTGACCGCGGCCCTGCCTGCCGCCGCGGTCCAGCTGCGCCGGTCCCGTGCGGCGGCGCGGCGCCTGCTCGAGCTGCTCTCGTCGTCCGACGCCCCGGCACGGCCCGGACCCGACGGACCGCAGACCCGGGCCGGTGCGTCCGGCCGGCTGGTCCTGGACGGCGTCGCCGCCGGGTGGGGCGGCCCGGCGGGTACGTCGGTCGTCGAGGGCGTCGACCTCGCCGTCGGGCCGGGCTCGGTCGTCGCGCTGGCCGGGGCGTCGGGCGTCGGCAAGACCACGCTGCTGGTCACGGCCGCGGGGCTCCTCGCGCCCGCGGAGGGCGAGGTGCACGGGCCGGGCCTCTTCGTCGCGGAGGACGGCCACGTGTTCGGCACCACCGTGCTGGAGAACCTCCGTGTGGCCCGCGCGGACGTCGACGAGCGCGAGGCGCGCGAAGCCCTGGCCGCCGTGGGCCTCGCCGACTGGCTCGACGGGCTTCCGGACGGGCTCGGCACGTTGCTGGGCACCGGCGGCAGTGACGTCTCCGGCGGCGAACGGCGACGCCTCCTCATCGCACGGGCCCTGCTCGCGCCGCACAGTGTGCTCCTGGTCGACGAGCCGGCGGAGCACCTCGACGCCCGTACGGCCGACGCGCTCGTCGAGACCCTCGCGAAGATCGCCCGCACCAGCGGCCGGGCCGTGGTGGTCGCCTCCCACCGCCTCGCCCCGCTCGGAGCGGCCGACGAGGTGCTCCTGCTCGGGCACGACGACGCGGATCCGGCCGGCGTGCCGGCTCGCGTCGTCGCGCGGGGCACCCATGCCGAGCTGCTCCGTGACGTCCCGGCCTACCGCTGGGCCGCGACCCAGGAGCTGACGTCGGGCGGAGCCGGCCCTGGCTCCGCCTGAGCGGACCCTGGGCGTCCCGCACCCCTCCCAGGGTGCGGTTGGGGGTCATCCCTGATGCCCCGGCCTCCCGGGCGTCCGTAGCGTTCCAGCCATGATCAGGATCGACTCGCTCACCAAGCGCTACGGGACCTTCGCCGCCGTCGACGACGTCTCGTTCACCGCGTTCCCCGGTCGTGTCACCGGCTTCCTCGGCCCCAACGGTGCCGGGAAGTCCACCACCCTGAGAGCCCTCACCGGTCTCGCGACCCCGACGGCGGGTCGCGCGACGGTGCTGGGCCACCGCTACCAGGACCTGCCGAACCCCGGCCTCGACGTCGGCGTCCTGCTCGACGCCTCCGCCCTGCACGGCGGACGCACCGGCCGCGAGACGCTGGTCCTGTCCCAACGCACCATGGGGCTCCCCCCGATCCGGGTCGACGAGATGCTCGACCTGGTCGGGCTGACCTGGGCCGAGGGGAAGCGCCGCGTCCGCGACTACTCGCTCGGCATGCGCCAGCGTCTCGGGATCGCGACCGCCCTGATGGGTGACCCGAAGGTCCTCGTCCTCGACGAGCCCGCCAACGGGCTCGACCCGGCCGGCATCCGCTGGATGCGCGACCTCCTGCGCGGCTTCGCCGACGACGGCGGGACGGTCCTGCTGTCCAGCCATCTGCTCTCCGAGATCGAGATGATCGCGGACGACATCATCATGATCGGCCGCGGCCGCATCGTCGCCTCCGGGGCGACCCACGAGCTGCTCGCCGGGGTCGGCACGCTGGTGCGGTCCGACGACGGCACGCTGCTCGTCGACGCCCTCACCTCCGCAGGCTTCCAGGCCACACGACGACCTGACGGCGCGGTGGCCACCGATGCCGACCTGGAGACCGCCGGCCAGGTCGCGTTCCGCGCCGGGCTGCCCGTCACCGAGCTGCGCTCCGCGGACGGTCACGGCCTGGAGGACATGTTCCTCGAGCTCACCGCACCCGACCAGCGCGAGGAAGCTCCCTCGCGACGCACCTCCTTGCCGAACGGAGTCGCAGCATGAGCGCCCCAGTCCTGGACCCGACCGTCGTCGGGCCACGCGCCACCACCGCACGACCGCGCATCCCCATGACCCGGCTGGTCGACGTCGAGTTCCGCAAGCTGGTCGACACCCGGTCGAGCCGGTGGCTGCTCGCCGCCGTGCCCCTGCTCACCCTCGTGGTCGTCACCGGCGTCACCCTCTGGGGCAGCGACGAGGAGGTGACCTTCGGCATGCACACCACGACCAACATGATGCCGATGGAGCTCCTTCTTCCGCTGGTCGCCGTCCTGTCCGTGGCCGGCGAGTGGAGTCAGCGGAGCGCGCTGACGACGTTCGCGCTGGTTCCTCGCCGTGGCCGCGTCCTGTCTGCCAAGGCCGCCGCCCTGCTGGTCGCGACGCTCGCGGCGACGGCGACCGTCCTCGCTCTCAGCGCGATCGGCACGGTGGTCGCGGCGCAGGTCCGCGGCATCGGGACCGTCTGGGACCTCCCGCTCGAGCTGGCGCTGCGCCTCGCTCTCGCGAACGTCGTCGCCGTGGCGTTCGGGTTCCTCGTCGGTGTCGCGATCCGCAGCACGGCGCCGGCGATGGTCGCCTACCTCGCCTTCATGTTCGTGGTGCCGATCCTGTCCAGCATGGTCGCCGGCATGTGGAGCTGGTGGGCCGAGAACGGCCCCTGGATCGACCTGAGCTGGTCGACGGCCTTCGTCACGGCACCCGAGATCACCGGCGAGCAGTGGGCCCAGGTGGGTACCTCGACGCTGATCTGGATCGTGGTGCCGCTGGCGCTCGCGACGCGACGGGTGCTCCGGACCGAGATCCGCTGAGCGCTCAGCGGGCCAGCAGCGACATCGCCGCGGCCCTGCCCGGGATCCCGCTGACGCCACCGCCACGGCGTGCCCCGGCACCGGCCAGCACCACCCGCGGATGGACGGTCTCGACGCCCCACGTCCCGGGAGCGTCGAGGCCGTCCGTCCCGTCGTCGCCGTCCGTCTCCGACCACGGCCACGACAGGTCCCGGTGGAAGATGTGCCCGCCCGGCAGCCCGACGCTGCGCTCCAGGTCGACGGGCGTGCGCGCCTCGAGGCACGGCTGCCCGTCCGGCGACCGCCACAGCACGTCCTCGACCGGCTCGGCCAGCACCGAGTCGAGCGAGCGCAGCGTGGCCGCGAGCGTCCTTTCCCGCGCGCCCTCCGGATCGTCGCGGAACAGCCGCGCGGGCATGTGCAGGCCGAACAGTGTCAGGGTGTGCGCCCCGGCCACCCGCAGGTCCGGCCCGAGGATCGAGTCGTCCGTCAGCGAGTGGCAGTAGATCTCGCAGGGCGGCACCTCGGGGACCTGCCCCGCCGCGGCCTGGCGGTGAGCCGCCTGGAGCTGGCCGTACGTCTCGTTGACGTGGAACGTCCCCGAGAACGCCGCCACGGGGTCGATGCCCTCACGCAGCCGGGGCAGCCGGCGCAGCAGCATGTTGACCTTCAGCTGGGCACCTTCGGGCGCCGCAGCGGTGGCGCGTCCCGACGGCGCCGCGCCGGTAGCGGCGAGCAGCGCGTCCAGCGTGGCGGGGGCCGCCCCGCTCACGACCGTCCCGGCGCCCACGGCGTGCGTGCCGCCGTCGGCGTCGGTCCACGTCACCTCGGCGTCGGAGCGCGACGACCCGGGGCCGACGCCGGTGACGTCCGCACCGGTGACGACGGTGGCGCCCGCTGCCAGGGCGGCATCGCGCAGGGCGCCCGAGACCGCGCCCATGCCGCCCACCGGCACGTCCCAGTCGCCCGTCCCACCGCCGATGACGTGGTACAGGAAGCAGCGGTTCTGGATCAGCGAGGTGTCGTCGAGGTCGGCGAACGTGCCGATGAGCCCGTCGGTGGCCACCACGCCACGCACCACGTCCGAGCCGAACGTGGCGCGCAACGTCTCGCCCAACGGCTGCTCGACGACGGCACGCCAGGTCTCGTCGTCGGCCACCAGGGCGCGGGCCTCGGCGCGGGAGACCAACGGCGCCGTCACCGTGGGGAAGAGCCGCTCGGCCAGACGTCCGAGCCGGGCGGAGAAGTCCTGCCAGGCGGCGTGGTCCGGGCCGGCGCCCAGCGCCTCGAACGAGGCGCGCGTCGCGGCGTCGGACCCGTTGTCGACGAGCAGGCCACCCCCGCCCACCGGGGTGTACGAGGAGAACCTCCGGCGACGCAGAGTGAGGCGCAGGCCGAGCTCGTCGACGACCTGGCGCGGCAGCAGGGAGACGAGGTAGGAGTAGCGCGACAGGCGCGCGTCGACGCCGTCGAACACGCGCGCGGACACCGACGCCCCACCCACCTCCGCGAGACGTTCCAGCAGCAGCACGGAGCGCCCGGCGCGGGCGAGGTAGGCGGCAGCGGTCAGGCCGTTGTGGCCGGCGCCGACGATCACGGCGTCGTAGCGGGCGGCGAGGTCCGGTGCGCTCATGCGCGTCATCCTGGCACGGCGTCTCGGGTAACGTCCGAACGGTGAAGATCCTCGTGCCGAGCAACGTGCCCTTCGACCTGACCATCGACATCGACGGCGTCGAGGTCGCCCCCTACGTGATGCGTGAGGAGGTGCCGGACGAGCATCTCGACGCCGAGGCGATGGTCACGTGGGCGAGCCCGCAGCGCGTCATGGACGACGCCGCGCGCCGGCTGTCCCGGCTGCGCTGGGTGCAGACCCTCAACGCCGGACCGGACCAGGCGCTGGCTACCGGGTTCGCGCCGGACGTGGTCATCGCCTCAGGCCGGGGGCTGCACGACACGACGGTCGCGGAGCACACCCTCGCGCTGCTGCTCGCCTCCGTGCGCCGGCTCGACCGCACGCTGGCGGCACAGCGGCGGCACGAGTGGGACCGCGACCTGGGCCGTGAACAGGCCCACGCGGAGTTCGAGTTCACGCTGCGCGGTGCCCACGTGGTGATCTGGGGCTTCGGATCGATCGCGGCCGTCCTGGCACCGCAGCTCGCGGCGCTGGGCGCCCGCGTGACGGGTGTGGCGTCGTCGGACGGTGAGCGCTACGGCCACCCGGTCGTGGCGGCGTCGCGCCTGGCAGAGGTGTTGCCGACGGCGGACGCCCTGGTCTCGCTGCTGCCCGCGACGCCGCAGACGCACCACGCGCTCGACGCCTCCGTGCTGGCGATGCTGCCCCCGCACGCGCGCTTCGTGAACGCCGGCCGCGGCGCCACGGTGGACGAGGCGGCCCTGGTCGCCGCGCTCCGCTCGGGAGCCCTGGCCGGCGCCGCGCTGGACGTCACCGAGACCGAGCCGCTCCCCGCGGACTCCGAGCTGTGGGACGCTCCGGGGCTCGTCCTCACCCCGCACGTCGCCGGCGGGCGCCCGCAGGGCGCCGCGCGGTTCGTCGCCGAGCAGGCACGGCGATGGCTGGCCGGCGGCGCCGCGGAGCTGCGCAACGTCGTCGACCGCTGACTCAGCGGGCGGCCCGGCCCCGCTGCCGCACGTGGCGGCGCTCCTGGAGGTAGGTCGCACCGATGGTGACGAGGAAGAAGAAGCCGACGCTCTTGAGGCGCTCCTCGGGCGGCGTCGTCGCGAGGACGACCACGAGCAGGGCCAGCACGACACCGAGGTAGAGGGCGAACCAGAGGTGACGGCGCGTGTCATCGTCGTCGCGCGCCACCCAGTAGCGCGTGGTGAGGAACGACGCCGCCACCGGCCCGACCAGGGCCACGGCGGAGTTGAGGCTGTCGGCGTCCAGCACGGGTGCTCCTTGTCGGTCGATCGGTGGGTTGGTGGCCCGGCGACCGAGCCTAAGGCGTGTGCCGTCGCGGAGCCGTGGACGATGTCCGGAATTCTCGTGGACCACCGCCGCCTGGTGGCCCACGATGTGCTGATGGTCTTGCCGACACCCGAGCTGCACACCTCTCGTCTGCACCTGCGGCCCTTCGCCGGGGCCGACGCCGATCACCTGTTCGCGATGCACACGGATGCCGAGGTGATGCGCTACTGGGACTCCCCGCGCTGGACGGACCGCGTTCGCGCCGATCGGTTCGTCGAGGTCTGCGAGAGGCTCGCGCAGGAGGGTTCCGGCGCCCGGGTCGCGATCGACCGCGTCTCGGACGGGGCCTTCGTGGGGTGGTGCGCCGTGTCGGCCTGGAACCCCGACTTTCGCAGCGCGTCGCTGGGCTACTGCCTGGACCGGTCCGCGTGGGGTCACGGCTACATGACCGAGGCGGCGCATGCCCTGCTGCGCTGGGCGTTCGACACGCTGGACCTCAACCGCGTCCAGGCCGAGACGGACACCCGCAACCTCGCCTCCGCGCGGGTCCTGGAGAAGCTGGGGTTCGTGCACGAAGGGACGCTGCGGGAGGACTGCGTCGTGGACGGCGACGTGTCCGACAGCCGGGTGTACGGGCTGCTCCGGCGTGAGTGGCGGCCGTCGGACGCGCCTCGGCCGGTTCCTGCGGCCGACCGCGACCCCTCGCGCTAACCGCCGAGGGCCAGTGACGCACCCGCCCCCGCTGCGAGCAGGCCGACGACGGGCGTCCAGCACCGGTCGTCGGCGCGGGCGAAGCCAGTGCCGCGCACGCGCTTGAGGACGCCGACGTACCGCCCGTCCCCGACGACGCGCGCGACGAGGACGACGAGCGCGGCGATACCGCACCAAGCCCACCAGGCACCGGGAGCGCCGAGTCCGAGCGCGAGCACGACCGCGACGTAGCCGAGCAGCGCCGCGGCGACCGCGAGCGTCGCCCACCGGCCGGGCAGACCGACCGGCTCACGGGTGCCCGCCCGCTGCGGCAGGACGTCTCGCGGACCGCCTGAGGCCCCGGCGGCCCACGCCACGTGGAACCCGGCCGCCACCGCCGCCACCAGCGCCGCGCTCCCGATGATCACCCACCACGCCCACGGGGGCACAGCTCCGGCCGCGGCGAGCGACAGCAGGCCGGCAGCGGTGAACAGCGGCCAGGCCAGGTACCAGCGGACGAGCACGAGGAACAGCACCGCCGAGGCCAGGCACATCACCCCGATCGTCACCGGGACGGAGGCGCCGAGCAGGACGCCGGCGGCGGCCCACCAGGCGATCGAGGTGAGGTGCCAGGCACCGCGCAGCAGTCCATCGGCGTCCCGGCGCGGCACCCGGATCCGCCAGCCGGGCGCGGCGAGGAGCGGTCGCAGGACGACGACCTCGCCGAGCACGGAGTGCAGGATCCCGACGAGGACGAGGAGCAGAGCGGCACCGACCAGCATGATTCCTCCATACGGTTACGTATGGTCACGCTAACCGTACGGTAGCGTATGGTCAACGCATGGCTTCCCGCTCCGCCTCCGACTGGGTCCGCGGTGCGGCGCGCCGCCTCGCCGCCGACGGCGTCGACGCCGTGCGCGTCGAGCCCCTCGCCACCGAGCTCGGCGTGTCCAAGGGCAGCTTCTACTGGCACTTCACGAACCGGGACGCCCTGCTCGACGCCGTTCTCGTGCACTGGCAGCACGCCGGGGTCGCCGACGTGATCGCCGAGCTCGAAGACACCGCGCGGGATCCCGAGGCACGCCTGCGCGAGCTGCTGCGCCACTCCTTCGACCACACCGATCGGGGCTTCGACGTCGGGGTCCGGGCCTGGGCGGCGCGCGACGCCCGCGCACGCGCCGCTGCGAGCGCGGTCGACGCCGCCCGCACCGACTACCTGACCCGCCTGCTGTCCGAGGCCGGCGCGGCCGACCCCCACCGCCGCGCCGCCGTCCTCTACCGGACTCTGCTCGGGGACTACGCGATGCGGCACGCGGGCGGTGAGGCCCTCGGCCGGGGCGCGATCGCCGCGCTGGTGAGCTGGAGCCTCGAACCGCCGACGGACGGCGCGGCCACCCGCGAACCGGCTACCAGCGACCCTGCCGCGGGCGCGGCTGGCAACGGGGGCACGTGAACGACGAGCGGTTCATGAACTCGTCGCGACGCACCGGCGTCGCGCACCGGGGGCACGGCTCGCCGGCCTGCCCGTAGACCGCCAGGGAGCGGGAGAAGTAGCCCGACTCACCGTTGACGTCGACGTAGAGCGCGTCGAAGCTCGTGCCACCCTGGCCGAGCGCCTCGGTCATCACCTCGGCCGCCGCGTCGAGCACGCGGTGCACCACCGGCCGCGTCATCGTGTCGGTGGCGCGGGCGAAGTGCACGCGAGCACGCCACAGCGCCTCGTCCGCATAGATGTTGCCCACGCCGGAGACCACCGTCTGGTCGAGCAGCGCACGCTTGATCCCGGTCCGACGACGGCGCACCGCCGCCACCACGAGTTCGCGGTCGAGCGCGGGGTCCAGCAGGTCGCGGGCGATGTGCGCCACCGGCTCGGGCACCGCGGGCAGCGGCGAGCCGTACCCGCCGGGCGCGCCGTCCGCCGTCGGTGCCAGGTCGGTGACCGAGAGATGACCGAAGGTGCGCTGGTCGACGAAGTCCACGTAGCGCGCACCCGAGGGCGCTCCCTCGACGTGCAACCGGACGCGCAGGTGGGGGTGCGTCCACTCCCCCGCGACCGCCGGGTCGCGGACGAGGAGCTGGCCGGACATGCCGAGGTGCGCGAGCAGCGCCGCCGACGGCTCGTGACCCGGCTCGTCGAGCGGGAGCCACAGGTACTTGCCGCGGCGCGCCGCGCCGACGACGCGCCGGCCGCGGAGCTGGTCGGCGAAGCCGCCCGGGCCGCCGTCGTGCCGGCGCACGGAGTAGTCACGGAAGACCTCGGCGTCCTGCACCACGGCGCCGACGACGAGCCGGTCGAGACCGTCGCGCACGGTCTCGACCTCGGGGAGCTCAGGCACCGACGGGGATCGCCGTGATCGCGCGGTAGGCCTGCTCGGCGGCGGCCTGCTCCGCGTGCTTCTTCGCGGTGCCCCGGCCGATGCCGATCACCGGGCCGGCCGTCACCTGCGCCTCGAACCGGCGCGCGTGCTCGGGGCCGTCCCCGACGACCGAGTAGACCGGCGCACCGAAGCCCCGCTCCGCGGCGGCCTCCTGCAGGGACGTCTTCCAGTCGAGGCCGGCGCCGAGGTCCGCGGCGTGGTCGAGGGTCTCGTCGACGAGCCGGTGCACCAGCTCGCGGGACACCTCGAGACCGTGCGAGAGATAGGTGGCACCGAGGAGCGCCTCGACGGTGTCCGACAGGATCGAGTCCTTGTCGTACCCGCGGGTGCGCATCTCGCCCTTGCCGAGCAGCACGTAGCGCCCGAGCTCGAGGCGGCGGGCGATCGCCGCGAGGGACCGCTGGGACACGGTCGCGGCGCGCATCTTCGCCAGCTCACCCTCGGGCTTGCCGGGGTGCCGTCGGTACAGCGCCTCCGTCACCACGAGGCCGAGCACGGTGTCGCCGAGGAACTCGAGCCGCTCGTTCGTGGGGATCCCGCCGGCCTCGTGCGCGAAGGAACGGTGCGTCAGGGCAAGCACGAGAAGCTCGGGATCCAGATGGACCCCGAGCTTCTCGAGGAGATCACGCGGCGCCGGCCTCCCGGAAGAAGCTGCGGGGCCGGTTGCAGGCATCTCAGCCGGCGTGCTCGGTACGCAGCGCCTCCGCGTACTGACGACCCTTGTACGCGCCGCAGGTCGGGCACGCAGTGTGGGACAGCTTCTGTCCCTTGCAGCTCGGGCACGTGGTGAGGGTCGCCGCGGTGGTCTTCCACTGCGATCGACGCGCACGGGTGTTGCTGCGCGACATCTTGCGCTTCGGAACAGCCACGGTCAGCTCTCTTTCGTCTCGTCGGACACGCTCGACTGCTCGAGCATGGTCTGCAGCGCCGCCCAGCGAGGGTCGACGACGTCATGGTGGTGCTCGGGGTCGTCCGCCAGCCGCGCTCCGCACTGGGAGCACAGCCCGGGACAGTCCGGCCGGCACAGCGGTTGAAATGGTAGTGCAGTCACGAGCGAATCCCGAACCACGGGCTCGATGTCCGCCAGGTCGTCGGTCAGCTCCGGCTCGTCCTCTGCCTCGTCGTCGCCCGACTCGTCGGCCGCCTGGGCCCGCTCCGGGTAGACGAAGAGCTCCTGGACGCGCACCGTCACCTCGTCACGGACCTCGTCGAGGCACCGCACGCACTCCCCCACGGCCGTCCCCCGGACGACGCCGGAGACCAGCACGCCCTCCATCACCGACTCGAGGCGCAGCCCCAGCGTGAGGTCGGCCCCCTCGGGCACTCCGATGACCGCCGTGCCCAGGTCGGCAGGCGCGGCGACGACACGCGCGACCTCCCGCATGGTGCCGGGACGTCGCGACAGCTCGTGCGTGTCGAGCACGAGCGGCGATCGCTTGTCGGTCGTGATGAGCAGCTCCTGAGGATGGGCGCGCCGAGAGCGGCACACGCAGGTGGTGGGGATTCTGTGGTCCGAGCGGACCAGCGCTCCATTCTACGCGATCGCGCGACCTCGGCCAACGGTGCGACGGCGTGACGTGCGCAACGCCGACCGCTCAGGCGCTGCGTTCCTGTGCACGGTCGCCGTTCTGGGGCCACTCCGGGTCCTGGACGGCATCCCAGCGCACCCGCGGCGCACCGGTGTTCAACCGGTCGGCGAGCTTGGCGCGGCCGGCCTGGACCTGGGCACTCAGCTTGCCGAGGTCGGCCTCGAAGTCGGCGAGCCGCCCGTCGCAGTACTCGTCGGCGTCCGTGCGCAGCGCGGCGGCCTGCCGCTCGGCGTCGGCGACGATCTCCGCGGCACGCGACTCGGCCTGCACGACGACCTGCTCGGCCTGCACCAGCTCGATCGCCCGTGCCCGGGCCGTCGCGAGGACCTCCTCGGCCTGGCGATGCGCGTTCTCGAGCGTCCGCTCGGCATCGGCGAGGACGTCGTCGGCCCGTGCGACCTGCGTCGGCAACGCGTCACGCAGCTCCTCGACCAGAGCCAGAGCCTGCTCACGGTCGACCTTGACGTTCGTCGACAGCGGCGACGTACGCGCGTACTCGATGAGAGCGGCCAGGTCGTCGATGATCTCGAGCAGTCCGGCGGTCGGGTTCTGTGTCTCGGTCATGTGGTGCTCCTCACGCTCGGTGCGCGACGGCGGCGCGCACCGCCTCGGCCGCGGCGGGCGGCACGAGGTCGTCGATCGGCCCGCCGTAGCGGGCGATGTCCTTGACCAGCGACGACGCCACGTGGGCGTAGCGCTGCTCGGCCGGCAGGAAGACGGTCTCCACGCCGCTCAGGTGTCGGTTCATCAGGGCCATCGGATGCTCTCCGTCGAAGTCCGCGCCACCCCGCAGGCCCTTCACCACGGCACTGGCCCCGACCTGTCGGCAGAACTCGACCAGCAGACCGGGCACGGGTTCCACCCGCACCGCAGCGAGGTCCGGGTCCTCCGCGAGCGCGCCGCGCACCACCTCGATCCGTTCGTCAGGTGTCAGAAGGGCGGACTTGGAGGCGTTGCGGGCCACACCGACCACGACGACCTCGAACAGGCGCGCCGCGCGGCGCACGATGTCGAGGTGTCCGAACGTGATCGGGTCGAAGGACCCGGGACAGACTGCGATGCTCACGCCCCGACGCTAACGCGGTGGGCGCCGGATCCGGCCGAGGCTCCCCGGAGTGGCCCGCAGCCGACCGCGACCGGCCTCAGGACCGCTCGGCCGGTTCCGCGTAGTGCACCGCCGTGTCCCCGTAGGTCTTCGTGGCGATGGCCGCCAGCCCGTCCGGCCAGTCCGGTTCGCCGCTGCGCCGCGCGCGCTCGACCACGACGACCGCCTCCGGTGCGAGCACGCCCGGCACGGCCAGGTCGGCGAGGATCCCCGCCAGCACCGTGCCGGACAGGTCGTACGGCGGGTCGACGAGCACCAGGTCGAGGGGTCCGCCCGGACCGTCCGCGACGCCGTCGGCCGCCAGCCGTGCCGTGCAACGCTCCGCGGGCTCGGCCAGGACGCGTACGGTGCCGCCCAGCCCGAGGGTCTCGACGTTGCGCCGGGCGACCTCGGCGGCCCTGCGCGCCGACTCCACCAGCAGCACCTGCGCCGCACCACGGCTGGCGGCCTCGATCCCCAGCGCCCCGGACCCGGCGAAGAGGTCCAGGACCCGACCGCCGTCGATCACCCCGTAGTGCTCCAGACGGGAGAACATCGCCTCGCGGACACGTTCGCTGGTGGGCCGGGTGCCCGACGGCGGCACCGCGAGGGTGCGCCCGCCGACGGTACCGGCGACGATCCTGGTCATGCCGCCGAGCGTAGCCGCCGTGGGTCAGTCGGACGGGAGCGCGACCTCGGCCACCACGGGACGGTGGTCGCTGCCCGTGCGCCCGAGCGTGGCGACCCGCGTGATCTCTGCACCTCGCGCCAGCACGTGGTCGATGCGGACCACCGGCAGGGCGGCCGGGAACGTGAAGCCCCACCCGGCAGGCGTCGCCACCTGGTCGAGCACAGGATCCAGGGCACGGTCGGCGAGGGTGGTGTTGAGGTCGCCACCCACGACGATCGCGGACGAGGAGTCCTCCGCCAACACCTCCGCGAGCATCCGCAACGACGCATCCCGCGGTCCGGAGCCGAACCCCTGGAGACCCAGCCGGACGGACGGCGCGTGCACGGCGTACACCCGCACGTCCGAGCCGTCCGGGGTGTCGACGACGACCCGCAGGCCGCGCTCCCACGACGCGTCCACGTCCGGCGGGCGGATATCGACCGGCTCGCCACCGACCAGCGGGAACCGTGACCACACGCCGACGGTCCCCTCGACCGCTCGGTACGGCAGATCCTCGGCGAAGGCCCCGGTGAACGCCTCGTCGAGCTGCGGCGTCACCTCCACCAGCGTCACGACGTCGGGCTCCGGCTCGAGCAGCACCGCTGCGGTCGCGCCCGGTTCGGCGTTCGTGTCGGCGACGTTGTGGTGCACGACGACGAGGTTCGGCCGGGGCGCCGGCGTCGCGGAGGAGAAGGGCCAGCAGACCCACAGCCATATGCCGGTGGCGAAGAGCACCGAGAGCCCGGCACCCGTCGCCCGCCGCCGCGCCGCCAGCACACCCAGCACCAGCAGCACCAGGCAGGACCACGGCAGGAACGTCTCCACCAGGCTGCCGAGGCCGCCGACGTCCGGCAGCGCTCCGTGGGCGACCAGCAGCAGACCTGTCGACGCCGCCACCACGGCCAGGACCGTCCCGGAGCGTCCGTCCGCCGGCAGCCCTGCCGCCCGGATCGAGGGCCGGTCCTGCGGTCGGCTCGACGGCCGCTTTCCCGGACGGGCCGCAGGCCGACCCGCCCGGCCCGAGCGGCGAGCGGCCGGCCGTCGCCGGGGGCGCGCCGGGCGGCCGGGCGTCGCGACGGTGTTCACGACCCGACCGTATCCAGCGGCGGCGGACCGCGCCGGTCGCCACGCTCAGGCCCGTTCCAGGAACTCCTCCTGCTCGGCATCGAGCTGCGCGGCGATGGCGTCCCGGAGCGCCGGGTGGCCGCTCAGCCCCGGGTCCGCCGCGACCACCTGCGAGGCCTCGGCGCGCGCCTCGGCGATCAGGTCGGCGTCCTTGACCACACGCAGCAGCCGCAGCGAGCTCGACCGGCCGGACTGGGCGGCCCCCAGCACGTCGCCCTCCGACCGCAGCTCGAGGTCCAGGGTGGCGAGCTCGAAGCCGTCGGTCGTCGCCGCGAGCGCCTCGACGCGGGCCGCCGCGGGCGTCCCGGGCTGCGCCGTGGAGACCAGCAGGCACAGGCCAGGATGGCCCCCGCGCCCGATGCGGCCGCGCAGCTGGTGGAGCTGGGAGATGCCGAACCGGTCGGCGTCGAACACCACCATGACGGTGGCCTCCGGCACGTCCACCCCCACCTCCACGACCGTGGTGGACACGAGCACGGGCGCCTCGCCGGACGCGAACCGCGCCATGGCCGCGTCCTTCTCGGCCGGCGGGAGCTGGCCGTGCAGCACTCCGACCTCGATCTCCGCGAGCCGCGGCATCGAGCGCAGCATGTCGGCGACCTCCAGCACGGCCCGCAGCGGCGCACGGTCGGAACCCTCGCCGTCGGACAGGTCGAGGAACTCAGGGACGTCGTCGAACTCCGCCGTGCGTGCGCTCGCGCCGCCGCTCCCCGTGCCGGGCACGTCGACGTCGTCGTCCGGGTGGATGCGGGGGCACACCACGTAGGCGCGCCGGCCCGCGTCGACCTCCTCGCGCACCTTCTCCCACACACGTTCGTTCCAGCGCGGGTTGGCAGCCGGCACCACGTGGGAGGTGATGCCCGCCCGCCCCGCGGGCAGCTCCGTCAGCGTCGAGGTCTCCAGGTCGCCGAACACCGTCATCGCGACGGTGCGCGGGATCGGCGTCGCCGTCATGACCAGGAGGTGCGGGGCGACGCGGCCCTTGGCCCGCAGCGCGTCCCGCTGCTCGACGCCGAACCGGTGCTGCTCGTCGACCACCACGAGGCCGAGGTCCGCGAACTGCACCTGCTCGCCGAGCAGGGCGTGCGTGCCGACCACGATCCCTGCCTCGCCGCTCGCCGCCTGCAGCAGGGCCTCCTTGCGTGCGACGGCGCCCAGCGAGCCGGTGAGCAGGGCGACCCGGGTGCCGTGCGCGGCACCGCCGAGCAGCCCGCCCTCGGCCAGCGGACCGAGCATCCCGCGCAGGGTGCGGGCGTGCTGCGCCGCGAGCACCTCGGTCGGCGCGAGCAGCGCCGCCTGCCCGCCGGCGTCGACCACCTGGAGCATGGCGCGCAGGGCCACCACGGTCTTTCCCGAGCCGACCTCGCCCTGCAGCAGCCGCTGCATCGGCCGGCCCTGCGAGAGCTCGGCGGCGACCTGCTCGCCCACCTGACGCTGACCGTCGGTGAGCGTGAACGGCAGCGTCGCGTCGAAGTCGTCGAGCAGGCCCGCCGGGCGCGGTGGCCGGGCCGTGGCCTCCTCCGCGGCGGCGCGGGACCGGCGCTCGGCCAGCGCGGACTGCAGCACGAACGCCTCCTCGAACCGCAGCCGACGGCGCCCCCGCTGCCAGTGCTCGGCCGAGTCGGGCACGTGCACGGCACGCAGGGCGTCGAGGCGTGTCGGGAGGCCGAGCCGCGCCCGGACCTCGTCCGGCACCGGGTCGTCGACATCGTCCTCGGTCAGCGGGTCCAGCACCGTGCGCACCGCCCGCTGGATGCGCCACGTCGGGACGGAGGCGGTCGCCGGGTAGATGGGGATGGGGCGTGACGCCTCGACCATCGCCTCCTCGTCGTCGTCCGCGTCGACGCCCACCAGGATGTAGTCCGGGTGGGTGAGCTGGCGGGTGCCGCGGTACTCGGAGACCACGCCGGTGAACAGCCCGGACCGGCCGGGGCGCAGCTTGTCCTCGTGCGGGCGCAGCGCACCGGCACGCTTGGCGAAGAACGTCAGGCCGAGCTCGTGGTGCCCGTCGGTGACGGTCGCCTGCAGCAGCGCCCCGCCGCGGCTGCGCATCGGGCGCACCGTAGCCCGGGCGACGCGCGCCATGACCGTCACGTGCTCGCCGAGCTGCAGCTGGTTCATGTCCGTGAGGCGGCCCGGGTCGCCGTACCGCCGCGGATAGTGGCGCAGCAGGTCGTCGACGGTCTCCAGCCCCATCTTGGCCAGCGGTCCCGCCGCGCGCTTCCCGAGCGTCGTCGTGAGCGGCTCGGCCAGCCGTCCGGTCACCAGGCCTCCCTGCTCAGCACCCCGATCGCCGGTTCGTCCCCGGGATCCTCCGCCGGTTCGACGCCGATACCCACCTGATCGCCGGCCCGCCCGGTGGGCAGTACGAGGACGTCGGCTCCCGCAGCGACCGACGCTGCGTGCTCGGCAAGCGACTCCACCACCTCCGCCGGCACGTCCAGGTCGGGCAGCAGCGCGACGATGCCCGCCTCTGCCCCGAGCGTCGGCACGAGCCGCGCCAGCTCGTCGGGCGCGTCCGCCGCGGCCGCCCGCGTTGCGCGCAACCGGTCGAGGGCCGCGCGGACGACGGCGGGGACGTCGGCGTGCTGCCGGGCATGACCTGCGGCGTCGAGCGCTCCCGCGAGCGCCGAGACGGCGGTCACCAGGTGCACGTCGCTCGCGGCAGGGACGACGACGACGACGGGCACGTCGGCGGGTTCCTCGGCCACCCCGTCGCGTCCGGCCAGCGCGTCGACCGCGTCCTGCAGCCCGGCGTCTCCGAGCACGGCCGGCGGCGCGAGGACGAGCACGTGCGGCGTCCCCGCGCCGAGGACCGCCTGCGCGAGGTCCTCCGCGACCGGAGGGACGTCGAGGTCGAGCAGGACGACGGCACCACCGGAGGCGAGCTCCGTGGCCAGGGCGGGGGCCGACGTCGTCGTCACGACCGCCCAGTCCGCTGGCGGCACGGCGAGGTGACGGACGTGCACCCGGGAGACGGCGCCGCGGCCCGACCATCGGCGCGTGACCTCGAGGGCCCGGTCCAGCTCCGGCGTGTGCACGTGGGCCTGCCAGACCGACTCGTCCTCGCCGGCCGCGTCGCCCGTGCCCCCGCCCACGACGACGACGGAGTTGCCCACCTCGTCGAGGTCGGCACGGAGGGCGTCGGCCACGGCTCCCGGCCGGAACCCCGAGGCGTCGGCGGCACGGTGGAGGACGAACATGAGCTCCACCTCGTCGCTCACCCCGGCCTCGCTCTCCGTCGCCGGGGACAGGTGACCGGTGCCGGTCCCGCCGTCCGAGCGCTGGTAGCCGTTGAGGTCCAGGTCGAGCAGCACGGGTTCCATAATGCCCTCGGGCTCCGACACTCCCCTGCGGCCGGGCGCCACGCCCACGAACCGTTGGGCCTCGGCGAGCGCGGCGAGCACGAGCAGCAGGCCGCACGCACCGGCGTCGAGCACGCCGGCAGCCCGGAGGGGAGCGAGCGTGCCCACGCTGCGCAGCGCGGCCTCCCGGGCGCCCCGGCGTGCGGCATCCAGGACCGTGAGGCGCTCCGGCGCGCCCAGCGGGCCGACCATGCCACCGGCTTCGGCGTGTCGGGCCGCGGCGGCCGCGGAGTCCGCGGCCGTGAGGATGGTGCCCGGCGCCGGGTGCGCGACGGCCTGGCGCGCCGACCGCGCGGCGACGTCCAGCGCCACGCCGAGGCTGTCGCGCCGGCTCGCGGCGAGCGCCAGTCCTCGCCACCACTCGCTGAGGATCACGCCCGAGTTGCCACGGGCCTGCAGCAGCGCGGCCCGGGCGCCCAGCCGGAGCAGGCGTGCACCGCTCGCTCCGTCGTCCGCGTCGTGGATCGCGGCGCCGGCCTCCCGCACGGTGAGGTACATGTTGGTGCCGGTGTCGCCGTCGGCCACCGGGAAGACGTTCACGCCGTCGAGCCCCGTCCGAGCGGTGGCGAGGGCGTCGGTCGCGGCACGTGCCCACGCACGGACGACGGAGGCGTCGAGAAGCTCGGGCTGGACCACGTCCCCCACCGTAGCGGTGACCAACCCGACGTCGGCGCTGTTGAGCCCGGAGCCGTCTATCGGCTATCCTCGTGTGGTTGCCCGGACTTCCGGGCGCCCCCAGACCATCAACACCTCACGTCTTGCTGCCATGGTGCGCGGGACGTGCACGACGATTCAGGAGAAACCGTGGCTGCCAACTGCGACGTCTGCGGCAAGGGCCCGGGCTTCGGGCACAGCATCTCGCACTCCCACATCCGCACCAAGCGCCGCTGGAACCCGAACATCCAGCGCGTGCGTGCTGTCGTCGCGGGCACTCCCAAGCGCGTGAACGTGTGCACCTCGTGCCTCAAGGCCGGCAAGGTCCAGCGCAAGGCATGAGCCCGCGCCGTCTCGGCGCAACGACATGACAGACGCCCGTCGGGTCCTCCCGGCGGGCGTTCTGCTGTGCCCGGGACGTCCGCCGACGGCAAAGGATTCGTGAAGTGTTCACCCGTAGCTCTAGGCGAACCTTCCTCGACGTGGCAGTCTGATTTCATGATGGTGGAGACCGACAACGACGTGGTGATCCGTTCGGCGACGACCTCCGACGCCGCCGCGATCGCCCGGGTGCACGTGACCTCCTGGAAGAGCGCCTACTCGCACGTGCTCCCGGCCTCCTACCTCGACTCCCTGGACGTGGCGGAGCGCGCCGAGCGGTGGGAGACGATCCTGACCTCCGGCCGGGGCACCACCATCGTCGCGGAGGCCGACGGCCGCACCCTCGGGTTCGCCAGCTACGGCCCGTCCCGCGACGAGGACGCCGAGGACGGCTGCCTGGAGCTCTACGCCATCTATCTGGACCCCGAGGCGTGGGGGCGCGGCGTCGCCCGAGACCTCATGCGCACGGTGCTGGCGGACGTCTCGCCGACGGTGCGCATGACCCTGTGGGTCCTGAACGAGAACGCACGAGCCCACCACTTCTACCGGCGTCACGGTTTCCAGCCCGACGGCATCGAGCGCATCGAGGACATCGACGACGTGCCGGTGACGGAGATCCGCTTCCTCCGTGCCGCCGAGCGCTGACCCGTAGCGCAGCGGACGGTGCGGGCCGAGGGACGAGGCACGCGCCGGTAGCGGAGTGCAGGGGCAGCGCGACCGGCAGAACGAGCGCTGACCCGTAGCGCAGCGGACGGTGCGAGCCGCGCCGACCTTACGCCCTGAAGTGGTCCCATCCTTCCGGCTCGTGGGGCTCCTCGCCGTCGAGCAGCACCCGCGGTCCGTCACCGGCGACCTCCCCGACCTCGCCGATCTCACGGAACCCGGCGGGCAGCCCTTGGTCGGCGACCCCTGCGGGGAACGTGGCGAGGAGTCCGTGGTCCTCTCCTCCGGACAGCACCCAGCCATGCGCCCGGTGCCAGCCGTCCGCGCTGTCGGCGCCGACCACGAGCTCGACCGCTGCGGGGATCAGTGCCGTCACGTCGCGGGTGAGGTGGCCGCTGGCCAGGTCGATGGTGACGCCGCTGGCCCGGGCGAGCCGTCCGGCGTCTCGCAGCAGTCCGTCGGAGACGTCCAGCATGGCGCTGGCTCTCGCTGCAGCGGCGGCCGGGCCGTCGGCGAGCGGCGGGTCGGGGCGCAGGTAGGCGGCGACGTAGGGCGCGAGCGGCCCGGATGCGCCCGGGAGCCCGTCGCCGGGCGTCGCCGCACCGGAGGCGAGCAGCGCGAGGCCGGCGGCGGAGGTGCCGAGGACCCCGGAGTGCGCGAGGACGTCGCCGGGTCGGGCCCCGGAACGCAGGACGGGCGCATGCCCGTCGAGGTCGCCGTGCACGGTGACGGCGACGACGATCGCGTCGCCTCCGGACAGGTCACCGCCGACGACGGCAGCACCGGCGGGGGTGGCGACGTCGGCGAGCCCGCGGGCGAACCCGGTGACCCAGTCGACGGGAAGGTCGTCCGGCACGACGAGGGACACGACGAGAGCCGTGGTCCGCGCGCCCATCGCCGCGATGTCGGCGAGGTTCTGGGCGGCGGCTCGCCGTCCGACGTCGAACCCGGTGGACCAGGACCGGCGGAAGTGACGGCCTTCGACCAGCACGTCGGTCGAGACGACGGCTCGCCCGTCGGGTGCCCGCACGACGGCGGCGTCGTCGCCCGGCCCGACGTCGACGGCGTCGCCGGACGGCAGGAGCGGGAAGATGCGGGCCAGGAGCTCTGTCTCGTCGAGGTCACGCACTCGCTCGGTGGAGTCGGTCACGACGGAACCCTAACCGTCGGCCGGCCGGTCGCGGGCGGGTACCGTGGGCGCGTGCCCGTTCGTCGCCTCCGCGCGCTGCTCTGCCTGCCCGCCCTCGCACTGCTCGCTGCCTGCGCCCCCACGATCGGGGTCGAGGCCGCCGAGGACGCGACGAACCCGGAATGCGCGTCGGTGATGCTGGCCCTGCCGGACGTCGTCTCGGGCGACCTGGAGATGGCTCGGACCAACTCGCAGGCGACCGCCGCCTGGGGTGTGCCGGGGGCTGCGGTGACGCTGCGCTGCGGCGTGACGCCGCCCGGCCCATCCGCCGACTGCCAGCGCATCGAGTCCACCAGCGGGACGGTGGACTGGATCGTGGCGAGCGGCGACGACGGCACCTGGCGCTTCACCACCTACGGTCGTGAGCCGGCCATCGAGGTGACGGTGCCGCCCGCGGTGACCCAGGACCACTCGACGTCGTTCATCGCGGACCTGACCCCGGCCGTCGACCTGGTGCCCGCCACCCGGCACTGCACCTGATTCCCACCCTGCCGAGGTAGTGCCAGTCCCGCCGAGGTCGTCAGGGGACCACGAGCTCCCCCCGCGGCCCCGGCGCGAAGGCCACCTCCCAGAGGAAGCTGTCCGGGTCCGTGAAGTATCCGGAGTAGCCTCCCCACTCACGCTCCACGGCGTCGCCGATGGTCGGTGCACCGGCACGGCGCGCATCGTCCAGCACCGCGTCCACCTCGTCGGGCCGGCCGACGTTGTGCGCCAGCGTCACGGGCGGCGTCCCACCGCGGAGGACGGGGCCGATCTCGTCGAGCGCGGCCTTCTCGTCCCACAGCGAGAGCACGAGGTGCGGACCGACCTGGAACATGAGGACTTCCCCGGGGACGTCCAGGTAGCTCTCCCAGCCGAGACCGTCCAGGTAGAAGCGACGGGTGGCGCCCAGGTCGGCGACGACGAGCGTGACAAGACTCAGCCTCTGGTCCATGCGCTCACCGTGCCAGACGGGTCCGACACGACCCCGGAAAGGCGAGCCCGTGGTCAGCGAAGCCCGGTGGGCCGTTCCAGCGCGAGCTGGATCAGCTCGTCGACCAGCTCGGGATAGCTCAGGCCGGACGCCTCCCACATGCGCGGGTACATCGAGAACGGCGTGAAGCCCGGCATCGTGTTGATCTCGTTGACTATCACCTGCTCGTCCGGCGTCACGAAGACGTCCACCCGTGAGAGCCCTTCGGCCTCGACGGCCTCGAACGTGCGGACGGCGAGCTCGCGGATCCTGTCGACGACGGCGTCCGGCAGCTTGGCGGGGCAGTCCAGCTCCACGTGGGCCTCGTCGAGGTACTTGGCCTCGAAGTCGTAGAAGGCGTGCGTACCGTCGACGACGATCTCTCCCGGCAGGGAGGCTCGTGCCGCTTCCCCGCGACGGCCTCCCAGCACGGCGCACTCGATCTCACGGCCGTCGATGCCTGCCTCGACGACGACCTTGGGGTCGTGCTCCCGGGCCGCCTCGATCGCGGCCGGGAGCTCGGCGAGGTCGTCGACCCGGGTGATGCCCAGCGACGACCCGGCGCGAGCGGGCTTGACGAACAGCGGCAGGCCGAGCCGACCGATCCGGGCCACGCATGCCTCGGGGTCGGCCACCCACTCATGGGGCTTGACCACCTCGTAGGGTCCGACGGGCAGGCCGTGACCGGCCAGCACGAGCTTCATGAAGTGCTTGTCCATGCCGACGGCGGAGGCCAGCACGCCCGCCCCGACGTAGCGCACGTCGGCGAGCTCGAGCAGCCCCTGCACCGTGCCGTCCTCGCCGAACGGGCCGTGCAGCAGGGGGAAGACGACGTCGACCTCGCCGAGCAGGCTCGGCACCTGACCGGGCTCCAGCACGCGCAGCGCACCCTCGCCCGAGGTGAGGGACAGCACGACCTCCGTGCCGTCGTCGGACGTCACCTCGGGGAGCCGGCCGTCGGCGATCTGCCAGCGTTCGACGCGGTCCTCGGCGACCACCCAGCGGCCCGCGCGCGTGATCCCCACCGGGATGACGTCGTACCGGTCGCGGTCGATCGCTCCGAGCACGCCGGCCGCCGTCGACGCGGACACGGAGTGCTCGCCGGAACGGCCTCCGAACAGCAGTGCGACACGGGGCTTGCGCGCGGGGGCAGGAGGCTTGTTCTCGGACATCGGCCCCGACACTACCGGACCTGTCACCTGCTCCGACCCCCGCGCACAGGGGCGTTCACGCGGCCTTGAGGTCCTTGCGCAGGATCTTGCCCGCGGCGGACTTGGGGATGGCGTGCGTGAACTCCACCAGCCGGATCTTCTTGTACGGGGCCACCTTGGCGGCCACGTACTCCATGACGTCGTCGGCGGACAGCTCGGCGCCGTCTGCGAGGACGACGAACGCCTTGGGCAGCTCCTCGCCCGCCCCGTCCGGTACCCCGACCACCGCGGCGTCGGCGATCTGCGGGTGTGCCACCAGGAGCGCCTCGAGCTCCGCGGGAGGCACCTGGTAGCCCTTGTACTTGATGAGCTCCTTGAGCCGGTCCACCACCGTGAACACGCCGTCCGCGTCGACCGTGACGATGTCACCGGTGTGCAGGAACCCGTCCGCGGTGATGGTGTCTCGCGTCTCCTGCTCGTTGTCGAGGTAGCCGACCATGACGTTGGGACCGGCACACATCAGCTCGCCGGGTGCGCTCGTGCCCTCGGTCGGCTGCTCGATCTCCTCGCCGGTGGCGGGGTCGACGATCTTGGCCTGCATGTTCGGCACCAGCAGCCCGATGGAGCCGGGCGAGATGTCGGACCGCCCGGTCGGGATGATGTGGGAGATCGGGGACAGCTCGCTCATGCCGTATCCCTGGCCGACGTGGGCGTGCGGCATCCGCTGCACGACGGCGGCGGCGAGCTGGGCGTCGAACGGGGCGGCACCGGAGTTGAGCAGCCGCACGCTCGACAGGTCCGCCTGGAGCGCCAGCGGGTGCTTGGCCAGCGCGAGCGCGATGGGTGGCGCGACGAACAGCACCGTGGCCCGGTGCTTCGTGATGATGCCGAGGTACTCCTCGAGGTCGAACCGGGGCATGGTCAGCAGTGCCGACCGCTGGTACAGACCGCCGTTCATGAGTGCCGTGATGCCGTAGATGTGGAAGAACGGCAGGACGGCTGGGATCACGTCGTCGTTCGTCAGCGGGATGTAGGGCTCGGCCTGCAGCACGTTGGCCACGAGGTTGCGGTGGGTGAGCATGACGCCCTTGGGCAGACCGGTCGTCCCCGAGGAGTACGGCAGCACGGCCAGGTGGGTGGCCGGGTCGAACGTCACGTCGGGCGCCGGCGCCCCGGAGGTCAGCAGGTCCCGCAGGTTCGCGTGCCCCTGCGCGCCGTCGAGCACGACGACGTCGTCGGCGCCGAGGCCGGCAGCCTCGGCGCCCGCGGTGGCCTGGGCAAGCAGGGGGGAGACCGTGATCAGCGCCTTCGCGCCGGAGGCGATCAACTGCTTGCCGACCTCCGCCCCGGAGGCGAGGGCGTTGACGGTGGTGACCGTGATGCCGGCGCGCAGCAGTCCGTGGAACACGCTGACGAAGGCGGGCACGTTCGGGCTGTGCAGCGCCACGACGTCGCCGGGCTCGAGCCCGCGGGCCGCGATCGCGCCGGCGACGGCGTCGACGTGGGCGCGCAACGTGCCATAGGTGGTCTTGTCGCCGCTCGGGCCGTCGATGAGGGCGACTCTGTCGAGGTCCGCACCGGTCAGGTCGGCGAACAGGAAGTCGTACAGGCTGACGTCAGGAATCTCCACGTCTGCCTGAGGGCTACGGATGACCAACGGTGGCTCCTCTCGTCGTTGCGGTCGTCGTCGACCGCTCTGGGTGCAGCCTAGCGGAAAAGACCGACCGGACGGTATGCCCTCGAGCGACGCATCCTCGCCGGGTGGTGGTTGAATCGACGGATGGCCGTCGACCCTGCCTCCTTCACCCACCGCCAGCTCCTCTCGGACGACCTGCTCGCGACGATCCGCGGGCGCGCCGCGATCCACGACCGCGAGAACTCGTTCTTCACGGAGGATCTGGCCGACCTGGCCGGCGCCGGCTACCTGCGCGCCATGGTCCCGACCGAACTGGGCGGCGGCGGCCTGACCCTGCGCGAGACGATCCGCGAGCAGGCCCGCCTCGCCGGCGCGGCGCCCGCCACCGCGCTCGCCGTCAACATGCACCACGTCTGGGTGGGGGTCGCACGCTACCTCCACGAGCGTGGCGACAGCTCGCTCGACTGGCTGCTCGCCGAGACCGTCCGCGGCGAGGTCTTCGGGTTCGGCTACTCCGAGGCCGGCAACGACCTCGTGCTGCTCGGTTCACGCACCGAGGCCCGGCCCGACGGCGAGGGCGGCTACAGCTTCCACGGCCGCAAGATCTTCACCTCCAACTCCCCCGGCTGGACCCGCCTGGGCCTGATGGGCCTGGACTCGACCGACCCCGAGGACCCGCGGATCGTGCACGCCTTCGTCACCCGCGTCGGGGGCGGCTTCGAGATCCTCGACGACTGGGACACGCTCGGCATGCGCGCCTCGCAGTCGTGCACCACGGTGCTCGACGGCGCCCGCGCCCCGGCCGACCGGATCATGCGCCGGCTCCCGCCCGGCCCGAGCCTCGACCCGTACGTGCTCGGCATCTTCACCAGCTTCGAGCTGCTGCTCGCCGGTGTGTACACGGGTATCGCGGACCGTGCGCTCGAGCTCGCCGTCGAGACCTCCGGCCGGCGCACCTCCATGAAGTCCGGCAAGGCGTACTCGCAGGACCCGGACATCCGGTGGCGCATCGCGTCGGCCGCTCTCGCCCTCGACGGCATCTGGCCGCAGCTCGACCAGGTGGCGGGCGAGATCGACGGCCAGGTCGACCGGGGCGCCGGATACTTCCGCGCGACGTCGGGGCTCAAGGTGCGCGCCACGGAGACGGCGCGGTACGTGGTGGACGAGGCGATCCGCTGCTCGGGCGGCTCGACGTACTTCAACCGCTCGGAGCTCGGCCGGCTGTACCGCGACGTGCTGGCCGGGATCTTCCACCCCAGCGACGACGAGTCGGCCCACGCCCAGGTGGCTCAGTCCCTGCTCGGCCCGCTCGCGGAGTAGAGCCTCCGGCACTGCGGGAGAGCGCCGCGGGCACTCCAGAAGCACACGAGGCCCTACTTCGCGGCGAGGCGGCCCGCTCCAGCCCGTCGAGCAGCAGGTCGAGCGTGAACTCGAACTCGGGCCGTGGAGCCGGAAGACGCCGGGCCGGATCGACGCCCATGACGCGAGCAACCCGGGCAGCCCACGGATGCCGGAGCGCCACCCCACAGACGGCTGAGCAGCACGCCCGGACCTCCTCGACCCAGCCGCCGTCCGGCACCGGTGTCCCGGCGACCTCTCGGCGATCTCCGCCGCGACCGAGCCGACCAACCCGCCGGCCGCCCGCGGCAGGAAGCACCATCACGTCCTGAGGGTGACACCCGTCACGCCGCGTCTCGTAGGATCCCCGCATGAGTCTGCGCGCGGGCACAGTCGCCCGGTACGCCGTCGGGTCGGTCGGGACGGGTGGCTTCGGCACCCTGCCCGGCCTCGTCCTGGTCTACTACCTCACGGACACGCTCGGTGTGGCCGCCCTGATGGCCGGCCTCATCGTCACGCTCGCCAAGGTGTGGGACGTGGTCATCGACCCGGTCATCGGCGCCGCCAGCAACCACGACCGCGTCCGGCACGGCTCGAGGCGCCGGCTCATGGCCGCGGGCGGGCTCCTGCTCCCGGTCTTCTTCGTGCTCACCTTCGCCGTGCCCGAGTCGTGGAGTCCGACGGCCGGCGCCGCCTGGGTGCTGCTGGCGTTCCTCTGCGCGGCGACCGCGTTCTCGCTCTTCCAGGTCCCCTACATCGCGCTGCCGGCCGAGCTCACCGACGACTACGACGAGCGGACCCGCCTGCTCACGGCACGCGTCGTCGTCCTGACGGTCGCGATCCTCGCGTTCGGCGGCGGTGCGCCGGCACTCCGCTCGGTGGTGCCGGACGAGCACGCCGGCTACCTGGTCATGGCCGCCGTCGCCGGGCTCGTCCTCGGCCTCTCGCTGCTGGTGTCGGCCGGTGTGGAGCACGGTGCCGGACGGCGAGACGCCCGGCTGCCCGCCAACCCTCGGTCCGCGAGCACCGCACCCGGTGCCGCGCCGTCGTCGTCCCGGTGGCACGGCGTCGCCGGCTCGTACCGCGACGGGCTGGCCGCGCTCAGCACGAGCCAGCCGTTCCGTATGCTGCTCGCCACGTTCGTCCTGCAGGCGCTCGCGACGGGGACCATGCTGGCCGGTGCCCAGTACGTCGCACGCTGGGTGCTCGGCGACGAGGCGGCCGTGACGTTCCTGTTCGCGGCACTGGTCGGTCCGGCCGTCGTCTTCGCGCCGGTGTGGGGCGCCGTCGCGCGCCGGGTCGGCAAGGAGCGTGCCTTCCGGATGGCCTCGACGGTGTTCGCGCTCGCGGCGCTCGCCCTGGTGGGCATGGCGTGGTCGCCCGGAGCGTGGGTGTACGCCGTCGTCGCGGTCGCCGGCGCCGCCTACGCGGGCCTGCAGTCGCTGCCGATGGCGATGCTGCCCGACGTCGTCGCGCATGACGCTCGCACCCGCGGGCCGGGCCGGGCCGGGACGTTCTCCGGGGTGTGGACCGCCGGGGAGACGACCGGCTTCGCGCTCGGGACCGCCGTGCTGGCTCTGACTCTCGCCGTGACGGGATACGTCGAGTCACGGGCCGAGCAGCTCGTGGTGCAGCCGGAAAGCGCGGTCCTGGGTATCGTGCTCGCGTTCTCCGTGCTGCCCGCAGCCCTGGTGGCGGCCAGCCTGGCGACCCTGCGCCGCTACCCGCTGCGTCGGGCCGACATCCACGCCGCGGGACCCGCGGCCGTCCACGAGGAGCTCGCATGAGGTTCGCCGTACCGCCCGACGACGTCCTGGCCCGGCTGGCGGCCCTCCGGGAGCGCGACGCCCCGACGCACGGGGGTCGTGTGCTGAGCTACGTGTACGACTCGGGCGAGCCGGAGCTCGACGAGCTCGCCGCCGCCGCGGTCCGCGCCATGCAGCCGGTCAACGGTCTCGACCCCACCACGTTCGGCTCCGTGGCCGCGCTGGAGCGGGACCTCGTGGCGTTCACACGCGACCTGCTGGGCGGGGACGACGGTGGCGAGCCGGTCGTCGGGACGGTGACGTCCGGAGGTACGGAGAGCTGCCTGCTCGCCGTCAAGGCGGCCCGGGACGCGTGGCTGGCGGCTCACGGCGCGGAGCCGGGCGCCGCACGGCCGCGACTGGTGGCGCCCGTCACCGCGCACGCCGCGTTCCAGAAGGCCGCGCACTACTTCGGGCTGGCGCTGGACCTCGTCCCGGTCCGGCCGGGCGGCGCCGTGGCGGCCGACGCCGTCGCGGAACGCCTCGCCGACCGCCCGGACGACGTCGCGCTCGTCGTCGTCTCGGCGCCGTCCTACCCGCACGCCGCACTGGACCCGGTCGCCGAGGTCGCCACGGTCGCCGCCGCCCGCGGGGTGCCCGTGCACGTCGACGCGTGCATCGGGGGCATGGCGCTGCCGTTCTGGCCCGGCCTGCCGCCGTGGGACCTGCGTGTGCCCGGTGTGACGAGCCTGAGCGTGGACCTGCACAAGTACGGGTACGCACCCAAGGGCGTCTCGATGCTGCTGCACCGGGGCCGCGACCGGCAGCGCGGGCAGTACTTCGCCACGACCCGCTGGCCCGGCTACCCGGTGGTCAGCCCGACCCTCCTGGGGTCCCGCTCGGGAGGGCCGCTGGCCGCGGCGTGGGCGATCGCCCAGGCCCTCGGGCGAGACGGGTTCGCCGAGCTCGCCGAACAGGCCCGCCAGGCCACGGACGCGCTGCGTGCCGCCGTCGGTCAGATCGACGGTCTCCGGGTCGTCGGGGAGCCGACCGGGCCGCTGTTCGCCGTCGCCACCGACGAGTCCGTCCCCACGGCGCGTCGGGTGGACCCGCACGTGTGGGCCGACACCGTGGCCAACCACGGCTGGGTCCTCCAGCCTCAGCCCGCGCACCGGCAGGCGGACGGCACGGTCCTACCGCACACCACCCACCTGACGGTCACTCCGGTCACCGCCCGGGTGCTCGACGAGCTGGTTCCCGCACTCGCGGCCGCGGCCGACGCGGTGCGCGGTACGCCGCGCCCTGAGGCCTCGCCGCTGATGGACGGCGGACCGGCGACGGTCCCGGACTCCGACACCGCCGCCGCCCTGCTCCGCGGACTCGGGCTGGACACGTCGCGGATCGGCGAGACCGGTGCAGGCCTCGGGCCGATGGCCCCCCTGCTCGCCGCCGTCGAGGCTCTGCCCGCGCCGGTCGCCGAGCGTCTGCTCACCGAGCTGCTCGGGCGGCTGGCCGAACCGCGCTGAGCGGCTGTTCGCCGACCACCGGGGAACATACCGATCGGTATGCTCCCCGGTATGACGACTCGTCCGACCCCGCCCGCCGACCGCCTCACCGTCGAGGCCGGCCCCGACCAGCTCGCACGGCTTGCCGTCGAGGCCGGCCCCGACCAGCTCGCACGGCTTGCCGCGCTGCCTGCCGACGAGCCGGTCACCATGCTGAACCTGATGCGGTTCCGTGAGACGGCGGACTACTCGCACGCCCCCGACCTCGCGCCCGCCGAGACGATCTCCGGCTCGCACGCCTACGCCCGGTACGGCAAGGAGGCGCAGGCCCACATGCAGCGGGCCGGGGTCGAGGTGCTTCACCACGGCCCGTGCGGGCCCACCGTGATCGGGCCGGACGGCGAGGACTGGGACGCCGTCCTGCTGGTCCGCTACCCCTCGCCCGCGGCATTCGTCGCGATGGTCACCTCACCGGAGTACCAGGCGCTGTCGCGCCACCGCACCGCGGCGCTCGCCGACGCCCGGCTGATTCCGACGACCATCCCCTGACCACGCCGACGTACCCTGACGCCATGACGCACGAGCACGCCGACACCGTTTCCCCGCACTCCCCCGCCACCGTCGCGGTGACGGCCGGCCGGCCCCCACGGGTCCAGGGTGGGCCGGTCAACGCGCCGGTCGTCCTCAGCTCCACCTACGTGTCCCAGGGGGTCCCCGGGAGCGAGCAGCTCTACACCCGCGGCGGCGCGGAGACGTGGGAGCCGTTCGAGACCGCGCTCGCGGCGCTCGAGGGCGGCGCGCACGGCATCGTGTTCGGTTCCGGCATGGCGGCCATCGCCGCAGCCCTGGGCGACGTGCCGCCGTCGGGCGTGGTCGTCGTGCCGCGGCACGCCTACCAGGTGACGCTCGGCTACCTCGACGACCTCGCTCGGCGCCACGGCCTCGAGGTGCGGCGCGTCGACGTCGCGGACACCGACGCGGTGGTCGCGGCGCTGGACGGCGCCGACCTGCTCGTGGCCGAGTCCCCCACGAACCCGATGCTGGAGGTCGCCGACCTGCCCGCGATCCTCGCCGCAGCCCGGGAGCGCGGCGTGCCGTCCGTCGTCGACAACACGTTCGCCACGCCGCTCGGGCAACGACCGCTCGACCTCGGGGCCGACGTCGTCGTCCACTCGGTCACCAAGTATCTGGCCGGCCACTCCGACGTCGTCCTCGGCGCCGTCGTGACGAACGACGACGACGCCGCCGCTCGGGTCCGCGCCTACCGCACGCTGCACGGCGCGATCGCCGGGCCGATGGAGGTCTTCCTCGCACTGCGAGGCCTGCGCACGCTCCACCTGCGCGTCGAACGCGCGAACGCCAACGCCGCCGAGATCGCGCGGCGGCTGGCTGACCACCCTCGCGTCGCCGAGGTGCGGCACCCGTCCCTGCCGTCCGACCCCGGGCACGAGCGGGCCGCGGCGCAGATGGCGTCGTTCGGCGCGATCATCGGCATGCGGCCCGTCGGGGGCATCGAGGCAGCCGACGCCGTCGTCGCCGCGGTGGAGCTCTGGGTGCCCGCCACGTCGCTCGGCGGGGTGGAGTCCACGCTGGAGCGCCGCCGCCGCTTCACCACCGAGTCCCTGACGGTGCCCGAGGACCTGGTGCGCATGTCGGTCGGCGTCGAGGACGTCGAGGACCTCTGGGCGGACCTGTCCCGCGCGCTCGACGGCCTGCCCGTCTAGGGTGGGACGAGGGGCCGCACCGCGCTCCCGTGCGACCCGGGAGGCCTCATGCGTGCGACCCGTCACAGCCGGTCCGGACGGAGGGCTGCCACCACGGCCGCGGCCGTCGCGCTCCTGCTCACCGCGGGCTGCGGCGGCGGGGCCGACCTGCCGGGTTACGGAGACGGCGGCGGCGCCACGGAGATCACCTCACCACCCGAGGACACGGCGTCGCCGGAGGACGCTGCTTCGCCTGACGCCACGGCATCGCCCGACGGCGGCACGTTCGAGGGCAGCACGGACGCCGCCAGCGGGGAGCCCGGCGGCGACCAGCTGCTCACCGTCACCGACGTCGCCGTCGAGCCGCAGGACGGGTTCGACCGGGTGACCTTCACGCTGGACGGCAGCGGGACGCCGGGCTGGCGGGTCGAGTACGTCGACCAGGCCCTCGATCCCGGCAAGGGCGACGCCGTGGACGTCGCCGGCGACGCGGTGCTGCAGGTCGTCATCCTCGGCACCGCGATGCCGATGGACTCGGGCGTCGAGGAGTACGACGGCGCACCGGTCGAGCCCGACGGCGCGACGTCCGTCGAGGAGGTCGTCTACCGCTTCGTCTTCGAGGGGCAGAGCACGGCCTTCGTCGGGGTCGACGGCGAGGCCAGGCCGTTCGCCGTGTCGGTCGAGGAGGACCCGACGCGCCTCGTGGTCGACGTCGGCCACTGAGGCGGGACGGCTCAGTCCGTCAGCCGCTCGGCCTTCTGCGGGCGCGAGAGAAGAGCACGGGCCATGTCGTCCACCGACATCCCCTCGTGCAGCACCGCGACGACTCCCGCGGTGATCGGCATGTCCACGCCGTGCTTCTGCGCCAGCTCCAGCACCGATCGGGAGGACTTCACGCCCTCGGCCGTGGTGCCGGTGGCGACGAGTGCGTCCTCGAGCGACATCCCCTGGCCGACGTACTTGCCGAGGGTGTGGTTGCGAGACAGCGGTGAGGCGCACGTCGCCACCAGGTCACCCATCCCTGCCAGGCCGGCGAACGTCTCGGCCTGCGCGCCGAGCGCCCGGCCGAGCCGGGTGATCTCGACCAGACCGCGGGTGATGACCGTCGCGGTGGTGTTCCAGCCGAAGCCGCGGCCCTGGGCCATGCCGATCGCCAGCGCGATGACGTTCTTCACCGCGCCGCACAGCTCGACGCCGACGACGTCCGAGTTCGTGTACGGGCGGAAGTACGCGTTGGAGCACGCCTCGGCCGCGAGGCGCGCGTTGGCCTCGTCCGGGCACGCGACGACCGTCGCCGTGGGCTGACGTGTCGCGATCTCCTTGGCGAGGTTCGGGCCCGAGACGACGACGACGCGGTCGAGCGAGATGTCCAGCGCCTCGGCGATGACCTGGCTCATGCGCTTGTCGGTGCTGAGCTCGATGCCCTTCATGAGGGACACCACCACGGCGTCCGGCTCCAGGTGCTCGCGCAGCCCTTCGAGAGTCGTGCGCGCCACCTGGGACGGGATGGCGACCACGACGACCCGGGCGCCGGAGAGCGCGGCGGCGGCGTCCGTCGTCGCGCGCATGGCGGGCAGCTCGACGTCCGGAAGGTACTTGGCGTTGCGGCGGTCCTCCGCGACCTCTCGCGCCACGGCCTCGTCGCGACCCCACAGCGTGACGTCGCAGCCGGCGTCGGCCATGACCATGGCGAAGGTGGTCCCCCAGGATCCGGAACCGAGGACGGCGGTCTTCAGGACGCCGCTCACGGGCGCTCCACCGGTGGGTAGTGCATCTTCTTCACCTCGTAGTCAGGGTGCTTGCGCAGGTCGAACCGCTGCTCCGGCGGCTGCTCGTCGCGAAGGTCGGCGAGCAGCACGGTGATCGCGTCCATCACGCGGTTCATCACCTCGCGCAGCGTGGCGGCGTCCTGCGGGCGGTCGTACAGGTCGGACAGGTCCACGGGCGGTCCAGCGACGACCTGCACCCGCTTGCGCGGGAACGGCTTGGGCAGCTTGCCGTAGCGCGGCAGGATGTCGACGGCTCCCCACTGCGCGATCGGCACCACCGGCAGCCGGGTGGTCAGCGCGATGCGCGCGAGACCGGTCTTGGGTTCCATCGGCCAGCAGTCCGGGTCGCGCGTGAGCGTCCCCTCGGGGAAGACCGCCACGCAGGCGCCGTCGCCGAGCTCCTCACCGGCACGCTGCAACGAACGTGCCGCGGCCGCGCTCCCCCGGTCCACCGGGATCATGTTGGTGGCCCGCAGCGCGGAACCCACGACGGGAGCCGTGAACAGGCTGCGCTTGGCCAGCACGCGCGGCTCGAAGCCCTGGTCGAACAGGTAGTGCACGAACGTCAGGGCGTCGAGCTCGGTGACGTGGTTCGCCGCGGCGATGAAGCCGCCCTCGGTCGGGAAGTTCTCGCTGCCGCTCCACTCGTAGCGGCACATCGAGAACATCGTCGACCGGACGATCTTCGCGATGACGCGATAGAGACGCGACTCGGGTCTGGCGGGGGGCACGGCCACAGAGCCTACCTGCCCGACGGCGGCACGGTGCCCAGTGGGCCCGGCCCCGGCGAGCAGATGGACCTCGGCGCGTCAGCCGCGGGTGACGTCGGCGCCCAGGGCGACGAGCTTGTCCTGGAAGGACTCATAACCCCGGTCGATCAACGAGATACCCCGCACCGTCGAGGTGCCCTTGGCCGCCAACGCAGCGATCAGGTGGGAGAACCCGCCGCGCAGGTCCGGCACCTCGATGTCCGCCGCCGCCAACGGCGTCGGCCCCGAGACCACCGCCGAGTGATGGAAGTTGCGCTGCCCGAACCGGCAGTCGCCCCCACCCAAGCACTCCTTGTACACCTGGATCGTGGCACCCATCTGCCGCAACGCCTCGGTGAACCCGAAACGGTTCTCATACACCGTCTCGTGCACGATCGACAGCCCCGTGGCCTGCGTCAACGCCACCACCAACGGCTGCTGCCAGTCCGTCATGAAGCCCGGATGCACATCCGTCTCCAGCACGATCGGGCGCAGATCACCGCCGGGGTGCCAGAACCGGATCCCGTCGTCCTGGACGTCGAACTGCCCACCCACCTTGCGGAACGTGTTCAAGAACGTCATCATCTCCGGCTGCGAAGCGCCCTTGATCGTCACGTCCCCACCGGTGGCCAAGGCTGCCGAGGCCCAGGACGCCGCCTCGATCCGGTCCCCCAACGCCGTGTGGTTGTACCCCTCGAGACGATCCACACCCTCGATCCGGATCACCCGATCGGTGTCCACCGAGATGATCGCGCCCATCTTCTGCAGCACCGCGATCAGATCCATGATCTCCGGCTCCGTGGCCGCACCCGACAGCTCCGTGATCCCCTCAGCACGCACCGCCGTCAGCAACAGCTGCTCCGTCGCCCCCACCGACGGGTACGGCAACGTGATCTTCGTGCCCTGCAACCGCCGCGGCGCCCGCAGATGGATCCCGTTCGGACGCTTGTCCACCACCGCACCGAACTGCCGCAAGATGTCCAGGTGGTAGTCGATCGGCCGATCCCCGATCCGGCAACCACCCAGATCCGGGATGAACGCCTCACCCAACCGGTGCAACAACGGACCACAGAACAAGATCGGGATCCGGCTCGCCCCCGCATGCGCATCGATGTCCGCCACGTGCGCCGACTCCACGTTCGACGGATCCAGGTCCAAGATCCCCGCGTCCGGGTCGTACTTCACGTTCACCCCGTGCAGGTCCAACAACCCCGAGACCACACCCACGTCCCGGATCTGCGGCACGTTGCGCAACACGCTCGCGGACTCACCCAGCAACGACGCCACCATCGCCTTGGACACGAAGTTCTTCGCACCCCGCACCGAGATGGTGCCCTGCAACGGCGTCCCACCGTTCACGTACAGCAGATCAGTCATAGCTCGTCGTACATCCTGTCGTCACGGGGTGCAGCAGCACGATGGTGCTGCCCTGGAGCGGGCCGTGAGGGCTCGCGGCGCGCGGGTGTGCGCAGCGCGTTCGATCCTGCCCTCGCAGGCCCGGTGGTGCCAACATCCGGCACGCCCGCAGTATTCACGTTCACCACACCTTCACGCCGCGGACGCGGACTCGCGCGACGGCGTGCCGGTCTTCACGGGATCGTGACGTATCGGGCGACCAGCTCGGCGCCGAGGCGGGCGAGCTCCGCACGCACCTCGGGCGGATCCTCCACCACGGCTCCGTCGCCCCAGCCGGCGAGGTGCCTCGCGACGTCGAGCGGCGTCGGTGCGCCGACGCGCACCCGGACCACGCCGTCGTCCGCCGCGCCCTCGACGCTCACGTGCCGGCCGAACTGGGCTCGCAAGACCCCGACGTGCCGCTCCGGGACGCGGACCGTGGCCCAGGTCGTCGAGCGCAACGTCTCGACCTCGTCGACCACCTGCGCCCACACGGCGCCGAGGTCCAGGTCCGCCGGCACCTCGGCAGCGTCATCGGTGACCTCCGCCGCGACGACGCGGTCGACCCGGTAGGTGCGCGGTCCGCGATCCGTCCCGGCCACGAGGTACCAGGTGCCGTCCTTGTCCACCGCGCCCCACGGGTCGACGACACGGTCCGACGACCGCCCGGTGGCGCCGGTGTACCGCAGCCGGACGCGCCGCCGTCGGACGACGGCGTCCTGCAGCGCCTCGAGGTGCGGCGCCTGTTCCCGGGCGGCAGCGCCCCATCGCTCGCGGTCGACGACGGTGGCGACGGCCGCCGCCTCGGCCTCGGCCCGGAACGGCGTGGGCAGCGCCCGGACGAGCTTGCGCAACGCCGCGCTCGCGTCGTCGTCCGCGGCGATGGCCGGTCCCGCACGGAGGAACAGCGCGCGGGCCTCCGGCGCGGTGAGACCGCTGAGGTCGGTCCGGGCGCCGCCGAGCAGCGACCATCCGCCGCCCCGGCCGCGCTGCGGGTACACGGGGACCCCGGCGGCCGACAGCGCCTCCAGGTCGCGGCGTGCGGTGGCCACCGAGACCTCCAGGGCGTCGGCGAGCTCGCCGGCGGTCACCCGCGGCCGGGACTGCAGGTGCAGGAGCACCTGGATGAGGCGATCGGCTCGCACATCTCGAGACTGCCACAGAAAGTAGTCAGAAGGTGAGCACTTTGCCGCGCAGGATGGATCTCGACGGTGTCACCGAGGCGCCGCACCACCGGGAGGATGACCATGCTGCGCGGACTCACCACCATCACGTACTTCGCCGACGACGTCGCCGCGGCCCGCGACTGGTACGCCGAGGTCCTCGGCGCCGAGGCCTACTTCGCCCGCGAGGTCGAGGGCACCCTGGCGTACGCCGAGTTCCGCATCGGCGACTACCAGCACGAGCTCGGGATCATCGACCGACGGTTCGCGTCGGTCGCCCGTACCGAAGAGCCGACCGGCGCGGTCGCCTACTGGGCGGTGGACGACGTCGCGGCGACGTACGAGCGGCTGCTCGCCCTGGGCGCCGTCGGCCACGACGAGCCGACCGAGCGCGGCCCGGGGTTCGTCACCGCGACCGTCGTCGACCCTTTCGGCAACCTGCTCGGGGTGATGGAGAACGCCCATTACGACGAGGTGCTCGACTCGCTGCGGTGACGACGGGTTGGTGTCAGTTCAGCATCAGCACGACGCCGTCACCCGCGGCGGCTGCCGCGGAGCAGAAGCGCCGCAGCTCGTCGTACCGCTCGCCGAGCACCTGGGGTCGTTCCTCGGCCAGGTGCTCGGCGGGGTCGGGGCACCCGTCGCCGTCGCAGAGGCGCGTGACGTCATACCCGTCGGCCAGCGCCGCGAAGGGCGTCGCGCTGAGGAACGCGGCGGCGTGACGTACCTCGTCGGGAGTGAGCGAGCGCACCGGGCCCAGCCCGCCGTCGATCCCCAGCGGCGTGCCGCCGTGGACGACGTCGACCGCCGGCTCCCGCGCACGGAGCAGGGCGTCCAGCGGGCCCCACGCCCGGCCGACGCTGAAGTAGCGCGCCTCCTCGGGCTCCAGGTCGAGCTCGACCCACTCCTCGGCGAGCGCGTCGAGACGTTCCGCGGCCCACGCCGCGTCCGACTGCGCCCTGTCCATGTCCGCGGCCGCGAGCCGCGCGTACTCGCAGTGAATGCCCATGGCCCGCGACCGTAGCGGTACGGCGGGCACCGCAGGGCGGGCAAAACGGCCGGACCGGTGCTGACCGCGCAAAACGTCACGCAAGACTGTGAGATGCGACAAGTTTTGCGCGGCGATCCGGGCACAACTCGGGTGTAGTCATCAGGGGTGTGCTGGCGATACGTCAGCGGGCACAGCTTCCGGGCGTGACCGCGGCGTCCAGGTCGGGGGCCTGCGCGACCACGGGCATCAGCTCGGTGGTGGTCACGCCGTACGCGAGGGCGTCACCTCCGCTGGACCGCCCGAAGATCACGCCGACGACGTCACCGTCGGTGGACAGCACCGGACCACCGGAGCTGCCGGGATGCACGCTGGCGGCGAGCGCATAGATGTCGCGCTCGCCACCTCCCGTGCCACCGGACCCGGGGATCCGCACCGGGCCGACGTCGAGCACCTCGGCGCCCGTCGAGGTGAACGGACCGCCGTGCGGATACCCCTGGACGGCGGCCGGGTCGCCGGTCTCGAGCGTCGGCGCGACGCTCAGGGGGTCGGCGTCCAACCCGTCGACGGCGACGACGGCGAGGTCCGCCCCGGGGTCGTAGTACACGACCCGCCCCTCCTGCGCCGGTCGTCCCGGGAGCTCGACCAGCGGCCGGTCCACGCCCGCCACCACGTGCGCGTTCGTCACCACGCGGTCCGGGGAGCTGACGAAACCCGACCCGGTGATCCCGGTCCCGCAGGCGTACGCCGTGCCCCAGATCCGCGCGACCGACTGGGCAGACGCCTCGAGCGCCGGGTCGTCCAGGTCGACCGTGGGTGCCGTCGTCGTCCGGCGCGGATCCAGCAGGCCGTCCAGACGCGGCAGGCCGTCGTCCAGCACCGCGCCGCGGACCTCGGCCAGGGACCGACTGACCGGCGTCGGCGTGAGGTCCTCGATGCTGCGCAGCACCGCGGACGACGAGACGGCGGACGCGACGCCCGGCGTGCCGGTCGCCTTCACGGCTGTTCCGACGAACGACAGTGCGAGAGCCGCCACCACCAGGCTGGCGACGCCGCCGAGGAGCCGGTCGAGCGGCCGCAGCCCCGAGCGGTCCACCTGCTGGCGCAGGCTGTGTCCTACGCCGGCACCCATCGACGCCCCGAGCAGCGGCAGCGCGACGGCCAGGAGCACCGTCGCCGGACCGCGCCACTGCGGTTCCGGCAGCGCGTCGACCACCAGCGGGACGACGAGGAAGGCGGCCACTCCCCCGACGACGAGACCGACGAGCCCGCCGAGCGTGGCGAGCAGCCCGCGGCTCAGCCCCGCCATCAGGGCGAACAGCAGGACGACGACGAGCACCAGGTCGAGCAGGGTCACGGGGCCTCCGCGGGCGGGCTGGGACGTCGGGGACCGCTGAGAATACGCGGTCGACCTGGATGTCCGCTGAGGTCCTGGTCCGCGCCTCGAGAGGCCCGGCGTACACTCCCGGGAGGAGCTGACCCTGGTTCCCCGATCATGGGAGTCCGGATGCCCGGCGCCACACCCCCGTCCCCTGCCGTCCCTGCCGACACGCTGCTCAGCCTCGGGCTGCTCGCCGGTTCGTCGATGGAGAACGAGCGGCGGCTGCCGATCCATCCACACCACCTGGACCGGATCGACGAGGACGTCCGCGCGCGCATGATCGTCGAGCGCGGCTACGCGGCCGACTTCCGGCTGGAGCGCGGCTACGTCGAGTCCCGGGTGGGCCGAGTCGCGGAACGCTCCGAGGTGATCGAGTCCGCCGACGTGCTGCTCCTGCCCAAGCCGCAGGCGGCGGACGTCGCCGCGATCCCTGAGGGCCGCGTGCTGTGGGGGTGGCCGCACTGCGTGCAGGACGCCGGGATGACGCAGACGGCGATCGACCGCCGGCTCACCCTGATCGCCTTCGAGGCGATGAACCACTGGACGTCCCGGGGTGACTTCGGCTTGCACGTGTTCCACAAGAACAACGAGCTCGCCGGCTACTGCTCCGTCCTGCACGCCCTGAGCCTGACCGGCTCGACCGGCGACTACGGCCCGCGGCTCAGCGCTGTCGTCATCGGGTTCGGTGCGACGGCACGAGGCGCCGTCACCGCGCTCAAAGCGCACGGGATCCACGACATCCAGGTGCTCACGCAGCGAGGCGCCGCAGCGGTCGGGTCCCCGATCCACAGCGCGCACATCACCCAGCTCCACACCAGCGAGGGGGCCGCCTACCTCAGCGAGGTGACGACGCAGGACGGCGAGGTCCCGCTCCCGGAGTTCCTCGCCTCGCACGACATCGTCGTCAACTGCACGCTCCAGGACGTCGCCGCACCGCTGACCTACCTGCGCACAGAGGACCTGGCGGGCTTCGCCACGGGAAGCCTGATCGTCGACGTCTCGTGCGACCAGGGCATGGGGTTCGAGTGGGCCGTGCCCACCACGTTCGACGACCCGATGCTCACCGTCGGCGACGGCGTGAGCTACTACGCCGTCGACCACACCCCGTCCTACCTGTGGAACTCCGCGACCTGGGAGATCAGCGAGGCGATCCTGCCCTTCCTGCGCACGGTCCTGGAAGGACCGGCCTCGTGGGCGGCGAGCCTCACCGTCTCGCGGGCGATCGAGATCCACGACGGGACGATCAAGAACCCGAGCATCCTGAGCTTCCAGGGTCGGGACGCCGCCTACCCGCACGCCCTGACCACCCCGGCCTGACGGGCTCCGCGCGTCGGGGCCGGGGATCAGCCCGTCGGCGAGACCAGGCCCACCCGGTAGGCGAGCACCACCGCCTGCACCCTGTCGCGCAGGCCGAGCTTGGCGAGGATCCGTGAGACATAGGTCTTGACCGTCTCCGGAGTGATGACCAGCTCGCCGGCGATCTCCGCGTTCGACAGCCCGGCGGCGAGCTGCTCGAGCACCTCCAGCTCCCGGGCGGTCAGACGGGCCACGACGTCGTCCCGCTCGGGCCGCGCCGTGTCCGCCGGGCGCAACCGCTCGGCGTACCGGCCGATCAGCGTGCGCGTCACGGTGGGCGCGAGCAGCGAGTCGCCGCGGGCGATCGTCCGGAGGCCGTCGATCAGCTCGGCCGGGGAGGAGTCCTTGAGCAGGAACCCGCTGGCCCCCGCTCGGAGCGCCTCGTAGACGTACTCGTCGACGTTGAACGTGGTGACCACCAGCACCTTGGCCGGCGTCTCGGCGTCCGGCCCCGCGATCCGGCGCGTCGCCTCGATGCCGTCCAGCACGGGCATCCGGATGTCCATCACGACGACGTCAGGGCGCAGCCGCAGCGCCGCCTCGACGGCCGCACGGCCGTCTCGCGCCTCGCCCACGACCTCCATGTCGGGCTGTGCGGAGAAGATGGTCACGTAGCCGACCCGGACCAGCTCCTGGTCCTCGCAGACGAGCACGCGGATCGGGTTGCCTTCCGCCGGTGCGACGGTCATGAGCTCCTCCTGGTCGAGGCCGACGGGATCAGGGCGTGCACACGGAACCCGCCGTGCGGCAACGGGCCGGCCTGCAGGTCTCCGTCGACCACCCGGACACGTTCGCGGAGCCCGGCGAGGCCGCGGCCGCCGGTCGACGACACCGGGCCGGCAGGCGACGTGGTGCTGGGCATTGCGGCCGGCGCGACACCCGGCGCGCCGGACCCGTGCGTGATCACCTCGATCTCGAGGCGCTCGTCGCCGTGCCGCAGGCGCACGGCGGTCGGTCGCCCGGCAGCGTGCTTGAGCGCGTTGGTGAGCGACTCCTGCACCACCCGGTACGCCGCGAGCTCGACGGCGTCCGGCAAGGGCCGCGGGTCGCCGTCCTGCACCCACTCGATCGGCTGAGCCGCCTGCCGAGCCTGCTCGACGAGGTCACCGACCTGGCCGAGAGCCGGCGCCCGCCGCGCAGGCTCCGACTCCCCGGTCGCCTCGAGGACGCCCAGCAGGTCCCGCAGGTCGGTCAGGGCTCGGCGGCCCGTGCTGCCGATGGCCGCGAGCGCCTCCCCCGCCCGCTCGGGCGTCGCGGGCAGGTGGTACTGGGCCGCGTCGGCCTGGACGACCATGGCCGTCACGTGGTGGGTCACGACGTCGTGCAGCTCCCGAGCGATCCGGGCTCGTTCGTCGGACGTCGCCACGGCGGCGGCCAGCCGTCGGCGCTCGGCCTCCTCCGCCCGCCGACGGCGCACCACCGAGCCGGCCGTCCAGATCACCACCAGGGCGAGGTAGAAGGTGATGAAGTCCAGCATCCGGTTGGGTGAGCCGAGGCCCGACAGCACCGCCGCGAGGGCGGCAAAGCCGACGGTCGCCAGGACGGCGACGACACGGCGACGCCGCGCGAGGTGTGCCCCCGCCGAGTACAGCGCGACGTAGAGCCCGACGCTCGCGAACGTCGGCGGGTAGGCGAGGGCCTGGTTGAGGGCGAGCGCCGTGCCGACCGCCGCGAGGCTGGCCGCCGGCCATCGACGTCGCGCCACGAGCGGGAGGGACTGCGCGAGGACGAGCACCACGGCCAGCGGGTCCGTCGCTCGCTCGGGCAGGTCGCCCAGCTCGACCGCGATGGTGGACAACGTCGGGACGAAGCCGAGCCCCGCGAGGAGCACCGCGAACAGGCCGTCCCGGACGGCCGGTCGCAGTGCGCGCCACGCCTGGAGCGGTGAGCCGGCACGGGTGAACCGGCTGGTGAGGGAGTTGACGGGCACGACCTGAGCCTACGGGCGAGGGCCGCGCGCCGGGACCAGCGTTCCGCGGCGCCGGGCGAGCACGATCATCAGGCCGGCGAGGAGCACGCCGAGCGTCACGGTCACCAGCGATCCCTCGATGCCGAAGGCGCCACCCGTGAGCAGGGCCGGGCCCGAGACGTGGGCGACCAGGAGGCCCGGGGACACGTGCCCGGAGACCGCGATGCCGAGCAGCCCGACGGCGGTGTTCCAGGCGAGGTGGAGACCGATGACGAACCAGAGGTTGCGGCGCCACAGGAACGCGGCGCCGAGCATCGCGCCGGCCTCGATGCTGATCGCCAGCCCGGTCCAGAGCGTGGCGCCCGGGTTGAGCATGTGCATCAGCCCGAAGAGCAGGGCGGTGACCGCCAGGGCGGTCCAGCTCCCGAGCAGGCGCTCGACGGCCTGGATCCCGAGGCCGCGGAACATCAGCTCCTCGGTGACGGCCGCCCCGCACGCGACGGCGGCCACCGGGGCCATGACGGCGAGGACGTCGACGTCGGCCCAGGTGAACGAGTAGCCACCGAGGGCCGTGATGACGACCGCGGAGACCAGGACGAAGCCCAGCCCGATGGCGGCACCCGACAACGCCTCGGGCACGGCGCGGTGACCGGCGATCTCCGGCGTGCGACGCCCGGCGACGAAGCGCATGACGGCCCGGTAGAGGACGATCGCGAGGACTGCGCCCAGCACCGGGAGCGGAGTGAACGGTTCGCTCTGCGCCGTCAGGCCCCCGACGGCGCCGACACCGACCAGGCCGATCAGCATCCAGACGAGCGGATATCGGACGACGCGGCCGACCGCGCCTCCGGCGTCGTCACGCGTGCCGTGGCGATGTGTGATGCTCATGCTGCTCGTGCTGCTCATGTGGGCCTCCGTCGGTGTGCGGCCGCGGACCCGCGACCAGCAACGACGCTACGAGCGTGCACGTCCGGGCGAATCGCCCGCGGGTGAGCAACCGGGGTAGCTCCTCCGGGGGATGTCGTCGACGACGACGGCCCCTGCGGTACCGCTCGAGCGGTACGGCAGGGCCGCCGTCGTCCGTGCCCGTGCACGTCAGCCCTTGACCGCTCCTGTGAGCCCGCCGACGATGCGGCGCTGGAAGAGGGAGAAGAAGATCAGGGCCGGGATCGCCGACAAGGACACGAAGGCGAGCACCCGCGCCGTGTCGGTCGAGTACTGCGACGCGAACGCCTGCACGCCGAGCGGAAGCGTGTAGAGCGCGTCGTCGCTCAGGAGGAACAGCGGCAGCATGTAGCTGTTCCAGCTGGCCACGAACGCCAGGATGCCGACGGTCACGACGCCCGGCATCGAGAGCGGGATCACCATGCGGGCGAAGAACCCCAGCCGGCTCGCGCCGTCGATGGACGCCGCCTCCTCGATGTCCCGGGGGATCGCCCGCAGGAACGGCACGAGGATGATCACCGTGACCGGAAGAGCGAACGCGACCTGCGGCAGGATGATGCCCGCGAGCGTGTTCGTCAGGCCGAGGTTCCGTACCAGGATGTACAGCGGCGTGATGGCCACCGTCATGGGGAACATCAGCCCGGCCGCGAAGAGCGAGTACATCGCCTCCTTGGCCTTGAACGGGTAGCGCGCGATGACGTAGCTCGCTCCGAGGCCCAGCACCACGACGCCGACGGTCGTGCCGATACCGGCGACGAGCGAGTTGAACATCTGCTGCCAGAACATCGAGCCCGTGAGCACGCCGATGTAGTTGTCGATCTGCCACGGTGCGGGCAGGCCCGCCGGTGACTGGATGATCTGCGAGTTCGTCCGGAACCCGCCGAGCACGATGTACAGCACCGGTGCCAGGCACACCCCGACCAGCCCGAACGCGACGAGGTACGCCGTCGGGCTGCCCCATCCGCCGCTCTCGTGCGACTTCCTGAGCGTCTGTGGCGTCGTCGGCTGCGGCGTCGTCGTCGTGGCCGTCACGAGGCACCTCCGGTCAGCGCGCCCTCGGTGTCGCGGCGCAGGACGAAGCGCTGGTAGACCAGCGCGATGGTCAGAGAGATCAGGAAGATCACGACGGCGACCGCGTTGCCGTAGCCGTAGCTGCCGGAGATCCGGCCGTTGACGACCATGTACGTCGCCATCGTCGAGGTACCCGCGGTCGAGGCCACGTACTGCCCCCACATCACGTACACGAGGTCGAAGAGCTGCAGCGAGCCGATGATCGACAGGAACGCCCAGATCCGGATGGTCGGGCCCAGCAGCGGCAGCGTGATGTACCGCTGCGCCTTCCAGTAGGAGGCGCCGTCGATCGCTGCCGCGTCGTGCAGCTCCTCGGGGATGCTCTGCAGCCCCGCGAGCATGAGGATCACCGCGAAGCCGATGTACTTCCAGACCAGGACGGCCATGAGGGACCAGATCGCCACGTCCGGGTCGGCGAGCCAGTCACGGGTCAGCCCGTCCAGGCCGATGCGCGCCAGCAGGTCGTTGGCCGCACCGGTGGTGTGCAGCATCAGGCCCCACCCGATGCCGACGATGACCTCGGAGAGCACGTACGGGACGAAGATGAGCACGCGGATCAGCGCACGGCCCCGCATCCGCTTGTTCAGCAGCAGCGCGACGCCGATGGCGGCCGGCCCCTGCAGCACCAGGGACATGACGAGGATGAACCCGTTGTGCGCCAGGGCGTCCTGGAAGGCGGGATCGGTGAGGATCAGTCGGTAGTTCTGGAGCCCCACGAAGTCCGTCGGCGGCCCGTAGCCCTTCCAGCGGAAGAACCCGTAGTACGCCGCCATGACGACGGGGAAGATCACGAAGGCGACGAAGACGACGATGCCGGGGCCGGCGAGCAGGGCGATCTCCGCCCACTTGCCCCACGGGAGGCGCCGGGCCTTCCGCGGCCGTCCGGCCGGCGAGGGTGCGCGCGTGGCACCCTCACCGGCCGGACGGGGCTCCGGAGGCACGTCGACGACGGCGGTCGGAGCGTGGTTCATGTCGGTCAGCCCTTGGCCGCAGCGTCCGTGATCGCCTGGACGAGGCCCTCCGCGTCGGTGTTGCCGGCCAGGAGCTCGACGACGGCCTGGTTGAGGGCGGTGCCGACGTTCTGGCCGTAGTTGGTGTCGAGCCAGTCGGAGACGTAGGTGGCGTTGTCCAGCGCCTCCATCATCTGGATGTTGTACGGCTCGGTGACGGCGTCCTTCGCCTCCTTGTTCAGCGGGATCGTCCCGAACGCCGCGTAGAAGGTCTCCTGGTTCTCCGGGGAGTTCATCAGGGCGATGAAGTCCGCGCAGAGGTCCTTGGGGGCGGTCGCGGAGCACGAGTAGCCACCGCCGCCGCCCATGAACGCGCCGGGGTCGCCGCCGCCGTCAGGCAGCTGCGGGAACGGGAACCAGCCGAGGTCCGGCAGCGGCTCCTCGTCGGGCGTGAGCGAGGTGACGACGCCGGGCTGCCAGGCGCCCATGAGCTCCATCGCGGCCTGGTGGTTGGCGAGGAGCCCGGCGGAGCTGCTGGCACCCTGCTGGGCCGAGGTCGACAGGAAGCCCTCGTTGAACGGCTCGACCGCCGCGAGGTCCGCGAGATCCTGACCGGCCTGGAGGTAGCACTCGTCCGAGAAGTCCAGCGACTCGTTCGTCGCGGTCAGCGTCTCCTGCGAGCACTCCCGCAGGGCGAAGAAGTAGAACCAGTGGGCCGCCGGCCAGGCGTCCTTGCCGCCCAGGGCGATCGGCGTAATGCCCGCCGCCTTGAGCTTGTCGACGGCGTCGTACAGGTCGTCCATCGTCTCGGGCGTCTCGGTGATGCCCGCCTCGGCGAACAGGTCCTGGCTGTACCAGATGCCGCCCGGCTGGATGAGCTGCGGGCCCGCGACGAGCTCGCCGTCGACCGTGAGCGCCTCGTACGCGGCGTCACCGAGCTGTTCGCGCAGCTCCGGGGCGTCGACGGCGGTCCCGGTGAGGTCCGCGAGCTGGCCGGCGGCGGCCATGTCCTTCATCTTGCCGCCACCGCGCTGCATGAAGACGTCGGGCGCGTCGCCCGAGTTGAGCGCCGTCTGCAGCTTGCCGTCGACCTCTTCGTTCTGGATGTGCTGCGCCTCGACGGTGATGTTCTCGTGCGCTGCCTCGTACTGGGCGGCCACGTCGTCGAACCACGCCTTGCCGGGCCCGGTCGTGTAGTTGGTCCACACGGTGAGGGTGTACGGCTCGCCCTCGGCGACCTCGGTGCCGCCGGGCTCGGGGGTGCCGGAACATGCCGAGAGCACGAGCGCTCCCGCGAGGATGCCGGCCGCAGCGCCTGCGGCCTTACGGCGGTTGATGGGGGTCATCGTTGACAATCTCCTTTGTTTGCCGGCGGGGTATAACGTTAAACCTCGCGATCGAGAGTTCACCACCACGACTCCCAGGCCGTCAAGAGAGGCCACTGATCGTCACCGTTCCGTGACCGGGCGCGAGACCAAGATGTGCGGACCTGAGCGGGCCTGGCAGAGTGACCCGTCGTGGGAAAGAAACGGACGACCCAGATGAGCGACGTGGCCCGGGTTGCCGGGGTCTCCCTGATGACCGTGTCGAACGTGCTCAACGGGCGCCCCAACGTCGGCGCCGAGACGCGGCTCCGCGTGCTGGAGGTCGTCGACGAGCTCGGCTACGAGATCAACCTGACCGCGCGCCGGCTGCGCACCGGGCGGACCGGCACGGTGGGCCTCATCGTGCCGCGGTTCGACCACCAGTACTACAGCGAGCTGGCGGCCCGGATATCCGACGCGCTCGCCCCCGAGGGCCTGCACCTCGTGGTGGAGCAGTCCGGCGCCAACCGCGAACGTGAGCTCTCCGCCCTCTCGCTCGCCCGCCTCCAGCAGTACGACGGCGTCCTGCTGAGCGCCGTCGGCCTCGACTTCCGCGACCTCGACCGCATCCACCCCGACGTCCCGATCGTGCTCCTCGGCGAGCAGGACGTGCCCGACCGCTACCACAGCATCAAGATGGGCAACGTGGCCGGAGCTCGGCTCGCGACCGAGCATCTGCTGGCGGGCGGGGCTCAGCGCATCGCGGTGCTCGGCGGCCGGCTCGACGCACCCCACCTCGACATGGCGTCGTCGCGGGCGCAGGGCTGGGCCGACGCGCTGGACGCCGCCGGGCTGGACCCGGATCCGCAGCTCGTGATCCCCCTGGAGTTCTTCTCGATCGCCGAGGCGCGCTCCGCGATCGCCGATCGGATCGCGGGCGGGCTCGCCGTCGACGGCGTCCTCGGCGTCACCGACGAGATCGCGATCGGCGCCATGTCCGGCCTGCGCGACGCCGGCCGCACCGTGCCCGACGACGTCCAGGTCGTCGGGTTCGACAACCTGCGGGTCTCGGAGCACGTCTTGCCGGGCCTGACGAGCGTCGACCCCGGCCACGACGCGATGGTGGCGGAGGCGCTGCGGCTGCTCCGGCGGCAGATGGAGGACAAGGGCGCCGCACCGGAGCACGTCGTCAGCGACGTCGCCCTGGTGGAGCGCGGGAGCACTCGCCGTCCGAGGTGACGACGAGTCCTCCTCACCGCTGTGGGTGCACGACACGCCGCCTGCTCCCAGGGAACCGCGGCGTGTCGTGCACCCACAGCGGGGGCGGCGGGGAGGACGGAGGCCCGGGCCCGCTCTCGTCGAGCGGGACCGGGCCTCCCAGCCCGCGGCGCTACCGCCGTCGGGCCGTGATCAGAAGTTGATCATGTGCCCCGCGAGGCCGTGAATGGCCTCCTGGACGGACTCCGACAGCGTCGGGTGGGTGTGCACGTTGCGCGCCACCTCGTCGGCCGTGAGGTCCCACTTCTGGGCGAGCGTGAGCTCGGGCAGCAGCTCGGAGACGTCTGGCCCGATGAGGTGCCCGCCGAGCAGCTCGTTGTACTTCGCGTCGGCGACAAGCTTGACGAACCCGACCGGGTCGCCGAGGCCGTGCGCCTTGCCGTTCGCCATGAACGGGAAGGTGGACACCTTGACGTCGTAGCCCTCGTCCTTGGCCTGCGCCTCGGTGAGGCCGAAGGAGGCCACCTGCGGCTGGCAGAACGTGGCGCGCGGCATCATGCGGTAGTCGCCCAGCGTCATCGTCTCGGCGTCACCGATGGTCTCGGCGGCGACGACACCCTGCGCCTCGGCGACGTGGGCGAGCATGAGCTTCGCGGTGACGTCGCCGATGGCGTACAGGTGCGGCACGTTGGTGCGCATGTGGTCGTCGATGGCGATGGCGCCGCGCTCGGTGAGCTGCACGCCGGTGTTCTCCAGCCCGAAGTTCTCGACGTTGGGCGCGAACCCGACCGCCATGAGGACCTTGTCGACCTCGAGCGAGCCGGGCTTGTCGTCCTTGACGCCCTGGTAGGAGACGGTGACGGACGAGCCCTTGTCCTCGACGGTCTGCACGGCCGTCGAGGTGAGGATCTTGACGCCCAGCTTCTTGTACTGCTTGGCGATCTCCTTCGAGACGTCGGCGTCCTCGTTGGGCAGGGCGCGGTCGAGGTACTCGATGATGGTGACGTCCACGCCATAGTTCTTCATGACGTAGGCGAACTCCATGCCGATGGCGCCGGCGCCGACGATGGCGATCGACTTCGGCAGCTCACGGGTCATGATCTGCTTCTCGTAGGTCACGACGTTCTCGGAGAGCTCGACGCCCGGGAGCAGGCGGACCTTCGATCCGGTCGCGATGATCGCGTTGTCGAACGTCACGGTCTCGGTGCCGCCCTTGTTCAGGGTCACCTCGATCGTGTTGGCGTCGCGGAACGCGCCGCGACCGTCGTACTCGGTGATCTTGTTCTTCTTCATGAGGAAGTGGACGCCCTTGACCCGGCCGTCCGCGACGTCGCGGGACCGGTCGAACGCCTTGCCGAAGTCGAACGTCACATCACCGGACATGCCGAAGAAGTCGGCCTGGTGGTTGAAGAGGTGGGCGAGCTCCGCGTTGCGCAGCAGCGCCTTGGAGGGGATGCAGCCCACGTTGAGGCAGACACCACCCCAGTACTTCTCCTCGATGATGGCGACGGACTTGCCGAGCTGTGCCGCACGGATCGCGGCGACATAGCCGCCGGGGCCAGCTCCGAGGAGGACGACGTCGTAGTGGGAAGCCATGAGGCCACCCTATGAGGTCTCGGTGACCGGCGCGGCGTGATCTGTGTCGCACCGGCCAGGACGGCACGACAGACGGCGCCTCAGCGCACCGAGTCGACGCCGTCGTTGGCGAGCTGGTCGGCCCGCTCGTTGCCCGGGTCCCCCGCGTGCCCCTTGACCCACACCCAGCTGACCTGGTGGCGCGCCACCTCGGCGTCGAGCGCCTGCCACAGGTCGACGTTCTTGACGGGCTTCTTGGCCGACGTCGTCCAGCCGTTGCGCTTCCAGCCGGCGATCCACGTCTTCATCCCGTTCATCACGTACGACGAGTCGGTGTGGACCGTGACGGCGCTCGGCTGCTTGAGCGTGCGCAGCGCCTCGACCACCGCGGTGAGCTCCATGCGGTTGTTGGTGGTGAGCTTCTCTCCCCCGAACAGCTCCTTGGCGTGCTCGCCGGACTTCAGCAGAGCACCCCATCCCCCGAGCCCCGGGTTGCCCTTGCAGGCCCCGTCGGTCCACATCTCCACGATCGGCATGTCACTCACGCGGTCACCCTATGTCCCACCGTGACCCGCCGGGACCGGTGTGTCGGTGGCCGGGCGTAGCGTCCCAGACATCGACACGAGCCAGGGACGACGGCGGGAGGCCACGTCATGAAGTTCGGTTTCATCGGCAGCTACGGGAGCCCCACGCAGCAGGTGCGGCTCGCCCAGGAGTGCGAGGCTCACGGCTGGGACGGGTTCTTCACCTGGGACGGTGTGAGCCTGGACGTCGAGGGCTTCGACGCCCAGCCGACGTTCGACCCGTTCGGGATGCTCGCGGCCGCGGCCGCGGTGACCGAGCGGATCATCCTCGGCGCGATGGTCTTCGCGTTCCCCCGCCGCCGTCCCTGGGAGCTGGCCCAGCAGATCCTGACGGTCGACCACCTCTCCGGTGGGCGGCTCGTGCTCCCCGTGGGTGTGGGCGTCCCGATGGACCGCGCGTTCACCTCCGTGCCGGGCCAGCCGTCGACGCTGCGCGAGCGCGCGCACGCCCTCGACGAGGTGCTGGCGTGGCTCGGGCGCTCCTGGTCCGGCGAATCGTTCGAGCAGTCGGGCGAGCACGTCACCACGGGCACGTTCCAGTTCCCCGTCCCACCGGTCCACGGGCGGGTCCCCGTCTGGCCGGTGGCAGTCTGGGACGCGGAACGCCCGCCTCGGCGCAGCCTCGACCGTGCCCTGCGGTGGGACGGCATGGTGCCGCAGGTGCGCGGCGACTCCCCTGAGGACGCCGAGGCCGGCCCGGAGCAGATCCGCGAGCTGGTCGACTGGATCGCCGAGCACCGGGACGGCGGCGCCGGGCACTACGACGTCGTCATGCAGGGCCGGCTCGACGCCGACCCCGCCGTCGCGCAGGAGCAGGCGCGCACAGCGGCCGAGGCCGGTGCCACCTGGTGGGTCGAGTCCTGGTGGGACCCCACCACAACGACGCCCGAGAGCCTTCTCGAGCGGGTGCGCCAAGGCCCGCCGAGCCTCTGACGACCCCCGCTGCCGGGCACCGCTCCACGACACCGACGCACGAACGGGCGGGCTGACGATGCCGCGCGCGGTCGTCAGACGGGAAGCGCAGGGCGCGCAGCGCCCGTGAGCGCGACCGCGCGCGGCATCGTCAGCCCGCCCGTGGACGCAAGCCGGACACGAGAGTCAGGAGACAGGCCGCGCCGGCTCGATGTCGACCTTCGGCAGGTGCTTGGCCGGGAGGGTCTTCGGGCGCCACGCGGCGCGCGTCTCCTCGAAGGCGGTGATGTCGGGCTCGTTCTGCAGGGTCAGGCCGATGTCGTCGAGGCCCTCCATGAGGCGCCAGCGCGTGTACTCGTCGATCTGGAACGGCACGGTGACGTCGTCGGCGTGCACGGTGCGCGACTCGAGGTCCACGGTCACCTCGGTGCCGGGCTTGGCCTCGAGGATCTTCCAGAGCAGCTCGATGTCCTCCTGGGCGACCATGCCGGCCACGAGACCCTGCTTGCCGGAGTTGCCGCGGAAGATGTCGGCGAACCGGGAGGCGAGCACGACGCGGAACCCGTAGTCCTTGAGCGCCCAGACGGCGTGCTCGCGCGACGACCCGGTGCCGAAGTCGGGGCCGGCCACGAGCACGGAGCCGGAGGAGTACGCCTCCTGGTTCAGCACGAACGACGGGTCGCTGCGCCACGCCGCGAAGAGCGCATCCTCGAACCCGGTGCGCGTCACCCGCTTGAGGTAGACGGCCGGGATGATCTGGTCGGTGTCGACGTTGCTGCGGCGCAGCGGCACCCCGACGCCGGTGTGGGTGGTGATCTTCTCCATGGTGACTCCTGTAGAAAGCGCGGGGGGCTCAGACGAACGACGGGGCGGTCAGCGGTGCCAGCGGGGTGCCGTCGAACGTGGTCAGGTCGACGTCGCCCTCCAGGTCGAGGTCGGACAGCGAGGACAGCGTGCCGCGGATGGCGGTCGCGGCGGCGACCAGCGGCGAGACGAGGTGCGTCCGACCGCCCTTGCCCTGCCGGCCCTCGAAGTTCCGGTTCGACGTGGACGCCGCGCGCTCGCCCGGCGCGAGCTGGTCGGGGTTCATGCCGAGACACATCGAGCACCCGGCGTTGCGCCACTCGGCGCCGAACTCCTTGAAGATGACGTCCAGCCCTTCGGCCTCGGCCTGCAGGCGCACGCGGGCCGACGCCGGCACGACGAGCACACGCACGTCCTCGGCCTTCGCGCGGCCGCGGAGGACCTTCGCAACGGACCGGAGGTCTTCGATGCGTCCGTTGGTGCAGGAACCGATGAAGACGGTGTCGACCTTGACGTCGCGCAGCGGCATGCCGGCCTCGAGGCCCATGTACTCCAGCGCCCGTTCGGCGCTGACGCGCTCGCCCTCGTCGGCGATGTCGGCCGGGACGGGCACGTTCGCCGAGAGGGGCAGGCCCTGGCCCGGGTTGGTTCCCCAGGTGACGAACGGCTCGAGGTCGGAGGCGCGCAGCACGACCTCCTCGTCGAACGTGGCGTCGTCGTCGCTGCGCAGCGTCTTCCAGTACTCGACGGCGGCGTCCCAGTCCTCCCCCTCGGGCGCGTGCGGGCGGCCCTGGAGGTACTCGAACGTGGTCTCGTCGGGAGCGATCATGCCCGCGCGAGCACCCGCCTCGATGGACATGTTGCAGATGGTCATCCGCGCCTCCATCGAGAGCTTGCGGATGGCCTCGCCGCGGTACTCGAGCACGTAGCCCTGCCCGCCGCCGGTGCCGATCTTGGCGATGATCGCCAGGATGATGTCCTTCGAGGTGGCGCCCGGGGGCAGCTCGCCGTCGACCGTGATCGCCATGGTCTTGAACGGCGCCAGCGGCAGCGTCTGCGTGGCGAGCACGTGCTCGACCTCGGAGGTGCCGATGCCGAAGGCGAGTGCACCGAAGGCACCGTGCGTGGAGGTGTGCGAGTCGCCGCACACGACCGTCAGCCCCGGCATGGTCAGCCCGAGCTGGGGGCCCACCTGGTGGACGATCCCCTGGTCGGCGTCGCCGAGGGAGTGGATCCGCACGCCGAACTCGGCCGCGTTGTTGCGCAGCGTGTCGATCTGCGTGCGGCTGGTGAGGTCCGCGATCGGCAGGTCGATGTCGAGCGTGGGCGTGTTGTGGTCCTCGGTGGCGATGGTGAGGTCCGGGCGCCGCACGGGGCGGCCGGCGAGGCGGAGCCCCTCGAACGCCTGCGGGCTCGTCACCTCGTGCACGAGGTGGAGGTCGATGTAGAGCAGATCCGGTGCCCCCTCGGCGCCCTGGCGCACCAGGTGCGCCTCCCAGACCTTCTCTGCCAGCGTGCCGGCCATCTCGAGCTCCTCGTTCTGCCACCTGTGGGTGGCTGTCGTCGACGTGTGGGTACGCGATCCGACGCCCTGTCCACGAACCGAAGTTTGTGTAGAACTTGCAATCTCACCAAGCGAGACGTCAGTATCGACCTATGGACGATACTAGCGGAGTCGGCGTACTGGACAAGGCCGCGTCCGTACTCGGAGCACTCGAGGCCGGTCCCGCCACCCTGGCGCAGCTGGTCTCCTCGACCGGCCTCGCCCGCCCGACGGCGCACCGCCTCGCGGTCGCGCTCGAGCATCACCGGTTCGTGGCCCGTGACATGCAGGGCCGGTTCGTGCTGGGCCCGCGCCTCAACGAGCTCGCGACGGCCGCCGGTGAGGACCGCCTGCTCGCCGCCGCGAACCCGGTGCTCACGGCCCTGCGCGACCACACCGGCGAGTCCGCGCAGCTCTACCGCCGCCAGGGCGACCATCGCGTCTGCGTGGCCGCCGCCGAGCGTCCCGTCGGTTTGCGCGACTCGATCCCGGTCGGCGCCACGCTGACGATGCACGCCGGTTCCGCGGCCCAGATCCTGCTCGCCTGGGAGGAGCCCGACCGCCTGCACCGCGGTCTGCGCGAGGCGGTCTTCACCGCGACGATCCTCTCCGGCGTCCGACGGCGCGGCTGGGCGCAGTCGGTCTCGGAGCGCGAGCTGGGCGTCGCCTCGGTGTCGGCACCGGTCCGCGGGCCGTCCGGGCGGATCGTCGCAGCCGTCTCGGTCTCCGGACCGGTCGAGCGACTCACCCGTCAACCAGGTCGGTTGCACTCGGCGTCCGTGGTCGCGGCGGCCAACCGCCTCACCGAGGTGCTGCAGCGCGCCGGCGAGTGACGGCGCGCCGAACTGATTGTCGCGGGGTCGCCCCGCAGGTCAGTAGGCTCCCGACCAGCGGGGCGACCCTGCCCCGCCGACCGAGAGGCGTGAGGACCCGATGCCGGCCAAGGCCAAGACCCTCCTGATCTGGCTCGTCGTGATCTTTCTGATCTACGCGATCGTGACGAGCCCGGACCGCGCTGCGGACATCATCAAGGCGATCTGGGACGTGATCGCCAACGCGTTCGGCAGCTTCGGGGAGTTTCTCGCCAACCTGACGTCGTAGCCGTGGACAACGCACCAGACCGAGCGGTGCGCGCGCACCGCCACCTGCGCCGCTACGTGCTGGCCCACGAGCGGGCGGTGTTCGCGTCGCGCCTGCACTGGGCCACGCTGCTCGAGCCGATCCTGACGACCGTGGCCGCGACCGTCGTCGTCGCGCTGCTGCACCAGGCGACCGGCATGGGTGGGGTCTGGGTCCTGTGGCTGCTGCCGGCGGGCCGACTCGCCCTGAGGTGGGCCGAGTGGAACTACCAGTGGTTCGTCGCGACGGACAAGCGTCTGCTGCTCACCTACGGGTTCGTGGTCCACAAGGTGGCCATGATGCCGATGTTGAAGGTCACGGACATGAGCTACACCCGTACCCCGATGGGGCAGGTGCTGGGTTACGGCCGGTTCGTGATGGAGTCAGCCGGCCAGGACCAGGCGCTGAGCCGCGTCAACTACGTCCCGGATCCGGACGTCACCTACCGCAAGCTGACGGACACCATCTTCTTCCCCAACAAATCCGGCACGCCCGAGGCTCGCCCGGCACCGACTCCCCCGGCCATCGTCCCCGTGGGCAAGCGCGAACCCCGACCGACGACGGCGGAGCTCCCGACGGTCGGGCAGGCCGGGCCGGCAGAGTATCGCGAGCCGGGCCCCGACAGCTCTGCGCAGGGCATCGACCACCCGCAGAGCACCGGCCCCGCGCAGGGCGCCGACCACCACGTCGACGTCGCACCGTTCGATCCGGAAGCGCCGCCTGCCCAGGAAGGGCCCCGCTCACGGACCCGCCGCCGCGGCCTGTTCCCGGTGAAGCGGAAGCAGGACCTGTACGAGCCGCCGACCAGCAGCGGCGCCGGCCCCACGGTCCCCGAGCCCTTCCTCTGAGCCCGCCGTACGCACGAACGTGCGGGAACGACGAAGGCCCGGTCCGTCAGGACCGGGCCTCGTGCTCTGTACCCCCAGCGGGATTTGAACCCGCGTTACCGCCGTGAGAGGGCGGCGTCCTAGGCCGCTAGACGATGGGGGCCGGACGTGACTCCGTCGCCGGAGCCGGTGCGACGATCCTCGAACGGACCGATGCGTACCCCCAGCGGGATTTGAACCCGCGTTACCGCCGTGAGAGGGCGGCGTCCTAGGCCGCTAGACGATGGGGGCCTATGGTTCCTCGACCGCGAGGGCCGATTTGCCGTGAGTACTCTAGCGCACCGTGCAGGACCAAGGATCCCGAGGAGAGGCGCGGAAGAACACTGCGCTGGGGTACCAGGACTCGAACCTAGACTAAGTGGACCAGAACCACTCGTGCTGCCAATTACACCATACCCCATGGTGTTCGGACCTACCCGGACATATCCGACTTCAACGCCGGTTTCCGTACGGCCCAACGACCCGAAACATTACCGGACCGGCCGCTTGGATCCAAACTCGATCCTCGGTGCCCTTCGTCACGTCCCACCGGGTCCCCGCCGCCCGCACCCGGGCGGACCGGCTGACGTCCGGGCCCGGACGTGGGACGCTGCTGGCATGCCGTCGACTCCCGACCCGCAATCACCCTCCGACCGCGCCGCCTCCTTCTCGACCGGCGCGGACGTGTACGCCAGGGTGCGCCCCACCTACCCGGCCGACGCCGTCGACTGGATGGTCCCGCCGGGGGCCGCCCACGTCCTCGACCTGGGGGCCGGCACGGGTCTGCTCACGCGGCGGCTCGTCGATCGCGGCCTGGACGTCGTCGCCGTCGACGCCTCCCCGGCGATGCTGGACGAGCTGGTCGCCACCCTGCCGGACGTCACCGCGCACGTGGGCACCGCCGAGAACCTCCCGCTGCCGGACGCCTCGATCGACGCCGCAGTGGTCGGGCAGGCCTGGCACTGGTTCGACGAGGCTCGCGCGTCGGCCGAGATCGCCCGCGTCCTGCGGCCGGGCGGCACGCTCGCCGTCGTCTGGAACGACCGCGACGAGCGCATCGACTGGGTCGGCCGCTTCGGCGAGATCCTGCACACCGGCGACCAGCTCCAGCCGGACAGCGACCAGAGCAGCGGCGCCCCGACCCTCGACGACTCGTTCGGCGAGATCGAGGTCGCCGAGTTCCGCTGGCTGCACCACCTGCCGACCGCCGACCTGCGCGCGCTCGCCGGTTCCCGCAGCTACCTGCTCACCCTGCCGGAACCCGAGCGCGACCAGCTGCTGCAGCGGGTCGACGACCTCGTCGTCACCCACCCCGACCTCGCGGGGACGCAGGAGATCGCCATGCCCTACGTCACGACGGCGTACCGCGCGCGACGGCGCTGAGCCGGCGGGCCGCAGCCGACGGCGCCGCCCCGTCGCGCCACACGACCCGCAGCCGTCGCGTCAGGTCGAGGCCGTCGACCCCGAGCGCGACGAGCCTGCCCGCCGCGACGTCGTCGGCCACCGTGAGCCCGGACAGCACCGCGACCTGACCGCCGTGCTGCACGGCCGCCTTGAGCGCCGACGTCGAGCCCAGGGTCGGCAGGTGGGCGGGCAGGCTCTCGCCGACGGCGGCGAGTGCCCGTTCCAGGATCTCCCGGGTGCCCGAGCCGGTCTCGCGCAGGACCAGCCGGCCGGCGAGCAGCTCCCCCGCCCCCACCGACCGACGCCGCGCCCAGCGATCCCCCGGCGCCACGACGGCGACGAGCTCGTCGTGGGCCACGGTCCGGCTGCGCAGCCCGCGCCGCACCCCGAGGCTCTCGACGAAGCCGAGCTGGGCGCCGCCCTCCAGCACGAGCTCCATGACGTCGTGCGAGTTGCGCACCAGCAGCTCCACGTCCTCGCCGCTCCCCTGCACGGCCAGCTGGGCCAGCCACCGGGGCACGAGGTACTCCGCGACCGTCAGGCTCGCGGCGACCCGCAGCGCCGTCGTCGGCCCCGCGCGCAACCCCGCGGCCGCCGTCTCGAAGCGCTGGGACGCCTCGACGACCTCGCGCGCCCAGCCGGCGGCCGCCTGACCGGTCGGGGTGAGGGCGGTGCCACGCGAGCCGCGCGTCACGAGCTCCAGACCCAGGCGCCGCTCCAGCCGGCGCAGGCCCGCGGACGCCGTCGGCTGGGCGATCGCGAGCGCTCGCGCGGCGGCGCTGATCGAACCGTGCGTGTCCAGGGCGACGAGCAGCTCCAGCGAGGCCAGCGACGTCCGATCCACCATAGGACGAGTCTATGGATGGATCACGACCTCGCCCTACCGGCCGGCTCCGGACGCGACGAGGGTGGTCGCATGCCCCGACTCGCGCCCGGCCTCGCCCTGACCGCCGGCGCGACCGCGACCCTGCTCGGGCTCGCTCCCCTGCTGGCCCGGGCGGCTCCCTCCGTGTCGCCGCTCGTCCTGGCGCTGCTGCTGGGCGCCGCGTGCGGCTCGGCGCTCGGCGCACGCGGTCGGCAGGACCGCACTCCCGGCCGACGGCACGCCGCCCGGCTCGCCCGCGCCGTCGAGCCGGGCACCGGCTGGGTGGCGCGGCACGTGCTGCGCGCCGGGGTCGTGCTCCTCGGCCTGCAGCTCTCGCTGGGCGACGTCCTCGGGCTCGGGTGGCGGGGCCTGGCGGTCGTGGCACTCACCCTCACGGCGACCTTCGGCGCCACCGTCGCGCTCGGCCCCCGGCTCGGCGTGCCGCGCGACACGACGCTGCTGGTCGCGACCGGGTTCTCCGTCTGCGGCGCCGCCGCCGTGTCCGCCATGGCAGGGATACTCGACCGCCTCCCCCGGCGCCGCGACGACGAGGCCCCGCAGGACGCCGCAGCCGTCGCCCTCGCACTCGTCGCGCTCTACGGGACGGCAGCCGTGGTCGTGCTCCCCCGGCTGGCCGGGCTCCTCGGCCTCACGGGCACGCAGGCCGGCGTGTGGATCGGCGCGAGCGTGCAGGAGGTCGCCCAGGTCGTCGCCGCGGCGGGCGGCCTGGCGGGCGCCACGGCGCTCACCACCGCCACGGTGGCCAAGCTGGCGCGGGTCGCGCTCCTCGCGCCGCTCGTGGCCGGCACGGGCGCCCTCCGGTCGCGCCGTGCGGCGCTCACCGCACGAGCGGCACGGCACGACGGCGGACGTCGCCCGCCGCTCGTCCCCGGGTTCGTGCTCGGGTTCCTCGGCGCCGTGGTGCTGCGCAGCCTCGGCGTCGTCCCGGACCCGGTGCTCGACGCGGCCGCTCTCGTCACGACCACCCTGTTCGTCGCCGCGATGTTCGCGCTCGGACTGGGCGTCGACGTGCCGCGGCTGGTGCGCACCGGCGGGCGGGCGCTGCTGCTCGGCGCGTGCTCCACCGTCGTCGTCACCGGCACCGCGCTGGGCGCCGTCCTGCTGCTGGTGCCCTGACCGGTTCCCGGCGCCCGCCGGGCCGCGACACCTCAGAGGCCGAGGGCGGGCGGCACCTCGCCGAGGCCCGTCACGACCACCATCCCGGCCGAGCGCAGCGCGTCGGCGTCCACCGCGTGCTCGTCGGCCCGGCGGGCGCCGGGGCGGTCGACCCACACGCCGACCAGACCGGCGTCGTGCGCCGCCCGCGCGTCGATCGTGGGCTCGTCGCCCACGTAGGCGGTGCGCTCGGGCGCGGAGCCCAGGCGCCGGGCACCCTCGACGAACACGTCCGGGTGCGGCTTGCCGTAGCCCAGCGTGTCGAGCCCGACCAGCACCGGCAGATCGACCCCGACGGCGGCGAGCTTGCGCTCCTGCAGGGCGACCGCGGCGTTCGTCACCACCCCGACGCGGACGCCCGCGGAGCGCAGAGCGTCCACGCACGGCACGGCGTCGTCGAACGGCTGCCACGACCGCTCGAACGTGCCCCAGAACAGCTCGTCCCACGCGTCGAAGGCGTCCTCGCCCACCGGAGCTCCCCCGAAGGTGCGGTGCAGCAGGTCGGCCCGGAGCCGGCGCTGGGTGCGGTGGTCCGTCTCGCCGCGCGTGTAGGCGCGGTAGTGACCCGCCGGGTCGGCCCGCCAGTGGTCGAGCACCGAGGCATGGTCGACGTCGCCGGGCAGGTGCGCCTGCGCCACGGCCGCGAGCGCCGTCGCGAACGCACCCTTGGTGTCGACCAGGGTGTCGTCCACGTCCAGCAGGACGGCGTCGACCCGCCCGCCGACGGCCCCGAACGCCGTCACCGGGCGGGAGCCTGCGGCGGGTTCTCCGCGAGGCGGGCCAGGGCGGCGTCGATCCGGCCGAGGGTGCGCTCGCGGCCGAGCACCTCGAGCGACTCGAACAGCGGCAGGCCGATCGTGCGGCCGGTCACGGCGACGCGCACCGGCGCCTGCGCCTTGCCGAGCTTGAGCCCGTGCTGCTCGCCCGTGGACGCGACGGCGTCCTTCAAGGGCTCCGCCTCCCACGGCTCGAGCTGCGCGAGCACGGCGCGCACGTCGGTGAGCAGCTCGACGGCGCCCGGCTTCATGGCCTTGTTCCACGACTTCTCGTCCTCGACCGGCGTGTCGAGGAACAGGAAGTCGACGTTGTCGGTGATGTCGCTGAGCAGCGCCACCCGGGACTGGGCGAGCGGTGCGACGGCGGCGAAGGCGGCGGCGTCGAACCGCTCCTCGGCCCAGGGGGCGTGCGGGGCGCGCAGCCACGGCCCGACGGCGGCGACGAACTCGTCCACGGACAGCGCGCGGATGTACTCGCCGTTGAACGCGGCGAGCTTCTTGAGGTCGAAGAACGCCGAGGCGCTGTTCACGTCCTCGATGCGGAACCGGGAGATCATCTCCTCGAACGGCAGGATCTCCTCGTCGTTGCCCGGCGCCCAGCCGAGCAGCATGAGGTAGTTGACCATCGCGGCGGGCAGGTAGCCCTCGGCGAGGTAGTCCTCGAGCGCCACCTTGTCGCGGCGCTTGGAGAGCTTCTGCCGCTTCTCGTTGACGATGACCGGCAGGTGCGCCCAGACCGGCGGCTCGGCACCGAGCGCGGCCCACAGCAGCTGCTGCTTGGGCGTGTTCGACAGGTGCTCCTCGCCCCTGATCACGTGGGTGATGCCCTCGTCCAGGTCGTCGACGACGTTCGCCAGCAGGAACACCGGCGACCCGTCGCCGCGCGCCACGACGAAGTCCTCCATCGCGTCGTTCGGGAAGACCGGGTTGCCACGGATGAGGTCCACCACGCGGGTCTCGCCGTCGTCCGGCGTCCGGAAGCGCAGCGCGCGGCCGGGCGCCTCCTCGAGGCCCCGGTCGCGGCAGAAGCCGTCGTAGCCCGACTGCTTGTTGCCCGTGCGCGCGGCCACGTCGTCGCGCGTGCAGTCGCAGTAGTAGGCGCGGCCGGCCTCACGGAGGCTGCTGAGTGCTTCACCGTGCTTCTGGACGTTGGCCGACTGGAAGTACGGCCCCTCGAAGGTCGGGTCGTCCGCGTGCATGCCGAGCGCCGCGTGGGCGGCGAGGATGCCGTCCACCCACTCGGGCTTGTTGCGGGAGGTGTCGGTGTCCTCGATGCGCAGCACGAACGTCCCGCCCGTCTGCTTGGCGACAGCCCAGTTGAACAGCGCGGAGCGCGCGCCGCCCACGTGGAACATGCCCGTCGGCGACGGGGCGAAGCGGACACGGACGTCGGAACTACCAGCTGCGGGGATCACGGGCACAGCCTAGTTGGCGACGGCGCGACGCATCGCCCGCGGGCGCCGGACGCGGCGCCGCTCAGACCTCGCGCCGCACCACGGGGTTGGCGAGCACCCCGATGCCCTCGACCTCGCACTCCACGCGGTCCCCGGCCTCGATCGGGCCGACACCGGCCGGGGTGCCGGTGAGCAGCACGTCGCCCGGCAGCAGCGTCATCGCCTTCGAGGCGTAGGACACCAGATACTCGACGTCGAAGATCATCTGCGAGGTACGGCCGTCCTGCTTCGGCGCACCGTTGACGCGCGAGCGGACCGCGACGTCCTCCGGGTCCAGGTCGGTCTCGATCCAGGGACCGAGCGGGCAGGACGAGTCGAAGCCCTTGGCGCGCGCCCACTGGTCGTCGGTCCGCTGGGCGTCCCGGGCGGTGACGTCGTTCGCGACCGTGTACCCGAGCACGTAGGCGCGGGCGTTCTCCGGCTCGACGTCCTTGCAGAGCTTGGAGATCACGACGGCGAGCTCGGCCTCGTAGGAGACCTCCTGCGTCCAGTCGGGCAGCACGACCGGGTCGTCCGGGCCGACGACGGAGGTGTTCGGCTTGAGGAACAGCAGCGGCGCGGTGGGCGGCTCGCTGCCCATCTCCCGGACGTGGTCCAGGTAGTTGCGGCCCACGGCCACCACCTTCGAGCGCGGGATGACCGGTGCGAGGAGCCGGACGCCGTCGCCGAGCTCGACCCGCTCCCCTGTCGGCATGGCCGGCATGTAGAGCGGATCACCGCTCAGCACGGCCAGATAGGTGGTGTCCCCCTCGGACTGGACGAAGGCGAAGCGGGGGTCGTCGCCGGTGGTGAATCTCGCGATGCGCACAGGTCAAGGCTAACGGTCCGGGGTAATGTCACCATGCACAGTGCGGTCGCGGGCGACGCCGGGCGGCCGTTCCAGACGACCCTCCACGAAGGAGACCCATGAGTACGCCTCCTCCCGAGCAGCCCGGCCAGCAGCCCTACGGCCAGGAGCCCGGTCGACAGCCGGCCCAGCAGCCCTACGGCGAGCAGCCGTACGGTCAGCCCGCCCCCGGTCAGCCTTCGCCCGGCGGGCCTTCCTACGGTCAGCAGCCTCCCACCGAGAAGCGCGGGCTGGCCATCGCCGCGCTCGTGCTGGGCATCCTGGCGCTGCTCGGCTGCTGGATACCGGTCCTCAACATCGGCTCGATCATCATGGGTCTCGTCGGGCTGATCCTCGGCATCGTCGCGATCGCGAAGGCCTCCAAGGGCGAGGCCGGCGGCAAGGTCATGGCGATGGTCGGTGCGGCGCTCAGCGTCCTGGCGATCGTGCTCTCGATCGTCGTCAACGTGATCGCGTTCAACGCCGGCTCCACGTTCATCGACGAGAACCCCGAGATCCTGCAGGAGCTCGAGCAGGACATGGAGATGGAGATGGAGAACAGCTGACCCGACGGGACAGCCGCGACATTTCACCCGCGGCGCTCCGCCGGACGCCGCGCACGCTCGGTATCGTCACGTCCTCCATCCCCCGACGAAGGACGACGCATGAGCACGCCCTCCTACGACGCGCAGGGCCCGACGGGCCAGCCCGCCGCACCGCCCAGCCCTTACACCGACCACGGCGCGCCGACGCCGTACGGGAACCAGCCGGCTGCCCCGGCACCGCCGAGCGGGCAGCCTCCGGCACCGGGTCCCTACGGGCCGCCGCAGCCGCGGCCGGCGTCGGAGCGCAGCGGGCTGGCCATCACGGCGCTCGTGCTGGGCATCGTGGCGCTGCTGGGCTGCTGGATCCCGTTCCTCAACATCGGCTCGGCCGTCATCGGCGTGGTCGGCGTCGTGCTCGGCATCATCGCCATCGTCAAGGCGGCACGGGGCACGGGCGGCGGCAAGGTCATGGCGATCATCGGTACGGCGCTCTCCGTCGTGGCGATCGCGCTGTCCATCGTCATCTCGATGGTGACCGCGGCGTTCGTCAGCAGCACCGTCGAGGAGCAGACCAGCCTGATCGAGCAGTCCCTCGAGGACGCCGGCATCGACTCCGAGGACGTCGACGCCATCACGTCGGGAGAGGCCACCAACGCCGGTGGTGTCGTCGGCTTCGACGAGACGTACACCTACGCCGACGGCCTGGCCGTCACCGTGACCGCCCCGGAGGAGTTCACGCCCGGTGAGTACGCCGTCGGCGCCGAGGGCGAGGGCACCCCGGTCGTCTTCGAGGTCACGATCGAGAACGACACGGACGAGGTCTTCGACCCGGTCCTGATGTACCCGATCGTCGCCTCGGGCGGGTCGGAGTCCATGGCCGTGTACGACGACGGCATCGACATGATGCCGAGCTCGAAGATCCAGCCGGGCAAGTCGCTGACCTTCTCGGTCGCGTACATGGTCGCGGACACGGGCGACGTCCAGGTCGACCTGGAGCCGGGCTTCCTGGAGTACGAGACGCTCACCGTCACCAGCTGAGCCGATCTCGCCCGGTGACGACGCCCGCCCCCGCCGAGGTGCTCGACGGGGGCGGGCGTGCGCGTGCGGGGGACCTCAGGCCCGGGCCAGCACCTCGCCGTGCAGGATGGCGAACCAGCCGTCCGGCGAGTGCGCCCAGGTCAGCCAGTCCTGCGCGAGCTGCTCGAGCGCGACGTCGTCGGCCAGGTTGGACTCGACGGCCTGCCGCGCGAAGTTCGACTCGACGCACCGCTCGGCCCAGAGCTGACCCCACCACTCACGGTCGGTGGGCGTCGCGTAGCACCACGACGACGCGCTCGGCACGGTCCCGGAGACGTCGAAGCCGGCGTCCAGCACCCAGGAGAAGAGGCGGCGGCCGGCGTCGGGCTCGAACCCGTAGGCGTGCGTGACCTCGTGGTAGAGCGTGTTCCACTCGCGCAGGCCGGCGGACTCCGGGTACCAGGCCATGGCGGCGTAGTCGGCGTCGCGCACCGCGAGGAGACCGCCCGGCTTGGCGACCCGCTTCATCTCGCGCAGCGCCGCGACCGGGTTCGACAGGTGCTGCAAGAGCTGGTGGGCGTAGACGACGTCGAAGGTGTCGTCGTCGAAGGGCAGCTCGTAGGCGTTGGCCTGCTGGAAGCGGACGTTGTGGGCACCGATCGCCTCCGCGTGCGAGCGGGCGGCGTCGAGCACCGTCTCGGAGGCGTCCACGCCCACCACGTCGCCACCCGCGACGATGCGGCCGAGGTCGGTGGTGACGGTGCCCGGCCCGCAGCCGACGTCGAGCACGTGCATGTCGTCGCGCAGGTGGGGCAGCAGGAACCCGGCAGAGTTCTGCGCGGTGCGCGCCCGGTGCGCGCGCAGCACCGACTCGTGGTGCCCGTGCGTGTACGACTCGGACTCCTGGCTCGGCACCGTCTGGTGGGTGCTCGGGGCTTCGATCGCGTCGGAGAGTGCGGCGCCGTGCGGCTCGTCGGAGGCGCTCCCGCTCGGTCCGTCGGACGGGCTGCCGAAGCTCGGCGCTTCCGGGAACTCGGGTTCGGACTCCATCGGCAGATCGCTCATGTGCCCAACCTAGTGAACGCGCCGCGCCGAGACACCCTGTTCTCACGAGACGGACGCTGCGGGATCATCGGCGCATGGTCTCCGACGAAGGCGCACCGGCCCCGGACGCACCGGCCGCGTCCCGCAGGTTCGTCCCGGCCCTGCGCCGGGCCGGGACGCGTCTGCGCGGTGGTCCCGGCCGGGTGCCCGGCCTCGACGTCGCCCGCGGCCTGGCGGTCCTCGGCATGTTCACGGCGCACGTCGGCGTCGTCGAGGGTCCGACGGTGTGGCTCACCGTCGCGGACGGGCGCTCGTCGATCCTGTTCGCGCTCGTCGCGGGCGTCTCGCTCGCCGTCGTCACCGGCGGGCCCCGCCCCCAGACCGGTGACGCCCTGGTGCACGCGCGCGCCCGGCTCCTGGTCCGGGCCGTGCTGCTGCTCGCCCTCGTGGGTCTCCTCGACCTGCTCGGGACGCGCGTGCTGCTCATCCTCGGGTTCTACGCCGCCTACTTCGTGCTCGCGCTGCCGTTCCTGCGCTGGGGCCCGCGCCGGCTGGCCCTCGCCGCCGCGGCGGTCACCGTCGTCGGCCCGCTGCTCGCCTACTGGGTGCCGGAGCACCTGGGCCGGGCCGGGCTGCGGGTGCCGCGGGACGGCTCCGGCGCACTGACGGACTTCCTGGTCACCGGCCACTACCCCGCCGTGGTGTGGATGGCGTACGTCTTCGCCGGGATGGCGATCGGTCGGTGCGACCTGCGCTCCGCGCGGCTGCGCGGCCGGATGGTGACCGGCGGGCTCGCGGCGACCGCGGTCGGATATCTCGCCTCCTCGTCGCTGGCGGTGGAGTTCGATCCGGGGTCCGCCGCCGGGTACCTCGTCCGGTCCGGGCCGCACGACGACACGTTCTTCGAGGTGGTGGGATCGGGCGGGTTCGCGCTGACGGTGCTCGGTCTGTGCCTGTACGCCGGACGCATCGGGTCGGTCGTGCTCGCGCCGCTGGCCGCCGTCGGGTCGATGGCGCTGACGGTCTACTCGTTGCAGATCGTCGCGATCTGGCGGTGGGACCTGGTGGAGGCGACGACCAACGGGCCGCTGACGGCGCTGGTCCTCGTGACCCTCGTGGCGGCGAGCGCCTGGCGGGCGCTCCTCGGGCGCGGACCGCTCGAACGGGCGATCACCGGCGTGGCGCGGCGGACGGCACCACCTCCGACGACGGACCGTCCGGCGGCCTGAGGAGCCGCCCGGCAGGTCAGCCGGCGTAGCGCAGCAGTGTCCAGAGCAGTGCCGAGAGGCCGACGAGCAGCCCCACGGCGGGGCCGTGCTGCTGGATCCAGGAGTCCTGGGGCACGTGTGGCGTGGGCTTGATGCCGTCCTGCTCCGCGTCGAGGTCCGACTGCGTTCCGATGGTGGCCATCATCACCACCTCCTGTCCCTTCGATCATACGCCGGACCGACCTACTCTGGCAGGGTGACGCCACCGGTCCCCGCACCCGCCGAGGCCCTCGAGCGCCTGCCGCGTACCGCCGTCGTACGCGACTGGCGCACCCGGGCCGCCGAGCACGCCGACCGTGCGGACGCACTGACGGCCGTCTGGCGCGACGCCCGCGACCGGGGCGAGAAGCACGCCGTCGAGGACTTCCTCTTCACCTACTACCCGACGCGGGTGAGCCACCTGCGGCGGTGGCACGCCGGGGCGGGCGCCGTCGTCCCCGTACCCGACGGCGACGAGCGGTACGGGTGGCGCTGGTACCGCGGCACGACGCTGCCCGACGGCGCGGACGGCGCCACGCTGGACGTGTCCGCGTTCCTCGCCGACCGGGGCGAGGCGGTGCGCTACGTCCGCTCGCTCGTCGGGGCGACGGCGGCACGGCCGGGGACGTTCGGCTGCTTCGGGCTGCACGAGTGGGCCATGGTGTACCGGGACGCCGCCGCCGGCCGCGACCACCGGCACCCGCTCCCCTTGCGGCTCGGCCATGACGGGACCGACGCCGTGGTGGAGTCCCACCGCATCGCCTGCTCCCACTTCGACGCCTATCGGTTCTTCACGCCGGAGGCCCGCGAGGCCAACTGGCTGCGCCCCACCCGCGAGCGCCAGGTCGCGATGGAGCAGCCGGGCTGCCTGCACGCCAACATGGACCTGTACAAGTGGGTGTCCAAGCTGGGGCCCGCCGTGCCCGGTGACCTCCTGCTGGACTCCTTCGAGCTGGCCCGCGACATCCGCTACACCGACATGGCGGCCTCGCCGTACGACGTGTCCTCGTACGGGGTCGGGGCGGTGTCGGTCGAGACGCCCGAGGGCAAGGCCGAGTACGTGCGCCGCCAGCGCGGTTTCGCCGATCGCGCGAACGCCCTGCGGCTCCGGATCGTCGAGGTGTGCGACCGGCTGCTGGCCGACTGACCGGCGTCAGGCGGTTCCGGCCCGGCGCGCGCGGTGCGCCGCCTGGGCGTTGCGGTTGGTGCAGGTGACCGAGCAGTAGCGTCGCGACCGGTTGCGCGAGAGGTCGAGCACGACGCCGGAGCAGTCCGCGTCGGCGCAGACGTCCAGCCGGGAGTGCTCGTCGGCACGGACGACGTCGACCATGGCCATCGCGGTCTCGGCGAGGATGCGGTCGGCCAGCGGGGCGTCGTCCTCGACGGCGTGCAGGTGCCAGTCCTCGTGCTCGTGGCGGACGAGGCGCGGCACGGCGCCGACCTCGGCGAGCATCGCGTTGACGAGCGGTGCGACGTCGTCACGGTCGGCGAGCAGCAGCTCCCGCAGCCGTGGCGCGAGGGCCAGCACGGCGTCCAGCTCACCCTCGGTGCCGTCGAGGCGCCCGGTGTAGCGGTGGCGCCGGAAGAACGCGTCGAGCTCCGCCACCGTGGTGAGGGTGGCCGGCGGCTCGGCAGCGTTGACGAGCTCCGTCGCAGACTGCAGCGCCTCCACGGCGTCAGGAGTGAAAGACATGTTGACACGTTATCAAGAGCGACCGTAGTGTCATGAGCCATGAAGCAAATGACGCCTGACGTCTCCGCCGCGCGCCGTCCGCGGACCAGCGCGGGGCTCGCTCTCGCCGTCGTCTCGGCGATCAGCTTCAGCCTCTCCGGACCGCTCGCCGGCGCCCTGTTCGACACCGGCTGGAGCCCCGGTGCCGTCGTCCTCGTGAGGATCACGATCGGCGCCCTGGTGCTGCTGCCGTTCGGCATCGCGGCGCTGCGCGGCGACTGGGACGCCGTCCGGCGCAACGTCCGGCTCGTCACTCTCTACGGGCTGCTCGGCGTCGCCGCGACCCAGTTCTGCTACTTCGCCGCCGTGCAGCACATGCAGGTCGGCCCGGCCCTGCTGGTCGAGTACTCGGCACCGGTGGCCGTCGTCGTCTGGCTCTGGCTGCGCCACGGCCAGCAACCCGCGCCGGCGACCTTCGGCGGCATCGCGCTCGCGCTGGCCGGCCTCGTCCTGGTTCTCGACCTCACCGGCGCGCGTGTCTCCCTCGTCGGCACGGCCTGGGCGCTCGGCGCGATGGTGGGGGCCTCGGCCTACTTCCTCATCAACGCCCGGGCGGACACCGGGCTGCCGCCGCTCAGCCTCGCCGCCGGCGGGCTCACGGTCGGGGCGGTCGCGCTCGGCGCGCTCGCCGCCGTCGGGCTGCTGCCCGTGACCGCGTCGACGGCACCTGCCACGCTCGGCACGGCGGCGGTGCCCTGGTGGCAGGTGCTCGCCGTCCTCGGTCTCGTGACGGCCGGTGTCGCCTACGTGACCGGCATCGCCGCCGGACGTCAGCTCGGTGCACGCGTGGCCGCGTTCATGGGCCTGCTCGAGGTGCTCAGCGCGGTGCTGCTCGCCTGGGCGCTGCTCGGCGAGCTGCCGAGCCCCGTCCAGCTGGTGGGCGGAGCGCTCGTGCTCGCCGGCGTCGTCGTGGTCCAGCAGGGCGAGGCCGCCACGGCTCGCCGCGCGGAAGCCCTCGCCACGAGCGCCTGACCTCGGCGAGGATGGCCCGCATGGCCCTCCCCCTCGCCTCCGCTCCCCGGGAACCTGTCGCCGTCCCGGCCGCCGTCCGGGCGCTCGCCACCGACGACGACGTCACCCCCGTGTGGCGCAACCAGCTCGGCGGGCTCACCTTCCGCCTCGTCGGCGCGGCCGGGACGCGGTACGTCAAATGGGTCGCGCACGGCACGCCCGAGCTCGACCTCGCCGCCGAGGCCGAGCGCCTCGCCTGGGCGACGCGCTACACCGCGGTGCCCCGCGTGCTCGGCCGCGGGCACGACGAGGACGGTGCGTGGCTCGTCACCGCCGCGCTGCCGGGGCGATCCGCCGTCGACCCGGCCTGGAAGGCGCGGCCCGACGAGGCCGCCCGCGCAATCGGGGCCGGGCTGCGGGCCCTGCACGACTCCCTGCCGGTGGACGCGTGCCCGTTCTCCTGGAGCGCTCAGGAGCGCGCCGACCGGTTGGACGCCGCCGCGCGCGAGCGGCTCGGCCCGATCCCCGCCGTGGACCGCCTCGTCGTCTGCCACGGGGACGCCTGCGCACCGAACACCCTGGTGGCCGACGACGGCGCACCGGCCGGGCACGTCGACCTCGGCACGCTCGGGGTGGGCGATCGCTGGGCGGATCTGGCGACGGCGAGCATGAGTCTGGGCTGGAACTACGCCGGCGACCACGAGGCCGCCTTCTTCGCGGCGTACGGCATCGCACCCGACGCGGAGCGGATCGCCTTCTACCGGCACCTGTGGAACCTGGGCTGAGCCCTGCCGGCCTACGCGAGAACCCGTAGGTCACGCCCGCCGCGGCATCGACGTTGACGGGTTTCGCCTGATGCGCACGTGGTTGCCGAGGCCTACCGTCGAATTTGTCCAGATACCTGACGAACAGGAGACGCAACGATGCGATGGCGCACAGCACTGGTAGCGGCCGTGACCGGCCTGGTGGCACTGCTCGCACCCCTGGCGCTGGCCCCCACGGCCGCCGCCCACGGCTGGGTCACCAACCCACCCAGCCGCCAGGACCACTGCAGCAACGGGACGTTGTCGTTCGACTGCGGAGCTCTGCAGTACGAGCCCCAGAGCGTCGAAGCCCCGAAGGGGTCGATGCAGTGCTCCGGCGGCGGCGGGTTCGAGATCCTCGACGACGAGAGCAAGCCGTGGCCCCGGACCACCGTGGACTCCTCGGTGACGATGCGGTGGCAGATCAAAGCGATGCACTCCACCAGCACCTGGGAGTACTTCGTGGACGGGGTGCTGCACCGCACCATCGACGACGGCGGCGCGCAACCTGGCGCCGTCGTCGAGCACACGCTCGACAGCCTCCCCGCCGGTGACCACACGATCCTCGCCCGCTGGAACGTCGCGGACACCGCCATGGCCTTCTACGCCTGCGTCGACGTGACGGTCGGCGGCAACGGCGGCGGCGACCCGGACCCGGACCCCACGCCGGACCCCGAGCCGGGTGACTGTGAGGCCGCGGCCTGGGAGCCGGGCGCCGTGTACCTCGGGGGCGACCAGGTCTCCCACGACGGCCGCACCTACCAGGCCAAGTGGTGGACCCGCGGTGAGGACCCGTCCTCCGCCGGCCAGTGGGGTGTGTGGAGCGACCTCGGCGCCTGCTGATCCGGGCCTGCTGAGCAGATCTGGTCGGCAGTTCGTCTTCTGGTCGGCAGTTCGAGCTGCCGACCAGACGACGAACTGCCGAACAGACGACGCCGCCGGGACAGGCTGGGAGAATGGTCCCGATGACTGCCACCGACACTGCCGCCACCGCCTCGACCACGACCCCGCGCCCGGCCGGCACCTTGCTGCCCTACCTGCCCGCCCCGACGGGCAAGGCACCGGACGCGGACGTGCTCTTCGAGGGCTTCGGCGAGTGGGCGGCGTCCACGGGCCGGTCCCTCTACCCGCACCAGGAGGAGGCGCTGCTCGAGCTCATGACGGGCTCGCACGTGGTACTGGCGACGCCGACCGGGTCGGGCAAGTCCATGGTGGCGATGGGCGCCCAGTTCGCGGCCCTGGCCGCCCGGCGGTCCGGGCTCGGCGGGCGGACCTACTACACCGCGCCGCTCAAGGCCCTGGTCAGCGAGAAGTTCTTCGACCTGGTCGCGGCGTTCGGCTCGCGCAACGTGGGGATGATGACGGGCGACTCGGCGGTCAACGCGGACGCGCCGATCATCTGCTGCACCGCCGAGATCCTCGCCAACCTCGCACTGCGGCGAGGGGCCGGCAGGCCGGGCGACGACGACTTCATCTCCCAGGTCGTCATGGACGAGTTCCACTACTACGGCGACCCGCAGCGCGGCTGGGCCTGGCAGGTGCCCCTGCTCGAGCTGCCGCACACCCAGTTCGTGCTGATGTCCGCGACGCTCGGCGACACCACCCGGCTGCGAGAGGACCTCGAGGAACGGTCCGACCGCCCTGTGGCCGAGGTCGCCGACGCCGAGCGGCCCGTCCCGCTCACGTTCTCCTACGTCCAGGACCCGCTGCCCGAGGTGATCGAGGAGCTGGTCACCACCCACCGGGCGCCCGTCTACGTCGTGCACTTCACGCAGAAGGACGCCGTCGACCGCGCCCAGGCGCTGCTCAGCTCGAAGCTCGCCTCCAAGGAGGAGAAGGCCGCGATCGCGGCGGAGATCGGCGCGTTCCGGTTCGGCACCGGGTTCGGCAAGGTCCTGAGCAAGTACCTTCGCGCCGGGGTCGGCGTCCACCACGCCGGGATGCTGCCCAAGTACCGCCGCCTCGTGGAGCGCCTCACCCAGCGCGGGCTGCTCAAGGTCGTTTGCGGCACCGACACGCTGGGCGTCGGCATCAACGTGCCCATCCGCACCGTCCTGCTGACGTCCCTGGTGAAGTTCGACGGCGAACGGATGCGGCACCTCACCGCCCGTGAGTTCCACCAGATCTCCGGACGCGCCGGGCGCGCGGGCTACGACACCCTCGGCGAGGTCATCGTCATGGCCCCCGAGCACGTCATCGAGAACCGCAAGGCCGTCGCCAAGGCGGGCGACGACCCGAAGAAGCTCAAGAAGCTGGTCCGCAAGAAGGCCCCGTCGGGCTCCGTGAACTGGACGGACTCGACCTTCGAACGCCTCCGCGACGCTCCGCCGGAGCCGCTGACCAGCCAGTTCCACGTCAACCACGCCATGGTGCTCAACGTCCTCGCCCGCACGCGGGACGAGCGCGCCGCGGACGAGGCCGGGGCCGTCGACCCGGTCGAGGCGATGCGCCACCTGCTGACCGCGAACCACGACACCGCCGCGCAGCAGGCCGCGCACGTGCGCCAGGCGCTGCGCATCTACCGCTCCCTGCGGGTCGCCGGCGTGGTCGAGCGGGTCCGCGTCCCGGACCCGACGCGCCCGGCGGGCTACCGTCCCAGCGTCCGGCTCGAGGTGGACCTCCCCCGGGACTTCGCCCTCAACGCCCCGCTGTCGCCGTTCGCCCTGGCCGCGATGGACCTGCTCGACGTGGACTCCCCCACGCACGCCCTCGACGTCGTCTCCGTCATCGAGGCGACGCTGGACGACCCTCGCCAGATCCTCTACGGCCAGCAGCGCAAGGCGCGCGGCGTCGCCGTCGCGGAGATGAAGGCCGAGGGCATCGAGTACGAGGAGCGCATGGAGCTGCTCGAGGACGTCACCTGGCCCCGGCCGCTCGCCGAGCTGCTGGAACCCGCGTTCGCGCAGTACAAGCAGACGAACCCGTGGGTCGCCGGCGCCGAGCTCGCGCCCAAGTCCGTCGTGCGGGACATGCTCGAGCAGGCCATGACCTTCGCCGAGATGGTCAGCATCTACGGCTTGGAGCGCACCGAGGGCGTGGTCCTGCGCTACCTCGCCGACGCGTTCCGAGCGGTCCGCCAGGTGGTCCCCGACGAGCACCGCACCGAGGACGTGCACGAGGTCATCGAGTGGCTCGGTGAGCTCGTGCGGGGCGTCGACTCGTCCCTGCTCGACGAGTGGGAGCGGCTGCAGAACCCGGTGGACGACGACGCCGACACCGTCATCGAGGGCGAGCTCGCCGAGGCCGGCGCCGAGGCTCCCGCCCGACCCGTCACCGGCAACCCTCGCTCCTTCCGCCGCCTGGTGCGCAACGCCATGTTCCGCCGCGTCGAGCTGGCCGCGCGCGAGGACTACGACGCCCTCGAGGCGCTCGACAAGGCCTCCGGCTGGGACGGCGACACCTGGGCCGACGCCCTGGAGGAGCTCTTCGAGGCCCAGGGCGACGACGCGATCGGGTTCGGCGCGGACGCCCGCTCCACGGCCCTGCTGACCATGCTCGAGCCGGGCGCCGAGCTCCCCGCCGGCGCTCCGCCGTCGGACACCCGGACCGTGCCGGCCGGCACGTGGTGGGTGCGCCAGGTGCTCGACGACGTCGACGGTGACCGCGACCGCGCGATCACCGCCCTCGTCGACCTCGCCGCGAGCGACGAGGCGGGCGCACCGGTGGTGAGCATCCTGCACGTGGGCCGGTTCGCGTAGAACGTCCGGCGCCGCCCGGATCGTCCCGGGAGAAGTTGCGGGTCAACCCGGGCGGCGGTCGAATCGGCTCAGAGGGAACACTCCCTCGCCTCGACGAGTCGGGAGGCTGCCATGGACAGCTCGACCATCATGTGGATCGTCATCGCGGTCGTCGTCGTGATCCTCCTCGCCCTGCTGGTGTGGTTCCTGGTGCGACGGTCACGCACGGCCACGGCGAAGCGGCGCGAGGCGGAGCAGGCGAAGGCCGCGGAGCTGCGCCGCGACGCCGAGAGCGAGCGCATCGCGGTGCAGGAGCGTGAGGCGTCCGCCGAGAAGCTCGACGCCGAGGCCCGCCTGCAGCAGGCCGACGCCGACCGCAAGGCGGCCGAGGCGGCACGGCTCCAGCAGGAGGCGCAGGACCGCAACGCCGAGGTCGGCGAGAGTCGGGCCGGAGTCGAGGAGCGGCTGCGCCGTGCCGACGAGCTCGACCCCGACCACCGGGCCACCACCGGCACCGTGAACATCCACGACACCGGCGAGGGGCACCAGCCGGAGCACCGCGCCGACGCGCCGCCGGACACTCACCGCGGGACGGCCGACCGCGAAGGCCGCCACCACACCTGAGCGGCACCTGCCGTCACAGACCCGCGACACCCCGGGTGAGCGTGGCGACCCCGCCCACGTAGGCGAGCACGATGAGCACCCGGCGCGTGGCGCTCGCCGACACCCGCGGGGCGAGCGCCTCACCCAGCGCGAGACCACCGACGATCGCCACCATCAGCAGCACCCACTGCCACGGGTCCATGGTGGGGAACGAGGCGTCCGCCAGCACGAGCTTCGCGGTCAGCGCCGCCAGGGCGTTCACCGCGAAGAAGGGCTGCGCCGTCGCGGCGAACCGCTTCGGGTCCCAGCCGCTGAGCACGGAGTACACCGCCACCGGCGGCCCTCCGATCCCGGCCGCCACCGACCCGAACCCGCTCGCCACTCCCGTCACGGCCAGGGGCCAGCGGGACCCGGCGCCGAGCGGGTGCGCGCCCTCGCGCCGTAGGCGGGTCGTCAGCACGGCGAGCGTCATCGCGAGGATGACGACGACACCCACGGTCGCCTCGAGGGCGGGCGCGCTGACGCCCCGCAGCAGCAGCGCCGCCGGCACCGTGACCACCAGCGACGAGAGCGTCAGCCAGGCGAACTTGCGCCACTCGACGTCGCGCACCACCCGCCCGAGGATGATCGTCGAGGCGATGGCGCCCGAGAGGTTGACGAAGAGCACCCCTTCCAGCGGCCCCACGATCAGCACGATGAACGGCCCCGCCACCAGCCCGAACCCCATGCCCGTCACCCGTTGCAGGATCCCGCCGACGAGGACGGCGAGCACGAGGAGGGTCAGCACGGCCCCACGGTACGCCGCGCCCGTACCACGACGGTGCGCAGACCGGCCGGCGGCACGAGGACCGCGACGTCGGGCACACTGGGTGCCGTGGTCAGCAAGAGGACGGCGAGCGGCGGGACGCCCGCGCTGCTCGCGCTGGAGAAGGCCGGGGCCGCGTACGCCCTGCACCCGTACAGCCACGACCCGACGAGCGGGCTGAGCTACGGCGCGGAGGCCGCGGCGGCGATCGGAGTCCCGGCCGAGCAGGTGCTCAAGACGCTGATGGCGGACGTCGACGGCGAGCTGGTCGTCGCCGTCGTCCCCGTCACCGGCTCGCTGGACCTCAAGGCGCTCGCTCGCGCCGCGGGCGGCAAGCGGGCCGGGATGGCGGAGGTGGCCCGAGCCCAGCGGGCCACCGGGTACGTCGCGGGCGGCATCTCACCGCTGGGGCAACGGACCCGGCACCGCACCGTCCTGGACGCCTCGGCCGAGGCCTTCGACGTCGTCTACGTCTCCGCGGGCCGCCGCGGGCTGGACGTCTCGCTGGCACCGCACGACCTGGTGCGGCTCACCGGCGCGACCCTCGCGACGATCGGCCGCTGAGCCGGTGGAGGCTCCGCACCCCGCGGCCCCACCGGACGTCCCGGTTCAGGCGCGCTGGTAGGTCGGGTAGCGCGCGTCGCTGGGCACGATGTCCTTGCCGAGCGGCAGCAGGGACACCGGGATCATCTTGAGGTTCGCGATCGCGAGCGGGATGCCGATGATCGTGACCGCCTGGGCGATCGCCGTCAGCACGTGGCTGATGGCGAGCCAGATCCCCGCGACGACGATCCAGATGATGTTGCCCAGCACCGACCAGGCGCCCGCCTGCGGCTTGTCCACCACCGTGCGGCCGAACGGCCACAGCGCGTACCCGGCGATCCGGAACGACGCGATGCCCCACGGGATCGTGACGACGAGGATGCAGCAGATGATGCCCGCGGCGGCATAGCCGAGCGCGAGCACCAGTCCCCCGAAGACGAGCCAGATGATGTTGAGCAGTGCCTTCACGTCTCCCATGATCCCACCTCCGACGGGGGTGCGGGATCCGGGGGCACCCTGAGCGCACCCCGGCGTTCGTAGACTGGCTCCATGCCTTCCCTCCACGACCGGCTCGCCGCGGTGCGCGCGCGGGTCGACGACGCCGCGACCGCAGCGGGACGCGACCCCTCCGCGGTGCGCGTGCTGCTCGCGACCAAGACCCAGGACGCCGGGACGGTCCTCGCCGCGGTCGCGGCCGCGACCGACCTGGCGTCCTCCCGCGGCGACGACGGCCCGGTGCTGCTCGGCGAGAACCGCGTCCAGGAGCTGGTCGCGAAGGCGCCCGACCTCGCCGGTCTCGTCGCGGCGGGCCGGGTCGAGGTGCACATGATCGGCAACCTGCAGCGCAACAAGATCAACCAGATGCTGCCGACGGTCACCGGCCTGGAGACGATCGACCGGGCCGCGCTGGCCGACGCCCTGGCCGGGCGTGCGGTGCGCGCCGGCCGCACGCTCGACGTCATGGTGCAGGTCAACGTCTCCGGCGAGGAGAGCAAGTCCGGGGTGGCGCCGTCGGGCGCCGTCGCGCTGGCCCACCACGTGGCCGGGCTGGACGGCCTGCGGCTCACCGGCCTCATGACCATCGGCGCGCGCTCCGACGACGACGGCGTGGTGCGGGGCGGGTACGCCCGGTTGCGGACGCTGCGCGACGAGATCCTGGCCAGCGGCGCGCCCGGGACCGCTGCGGCGCACGACCTGTCGATGGGGATGTCCGGCGACCTGGCGCCGGCCGTCGCCGAGGGCGCGACGATCGTGCGCGTGGGCACCGGCGTCTTCGGTGCGCGGCCTACCCCGGCGTAGGCGAACCCGGCTCGCGGTGTCCCGCCCCGCGGGCGAGGAGGTCGACGGCGGCCTCCGCGTTGACCCGGCCCGTCCCGCAGGCGAGCACGACGGCGGCGCGAGGCCGGGCCGTGGGACCTCTGCGTCCCGGCCAAGACCTCGTTGTCCGTGGCGGCGCTGTTCGGATAGGTAACAAACGTGGAGAATAGTTTCCCTCGCGCCGCTTGCCCTGAACCATAGTGTCCTCGGGCGACCAGGGAAAGTCCGGTCCCGACTTCGTGACCGGGACGGTGACCTCACGGGACCCGGTGGATCCACTCCTGCGTCGCGAACTTGGTGCGCACCAGGTCCTCCGCACGCTCGAGCTCGTCGGGACGCAGCGCCGAGTCGGTCGTGCGGTAGCGGCTGCGGAAGTGCTTCTCGAACGCGTCGAGGATCGCCTCGCGCGACAGGCCCGTCTGCGAGCGCAACGGGTCCACCCGCTTGTTCGCGCTGCGGGTGCCCTTGTCCGACAGCTTCTCGCGGCCGATGCGCAGCACCTCGAGCATCTTGTCCTGGTCGATGTCGTAGGCCATCGTCATGTGGTGCAGCACCGCTCCCCCGGCGAGCCGCTTCTGTGCCGACCCCGCCAGCTTGCCCACCGCGGACGCGACGTCGTTCATACCGGAGAAGTGCGCCTCGACCCCGACGTCCGCGAGCGCACCGAGCACCCAGTCGTCCAGGAACGCGTACGACCGCTCGAAGCTCATCCCGTCCACGAGGGAGGCCGGCACCACGAGCGAGAACGTCACGCAGTTGCCCGCCTCCATGAACATCGCACCGCCACCGCTGATGCGCCGCACCACCGTGACGCCGTGCTCGTCCACCCCGTCGTCGTCGATCTCGTTGCGGTAGGACTGGAAGGACCCGATGAACACCGCCCGCTCGTCCCACTCCCAGAACCGCAGCGTGGGGCCGCGTCGGCCCTCCGCCAGCTCCTCGGTCAGCACCTGGTCCAGGGCCGCGAGCGTCCGCGGCGGCAGCGGTCCAGGACGCAGCACCTCGAACGTGTGGTCGTCCCAGGAGGTGGCACGCCCGAGGGCCCGGCGCACGGCCACCGCGACCGCCCACGGGTCGAACCCGACGAGCGCGACGGGACCGGCCAGCAAACCTTGGGCCTCCGCGGCACGGAGCCCTTCCTCGACGGCGGCGGCCAGGTCGCGGGCCGAGGTCTGCTCGGGCAGACCGGTCAGCGCCGCATCGATGACGCCCAACGCCTCGTCCGGCTCCAGGAAGAAGTCGCCGCTCAGGCGGACGTCGACCAGCCGACCGTCCACGACATCGACGTCGACCGCCACGAACTTGCCACCGGGAACCTTGTACTCTCCTCGCACGGGTCCACGGTAGCCCTCGACACGCTCGCCCGGTGCCACGGATGAGACCCTGTGCCTGTGACCTCGAACGGCGCACCCCGCGCACGACACCGACCCTCGGGAACGACGACGGACGGTGACGTGCTCGTCCGGCTCAGGCAGGTACAGCCAACACTTCCACCCGCCGAGAAGCGCGTCGCCGAGGCCGTCCTCGCGGCCCCCACCGCCGCCGTCGGCGCCACGATCTCCGAGCTGGCGGCCCGGGCCGGCGCCTCCCAGGCGACCGTGGTGCGCTTCTGCCGGGCCGTCGGCTACACCGGCTACGCCGGGTTCCGCATCGACCTCGCGCAAGCCACCAGCCGCCGGGCGGTCGAGCTGGAGCGCTCGGGCGTCGCCCAGGGAGAGATCAACCGGACCGACGACGCCACCGACGTCGTCTCCAAGATCGCCTTCCACGAGGCGCGCGCGATCGAGGAGACCGCGCGGCTCCTCGACCTCGACGCGCTGGAGAGGGCGGTGGCCGCCGTCGCCCGCGCCGACCGCATCGACGTGTACGGCGTCGGGTCGTCCGGGCTGACCGCCCAGGACCTCGCGCAGAAGCTGTCCCGGATCGGCCTCGTGTGCCTCGCACCCGTGGACTCGCACCAGCAGCTGCAGTCGGCCGCGCTGCACGGCGCCGGCTCCGTGGCCGTGGCGGTCTCCCACACCGGCCGTACGGTCGAACCGGTCCAGGCGCTCACCCTGGCCCGGGAGCGCGGCGCCGTGACGATCGCCGTGACCAACTCCCCCACCTCACCGCTGGCCGAGGCGGCCGACGTCGTGCTGACGACCGCCGCACGCGAGACCCAGTTCCGCTCCGGCGCGCTGTCGAGCCGGATCGCACAGCTCGCCGTCGTCGACTTCCTGTTCGTGCGCGTCGCGCAGCGTCGGGACGAGTCCACGACCGCCGCGTTGGCGGTCACCTACGACGCCGTCCAGCAGCACCGCACGGACCCTCGCCCGCGGTGAGGTCGGCGCGGCCGGGACCTCAGTGCGGCTCGGCGCCGGCGTGCACCAGCCCGTAGACGTGCGCGTCGATCAGCGCCTCCCAGGCCGCCTCGATGATGTTCGGGCCGACGCCGACGGTCGACCACGTGTGGTGCCCGTCCGTGGTCTCCACCAGGACACGCGTCGTCGCGTCCGTGCCGTGCTCGGCATCCAGGATGCGCACCTTGAAGTCGACCAGGTCGAACTTCTCGATCTGCGGGTAGACGCGCGTCAACGCGTGGCGCAGCGCCTGGTCGAGCGCGTTGACGGGTCCGTTGCCCTCACCGGTGACGACGATGCGCTCGCCTCCCGCGTGCAGCTTCACGGTGGCCTCGGCCAGCGCCTCGGCGTCGCGCCGGTCGGCGTTCGCGACCCCGCCCTTCCGGCCGCCCGAGGTCTCGACGATCGCCCGCCACGACTCGATCCGGAAGTAGTGCGGCCGGTCCCCGGTGAGCTCCTCGCGCAGGATCAGCTCGAACGAGGCGTCCGCCGCGTCGAACGTGTAGCCCTGCGCCTCGGCCTCCTTGACCCGTGTGGTGACCCGCGTGAGCAGCTCGCTCTGGCCCGCCAGGTCGAAGCCGAGCTCGCGGCCCTTGAGCTCGATCGACGCGCGCCCGGCCATGTCGGAGACCAGCATGCGCATGTCGTTGCCCACGGCGGTCGGATCGATGTGCTGGTACAGGTCCGGGTCCACCTTGATGGCACTGGCGTGCAGACCCGCCTTGTGGGCGAAGGCGCTCGCCCCGACGTAGGGCTGGCGCGCGTAGGGCGCGATGTTGGTGATCTCCGCGACGGCGTGCGCGATCCGCGTCGACTCGGCGAGCCCGTCGCCGGGCAGCGTCGAGATGCCGCTCTTGAGGGCGAGGTTCGCCACGACGGCCAGGAGGTCGACGTTGCCGGTGCGCTCGCCGTAACCGTTCACGGTGCCCTGGACGTGCGCGCAGCCGGCCTCGACGGCCGCCAGCGTGTTCGCGACGGCGCAGCCCGAGTCGTTGTGGGCATGCATCCCGAGCAGCGCGTCCCCCGGCAGGGCGTCGCGGCCGTGCGGCATCCCGAGGGACTCGCGCAGCTCGGTGACCACCTCCCCGACCCAGGACGGAAGCATGCCGCCGTTCGTGTCGCAGAGCGCCACGACCTCCGCGCCCGCCTCGAAGGCCGCCGCGACCGCGGAACGGGTGTAGCCGGCGTCGTACCGGTATCCGTCGAAGAAGTGCTCCGCGTCGACCACGACACGGCGGCCCTCGCCGACCAGGAACTCCACGGTGTCGCGGATCATCGCGATGCCCTCGTCCGGCGTCGTGCGCAGCGCACGCTCGACGTGGCGGACGTCGGACTTGGCGACCAGCGTCACCACCGGGGCCTCCGAGTCGAGCAGCGCACGCACCTGCGGGTCGTCCCACGCCCGGGTGCTCGCCTTGCGCGTCGAGCCGAACGCGGCGAGCACCGCGTTCCGCAGATCGACCTCCTTGGCCACGCGCCGGAAGAACTCCGTGTCCTTCGGGATGGCGCCGGGCCAGCCGCCCTCGATGAAGCCCACCCCGAGCTCGTCGAGGAGCGGCGCGATCGCGAGCTTGTCCGCGACGGAGAGGTTCATCCCCTCCTGCTGTGCGCCGTCGCGCAGGGTGGTGTCGTACACGTGGAACGGGGCGGCGGCCATCGGTGGCTCCCGTAGGTCGATAGGGCTACAGCTCTGGACAACAAAAAAGACCCTCCGGGTACGGAAGGTCTGCGCGTCCGGTCAGGTGAACCGGACGCGCTAGCTAATGAGGCGGCAGCGCGTGTGGCGCCGGAAAGCACGAGTCATGGGTCACATAATGCCACAGGGCTTGTGGAAGGTCACCCGTGTGTCCACCGGGTGGGCGGGACGCAGGTGTGGTCGGCTAGGGGCGTCGACGACACGAGGAGGACGACAGTGAGCGATCCCCAGCGGCCCTACGGCTCGGATGACCCCACCCGGAGCATGGGACGGGTGCCTTCCGGCCAGGAGCCACCCGGCGTCGTCCCACCGGCCGGCCAGCCGGCCTGGGCACCGGCCGAGCCGCTGCCACCCCAGCGGCCGCAGCTCGACGTCGGCCGGTACTGGGCCGGCGCCGCCGCGACCGTCCTGGTCTGCACGCTCCTCGGGCTCGCCGCCTCGGTGATCTTCGACGAGGTGTTCGACATCGGTCTCTACGCGCCGCCCGACGCGATCGGCGCCGGCAACGACGCGTCATGGGCAGGCGCCGGGGCCGTGTTCGCACTGCTGGCCGCCGTGGTGCTGCACCTGCTGGTCGTCATCGCCCCGCGCCCTCGGATGTTCTTCGGGTGGCTCGTCGGGCTGACCACCGTCATCCTCGCCGTGCTGCCGTTCACCGGGAACCCTGATCCTCTCCCGGGGGCCATGACGGGTCTGGTGTGGGTCATCCTCGGCCTGGCCGTGTCGTCCATGCTCGGGTCGGTGCTGAGCCGCACCCTGTCGATGCCCGTCACGACCACCTGACCGACCTCTCGGCGGCGTCGCCGGTGAGGTGTGCGAGCAGCGCCACGGCCTCCGCCTCCACCGCGCACCAGGCCGCCCCGTCGACATACGACGGCGACCGTGACCCGCGTCGTCACGGCCACTCGGCGGCCCCCGGTCTCAGGCCAGGCGGCGCATCCAACCGTGCCGGTCCGCGGCGCGACCGTACTGGATGTCCGTGAGCTCGGTGCGGATCTGCATCGTCAGCTCACCGGGCTCACCGGTGCCGACGGTGTGGTCGAACGTCCCGCTGGCCAAGCGCCCGACCGGTGTGATGACGGCGGCGGTGCCACAGGCGAAGACCTCTCGCACGGTGCCGTCCGCCAGCCCTGCGACCACCTCGGCCAACGGGATGCGGCGTTCGACGACGTCGCGCCCGCGGTCCGAGACGAGCTGCAGGATCGACGAGCGCGTGACCCCCTCGAGGATCGACCCGGTGAGCTCGGGCGTGTGGACGCTGCCGTCCGCCATCACCACGAAGACGTTCATCCCGCCGAGCTCCTCGAGAAAGGAGTTCGTGACGGCGTCGAGGAAGCACACCTGGTCGCAGCCGTTCTCCTGCGCCTGCGTCTGCGGCAGCAGGCTCGCGGCGTAGTTGCCCCCGCACTTGGCGTCGCCCGTGCCCCCGGGACCGGACCGGTGGTAGTCCTCGGCGACCCAGATGGAGACCGGCCTGACACCGCCCGCGAAGTACGGGCCGACGGGTGAGGCGATGCACAGGTACTCGACCTCGGCCGCGGGCCGCACCCCGAGGAACGCCTCGGAGGCGAACATGAAGGGTCGCAGGTACAGGCTCGAGTCCTCACCGCCGGGCACCCACGCCCGGTCGGTGCGGACGAGCGCCGCGATGGAGCCGATGAAGTCGTCGACCGAGAGGGCGGGCAGCGCGAGCCGGTGCGCGGACCGGGCGAACCGCGCCGCGTTCGCGTCCGGACGGAAGGTCCAGACAGAACCGTCGGCGTGCTTGTACGCCTTCATGCCCTCGAAGATCTCCTGCGCGTAGTGCAGGACGGCGGTGGCCGGGTCGAGCTGGAGCGGGCCGTACTTCTCGATCCGTCGGTCCAGCCAGCCGGTGTCCTGACGCCAGGTGATGCGCGCCATGTGGTCGGTGAAGACCGTGCCGAAGCGTGGTTCGGCGAGCGCTGCCTCCCGTTCGGCGTCGGGAGTCGGCGCGTCGGACTGCTCGACGTCGAACAGGGCGACGAGGTCCTCGAGCTCGGCGGGGAGGATGGCGGAACTGTCGGTGCTGGTCATGTCTGCGGACCCTTTCGCGTGCGGACCTGTGTAGTGTTCCACGGCTTCACCGCCGTGACCTACGCGAGCACCGGTCCGATCCGGGAAGAATGGCCGTGCGCCCCCTTCCCGGCGCCGACGACCGGGCTCAGCCCGCTACTCGTGCGGCGAGATCGCGACCGACCTCCGCCGTCGTACGCACCGTGTCGCCGCGATCCGCGAGGTCCGCCGCCACGGCCGCCTCGACCCGCCGCGCCTCGTCGCCGAGGCCCAGGTGCTCGAGCAGGAGCGAGACCGAGAGCACCGTGGCCGTCGGGTCGGCCTTGCCCTGACCGGCGATGTCCGGGGCCGAACCGTGCACCGGCTCGAACATCGACGGCGCGGTGCGGTCGGGGTTGATGTTCGCGGACGCTGCCAGGCCGATGCCACCGGTGATCGCGGCCGCCTGGTCGGTGAGGATGTCGCCGAAGAGGTTGTCGGTGACGATGACGTCGAACCGCGACGGGTTCGTCGTGAGGAAGATCGTCGCCGCGTCCACGTGCAGGTAGTCGGTGGTGACGTCGGGGAACTCGGCGTTCACGGCCTCGACCGTGCGGCGCCACAGATGGCCGGCGTGCACCAGGACGTTGTGCTTGTGCACGAGCGTCAGGTGCTTGCGGGGCCGTGCCTGGGCGCGGGCGAAGGCGTCCCGGACGACACGCTCCACACCGAACGCGGTGTTGACCGACACCTCGGTGGCGATCTCGTGCGGTGTGCCCGTGCGGACCGATCCCCCGTTGCCGACGTACGGCCCCTCGGTGCCCTCGCGGACGACCACGAAGTCGACGTCGCCAGGGTGCGCGAGCGGGCTGGTCACACCCTCGTAGAGCTTGCCGGGGCGCAGGTTCACGTAGTGGTCGAGCGCGAAACGGAGCTTGAGCAGCAGGCCTCGCTCGAGGACTCCGGACGGGACCGTCGGGTCGCCGATGGCGCCGAGCAGGATCGCGTGGTGCTCGCGGATCCGCTGCAGGTCGGTGTCGGTGAGGGTCTCACCCGTGGCGTGCCAACGACGCGCCCCGAGGTCGAACTCTGTGGTCGAGACCTTGAGGTCGGATCCGGCGACGGCGGCGTCCAGGACGGCGAGCCCCTGCTCGACGACCTCGGTCCCGATGCCGTCTCCTGCCACCACTGCGAGGTCGATGTTGCGCGTCATGCACGGAGCCTACGCTGCGGCAAGCCATGATACGGACGGCCGTCTCGTTATGCGGACGCTAGATCTTTCGGGAGGACAAGACGCAGAACTCGTTGCCGTCCGGGTCCGCCAGGACCGTCCATGTCACGCCGTCGGGCTGGCCGACGTCGATCACGGTGGCGCCGAGCCCGACCAGCCGCTCGATCTCGGCGTCCCGGTCGTCGCTCGTGTGCGGCGCGAAGTCCCAGTGCAACCGGTTCTTGCCCGCCTTCTCGTGCTCGACCCGGACGAAGACCATCCCGGGCGGCACCCGGTGGAACTCGAGCTGCTCCACGAACTCAGCCGCCCACGGCGGCACCAGGACGCACTCCTCGTCGGACTCGTGGTTGAACTGCCAGCCGAGCGCCTCGGCCCACCAGCCGGCCAGTCGTCGTGGGTCGGTCGTCTCCACGACCGTCGAATACCAGCGCAGCGACATCCTCGTCCCTCCCGACGCCCGCGGGCGCGGGCCTCACTCCGAGTACAGCACCTCGAACCGCTCGCAGACGACCTCGACGCCCGGGCCGAACTCGTGCGCACTCCCGGCCAGGGTCCGTCGCCAGTACCGCTCGTGCTGCTCGCGCCACGTCTCCAACGACCGGTCGTCCTCACCTTCGGCCCAGGCGTGCTCGGCGGTGACCTCGCTGAACGGCACCGTCGTCACCTCGGTCGTCCGGACCAACGCTCGCGGATCACCGGCGCCGTCCAGCAGGATGGACAGGTCGCCCTTGCGCGGGAGCTGCTCCGCGGCGTCCTCGTACTCGACGACGAGCGACGCCGTCGCCGTCTTCGTGCCGGCGAGCACGAGGCCGAGAAGCTCGTCAGCGAGCTCCGACGAGTCACCGAAGGACCAGGCGGGCGGCGGGACCACGTTCTCCGCCCGCTCCCCCACCGTGCCACCGTGACTGGTGCGGCCCGCGCTCGGTCGGGCGACGTCCCAGAACCGCGTGATGTGCTCGGCCTGCGCCGTGTCCTCGAGCTGGGCCTGTGCCTGGTCCGGGATCCCGCCGTGGGACGTCGCGTCGCTCATGCGGTTCATCCTGCCATCGGGGGCGGCGCCGTGCCGTGGGACCCGCCCGGCGTATGCACGTGCGGCCGCCACCCCCGGGTCGGGGCGGCGGCCGCACGCGTCGTTCGCTGACGAGGGGTGGGTGTCAGCGAGCGGCGCTGCCCTCCTGGTAGTCGGAGTCAGCGGGCTTGATCCACGAGAACATCTTGCGCAGCTCGCGGCCGGTGGTCTCGATCGGGTGCGCCTCACCCTTGGCGCGCAGCTCCTTGAACTCCGGCGCGCCGGCGTCCTGGTCCGCGATGAAGCGCTCCGCGAAGGCACCCGACTGGATGTCCGCGAGCACGGCCTTCATGTTCTCCTTCACCTGGGGCGAGATGACGCGCGGGCCGGAGACGTAGTCGCCGTACTCCGCCGTGTCGGAGATCGACCAGCGCTGCTTGGCCAGACCGCCCTCGACCATGAGGTCGACGATGAGCTTGAGCTCGTGCAGCACCTCGAAGTACGCGACCTCGGGCTGGTAGCCCGCCTCGGTGAGGGTCTCGAAGCCGTACTGGACCAGCTGCGAGGTGCCGCCGCAGAGCACGGCCTGCTCACCGAACAGGTCGGTCTCGGTCTCCTCGGTGAAGGTGGTCTTGATGCCGCCCGCACGCAGGCCGCCGATGCCGGCCGCGTAGGACAGCGCGAGGTCCCAGGCCGAGCCGGAGGCGTCCTGCTCGACGGCGACGATCACCGGCACGCCACGACCGTCGACGTACTCGCGGCGCACGAGGTGGCCCGGGCCCTTGGGCGCGACCATGAGGACGTCGTGGCCGGCCTCGGGCTTGATGTAGCCGAAGCGGATGTTGAAGCCGTGGCCGAAGACGAGCGCGGTGCCCTCGGTCAGGTTCGGGGCGATCTCGTCGCGGTAGAGGTCCCGCTGCACCTGGTCCGGAGCCAGGATGACGACGACGTCGGCCTCCTTGACCGCGTCGGCGACCGGCAGGACCTTGAGGCCCTCGTTCTCGGCCTTCCGCTGCGACGACGAGCCGGCACGCAGACCGACCCGGACGTCGACGCCGGAGTCGCGCAGGTTCAGCGCGTGCGCGTGGCCCTGGCTGCCGTAGCCGATGACCGCGACCTTGCGCTGCTGGATGATGGACAGGTCGGCGGCGTCCTCGTAGAACATCTCAGCCACGGTGGTGCTCCTCTTTCTCGGGGTGGTTCACGTCGGGGTGGTGTCGGGTCGATGGTGCCAGGCGTCGGCAGGAGGCGGCGCGCGCGTCTCAGGCGCTGCGCACGCGTTCCAGCGCCCGGTCGGTGATGGACCTGGACCCGCGCCCGACGGCGAGGGTCCCGGACTTGACGATCTCGCGGACGCCGAACGGGGCGAGCGCCGCCAGCAGCGCGTCGAGCTTGGCGGAGGTGCCGGTCGCCTCGATGACGACGCTGTCCGGGACCACGTCGACGACGTGCGCGCGGAACAGCTCGACGACCTCGAGCACCCCGGAACGGGTCGCGGCGTCCGCCTTGACCTTGACCAGGAGCAGCTCGCGCTGCACGGACACCTCGGCGTCGAGCTCGACGATCTTGATGACGTGCACAAGCTTGTTCAGCTGCTTGGTGACCTGCTCGAGCGGGTGCTCCTCGACGTCGACCACGACGGTGATCCGGGAGATCTCCTCGTGCTCGGTGGGGCCTACGGCCAACGAGTGGATGTTGAAGGCGCGGCGGGCGAACAGGCCGGCGACCCGCGTCAGGACGCCGGGCTTGTTCTCCACCAGGACGGACAGGGTGTGGCGAGACATGTCGGCTCAGTCCTCTCGTTCCCAGGCGGGCGAGATGCCCCGCGCGTACTGGATGTCGTCGTTGCTCACCCCGGCGGCGACCATGGGCCAGACCATCGCGTCGCGCGAGACGTTGAAGTCGACGACGACGGGCCGGTCGTCGATCTCGTTCGCCTTCTTGATCGCGTCGTCGACCTCCGACTCGTGCTCCACCCGGATGCCGACGCAGCCGTACGCCTCGGCCAGCTTGACGAAGTCGGGGATGCGCAGCGTGCCGTGGCCCGTGTGCAGGTCCGTGTTGGAGTACCGCTCGTTGTAGAACAGGGTCTGCCACTGGCGGACCATGCCGAGCGAGCTGTTGTTGATCAGCGCCACCTTGATGGGGATGTCGTTGATGGCACAGGTGGCCAGCTCCTGGTTGGTCATCTGGAAGCAGCCGTCACCGTCGATCGCCCAGACGTCGCGGTCGGGCTCGCCGACCTTCGCGCCCATCGCCGCGGGGACGGAGTAGCCCATGGTGCCCAGACCACCGGAGTTGATCCACGTGTTCGGGCGCTCGTACCTGATGAACTGCGCGGCCCACATCTGGTGCTGCCCCACGCCTGCGACGTAGATCGCGTCGGGTCCGACGATGTCACCGAGCCGCGAGATCACGTGCTGCGGCGCGAGGTGTCCGTCCGCCGTCGCCGAGAAGCCCAGCGGGTACGTCTCGCGCCACGTGTCGATCTGGTGCCACCACGCCTCGACGTCCGGCTTGCCGACCCGTTCCTGCTCGGCCTGCAGGGCGGGCACCAGGTCCTCGATCACCTCGCGCAGGTCGCCGACGATCGGCACGTCCACCGCGCGGTTCTTGCCGATCTCCGCCGGGTCGATGTCCGCGTGGACGACGGCGGCGTGCGGCGCGAAGCTGGACAGCTTGCCGGTGACGCGGTCGTCGAACCGCGCACCGAGGGCCACCACGAGGTCGGCCTTCTGCAGGGCCGCCACGGCGGGCACCGTGCCGTGCATGCCGGGCATGCCCAGGTGCTGCGGATGCGAGTCCGGCACCGAGCCGCGTGCCATCAGCGTGGTCACGACCGCGGCACCGGAGGTGTCGACGAGGCGCCGCAGCGCTGCCGAGGCACCGGACCGGATGACGCCGCCGCCCACGTACAGCACGGGGCGTCGGGCGGTGGCGAGCAGCTTGGCGGCCTCACGGATCTGCTTGGCGTGCGGCTTGGTGACCGGGTGGTAGCCGGGCAGCGCCAGCTCCTGCGGCCACGAGAACGTGGTGCGCTCCTGCATCGCGGACTTGGCGATGTCGACCAGCACCGGCCCGGGGCGCCCGGTCGAGGCGATGTGGAACGCCTCGGCGATGGTGCGCGGGATCTCGTCCGGGTCGGTGACCAGGTAGGAGTGCTTGGTGACCGGCATCGTGATCCCGACGATGTCCGCCTCCTGGAAGGCGTCGGTGCCGATCGCCGGTGCGGCGACCTGCCCGGTGATGGCCACCATCGGGATGGAGTCCATGTTGGCGTCGGCCAGCGGCGTGACGAGGTTCGTCGCCCCCGGACCCGAGGTCGCCATCGTCACGCCGACCTTGCCGGTGGCGTGCGCGTAGCCGGAGGCCGCGTGGCCGCCGCCCTGCTCGTGGCGCACGAGGATGTGGCGCAGCCGGTCGGAGTCCATCAGCGGGTCGTAGGTGGGCAGGATCGCACCGCCGGGGATGCCGAAGACGTTCTCGACCCCGACGGCCTCGAGCGACCGGACGATCGACTGCGCGCCCGTGACCTGCTCGCCTACCGCGCGGTCGACGCCGCGCGGCGCGGTGCGTGCAGCCACCTGGGCTGGTGTCGGGTTCGGCTGGCCCATGGGGTCTCTCCTGCCGCTCGATCGGGTGGATCCAAGGAATCTGTGCAATGAAAAACCCCCCGGTCCCGGTGCCTGGGGACTGACGAGGGGTGAGCGCGCTGACGAAGCCTGTGCGTGGGCTCAGCCGGCGCGCTCAGGAAGTACTACAAGGAGAATCGTCTGCACGTGACGCACGTTACGCCGTCGGACGATGGATGTCACGCCGTGGTCCGACCGTCCCGCATCGTGGACACCGTGGTGTCCGGATCGTCGTCGAACGCCGGCAGACCGTCGATGCTCGTGCGGTTCTTGCGGCGGCGGTACTCCGCCTGCCCGTCGGGCCCCTTGCGGTCCATGTAGCCGGGCAGCAGGTCCCGCTCCCCCGCGTGGTCGTACAGCGGGACGCCGTACCCGCAGGAGTCGGAGACCCGGTCCACGTCGACCACGATGACGGCACGCGCCCCGCGCCGCTCCGAGAAGTGCTCGACGAGCTCGTCGAACCCGGCGTCGTACAGGCTCACCACCCGGCCGCGGCCGTGCAGGCGCACGACGTTCGGCGGCCCGGCGAAGGCGCAGAACATCAGCGTGACGCGCCCGTTCTCGCGCAGGTGCGCGATGGTCTCGGCGCCCGACGCAGTGATGTCCAGGTAGGCGACGGTGTGGTCGTCGAGCACCACGAAGGACCCGTCGACGCCCTTGGGAGACACGTTGACGCGACCCTCGCCGGACAACGGCGCCGTGCCGACGAAGAAGACGTGCTGCGCCTCGACGAACGATCGGAGCCGGTCGTCGATGCGCTCGTGAACCTTTCCCATGGGGCACACCCTGCCAGATCACCAGTGCTCGGCACCGGCGAACGACGTGGGAGCGGGGATGACGCCCAGCACCTCCCGCAGCACCCTCAGGTGGTAGGTCCGCTCCGTGGCGAGATGGCTCAGTGCGTACCGCGTCAGCCGCGGCGCGGGTCGGTACGGCGACCACGCGGACCCGCACCCCACGGCGCCGGAGCACGTCGACGACGGCGTCGCGCAGCACGACCGGTTCGGCGTCGGCCACGTTGACCACCAGCGGTACCGCGCCGCCGTCGGTGGCCGGGCAGGCCGCCGCGAGGGCCCCGTCCTCGATCGTGGCAGCAGACCGCACCGCCGCGAGCAGGGTCTCGACGTGGGTCAACGACTGGCGCACCCGCCCACCGCCGGGCAGGACCAGGAACCCGCCGCGCACGGCCGCCTCGATCCGCGGCAGGAGCGTGCCGTCACCAGGGCCGTAGACGGCGTGCGGTCGCAGGATCACGACGCCGCCCCGGACGTCGCGGCGCACGTCGTCGAACAGGTACTGCTCGGCCTCGGCCTTCGTGCGACCGTACGGCTCGAGGTAGTGGTCGACCGGCGCCTCGGACTCCTCGGCCCGCACGCTGGGCGCGAAGGGGTCGTAGACGCTCCCGGAGGAGACGTGGACGAACCGGGCGTCGCCGAACGTCTCGCGCACCGCGCGGGTGCCGGCGACGTTGACGGCGCGCGCCACGCCGAGGTCGGACCAGTCCGAGACCACCGCACCGGCATGCACGACCACGTCGACGGCGGGGGCGTCCCCCAGCGGCCCGTCGGTGAGGTCCCACCGGCGATGCCGGGCACCGTGGATCCCGTCCGGCCGGCGAGAGTAGGTCCACACCTCGTGGCCGCGCGCGACGGCGTCCCGGGCGACCGCGCCCCCGACGAACCCGGACGCCCCGGTCACGGCGATCCTCACGGGACCTCCGCGGCCGGCCGGCCGGCCGGTCGGCGGGCCGCCGCGCGCACGAGCGCCTGCCGGTCGGGCTTGCGGCTGCGGCCGGCCGTCGGGACGTGCGTGGCGTGCAGCACGACGTCGGGCAGCGCGTCGTGGTCGACCACGCCCGGCAGGGCGGCGCGCACCCGCGCGACGAGCGGGTGGCCGGGGTCGAGAGCCAGCTGCGTCGCGGCGTCGGCGGATGACTGCGCCGACGTGACGACGAGCACGACCACCTCGTCCCCGTCGGTGCGGGGCACGCCGACGAGCACCGCCTCGCCGACCCCGTCGAGGGCCGCGATCCGCGGCTCGTACAGCCCGGGGTAGATGTTCGTCGTGCCACGGATGATCATGTCGCGCGTGCGTCCCACGAGCACGACCCGCCCGTCGGGCTCGAACCGGGCGAGATCACCGGTGCGGTGCTCGGTCGCCCGCACCGCGGCCCCCGCACCGTCGAGGTCGTGCAGGTAGCCGGTCATGAGCGAGGGTCCGCCGAGCACCAGCTCACCGACGCCGTCGTCCTGCGTGCCCTCGACGGGTTCCAGCCGCGCGGCCACGCGGGGCAGCGGGCGACCCACCAGGTCCCCGTCACCCTCGAACGCGAGCTTGTCGCCCGCCTCGACGACGGCGACCGGCAAGATCTCGGTCATCCCGTAGACACCGACCCACCGCGTGCCGGGCAGCACCCTGGCCGCCCGGTCGAGCAGTGCGCGCGTGACCGGCGCTCCCCCGACGAGCGCGACTCGCGGCCCGCGAGCGGGCAGCCGGCCGGCCTCGACGGCGTCGAGCAGGGCGGTGACGTCCGCGGGCACGAGGTAGGTCCCCGCGGCGTCGGCCAGGCACCGCCCGAAGGTCACCACGTCCCGACCCGGCGGGTCCGCGGGGATCGACCAGGTCGCGCCGGCGAGCAGCGCGGGCATGCCCAGGAGCATCTGGTCGGTGTGCACGACGTCCCCCGGGGCGAGGTCGAACACCTCCCGCAGCAGGTCGCACCCGGCCAGCAGCGACCCTGCGCTGTGCACCACGGCACGCGGCTGCGCCGTCGTGCCCGAGGTGAACACGACCAGGGCGTCGCGCCGCGGGTCGAGGCTCGGCAGCGCGCCGCCGTCCTGGACACCGCGGGCCAGGGACCCGGCCGAGCGCGAGCGGTGAGGGACCCCCGGCAGCCACAGCCCGGCGTGCACGTGCCGCACGGGCAGCGTGGCGTAGTCCGGCAGCAGGATGCCCCGGGCGCGGGCGAGCCGGCGCAGCGGACCCCGCGAGACGGCGTAGAGCAGCGACTCGGTGATCGCGAGCGTCGGCCGGGCGGCGGCCACGCGCGCGGCGAACAGCTCCGGCGTCGATCCCGGGTCGACGAACACGACCGTCCCCCCGGCACGGACGACGCCCAGGGCCAGCACGACGCCCTCGGGACGAGGACGGACCGAGAACAGCGCGCGGTCGCCCGCCTCGAGCCCGTCAGCACCGAGCGCCGTCGCCGTCGCGGTGATCCGCTGCGCGAGCTCGCCGTAGGTGACCTCCTCCCGCACCCGTGGCCCGCGCCGCCCGCCCCGGGTCCACCGCCGCAACGCGACGTCGTCCGCGCCGAGGTGCCCGGGAGCGCCACGGTCGAGGACCGGGCCCAGCAGGTGGGCGTCGGTCGATCCGGTCATGCTGCCTCCACCGTCAACGAGCGGTACGCGGGGATGAGGACGCCGCGGGCGACCGCCCGGTCCACGACGGTGACGGTGCGTCGCGCCTCGGCGACGGGCCGCAGGGCGTCGAGCACCGCGTCGACCTGGGCCAGGGCCAGGGGCATCCCGAGGCAGAAGTGCGGCCCCGCGCCGAACCACAGGTGCCGGACAGCGGCGTCGGCCGGGACACCCGGGTCGAACGGTCCGGCGTCGCGACAGCACGAGATCGTCGCGATGACGACGCGGTCGCCGGGCCGCACGCGCACCCGGCCCACGGTCGCCTCCGCGCGCACCGATCGCAGCATCGCGGGCGTGGGTGCCGTGATGCGCAGCGCCTCCTCGACCACGCGACCACGCAGGGTCGCGCCCTCCGAGGTCGCCGGGTCGGCGGCCAGCAGCCGGTCGAGCCAGCCGGTGTCCGCCGCGAGCGCCACCAGGCGCGGGACGAAGGACTGGACCGTCTCGGTGCCGGTGAGCACGAAGGCCCCCACGGCGCCGAGGGCCTCGGCCTCCGAGAGGCCCAGCTCGCGCATCCGCCCCGGGACGGTGGCAGGGTCGCCGGCCCGGTAGGCGTCGCGCGCCGGTTCCGACAGCCGTGCGAGCACGGCACGGGCGTGGCGCACCTGCGCGGGCGTCAGGCTGTGCCGGTGCAGGCGCACCATGCCCACGACGGACTGGGCGGCCGACATCGCCTCGCGCACCGCGGTGTCCGTGGGCGGCAGCCCGGTCATCGCACAGATCACCGTGCCGGCGATGGCTGCGGTCTCGTCGACGAGGTCGACCCGCGTGCCCGCCAGCAGCCGCTCCGGCAACGCCGCCAGGGCGGCCGGCACGCTCACCGCGACGAGCTCGCGCACGGCGCGCGGGGTGAACAGCCCCGCGAGGGTCCGGCGTAGGCGGGCGTGGTCGGCACCCTCCATGTTGAGCAGCACCGAGGGTCCCAGCACAGGGGTCCACAGGTCGGACGGCGCACCCGGGCCGACCTTGGAGAACCGGTCCGTGTCGAGCAGCACCTCGCGCGCCGTCGCGGCGTCGGAGACGACGACCCCGATCCCGGGCACCCGGACGACCGGTCCGAGCCGCCGCAGCCCACGGATCGCCGGGTAGGCCAGCGGATGAGCCGCCCGCTGGACCCGGTCCTCCCAGCGCACGGCCGTCATCGGATGTCCACCACCTCGGGCCGGTACCGGTGGTCGGCGTACCAGCCGAGCGTGCGAACCAGGCCCCAGGCGTGCGCGCGGCGCGTCGAGGCGCGCACGACGACCTCGCGGTGCGCGCCGTAGCGCGTCGTGAGGCGGCGGACGGCGTTGACGAGGGCACGGTCCTCGTGGACGTCCTCGATCGCCGTCCGCGGGAAGCCTCCGGCTGCCTCGTACAGGGCGGCGGTGATCGCCATGTTGCAGCCAGGAGCCATCACGTACGGGCCTTGGTACGCCGGGTCCTGGTTGCCCGGCCGGAACCGACCGAACGTGCTCGCGACGACGACCGCCGTCGCCAGGACGCCCTGCTGGACGCGCGAGACGGGGAGGTCGTCGGTGCGCGGCACCAGGCGTCCGGCGACGAGGTCGTGCCCGACGGCGAACGCCTCCCGGACGCGGCGGGTCCAGTCCGGCGGGGGCAGGCAGTCCGCGTCGGTGCGCGCGAGATGCGTCGCTCCGGCGGCGATCGCGGCACGCATCCCCGTGTCCGCGGCCGCGCCGGTGCCCTTCTGGAGCTCGTCGACCACGCGCCAGCGCGTCATCCCCCAGTCCTTCGCCGTGGCGCGCACGAGCTCGCCGGTCCCGTCGGACGAGTCGTTGTCCACCACCACGAGGTCGAAGTCCGCGTCCTCCTGGTCGCGCAGGGCGGCCAGGGTCGCACCGATGCCGTGCACCTCGTCGCGAGCCGGGACGATCACGGCCAGCCGCTGCAGGCCCGGGGGCACCAGGGTGTGCCGGTCGCCGCTCACAGCCGCACGACCGTCGCGCCGATGCTGATGCCCCCGGCGAGCCCCACCAGGACCACCAGGTCCCCGGGCCCGACCCGGCCCGCGTCGAGGGCGGTGCGGACCTGCAGCGGCAAGGAGGCGGACGCCACGTTGCCGTGCTCGGCGACCGTGACGACGGTGCGCCCCGGGGGCAGCCCGAGCGCGACCCGGACGTCCTCGAGGTAGGCGACCGCCACCTGGTGGACCGCGACGAGGGCGACGTCGTCCCAGGTGACCCCGGCCTGCGCCAGCGCCCGCAGGACGACGTCCGGCCCGAGCGCGAGGAACGCCTCGCGCAGGCGCGATCCGTCGATCTCGAAATAGGTCCGCTCCGGGTCCCGCGGGTGGGCCGTGCCGCCGCCCGGGAGCATGCCGACGTCCCAGCGCGTCGAGTCCGCGCCGAAGGCGCTCGCGAGGATCCCGCGCGGTGCCGGCCGGCCCTGCTCGTCCCGTGCGCCCGCCTCCTCGGGGGTGGCCCTGCGCACGAGGACCGCTGCTCCGGCGTCGGACATCGTGTAGCCGGGCGCGGAGAGCAGGTAGGTGGCCCGGTCCGGCACGTCGTGACGGACGCCCCGCGTGGGCGCCTCGCCGCAGGCGACGAGCACCGTGTCGTACCGCCCGGCCCCGATGAGCGCCTCGGCGACCTCGATCCCGTTCAGCACCGAGTTGCACGCGTTCTTGACGTCCATCACCGGCGCACGGATGCCCAGCTTCGCCGCGACGATGTGGCTCGTCGCCGGTTCGATCATGTCCTGGGTCGCCGAGGCGAACAGCAGCAGGTCGATCTCCTCGGCCGCGACGCCCTCCGCGGCGAGCAGCTTCTCGGCGGCGGCGACGGCGAGGTCGGACGCGTCCCAGGAGTCGGGCAGGACGTGCACCTGGCGCACCCCGGTCAGCCGGGACACCATCGGCACCCGCGGGACGGCACCGGGGTTGCGGCGGGCGAGCTCGAGCTCGGCGGCACGGACGTCGACGGTGCGTTCGGGCAGGTGGACGCCGATGCCGGCGATCACCGCCGTCGTGGACGTCGGTGGGGGTGCGGTCCGGTGGGACGGCTGGACGTTGACGGGCACCCGCGACAGAGTAGCGACGACGGCCGGCCGGCGTCCGGCCGTCCACAGGTCAGCGGTCCGCGGGCTCCTGCCACGTGCACACGCACGCCTCGTTGCCCTCGGCGTCGGCGAGCACCCACCAGGCCGGTGCGTAGCGGTCCGTCACGAGCCGTCCGCCCGCGGCCACCGCGTCGGCCACCCGCTGCTCCGCGACGTCGGTGCCGACGTAGACGTCGAGGTGGATCCGGTTGCGCTGCTCGCGAGGGGCGTCCATCTGCTGGAACCACACGGTCGGCCGCGACCCCGCAGGGTCGACGAGCGCGGGGGCGGCGTCGTCGGGATCGCTCCCGGTCATCTCCTCGTAGCCGAGGACGGCGCGCCAGAACGGCTGCACGGCCGCACCGTCGAGCACGTCGATCGCGATGGTGAGCCCGGCCGCCGCCGTCGCGTCGGCCGGCACGTCGAGCTCGCGGGCGGCCTGCGAGACCTGCACCGCGAGCGCCACGTCCCGCTCGCTCAGCCCGCCGACGTCGTGCGACGTCAGCCGCACGACGACGGTGCCGTAGCGCAGGTCGACGTCGGGGTGATGGTTCGCCGCCTCGGCCAGCTCACCGATCGCCTCGACCAGCTGCACCCCGGTGGTGAAGCTGCCCGTCCGGAAGGTCGCGGTGACCCGCTGGTCGAGCACCCGCCAGTCGTCGGTCCCGGCGGCCGCACGGAAGTCCGCCGCGCTGATCGCATCGCTCATGAGTGACACCTCCGCGGTCCACGCTATGACGCGAGCCGCCGGCCCGCCGACCGACGCCCGGCGGCCTCACTGCGGCGTGCCGCACCTCGACCGGCTCCGGGTGGACGTCCCCCCGCGGCCGGTCTCAGCCCAGCACCGCGCCGCGCGACGCCGACTGCACCAGCTTCGTGTACTTGGCGAGCACGCCCCGGGTGTAGCCGTGCGGCACGGGCTCCCAACCCGCGGCGCGACGAGCGGCGAGCTCCGCGTCGCCGACGAGGACGTCGAGCGTCTTGGCCGCGACATCGAGGCGGATCCGGTCGCCGTCGCGCACGAACGCGATCGGTCCGCCGTCGACCGCCTCGGGCGCGATGTGCCCGACGCACAGCCCCGTCGTCCCGCCGGAGAACCGGCCGTCGGTGATGAGCAGGACGTCCTTGCCCAGGCCGGCACCCTTGATCGCCCCGGTGATCGCCAGCATCTCGCGCATGCCGGGCCCGCCCTTCGGCCCCTCGTACCGGATGACGACCACGTCGCCGGCCTGGATCGTGCCGTCCTCCAGAGCGTCGAGCGCCGACCGTTCGCGCTCGAACACCCGGGCGGTGCCCTCGAAGACGTCCGAGTCGAAGCCCGCGCTCTTGACGACCGCGCCGTCCGGGGCGAGCGACCCGTGCAGGATCGTGATGCCGCCGGTCGGGTGGATCGGCTCGGCGAGCGCCCGGAGGATCTTGCCGTCCGGGTCCGGCGGGTCGATCTCCGCCAGGTTCTCGGCCACGGTGCGGCCGGTGACCGTCAGGCAGTCACCGTGCAGCAGGCCGGCATCGAGCAGCGCCTTCATGATGACCGGCACGCCGCCGATGCGGTCGACGTCGTTCATGACGTAGCGCCCGAACGGCTTGAGGTCGCCCAGGTGGGGCACGCGGCTCGCGACCCGGTCGAAGTCGCCGAGCGTCAGGTCGACCTCCGCCTCGTGCGCGATGGCGAGCAGGTGCAGCACGGCGTTGGTCGACCCGCCGAACGCCATGACGACGGCGATCGCGTTCTCGAACGCCTCCTTGGTGAGGATGTCCCGCGCGGTGATGCCGTGGCGCAGCATCTCCACGACCGCCTCGCCGGAGGCGTGCGCGAACGTGTCGCGGCGGCGGTCGGCCGACGGCGGGGCCGCCGACCCGGGCAGCGACATGCCGAGGGCCTCGGCGGCCGAGGCCATCGTGTTCGCGGTGTACATCCCGCCGCAGGCGCCCTCCCCGGGACAGATCGCCCGTTCGATGCGGTCCACGTCCTCGCGGCTCATGAGCCCGCGCGAGCACGCACCGACCGCCTCGAAGGCGTCGATGATCGTGACGTCCTTCTCCGTGCCGTCCGAGAGCTTCACCCAGCCCGGCATGATCGAGCCCGCGTACAGGAAGACGCTGGCGAGGTCGAGCCGGGCGGCCGCCATGAGCATGCCGGGCAACGACTTGTCACAACCGGCGAGCAGCACCGAGCCGTCCAGCCGCTCGGCCTGCATCACCGTCTCGACCGAGTCGGCGATGACGTCGCGGCTCACGAGCGAGAAGTGCATCCCCTCGTGCCCCATCGAGATGCCGTCCGAGACGGAGATGGTGCCGAACTCCAGCGGGAACCCGCCGCCCGCGTGCACGCCGTTCTTCACCGCGCCGGCGAGCCGGTCGAGCGACAGGTTGCACGGCGTGATCTCGTTCCACGAGCTCGCCACCCCGATCTGCGGCTTGGCGAAGTCGTCGTCACCGAGCCCGACGGCGCGCAGCATCCCGCGCGCGGCGGTGGCCTCCAGACCGTCGGTGACCTGGCGGGAGCGGGGCTTGATGTCAGGCGTCGTCATGCCCCGAGCGTAGAGCGGGCGGCGGCACGGGGCGAGGGGTCAGCGTCGCGTGACCAGCGAGACGTCGCGCACGGCACCGCGGTCGGCCGACGTCGCCATCGCGGCGTAGGCCTGCAGCGCGGGCGAGACGTACCTGTCGCGGTCCACGGGCTGCCACGGGTTCTCCGAGGACTCCATCTTGGCGCGGCGCTCGGCGAGCACCGCGTCGGGCACATTGAGCCTGATGGCACGCGAGTCGACGTCGATCTCGATCTCGTCGCCGTCCTCGACCAGGCCGATGAGACCGCCCGCCGCCGCCTCGGGAGAGACGTGCCCGATCGAGATGCCGCTCGACCCGCCGGAGAACCGGCCGTCGGTGATCAGCGCGCAGACCTTGCCCAGGCCTCGGCCCTTGATGAAGGAGGTCGGGTAGAGCATCTCCTGCATGCCCGGTCCGCCGGCGGGGCCCTCGTAGCGCACGACGACGACGTGGCCCGGCTCGACCTGCTTGGTGAGGATCTTGTCGACCGCGTCCTCCTGCGACTCGCACACGAGGGCCTTGCCGACGAAGTGGAAGACGTCCGGATCCACGCCCGCGGTCTTGAACACGGCACCGTCCTCGGCAAGGTTCCCGCGGAGCACCGCGAGCCCGCCCTCGACGGTGTAGGCGTGCTCGAGGTCGCGGATGCAGCCCTCGGCGGCGTCGGTGTCGAGCGACTCCCACCGGTTGGACGTCGAGAACGCCTGGGTGGTGCGCACACCGCCCGGAGCGGCGTGGAACAGCTCCAGGGCTTGGCTCGTCGGCCGGCCGGAGCGGATGTCCCAGTCGTCCAGCCACGCCTCGAGCGTCGGGGTGTGCACGCTGGTCACGTCGGTCTCGAGGAGGCCGGCTCGGCGGAGCTCGCCCAGCAGGGCGGGGATGCCGCCCGCCCGGTGCACGTCCTCCATGTGGTAGTCCGGGTGGTTGGGGGCCACCTTGCTCAGGCACGGCACGCGGCGGCTGATGTCCTCGATGTCCGCGAGGGTGAAGTCGATCTCGCCCTCCTGCGCGGCGGCGAGCACGTGCAGCACCGTGTTGGTCGAGCCGCCCATCGCGACGTCGAGCGCCATCGCGTTGTGGAACGCCGCCTTCGTGGCGATGCCCCGCGGCGCCGCGGAGTCGTCCTCGTCGTCGTAGTACCGCTTGGCCAGGTCCACGATCGTGCGGCCCGCCTCGAGGAACAGCTCCTTGCGCGCGGCGTGCGTGGCCAGCGTGGAGCCGTTGCCCGGCAGCGACAGGCCGAGCGCCTCGGTGAGGCAGTTCATGGAGTTGGCGGTGAACATGCCGGAGCAGGACCCGCAGGTGGGGCAGGCCGCCTCCTCCACCTTGGCCAGCGCATCGTCGGAGACGTTGTCGTCCGCCGAGTAGTTGATCGCGTTGATGAGGTTGAGGCTGGTCTTGGCGACACCGTCGGCCACGATCGCCTTGCCGGCCTCCATGGGCCCGCCCGAGACGAAGATGACCGGGATGTTGAGCCGCAGCGCCGCGTTCAGCATGCCCGGGGTGATCTTGTCGCAGTTCGAGATGCACACCAGGGCGTCCGCGCAGTGCGCGTTGACCATGTACTCCACCGAGTCCGCGATGAGGTCGCGGCTCGGCAGGGAGTAGAGCATGCCGCCGTGCCCCATCGCGATGCCGTCGTCGACGGCGATCGTGTTGAACTCCTTGGCCACACCGCCGGCCTCCTGGATCGCCCCGGCGACGAGGTCGCCCATGTCCTTGAGGTGGACGTGCCCGGGGACGAACTGGGTGTAGGAGTTCGCGATCGCGACGATCGGCTTCCCGAAGTCCTCCGATCCCATACCGGTGGCGCGCCACAGCGCGCGGGCGCCCGACATGTTGCGGCCGTGGGTGGACGTGCGGGAGCGCAGGGGGCGGCTCATGTCACTGCTCCTTCGGTGCGTCGGCGTGCCGCAGGCGGCACGCTCGCGCAGCGTACGCCGTCGTACGCCGCACCGGCACACCCGTCCCGCGACGTGGGCGTACGGGATTGCCCCTCACCGTCTCACCAGGTGGACGGATCCGTACGCATAAACGCTTCACCTCGCGCCGGACGCTGGTCACCGCCTCTCACCGGTGCTCACGATGCGGAGGCCCGTTATCCGACGAACGAGGACGAGACACCATGGCCACGATCTCCGCACCGATCAGCACCCGCTCCGTCGCCGACGACACCGGAGCGTCCGCGACCAGCATCGCGGCCCGCCGTGCGCTCGCCTGCTGTCGCCTCCTGCTCTCCGTCGTCTTCCTGTGGCCCGTGGCCGACAAGGCGTTCGGCCTGGGCTACGCCACGCCGCCCGAGGCCGCCTGGCTGACCACCGGGACGTCGCCGACGGCCGGCTACCTGGAGCACGCCAGCGGACCGCTGTCGCAGTCCCTGGCAGCCGTCTCGGGCCCGGTCGTCGACGCGCTGTACATGCTCGGCATGCTCGGCACGGGCCTGGCGCTGCTCCTCGGAGTGGGGATGCGGGTCGCCGCGGCCGCCGGCGGCCTGCTCATGCTGTCCCTGTGGCTGTCGACATGGCCGTTCGCGGCCGGATCCCACAACCCGCTCGTCGACGAGCACGTCGTGTACACCGCGCTGCTGGTGGCGCTGGCACTGACGCGTGCCGGGGACACCTGGGGGCTCGGACGCGCCTGGGCCGCCTCCCCGGTGCCCGGCGCCCGCACCCTGCTGCGCTGACCGCCGACCGCGGGCCGCGACGCGGGACCCGGACTACCGTGGTCCGGTGCCCTCGACCGTGATGTGGTTCCGTCGCGACCTGCGGCTCGCCGACAACCCGGCCCTGCTCGCCGCCGTCGAGCAGGCCCACGCCGACGATGCCGGCGTCGTCGCCCTCTACGTGCTCGACGACGCCCTGTGGTCGCGGGCGAGCAGCAACCGGCTCGCCTACCTGCTCGACTCGTTGCGAGCGCTGGACGCGGCCTGCGCGGGAATGCTGGTCGTGCGGCACGGGGACCCGCGCGTCGTCGTCCCGCACCTCGCGCAGGACGTGGGCGCCGACGAGGTCCACGTCGCCGCGAGCCACGAGCCGTACGGGCGGCGGCGCGACGACGCCGTCGGCACCGCGCTCGCGGCCGCCGGCCGACGTCTCGTGGCGACGGGCTCCGCCTACGCCGTCTCGCCCGGCCGGCTCCGCACCGGCGGCGGCACCCCCTACCGGGTCTTCACGCCCTTCCGTCGGGCCTGGCTCGAGCACGGCTGGCGCGCACCGGCTCACCGCCCGCACAGCGTCCCCTGGCTCCAGCTCGCCGCGGAACCGCTGCCCGCTGCCCCGGCGCCCACCGCGCGGCTCCCCCGCGCCGGGGAGGCCGCCGCACACCGGCGATGGCGGGAGTTCCTGCGGGAAAAGCTGCGAGGCTACGCCGAGAACCGTGACCGCCCCGACCTCGCCGGCACCTCGGCGATGTCGGTGCACCTGCGCTGGGGTGAGATCCACCCCCGCACGATGCTCGCCGACCTCGCGGCCGCCCGGTCGGACGGCGTTCCCGCCGACGACGTCGCGACGTTCCGCTCAGAGCTGTCCTGGCGGGAGTTCCACGCCGACGTGCTGCACCATCAGCCGCTCGCCCGCACGCGTTCGCTGCGCACCGTCGTCGCCGAGGACACCTGGGCCCGGGGCGACGCGGAGCAGGAGCGGCTCACGGCCTGGGCGGCAGGCCGCACGGGCTACCCGTTCGTGGACGCCGGCATGCGCCAGCTCCTGGCCACGGGGTGGATGCACAACCGGGTCAGGATGGTCGTGGCGTCGTTCCTGGTCAAGGACCTGCACGTGCGCTGGCAGCAGGGTGCGGCGCACTTCATGGCGCACCTCGTCGACGGCGACGTGTCCCAGAACCAGCTCAACTGGCAGTGGGTCGCCGGTACCGGGCACGACGCGGCGCCCTACTTCCGCATCTTCAACCCGGTGACCCAGGGCAAGAAGTTCGACCCCGACGGCGTGTACGTCCGGCGCTGGGTCCCGGAGCTGCGGGACGTCCCGGCGGACCGGGTGCAGGAGCCGTGGCGACTGGACGAACCGCCCTCGGACTACCCGGCGCCGATCGTCGACCACGCCGTCGAGCGACGTGTCGCGCTCGACGACCTCCAGCGCGGACGGTCCTGAGCCCCTTCCACCACGCTGCTGCTAGCCCGCACGGCCCTGGTGGTCGCGGAACTCGTCCTCCAGGACGCTCATCACGATCGCGTCCGCCCAGGTGCCGCCGTCGCGGTAGACCTCTCGCAGGCGACCCTCCTCGACGAAGCCCAGCGACGCGTACAGCGCCTTGGCCCGAGGGTTGATGCTCAGCACGTCGAGGCCCACCCGGTGCAGCCGCGGGCCAGGGGCGTCCGGCACACCGAGGAAGGCGAACGTCAGCACCTGCTCGATCGCCTCGCGACCGTACCCACGACCGCGGTAGTCGGGCAGCATCTGCAGGCGCAGGTTCGCGCTGCGCGAGACGTCGTCCAGCTCGTTCAGGACGATCTCGCCGATCATCTCGTCGCTGACCAGCTCGCCGTCGCGCACCGCACCGGGAGTGATCGCCCAGTCGTAGCGGCCCTCGCGGTCGCCGACGGTGGCCGCCCACTCATCGATCTGCGTCCGCGTGAACCTCGCCGTCGTCCCGGACAGGCGCATGCCTTCCGGATCGTGCAGCGACTCCCAGAGCCTGTCCGCGTCCCCCGCCACCATCGGTCGGAGCCGCATCATCTCCCCGTGCAGCAGCGGTGGTCTCACGTCCCGATCCTCTCCAGGACGAGCTCACGCACCCGCTTCGCGTCGGCCTGGCCCTTGGTGGCCTTCATCACGGCGCCGATGATGGCGCCGACAGGCCCCTGGTTGCCCCCGCGGACCTTCTCCACGACGTCGGGCTGGGCGGCGAGGGCCTCGTCGATGGCAGCCAGCAGGGCGCCGTCGTCCGACACGATCTCGAGGTTCCGCGACACGACGACCGCCTCCGGGTCGCCTTCCCCGGCGAGCACGCCGTCGAGCACCTGCCGGGCGATCTTGTCGTTGATCCGGCCGGAGTCGACGAGTCCCTGGAGCTCGCCGATCTGCGCGGGGGTGATCGGCAGGTCCGCCAGCTCCCGCTCGTCCTGCTTCGCGCGCCGGGCCAGCTCGCCCATCCACCACTTGCGGGCGGCGGCCGGGCTGGACCCCGCGGCGATGGTCGCCTCGATGAGCTCGATCGCCCCGGCGTTGACGACGTCCCGCATCTCGGCGTCGGCGTACCCCCACTCCGTCTGCAGCCGGCGGCGACGCGCCTGCGGCAGCTCGGGAAGGGTCGCGCGGATCTCCTCGACCCAGGCCCGCGACGGCTCGACGGGGACCAGGTCCGGCTCGGGGAAGTAGCGGTAGTCCTCGGCGTCGGACTTCACGCGACCCGAGGTGGTGGTGCCCGTGTCCTCGTGCCAGTGCCGCGTCTCCTGGACGATCGTCTCGCCGGCGTCGAGCGCCCCCGCCTGGCGGGAGATCTCGTGCCGGACCACCCGCTCCACCGACCGGAACGAGTTCACGTTCTTGGTCTCCGTGCGGGTGCCGAGCGGGGACTCCGGCGTGGGCCGCAGCGACACGTTGACGTCGGCGCGAACGTTGCCCCGCTCCATCCGGGCCTCGGACACGTCGAGCACGCGGAAGATGTCGCGCAAGGCCTGCACGTAGGCACGCGCGACCTCTGGTGCGCGGTCCCCCACGCCCGTGATCGGCTTGGTGACGATCTCCACCAGCGGGATCCCCGCCCGGTTGTAGTCCACGAGCGAGTACTCCGCGCCGTGGATACGCCCCGTGGAGCCACCGACGTGCGTGTTCTTGCCGGCGTCCTCCTCCATGTGCGCGCGCTCGATCTCGACGCGGTGGATCGTGCCGTCCTCGAGCTCGACGTCGAGCCAGCCGTCGAACGCGATCGGCTCGTCGTACTGGGAGGTCTGGAAGTTCTTCGGCACGTCCGGGTAGAAGTAGTTCTTCCGGGCGAACCGGCACGACTCCGCGATCTGGCAGTTCAGCGCCAGGCCGATCCGGATCGCGTACTCCACCGCCGTGCCGTTGACGACCGGGAGCGCACCGGGCAGCCCGAGGCTCACCGGCGTCGTCTGGGTGTTGGGCTCCGCGCCGAACGAGGCCTCGGCCGCGCAGAACATCTTGGTGCGGGTGCCGAGCTCGACGTGCACCTCGATGCCGAGCACCGGGTCGTACCGGCGGACCGCGTCGGCGTAGTCGACCATCTGGGTCACAGTCATCTCCTTCGTGGGTCAGCCGAGCTCGGGTGCGCGATCGAGCAGCGGGCCGCCCCAGCGCGCCTCGAGGGCGGCCTCGAGCGCGGCGCCGACGCGGTAGAGGCGGTCGTCCGCCTTCGCCGGGGCGAGCACCTGGAACCCGGTCGGCAGGCCGGGGCCACCCTCCGGCGGGACCGACAGGCCGTTCGGCACCGAGATGCCCGGTACGCCCGCGAGGTTCGCCGGGATCGTGGCGACGTCGTTGAGGTACATGGCCAGCGGGTCGTCGAGCTTCTCGCCGAGCTTGAACGCCGTCGTGGGCGCCGTCGGGGAGACGAGCACGTCGGCCTGCTCGAACGCCGCGTCGAAGTCGCGCTGGATCAGCGTCCGCACCTTCTGCGCGCTGCCGTAGTACGCGTCGTAGTAGCCGGCGCTCAAGGCATACGTGCCCAGGATGATGCGGCGCTTGACCTCGTCGCCGAACCCCGCCCCACGGGTCGCGGCCATGACGCGTTCGGCGGTGACCGGGCCCTCCTCGGGCTCGACGCGCAGGCCGAACCGCATGCCGTCGAACTTGGCGAGGTTGCTCGACGCCTCGGCCGGCAGGATGAGGTAGTAGGCGGCCAGCGCGTACTCGAAGTGCGGGCAGGAGACCTGGACGATCTCCGCCCCGGCCTCCTCGAGCAGCTCGAGCGACTCCTCGAAGCGTGCCTGGACACCGGGCTGGTAGCCCTCGCCCTGGAGCTGCTCGACGACGCCGACGCGGAGGCCGGTCAGGTCGCCGAGCGAGCCCTGGCGGGCAGCTTCGACGAGGTCCGGCAAGGGCTCGGGGATGGAGGTCGAGTCGCGGGGGTCGTGCCCACCGATCAGCTCGTGCAGCAGCGCGGAGTCCAGGACCGTGCGGGTCACGGGCCCGGCCTGGTCGAGGCTCGAGGCCAGGGCGATCAGCCCGTACCGCGAGACGCTCCCGTAGGTCGGCTTCACGCCGACCGTGCCGGTCACGGCGCCCGGCTGGCGGATCGAACCACCGGTGTCCGTCCCGACGGCCAGCGGAGCGGCGAAGGCCGCCACGGCAGCCGCCGACCCGCCGCCGGAGCCACCAGGGATACGCTCCAGGTCCCACGGGTTGTGCGTGTTGCCGTAGGCCGAGTGCTCCGTCGACGAGCCCATGGCGAACTCGTCCATGTTGGTCTTGCCGAGGATCGGCATGCCGGCGGCACGGATGCGCTCGACGAGCGTCGCGTCGTACGGCGGGACCCATCCCTCGAGGATCTTCGAGCCCGCCGTCGACGGCATGCCCTGGGTCACCACGACGTCCTTCACAGCGATCGGGACACCGGCCAGCGGGTGCAGCGTCTCGCCCGCAGCCCGGCGCGCATCGACGTCGCGCGCGGTGGCGAGCGCATCCTCGGCGGAGACGTGCAGGTAGGCGTGCACCGCGGGCTCGACGGCGGCGATGCGGTCGAGGTACGCCTGCGTCACCTCGACGCTCGTCACCTCGCCGGCGCGGAGCCTCTCGGCGATCGCGGACGCCGACAGTCTGGTCAGGTCGGTCATGTCACTCCTCCCCCAGGATCTGCGGCACGGCGAACCGACCGTCTTCTGCCTCCGGCGCACCCGCCAGCACGTCGGCGACGGGCAGCGAGGGGACGGGCTCGTCCGCCCGGAAGACGTTGGACAACGGGAGCGGATGGCTCGTGGCAGGGACCTCGGGGGTCGCGACCTCGCTCACCTTGGCGATGGAATCGACGATCACGTCGAGCTCGCCGGCGAGCCGGTCGAGCTCGTCCGGGCGCAGCTCGATCCGCGCCAGCGCGGCGACACGCGCGACCTCGTCACGGGAGATGGTGGACATGACCGCAAGTCTAATGGTCCCCGGGTGCTCTTCCGGGCGCCGTGGCGTCACATCCCTGTGAACAGTGCCATGCGCGCCGAGCACGTTGTCGGGGGGATGCAGCGAGGCCCCCCGCACCGTGTGGTGTGGGGGGCCTGGCTGTGAAGGGTGTCCGGCGGCGTCCTACTCTCCCACCCCGTCTCCAGGGCAGTACCATCGGCGCTGAAGGGCTGAGCTTCCGGGTTCGGTATGGGACCGGGCGTTTCCCCTTCGCTGTGACCGCCGTAACGTTGTCGAGTTGTGTGGGTGGCCCCGTGCCTGGCCCTGGTGGGGCTGGGTGGGGTGGTGCCCGTTTCTCGGGAACCGCACAGTGGACGCGTGCATGCATGTGTGTTGTGTTGAAG
>CANMFP010000003.1 GCA_947497265.1 uncultured Isoptericola sp.
CACTGTTGAGTTCTCAAACAACCGACGCACACCATCCAAGACCGGAACAACCGCTCCGACCCCGTCCGGGGCAACCCCTCTAACTTAGCAGTTCCGATATCTCCGTGCAAACCGACCGAATCTCTGATTCGTGCGATTTCGGTGATTCCGAACCCGCCCCACTCTATCAGAGCGCGCATGGCGTCCTGATCCAGAAGGATGTGGTTTTCAGCTCCGGCCCGGCCACCGGTACCCAGCCCGTGGGCTGTCTCCTCGGTGTCCGTCGGCCCGTCGGGCTGACTCAGAGAACATTACAGAGGTCGCTGCCCTGGCGTCAACGCGGGACGACGTGGCGCGCGCCACTCCCCCGAGCGGCTCGCCCGGGCCCCGAGGCAACGACCCGGCTCAGACCGCCGCGCTCCGGGCGGGAGGCGCGGCGAGCCGTCGGGCCTCGTCGAACTCCTCCTCGACGTCCGCACCTGGCCGAGCGGTCAGCAGGCTCACCCCCACGGCCGCCACCAGGCCCACGGCGAACCCCGGGACGATCTCGTACAGCGAGTCAGACAGTCCGCTGCGTCCCCAGGTGAACGCGACCACGGCGCCGCCCACCATCCCGGCGAGCGCACCCCAGCGGGTCAGCCGGCGCCAGTAGAGGCTCAGCATGACGATCGGGCCGAACGCCGCACCGAAGCCGGCCCAGGCGAACCCGACCAGGTCGAGGATCGTCGCCGTGCGGTCCAGCGCGATGAGGCCCGCGACGAGGGCCACCATGAGGACGCCCGCTCGGCCGAGCATCACCTGAGCCTTCGGGGTGAGCTCCCGCTTGGTCGTCATCTTCACCAGGTCCTCGACGAGCGCCGACGAAGAGACGATGAGCTGGGAAGAGATCGTCGACATGATCGCCGCGAGCACGGCGGCCAGCACGAGCCCCGCCACCAGGGGATGGAACAAGGTCTGGGCCAGGAAGAGGAAGACGGTCTCCGGGTTCTCCAGCGTGAGCCCGTTGACGTTGACGTACGCAACGCCGATCAGTCCGGTCATGACGGCGCCTATACCCGTGAGGATCATCCACGAGATGCCGATGCGACGGCCCACCTTGGCGTCCGCCGGCGATCGCATCGCCATGAAGCGCACGATGATGTGCGGCTGACCGAAGTACCCGAGCCCCCAGGCGACCGCGGAGATGACACCGGTGGCCGAGGCACCGGCGACGAAGGACAGGTGGTCCGCGGCGGCCGAGGTGTCCGCGGCGAGGATCCCCTCGCGCACGACGTCCCAGCCACCCATCTCGGCGATGGCCACGATCGGCACGAGGACCAGCGCCAGGAGCATGAGGACCCCCTGTGCGACGTCGGTCCACGTCGCACCGAGGAATCCGCCAAACAGGGTGTAGGCCAGCGTGACGCCACCGACGACGAGCAGGCCCGTCAGGTAGCTCATGTCGAACGAGCTCTCGAAGAAGGTCCCGCCCGCGACCATCCCGGAGGAGACGTAGAAGGTGAAGAACACCAGGACGATCACGCCGGCGGCGATCCGCAGCAGCCGCGAGGTGTCCCGGAGCCGGTTCTCGAAGAAGCTCGGGATGGTGATCGAGTTGTTCGAGACCTCGGTGTAGGCCCGCAGCCGCGGCGCCACGAACTTCCAGTTGAGCCAGGCGCCGACCGTGAGCCCGATGGCGATCCACGCCTCCACCAGCCCCGCGGCATAGATGGCGCCGGGCAGGCCCATCAGCAGCCAGCCGGACATGTCCGAGGCGCCAGCACTCAGCGCCGCGACGCCGGGGCGCAACCGTCGGCCACCCAGCATGTAGTCGTCGAGGTTCTTCGTGTTGCGGAACGCGGTGTAGCCGATCCCCAGCATCAGTGCCAGGTAGGCCACGATGGCGATCAACTTCCAGGTCTGATCGCTCATGCGACCATCCTCCCGTACGTCGTGCAGCGTCTCGCACCCGACGCTCCGTCGCGCCACGTGCTGCCCGCCGCACGGCTGCGGCGGCGAGGGGCCAGGTCAGTTCCGTACGACCTCAGGATCCCTGCTGCCGACGTGCCTCGCTGCGGTACCGCCCCACGGGCCCACCGATGAGAAACGGCCCGATCCCAGAGGGATCGAGCCGTCATCTCAGCGTGCGCCCGGAGGGATTCGAACCCCCAACCTTCTGATCCGTAGTCAGATGCTCTATCCGTTGAGCTACGGGCGCAGACCGTCCGATGCTCGCGCACCGGCCGACGAGAACATTACCGTGCCGACTGCCGATCCCCAAACCGGGATCCACGATGGTGACTGACGCCACCACGGCCGGACACAGAATGCCTTTGCACCGACAGAAAAGACCCCGGGCGTTGAGCTCCGGAGTCTTCCTGGCGGAGACGGCGGGATTTGAACCCGCGAACGGGTTGCCCCGTTACCACCTTAGCAGGGTGGCGCACTAGACCAGACTATGCGACGTCTCCTCAGCGGCCAGGCATCAGCCTGTGCTGCGGCGCCCAGACTACCCGTCTCGAGGGCCGCGGAGCAAAAGCCCGGGCGGGCAGCGAGTCCCCGGGCCGGTGACGCGGCCCCTACCAGCGATGATCTCAGCGGAGGGCGGGGGATTCGAACCCCCGGTGCGGGGTTGCCGCACAACGGTTTTCAAGACCGTCACATTCGGCCGCTCTGTCAGCCCTCCCAGGCCCCGCAGTCTAACGGGGCGGGCACGCGTGCGACGACGGCCGGCCCGTGGGCGGGTGCCCACCGACCGGCCGCATCGGAGACGTGCAGCGATCAGCTCGGAGCGCCGCCCGACCGCAGCTGCCGCATGGCGAGCTGGACGAGAGAGATCAGCGTCTGCTTGGTGGCCGCCCGGGAGCGCGCGTCCGTGTAGAGCATCGGCACGTGCGCCGGGATCTGTAGCGCCTCACGGACGTCCTCGAGGCGGTGCTTGGCCACGCCGTCGAAGCAGTTGACCCCGACCACGAACGGGATGCCCCGCTGCTCGAAGTAGTCGATCGCCGGGAAGCACTGCTCGAGCCGGTCGGTGTCCACCAGCACGACGGCACCGATCGCGCCACGCACCAGGTCGTCCCACATGAACAGGAAGCGGTCCTGGCCGGGCGTGCCGAACAGGTACAACCAGAGGTTCCCGGGCAGCGACACACGGCCGAAGTCCATGGCTACCGTCGTGGTCGTCTTGCGGTCCGTCACCCCGCCCGCGTCGTCGACGCCCACCGAGTGCTCCGTCATCGCAGCCTCGGTGTTGAGCGGCTCGACGTCCGAGATGGAGCCGATGAAGGTCGTCTTGCCGACGGCGAACCCGCCGGCGACGACGATCTTCGTGACGGTCGGCGCTGCCCCGGCATCCGTGGAGGGCGACGCCGCTGCCGCGGGAGCGGACTTCTGGACGGACTGCTGCTGCACCGAGTGCTGCTGCGCAGCCTGACCGGCCGGTGCGGCCTGCGGGCTCACCGTCCCCTGAGAAGCGGCGACGTTCGAGGCGGCGCTCGCCTGCTGCTCGGGTGCCGACTGCGTGGGGGCCTGCGGGGCGTTGGACATCTGCTGCTTCTCCTGGGGTGCACCCGCCTCGGCGCGCGTCGATCCACCGAGCACGCTCTGACGCACCGGTGAGCTGGTCCGTGCTGCGCCGAAGGGTGACGGCGCACCGGCGGCAGGGGCGTTCAGCCCGCCCGCCGGTGACGAGACCGGCGCCCAGCTGGGGGCCCGACTGCCGGAACCCCCGGGCGCCGCGCTGTCAGAGGGTGGAAATGCCATTGAGAACACTCTCCAAGACGCTCAGGGAAAGCCCCGAGTGGTTGCTGCCGTGGCCCGTGTGGACATTCACCGGAGCCGACGTGTGCACAGTGATGTGGCCCTCCTCCTGCATGTCCGCCACGAGGATGCGGACGACCCCCAGGGGGAGCTTCAGGAGGGCCGAGAGCTCGGCGATCGACACGTACGTGTGCGCCGCGTGCTGCAGGATCGCGCGCTTCTCGGGGGTGAGCCCGAAGCTGCTGACCGCTCCTGGCATGACCTCGACCAGCGCCTCGAGCGGCAGGTCGGACATGGAGGACCGGACGCGGCCACCCGTGACCGCGTAGGGACGCACCGTGGAAGCCTCGTAGCCGTCTGCGGAGTGCGTGCCCAGGGAACCGAACGGTGCGTGCGACATCCTCTATCTCATCCAACCTGCGCTGAGCGCGTCGTGCCGTCGACGGGAAGACTGCCCCGCATCTCGGAGATGAGCTGCGGCGTGAGCGTGGCCTCGGTGCGCGACACCAGCAGGGCCATCTCGTAACCGATGAGGCCGATGTCGCAGTTCGCCTCGGCCACGACCGCGAGGACCGAACCGTTCGAGACGTTCATCAGGAAGAGGTAGCCGTTGTCCATCTCGATGATGGCCTGCCGGACGTTGCCACCACTGAGCTGGCGCGAGGCGCCACGGGTCAGGCTCGACATCCCCGACACGATCGCAGCGAGCTGGTCGCCGCTGGTGCGATCGAGATGGTCCGACATCGCCATGAGGAGACCGTCCGCAGAGACCACCAGGGTGTGGCGGCTGCCCGGGACGGTCCGGACGAAGTTGTCGAGAAGCCACCCGAAGTTGGTCGCTTCAGTACTGAGGGTCACGCTTCCTCCTCGTCAGGTGCGCTGAGTGCGCAGGTCACCGCTGCTGCGGAGACGATCCAGGGACATCATTCACGGTCAAGGGGTCATCCGTCGAGGCCTCGTCACCCGGTTGCCTCGGAACGTCCGCGAGCGGTTGCCGACTGGAAGGCCGACAGCCGCGCGCGCAGCTGCTCCGGATCACGTTCGATACGGGCCGAGAAGCGGTCCGCTGACACGGGCTGCCCAGCGTTCCTGCTCCGGCGGGTCAGGCCGTTCGTGGCCTCCGGTGCCACCGCGGTGGGCCGGTACGTCTGCTCCTCGTTGCTGGTCGTCACGTTCTCTTCCTGGAAGACGCCGCGCTGCATGAGCGTGGACATCTCCTCGTACAGGACGGCCGAGGCCATCCACTCGGACCGCGCCTCGACGGTGTCGGGCACGTAGTGGGGGTCGAGCGCGTCAGCCCTGGCGTCTCCGGTGGAACGCAGCGGCAGCACGGACTCGCCGTAGGACCTGGCCGCCGGGCGGCCGTCGTCCGGCGACGCCGCGAAGGCGGGCGCGGCAGCAGGGGGTGCGGGATCCTCGGACGGTGCCGGTTCGACCGGGCGAGGCGCGGGGAACGGGACGTCCTCGACGACCGGCGGCTGGTAGGCCACCGGTGCCGCGGCGGGACGCTCTGGAGCGAACGGCTCCGGCTCGGTGGCACGCGGTGCCGCGGCACCCGACCACCCGCCGTCTGCCCCCGGCGCCTGCTGCAGCGGGCGCTCCGGCGCGGAGCCCGCGGAGTCCTCGCTGACGGCGAGCGTCGGTGCCGTCAGCGGATCGACGCCCCGAGCGGAGCCGACGGGCTCAACCGAGGAACCGTTCGTGACCGAGCTCGCCGCCGCAGCGGCAGCCTCCTCGACGGCGGGCTTGCGGCCGAAGAGGCCACGCTTGCGCGAGCCCTGGGCGGACGCCGTCTCGCTACGCCGGCTCGGCAGGTCGGACATCAGGTCCTCGAACGCCGGCAGGGTGGTGAAGCCGGAGTCCTCGGAGGCCGCCGGCTCGTCGCGCGGGCGCTCCGGCGCGGGAGCTGCCGCGACCGGTGCGGGCGCCGGCCGCGCCGGCGGCGCGACGGGCGGCGACTGGACCGACGCCGGGCTCTCCGCGACCGGGCTGAACGCCACGGGCACGTCGGCAGGGTCGTCCGTCACGGCGTCGAGCTGGAGGGTGCCGTCACCGGAGGTCTCCTCCAGGCGCTCCATCGACCGGAAGCTCGAGAAGAGGCCGGTGCGCTGCTCCGGCTCGATCGGCGCCGGGGCCGGCTCGTCCTGCGGAAGGAGCGGCATCGCGCCCGAGTGGACGTTCGGCTCGTTCACGCCCCCGGCAGGGCGCTGGCGGCTCGGCAACGAGCTGCCCGACGTCGACACCTCGCGCGGCGGCGACCAGGAAGCGTCCTCGGCCTGCTGCGAGGCGGCCTCGTCCATGTGGGGCGTGGCGAGCGGGGGCAGCACGATCGACTCGGTCGGCGGGCCCTCGTCACCACGACGACGGCGCGGCATGCCGGTGGCGGTGGTGCCGTCCGTCAGGGCGTCGAGGTCGACGGGCTGGGCCGTCGGCGGCTCCGGCTGCGCCATCCCGAACGAAGACTGCGCGGGCTGCCGCTGGTCGGCCGGCTGGAGCCGGGCGGCGGGCATCGGCATCGCCGGCGCCGAGCGGCGGTCGACGGTGGCATCGTCCGGGTACTGACCCTCCGGTGCGTACGCCGGGGCGGCCGGGCTCGACGCCGCCCGCGGGTCGGCGGGGACGGTCTGCGGGACCGCTTCGGTCAGGCCGGTCCTCGCCTGCTCCGGGCCGGCCTGCGCCACCGCGTGCTGCGTCGCCGTCTCGAGCGGGTCCGTCGGCTGCGGCAGGGGAACCGCGTCGTCGGACAGGAAGAGCTCGTGCGGGAACGCGATGGTCACCGTCGTGCCCTTGCCACCCTGACCGGCGCTGAACTCGACGGTGGCCCGCAGGCGCACGGCGAGGCGGCCGACCACGAAGAGGCCGAGGCGCTGGGCGCCGACCGCGTCGGACGCGGTGGTCGAGGCGACCTTGTGGTTGGCGTCGGCGATCTCCTCGGCAGACATGCCGAGGCCGTGGTCGCGGACCGTCACGACGACACCGCGCTCGTCTCGCGCCGTAGAGACCTCCACGGGGGTGTGCGGCTCCGAGAACATGGTCGCGTTCTCGAGCAGCTCGGCGATCAGGTGAGCCGCGTTCAGCGCGTTGTGGCCGAGCATCTGCGGGTCGGTGTGCAGGCTGAGCCGCACGCGGTCGTAGAGCTCGATCTCGGACGACGCCGTCCGGATGACGTCGGAGACGGGCATCGGGTGACGGACACGACGGCCGGAGTCGATGCCGGCGAGGACCAGCAGCGACTCGGCGTTCCGGCGCATCCGGGTGGCGAGGTGGTCGAGCCGGAAGAGGTTGGACAGCGTGCTCGCGTCCTCCTCCGAGCGCTCGAGCTCGTCGAGGAAGGCGAGCTGGCGGTTGAGCAGCACCTGGTCACGCCGGGCGACGTTGACGAACATCTCCGCGATCGAGCCACGGAGCGCCGCCTGTTCCCGGGCGACGTCCATCGTGGTCTCGTTGACCTGGTTGAACGCGTGCGCCAGGCGGCCGATCTCGTCGTCGGACTCGACCGGGATCTGCACCAGGTCGACGTCGGGCGACTGACCCGGGACCGCCATCTGCTCGACCATCTGCGGGAGGCGCTCACGCACGTCCGCCGTGGCGACGGTCAGGCGACGCAGCGGGGACACGATGCGCCGGGCGATGACCAGCGCGATGACCAGCGACAGCAGCACGATGCCGAAGGTGGCGACGAGCGTACCGATCGCCTGGTTGCGGGCGTTCGACGACACGCTCTTCGCGTGGGTCACCGTCGCGTCGCGGACCTCGTCGCGCACCGGCTGCATCTCGTCGACCCAGGCCTGGGAGAGCTCGGACCAGGTCGCGGCGTTGCGCTGGTTGATGTTCGAGAAGTCGAGGAACTGCAGCTGGAACCGCAGGCCGTCCAGCTCGTCGGAGTAGCCGGGGAGCTCGATCCCCAGGTCCAGGCGGTCGACGCGGTCCTGCGCCGCCGCCCGCAGGTCGTCCGTGGTGTTCAGCGCGGTGACCATCTGGTTCATGAGGTCGCCGTTGCGATCGCCGTCGGTCGCCTCGGCACGTGCCGCGTCGGCGAGACCGAGCGCCACGATCGGCCGCTCGTAGGTGTTCGCCAGCATCGCCTGGTCCATCGCCACGTAGGCGTTCAGACGCTCGGCGAGTGCCGAGTCGGTCGAGGCCGCGGAGAGCGACCGGGGGATGTCCATCGCCCGTTCGATGATCTCGCCGTACTGGGCGGTCGCGGACGCAGCGGTGATCTGCCCGGCGATGACGTCGGTCTGCAGGTCGTCGACGGCCCGGCGGTCCTCGAGCGTCGCGTTGATGGCGTCGCGCACGTTGGTGCTCAGCATGTCGGTGTCGAGCGCGGCCAGCGCCTCGTTGCGCGCGTCGACCGCCTCGTCCGTCTGCTCCTGCGCCTCGACGAGCTGGTCCATCGCGCCCTCGACGTCGTTCAGCGCGGCGACGGACAGCGCCCGCTCCGCCGCCATCGCGGTGCCCGCCCGGTCCTGCAGCTCGAGGCTGTCCACCAGGCCCGACGACTGGTTGGACTGGATCATGTCCTGCAGCGCGCCCCACGAGATGTACGTGGCGGCCAGAAGTAGGACGAAGATCGGCACGGCGAGTGTCGCAAGGATCTTCCCGCGAACGCCCAACCTGCGGAGCATGGGGACCTCTCTCCATCACTGATCGTTCGGAGCGTCGAAAGGCGTCCCGCCTCCGCTGTCTCCGGTGTTCATGCACCTGAGGGGGCTGCTCTGGTCACTCGACGCCGCGCGCGAGTAGCCTTCCTCCGTGTGCGAGCCGTCACGATATCGGGCGAACCCCCTGCAGGGAAACTCGCCACAACTGACATCAACCTACCCGAACCGGACACCGGGGAGGTACTGATCGACGTCGCTTCCAGCGGCGTCAACCGTGCTGACCTGCTACAACGCGCCGGAGTCTACCCGCCACCACCCGGTGCTCCCGAGTGGCCGGGTCTTGAGATATCGGGTACGGTCCGCCGGCTCGGACCGGGCGTGTCGTCCCGGCGTGTCGGCGACGAGGTGGTCGCGCTCCTCGCCGGCGGCGGCTACGCCGAGCAGGTCGTCGTCCCCGCGGCGCAGACTCTGCCGGTGCCCGACGGCGTCGATCTGCTCGACGCCGCCGCACTCCCCGAGGCGGTCTGCACGGCCTGGACCAACCTGGTGGACAGCGGCCGTCTACGCAGCGGGGAGACGCTGCTGGTGCACGGCGGGTCCGGTGGCGTCGGCAGCGTCGCGGTCCAGCTCGGCGCCGCGCTGGGTGCCCGGGTCATCGCCACCGCGGGCGGCCCCGAGCGCACCGCCCGCTGCCGCGAGCTCGGCGCGAGCGCCGTCGTCGACCACCGCTCCGAGGACGTCGTGGCCGCGGTCCGCGAGGCGACGGACGGCCGGGGGGCCGACGTCGTGCTGGACGTGCTCGGGGGTGGGGCGCTCGGCGACAACGTGCGCCTCCTCGCCCCGGGCGGGCGGCTCGTCGTCATCGGGCTGCAGCAGGGGCGGACTGGCGAGCTCGACCTCGCCCGGCTGATGGCAAGGCGCGCGACGGTGACCGGCACGACGCTGCGCTCGCGCAGCGTGGAGGAGAAAGCGGAGGTGGTCTCGGCCGTCGGCGAGCACGTCTGGCCGATGGTCGCGGACGGCCGGGTGCGGCCCGTGGTGCACGCCCGTCTGCCGCTGGACGAAGCCGAGGCCGCGCACGCCCTGCTCGACTCGGGCGAGGTCTTCGGCAAGGTGCTGCTCGTCCCCTGACGCCCTACTCCCGGCCGGCCGCCGTCATGACGATCGCGCCGGAGACGAGGGCCAGGCCGGCGATCTCCGGCCACGAGGGGATCTGCCGCAGGACGACGGCGCCGATCACCGTCGCCGTCGCCGGGAGCATCGCGAGCAGCACCGAGAAGGTGGCCGTGCCCACGCGGCGCAGCACCACCTGGTCGAGCACGTACGGCACGACGGAGGAGCACACCGCGACCACGAGCAGGAAGCCGAGCAGCGCTAGATCGGGCACGACGGCCGGTACCGAGGAGCCGAAGAACGGGGCGAACACCAGCGCGCCCACGAGCATGCCGACCGCGAGCCCGTCGATCCCGGCCCCGCCCCCGGCGACCCGCTTGCCCAGGACGATGTACCCGGCCCAGCACGCGGCCGCGGCGAGCACCGCCACCAGGCCGACGACGACGTCGGAGCGCGGCAGGTCGCCCTCCAGCGTCACGCCCGCGAGCAGGACGACGCCCGCGGCGGCGACGACGATCGCCCCGCGCTCGCGCCAGCCCCGACCCGTGACCGCCGCGACCGCGACGGGACCGGTGAACTCGATCGCGACGGCGACACCGAGCGGAAGGTGGTCGATGCCCACGTAGAAGACGATGTTCATCGCCGCAAGGGCGGTGCCGAACAGCCCGGCCGCCACGACGTCGTGCCGGGTCCACCGGCGGCGCCAGGGACGGCGCCAGGCGAGCAGCACGACGGCGGCGAGGACGATGCGCCACCAGCTCACCGTGGGCGCGCCCAGCGAGTCGAACAGCCCGACGGCGACGGCGGCGCCGAGGTACAGCGTCAGCCCCGAGACGACGAAGATCGCCGGGGCCGGCACCCGGTCCAGCGGACCGCGGGCCGGTGACGGCGGCGGGCCGGGCGGGACGGGCGCGGTGGCGTCGGACACCTGGGGAGCGTACGCCCGGGCGTCGGACGGACGTCCACATGGCGAGGGATGTGGAGGAAACGCGACGAGAACCTGGACGCCGGGTGATCGTGTCGCTATGTTCGCCTGCGGTCGTCGCGCCCGTGGCGACCGGACCACGCACAAGGGATAGCTATGAGCTTCGGCACCGCCGTCAAGACCGTCTTCAGCAAGTACGCCACCTTCTCCGGCCGCGCCCGCCGCTCCGAGTACTGGTTCTGGGCGCTGTTCCAGGTCATCGTCTACGTCGTCGTGAGCTTCATCGCGGGCCCGATGATGGCGGCCGGCATCGACCTGCAGACCGGCGAGATCGGCGGCTCGTACTTCGGTGGCACGGCGCTGTTCGCCCTCGTCGGCCTCGCCTTCCTGCTCCCGAACCTCGCGGTGGTCGTGCGCCGGCTGCACGACCAGGACAAGCCCGGCCCGTTCATCTTCCTCGGCCTCATCCCGGGCGTCGGCGGGATCATCATCCTCGTCCTCATGCTTCTCGAGGGCACCCGCGGCCCGAACCAGTTCGGCCCGGACCCCAAGGCCGTCGCTCCGGCCCAGGTCTGAGCGGGAACGCAGGAGCCCCGCGACGTCGTCACTCCCCGAAGTGGAGCGCCCCCCTGGGGCGCGTGAACGCGACGTCGCGGGGCTCGCTCCCGCACACCCAGACGTGGGCTCAGCCCTTGACCGCCCCCGCGAGCATCCCTCGCACGAAGTACCGCTGCAGCGCGACGAACACGACCAGCGGCACGATCATCGAGATGAACGCGCCCGCCGTGAGCAGGTGCCAGTCCCCGCCGCGGGAGCCGGCCAGCTCGGCGACCGCCACCGTCATCGGCTGGAACGGGCGGGCCGCGAAGGTCAGACCGACGAGCAGGTCGTTCCAGACCCACAGGAACTGGAAGATCCCGAACGAGGCGATCGCCGGCACGAGCAGCGGGAAGAGCACCCGGAAGAAGATCTTCACGTGCCCCGCGCCGTCGACCCGGGCCGCCTCGACGAGCGAGGGCGGGATGTCCTTCATGAAGTTGTGCAGCAGGAAGATCGCCAGCGGCAGCGCGAAGATCGAGTGGGAGAACCACACGGTCCAGAACGAGCCGTTGATGCCCCACTGCACGTAGTCGCTGAGCAGCGGCACGAGCGCCACCTGGAGCGGCACCACCTGCAGCGAGAACACGGCGACGAACAGAAAGTTGCGGCCGCGGAACGGGATCCACGCGAACGCGTACGCCGCCAGCAGCGCCAGCGTGATCGGGATGACCACGGCCGGGATCGTGATCACGAACGAATTGACGAAGAACGTCGCCAGGTCGGAGCTGTTGCCGTACAGCGCCTCGTTGTAGTTGTCGACCGTGAACTCGGCCTCGCCGCTGAAGAGGTCTCCGAAGACGGTCCACCATCCGCTGTTGCGGATCACCGTCTCCGGGCGGAACGACGTGACGAGCAGACCGATCGAGGGGACGGTCCACAGGATCGCGATGAGGATCGCGATGCCCGAGGCCCAGGGCGAGCTGAGCCGCCCCTTGACCGCGATCGCGCGCTTCTCGGCGCGTGACATCTTGCGTGGCTTCTCCGGCGCGGTCTCCTCGCCGACGGCGTGCGACGGGAGCGGTGTCGGGGTGCTGGTCATCGGATCTCCTCCGCCATCCGCATCTGACGCACGTTGTACGCGATGATCGGGATCACCAGGACGAACAGCACCACAGCCAGCGCCGCGGCGAGGCCCTGGTTGTTCTGCCGGAACGCCTGCGTGTAGAACTCGTTCGCCACGACCTGGGTGCCGAACTGGCCACCGGTCATGGTGCGGACGATGTCGAACGCCTTGAGCGTCGCCATGGCGATGGTGGTCAGCACCACGACGAGCGCGGGCCGGATGCTCGGCACGGTGATGTAGCGGAACATCTGCGCCCCGTGCAGACCGTCCAGCCGGGCCGCCTCGGTGATGTCGTCCGGAATGGCCTTGATCGCCGCGGACAGCACCGTCATGGCGAAACCGGTCTGGATCCAGATCATCACGACGATGAGGAACCCGGTGTTCCACGGCTGGCCGATGAGGAACTGCTGCGGTGGCATCCCCAGCCACACGAGGATCTGGTTCAGCAGGCCGATCTGCTGGATCTCGCCCTGGTCGGGACGGAACTCGTAGACGAAGCCCCAGATGATCGAGGCGCCGACCATCGAGATCGCCATCGGGACGAACACCAACGCCTTGGCGAACTTCTCGAAGCGCGTGCGGTCCACGAGCACGGCGTAGACGAGGCCGATGACGGTGCTGAGCAGCGGCGCCAGGATCACCCACGCCGCGGTGACCAGCAGCACCTTCTGGAACTGCGGCTCGGTGAAGGCACGCACGTAGTTGTCGACCCCCACGAACTCCGTGCTGTTGCGGTTGAAGAACGAGTTCCAGAGCGTGATCCCGGCCGGGCGCAGCAGTCCGTAGGCCAGAAAACCGAGCGGTAGCCCGACGAACCCGAGCGCGACCACCCACGTGGGGACGCGCTTCGGCCGGTCGACGGCGAAGAGCACCAGGCTCATCACCGCGACGAAGAGCACGATGGCCACAGCCATGACGGCGAACTTCTCACCCGGGGTCCCGGGTGTCAGCAACCAGTCCACACCAGTTCCTTCCTCCTCACGTACGGCGGACCGGGCCCGCCGGCGTCACCGCCGACGGGCCCGGTCCGCTCGCCGTCACTCCGGCCAGCTGTTCTCGATGCGGTCGACGACGTCCTGCGTGGACGCGCCGGTCAGCCAGTCGACGATGCCGGTCCAGAACGTCCCGGCACCGACGTCTCCGGGCATGAGGTCGGAGGCGTCGAAGGCCACCACGGCGGCCTCGTCGGAGAGGACCTCGGCCGCGAGCTGGTCGAACTCCGTCTGCAGGTTCGCCGGGTCGAGACCGGTGTTCGCGCTGACCCAGCCGCCCTCGGGCGTGGCCAGGGCCTTCTCGTTGGCCCAGTCCGCGCTGGCCAGGTACGTCTGGAAGGCCTGGACCTCCGGACGGTCGTCGAAGGCCGCGACGAACTCGCCGCCGCCGAGGACCGGCTTGACGTCGGTCTGGTCGGTCGGCAGGTAGAAGGCGAACACGTCGCCGCTCTCGCTCACCTCGGTGCCGGACGGCCACTGCGTCTGGTAGAAGTTCGCGGCGCGGTGCATCCAGCAGTTGCCGTCGAGGATCGGGAAGCCGGCGTCCGTCCACGCGGTGGTGGCGATCGAGTCGACGCCGCCCAGGCCCGCGTTGACGTAGTCCGGGTTCTTGAGGATCTCGCCCGTGGCCTCCCACGCCTCGACGATCTGCGGGTCGTTGAACGGGATCTCGTGGTTGTACCACTGCTCGTAGACGTCGGGGCCGGCCGTGCGGAGCACGACGTCCTCGATCCAGTCGGTGCCCGGCCAGCCGGTCGCGTCGCCGGACTCCACGCCGGCGCACCACGGCAGGGCCTCCTGCTCGCCGGCGATGGTCTCGGTGAGGTCCATCATCTCGGTCCACGTCTGCGGGACCTCGTACCCGGCCTCGGAGAACATGGTCGGCGAGTACCAGACGAAGGACTTGGCGTTGGCGCCGAGCGGGGCCGCGTAGAACGTGCCGTCGACGGTGCCGTACTCCTTCCAGGTCTCGGAGAAGAACTCGTCGACGTTCGCCACGGTGGCGTCCGGCGCCGGGAGGATGGCGTCGGGGTAGTCGCTGACGATGGTGTTCAGCAGGCCGGGCTGCGGCAGGTACGCGATGTCGGGCGCGTTGCCGGCCTGGACGCGGACGAGGAGCTGCGCCTCGAACTCGCGGGAGCCCTCGTACTCGACGGTGACGCCGGTGCACTCCTCGAACGCGTCGTAGGAGTCCTCCTGCGTCTGCTGCTCGGGCTCGACGATCGAGGTGTACACGCTCACCGAGGTGCCCTCGAGGTCGCCGAACTCGTCGTAGGCGGCGCAGTCGATCGACGACTCGGTCGCCGCACCGCCGTCCGCCGTCTCCTCCGCGACGCCGCCCTCACCGTCGGGATCGCTGCACGCGGCCAGGAGGAGCGCAAGGCTCGCACCCCCCGCGACCGCTGCCAGGCCACGGCGTCGTGCTGCCGTCGTCCTTGTGGTCATGTCCAACCCTCCACTGCGTCGTGTGGTGCCGCCGGCATGGTCCGCCGTCGGACTGCGTGGGTCGTTTTGTCCCGGCTTCGGCACTCCCGACCCCTTTGTAAAGTTGACCGCAAGTTTGCAGGTCCTGCAACCGAGACGGCGGCACGTCCCGGTTACGATGCGGTGACGATCCGACCCCGCCCCCGGTCGTGACACCCTTGGCGTCGGATGTCACGAGCACCGACGGACCAGACCGGAAGGACCACCACATGATCGAGCTGAGGACGCCGCGGGAGATCGAGGAGATGCGCCCCGCGGGTCGCTTCGTCGCGGAGACCCTGCAGGCGGTCCGCGAGGCCGCGCGGCCGGGCGTCAACCTGCTCGAGCTCGACGAGCTCGCGCACCGCCGCATCAAGGAGCGCGGCGCCGAGTCGTGCTACATCGACTACCACCCCTCCTTCGGCGCGAGCCCGTTCGGCAAGGTCATCTGCACGTCGGTGAACGACGCCGTGCTCCATGGTCTCCCCCACGACTACTTCCTGCGCGACGGAGACCTGCTGAGCATCGACTTCGCCGTCGCCGTCGACGGCTGGGTCTCCGACTCCGCCCTGTCGTTCGTCGTCGGCGAGCCGTCGTCGGACGAGCGCGCGACGGCGGACGCCAAGCTCATCCGCACCACTGAGGTCGCGCTCGACGCGGGCATCGCCGCCGCCCTGCCCGGGAAGAAGATCGGCGACATCTCGGCCGCCATCGCGCAGGTCGCACGCGAGGCCGGGTACCGGATCAACACCGACTTCGGCGGGCACGGCGTGGGCCGCACGATGCACGGCGACCCGCACGTGCCCAACGACGGTCGCGCCGGCCGCGGGTTCCCCCTGCGGCCTGGCCTGGTCATCGCCATCGAGCCCTGGTTCCTCGAGACCACCGACGAGATCTACACGGACGACGACGGCTGGACGCTGCGCTCGGTCGACGGTTCGCGCGGTGCCCACAGCGAGCACACCATCGCGATCACGCAGGACGGCCCCGTCGTCCTCACCGCGCGCGACTGACGGACGCCGCCGGGCGGGCGGGCAGCTCCGGAGGGCTCAGAGCAGGGTCTTCAGGAGCTGCGCCGCGCCGTCCTCGTGGACCGGCCCGGTGACCTCGTCCGCCGCCGCCTTCACGACCTCGTCCGCGTGGCCCATGGCGACGCCCCGCGCCGCCCACCGCAGCATCTCCAGGTCGTTGCGCCCGTCGCCCATCGCGACCGTGCGGTGCGGCTGGACGTGCGTGCGCCGCCGCACCTGCTCGAGCGCGGTCGCCTTGGACACGCCCAGGGGCGCCAGGTCCATCCAGGCGCTCCAACCCACGGCGTACGTGACGTCGTCCAGACCGAGGTGCTCCACCAGCTCGTGGAACCGCTCGGACGTCGACTCGGGGCTGCGCACGATGACACGCGTGACCTCGCTCGACCAGAGGTCCTCGAGGGGGACCACGATGTGCTCCCCCTCCAGCTCACCCTCGGGGAAGCGGTCGGTCATGCGGAAGCCGACACCGAGGTCCTCGACGGCGTAGCGGGCGTCCGGGAGCTGGTCCCGCAGCAGGCTCAGCGCCGGCTCCGGGTCGAACGTGACGACGTCCTCCGCGACCCAGCCCTCCGGCAGCTCCGGGTCCAGGCGCACCGTCACCGCACCGTTGGAGCACACCATCCAGCCCGTGTCGATGCCCAGGTGCGCCGCGATCGGCAGCATCGAGATCAGGGCGCGCCCCGAGGCGAGCACCACCTCGTGGCCTGCCGCGTGGACCGCCGTGACGGCGTCGTGCACCGCGGGGGCCATCTCGCCGTCGTAGGACAGCAGCGTGCCGTCGATGTCGAGCGCCACGAGCATCCGGTCCGGCGCGGGGGTCGTCGCCATCTCAGCGCACCGGCTCGAGGACCTCGAGCCCGCCCAGATAGGGGCGCAGGCCCTCAGGGACCCGCACCGAGCCGTCCGCCTGCTGGTGGTTCTCCAGGATCGCCACGATCCACCGCGTGGTGCCGAGCGTGCCGTTGAGCGTCGCGACGGTCCGGGTGCCGCCCTCGGTCCGCTCGCGCACGTTCATCCGACGGGCCTGGAACGTGGTGCAGTTCGACGTGGAGGTGAGCTCGAGGAACCGCTCCTGGGTGGGCAGCCACGCCTCGCAGTCGAACTTGCGCGCCGCGCTCGAGCCCAGGTCGCCCGCCGCCGTGTCGATCACCCGGTACGGCAGCTCGACCGCCGCGAGCATCGCCTCCTCCCAGGCGAGCAGGCGCTGGTGCTCGGCCGCGGCGTCGTCGACCGGGCAGTAGCTGAACATCTCCACCTTGTGGAACTGGTGGACACGGATGATGCCGCGCACGTCCTTGCCGTGGGAGCCGGCCTCGCGCCGGTAGCAGGCGCTCCACCCGGCGTAGCGCCGGGGGCCGTCCGACAGGTCGAGGATCTCGTCGCCGTGGTAGCCCGCGAGCGCCACCTCCGAGGTGCCGACCAGGTAGAGGTCGTCGCGCTCGAGCCGGTAGATCTCGTCGGCGTGCTCCCCGAGGAACCCGGTGCCGCGCATCGTGTCCGGTGTGACGAGCGTCGGGGTGATCATCGGCGTGAAGCCGGCCGCCAGGGCCCGGTCCATCGCCGCGTTGAGGATCGCGAGCTCGAGGCGCGCGCCGACACCGGTCAGGAAGTAGAAGCGCGAGCCGGAGACCTTCGCACCGCGGGCGGTGTCGATGGCGCCGAGGCTCTCGCCGAGGTCCAGGTGGTCGCGGGGCGTGAAACCCTCCGCGGCGAAGTCGCGCGGCGTGCCGACGGTCTTGAGCGTGACGAAGTTCTCCTCGCCGCCCGCCGGAGCGCCGTCGACCAGGTTGGGGATCCGGTAGAGCAGCTCGTCGAGCTCCGCCTCGGCCACGTTCGCCGCGCCCTGGTGCTCCTTGACCTGCCCGGCGAGCTCCTTGCTGCGCCCGATCAGCGCCGCCTTCTCCTCGCCGGTGGCCTGCGCCACCTGCTTGCCCATCGACTTCTGCTCGGCGCGCAGCGACTCGAACTGCGCCAGGGAGGATCGGCGCCGGTCGTCGGCGGCCAGCGCCGCGTCGACCAGGGAGAGGTCCGCGCCGCGGGCCTGCTGGCTCGCGCGGACGGCGTCGGGGTTGTCGCGCAGGAGTCGGATGTCGATCACGCCCGCCAGCCTAACGGTCGGCCACGCGCGCCACCTCGCGCGCTCGGGCCCTGGTTCGTCCTATGTTGCCCTCATGCCTTGGGAGCTCACCGTCGGGATCGTCGCCCTCGTCATCGGCGTCGCCGCGCTCACCACAGCGCTGGTGGGGATGCGTCGCGTCCGGCAGCGCGCCGCTGGTCGCCCGACGGCGCAGGCGCAGCCCGGCGCCCCCCGCGCGCGGCCGCAGATCGCCGTCGTCGTCAACCCCTCGAAGGAGAACACCGACCGGATCGTGGACACGGCGCGGCGGGTCTGCGCGGAGGCCGCGCTGCCCGCGCCGCTCTTCTACGACACCACCGTCGACGACCCCGGCACCGGACAGGCGCGCGCCGCGCTGGCCGAGGGCGTGGACGTGGTGGTCGCCGCCGGCGGCGACGGCACGGTGCGGGCGGTCGCCGAAGGGCTCTCCGGTTCCGACACCCCCATGGGGATCATCCCGGCGGGCACGGGCAACCTGCTGGCCCGCAACCTCGACATCCCGCTGGCCGACGTGGGCGAGGCGATGGCGATCGTCATCGGGGGCCGGGACCGCCGCATCGACGTCGGCCGCGCGCGCATCACGCCCGTGCCCGACGACGGCCCGGCTCCGGGCGACGTCGAGCCCGAGGCCGTCGCCTCCGAGGAGGTGGCGCCCGAGGGGCCCGGCGACGAGCAGGTCGCGCACATCTTCCTCGTCATCGCCGGGCTCGGCTTCGACGCCGCGATGGTGGCGGACGCGGACGACCAGCTCAAGGCACGGATGGGCTGGGTCGCGTACTTCCTCGCCGGTGCACGGCACCTGCACGGGCGCCGGATGCGGGCGCAGATCACCATCGACGACGAGACGCCCGTGTCCGCCCGGCTGCGCAGCGTCCTGGTCGGCAACACCGGCCGGCTGCCCGGCGGCATCACGCTGCTGCCCGACGCGGTGATGGACGACGGCGTCCTCGACGTCGCCGCGATCGACACCCGCGGCGGTCTGGCCGGGTGGGCGCAGCTCTTCGGCGAGGTGGTCGCGCAGGGCATGGGCGTGCAGAACGAGGCGAAGCTCAAGATCGGCCGCATCGACCACGTGCGCGCACGCCACATCCGCATCGACGTCGAGGGCGGGGAGCAGGCGCAGGTCGACGGCGACGTGCTCGGCCGGGCCAGCTGCATGGAGTCGTGGGTGGAGCCGGGAGCGCTGGTGGTCCGGGCGCCCGCATAGGCTGACGGGGTGCGTCCCCTGGTCCGTCCCCTCACCGTCGTCGCCGCTCTGCTGGCCGCGCTCGTCCTGAGCCTGCTGCCCGCGACGGCGCACGCCGACGACGTCGACCGGCCGACCCAGACGCCGCTCGTCCTGGCGGGCGTGGCAGGCCTGCAGTGGTCGGACGTGGACGCCGCACGCACCCCGAACCTGTGGCGGCTCGTGGGCGGCGGGTCGGTCGCCTCGGTGTCCGTGCGCACGCTGACGCCCACCTGCCCGCTCGACGCCTGGCTCTCGATGTCGGCGGGCAGCCGTGTCTCCGCCGCGGTGGACGAGGACGCGCTGCCGGAGTCCGGGACCGACGAGGAGGACGAGGACGGTCTCGCCACGGTCGGCGACCCGGCCGCCGCCGTCGGCTGCTCGGACCCGCCCCTGCTCCCCGCGGCGGCCGAGCCGGCACCCGTCACGGTGCCCGGCTGGAACAGCCTGGTCGACCAGGACACCACGGGCGCGACGGCGGACCCTGGCGCGCTCGGCGACCTCGCCGCGGCGGCGGGGGTGTGCACGACGGCGGCAGGCCCGGGCGGGGCGGTCGCCCTCGCGGACAGCACGGGTGACGTCCCGCGGTACGTCACCGGTGCCGGGGACCTCACGCCGGACGACGTCGCCGCCTGCCCGGTCACCGTCGTCGACCTGGAGGAGCTCCCCGACGCCGCGACGGAGCGCGCCGAGGCGCTCAGCGTGCTCGACGACACGATCGGCTCGCTGAGCACCCTGCTGCCCGGCGGCGGCCGGCTCGTCGTCGCCGGTGTCTCCGACACCCCGAACGGCCCGGCCGACCTCCAGGTGGTGGTGGACTGGACCGCTCCGGGCGGGACCGCCACCTGGCTGAGCTCCACCTCGGCCCGGTGGCCCGGCGTCGTGGTCAGCGCCGACCTCGCGGCCACGCTCGCCGACGCGATCACGGCGAGCGGCACCGCACCGCCCGCCGAGACCGACCCCGGGGACGACGGCGACGGCGACGCCTCCGGGCAGGAGGCCGCCGCGTTCACCGGCTCGCCCCTGGAACGGGGCGACGACCGGCGGCTGTCGGTGAGCCGGACGGTCGAGAACCGGCAGTACCTCGGCGTGCTCACCGAGGCGCTGCCGCTCATGACGCCCGTGCTCGTCGGCATCCTGGCGCTCGCCGACGTCCTCGTCGTGGCGGGGCTGCTGGTCGCGCGCCGCCGCACCGCGAGCACGACGCGCGCGCCGGGCACGGTGCCTCGCCGCCTGGCGATCGCCGTCCTGGCCGTCGCGGTCTCCCTGCCGGTGGCCGCGACGCTGGCCACCCTGACCCGCTGGTGGGTGGGCACCAACCCGGTGACGCTGCTCGCGGCGGCCGTCAGCACGGTCGCCCTGACCGTCACCCTCGTGGCCTGGGCACTGCGCCGCCTCGCCCGGCCCGGCCCCTGGCGTCTGCCGACCGCACTCGCGGCGGTCACCTGGCTCGTCCTGACCGTGGACGGTCTGACCGGCACCACGTTGCAGCAGGGCTCGCTGCTCGGCCCCGCCCCGTCGCTGGGCGCCCGGTTCTACGGCTTCTCGAACTCGGTGTTCGCCGTCTACTCCGTCGCCGGCCTGGTCCTCGCGGCCGGGCTGGCCGCCCTGCTGCGCGACGCCGGGGTGCGCCGCCGCACCCGCGTCCTGCTGGTCGCCGCCGTCGGCCTGGTGACCACCGCCGTCGACGGCCTGCCCCCGTTCGGCGCCGACCTCGGCGGCATCCTCGCCCTCCTGCCGGCGTTCGCCGTGCTCGTGGCAGGCGTCGCCGGGTGGCAGCTGACCTGGCGACGCGTCCTCGTGGTCGGGGGTGCCACGGTCGCGGCCGTCGCCCTCGTCTCCGTCGTCGACTGGGCGCTGCCCGGCCCGGGCACCCACCTCGGCGGGTTCGTCCAGTCCGTGCTCGACGGCGACGCGTTCGACGTGCTCGCCGGCAAGGCGGCCGGGGCGTGGGCGACCGTCGCGAACCCTGCCGGGGCGTTCGCCGTCGTCGTGTGCGCCGTCGTCGGCTGGGCCGTGCTCGATCCCGAGCGGGCGCGGCTGGGCGGCGTGGCCGCCGCCTACCGGGCCGACCCCCTGCTGCGTCGCGCCGTCCTCGCCCTGGTGACCGTCGCCGTCGTCGGCACCGTCCTGAACGACTCCGGGATCGTGGTGGCGGTGTACGTGCTGCTCGCGTCCGCACCGCTCCTGGTCGTCGGGCCGCTCGAGCACGCCGACGCCCTCGCCACGACGGCCGCGCCTCCGGACGGCCCGGGAGCACCCCGACCCGGCCCGCTGCTGGCCCGCACCCCCGCGGTCGCCGTCGGTGTGACCGCCGGCCTCCTCGTGGCGCTGCTGCTCGGCGCGGCGGCCGTGCCCGCCCGTGGCCTGGCGGGCGCCGGGGACGTGGCCGGGCCCGGGGTGCAGGTGCTCGACGAAGAACCCGTCGTCATCATCGGCACCGAGGGCCTGCGCTGGGAGGACGTCGAGCCGTCGTCGACGCCCACGCTGTGGGGCCTCCTGCGCGACGGCGCGAGCGCCACCGGTGTCACGGCCGCCGTGACCGGGGCCTCGGGCGACTGCACCGCTGCGGGATGGCTCGGCCTGAGCTCCGGGCGCAGCCCCGTCACCGGCGAGGCGGTCGACGGCGTGTGGACGTGCGCCCAGTGGGAGGTCGCCGGCGGCCGTGCCCCCGCCGCCGACGGCTCCGCGCAGGTCGAGGGCTGGCAGGACCTGGCCGACCTGCAGTCCCGGTCCGAGTTCCTGCCCCGGCTCGGCGTGCTCGGCGAGATGCTGGCCGACGGCGGCACCTGCGCCACCGCCGTCGAACCCGGCGCGGCGCTCGCCCTGGCCGGCACCGACGGGACCGTCGAGCGGTACCGCACCCTCGAGGCGGCGCTCGCCGACCCCGAGGAAGCGTTCGCCTGCCCCGTGACGATGGTCGACGCCGGTTCCGCGCCGTACCACCCCAGCGGGACCGGCAGCGCGTCCCGTCCCGTGCCGGACGACGCCACCTCCGGGGGCGACGAGCGGGCCGCCGCGCTGCGGACCGTCGACGCGAACGTGCGGCGCGTGCTCGCCGTCGTGCCCGACGAGACCACCGTCATGGTGCTCGACGTCGGCAACCCGGCACCCGGGCGGCCGTCGCTGGGCGTCGGCGTGGTGCAGACCGACACCGACACCGCTCCCGCCTACCTGACGACCTCGTCGACCCGCTGGCTCGGCGTGGTGCGGCTGCTGGACGTGCCCGTCACGCTGGTCGACGCCTACGACCTGACCCGGCCCGCCGACTTCTCCGGCGCGCCCCTCACCCTCGCCGACGACCGCCCCAGCACCACCACCGCGACCGTCCGCGAGCTCGACTCCCTCACCGCCCGGGACCACGAGCTGCGCACCACCACCGGCACGATCACCGGCATCCCGGCGATCCTCGCCCTCGTGGCGCTCGCCCTGGTGGTCCTCTGGCTCCCCCGTCTGCGCCGCCAGGCACCTCGCGCCGCACGCGCCTGGTCGCGCACGCTGGACGTCGCGCTCCTCGCCCTCGCCTCCGTGCCCGCCGCGACGTTCCTCATGACCACCTGGGGCTGGTGGCGCGGCGAGAACATCACGCCAGGGCTGTGGCTGTCCCTCGGCGCCAGCACGGCGCTCGTCGCGCTCGTCGCCGCACTCTGCCCGCGCCGACCGGTGTGGGTCGGCCCCACCGTGCTGGCCACCGTCACGTTCGCCGTGCTGACGCTGGACGCGCTGCTCGGCACACCGCTGCACCGCGGGAGCCCCCTGGGCGCCGCACCGACGCTCGGCGGGCGGTTCTACGGGTTCGGCAACCCGACGTACTCCGTCTACGCGGTGGCCGCGGTCGTCTGTTCCGCCGGTCTGGGGACCGTGCTCGCCCGCCGCCTCGGCCGGGCGGCAGGCGGTGTGGTCGCCTCCGTGGTGGGCGCGGTGGCGCTCGCGGTGACCGTGCTGCCCACGCTCGGGGCCGACGTCGGGGGCGGGCTCGTGCTGCTGCCCGTCATGGTCGTCGTCGTCCTCGCCGTCGTCGGGGCGCGGATCACCTGGCAACGCCTGCTGGTCGCCGGTGGGGCCGGCGTGCTGCTCGTGGCAGGCATCGGGATCCTCGACTGGCTGCGCCCGGTCGCCGAGCGGTCGCACCTCGGCTCGTTCGTGCAGTCGATGATCGACGGCACCGGCCTCGAGACGATCGGTCGCAAGGCCGGGTACGCCTACCGGTCGTTGTCCGGCGGGTTCGACGCCTGGCTGGCGCTCGCCGTCGTCGTGCTGACCGTCCTGGCGCTGTGGGGGCCGCGACGGTGGCGTCCGGACTGGCTCGCCCGGTCCGAACGGGCGTGGCCGCTGCTGCGGCCCGTCCTCGTCGCGCTGCTGATCGCCGGCGTCGGCGGCGCGGTCGCGAACGACTACGGGATCCGCGTCGTGTCGCTCATGCTGTTCGCCGCGGTGCCGCTCGTCGCCCTCGTCGCGCTCCGCACCGACGACGCCGAACCGGCGGACTGACGGTCAGCCGCGCGTGCGGGTGCCCATCCGGCCGATCCTGTCGACGACCCGCCGCACCTGCCGTGCGCTCACGGCCGCCATGACGTCGCGGTACTGACCGGCACGGTGGAGCTGGCCGGCCAGGTCGTTCGACGACGGCCGGTGCCGCAGGTCGCAGGGCACCTCGACGGCGACGTAGCCCGCCCGCAGCAGGTCGATCGTCATCCCGGTCTCGACCCCCCAGCCGTGCGCCAGCGGGGTGGCGGCCTCGAACGCGTCCCGCGTCAGGCAGCGCATCCCGGACAGCGGCTGAGTCGGGCTCCAGCCGGTGAGCCGGTGGATGGCGCGCCGTGCGGCACCGACCACGATGCCGCGTCCGCCGGCGCCCTTCTGCGTGGGCAGCAGCGCGATGGCGAGGTCGGCGACGCCCTCGCGCACCGGGCTGACGAGCGGGGCGGTGTTGACGGCGGTGTCGCCCAGGTCGCCGTCGATGAAGAGCAGCAGCCGCGGTGCCCGGCCGTCGGCGTCCCGCATGGCGACGACGGCGGCCCCCGTCTCCATCGCGGCGGCCTTGCCCCGGTTGTGGGAGTGCCGCACGACCACTGCTCCGGCGTCGCGCGCGACGTGCTGGGTGTCGTCCTCGGACCCGTCGTCCACCACGAGCACGAGGTCGACGTGCGGGATGGCACGGGCGGACCGGACGGTCGCCGCGATCCGCTCGGACTCGTCCTTCGCAGGGATCACGACCGCGACGCGCTGGACGCTCCGGCCGCCACGGGCGGTGGGCGGCCGTGGTGTCTTGGCCACGGGCATGCTCGGTCGGCGTGCCCCCGGGTTCACCGCCGTCTCGCCGGGCATCGGCTCACGGCTCGTCCGTGTTGCCCCTTGGTCCGCGTTCACAGCTCCCTGCCTGTGCGGCCGTCACAGCCACGATCGTCGATGTGATCCTCGGCGCGACACGCCGGGATCGGAAGTGCAAAGAACTTCCCTCAGAATCCTACTCCCACGGTAGGGCGGGAACCTGCCCGCCGCAGGGAGAGGTCGGGGGTCACCGGGTGAAGTTTCTGTGCGGGTCAGCGCAGGGTCACCTGGCGGGAGATGATGCCCGCCCGGGCGCGCCGCTCGTTCGGGTCCAGCGGTGCGTCGACGGCGAGCGCCGCCTCGAACCGGGTCGACAGGTCCTGGATCGGCTCGGTCAGCTCGTCCGCCTCGGTGCCGCGAGGCAGCTCCCACACCGGCACCACGAGGCCGCAGGCGCGGAACATCCCCAGGAACTTGCCGCCGGCCAGGCCGGAGTCCCGCTTCGCGTGGAGGCGGGCGATGGCGTCGACCACACGGTCCTCGTCCTCGGTGCGCGCCCACCGCACGAACTCGCGGCTCATGCGGCACCAGTACGCGGAGTCCACACCCTCGACCTTGACCGTGGGGACGGTCTGCTCGGCGGCCTCCTCGAGACCCTCCTTGATCTCGGCGGTCATCTCCGCCGAGGAGTCCATCCAGTAGTCGTAGCCCTCGTGGACCGTGACCTCGAACGGCACCGAGGAGTCCAGCACGTCCTGCAGGCGCGGGGTGTCCGCGGTGACGTCGAGCTGCTCGGGCAGGACTCCCGTGCCCGGCTCGGCCTCGATCGCCGCGAGCAGCGCACCCGCCAGCGAGCGGCTGATGTCGTCGGAGCTGAGCACACCCTGCACGGCGAGCAGGACGGTGCCGTCCTCGCGGTGCAGCGCGGCCCAGCCGCCCGGCAGCACGGTGGCGACGACGACGTCGCGGCCGCCGTGCGCGTCGACGGTGCGGGCCGGCGCGGTCGCCGAGGGCACGATCTCCCGCATCGAGACCCAGTCGGCCTCCCCCGGGAGCCCTTCGAACGGACGCAGCACGAATTCAGCGGTCTTGGCCATGCGCCGATCCTAACGGCGTGCGGCCGCTCGCGGGCACACCGCACCGTTACCCGTCGGGGAGCTGTCAGGGCCGGTCCGCGTCGTAGCGCGCTCGCGCGGCGTCGACATCCGCCATGTGGTGCTCCGCCCACTCCTTGAGGAGGGTGATGCGCTCGCGCAGCGAGTCACCCAGCGGGGTCAGGGCGTAGTCGACCCGCACGGGGACCGACGGCGTGACCTCGCGCGTGACGAGCCCGTCGCGCTCCAGCGAGCGGAGCGTCTGCGTGAGCATCTTCTGGCTGACCCCGGCGATGCGGGCGGCCAGCTCGGAGTACCGCAGCGGGCCGTCGCGCAGCGCGGCGAGGACGAGGGTGACCCACTTGTCGGAGATCCGGTCCAGCAGCCGGCGGCTGGGACAGCTCGCGAGGTAGGCGTCGTACGCCTCCTTGGCCCGCTGCTTCCGTTGGACGGCGGTCGTGGTGGCCATGGAACCTCCCGTGAGTTACCTGCGGGTGCCTACCGTACTTTGAGGTGCCTTCTTCCTCCCGGAGAGCGCCTCGGCGAGGCTGAGGTCGTCACTCACCCCCACCGCGAGAGGAACCTTCACGATGCGTGCACTCGTCGCCCGTACCGGCAACAACACCCCCGTCCTCCAGGAGACGTCCCCGGAGCCCCTGGCGCCCGACGAGATCCGGGTCGCCGTCCGCGCGGCCGCCGTCAACCCTGCCGACGGTTGGGTCGCGAGCGGCGCCGCCCGGTCCCTGCTCGACCTGCCCGACGTCGTCGGCCTCGGCTACGACCTCGTCGGCACGGTGACCGACGTCGGTGCCGCGGTGACGGACCTGACCGTCGGTGACGTCGTCGCCGCCCTGCACGAGGACCGCTCCGCACCCGTCCGCGCCCATGCGGACGTCGCCACCGTGCCCGCCGCCGCGGCCGCCGTCGTCCCGGCCGGCCTCGACCCGGCCGGGGCCGCCTCGGTCCCGCTCAACGCGCTCACCGCGGCACAGGGGCTCGACCTGCTCGGCCCCGCCGAGGGGCGCACCCTGCTCGTCACCGGAGCCGCCGGTGGCGTCGGCGGGTACGCCGTCGCGCTCGCCGCACGGAGCGGCTGGCGCGTGACCGGCCTCGCCCGGGCGGCCGACGAGGACTTCCTCCGCCGGGCGGGGGCCGCCGACACCGTCACCGACATGCCGGGACCGGACTTCGACGCCGTCTTCGACGCCGCCGCGCTGCAGGAGGGCGCGATCGTCGCCGCACGCGACGGGGGTGCCTTCGTCGGCGTGCTCCCGCCCGCCCCGGTCGCGCCCGAGCGCGGCATCTCCGTCGCGGCGGTGAACGTGCGGGCCGACGGCGAGCGCCTGGCCGAGCTGCTCGGGCTCAGCCGCGACGGGGTCCTCGAGGTGCGCGTGGCGGGCGAGGTGTCGCTCGACCAGGCGGCGGCCGCGTACGACCGGCGGACGGCGGGCGGCCAGCGGGGGCGGTGGCTCCTCGTGCCCTGACGGCACACGCCCTAGGCTGCCGACCATGGAGTGGCTCGCCGCGACGCTGCCCGTCGCCGACCTCGCCCGCACCGCGCTCGAGGAACTGCGTGCCGCCGCCCGCCGCGCCGGGGTCGCCGGGCCGCTCGTGGACGCCCCGCTCGATCCCGCACGTGTCGCCGCCGCCTTCGCCTCGGACCGCCTCCTGCGGATCGACGGCGAGCCCTGGGCCGGGTTCGCCCCGCACTCCGGGTTCTTCCGCACCGCCGACGGCTGGGTCCGCACCCACGCCAACTACCCGCACCACCGCGCGCGGCTACTGCACCTCCTGGACCTGCCCGACGGCGCCCCGCGGGACGACCTCGCCGCCCGCCTCGCACAGCGCTCCGCCCAGGACGTCGAGGACGCGGCGGCCGATGCGGGGGCCATCGCCGTCCGGGTGCGGTCGGAGCGCGAGTGGCGAGCGAGCGCACCCGGCCGGGCCGCCGCCGTCGGCCCCCTCGTGGCCACGACCCCCCGGGCGGACGCCCGGCCGGCCCGGGCCGCCACGCCCTTCGCCGGCGCGCGCGTGCTGGACCTGACGCGGGTGATCGCCGGCCCGGTCGGCACCCGCACGCTGGCGCTGCTCGGCGCCGAAGTGCTGCGCGTCGACCCGCCGGAGCCGGCCGAGATCCCCGCCCAGCACCTCGATACCGGGCAGGGTAAGCGGTCCACGCTGCTCGACCTGCGCCGCCGGGACGACCACGCGCGCGCCCAGGAGCTGCTGGACCGCGCCGACGTGCTGGTCACCGGCTACCGGCCGGGCGCCATCGAGGCCCACGGCCTGCGCCTGCCGCCCGGCGCGGTGCACGCTCGTGTCTCGGCGTGGGGCGCCGGCGGCCCGTGGGCGGGACGGCGCGGGTTCGACTCGATCGTGCAGGCGGCCAGCGGTGTCGCGCTGCTCGAGTCGGCCGACGGCGTCACCCCGGGCGCGCTCCCCGCGCAGGCCCTCGACCACGCCACCGGGTACCTGCTCGCCGCCGGGGTCGTCGACGCCCTCGCCGGGCGGGCCCGGGACGGCCGCGGCCGGGACGTGACGGTCGCGCTCGCCCGCACGGCCGCCTGGCTCCTGGACACGCCCGGCCGGGAGCCGGGCCATCCCCCGGCCACGCTCCCGCCGTCGGGCACCACGGTGACCCACGGCCGCGTGCGATCCGCGCGCCCGGCGCTGCCGGTCGACGACTACCCGGCGCCGGCCCGGCCCTGGGGCGGCGACGCGCCGCGCTGGTGAGCCGGGCGGCGCCGCCCGTCAGGTCAGGCGAGCGCCTTGGCCTTGAGCGCCTCGAACTCCTGCGGGGTGATGGTCCCGTCGTCGAGCAGCCGCTTCGCCGACGCGATGTGCTCGGCGGGCGAGCCGGCGACCGTCTTGATGTAGTCGTCGGTGGCGGCCTTGGCGTCCTTCGCCGCCGCCGTGCTGCGCTCGGCCATGCCGCGCCCGCGGGCGATCAGGTAGACCAGCGCGGTGATCATCGGCGCGAAGATCAGCAGGACGACCCACAGCGCCTTCCACCAACCGCTCAGCCGGTGGTCCCGGAACAGGTCCGTGATGATCTGGAACAAGACGATGAGGTACGCCATGAAGAGGAAGATCCAGAGAAGCAGCCAGACATAACTCCAGAAATCGTCCATCGTGCGTGTCCTTCCGGTCCGCGAGGATGATCAGAAGCCGCATCCACGACCTCTGTCACATCACGCTAGCCACGGAGTGACGGAACCGCGCGACATAGCCCGACAAAAACTCAATCGGGGGCGGTTCGATCGACGGCCGGAACGCTGCGCAGCGCGCTCTCCGCGCCCGTGACGACGGCGGCCTCCGCCGCCCGCGCCTCGGCCAGGGCCGTCGCGCGGGCCGCGACGATGCGGCCGTGCAGCGCGGCGTGCACCCGCCGGCGCGCCGACCGGGCGATCTCGTCCCGGTCCGACGCCGTGGGCTGCTGCCCGTGGGGCGCCAGCTCGTCGGCCAGCCGCTCGACCGCGGTCTCCACCACTGCCGCGACCTCCCGCTCCGCCTCGTCGAGCAGCGCGACGACGGCCGCGTCCGCGGCGCGACCCAGTCGAGTCTCCTCGAACCGCGCCGCGGCCCGGGCCACCAGCGCCCCGGCCTCGTCGACGACGGCGCGCTCGGTCGCCGGGGCGTGCGCCATCAGCGACGCCAGGTCGTACAGCAGCACGCCCTCGACGTCCGCGGCCGCAGGCTCCACGTCGCGGTGCAGCGCGAGGTCGAGGATCACGAGGGCGTCGGGCTCCGGCTCGTCGCCCGCTCGGGCGGCGGCGCGCTCCCGCGCCCGCGCCACCGAGGCGGCGTCGAGGACGTAGGCCAACGAGGCCTCCGCGTCGTCCGGCGCCGCGCCGGACCGCCCGCTGCGCGCGCCCGAGCAAGACACCACGACGTCGGCGTCCCCCAGGGCCTCGACGAGCGCCTCGGGCTCGACGCCGACGGCACCCGTGCCGTGCGACGCCGCGAACGCCTCCGCCCGGCCGGAGCGGGAGTACACCCGGATGTCGTCGCAGCCGCGGGCCCGCAGCGCCGCCACCGTGGCGCCCGCGTACGCGCCGGTGCCGATGATGACGGCGCGGGCCACCGGGTACGGACGCATCGACCGGCCGGCCAGGTCGAGCGCGACCGACACGAGGGACCGCCCGGCCCCGCCCAGCGACGTCGAGCGTCCCACCTGCTTGGAGGTGCGCGACGCCGTCTGGAAGAGCAGCTCGAGCGTCTTGGAGGTGGTTCCGTCGGCCCGCGACTCCGCGAGCGCGCGCTTCACCTGCCCCGCGATCTCCCGCTCGCCCACCACCATCGAGTCCAGGCCCGCGGCCACCGTGAACAGGTGCTCGGCGACCTCGGGGCCCGTGCGGACCGTGAACGAGCCCGCGGCGACGTCCGTGGACACCCCGGAGGACTCGGCCACGAGCTCCGCGACGTGGCGTGTGGCGTGGCGGACCGTGTCGCCGTCGAGCGGAGCGTCGACGTCCAGGTAGAGCTCGAACCGGTTGCACGTCGAGATGACCACCGTGCCCTGCACGGGCCGGCACGTGCCCACGACCGTTCGCCCCACGGACATCGAGCCGGTGGACAGTCGCTCGAGGGCGTCGAGGTCCAGCTCGTGGTGGGAGGCGGTGAGAGAGAGGAGTACCACAGTGCCCCCACTTTATGATCTGTGCTCCCTCAAGGCAGAATTGTTGACCGTGACATCCCCCACGGTGAACGTCAGCGACCTGCCCGCCTCCCACCCCCTCGTCGACGGACGTACGGCACAGTCCTCGCTGGTCAGCGCGCTGCGTGGAGACCGCCCGCCGCGGACACCCGTGTGGTTCATGCGGCAGGCCGGCCGGTCCCTGCCCGAGTACCGCGAGGTGCGACAGGGTGTCGGGATGCTGGAGTCCTGCCTCCGGCCCGACCTCGCGGCCGAGATCACGCTGCAGCCGGTCCGCCGCCACGGCGTCGACGCCGCGATCTTCTTCAGCGACATCGTCGTGCCCCTCAAGCTGGCCGGCGTGGACGTCGAGATCGTCTCCGGCGTCGGGCCGGTCATGGACCGCCCCTACCGGACGGCTGCCGACATCGACGAGCTCGTCTCCCGCGACCTCGACGACGCCACGCTCGCACCGATCGCAGAGGCGGTGGAGCGCACCGTCGCGGGGCTGTCCGACGGTGCCGCCTCGACACCGCTCATCGGGTTCGGCGGTGCGCCGTTCACCCTCGCCGCCTACCTCGTCGAGGGGCGGCCCAGCCGCGACCACCTCGCCGCCCGCACCCTCATGCACGCCGACCCCGAGACCTGGCGCCGGCTGACCGAGTGGACCGCCGACCTGACCGGGCGGTTCCTGCGCACCCAGGTGCTGGCCGGCGCGAGCGCCGTGCAGCTCTTCGACTCCTGGGCGGGTTCCCTGTCGCTCGCCGACTACGCGGCGCACGTGGCGCCGTCGTCCACCCGTGCCCTGCGGCACGTGGCGACGCTCGGCGCGCCCGGCATCCACTTCGGCACCGGCACCGGGCACCTGCTGCCCGCCATGCGCGACGTGCTGCGCGACGCCGGGTTCGCCCACGCCACCGTGGGGGTCGACTACCGCACGCCTCTGGACGAGGCCGCCGCCCTGCTCGGCGGCGACGTGCCGGTGCAGGGCAACATCGACCCCGCCCTGCTCGCGGCACCGTGGGAGGCGCTGGAGGCGCACGTCCGTGACGTCGTCGCGCGAGGCGCCACGGCCCGCGCGCACGTGGTGAACCTCGGCCACGGGGTGCCGCCGACCACCGACCCGACGGTGCTCACGCGCGTCGTCGAGCTCGTCCACTCGCTGTGAGCCAGCAGGTCGACGCCGTCGTCGTCGGCGGCGGCATCGGTGGGCTGGTCGCCGCGCGCACGCTCATCGAGCGCGGGCTGCGCACCGTGGTGCTCGAGGCGTCGACCCGGCTCGGCGGGCCCGTGCGCGGCGGCGCGTTCGAGTCGTTGCCGCGCGTCCCCGTCGACCTCGGTGCCGAAGCCTTCGCCGCCCGGGGCACCGCCGTCGGCGAGCTCGCGCAGGAGCTGGGGCTCGACGTCGTCGAACCCGCACCCCTGTCCGCCTGGGGGTACGCCGCCGGCCGCGCGTTCCCCCTGCCGGGGGCGGGCGTGCTCGGCATCCCCGCCGAACCGTGGGCCGCCGACGTGCGCCGCGCCATCGGCTGGCCCGGCGTGCTGCGCGCCTCCCTCGACCGGGTGCTGCCCCGGTCCGTCGGCGCCGACGCGGACGACCTCGGCTCCCTGGTGCGCGCCCGCCTCGGCGTCCGGGCCACCGACCGGCTCGTCGCCCCGGTCGCCACCGGCGTGCACTCGGCCCCGCTCGACCGGCTCTCGGTACGGTCCGTGGCCCCCGGCCTGATGGACCGGTTCACCGTCGAGGGCTCCCTCACGCGCGCCGTCGGCGCGCTGCGGGCCACCGCGCCCGCCGGCTCGGCCGTCCGCGGCATCGACGGCGGGATGCACGCCGTCGTCGAGGCGCTCGCCGGGCAGATCGCCGCGAGCGCCGAGATCTGGACCGACACCCCGGTCACCGACGCGACCGGCCCCATCCACACCGCGCTGCGGCTCGGCCAGGAGGTCGTGGGCATCGAGCAGGCCGACGACGGCGGCTGGGTCGTGCGCTCGCGCGCCACCGCCGCGGGGGTCGCCGGCGGCCGCGGGTCGCTGCACACCGTCACGGCACCGCGCCTCGTGGTCACCACGCCCGCCGTCGGGCCGCTGCTCGCACCGTGGACCGACGTCGTCCCCACCCCGGAGGCGGGCGCCGACGTGCGGCTCGCGACGCTGCTGGTCGACGCCCCCGCGCTGGACGCCGCCCCGCGCGGGTCCGGGATGCTCGTCGCGCCCGGAGCCGCCGACGTGCGCGCCAAGGCCCTGACGCACTCGACCGCCAAGTGGCCGTGGCTGGCCGCGCGCGTGCGGGCCGCCGCCGGTGAGGGGATGCACGTGGTGCGGCTCTCCTACGGGCGCATCGGCAGCGAGACGGTGCCCCCCACCGCCGACGAGGCAGCCCGGGACGCCTCCGTGCTCCTCGGCGTGCCGCTGACCGGCCGTGTCCGAGACCACCTGCTGCAACGCTGGGACGGCGCCCTGCCCCCGCCGACCCCCGCCTACCGGGCCGACGTCACCGCGCTGAGCGCCGCCGTCGGGCAGGTGCCGGGGCTCGCCGTGACGGGCGGCTGGGTCGCCGGCACCGGGCTGGCCGCGATCGTGGCGCACGCCCAGGCGGCGGTCAACGGGCTGTAGCCGCACGGATCTCCGCGCACGAGGCGACGAGCCGACCCTCCGGACATATATCTACCATCCCGAGGTAGACTTCTACCATGAGTCTCAACATCAAGAACGAGCGGACGCACGCGCTGGTGCGTCGGCTCGCCGAGCTGACCGGCGCGTCGCAGACGAGCGCCGTCGAGGAGGCGGTGCAGCGGCGGCTGGACGAGCTGCTCGCGGAACGGGACGACGAGGCCGGCGAGCGCGCCGCGCGCCAGGAGCGGGTCGACCGGCTGCTCGGCGACCTGCGGGCCGAGCTCACCGAGACGGACCGAGCAGCGCTGCGCGGGTCGGACGCCGACCTCTACGACGACGCGGGGATGCCCGCATGATCGTCGACACGTCGGCGGTGGTCGCCGTGTTCCTGAGCGAGCGCGAGGCGGACCAGATCGTCGATCTCCTGATCGACCGCCCGGCGGCCATGTCCGCGGCCACCCTCGCCGAGCTCGGGATCGTCGTCGGCCGGCTCGCTCCCCAGCACGCCCGGCGGCTCGACGCGCTGCTGGCCGAGTGGCAGGTCGAGGTCGCCCCCTTCACCGCCGCCCAGGCGAGGATCGCCCGGGACGCCTATCGGGACTTCGGCAAGGGCACCGGTCACCCGGCGCGCCTGAACCTGGGCGACTGCTTCACGTACGCCCTGGCGGCCGAACGCCGCGACGAGCTGCTGTACGTCGGGGACGACTTCACGCACACCGGGGTGCGGTCGGCCCTGTGAGGGACTACCGGACGCCGCGGGCCAGGTAGACGGTGTTGCTGGACTCGCCCCCCGTGATCGGGTTGGGGAATGCGACCGGGTGCGCGGAGTGCTCGGCGAACACCCGGCCCAGCATCGACCTGAAAGCCGCCTCCGGCGGGTCGTCCGACCAGAGGGCGAACACACCGCCGTCGGTCAGGTGCCGAGCCATCGCCCGCAGCCCGTCCGCGTCGTAGAACGCCGCATGGCTGGGGTGCAGGACGTGCTGCGGGCTGTGGTCGATGTCCAGCAGGATCGCGTCGTACCGGACCTGGGGCTCGCCACGGATTCTCCGGAAGAAGTCGCCCTGGACCAGCCGGCAGCGCGGGTCGGTGGCGAGGCCCGCGGCGTCCGGCAGCAGCTCGCGGCGGTGCCAGTCCAGGACGGGCTCCGAGAACTCGATGACGGTCAGGTCGGCGACCCGGGGGTCGGCCAGCGCGGCGAGCGCGGTGTAGCCGAGCCCGAGGCCGCCGACCAGCACGCGCAGGTCGGCGGGCGCGTCGGCAGCCGGGAGCATCGCGAGCGCCAGGGTGGCGAGCTCGCGCTCCGCCACCGTGAAGAGGCTGGACATGAGGTACTCGTCCCCCAGCCGCACCTCGTACACGTCCTGCTTCGCCGCCGGGTCGTAGCGTCGGCGCAGGCTGATCTCCCCCATCGGCGTGACCTGGAAGTCGAGCTCTTCGAAGCGCACAGGCATGGGGCTCAGGGTCTCACGCGGCGACGCTCCGCCCCCGGGAGTGCCACGGAGGGCTCACCCGGGGGCGGAGCGCGAGACGTCAGTCGTCGAGGTCGACGGTGCGCGTGATCCGTTCGCCCGTCGAGGACTTCGCCACCACCTTCACGCGGTCGTCGTCCGCGCGGAACTTCTTGCCGAGCGTGACGTTGCCGTACTTGTTCGCCTTCTTCGTGGTCGAGCCGACCTTCTTACCGTCGCGGTAGAACGTCGCCGTCCAGCGGGCGTTCTTCTTCGGACCGTTGATGCGGATCTGCGCCTTGGCCCGGTCGTCGCCGACCTCGGCGACCGAGTACCCGTACCGGCTGCCCTTCGAACCCTTGCCGCTGCGGCACTCGAGGTCGTCGTCGAGCTCGATCGTGCGGGCGGCACGCTGACCGCTCTTCGAGACGGCGACGAACCGGAACCGGTCGTCGTCGTCACCACGCAGCGCCTTGGCCACGGAGATGTTGCCCTTGCTGTTCGCGCGCTTGGTGGTCCGGTAGGCCTTGTTGCCGTTGCGGTACACCGTGACGGTCCACCGCTGACCGGACTTCTTGGCGTCGACCGACATGGCCGCCCGCATCCGGTCGTCGTCGCGCTCCGCGAGCGTCACCCGGTACTGCGCGTTCTTCGAGGCGTACCCCGTGCAGCTGACCCGGTCGTCGTCGTCGGCCTGCGCCGCTCCCGCTCCGATGCCGACGCTCGCCAGCGCCAGACCCAGTGCGGCGATCGTTCCTACGATTCTGCTCTTCATCTCAGGTGCTCCTGGTGAGAGGGCCGCGGGCGCGGGATGCGCTGTGCGGCGACGTGCCTCGCACGTTAGGAACGCTCCATGAGGTAACGGTGGCAGCACCGTGAGAGACGTCTCATGATCCCGGACGGGTGTCGATGACCAGGCGGAACCACTAGAACACACGTTCGACGACTGGTAGGATCGAGGCATGACAGCGAGGTCGGGTGACGCGCCACCCGGGACAGCAACCGGTACGGCACCCGCCGCCCGGCCGCGAGCCACCGGCGAGGATGCGACGCTCGCGCGCCTGGACGCCCTGCTGTCGGATCTGAGCGCGGCGCAGGCCGAGATCAATGCTCTGGAGGGTCGGCGAGCCGCGCTGCTCGCCGACATCGCCGACCTGTCCGAGCACGCCGAGAGGGCTGTGCTCGACGCCGACGACCCGCACCTGCGGCGCACCTCATCCGCCCGACGACGCGAGCTCGCCCGGCGGGCGGTCGTCGCGGAGGTCGGGACCACGCTGCACCTGGGCGAGCACGCCGCCGCGAATCTGTGCGACCACGCGCAGACCCTGCGCCGCAAGGCTCCACGGTCGCTCGCCGCGCTCGCCGCCGGGCGGTGTTCCTGGGCGCACGCGGCCCGCGTGGCGCGCCACCTCGCCGATCTCGAGCCGGCCGACGCCCGACGCGTCGAGGCCTCGGTGGCCCCCGTCCTGGCCACGGGCACGCCCGCCCAGGTGGACGCCCGTGCACGGCGTGCCCGCGAGAACATCCATCCCGAGCCGGTCGAGGTCCGGGCCGCCAAGGCGTCAGAACATCGCGCGGTCTACCTCGACGACGGCCGTGACGGCATGGCCTGGCTCACGGCGCACCTGCCGGCGACGCACGCGCACGCGGCGTACGACCGGCTGACCCGCACGGCGACGGCGCTCCACGCCGAGACCGACAGCCTGACCGTCTCGCAGGGTCGCGCGGACGCCCTGGCGGCCCTGCTGCTCGACGACGGCACCCTGGACCAGAGCGCGGTGCCCGCCCTGCCTGCCTCCGCAGCGCCGCGTCCTCCCGCCCAGGACCCGGCCCTCACGCGCCCTGTGCCGAGCATCGCGGCGATCGCGCGGAACATCCGCCCGCAGGTGGCGGTGACCGTGCCGGTCCTCACTCTGCTGGGCGTCTCCGACATCCCGGCAGACCTGGACGGTCACGTGCCCATCGCGCCGGACACGGCCCGTGAGCTCGCCGCTCTCGCTCCCTCGCTGCGGCGGGTGCTGACCCACCCCGAGTCGGGCATCCCGCTCTCCGTCGGTCGGGAGAGCTACACCGCCCCGTCGGCACTCAAGGCCGAGCTCGCACGGCGCGACGCCACCTGCCGCTTCCCGGGGTGCACCGTGCCCGCGGTCCGGTCCGACCTCGACCACTCCACGGCGTGGGCCGACGGCGGAACCACCGGCGCGGACAACCTGGCCCACCTGTGCCGCCACCACCACGTGCTCAAGCACCAGGCCGGCTGGACGGTGCGGCACAGACCGCCACCCGGCAGTCGGCCCGGGACACCGGGCAGCAGTCCGACCACGCCCACACCTGCATCCGCTTCCGCATCCGCCCACAGCCTCGGCCTCAACGGGCACCTCGAGTGGACCTCGCCCACCGGCCGGCGCCACACGACCTGTCCGGACGGTGGCGTCGTCGCCACCCGGCACGGTTCGGTGCCGCGCGGAACCCTGCCCACCACCGCAGACCTCCCGCCCTTCTGACCGGGCACCGCGTTCCAGCTCACCGGGCGTCCCCGTGCTCCCTGCCCTCCGCGCTCCCGCCGCACCGCGCACATGCGTGACAATGGAGCGGTGACCACCTCCGCATCCGCCCCCCTGCGTCTCGGCACCCGCGGCAGCGCGCTGGCGACCACCCAGTCCGGGATCGTCGCGCGCCGGCTGGAGGAGCTCCTCGACCGCCCGGTCGAGCTCGTCCGCATCAAGACCGAGGGGGACGTCAAGACCGGTTCCCTCGCCTCCCTCGGCGGCACCGGTGTGTTCGTCACCGCGCTGCGCGACGCGCTCGGCACCGGGCGGTGCGACGTCGCCGTCCACTCGCTCAAGGACCTGCCGACCACGCCCGCGCCCGGCCTGACGTACGTCACCCCGGAGCGCGAGGACCCGCGGGACGCCCTGTGCGCGCGCGACGGACGCACGCTCGACACGCTGCCGCGCAACGGTCGCGTCGGGACCGGCTCGCCGCGCCGCGCCGCGCAGCTCCAGGCCGCCCGGCCCGACCTGGAGATCGTCGACATCCGCGGCAACGTCGAGACCCGGCTCGCCCGCGCGCTGGGCCCCGAGCCCGACCTCGACGCCGTGGTGCTCGCCTTCGCCGGGCTCACCCGCCTGCACCGCACCGAGGTGGTCAGCGAGGTGCTCGACCCGCTCGTCGTCGCCCCCGCCCCGGGTCAGGGCGCGCTCGCCGTGGAGGCGCGCAGCGCCGACCTGGCGCCGGACGACGGCGTCGCTCCCGCGCTCGCCGAGGCCTTCGCCGCGCTCGACCACCGCCCCACGCGGGTCGCGGTCACCGCCGAGCGCGGCGTCCTGGCCCGCCTCGAAGCCGGCTGCGCCGCACCGATCGGCGCCTGGGCGCGGCTGGAGGAGGGAGCGCTGGTGCTGTCCGCCGTCGTCGCCTCCCTCGACGGCACGGAGCAGCTCAAGCACACCGCCCGCGTCGAGATCTCCCCGACGACGGCGCTCGCCGCGGCCGACGAGGCCGCCTACGCTCTCGGCGTCCGTGTCGCCGAGCGCCTGCTGTCCGACGGCGCGGCCCGCCTCGCCCCGCTCTCACCCGCCGAGCCCGCCCCGCCGCAGCCCGCGCGGACCCCCACCGGGACGGACGACCCGGAGGGGGCGTGACCGACCTGACCGGGCGCTCCGTCCTGCTGCCCCGCTCCCCCGCACGCGCCGCCGGGCTGGCCGACCTCCTGCGCCGTCAGGGCGCCGCGGTGACGGTCGCCCCCGTGATCGAGCGAGCACCGGCCGACGACGGCGCGGCGCTCGCGACGGCGGTCGCCGACGTCGTCGCTGGCCGGTACGCCTGGGTCGTGATCACCAGCGTCAACGCCGTCGGCGCGCTCACGGCGGCGCAGGGCCACCCCCGGGGTGACGCCGGCGTGACGCTCGCCGACGCTCCCGTGCGGTGGGCCGCCGTCGGACCCGCCACGGTGCGCGCCCTGGCTGACGCCGGGATCATCACCGACCTCGTGCCCGACGACGAGGCATCGGCCGACGGCCTCGTGGCCGCCTTCCCGGCGGCGCCCGGCCCCGGTTCCCGGGTGCTGCTGCCCCTCGGGGACCTGGCGCGACCCACGCTGCGGGACGGGCTGACGGCCCTCGGGTGGACCCCGCACGTCGTCACCGCCTACCGCACCGTCCGCAGCGAGCTGCCCGCCGACGTCGCGGGTGCCCGCTATGACATCGTGGTCGTGACCTCCGGCTCCGTGGCCCGCGAGATCGCCCAGCAGCACGGCACCGGCACACCCGTGGTGGCGATCGGCCGGCCCAGCGCCGAGGCCGCGCGCGACGCCGGGCTGAGGGTCGCCGCCGTCGCCGACCACCCCACCGACGCGGCGCTCGCCGTCGCCGTCACCACCGCCTGCGAAGGAGAACCATGAGCACCTCGGGGATCGTCTACCGGCCACGACGGCTGCGCGCCACGCCCCGCGTGCGGCGCCTCGTCGCCGAGCACCGGCTGCACGCGGCCGACCTGGTGCTGCCGCTCTTCGTCAAGGAGGGCATCACCGAGCCGGTGCCGATCAGCTCCATGCCCGGCCAGGTGCAGCACACCGAGGACACCCTGCGCGACGCCGTCGCGGCGGCCGCGCGGGCAGGGCTCGGCGGGGTGATGCTGTTCGGCATCCCGGCCGTGCGCGACGCCCGCGGCACCCAGGCGGAGGCGCCGGACGGCATCCTGCAGCGTGGCCTCCGGATCGCGCGCGAGGGGGTCGCCGCCGTCGAGCAGGACGGGCGGCCCGGCCCGGTCGTCATGGCGGACACCTGCCTGGACGAGTTCACCGACCACGGGCACTGCGGCGTGCTGACGGACGGTCCCGACGGCACGGCCGTGGTGGACAACGACGCGACGCTCGAGCGGTACGCGACGATGGCCGTCGCGCAGGCGAAGGCCGGCGCGGACGTCGTCTCGCCGTCGGGCATGATGGACGGCCAGGTCGCGGTGATCCGCGACGCGCTCGACGACGCCGGGTTCGAGCACGTGGCGATCCTCGCCTACAGCGCCAAGTACGCCAGCCCGTTCTACGGGCCGTTCCGCGAGGCCGTCGACTCAGCGCTGCAGGGCGACCGGCGGACTTATCAGATGGACGCCGCCAACGCCCGCGAAGGGCTGCGCGAGGCGGACCTCGACCTCGCCGAGGGCGCCGACGTCGTCATGGTCAAGCCCGCCGGCTCCTACCTCGACGTGCTGCGCGGCGTCGCCGACCGGTCCGACGTGCCGGTGGCCGCCTACCAGGTGTCCGGCGAGTACGCGATGATCGAGGCCGCGGCCGCCAACGGCTGGATCGACCGACGAGCGTCCGTCCTGGAGTCGGTGCTGGGCATCAAGCGCGCCGGCGCGGACATCATCCTCACCTACTGGGCCCTGGAGATTGCGGAGTGGATCAAGTGACCGGAACCGACAACCACGAGGCATTCCTGCGCGCCCAGGCCGCGATCCCGGGCGGGGTGAACTCTCCGGTCCGGGCGTACGGCTCCGTCGGCGGCGACCCCCGCTTCCTCGCGAGCGCCCGCGGCGCGTACGTGACCGACGTCGCGGGACGCGAGTACGTGGACCTGGTGGGGTCGTGGGGCCCGGCGCTGCTGGGCCACGCCCACCCCGAGGTGGTCGCCGCCGTGCAGGAGGCCGCCGCTCACGGGCTGTCGTTCGGGGCGCCCACGGTCGCCGAGGTCGATCTCGCCGAGGAGGTCCGACGGCGGGTCCCGGCCGCCGAGCGGGTCCGCCTGGTCTCCACGGGGACCGAGGCGACGATGACGGCGATCCGCCTCGCCCGCGGCGTCACCGGGCGACCGCTCGTCATCAAGTTCGCCGGGTGCTACCACGGGCACGTCGACTCCCTGCTCGCCGAGGCCGGCTCCGGCGTCGCGACCCTGTCGATGCCCGGGTCCGCCGGGGTCACCGAGGCCTCCGCCGCCGAGACGCTCGTGCTGCCGTACAACGACCTGGACGCCGTCGAGGCGGCGTTCGCCGCGCACGGGGCGCGCATCGCCGCGGTGATCACGGAGGCCGCGCCCGCCAACATGGGCGTGGTGCCGCCGTCGGACGGGTTCAACGCCGGGCTGCGGCGGATCACCGCCGAGCACGGGGCGCTGCTCATCCTGGACGAGGTGCTGACCGGGTTCCGGGTGTCCGAGGCCGGGTACTGGGGCTTCGAGAACGCGGGCCGGGACGCCGGCGACGTCTGGACGCCGGACCTGTTCACCTTCGGCAAGGTCGTCGGTGGCGGGATGCCCGTGGCGGCGCTCGGCGGCCCGGCCGCGATCATGGATCGGCTCGCGCCGACCGGCCCCGTCTACCAGGCAGGCACGCTGTCCGGGAACCCGGTGGCCGTGGCTGCGGGCCTGACCACGCTGCGCCTCGCCGACGACGCCGTCTACGCCCGCGTGGCCGAGGTGGCCTCCGCCGTCTCCGGCGCCCTCGGCGATGCGCTGGACGCCGAGGGCGTCCCCCACCGGGTCCAGAGCGTCGGGTCGCTGTTCTCGGTGTTCTTCGGGGAGGCCGCCGCCCGCGACGGTGTGCGGAGCTTCGCGGACGCCCAGGGCCAGGACGTGTTCCGGCACAAGCCGTTCTTCCACGCGATGCTGGACGCCGGGGTCAACCTGCCGCCGTCCGTGTTCGAGGCCTGGTTCTGCTCGGCCACGCACGACGACGCCGCGGTGGAGCGGATCCTCGAGGCCCTGCCCGCGGGGGCGCGGGCGGCGGCAGCGGCGCGGCCCTAGACCGTCCCGGCGAGCGAGCGTCTGCCTTTCGGGGGCCGCTGATCTGCGGTTGAATGCCCGGGACACGCCCGGCATCCGGAAGGTGACCTCAGATGAACAAGGCAGAGCTCGTGGCAGCCGTCGCGCGGCGCACGGACAGCAGCCCGGCCGACGCGCGCCGGCACGTCGACGCCGTGATCGAGTCCATCATCGAGGGCGTCTCGGCCGGTGAGCGCGTGTCGCTGATCGGCTTCGGCACGTTCGACAGCACCGCGCGTGCTGCCCGGACCGCCCGCAACCCGCGCACCGGTGCCACGGTCGACGTGCCCGCCGCCGTCGTCCCCCGCTTCCGCGTCGGCGCGGGGTTCAAGGCGAAGGTCGCGGGGGCCGACGGCGCGAGGCCGGCCGGCAAGGCCGCTGCGGAGTCGCCGACCGGGACCACGAAGAAGAAGGCGGCTGCTCCGGCCGAGGAGCCGGCGACGCCCGCGAAGGACGGGTCGAAGGACGGCAAGAAGAAGTCGTCGAAGAAGGACAAGGGCTCGAAGAAGGACTCGAAGAAGAAGTCCAAGAAGGGCAAGAAGTCCAAGAAGAAGTGAGGTGGCGCGCGTCAGCGTCGGCCGTCTCACCCCCCCCGTCCCCACCCTCTTGACAATGTACCCCCCAGGGGTATGTTGGACCTATGACCGAGACCGTAGAGCACGTCGACGCGTCAGCCGGCCCGCACGATGGTCCGCACGGCTACGCCTCCGACAAGGCCGCCTACCTCAAGCGCATGCGCCGCATCGAGGGCCAGGTCCGCGGTATCGCGCGCATGATCGACGAGGACGTCTACTGCATCGACATCCTCACGCAGGTCTCCGCCGTGACGAAGGCCCTGCAGTCGGTCAGTCTCGCGCTGGTCGAGGACCACCTCGGCCACTGCGTCGTCGACGCGGCCCGCGAGTCCGACGATGCCGGCGCCGCCAAGATCAAGGAGGCGTCCGCAGCGATCGGCCGCCTCGTCCGCAGCTGACCCACCCACCACCGACCGAGGGAGCACCCATGAGCACCGTCACCACGCTGGGCGTCACCGGCATGACCTGCGGCAACTGTGTCGCGCACGTGACCAGCGAGCTCGAGTCCGTCGAGGGCGTCGAGCACGTGAGCATCGTGCTCGACAACGGCGGAGAGTCCGAGGCCACCGTGTTCTCCGACGAGCCGCTCGACGAGCGGGCCCTGCGGGGCGCCGTCGACGAGGCCGGTTACGAGGTCGCGTCGCTCACCGTGCAGCCGAACGCCCTGCGCGAGCAGCACGCCGAGCAGGCACCGAGCCGCCAGCAGGCCCACGACGCCGCCGCCCACCGCTTCGGCGCGAGCGAGTAGCGCCCCTCCCCCGCGGACCGCCTGCCGACCCACGGCACCGACGCACCGCCGTCGGACCGTGCAGGCACTCCGCGCCGCGCCGGCCGACGCCGGCGCCCCGACCCCGACGGCCGCCATCCCGGCCCGTCGCCGGTGACCTCCGCCGCACCGCACCATCCAGGAGTCACCCATGAACACCACCCCCAGCACGCACACTCCCCAGACCATGCCCCAGACCGGGCCCGAGGCCGAGGTGGACCTCGCCATCCAGGGCATGACGTGCGCATCGTGCGTCGCCCGGGTCGAGAAGAAGCTCACCCGGCTGCCCGGCGTCGAGGCCACCGTGAACCTGCCGCTCGAGAGCGCGCACGTGCTCCGACCAGACGGCGTCACCGACGCCGACCTCCTGCAGGCCGTCGCCTCCGCCGGCTACACGGCGACCGTCACCGGCTCGCGCTCGGTGGCACCAGCGGATGGCGAGCACGAGGGGCACGACGAGCACGAGGGCCACTCCGGCGGCCACGTGCACACCGAGTACCGCGGGGACGATCTGCGCCGCCGGCTGCGCGTCGCGGCCGTGCTCACGGTCCCCGTCGTCCTGCTCTCGATGATCCCCCCGTGGCAGTTCGCCGGCTGGCAGTGGGTCGTGGCCGCCCTCGCCCTGCCCGTGGTGACCTGGGGCGCCTGGCCGTTCCACACCGCGGCGGCGCGCGCCGCCCGCCACGGCTCCTCGACCATGGACACGCTCGTCTCGATCGGCGTCGCGGCCGCGACCCTCTGGTCGCTGTGGGCGCTCCTGATCGGAGGCGCCGGCGAGATCGGCATGACGATGCAGGTCACCCTGCTGCCGTCGCGCGAGCACGCGGCCACGCCCGAGCTCTACCTCGAGGTCGCCGCCGTCGTGACCACGTTCCTCCTGGCCGGCCGGTATGCCGAGCACCGGTCCAAGCGCCGTGCGGGCGACGCGCTGCGCTCGCTGCTGGAGCTCGGCGCCAAGGAGGCCGAGCGGGTCGTCACCGGCCCGGACGGGCACCCGGTCACGCGCCAGGACGGCGCGCACGTCACGGAGCACGTGGCCGTCGCCGCGCTGCGTACCGGCGACCTGTTCACCGTCCGCCCGGGCGAGAAGGTCGCCACCGACGGCGAGGTCGTCGAGGGCACGTCCGCCGTCGACACGTCGCTCCTGACGGGCGAGCCGGTACCGCTGGACGTGGGACCGGGCGACGCCGTCACGGGTGCCACGGTGAACACGTCGGGCCACCTGCTGGTGCGCGCCACGCGCGTCGGCGAGGAGACCACGCTGGCCCAGATCGGGCGGCTCGTGTCCCGCGCGCAGACGGGCAAGGCTCCGGTCCAGCGGCTCGCGGACCGCATCTCCGCGGTGTTCGTGCCGATCGTGCTGGTCCTGGCCGTGCTCACCCTGGGCGGCTGGCTGCTCGCGGGCGCCGGTGCCCAGCTCGCGTTCACCGCCGCCGTCGCGGTGCTGATCATCGCCTGCCCCTGCGCGCTCGGCCTCGCGACCCCGACGGCGCTGCTCGTCGGCACCGGCCGTGGCGCACAGCTCGGCGTGCTCATCAAGGGCCCGGAGATCCTGGAGTCCACCCGCCGCGTCGACACGGTGGTGCTCGACAAGACCGGCACGGTGACGCAGGGCGCGATGGCGCTCGAGCACGTGGAGCCGGCCGAGGGAGTCTCGGCGGGCGAGGCGCTCCGGTATGCCGCCGTCGTCGAGGCCCGCAGCGAGCACCCGATCGCCCAGGCGGTCGCGGCGGCGCCAGAGCACTCGGCGACGGCCGCCGACGGGGCCGCCCGGGGCACCGGGGCCGACGGCGTCACCATCGGCGCGCTGCAGGTGTTCGACTTCCGCTCCACCCCCGGCGGTGGCGTGGAGGCCGTGGTCCGCACGGCCCACTCCGGGCTCGGCGCCGGGGGCACCGGGCTCGGTGCCCGGCGGGTCACGGTCGGTCGCCTGACCTGGCTCGACGACGCGGGCGTGCGCGTGCCGGACGAGGTGCGTGACGCCGTCGGGCGGGCCGAGGCCACCGGGGCGACCGCCGTCGTCGTCGCGTGGGACGGCACCGCGCGGGCGGCGCTCGTGCTGCGTGACCCGGTGAAACCGACCTCCGCGGAGGCCGTCCGCGAGCTGCGCGACCTGGGTCTGCGCCCGGTGCTGCTCACCGGCGACTCCGAGGGCGCGGCGCGGGCTGCGGCCGCCGAGGTCGGCATCGACGAGGTGATCGCCCGCGTGCTGCCGCAGGACAAGGCCACGACGATCGCCCGGCTGCAGGGCGAGGGACGGACGGTCGCGATGGTCGGCGACGGCGTGAACGACGCCGCCGCGCTGGCCACGGCGGACCTCGGGCTCGCGATGGGCACCGGCACGGACGTGGCGATGCAGGCGAGCGACATCACCCTGGTGCGGGGCGACCTGCGGGCTGCCGCCACGGCGGTGCGCCTCTCCCGCGCGACCCTGCGCGTCATCAAGCAGAACCTGTTCTGGGCGTTCGCATACAACGTGGCGGCGATCCCGCTCGCCGCGGCAGGTCTGCTCAACCCGATGATCGCGGGTGCGGCGATGGCGGCGTCGTCGGTCATCGTGGTGTCGAACTCGCTGCGCCTGCGTCGCGCGGGCTGAGCCGCCGCTCGAGCGCGTTGTGGGCGCGAATTCTGGCCCGTTTCACCCGCTTTGGGTGGATTTGGCGGCACAGAATTCGCGCCCACAACGCTCGGGGGGTCAGCGGAAGCGGCGGCCCTCGTCACGGCGGTACGCCCACGCGGCCAGCGCGCCGAAGACGAGCGTCCAGCCGATGAGCACCGGCCAGGCCCACGGGTTGGCCTCGATGCCGGTGAGGGCCTCGACCATCAGGTCGCGGCCGGCGCGCGTGGGGGTCGCCTGCGAAAGGGTGTCCAGCCACGCGGGGAACATCATCGGCGGCAGGAACAGTCCGCCCGCGAACGCCAGCGGGAACAGGATCACCTGCACGATCGGCAGCGCCGCCTTGGCCGTGAGCGAGTAGCCGATACCCATCCCCAGCAGGACGAACGGCACCGACGTCAGCAGGATCATCCCGATCCCGACCGCCAGCTCCGACGCGGTGACCGCGGCGTCCGTGAACAGCCAGGCCACGACGATGAGCGGGACCAGGCCGAACAGCGCGAAGATCGCCCCGTTGCCCACCCGTGCCACCATGCGCGGCATCGGGCCGGCCGGCAGGGAGCGCACGAACGGGTCGAACGGCAGCGCGCGGTCCTCGGCGACCCCGAGCCCGTACGTGAACAGGCTCGCGGAGCACACGCCGAACATGGCCAGCCCCGCCACCGCCATCGTCGCGAACGCCGGGTTGCCCGCCACCTCGGCCTGGGGCACCACGAAGAACGCCATGGCCAGCGCCGGGAACAGCGCGTTGCCGATCACCGCCATCGGGATCCGTACCGTCTCGAGGAACTGGAACCGCAGGTGCAGCCAGGCCAGGCGGGCCGGGCTCACGGTCTGCGCCGGGCCCGACGGCGGGGCGCCAGGTCGGGTGGTGGGGTGCGTGGTGGTCATCGGGTCGCTCCTTCCAGGGGGGCCGGCACGGCGGTGTCGACCATCTCCGCGAACGCTTCCTCGAGGCTGGCGCCCCGGATCTCGAGGTCGCGGAAGTCGACGTCGGCACGCACCAGGTCGCGGACGAGGGCGTCCGCGTCGGGGGTGAACAGCGACTGCCGGGTGCCGCCGTCGGACGACGCCCCGTCGAACCGCTCGACGCGCACGACCCCCGGCCAGGCCGAGAGGTCGTCGGCGCAGGTGAGCACCACGCGTCGCAGCGAGACCTGCTGCAGGATCGCCTCGAGCGAGTCGTCGGCGCGCACGACGCCGCGGTCGATGACCACGACGCGCTCGGCGAGCGCCTGGACCTCCTCGAGGTAGTGGCTGGTCAGCAGCACCGTGCCACCGCCGGCGTGGTACCGGCGGATGGCGTCCCACAGCGCCTGGCGCGCGCTGACGTCGAGGCCCGTGGTGGGCTCGTCGAGCAGGACGACGCGCGGCCGCCCGACCAGCGACAGCGCGACGGCGAGCCGCCGCTTCTGCCCGCCGGACAGCGCCCCGGTCTGCTTGCGGGACATCTCGGTGAGGCTGAACTGGTCGAGCAGCTCACCGGTGGGCACGGGGTCCGGGAAGTGCCCGCCGACGAAGTCGACGACCTCCCCCACGCGCAGGGTCGCCGGCAGGCCGGTCTCCTGCGGGGTGATCCCCAGCCCGATCCGGCTCGCCGCGTCGCGCGGGTCTCCACCCAGGAGGCGGACGGTCCCGCGGTCGGGCCTGCGCTGCCCGCTGATCAGCGACAGCAGCGTGGACTTGCCGGCGCCGTTGGGGCCGAGCAGCCCCACGAGCTCGCCGGGGCCGACGTCGAGGGAGACGTCGTCGAGCGCGACCACGTCCCCGAATCGGCGGGTGACGCCGTCGACGGTGATGACGGTCATGATCCTGTTCCCTTCAGCAGTGCGGTGAGGGTGGTCGTGTAGTCCTCGAAGGCGCGGCGGCCTTCGGTGGTCAGTGCGAGATAGGTGACGGGCTTGCGGCCGGCGTGCCCCTTGACGACCCGGACGTAGCCGGCGTCCTCGAGCTTGCGCACGTGGGTCGAGAGGTTCCCCGCGGTCATGTCGAGGAGCTGTTGCAGCCGGGGGAAGACGATCTCGTCGTCCCGCGGCAGCGCCGCGAGGGTGGAGACGACCCGCAGGCGTGCGGGGGCGTGGATGACGGTGTCGAGCTCAGCCATCGTCCGCACCCGGCCCGACGGCGGCGGTGGCGCCGGGCACCCGGCCGCGGCGCCGTCGTCGGGCCACGAGCACCACCTCGATGCCGCACATGACGAGGAACCCGCCGCCGCCGGCGAGCGCCATGACGAGGTAGGTGGCGGGCATCCCGGCGACGGTGGCGATGCCACCGGTGAGCAGGATCCACAGGCCGAGCACGTAGAGGCGGTTGTCGCAGAAGAACGTGCCGCCGGCGAGGTACATCAGGCCGACGATCACGCAGGCGAGCGCGTTGGCGACGAGGCCGATGACCTCGTCCGAGGCGCCGGCGTCGGCGATGCCGCCGATGATGAACGGGTACGTCACGAACGCGAGGCACCAGGACCAGCCGTACATGGTGCCGGCGCGGGTGCCGGGTCCGCGGGTGCCGGCGCCCCGGACGACGCTGTGCACGATGGTGATCGTCATCGCGACGGCCAGCAGGGCGAAGAAGACCGCGAACGCGATGCCGTCGGGCGCGCTGCCGTTCGACCGGGTGCTCGTCCACAGCACGAGGTACCCGACGAGCCACGCGACGCCCCAGACGAGGTACAGCAGCCTCCCGTCGGGCTCGGTCGCGGCGCGAGCGCGCTGCTGGGACTCCTCGATGAGCCGCAGGGACTCGGCGGGGTCGAGCGGCGGACGCCCGGGGGCGTCGTCGTCGTGCTCGGGGCTGGTCATCTCGGCACCTTTCAGGTCTTGCGAAGTAGTTTGTGTTGCAAACCTGTTTGTAGGGTCGCATACGTGCGGAGGCAGCACAACCCCCTGCGGCCGACGGAGGACTCGCCTACCGTGCGAGACACCGCCCTTCGGCCGAGGCAGAGGAGATCCCATGGAGCTGCCGCTCCTGTACGCGACGATCGGCGTGGCGAGCGTCCTCCTGGCACTCCTGAGCAGACGCCTGCGCTTCCTGCCCGTCACCGAAGCGATGGTCGGGCTGCTCCTCGGTGTCGCGCTCGGCCAGGCCGGCGTCCTGGGCGGCTCCGGTGCCCTCGGCTGGGACGACGCGCAGCGCGACACGCTCCTGCTCGAGTCGTCACGCCTGCTGCTGGCCGCCTCCGTCATGGCCGCTGCGCTGCGCTTCCCGGCCGACCAGCTCCGGTCCCTGGTGCGCCCCGTGGTCTGGCTGCTGGTCGTCGTCATGCCCGTCGCGGCGCTGGTCTCAGGCGCCCTCGCACTGGCCCTCGGGCTCCCGCTGGCGCTGGCCGCCGTCGTCGGAGCCTGCCTGAGCCCCACCGACCCCGTGCTCGCCGCCTCCGTGGTCACCGGCGACGTCGCGGAGAAGTCCCTGCCGAGCCGGGTGCGCGCCCTGCTCACCGCCGAGAGCGGCATCAACGACGGCCTCGCACTCCCCCTGGTAGCCGTCACGATCTCCCTCGCCCTCACCCCGCGCGAGACCGGCCACGAGCTGCTGCTCCTCACCTGGGAGGTGCTGGGCGCCGTCGCGATCGGCGTCGTCCTCGGGCTCGCCACCGCCGCGGGCCGCCGGATCGCGACGCGCGAGCACGACCTCGACAGCGGGCCCACGCTCATGCTCACGCTCCTGCTCGCCCTGGCGACCCTCGGCGTCGCCCAGCTCGCCGGGACCGACGACGTGCTGGCCGTCTTCGTGGCCGGCGTCGCCTACGGGGCACGCACCGACCGGACGATCCGAGAAGAGCAGGACATGATCGACGAGGCCGTGAACCGGTACGCCGTCGTCCCGTTCTTCGTGCTCGTCGGCGCAGCGCTGCCGTGGGCGGACTGGGCCGCGCTGGGACCCGTCGTCGTCCTCGTGACCGTCGGGGTCCTGCTCGTGCGCCGCCTGCCGGCGGTGCTGCTGTCCGCGCCCGTGCTCGGCCTGACCCGCCGCGACGCCGCGTTCGCCGGCTGGTTCGGCCCGATGGGGGTCTCCGCGGTCTTCTACCTCACGTACGCGCGGGACCAGGGCGTGACCGACCCGCGCGTCTTCGCCCTCGGGATGCTCGCGGTCGCGGCCAGCACCGTGGTGCACGGGATGACGGCGGCCCCGCTCGCCCGGATCCACCCGCGTCCGGCGAGCTCCTCGGGCTCCGACCCGGCACCCTGACCACGCCCGCCGGCCCACCACCGCACCGTGGGTAGGCCTACCCTGGACGCCGTGCACGACTCCGCCTCCGCACCGCCCGACCGATGGGTGGCCCCCGCGCCCGCCGCACCGGCGCGCACCGTGCGCGACCGCCGTCGGACCGGCGCGGAGATCTGGATCGTGCTCGGGCTGAGCCTCGGTCAGAGCGGCGTCTACGCGCTGGTGAACATCGTCGCGCGGCTCACCGCGGAGACGTCGCTGGCGGAGCAGTCCGCCACCCTCAACGCGTCCCGCTCGCCCCGGCCCTGGCTCGACCTGACCTACCAGCTCCTCGGCGTCGCGTTCGCCCTCGTCCCCGTCGCGCTGGCGCTCTACCTCCTCAGCGCCCGAGGGCCCGGCACGCTGCGGCGCATCGGGCTCGACGCCGCCCGGCCCGGCCGCGACACCACCTGGGGCTTCGCGCTGGCCGCGGCCATCGGGCTGCCCGGCCTCGCCTTCTACGCCCTGGGGCGCCTCCTCGGGATCACCGTGAGCGTCCAGGCCAGCGCCCTGGACGCGCACTGGTGGACCGTGCCGGTGCTGATCCTCGCCGCCCTGCAGAACGGGCTGCTCGAGGAGGTCGTCGCGGTGGCCTACCTCGCCGAGCGCACCACCGACCTCGGATGGACGCGCCTCAAGATCGTCGTCGTCAGCTCGCTGCTGCGCGGGTCCTACCACCTGTACCAGGGGATCGGACCGTTCCTCGGCAACGTCGTCATGGGCGTCGTCTTCGCCTGGTTCTACACCTCCCGGTGGGGCCGGCACCGCGTGCTGCCCCTCGTCGTCGCGCACACCGTGCTCGACGTCGTCGCGTTCGTGGGCTACGCGCTGGTGCCGGCCGAGTGGCGGGCGGCGCTCGGCATCACCTGACAGGTGCCGCCGTGAGCTCCTCCCACGCCTGCCGCCGCTCCGCCTGCGCCACCGGGTCCGGCACCGGCAGCGACGCGAGCAGCCGCCGGGTGTAGTCCTCGCGCGGCGCACCGAGCACCTCGGCGCCCGTCCCCTCCTCGACGAGCCGACCGCGGTACAGCACCGCGATCCGGTCCGCGAGGAGGTCCACCACCGCCAGGTCGTGCGACACGAACAGGCACGCGAAGCCGAGCTCGGCCTGCAGCTCGGTGAACAACGCCAGCACCTTGGCCTGGACCGAGACGTCGAGGGCCGACGTCGGCTCGTCCGCGACCAGCAGCTCCGGGTCGAGAGCCAGGCCCCGGGCGAGGGACGCCCGCTGACGCTGCCCGCCCGACAGCTCGTGCGGGAACCGGTCGCCGTACGAGCGGGGCAGCTGCACCGCCTCGAGCAGCTCGTCGACCCGCTTGCGCGCCGCCTCCGGCGTCCGGGCACGCCCGTTGGTTGATCTCCTCTGGATGCGGCCGCGGATCGTCGCGGGCACGGAGTTGTCTAGCAGCCGCCTGTGTCGGGCGGGTCACGTCGGTGTGACGCCACACGACCCGCCCCGCAACGCTGCGGATGTTGTGCGCGGCACACTACCCCTCGGACACGGCATATTTCGACCAGCCCTCGGCGACCCGCCCACCTAGACTCGCGAGCATGTCCCGCGCGCGTGAGGAGGCCCCGACGGGGCCCGCTGCCCCGCGCTCCGTCGTGCACGAGGTCGGGTCCCTCGCCGCCGAGGAGGCCTCGAACCCCCCGACGGGCGCTCTGCGCGCGCTGTTCGTCGGCGGGGGCCCACCCGACCACGACGCCGGCCTGGTGCGCGTGGTCGACAACCCCGAGCAGCGCGTGCGCAACCCTTCCGACCTGCTCGGGCTGGTCCTCAGCGCGCTGGGCGTCACGCTGGTCCTGGTGCTGTCGGTGGTCGCGCACGGCACCACCGAGGGCGTCACCCAGGACGTGCGCGCGTTCAACACGCTCCTCGGCGAGCTGCTCTTCATCCCGGTCCAGCTCCTCGAAGGGCTCGTCACGCTGATCGTGCCGGTCGCGGCGCTGCTCGAGCTCGGCATGCGGCGGCTCGGGCGGCAGGTCGTCGAGTCGATCGTCGCCGCGGGCCTGGGTCTGGTCCTCGGCGTGCTGGCCATGCTGGCGCTCGCCTGGCTGGGCAGCGACGAGCTCGTCCGCACCCTGTCGGTGTTCCGCGACGGCGCCTGGACGATCACGATCCCGGGCTACGTGTCCGCCATCGCAGGGCTGCTGACGACCGCCGGGCCGCGCACCCGCCGTCGGACGGTGCGCTGGTCCTGGAACGTGCTCTACCTCGCGCTCGTCGTCGCGCTGATCACCGGGCAGGCCGCGCTGCCGGGCGTGCTCGTGGCACTGCTGCTCGGCCGGCTCGCCGGGCAGGCGGTCCAGTACGCCTCCGGGGTCCGCTCGGAGCGGGCCTACGGCGGCGAGCTCGTCACCGCCGTCCGGCACGCCGGCTTCCGGCCCACCGCGCTGGTCCGCGTCCGGGGCGTGTCCGCGCTGGTGGACGACGACGGCACGGACGGTCCCGGCACCGGCACGGGCAGCGCGCTGCCCGACGACACGGTCACCCACGTCGACGCCGCCGGTGAGGTCACCGGCCGCACCACCCTGCGGGCCATGATCCGCCACCGCGGCCGGGCCGGCGCTCGCGGCAGCCGGGGCGAGCAGGTGGACCAGCCGGACATCCCGTCGTCGGGCACCCTCGCGGACCCCGCCACCATGGCGCTGACCCGGGCCGGCGACACCCGCGTGTACGCGATGTTCACGCCTGACGGCGACCGGCGCGACGTCGTCGTCCTCGACGGGGACCGGCACGTGGTCGGGGTGCTGACGCGGGCCTGGCGGGCGCTGCGGCTGCGCGGGCTCGAGGGGCGCGCGCAGGTGTCGCTCAAGGCGGTCGCCGAGCGGACCGCGCTCCTCACCTACGCCGCGACCGCGGCCGGCGTCCGCACGCCGCACCTGCTCGGCGTCGGCGAGGCCGCCGACTCCATCGTGCTGGTGAACGAGCACGCCGAGGGCGCCGTCTCGTGGCGGGACCTGCCCGACGACGCGCTCGACGGGGACGACGGGGACGAGGTCCTCGCGGCCGCCTGGGAACAGCTGTGCCGCGCGCACGCCGCAGGGCTGACGCACCACGCGCTGACGCAGGACGTGCTGCTCGTCGGGCGCGACGACGACGGCACCCCGCGGGTCTGGCTCACCGGCTGGGAGCAGGGCGAGATCGCCTCCACCACGCTCGGCCGGCGCCTCGACCTCACCCAGATGCTGGCGCTGCTCGCGCTCAAGGTCGGCCCGGACCGAGCGGTCGCGTCCGCGGTGCGGGCACTCCCGGACGCCGACGTGACCGCCGTCGGCCCGCTGCTGCAGTCCGTCGCGCTGCCCGCCCCCACCCGGGTGGCCGTGCGCCAGCGCAAGGGCCTGCTCGACGCGCTGCGCGACGCGCTCGTGGAACGGCTCCCGCAGGTCGACGTCCAGCCGCAGAACATCACCCGGTTCGGCGCGCGCACCGTCATCATGCTGACCCTGTTCATCGTGGTGATCACCGCGCTGGTCACCACGATGAACCTGGACGAGATCACCGAGGCGGTGAGCCAGGCCAACCCGTGGTGGATCGTCGTGGCGTTCACGCTGGGGGCGATCACCTGGTTCGGGGCCGCGTTGACGTTCGTGGCGTTCTCGCCGAAGCGGCTGCCGGTGTGGCGCGCCACCCTGACCCAGATGGCCGGCTCGTTCGTCGCGCTCGCGGCCCCCGCCGGGATCGGTCCCGCGGCGCTCAACCTGCGCATGCTGAACCGCCGCGGCGTCGCGATGCCGATGGCGGTCGCGACCGTGGCCCTGGTGCAGGCCTCGCAGTTCGTGGTGACGGTCCTGCTGCTCGTGGTGCTGTCGATCTTCACGGGCTCGGGCGGCCTCATCGAGCTGCCGTCCATCACCGTGCTGCTCGCGATCGCCGGCGTCGCCGCCGTCGTCATCGCGACGTTGCTGGTCCCGGCGGTGCGCCGCTGGGTGTGGGAGAAGACGCGCCCCACCCTCGAGCAGGTGTGGCCGCGACTGTCGCAGATGCTGGGCCAGCCCGGTCGGCTCGCGCTGGGGATCGGCGGCAACGTGATCATGTCGCTGGGGTACGTGCTCGCCTTCGACGCGTCCCTGACGGCGTTCGGGCAGTCGCTCCACCTCATCGACGTCGCGGTGATCTACCTGGTCGGCAACGCCCTCGGCGCGCTCGTCCCGACGCCCGGCGGCCTGGGCGGAGTCGAGGCCGCGCTCACCGCCGGCCTCACCGCCGCCGGCATCCCGGCGTCGATCGCGCTGTCCACCACGATCCTGTTCCGGCTCGTCACCTACTGGGGCCGGGTGCCGTTCGGCTGGGTCGCCATGCGCTTCCTGGAGCGCAAGGGCGACCTGTGACGCGCGAGGGCCCGCCGTCCGCGGCAGAGCGGACGGCGGGCCCTCGAGGTGCTGACCGAGGTCAGCGGGACGTCACTTGGCGACGGCCTTCTTCAGCAGCGAACCGGCGCTGATCTTGACGCCGTAGCCCGCGGGGATCTGGATCTCCTCGCCCGTGCGGGGGTTGCGGCCGGTGCGGGCGGCACGCTCGACGCGCTCCACCGACAGCAGACCGGTGACCTTGACGGCCTCACCCTTGCCGAGCGACTCGATGAGCACCTCCTGGAGGGCGTTGAGCGCAGCCTCGGCGTCCGACTTGGTCAGGTCGGCCTTGGCGGCGATGGCCGAGGCGAGCTCGGACTTGTTCAGCGACATGTGAATCCCCTTCTCCGGATCACGACGTACGAGACCCGCACGTCGTCACGTTCTCGGTCGGTCCGGCGCGAACCGGTGGACCGGGAACACACTAAGGAACATCCGCACGTTCCTGCGACTTTTGCGCCCTTCGGCGTGGCTCGCAGGCCGCACGGACGGCTGGTTCAGACCTGCGGACCGTCCCGCGGGCCGGGCTCGACGGACTCGTGCAGGCGTCGGCGCGACCGGGTGACGAGCACGGCCGCCGTACCGATCAGGACCACCAGGACGGCACCGTAGACGAGCGGCATCGCGCTGCCCGAGCCGGCCTCGTCGGCGGCCGCGTCCGCCCCGCCTGCCGCCGGCTCCGACACCTCGGGGGTGGGCTCGGCAGTGGGCTCGGCCACCGGCTCGTCGGCGGGCTCGTCGGCGGGCTCGTCGCTCGGCTCGTCGGCGGGCTCGGCCGGCGCCGCGACGGTGTAGGAGAACTCGCCCTCGATGGGGTGACCGTCCGCGGAGACGGCGCGCCACTGCACCACGTGCTCGCCGCCCTCGTCGGACGGGTCGAACGTCGCGGTGACGGTCTCGCCGTCGACGGCGACCTCCGCGTCGACCTCGCCCGACGGCGTGCTGACGCGCACCTGGGTGCCGTCCGGGATGATCACGGCGCTGTAGGTCAGCGTGAGGGTGTCGACCGGCGCGTCGAGCTCGTCGCCGTCCGCCGGGTCCGACGACACCAGGCGGTCGTGCGCGCTCGCCGGTGAAGCCGCCAGGATGCCCACCGCCGCGCCCCCGACCGCCGTCAGCAGCATCGCGAGGGCCACGATCGCCGCGACGACGCGGCCACGGTTCTTGCGCACCGGCGTCCAGGCGGGCCCGGAGTCGTTCGACGAGCGTGGGCCGGAGGGTCGAGGAGCGGGGTCGGAGCCCGCTGGTTTCTGCGCCACGGTGCGACCATATCCGGGCCGCGCCGCCCCCGGCGAACACGGAGGCACGACGTCGGGCACACTCGGAGGGTGGACTTCCGCAACGCCTACGCCCACGGCTTCGCCCGTGTCGCCGCCTGCACCGTGCCCGTGACGGTCGCCGACCCCGCCGCCAACGCGGCCGTGATCCTCGCCGAGGCGCGGGCCTGCCACGACGAGGGTGTCGCCGTGGCGGTCTTCCCGGAGCTGTCGGTGTCGGGCTACGCGCTGGACGACCTCCACCTGGCCGACACGCTGCTGGAGGCCGTGGCCGACGCGCTGGCACTGATCGTCGCCGCGAGCGCCGACCTGCGCCCGCTGCTCGTGGTGGGCGCCCCGCTGGAGGTCGACGGGCGCGTGCTGAACTGCGCCGTCGTCGTCCAGGGCGGCCGGGTGCTCGGCGTCGCGCCCAAGTCGTACCTGCCCACCTACCGCGAGTTCTACGAGTCGCGGTGGTTCGCGGCCGGGGCGGACCACCGCGGCGGCACCGTGCGGCTGCCGTTCGCCGACGACGACGTCCCGTTCGGCCCGGACCTGCTGTTCCGCGCCGCGGACGTCGCCGGCCTGACGGTGCACGTCGAGGTGTGCGAGGACATGTGGGTGCCCGTGCCGCCGTCCGCCGAGGCGGCCCTGGCCGGCGCCACGGTCCTGCTCAACCTGTCCGCCAGCCCCATCACGATCGCCCGCGCCGAGGACCGGCGGCTCATGGTCCGCTCGGCGTCGTCGCGGTGCCTGGCCGCGTACGTGTACGCCGCCGCGGCGCAGGGCGAGTCCACCACGGACCTGTCGTGGGACGGGCAGACGATGGTCTACGAGGCCGGCGACCTGCTGGCCGAGACCGAACGGTTCCCGGACGGGCCGCGGCGCACCGTCGCGGACGTCGACCTCGACCGGCTGCGCCAGGACCGCCTGCGGCAGGGGACGTTCGACGACAACCGGCGAGGCCTGGGCGAGCGCGTCCAGGGCTTCCGCACCGTCGAGTGGGAGGTGGGTCCGCCGTCGGGCGACCTGGGCCTGCGGCGCAAGGTGGACCGTTTCCCGTTCGTGCCCGACGACGCCGCGCGCCTCGCGCTCGACTGCTACGAGGCGTACAACATCCAGGTCACGGGACTGGAGAAGCGGTTGCAGGCCATCGGGCGGCCGAAGGTGATCGTCGGCGTCTCCGGCGGCCTGGACTCCACGCACGCCCTCGTCGTCGCCGCCAGGGCGATGGACCGGCTGGGCCGGCCTCGCACCGACGTGCACGCGATCACGATGCCGGGGTTCGCGACGTCGTCCGCGACGAAGGACCGCGCGACCCGGCTGGCACGCTCCCTCGGCGTGGGGTTCGAGGAGCTGGACATCCGGCCCGCGGCGACGCAGATGCTGCGCGACCTCGGCCACCCGGCGGGCGACGGCGAGCCGGTGTACGACGTGACGTTCGAGAACGTCCAGGCCGGGCTGCGCACCGACTACCTGTTCCGGATCGCGAACCACCGCGGCGGGATCGTGCTGGGCACGGGTGACCTGTCCGAGCTGGCGCTCGGCTGGTGCACGTACGGCGTGGGCGACCAGATGTCGCACTACGCGGTGAACACCGGGGTGCCGAAGACGCTGATCCAGCACCTCATCCGCTGGGTGGCCGACTCCGGCGACTTCCCCGCCGAGGTGGGTGACGTGCTGCGCGAGGTCGTGGTGCAGGAGATCAGCCCCGAGCTGGTCCCGGTCGGTGAGGGCGAGGCGCCGCAGTCCACCGAGGCGATGGTGGGACCGTACGCGCTGCAGGACCTCACGCTGTACTGGACGCTGCGGCACGGCCTGCGACCGTCCAAGATCGCGTTCCTGGCCTGGCACGCGTGGCGCGACGCGTCCGTCGGCGACTGGCCGCCGAACTACCCGCACGACGAGCGCTCCGCCTACGACCTCGCGGACATCCGGAGGTGGATGCTCGTGTTCTTCCGGCGGTTCTTCGCCTCGCAGTTCAAGCGCACCGCCCTGCCGAACGGACCGAAGGTCTCCCCGGGCGGCACGATGTCACCGCGCGGGGACTGGCGGATGCCCTCGGACGCGTCGCCCGCGGCATGGCTGCGCGAGATCGAGGAGAACGTCCCCGAGGCGTGACCTCGGAGCGGGCAGGATGGGGCGATGACCTCCACCACGCAGCCCGGCTCCCTGGGCACCACCCGCAGCTCCGTCGCCCTCACCAACGCCTACGTGGTCCCGGTGGTCGGCGACCCGGTCGACGGCGGCACCGTGCTCGTCACCGACGGCACCATCACCGCCGTCGGCGCGGACGTCACCGTGCCCGACGGCGTGCGCACCCTCGACGTGGGCGGCCGCTGGGTGCTGCCCGGGTTCGTCGAGTCGCACGGCCACCTCGGCGTGCACGAGGAGTCCGAGGGCTGGGCCGGCGACGACACCAACGAGATGACCCACCCCGACGGTGCCGCGCTGCGTGCCCTCGACGCGATCAACATCGAGGACGAGGGATTCCGTGACGCGCTCGGGGGCGGGGTGACGTCCGTGGTCGTCAAGCCCGGCTCCGGCAACCCCATCGGTGGGCAGACCGTCGCGATCAAGACGTGGGGTGGTCGCACCGTCGACGAGCAGCTCCTCGCCGAGGCCGTCTCGGTGAAGTCCGCCCTCGGCGAGAACCCCAAGCGCGTGTACGGCGACCAGAAGAAGCTCCCGTCCACCCGGCTCGGGGTCGCCGCCGTCATCCGCCAGGCCTTCGTCGCGGCGCAGCACTATGCCGCCGCCCGCACCGCCGCCGAGACCAAGGGGGAACCGTTCGCCCGCGACCTCGCGAAGGAGGCGCTGGCCCGCGTGCTCGACGGCGAGCTCGTCTGGGACCAGCACGTGCACCGTGCCGACGACATCGCGACCGCCCTGCGGCTCGCCGACGAGTTCGGCTACCGCCTGGTCATCAATCACGGCACGGACGGCGCCGCGGTCGCCGACGTCCTGGCCGAGCGGGACGTCCCCGTCATCTTCGGCCCGATGTTCACCACGCGCACCAAGGTCGAGCTGCGCAACCGGGCGATCGCCGGCCTCGCCCGGCTGGCGGAGGCCGGCGTGCGGGTCGCCATCACCACGGACCATCCGGTGGTTCCGATCAACTTCCTGGTGCACCAGGCCTCGCTGGCCGTCAAGGAGGGGCTCGACCGGCAGGTGGCGCTCGAGGCGCTCACCGTCAACCCGGCGGCGTTCCTCGGCCTGGACGAGCGCGTCGGGTCGCTGCGCCCCGGCCTGGATGGCGACGTCGTCGTCTGGTCCGGCGATCCCCTGGACGTGACGTCCCGCGCCGAGCACGTCTTCGTGACCGGCACGGAGGTCTACACCTGGGACGCGGCGGCCGACGGCGGGAGGGGCGCGGGGCAGGTCGTCGAACGTGGCGCGCGGTTCGCCACGACGTGACCCTCGGCACAGTCGGGCACCGATTGTTGCCTGCCGGGGGTCCCGCGTAGTCGAATCCCTCCATGCGCTCACTCGCCGCCGCCGCCGCGGCCGTCACTGCCGCCCTGCTGCTCTCCTCGTGCGCCGGGCTGGCCGCCGACGGACCGGTCGCCGAGAACTCCCCCAGCGCGGAGGTCGCCGCGGAAGCCGCCGCGGGGCCCGAGAGCGTCGACCCTCTGACCACGTGCCGCAGCTTCTACGTCGGCGGCAAGCTGTCGATCAGCAAGCGCATCAAGCGGTGGGGCTCGGAGGTCGCCTACCCGGCGACCGCCGAGAACACCGTGGAGCTCACCACCATCCACGACCGCCTGGGCGGCCAGATCAGCGATGCCGAGCCCGGGCCGGCCATGCTCCTGAAGAGCGTCCAGAAGCCGTTCGGCGTCTCGCTCGACGGTGGGTCGGCGGACCCGGCGGACGTGGTCGAGGCCACCGAGGTCGTCGAGCGGATGTGCGTCGACGCCGGCTACCGGCCGTGAGCCCCTCGGGCGTCTGACCCGCGGGTCCGGGTGCGTGCGGGTGCGGGTCAGCGACCCTCGAGGAACTCCACCATCAGCGGCCCCGCCGTCGTCGACCCGTACTCGCCGTCCTCCACGAACACCGCCACCGCGAGGTCGTCCGCGACCGCCAGCATCCACACGTGCTGGCGCGACCCGTCGCCGTACTGCGCCGTACCGGTCTTGGCCCCCACGACGTCCTCGATGTCGGCCAGCACCGACGCGCTGCCGTCCGTGACCACGCCACCCATGAGCTCGAGCAGGTCGGCCGCCTCCGCCTCGGTCAGCCCGTCGCCTGCCGGACCGGGCTCCGGCGACGCCTCCTCGGACGCCTCCGCCGTCGGCTCCCCGGCGGTGTCCACCTCGGTGCCGTCGGCGCCGGTCACCGACCGGACGATCCTCGGCTCGACCCGTTCGCCGGCGGCGACGCTCGCCGCGACGGTCGCCATCCCCAGCGGCGAGGCGAGCACCTCCCCCTGGCCGATGGCGGCCTCCGCGTGCCCCGTCTGCGTCGCCTCCTCCGGCACCGCACCGGTGAACACCGGTGACTGGTCGAAGCCCGTGGACGACCCGAGGCCCAGGTCGGCACCCGCGGTCGCGAGATCGGCCTGGGACACCGCGTCGGCCGACCCGATGAAGGCCGTGTTGCAGGAGTGCGCGAACGCCGTCGCGAAGGGGACCTTGCCCGAGGCCGACGACGGGTAGCCCGGCACGTTCGAGTAGGTGCGGCCGTCCACGGTGAGCTCGGCCGGGCACCGCACGGAGTCCGCCGGAGAGGTGCCGTTGCGCAGCAGCGCGAGCGCCGTGGCCACCTTGAACGTGGAGCCGGGCGGGTACTGGCCGAGCGTCGCCGTCGACCACCCCTCGCTGCCCGGGCCGCTCGCCGCCGCGAGCACGTCACCGGTGGAGGGCCGTATCGCGACGATCGCGCTGGCCGGCGCGACGCCGTTCAGGGTGCTCTCCGCGAGCATCTGCAGGTCGGGGTCGAGCGTGGTTGCGACGTCGGCGCCGTCGGTGGGCTCGACCCGGAAGAGCTCGCGCGGCTCCTCGCCGTCCTCGGCGTCGCCCTCCGACGGCACGATGTTCACGGCCAGCCCACGGGTCCCGCGGAGCTGCTCGTCGTAGTGCCGCTGCAGCCCGGAGAGGCCGACGACGTCGCCCTTGCTGATCGCGCCGTCGGACTCCTCGATGATCTCGGCCGTCGCCTCCCCGGACCGTCCGAGGAGCGGCAGGGCGAACGTCGACGTGGGCCCGAGCTCCATCGTGTCCTCGACGACGTTGACGCCCTCGATGTCCCGGGCGTCCTGCACCGAGAAGTCGATGCCGGGGTCCTCCTGGCGGACCGTGATCGCCTCCACGAACGCCTTGTCGCCCGCGGCCTCCACCCGCGCCACGTAGTCGTCGGGCTCGCGCCAGATCAGCTCGCCCAGGCGGCGGGCCTGCGTCGCCAGCTCGCCGTTCTCGAGACGCGTCTTGTCGATGCCGACCCGCCAGACGTCCCGCTCGGTCACGAGCGGCTCGTCGTCGATGTCGAGGACGTCCCCGCGCCCGGCCGGCACCTCCTCGACCGCGATCCGCTCACCCGCTCCCAGTCCCGGCACCACGAGGTCGGTGTCCCACTGCGCCTCCCAGGCGCCCGGTCCCTCGGATCCCTCCGGCGGCGCGGCCCAGACCAGCTCCGTCGTGGTCGTGTACTCCCAGGTCCGGTCACCGTCGAGCGGCCAGGACCAGGCGAGCGTGACCTCCGCGGTGGGCGGGGCGTCGTCGGAGTCCTCGGCCACCTCGGTGACCTCCGCGACCGTCACGGCGGGTTCGCCGCCGGCCGCCTCGGCGACCTCGACGAGCGGCTCCGTCACCTCGAGCAGGTGCGCCTGCGGGTCTGCCGACGTGTCCGTCGCGAGCGGCACGTCCGTCAGGTCGAGCCCGGCGAGCGCCGCGGCGAGCGTGCCGGCCGCGTCGGACGCCGGAGGTCGGTCCGCGCCGGTACAGGCCGCCAGCGCGATCACGACGGCAGGAGTCAGGAGGGCGGTCACGGTGATCGATGTCCGACGGCGCACGCACGGAGAGTAGCGCGGCACGGCGGTGCGGGGCGGATCGTGCCGACGGGCGGGTCGTGACGTCCCGGGTGAAATGTGCCGGATTCCGGCGCGTCCGAACACCGGGCGACCGAGGGACGATACGGTCGTCGGTGGCCAGTGCCGGAGCACGACAGCGGAACGACATCGAGGACACGCATGGGATTCATCAAGGCCTTCGCCGGCGCTCTCGGCGGCACGTTCGCCGACCAGTGGAAGGACTTCCTGGTCCCGCCGCGCGGCCTGGCGCCGACAGCGGCCATCTTCCCCGCCGTCGCCCAGGGCCGCAACGCCGGGCGCGGATCCAACACCCAGGCCTCCGAGCACATCATCACCAACGGTTCGCGCATCGTCGTGCCCGAGGGCTACGCGCTCGTGACGTTCCAGGACGGCGGCCTCACCGGGTTCGTCGGTGAGCCGGGCGGGTACGTCTACACGTCCGAGGACCAGAACTCCGCCTCGGTGTTCGCCGGGGACGGCCTGCTCTCCTCGACGGTGAAGACCTCGTGGGAGCGTTTCAAGTTCGGCGGGCAGCCCGGGTCGCAGCAGCTCGCGTTCTACGTGAACCTCAAGGAGATCCCGAACAACCGGTTCGGCACCCAGTCCGAGATCTACTGGGACGACGCCTACCTGCGGGCCCAGGTCGGAGCGATCACCCGTGGCAGCTACACGCTGCGGATCGTGGACCCGATCCTGCTCATCAAGAACTTCGTGCCGCTGACCTACCTGGGCCACGACGCCAAGGTCTTCGACTTCAGCGACCTGGACAACGACGCCGCCAGCCAGCTCTTCAACGAGCTCGTCGGATCGTTGGCTGCGGCGTTCTCGCACTACACGAACGACCCCGGCAAGGGGAACCGCATCGCGCGCATCCAGGGCGACGCGGTCGGCTTCGCGCAGTCGCTGAGCCACGCCGTCGAGGAGGGCTACAGCTGGACCTCCGACCGCGGGCTGAGCATCGTCAAGGTCGCGCTGCAGGCGATCGAGTACGACGAGGACACGCGCAAGCTGCTCTCCGACGTCAAGAAGGCCGACGCCCTGGGCGGCGCACGGGGCAACTCGTTCATGCAGCAGGCCGCCGCCCGCGGGTTCCAGGCCGCCGGGGAAAACCCGGACGGCGGGGCGGCCGGCATGGCCTTCCTCGGCATGGGCATGAACGCCGCGGGAGGCGCCATGGGCGGTCTCCAGCAGCCGACCGAACCGGGCTTCCAGCAGCCGAGCGCGCAGCAGGCTCCGCCGGCGCCCCCCGCGCCGCCCACGGAGGACCCGATGGCGCAGCTCACCAAGTTCAAGGAGATGCTCGACGCAGGCCTCATCACCCAGGAGGACTACGACGCGGCCAAGAAGAAGGCGCTCGGTCTCTGACGGATGGCGGACATGACCGAACCCGCGGCGGAGCGGCGGGACGAGAGCGACGACCGGCAGGCGGACGGTACCCCGCAGGTCCTGCGGACCGACGCTGACGCGGCCTCCGGGCTCAGCAAGTGCCCACGGTGCGGGGCGACCCAGATCGCCCTCAACATCGGCTCGGGGATGCTGCGCTGCAGCTTCTGCCGGGACGAGTGGTCGACGCCCAACGCGAACGAGGCGTTCGCCCTCGACCAGGGCGTCGACCAGCTCACGGGCGTCACCATGGGCTCCGGCTCGGCGGACATCGTGCCGTCCGCCGAGGTGGTGCTGACGTTCAAGTGCGGCGCGTGCGGTGCGGAGATCGTCATCGACACAGCGAGCAGCACCCAGGCGCGCTGCCACTGGTGCCGCAACAAGCTGTCGATGAACGAGCAGGTGCCCAACGGCGCCGTGCCGGACATGGTGCTGCCCTTCAGCCTGCCGAAGGAGCGCGCCGTCGAGCAGATCGCACAGTTCGTGCGCAAGCGGCGGTTCTTCGCGCACCCGCGGTTCCGTGAGGAGTTCAACCCGGAGAACGTGCTGGGCGCCTACCTGCCGTACATGGTCGTGGACGTCAACGCCCACGCGTCGTTCACCGGCCAGGGCGAGCACCAGACCCGTCGCTACTCCGTGAAGGTGAGCGACGACCGCTCCGAGACGCGCTACGACGCCGACCTGTACGACGTCGGCCGGGACTTCGACGTCGAGATCCACGACCTCGCCGTCGTCTCGTCGCGGGAGCGCCTCGACCAGCGGTCCAGCACCTCGAACAACGTCATCAACGCGATCCGGCCGTTCGACCTCGAGAACGCGGTGACCTACGACTCGAACTACCTCGCGGGGTTCACCTCGGAGCGTCGCGACACCAACGTCGCCGACCTGGCGCCGATCGTGGACGCGCAGTCGACGGACGTCGCCCGGCACGCCGCCCACAGCACCCTCGGCTTCTACGACCGCGGCGTGCGGTGGGACCACGAGCAGCTCACCGTGAAAGGTCAGCGCTGGGTGTCGGCCTACCTGCCGGTCTGGCTCTACAGCTATCACCAGGAGAAGAAGGACGGCCGGTCGATGGTGCACTACGTCGCGGTCAACGGCCGCACCGGCTCCGTGATGGGCAGCGTGCCGATCAACTATCCGCGCCTGCTCCTGACGTCCGCGGCGGTCGAGGTCGCCGGGATCGTGGTCGGCACGATCATCCTCGCGCTGGGGGCGATCCTGTGACCCGCCTCGCCGAGGTGACGGTCCTCGCCTCCACCGACTCCGGCGACTGGTCGAGCGTCGGCCTGCTGTTCTTCGCCGCCGGCTTCGTGTTCTACGCCGTCATGTACCTGCGGTACCGCAACACCGACAAGCGCTACCAGCACGAGTCGCGCACGCGGACCGTCACGAACGACATGCGGGCCCGCGACGAGAAGGTCCGGTCGCTCAAGGGCTTGAAGAACTCGCGGATGCGGGGGGCGAACCACCGGTCGGTGAAGGGCGCGCTGAACTCCGGGGGCGGCGCGGCGAAGCTGATGTCCGCGCTCGGCCGGCACGGCACGGGCAGGTAGATCGCTCGGGTCCGGTACTACCTCGCCGTACTACCTCGGGGTGAGGGCGGGGGCGAGGCGGCTCACGGCCTCGGTGAGCGTCTCAGCCGACGCCGCCAGGTTCAGCCGCAGCATGCCCTCGCCCCCGGAACCGAAGTGCCGGCCGTCCCCGAGAGCCACCCGCGCGGTGCGCAGCACGTGGTGGTGCGGGTCGGCGCCCTCGGGCACCGCGTCCCGCACGTCCAGCCACATCAGGTAGGTGCCGTCCGCCGGCCGGACCTGCACCGCCGGCGCCTGCTCGGCCAGCAGCCCCGTCACCAGCTCCCGGTTGCGCACGATCCCCGCCCGCAGCGCGTCGAGCCACTCGTCACCGTCGGTGTACGCCGCGGCGTGCGCGATCACCGCGAGGTGGTTGACGGCGTGCCCGGCGATCTCGGGGATGCGCCGCAGGTCGTCCGCCGCCGCGGTGCCGCCCACCGCTGTCGCGGCCCGCAGCCCCGCGAGGTTGAAAGCCTTCGACGCCGAGTGCACGGCGATCGCCCTCTCGCTCCCCGCGACGGAGAGCAGCGGCGTGAAGGGTGCGGCGCCGTCGACCAGGTCGGCGAAGGTGAAGGGTGCGTGAATCTCGTCGGCCACGACCCGGACGCCGTACCGGTCTGCGAGCGTCAGCACCGCCTCGAGCTCGGCGCGCGTGTGCACGGTGCCGGTCGGGTTGTGCGGGTTGCACAGCAGCAGCACCGCCCGGCGGCCCGAACCGGGTCGACCGTTCGACGGGTCGTGCCCCGAGTATCCGGTGGCCACCTTGAACGCGGCCTCCAGCGTGCCGAGGTCGAGCCGACCGGCGGCGTCGAGCGGCGCCTCCACGACCTGGCGTCCCTCGTGGCGGCTGTACGCGTAGAACGGCTGGTAGACGGGCGGGGTCACCACGACGGCGTCACCCGGTGCGGTGAGCACGCGCAGGATCTCGACGACGGCGACCATGACGTCGGGCAGCGTGCGGCTGGTGTGCTCGTCGGGCGTCCAGCCCCAGCGCCGGTCGGCGAACGGTGCGAGCGCCGCGGCGTAGCCGGTGCCGACGTCGTAGCCGGTGTCACCGAGCTCGAGGGCGCGCCGCACCGCCTCGACGAGGAACGGCGGCTGCGGCACGTCCATCTCCGCGACGAAGAGCGGCAGCACGTCGTCGGGATAGGCGCGCCACTTGACCGAGGTGCGACGGCGCAGGTCCGTCAGGGAGAGCTGGTCCAGGGGGTTCGCGGTCACCCCCTCGGTCTACCAGACGTCCCGACGTCGCGTGGCCCTCAGACCTCGGCGGGCCGCACGACGTCGACCCACTGCTCCGCCCGCAGCTCCTCCGAACGCTCGTCGAGACCCGACCAGCGCCGGGCGTCCTCGATGGTCGCCTGGAGGAGGTCACGCAGCCGCGCGTCGGAGTCGGGCACGTACGCCTCGCTGATGCCCTGGACCGCCGTCGACACGACCGACGGCGCGGCGTCACGCACGAACCGCTTCGGCTTGACGTGGGTCCCCGCGCAGAAGCGGCGAGCCCACTCGGCCGTCTTCGGCGCACTGGCCAGCGCGGCCAGGCTCTCGGGCGACAGCGTCCCCTCCGGCCGGCCGTCCAGCGTGTCGAGCATGCGCTCGGCACCGAAGATCGCCACGGCCAGGGTCTGCTGACGGTCGGCGGGAGCCACTGGCAGCGCCGTCCGAGCGGATCGCAGCGCGATGCGCACGTCCCAGTGCGGGTCGTCGCTCGTCAGGCCGATGACCGACGGGATCATGGCCGACAGCCGCGGCCGTGCCTGGTCCGAGGTCAGGTCGTTCACCGCTCGTGCCAGCATCGCCAGGAGCGGATGCGTGCACTGCGGATGGTCGCTCCAGCGCTCCCCGGCGAGGAACGACGCGAGCTCCATGAAGCACGCGCCCTTCTTCGGGTTGCGGTGCTTGCCACGGCCCAGCATGGGCAAGGCGTCGAACGTTCCAGCGGTTCCCACCACGAGTCCACCCCCGTATCGGTTCCTGCTCCCAGTGTGCGCGCGGTGTGACGTAGGTCGCAACGGGTAGCCTGGACGACTTGGGCGGCCACGACGCGGCGAGGTCCCGCGATAGCACGAGAAAGCGCCGACACACGCCATACTGGGTCCGTGCCCGAGGCCAAGGTCCTGGGTTCGCTGCTCCGTGGCGCACCGGACGAGTCCATCGCCGACGAGGTGTTCGACCGCATCGTGCGGCTCGTCCACCGGAACCTCGGCGTGCCCGCAGCCGTCTTCGTCGTCCTCTCGGACGGCATGCAGGTGCTGCCGGGTGCGGTCGGGATGCCGCCGGCGCTGCAGCGCGACCGGACCATCAACGTCGCCGACCCCGCGACCGCCCTCGTCGTCGCCGCCAGGGCACCGCTCGTCGTGGACGACATCCGGGCCGACGACCGCTTCGCCCACCGGTACATCTCGCGGGAGATGGGCACGCGCGCGGTCGCCGGCTTCCCCGTCGAGGACGGCCGCGGCAGGATCGTCGGCGCCCTCTGGGCCCTGGACACCGAGGTGCGGCACTGGACCTCCGACGACCTCGCCACCCTCGGTGACCTGGCGGCGTCGTGCTCGGGCGAACTGCGGCTCCGGGCGGAGCGCGAACGTGCCCGGCGCGCCGAGCAGGTCGCGTTCCGTGCCCACCAGCGTGCACAGTTCCTGCTCGGCCTCTCGGAGCAGTTCGCCGGCGTGACCACGCTGGAGGAGGTCGAGGAGACCATCGCCCAGGTGGTGGGGACGGGCATGGGTGCGCGCTGGTGCTCGCTCGCCCTCGTCGACGCCGACCGCCGGCACCTGCGCTACGTGACGGTCGGCCACCAGGAGCCCGGGTTCCCCGACACCATGCGCTCGACCCGCCTCGACGCGGCCCGGCCGGACACCGCCGTCGTGCGCGAGCGCCGGACCCTCTTCTACCGCGACCAGCAGGAGATGGGCGAGGCCTACCCCGCCATGGTCGACGTCGGCCTGATGACCACCGGTGCCCGGTCGTTCCTGCCGGTCGTCGCGGACGACGACGTCATCGGCGTCGTCGTCTGCGTGTGGGAGGAGGCGCGCGAGCACGACGCCGGGACCGCCGCGCTGGAGACCACGCTCAGCCGGTACGTCGCGATGTCCCTCGAGCGCGTCGCGCTGCTGGAGGCCCGACGGCGGGTCGCGACGACGCTGCAGGAGTCGCTGCTCTCCGACGCGCCCGAGGTCGCCCACCTGGACATCGCCACGACGTACGCGCCCGCCGCCCGCACCGACCAGGTGGGCGGCGACTGGTACGACGCCGTCGTGCGGGACGACCGCACCGCGGTGCTGACCATCGGCGACGTCACCGGGCACGACGTGAGCGCCGCCGCCCAGATGGGCCAGCTCCGGTCGATGCTGCGCGCGCTCGCCTGGAGCCACGACGAGTCCCCGGCGGCGCTGCTCACCCGCCTCGACCAGGCGAACGCCATCCTGGGGCCGCACGCGCTGGCGACCGCCATCGTCGTGCGGCTCGACCACGACGAGCACCCGCAGGGCGACACGGGGCCGGACGGCACCCCCGAACGCGGGTACACCCTCACCTGGTCCGACGCCGGCCACCCGCACCCGCTGGTGCTGCGCCGTGACGGGACGGTCGAGCAGCTCGACGCCCGCACCGACATGCTGCTCGGCGTCGACCCGAGCACGGAGCGGCTCGACCACGTCACACGGCTCCTGCCCGGGGACACGCTCCTGCTGTACACCGACGGGCTCGTCGAACGCCGCGGCGTCATGATCACCGACCGCATGCACGACCTGCGCGAGGCGCTCGCCGACGTGCACGGCGAGGCGACGGCGGCGCTCCCGCGGGCGTTGGTCCGGCGGCTCGTGGGCCGCGCCCAGCGTGACGACGTCGCGGTGCTGGCGGCCCGCGCCCGCGTCCCCGCACCGTCCGGACCACCCGGCGAGGACGGACCCGCCACCGCCGAGCGCAAGGTCGCCGAGATCCTCAGCGACCTCGGCCCCGCCCGGCGGTGGGTCGACGACGTGCTCGAGTCGTGCGACGTGGACGCCGAGCAGCGGCGCACGGCGATGCTGCTGGCCAGCGAGATCCTCACCAACGCGCTGGAGCACGGACGGGGCCCGATCGTGGCGACCGTCGAGGTCGACGACCGCCGGCTGCGGGTGGGTGTGCGCGACGGCTGCACGCGCCCGCCCGTCCTGCGCGCGCCGGAGCCGCAGGACCTCTCCGGGCGAGGGGTGCAGTTCCTGGAGCGGCTCGCGTCCCGGTGGGGCGTCCAGCAGCACCAGGAGGGCGATGTCGTCGGGCGGCACGCCGCCGTCGGCGCCGGCAAGACCGTGTGGTTCGAGATCGACCGTACGGCCCGCCCGCTGAGCGGCAACGTGCCGGTGGTGCGGCGGTCCTCGCCGGCCACCAGCTCGGTGCCGCTCGTGGAGCGGGTGCTGCCCTGGACGCGCGACGAGGCCCGCCGCCGTCGGACCTAGCCGTTCCGGGTGCGCGCCCCTCGCGGGTGTCGGAGCCTCGATCTACCGTGTGAAACATGACACAGACGGTGACGGACGTCGGCGGCACGCCCGACGTCGGAGCGCGCCTCGAGGAGTACCGGCGGGAGCTCACGGGCTACTGCTACCGGATGCTCGGCGGGGCCGGCGACGCGGACGACGCCGTCCAGGAGACGATGCTGCGCGCCTGGCGCGCCTACGACCGCTTCGAGGGGCGGTCGTCGTTGCGGTCCTGGCTCTACCGGATCGCGACCAACGTGTGCTTCGACGCCCTCGGCGCGACCAAGCGGCGTGAACGGCCGATGGGGCTCGGCGGCCCGCAGCCGGCCGAGATCGAGAACTTCGGCGACACGCTCCCCGAGGAGCGGTGGGTCGAGCCCGTGCCCGACGACGCCGTCCTGCCGCGTGAGGGCGACCCGGCGCAGATGGCCGTCGGGCGCGAGTCGGTCCGGCTCGCGTTCGTCGCCGCCCTGCAGCACCTCCCGCCCCGCCAGCGGGCGGTGCTGGTGCTGCGCGAGGTGCTGCGCTGGTCGGCGGCGGAAACGGCGACCCTGCTCGACACCACCGTGGCCTCGGTGAACTCCGCGCTGCAGCGGGCACGCGCCACGCTGGGCACGAAGGCGCTGGAACGCGACCAGGCCCGCTGGGGCACGGTCGACGACGAGTTGCTGGAGCGCTACCTCGACGCGTTCGAGCGCTACGACATGGAGGCCCTGGTCGCCCTGCTGCGCGAGGACGCCGTGCTCAACATGCCGCCGTACACGTTGTGGGTGTCCGGTCCGCGCGAGATCGCCCGTTGGATGCTGGGACCGGGCCGCGAGTGCCGCGGCTCCCGCTGTCTGCGGGTACGGGCGAACGGCTCGATGGCGTTCGGGCAGTACCGCGCGTCCCCCGACGGCGGGTGGGAGCCGTGGGGTCTCGTGGTCCTGGAGGACGACGGCGTCGGCCACATCACCGGCATCACCACGTTCCTCGACACGTCGACGTGGTTCCCCCGGTTCGGGCTCCCCGACCACCTCCCCACCGAGCCCGCGAGGTAGTACCGCTCCCGCCCGTGACGGTGCCGCCTGAGAGGCTGACCCCATGCGCCTGCTGCTCCTCGACACCGCGAGCCTCTACTTCCGCGCCTACTTCGGCCTGCCCGGCTCCCTGCGCTCACCCGACGGGCGACCGGTCAACGCGGTGCGCGGCCTGCTCGACATGATCGCGTTCCTCGTCACCGAGCACCGCCCCGACCGCCTCGTCGCCTGCTGGGACGACGACTGGCGGCCCGCGTTCCGCGTCGACGCGATCGGTTCCTACAAGGAGCACCGGGTGGCCGAGCGACGCGACGACGGACCGGACGTCGAGGAGGTGCCGGACGACCTCGTGCCGCAGGTGCCCGTCATCGTCGACGTCCTGGCCGCGCTCGGCATCGCCCGCGTCGGGGCGCCGGGCTTCGAGGCGGACGACGTCATCGGGACGCTGGTGGCCCGCGAGCTCGCCGCGACAGGTACGGCACCACGTGGCGACGACGGCGGTCCTGGACCGCGGTCGGCCGGCCCGCGGATCGCTGTCGTCACCGGCGATCGCGACCTGTTCCAGCTCGTGGACGACGCCGCCGGGGTGGCGATCCTCTACCCGGCCCGCGGCGTGCGGGACCCGGACGTCGTGGACCAGGCGCTGCTCGCCGAGAAGTACGGGGTGCCGACGGGAGCCGCCTACGCCGAGATGGCGGTGCTGCGGGGCGACCCGTCGGACGGGCTTCCGGGGGTGCGCGGCATCGGGGAGAAGACGGCGGCCAAGCTGCTCCAGAGGTACGGCTCGCTGGAGCGCCTGCTCGAGGCCGCGACGGCCGGGGACAAGGGCGTCACACCGACCCAGCGGGCGAAGCTCGCCGAGGCCGCCGACTACCTCGCGGTGGCTCCCGCCGTCGTGCAGGTCGCGGCCGACGCTCCGGTGGGGACGTTCGACGACACCCTGCCGCGCGAGCCGTACGACCCCGAGACTCTCGACGCCCTGGCCGACCGCTGGGGCATCCGCTCCAGCGTCGAACGCGTGCTCAAGGCGCTCGACGCGCCGAGGTAGCCGACCGGTCAGCGTTGTGGGCGCGATTTCTGGGTCGAATACCAGCACTAAAGGGGCATATCGGGCCAGAAATCGCGCCCACAACACTCAGGGGGTGCGGAGGGCGGCGGCCGCTGCGGCCGCCACGTGCGGGTCGGTCACCTCGTAGCCGGAGCCGCCCCCGCCGCCGGGCCCGCCGTCGTCGGCCACCGTGCGCTTGGCGGACAGGTGGACAGCGTCGACACCGACGTCTCGCAGCGCGGGGACGTCCTCGACACGGACCCCGCCGCCGGCCATGACCTGGACGCCGCCGCGCCGACCGCGGGCGTGCGTGACACAGGCGCGCAGCTGCTCGACACCGTCTGCGCAGCGTGCGGCCCCACCCGAGGTGAGCACGCGCGCGACGCCGACCGCCGCGAGCGCGTCCAGGCCGGCGACCGGGTCCGCGAGCTGGTCGAACGCGCGGTGGAACGTCACCTCGGCGCCGTCGGCGGCAGCCACGAGCTCCGCCACGGCGGGCAGGTCGACCTCGCCGGAGCGGGTGAGCACGCCGACGACGACGCCGCGCGCCCCCGCACGCAGGGCCGACTCGACCTCGCGCACCTGCACGTCCAGCTCGCCGTCCGTCAGGACGAAACCGCCCGGCCGCGGCCGCACCAGGACGTGCACCTCGACGACGCTGCCCGACGGCGGGGCCGCGGCGCGCTCGACGGCGGCGGCCAGCAGGCCGGGGCCCGGAGTGACACCACCGGTCGCTCCGAGGGCGGTGCACAGCTCGACCCGCCGGGCGCCCACGGACGCCGCGACGTCCACACCGGCGACGTCCTGCACCGCCAGCTCGAGCGCGACCGCCCCCGGTGTCATCAGCCGGTGTTCTGCAGGCCGGCGCTCACGCCGTTCACGGTGAGCAGCAGCAGGTGGCGCCAGCGGTCCTTGTAGCCGCCGTCGACCCAGTCGCCGTCGTCGACCGTCAGGCCCTCGCTGGCGCCCTGGGTACGCAGCGCACGCAGCGCGCGCACCTGCAGCAGGGACAACGCGTCCACGTACGGCGAGCGCAGCTGCACCGCCCGGCCGAGCACCCGGCGGCTGGCCAGCGGCCACTCGTTGCCGGTGATCTTCAGGACCCACTCGCGCGTGAGGCGCAGCTCCTCGAGGACCATCTCGGCGAGGTCGTCGCGGTCACCGAGAGCCAGGTACTTCGCGGCGATGCGCTCGTCCGTCTTGGCGAGCGACATCTCGATGTTGTCGAGCAGCGTGCCGAACAGCGGCCACTCGGTGTACGCCGCCCGGAGCTCGTCCAGGTCGCCGAACTCGCGCAGCGCCGTGCCCAGGCCGTACCAGCCGGCCAGGTTGATCCGCGCCTGCGACCAGGAGAAGACCCACGGGATGGCGCGCAGGTCGTCCAGGGAGTTCACCGAGAGGCCACGCTTGGCCGGGCGGGAGCCGATCGGCAGCAGGCCGACCTCCTCCAGGGGCGTGACCTCCGCGAACCACTGCGGGAAGCCCTCCGACTGGACCAGCTCGTGGAAGCGCGCGCGCGAGGACCCGTCGAGCGCGGTCGCCAGACCCGAGAAACGTTCGGCCGTGCTGGCGTTGCGCTTCTCCGTCGACGGCGCCGAGGCGAGCAGCGTGGCCGCGGCCACCTGCTCGATGTGCCGCGCCGCGATGGTCGGGTCGCCGTACCGGGCCAGGATGACCTCGCCCTGCTCGGTGAGCTTGAACCGGCCGTCCACCGAGTGCGGGGGCTGGGCGAGGACCGCGCGGTTCGCCGGTCCGCCGCCGCGTCCCAGCGCGCCGCCACGGCCGTGGAACTGGGTCAGCGTGAGGTCGTGGCGCTGCGCCCACTCGGCGATGCGCGACTGCGCGGAGTGCAGCGCGAGCGTCGCCGCGACGGGCCCGACGTCCTTCGACGAGTCGGAGTAGCCGAGCATGACCTCGACGCGGCGCCCGTTCGCCGCCAGGCGCCGCTGCACCTGCGGCATCTTGAGCATCGCCTCGAGGATGTCGACCGAGTTCTCGAGGTCCGCGAACGTCTCGAACAGCGGGATCGCGTCGATGATCGGCGCGTCGTCCGAGCCGTCGAACGCCAGCTCGGCGAGGTGGTACACGGCCGCCATGTGCTCCGGGGCCTGCGTGAACGAGACGATGTAGCGGCGGGCGGCCCGCTCGCCGAAGCGCTTCTGCACGGCGCCGAGGGCGCGGAAGGTGTCGAGCACCTCGCGCGTGCGGTCGCTCAGCTCGCCGTGGATCCCCTTCTCGGCGATCTCGTCGAGCGCGGCGGCGTGCACCTGCGAGTGCTGGCGCACCTCGATCTCGGCCAGGTGGAAGCCGAACGTCTGCACCTGCCACACGAGCTTCTGCAGGTCGCCGAACGCTGCCCGCTGCGCCCCCGCCTCGACCAGGGAGGACTGCACGACGCGCAGGTCCGCCTCCAGCTCCTCCGGACGGCGGTAGGCGAGGTCGGCGTCCCGCGTGCGGGTCGCGGCGATGCGGCCGGCGATCGCGAGGACCGCCGCGCGGTGCGGCTCGTTCGGCGAGTCCGCGGCGGCGGCCGTCGTCAGCTCGTCCGAGAGCTGACGGAACCGCTGCCACAGGGCCTTGAGCTCGGCCGACGCCGGGGTGGTCGCCTCCTCGAGGGTCAGCTTGCGGCCCGTGGTGCGGGCGGCCTGCTCGAGGGCGGTCAGAGCGTGCTCGGCGGCGAGCGTGGCCGCCTGCCGCGTGACCTCCGCGGTGACGTTCGGGTTGCCGTCCCGGTCGCCGCCGATCCACGACCCCAGGTAGACGAACGGCTTGGCGATCGGGGCGCGCGCCCCCGCCTCGCCGTTCAGCAGCCAGTCGTCCAGGCGGCGGTACACCTCGGGGAACGTGCTGAACATCGTCGCGTCGAAGACGCCCATGGCGGTCTTGACCTCGTCGAGCACGGTCGGCTTCGACGCCCGGATCGGGGAGGTGCGCCACATCGTGTCGATCTCGGCGAGCATGCGCCGCTCGTTCTCCGTACGGGAGGTGCCGCCCGGACGCATCGTGTCGCGCTCGGCGAGCAGCGTCGAGACCCGCCGAACCGCACCAGAGACCGCCCGACGGCGGGCCTCGGTCGGGTGGGCCGTCAGGACCGGGCGGAACTCCAGCTCACCCAGGCGCCGGACGGCCTCCTCACGGCCGACCTCCTCGGTGAGCTGCGTGAACGCCGCGGGGAGCGACTCCTCGATCGCGGCGCCCGACTCCGACTCGCGGTGGTGCAGCACCCGCACGCGGTGGTACTCCTCGGCGAGGTTCGCCAGGTGGAAGTAGCACGTGAAGGCGCGGGCCACCTGCTCGGCACGCTCGAGGCTGAACCCCGCGACGACCTCGGCGGCCTCCTCGAGGCTCGCTCCGCCGTCGTCCACGCCGTAGGCGCGGATGGTCAGCTCGCGCAGGCGCTCGACGTCGTCGAGCAGGTCCTGTCCGCCGGCCTCGCGCAGCACGGTGCCGAGCAGTCCACCCAGCAGGCGGATGTCGTCGCGCAACGGGTCGGGCATCTCGTGCCGGGCGACGACGCGCTCAATCGCGCCGGTGCTCGGGCTCTGCTGTCCGTAGTTGTCGCTCACGCCCTAGAGACTAAGGGGATCACCGCTTGAGACATAGTTTGCGTCCGCCGTGCGGACCGTGCGGCCGCGCTCCCTCCTCAGGCCCGCTGCCGCGCGTAGGCCCCCTGCCACACCGTGTCGAACGGCGTGTGCGCGGCCACCCGCGCGCGGATCCCCTGGGTCACGACGTCCTTGGCGGTGCGGACCGCCGTCGCGACGTCGGCACCCTTCGCGAGCTCGGCCGTGATGGCCGCCGCGAACGTGCAGCCGGCGCCCGAGACGCGCTCCTCGCCCACCTTCGGCGTGCGCAGGACCGTGACGTGCTCACCGTCGTAGAGGACGTCGACGGCGTCCGGCCCGGGGAGCTCCACGCCGCCCTTCGCCGCGACGTACCGCGGCCCGGTGGACGTGTCGAGCTGTTCGTGGATGCGGCGCGCGGCCTCGATCAGGTCGTCCACCGACTCCACTGCGTCCATGCCGGCGAGGGTCTTCGCCTCGAACAGGTTCGGGGTGACCACCGTGGCGAGCGGCAGCACCTGCGCGCGCAGCGCGGTGTCGGTGTCCAGGGCGGCGCCCGGCTCCTGGCCCTTGCAGATGAGCACCGGGTCGAGCACGACGTACCGCCACGGCCGGGACGCCAGCGAGCGTGCGACGACGTCGATCGTGGCGGGCGTGCCGAGCATGCCGATCTTCACGACGTCGAGGTCGTGCGTGGCCGTGGCCGCCTCGAACTGGTCGGCGATCACCTCCGGCTCGACCGGGACGAACCGGTGGCTCCAGTCGTGCTGCGGGTCGAACGAGACGATGCACGTCAGGGTGCCGACGCCGTAGGCACCGAGCTGCTGGAACGTCTTGAGGTCCGCCTGGATCCCGGCGCCACCGGTGGCCTCGGACCCGGCGATGACGTAGGCGAGAGGTGGTGTGCTGGGCATGCCTTCCAGCCTACGACGGGCACCGATGGTCGCGATCCGGGCCGACGTCGGACCCGCGCCCTACGCTGAACCCATGAGCCTCAAGATCGGTGCCCACGTGAGCCTCGACGACACCGTCGCAGAGGCGACGGCGATCGGCGCGGACGTCGTCCAGGTGTTCGTCTCGGACCCGCAGGCGTGGAAGGTGCCACCGCTCGCCGACGGCGAGGCCGAGACGTTCCGGGCGGCGACGACGGCGGCCGGTCTCGACGTCTACGTGCACGCCCCGTACGTCATCAACGTGGCGTCCACGAACAACCGCATCCGCATCCCCAGCCGCAAGCTGCTGCAGCAGGTGATGACCCGCGCCGGTGAGCTCGGCGCCCGCGGCGTGGTGGTGCACGGCGGGCACGTGACGGCGAACGACGACCCGGCCAAGGGCTTCGACAACTGGCGCAAGGCGATCGACGCGCTGGAGACGGACGTCCCGGTACTCATCGAGAACACTGCCGGCGGCGACCACTCGATGGCGCGGCGCCTCGAACGGATCGAGCAGCTCTGGGCTGCCGTCCAGCAGGCCGGTGGCGCCGAGCACGTCGGGTTCACGCTCGACACGTGCCACGCCTGGGCGGGCGGGATCGACCTGGCCACCGCCGTCGCCGACGTGCGCGCGATCACGGGGCGCATCGACCTGGTCCACGCCAATGACTCCCGCGACCAGGCCGGCTCCGGCGCGGACCGGCACACCAACTTCGGCGCGGGGAACATCCCGCCGGAGCTGCTGGTGGGAGTGGTGCGCGACGCCGGTGCCCCGGTGATCTGCGAGACCAAGGGCGACGTCGGCACGGACATCACCTGGCTGCGCGAGCGTCTCTGAGCTCCGCTCGCCGGCCAGGCCTGTGGACGGCCGCCACGTGCGCCCGCCCAGGTGTGTCAGCGCCCGGCGTCGTGCACCGCGATCGCCGCCTGCACCCGGTTGGCCGCACCCAGCTTGTCCAGGATCCGCGACACGTGCGTCTTGACCGTCGGCACGCTCATGTACAGCCGTGCCCCGATCTCGGCGTTCGACAGCCCCTCGGCCAATACCGCAGCGACCTCCCGCTCCCGGTCGGTCAAGGTCGCGAGGCGGCGTCGGGCCATCAGCCGGGCATCGCCCGAGCCGTCCTCCGGCGCGGTCGAGAACTGCGCGATCAGCTGGTTCATGACCGACGGCGACAGGGTCGGCTCGCCGTCCGCTGCCGCGCGCACCGCCGCGACCAGCCGGTCGGGCGGGGTGTCCTTCAGCAGGAAGCCCGCGGCCCCGGCCCGCAGGGCACGCAGCACCATGTCGTCCGTGTCGAACGTGGTCAGCACGATGACCCGCGACGCACCATCACCCTGCGCGACGATCTGCCGGGTCGCCTCGATCCCGTCCACACGTGGCATCCGGATGTCCATGAGGACGACGTCGGGACGCAGCCGGCGGACGAGGTCCACGCCGTCGTCCCCGTCGCCGGCGTCACCGACGACCCGCACCTCGGGGGCACCGCCGAGGATCAGGCCCAGCCCAGCGCGCACCAGCGCGTCGTCGTCCACCACGACGACGGAGATCGAGTCGGTCATGGTTCCCACGGTAGCCAGGCGTGCAACGTGAATCGGCCGTTCTCCGCACGAGCGGTCAGCGTGCCACCGGCCAGCTCGACCCGCTCGGTGAGACCCAGCAGGCCCAGGCCGGACCGCGGCACCGCCGTCGTGCCTCGGGTGTCCGGCTGCCGCACCGCGCCCGGCTGGAACTCCCGGTCCACCGCGAGGGCCGTCGGGTTGCTCACCGCGATCCACACGCCCTGACCCGTCGAGCCCAGCAGCTCCACCCTTGCCGGCAGCCCCGGAGCGTGCTTGCGCACGTTCGTCAGGCCCTCCTGGACGATGCGGTACGCGGTGCGCGACGTGGCCGTCGGCAGCCGTTCCGGGTCCGTCGTGCGATCGACGAGCCGCACGGGCGTCCCGGCATCCGTGGTGGTCCGCGTCAGCGCCGGCAGGTCGGCGAGCGTGGGCTGGGGACGCTCCGGCGCACCGGCCGCCGGACCACCGTCCGCGTCGGACGCCGGACCGTCCAGCCCGCGCAGGACCCCGAGGACCTCGCGGAGCTCACCGAGCGCCTCGTGGGCACTGTCCCGCACCAGCGCGGCCGTCTCGGCGACCTGCTCCCGCGGCAGGTCGATCCGGTACGCGAGCGCCCCGGCGTGCATGGCGACCAGCGACATGCGGTGCGCCAGCACGTCGTGCATCTCACGGGCGATCCGGGCACGCTCGTTGGACCGCGCCTGGGCGACCCGGCTCGCCTGCTCGCGCTCCGCCGTCGCGATCCGCTCGTGCAGGCCGGCGAGGTACTCGCGCCGCAGACCGATGTACGCCCCGATCCACACCATCAACGAGTAGAGGACCACGCCACCGGCCAGCGCGAACGTCCATCCCATGCTGCTGTCCGTGGGATAGATCGACTCGTACGTCCAGCCGCCGGCGATGTACACCGCGCCGATCGCGACGATGCGCCACCACCGCCGGTGCGTCGCCAACGACACCACCGCCAGGGTCACCGGCCCGACCGCCACCACCGACACCGCGCTCGCCGCGCAGAGCAGCAGCGCGACCGTGGTGGGCCACCGCCGCCGCAGCAGCACCAGGCCGAAGCAGACGAGCCCGACCAGCACGTCCAGGACGAGCCGCGACTCCGTGGGCCCGACCTGCGCCGCGTCCATCTCGACGAGCATGCCGCCGAAGATGGTCGTGCTGATCAGCAGCGCCACCGCCAGCCGCCACGTCTCGCCCCACACCCGCTGCCACCGCTCCCGCGTTCGCGCCGGGTCCCGCGGGCGCGGCTCGGCACCGAGGACTTCGGGACCAGGACGGTACGGGTCCTCCAGCGAGGTGGGCACCCAGCGAGCGTAGAGCGAAGACCCCGGCCCGGCATCCGCCGTCGGACGCTGCGTGGCGGCGCCGACATCCGCCGAAGGGATGACCCGGACGAGCCCGACGGCGGAGACGAACCCTCCCTGCGGGCGATGCGGGCAGGCAGGCGTCCACGGAAGTCTGGACCCATGATCACCGTGGAGCACCTGACCAAGAGATACGGGCCGGTCCCGGCCGTGAGCGACGTGTCGTTCACCGCCGAGCCGGGCCTCGTGACCGGATTCCTCGGCCCGAACGGCGCCGGGAAGTCCACCGCCATGCGCATGATGACCGGGCTGACGCCGCCGACCAGCGGCACCGCCCGCATCCTCGGCAAGCCGTACGCGGCGCTCGCCAACCCGGGCCGCCGGGTCGGGGTGCTGCTCGACGCCGCAGCCCAGCACGCCGGCCGCACCGGCCGCGAGACGCTCGCCCTGTCGGCGCTCCTCACCGGCGTGGGACGGCACCGCGTCGACGAGGTGCTCGACGTCGTCGGCCTCACCTCCGCGGAGGCCGGCCGCCGCGTGCGCACCTACTCCCTCGGCATGCGCCAGCGCCTCGGCATCGCCGGCGCCCTGCTCGGCGAGCCCGACGTGCTCATCCTCGACGAGCCGGCCAACGGCCTCGACCCGGCCGGCATCCGCTGGATGCGTGACCTGCTGCGCGACTTCGCGGCCGACGGCGGCACCGTGCTGCTGTCCTCCCACCTGCTGTCCGAGATCGAGCACGTCGCCGACCGGCTCGTCGTCATCGGGCGGGGGCGCGTCGTCGCCGAGGGCACCAAGGACGAGCTGCTTCGCGCCGCCGGGACCTTCGTGCGCTCCACCGACGACGCCGCGCTGGCGACCGCGTTCCGCGACGCCGGCATCGACGCGGAGCGCCAGGCCGGTGGTGGCTTCACCACCTCCGCCGACGCCGAGCAGGTGGCTCGCACGGCCGTCTCGGCCGGTGTGCTCGTCATCGAGCTGCGCGACACGTCCTCCCGCGGGCTCGAGGAGCTGTTCCTCGAGCTCACCGCCGACGACGCCCGAGAGGCGGTGTCCGCATGACCGCCGTCCGCACCGCTCCCGCGACCGCGACCCGGAGCGCCACTCTCAAGCCCGTCCCGTTCACCCGACTCACCGCCTACGAGTGGCGCAAGCAGCTCGACACCCGGGCCGTCCGGTGGCTGTTCGTCACCATCGCCGTGATCACGGCCGGGGTCCTGGCCGTCTCCGCGCTGGTGGGCGAGGGGAACGTGTCGTTCGAGGCGTTCGTCACCAACACCTCGACGCCCCTGGCGATGCTCCTGCCGATCGTCGCCATCCTCGCCACCACCGCCGAGTGGTCCCAGCGCACCGGGCTGACGACCTTCACCCTGGAGCCGCGCCGGCTGCGGGTCGTCTGGGCCAAGCTGGTGACCGCCGTCGGCTCCGGGCTGGCGTTCTTCCTGGTCGCCGTCGTGATCGCCGCGCTGGCGCACCTCGCGGTGATCACCTTCCGGGACGCTGACGCCGACTGGGGCCTGGGGGCGATGACGGCCGGCATGGTCCTCATGCTCGCGATCTGGATGGTGCAGGGCGTCGCGTTCGGTCTGGCGCTGCAGAGCACGCCGGGCGCGATCGTCGTCTACCTCGTGGTGCCGACGATCGTGGGCGCCCTGACGGCGCTGGTCCAGTCGTGGGAGAACGTCTGGCCGTGGATCGACCTGCAGACCTCCTCCATGCCGCTGATCATGGGCGACCCGATGGGCGGCGAGCAGTGGGCGCAGCTCGCGGTCACCGCCGCGATCTGGGTCGGGCTGCCTCTCCTGGTCGGGATCCTGCGGGTCCAGCGCGGCGAGATCAAGACCGCCTGACTCGCCACCCCGCGTGCTGCCGAACGTCGTGATCCGGACCGTTTTGCCCAGTCAAAGCGGTCCGGATCACGACGTTCGGCGCGGGGTGGGGGGTGGCAGCACCTCGGCCGGGTGGTGCAGCTCCGTCCAGCCCGACGGCGGACGGCGTGAGGTCGTCCTCGGCTCGACCCGCCGCTCGGGCGCCGGGCCGCGGACGTCGGCGTCCACCACCGGCCCGAGGTCCAGGCGGGTCAGCGAACCGACGTCCGCGACCGGCACCTGGAACGTGCGGAACGGGCCGAGCGGCGGCACCTGGCCGACGGCGAGCGCCCGTCCCGTCGCGGTGCTCAGCTCCGCGTCGGTCAGCAGCGGCGTCTGGTCGAGCACGAACGCCGCGGCCCGCAGCGCGGCCGGGGTGCCGCCGTCGGGCACCGTGGCCCACGCGACGACCTTCCAGAACTGCCGCGGTACCGCGACGCCGCGGTACACGGGGTCGGAGTCGAGGAACACGCACCCGGTGAGCACCACGATGCGGTGGTCGTGGGCGTCGGCGTACTCGAGCACGTGGTCCTCGAGCCCGTTCCACAGCTGCTTCGACTGGTTGAACCCGCCGACCTGCGGCGCGGCGTTGGTGTAGACGAACGTGGCCTCGCCGGCAGCCCGCGCCTCGTCGACGGTGCCCCACATCGGGTCGAGCCGACGCACGAGGTGCCCGCGGTCCAACGGGTTGTGGTGGTACAGCTCGTTGCCGGACTGCTCCGCGGGCGGCGCCTGGGGATCGAGCCGCCAGGACCCGGACCTCGGCAGCCGCTGGAGCCGCGCCCCGTCCACGGCGCACGCGGTGGCGGCGGCGAGCCGGCGCTCCGGGTCGAGCAGCACGCTGAAGTGGGGATGATCGAGCCGCCGCAGCGGCCGGTCAGCGGTGGGCAGCGGCACGCGGACGGTCCCGCCGGGCCCGAGGAACTGTGCGTCGTAGCCGGTCACAGGGCCGAGCCAACCATGCTTCTCCGCCGGCGGAGCACGGGCGCGCTACGACGTCGTGAATCCCGCCAGCCCCGCGGGCCACCAGCGCAGCAGGAAGCCGTCCACGGCGACGTCGACCCCCCACCCCTCCTCGGGCAGGTCGGTGGACCACAGGTCCTCCCCCGTGGCGGCGTCGATCGCCCGCCACCGCGACACCACCTCCGTGTCGGTGTAGGTCGGGATGACGAGGGCCACCACCGTCCCGTCGGTGAACACCGACCGCACCTGGCCGTCGCGCCCGTCGGTGAGTGCCGCGTACTCCTGGAGCAGGTCGTCGCGCACCCACAGGACCTCGCCGGTCGCGAGGTCCAGCCCGGCCACCCGGTCGCGCTCGTCCAGCACGACCGCGGTACCCCCGGCCCGCGCGAGGTAGCTCGTGGCGGACAGCTGCACCGACCAGACCGTCCCGCCGTCGGGTCCGACGGCGCGGACCTCGTCCCGGCCCGCGACCAGCCAGCGCTGGTCCGAGCGCCCGTCCGTGGCACGCGGGTCCAGCAGCCGGCCCTCGACGTCGAAGCGGTGCGCGCCGTCGGAGTCCAGCACCTGGAACTCCCACGACGACTGACCCCACGGCCCGGCGGAGACGGCATAGCCGCCGTCGACCAGCGGCCGCACCCTGCGGACCACGTCGCCCCCGGCGTCCTCCAGGCCCGTCAGGTCGAGGCGCCGTCCGTCCGGCGTGAAGTACGCCAGCACGCCGCAGCTGGAGAACCCGACGAGGCGTCCGCTGACCATGTGCTCGACGTCGCCACGGCGGTCGAGCTGGGCGTTGCGGCCCCCGGTGGTCCAGCGCACGCACCGGGTGGAGTCGGTCACCTCGCCGAAGGGCACGACCTCCGCCCACCGCTCCGCGCCCGTGACGGCGTCCGTCGCGCGCACCTCGAGGTCGTACCCGTCGTCGATCTCCCCCACGACGGTCAGGTTCGTCATCGGGTCGCCGCGGAGCTGGACGTCCACGTCGCGGGCCTCGCCCACCCAGGTCGCGGTGAGCACCGTGCCCTGCGGCCCGGGCACCACGACGTCGTGCTCCTCGGTGACGGCCCGCCGCCCCAGCACCGTCCCGTCCGGGTCGACGGTGGTCACCATGGCCTCACCCGAGACGGCCTCCCCCACGCACACGACCTGGGCCGTCGAGGTCAGCTCGACCGTCTCGGCCCAGAACGCCAGGCCGGGTCCGCACACGGCGGCACGGTCCACGAGGTCGACGGTCCAGCGCCGCTGTCCCGTCAGCAGGTCGATGCCGAGCAGCTCGTCGTACCGGTGGACGCCCGCGACCCCGCCTGCCACGGCGACCAGGCCGCCCGGGGTCCGCACGCCGACCTCACCGTCCTCGACGCGCCACGCCTCGGTCGGCGGTGCCCCGAGGTCGACGAGGCCGCCCGCCGCGGCTCGCAGCTCGTCCGAGCGTCCCCGGTCGAGGACGCCGTCGACCACCACGACCGCGACCACCAGCATGGCCGCCACCATGACGGCACCGAACCGGGTGCGGCGGGACAGTCCGCGCCACCGCCGACCGGCGCGGGACAGGACGCCCGGACCGGCGGACGGCGACCCGGGTTCGGGGCCGACGGCGCAGACAGGGTCGGGTGGCTCGCCCGAGGCCGTGCCGGCCGCAGGAGATTCCGCGGCCTCCGTGCCGTCGTCGGGCACGAGGTCGAACGTGTAGGCCCTCTCAGGGGCTCGACGCCGTCGCCCCACTCCCCGACGTTAGCGCGGAGCGAGGATGCTCACCGAGGTGACGTCAGACCGGTAGACACCCATCGCGTCCGCGCGCCCCACCTCCTGCAGCACCACGTGGCCGTCGACGGCCGAGAGGTACGGGACGCGGCCGGCGTCGAGGCGTTCGCGGTCCGCCGCGCCGGTGGCGAGATCCATGGTGAGCAGCTCGCCCACCTCGACGTCATCCTCGTAGCCGATCAGCGCGACCATCACCCGCTCGCCGTCGGTCACGGCCGAGGTGGGCCAGCCGTACAGCTCCTGCGGGTCGTACAGGGCGACGCGCCACAGCTCGCTGCCGTCGGCCACGTCGAGCGCCACGACGTCCGACTGCCCGGCGACCACCAGCGCCTCGCCGACCTGCGCCAGGACGTGCGGGTCCATCAGGTCGTGGCGCCACAGCTCTTCGCCGTCGAGGTCCAGCCCCACGATCGCCTCGTAGCCCGCCGTCGCGACGACGACGGGTCCGCGAGCGTCCACCGCCGCGTGCGGGACGCTGATCGTCGACCGCGAGGACTCGAGGCGCACGGTCCCGTCGGCGGCCAGCAGCACCGAGCCGTCAGGCCCGCTGGCGGTGGGCACGACGTGGCCCCCGCCCGGGTACGGGACGACCTCCCCGCCTCCGCGCTGGGCGCCGCCGCCGGCGTGCTCGGCGAACGACCTGCCGTCGGGCGTGGTGGCGCCGCCGACGTCGCACCAGCGGTAGCCGACGACGGCGGGTGACGAGTGCAGCCGACGTTCCGGCGAGACTTCCAGCCGGTACGGCGCCGACCGGTCGAACGTGTCGAGCCCGACCGCCTCCGACTCGTCCCAGACGAACGCGCACTCGTCCAGCAGGCGGCCGGCATGGGCGGTGGTCGGCACCTCGAACCGGAGGTCTCCCGTCACCGCGTCCTCCACCCGCACCGACGCCCTCCCCGGCTCGACGTCGCGGAGCGCTGCGCGGGCGTCCTCCTGGGTGGCGTACCGGCGATCGTCCGGCATGTCCGTGTCGTGGTTCGCCACCAGGAGACCGCCGTCGGCCGCGGGCGCGACGTCACGGTCCTCGCCGCCGTACTCCGCGGCCGGGAGCTCCCGGTGCCCGACCACGTCACCCGCCGCGTCGAGGACGGTCACGGTGCGTTCCTCGGCCGGACCGTGCAGGCACGTCACCAGGTCGCTCGGCATGCTCCACTCGACACCGCTCTCCAGCCGCGGCCGCGGACCGCAGACCGGATCCGCACCGAGGTTCGCGCGCCAGCGCTCCTGCCCGGACCCGGCGTCCCGCGCGACCACGTCCTCGTCCTCGTCCAGGACGACCCCGCCGCCCGGGAGCACCGCGAGGACACCGTTGCCCTCCGCACGCCAGACCTCGCCGACCTCCCCCGTCAGCGAGAGCACGCCGCCGGGCGCCGACCGCAGCCGCTCGTCGTGGGTGTGCGAGACCACGGCCGCCGCGACGGCCGTGCCGCCGATCAGGACGAGCACCACCCCGCCGGCCGCACCCGCGAGCAGCCGACGCTGCCGACGGTCCGCGCGGCGCCACCGGTCGCCGGCGCGGGACCACCACCCGGCGCGGGTGTCCGCCGCGACGGGCGTGCCGCCGTCGGCCCCCTCGGCCTCGACGTCGGACGAGACGTCGAAGGAGACCATGCCGGGGTCACGTCGTCGGGCCACGGGGGCAACGTACCAACCAGGAACCGGTCATGGATGCCGACGATCACGCCTCGGCGCGCAGCGCCTGCTTCCACGAGACCCGGCCGCCGGTCTGCATGAGCGCCCCGCGGAACGCCCGCTCGGAGACGAGCAGGGCCAGCACCGCGAACGCCCCGAGGATCAGCAACGAGACCACCGGCTCCCACCACGTCGTCTCGCCCGAGAGCACGCGCGCCGGCATCGCCACCACGTTCGCGACCGGGATGTACGACAGCACCGTCTGGAACGTGCCCGAGGCCGAGAACGTCAGGAAGTAGACACCCATCACCAGCATCGTCATCGGCGTGGAGGTGTACTGCAGGTCCTCGGACCGGCTGGCCAGCGCCCCCGCCACCGCGTACAGCGCAGCCAGCGCCAGGAAGCCGACCGTGAAGAACACGACGAACCAGATCAGCGACGTCGACAGCGCGGGCAGCGCGATCGAGATCGGGCTCGCGGCCACGGCGACAAGACCCACGGCCGCGAACAGCAGGTTCTGCCCCACGGCGATCACCGAGCTGCCCAGGATCTTGCCCGCCAGGAGCTGGCGCAGCGGCACGGCCGTCGCGATGATCTCCACCAGTCGCGACTGCTTCTCCTCCACCACCGAGCTCGCGATCATCATGCCCGAGCCGATCGCGCCCGCGAAGAACAGGAACGACAGGGCGAAGGTCGCGAAGAACACCGTGTCCTCGCCCATCGCCTGCGGGTCCAGCGCCTCCGTGGTGAGCGCGGCCCCCTCCGACAACGCGTCCATGGAGGTCCCGGCGGCCTCCGCGTTCGCCGCCAGGACCTGCTGCTCGACGGCGGTGCCCACCAGCCGGGAGACGGTACCGTCCGGCTGGCCCTCGCCGGCCAGCACCCAGCCGCCGTCGCCCGGGTGCAGCCACACGTCCGCGTCGCCGGTGGACAGGGCGGCGCGCGCGGCGTCGTCGTCCGCAACCTCGAGGAGCTCGAGCTCGGTGCTGCCGTTCTCCGCCTCGGCGAGCTCGGCAGCCCCGGTCACCGACCCGACCGCCGTGGCGTCGGTGCCCGCCACCGCCACGGTGTAGGTGTCGACCCGGGACGACTGCCACGTGAAGAAGGCAGCGAGCAGACCGATCACCACGAGCGACACCAGCAGCCCGATGACGAACGCCTTGTTCATCACCCGGGTGACGATCTCGCGCTGGGCCACGAGCAGCCATGCGCCCCGGGTGCCGTCGTCCGGCGGGTCCTGGACCGGCGCGTTCGAAGGGCTCTGCGTCAGGGTGGTCATGCCGTCACCTCACGGTAGATCTGGGCCAGGGAAGGCCGGACGGGGCTGAGCTCGTGGACCTGCCCGCGCTCCATGGCGGTGGCGAGCAGGCGCTGCGTGGTGGCGTCGTCGGCGAGCTCGACCAGCGCCGTCGGGCCGTCGACGTCGACGGCGTGCACGCCCGGGACGCCGCGTACCCAGCCGGCGTCGGAGTCGAGCACCAGGCGGTGCCGCACCGTGCCCGCCTGCTGGAGCTCGGTGGGCGTGCCGTCGGCGACGACGTTGCCCGCGCGCAGGATGACGAGGCGCTCGCAGAGGCGCTCGACCAGGTCGAGCTGGTGCGAGCTGAACAGCACGGGGACCCCGCGAGCGGTGTGCTCGCGCAGCAGGTCGACCATGCCGTCGACGGCCGCCGGGTCCAGGCCGGAGAACGGCTCGTCGAGGATGAGCGCCCGCGGCCGGCCCATGAGCGCCGCGGTGATCTGCACGCGCTGCTGGTTGCCCAGGCTGAGCTTCTCGACGTGGTCCTTGGCCCGCTCGGCGAGACCGAGCCGGTCGAGGTGCTCCATCGCCTCGGTCCGGGCGGTGGCGGCAGGGATGCCGCGCAGCCGTGCCAGGTAGACGAGCTGGTCGATGGCGGGCTGCTTCGGGTAGAGGCCGCGTTCCTCGGGCATGTACCCGAACGAGCGACGGTCCGCGCGGGTCACCGGTGCGCCGCCGAACCGCACCTCCCCGGACGTGATCGACAGGACGCCCATCATCATGCGCATGGTGGTGGTCTTGCCGGCGCCGTTGGAGCCGACGAACCCGGTGAGCATGCCTCCGGGCGCCTGGAAGGAGACGCCGTCGACGGCGCGGCGGTCTCCGAAGGTTCTGGTCAGGTCGTGGACCTCGAGCATGGTCATGGCACCGACGCTACGGCGAGCCGGGCGCGCGCGGATCCGTCGCAGGAGGGAATCTGCCGCCTCCCCCTCACGACGGACCAGCATCGTGGACCGGCATCGTGGACCGACATCAGCGGCCGACGGCGGAACGTCCGCTACGCCAGGCCGTGGCGGTGGACGTAGATCACCGCCTGGACCCGGTCCCGCAGGTGCAGCTTGGACAGCACGCTGGACACGTGCGTCTTGACCGTGGCCTCGCCGAGGAACAGCTCCGCCGCGATCTCCGCGTTCGACAGCCCCCGGCCCACGTGGACCAGGACCTCGCGCTCGCGGGGGGTCAGGAGCTCCGACCCCCGGGCCGACGGCGGCACACCGGCCCGGCTCGACACACCGGCCCCGCCCGCCGGGGAGTCCCCGGACGCCGCCGAGCCCATCGCGACCATCCGGTCCACCACCCTCCGGGTGACCTGCGGCGACAGGAGCGCCTGCCCCTCGGCGACGGTGCGCACCGCCTCCACGAGGTGCTCGGCGTCGGAGTTCTTCAGGAGGAACCCGGACGCCCCGGCGCTCAGGGCGTCGAACACGTAGGCGTCGTCGTCGAACGTGGTCAGGACCAGCACCCGCGACAGCTCGCTCCGCACGATCTCGCGGGTGGCCTCGATGCCGTCCATGACGGGCATCTGCACGTCCATCAGGACCACGTCGGGCCGCAGCTCCCGGGCCACCTCGACGGCCTGGGCGCCGTCGGCCGCCTCCCCGACCACCTCGAGGTCGTCCTCCACCGACAGGATGAGGCGGAACCCGGACCGGACCAGCGCCTGGTCGTCCACCAGCAGGACCGTCGTCATGAGCCCTCCACGGGCAGGGGCAGCCGCACGCGCACACGGTACCCACCGGTCACGCGCGGGCCGATCTCCGCCACCCCGTGGTGCGTGGCGACCCGCTCACGGATGCCCACCAGCCCCAGCCCGGACCCGGAGGAGCCCGGCCGGGCACGGCCCTCGTCGATCACCTCGACCTCGGCATACCCGCCGCGGAACCTGGCGTCGTCGTCGACCGGCCGCCGGTCGACCCGCACGGTGACGCTCGCCGCGCGGGCCGTGGAGTGCTTGCGGACGTTGGCCAGCGCCTCCTGCGCGGTCCGGAACAGGCTGAGGCCTACCGGCCCGGGCACCGCCGCCTCCGCACCGGTCGGTTCGGCGACGAGCGTGTACGTCACGTCCAGGCCGCCGTCCGCACCGGCCAGCCGCTCGATGTCGGCGACCCCGGGCTCGGGCGAGCGGTCCCCGCCGTCCGCCGTGCCGCCGTCGTCGGCCCCGATGTCCCGGAGCGTGCCGACCAGGCCACGCATCTGCTCCACGGCGTCGCGCGAGGCCGTCTCGATCGTGGCGAGCGGTCCCTGCGCGTCCGGGGCGGCGTCCCCGCCCTTGGCGAGGAGCCGCCGCGCGGCCGCCGCCTGGATCCCGATGACGGAGACGTGGTGCGCGACGACGTCGTGCAGCTCGCGCGCGATGCGCAGCCGCTCGGTGACGACGGCGCGGCGACCGAGCTCGGTGGCCTGCCGCTCGATGGTGGCCGCCTGCGCCGTGAGCTGCGCCCGGCGCCGGGCGGCGTGCCACGTGACCTGCCCGAGCGCGATGGCGCCGAAGAAATAGGCGACGTTCGTCAACCAGGTCTGGGCGATCATGGCGTCGAGCGCCGCGATGGCCCCGGGCGGGTCGTCGAGCAGGCCTTCGTTCTCCGCGTAGTGCTGCAGGGCCGAGCTGATGGCCGTCTGCCAGAACAGCCAGCCGAACATGGCGGCCAGGCTGGCCGCGACCACGATGATCATCGCCCGGCGGTCCCGCGCCCAGGCCACCGCCGTGTACAGCGTCATGAAGTACACGACCTGCAGCACCTGGGTCATCGGGACGGCCGGCACGGTCAGCCCGACCAGCAGGAAGTGCGAGTAGACGAGCGCGAGCACCAGCAGCGGGTACCGGCGCCGGGCCACGAGCGGGAGCGCGCCCGCCGCCGACAGCACGTAGAGCAGCCAGGCCGGCCGGGTGTCGTCGTAGAAGTAGCCCGCCGAACGGGACAGCTCCATGCCCGCCACCGCGAGGACGGTCAGGGTCAGCCCGAGCCACACGTCACGCCGGTAGGCGGCGCGAGGATCGGCGGGGACACGTTCGAAGTCGTCGTCGACGCCGAACCACTCGGCGATCACGGCGGTCGGGCGGGGACGCGGCATCCCCTCAGCGTAGGCAGTCGGCGCCGTGGCGGGATCCGTCGCACGGCGGAGACGGCGGGCCGACGGGTGGCGCTCCCGGCGCCGTGCCAGCCTGTGGCCATGACGTCCTTCTGGATCTGCCGCACCTGCGCCGTCGAGCACGCGTCACGGCCGGAGGTCTGCGCGATCTGCGCGGACGAGCGCCAGTGGGTCCCGGCGTCGGGCCAGGCCTGGGCCACGCTCGACGAGCTCGCCGCCGAGGGCCAGGCGATCGTGGTCGACGAGCTGGAGCCGGACCTGTTCGCGCTGCAGACCGCTCCGGGCGTGGGTATCGGGCAGCAGTCCAAGCTGCTGCGCACCCCGGCAGGGTCGCTGCTGTGGGACCCGCTGGGGTTCGTGGACGACGACGGCGTCGCGGCCGTGCGCGACCTGGCCGGCCCCGCGGGGGTCGTCGCGGTCGTGGCGAGCCATCCCCACATGTTCGGTGTCCAGGTCGAGTGGAGCCGGCGGCTCGCCGGGGACGGCGGACCGGTGCCGGTGCTGGTCTCCGCGGCGGACGCGGGATGGGTCGCCCGCCCGGACGCCGCGATCGAGACGTGGTCGGGCGAGCGGGAGGTGCTGCCCGGGGTGACGCTCAGCCAGCCGGGCGGGCACTTCCCGGGCTCCGCCGTCGTGCACTGGGACGCCGGGGCGGAGGGCCGCGGGGTGCTGCTGTCGGGCGACACGATCTTCGCCAACGCCGACCGCACCTCGGCGAGCTTCATGCGCAGCTACCCGAACCACGTCCCGCTCTCCGGGGCGGTGGCGCTGCGGGTCGCCGGGCATGTGGCCCGGCGACCCTTCGACCGGATGTACAACAACTTCGACGGCGTGATCCCCGCCGACGCGCGCGCCGTCGTGCTGCACTCGGCACGGCGGCACGCGGCGTGGGTGCGCGGGGACTTCGACCACCTCACGTGACCGCGGCCGGTGCACCGCCGCGCGTCAGTGGTCGTGGTCGTCGCCCTCGTGGTCGGAGGCCGGTTCGCCGAGGACGCCGGTGATCTCGTTCGGCGTGGCGCCCAGCTCGCCCGAGGCCCAGACCTCGCCGTCCACGACGTCGACCGCGTGGATCGAGTCGTTCGCCGGGTCGGTCACGTAGACGGAGCCGTCCAGGGTGAGCACGGCCGGCCGGGGCTCCTGCCAGTCCATCGGCTCCTCCCACTCGTCGAGCACCGGGATCGTGGAGGTGATCTCGGCCGTCTCCGGGTCGATGACCTGCAGGTCGCCGTCGGTGGTGAGCACGAGCGCCTCGCCGTCGTCGCCGCGGGCCAGCGAGCGGAACGTGTACGACGCCGGGAGCTCCACGAGCTCCAGGCTCGCGTCGCGGGAGTCGATCAGGCTGACCGTGGTGGGCCGCTCGAGCTCGGCGTCCGGGTCGGTCTTGTAGTCGCCGAGCACGATCGACGACGCCTCGGTGCCGGCCTGGTTGCCGATGCGGGAGTAGTCGTCCGGCGTGGTCACCTCGGTGATCTCTCCGTCGGCGTAGAGCAGCGCGCCGTCCTCGCAGCCGACGACGACGGCCTCGTCCGCGGCGACGGCCTCGCCGTGGACGCCGGGGCACTCGTCGCTCGCGGCGATCTCCTCGCCGTCGGCGTCGAGCACGCGGATGCTGCTGCGCTCCTCCTCGGTGCCCGCGGTGACCAGCAGCGACCCGTCGCTCAGCGGGACGGCCACGCCGTGGTGCGCGTCCGGGAGCTGGACCTCCTCGACCCCGTCCTGGGTGGCGATCTCGGCGGAGTCGACGAGCTGCACCAGACCGGTGCCGTCGTCGAAGAGCGCCGTGACGCCGTCGTGCACCACGGCGTGGCCGGGCTTCTCGGCGGCGTAGGTGACGTCGCTGAGCTCCGGCGTGGAGGTGAAGTGGTGGAAGTGGTCGCCGTGCCCCTCGCCCCAGGTGCCGGTGTCGAGCACCTGGAACCCGCCGGTGGTCGAGACGAGGACGTGCCTGCCGTCTCCGGCCGGGTTGAGCCGGTTGAAGCCGTCGAGCTCGAGGTCGGCGACCTCATCGAGGCTCTGGGCGTCGAGCACCTTGATGCCGCCGTCGTAGGTGACGGCGAGGCGCGGGCTGCGCCCCTGGACCTCGGTGGGTGCCGCGGTGCTGGTCTCCTCGGCGGTGGTGCCGGCCGGCTCGGCTCCGGCGACCGGCGCCTCGGTCTCGGTGCCGCAGGCCGCGACGAGCGCGATCGGCAGGGTCAGGGCGAGCGCCGTGGCGGCGCGGGAACGGGTGTTCATGGGTGGTGGCTTTCCGTCTCAGAGGCAGGACAACAAGATGCGAACGAGAACCATTCGCAGCAAGACGCCATGAGTCAACCACGCATGAGAACCATTATCAAGAATGGCCTCTCAGTCGAGGGCGCGCTGCCAGCGACCGGCAGCCATGCTGACGATGAGTGCCACGAAGACCACCAGATACACCTGGCCGATGATCGCCTCGCTCGTCGCGAGCAGGCGCCCCAGCGGCGACACGGCGGCCAGGTCCCCGTAACCCAACGTCGTGATCGTCGTCAGGCTGAAGTACATGAACGACGTCGTCGACTCCTCGGCGCCGAAGAAGTGCTCCCCCGAGAGGCTGTCCACCGTGAGGAAGGCGTAGTAGTAGGCCAGCGCGATCAGCAGGTAGGCGCAGACGGCTCCGAGCAGCGTCGGCAGCGTGACCACGCGGTGCCGCACCAGCCGCCGCGCCACCACCACGGGTGCGAACGCCGCGATGACGAGGAGCAGCGGCGGTGCCGAGGTCACCGAGTCGGGGGTCTCCAGGACGAGCACCACCACGAGGGACAGCACGACCAGCAGCCCCAGCACCACGTCCGCCCGACGACGCCACCGCGTCCGCAGGCCCGCTGCCCGCAGCGCGAGCGCGAGCGTCGCCCCCACCGTGAGGGTGGTCACCAGACCGGCCACCTGGGCGCGCCCGGCGAGCGCCCCCGCGCGGATGTCGACCAGCGACAGCAGCGCGACCGTCAGCGCCACCAGGGCGAGCAGCAGCCCGAACCGGTCGATCCAGCGCGAGTGCGGGTCGATGAGGGGATCGGTCTCGTCCGGCGGCTGCCGGCGGCGGGCGAAGAAGCTGCGCGGCCCGTGCGGGGACGGGTCGTCCTGCGGGTCTGCGCTGCTCACGGCCGGTCCTGCACGGCATCCTCCAGGGGCGGGTTCGTCCCCATCGTGGACGAGCCCGGCCCGGGGCGCGCGTCGAGGGCCGGCTCGGTCGCCCCGTCCGCGACCCGGTCCGGGGCCGGCACCGTCACGGCCGCGATCGCCGTGGTGATCGGGATCGCCAGCACCAGGCCGATCGACCCGACGAGCGTGCGGACCACCTCCTCGGCGATCTCCCCCGAGGTGATCGTCATCAGCGGCGTCTGGTCCAGCATCCAGACCGTGAGGAGCAACGGCAGCGCCGCCCCCACGTAGGCGAACGCGATCGTGTACACGGTCGAGGCGATGTGGTCGCGCCCGATCCGCATCGCCCGCGCGAACAGCACCCGCCGCGGGGCCGTCGGCGCGAGCGAGCGCAGCTCCCACACCGCGGACGCCTGGGTGATCGTCACGTCGTTCAGGACACCCATGCCCGCGAGGACGAGGCCGCACAGGGCGATGCCCCGCAGGTCCACGGACGGGGCGATGATCGACAGGTTCTGCGCCAGCTCGTCCGACGCTCCGGTGATGTGCGCGGCGCCCGTCGCCCAGGTGCCGATGCCCGCCGTGAGCGCCAGCCCGGCCAGGGTGCCGAGCAGCGCCACGGTGGTCCGCGCCGTCAGACCGTGCGCCAGGTAGAGGACGGCGAGCATCACCGCCGACGACGTCACGAGGGCCACACCCATCGCGCTCTCGCCCGCCAGCAGCGCCGGGAACGTGAAGCCGACGAACACGGCGAACGCCACCGCCAGGCCTGCGATCGCCGCGAGCCCGCGCCACCGCGCCACGAGGAGCACCACGAGCGCGTAGACCGCCGCCAGGACACCGAAAGGGACGTCGCGCTGGTGGTCCATGAACACGTACGGCGTCACGGTGTCCGCGAAGTCCCCGATGTACAGCGCCGTCACGCGCTCGCCGGGCGACAACTCGAACCGGGGGTCCGCCTGCATGCCGGACGTGCCGCCGTCGGGCAGCCGGATCGCGACGTCCCCGGCGGTCGCGTCCTCCATCGTGGGCCAGGACTCGTCGCTCGACTCCTCGAGCGGCCCGACGACCGTCACGACCACGAGCTCGCTGCCCTCGACGACGACGGGGATCCGCTCGGGCACGTCGGCCTCGGACGGCCACAGGGTCCACAGGCCGAACGCCGTGGCGACCAGGGCAGGCAGCACCAGCAGCGCCAGGACCAGGCGGGTGCGCGTCGGGGCCGACGGCACCGGTCCGCCGTGGGAGTGACCGTGCACCTGCTCGGCAGGGAGCGGCGGCTGCGCGGCGTGGCGGGCGGAGCGGCGGGTCGGGACGTCGGGCACGGGCCGATGGTCGCACCGCGCGACGGCCGAGCCGTGGAGACCGCGCCGACCGTAGACTCCCGTGGTGACCGCGCCAGCCCCCGCCTCGCCGCCGGGCGACTCTTCGGACAGCTCCTCGGCCGGCTCGACCGGCAGCCCAGGCGGTTCTCCGGGCAGCACGGCCGGGACGGTGCTCGGCGTCGGCGCCGCTGTCGCGGGCGGGTTCGGCGCCGCGGGCCAGACCCGCATCAACGGCTCGCTGGCCGAGCACGTCGGCAGCGGTCTCGGCGCGGCGGTCGTCTCGTTCGGGTCCGGCCTGGTGCTGCTCCTCGTGGCCCTGGCCTGCTGGCCGGGCGCTCGCGCCGCCGTCGCGCGCGTCGTCGGCGCGCTGCGTTCGGGACGGCTGCGCTGGTGGGAGGTGCTGGGCGGGACCGCCGGTGGGTTCTACGTGGCGGCCCAGGGGCTGACCGCCGCCACGCTCGGGGTCGCCCTGTTCATGGTGGCGGTGGTGGCCGGGCAGTCGACCAGCTCGCTCTTCGTCGACCGGTTCGGTCTCGCGCCCGGCGGGGTGCGGCTCATCACGCTCGGGCGGGCGCTGGGACCGGTCCTGACCGTCACGGCCGTGGCGATCGCCGTGTCCGGGTCCGTGGGGACCGTGCCGTCCGTCGGGCTGGCCGTGATCCCGTTCTTCGCCGGCGCGTTCCAGTCGTGGCAGCAGGCGGTCAACGGCCGGGTGCGGGCCGTCGCGGAAGCCCCCCGCGACCCGTTCACCGGGGTGGCAGCGGCCACCTTCGGCAACTTCGTGGTGGGCACGACGGCGCTGCTGCTGGCGTTCGGCGTCTCGACCCTCGCCGTCGGGCCACCCACGGGGACGCTGCCCACGCAGTGGCCGCTCGACCTGGTGCTCTACTCCGGCGGGCTGCTCGGGATCACGTTCATCGCGATCCAGGCCGCCGTGGTGCACCGGATCGGTGTGCTGCTGCTGGCGCTCGGGATGATCGCCGGACAGATCGTCGCAGCGCTGGTGATCGACGTCGTCGTCCCCGGGGTGGCGGCGCCCGGCCCGGCCATGTACGCCGGTGCGGTGCTCACCCTGATGGCCGTCTCGGTGCCGGTGGCCGAGTCCTGGCTCCTGCGTCGGCGTGCGAGAACTCGACGTCCCGGGTGACGGTGGGTGGACCGACACGAAGGAGGACCCATGGAAAGCGTCACCCAGTCCATCGACGTCGACGTCCCTGTGCGCATCGCGTACAACCAGTGGACGCAGTTCGAGGACTTCCCGCACTTCATGGAGGGTGTGGAGGAGGTGCGTCAGGTCACCGACACGACGACGCACTGGAGGACCAAGGTCGGCGGCACGGAGCACGAGTTCGACGCCGACATCACCGAGCAGCACCCCGACGAGCGTGTCGCCTGGCGCAGCACGACCGGTCCGGACCATGCCGGCGTCGTGACGTTCCACCGTCTGGGCGACGCCCAGACGCGGGTCACCGTCCAGATGGACTGGGATCCCGCCAACGCCAAGGAGAAGGTCGGTGCGGCGCTGAACTTCGACGACCGCCGCGTCAGCGGTGACCTGAAGAAGTTCAAGACGTTCATCGAGTCGCGCGGCACCGAGACCGGTGCCTGGCGTGGCGACGTGAGCTGACGCGACCACCCCTCGATCCCGCGAGCGTCTCTGCGCGTCCCCTCTCAGGACCTGATCCGGGCCGCGCAGAGACGCTCGCGCTGCGTCAGGGTCGCGCTGTCAGGGTCGTGGGGCCGTGACGAAGATGTCGAGCAGCTCGGGATGATGCCCGTGCACCAGCACCGCGAACACGACGGCGTCGAACAGCAGGTGCACCGCCACCACGTAGGACAACGACTTGTACCGGGCGAAGATCCACCCCTGCACCAGCGCGAACGGGATGGTCAGCAGCGGCCCCCACTCGCGGTAGCCGAGCTCCCACAGGAACGAGACGAACACCATCGCCTGGAGCACGTTGGCGGCCTGCACGGGAAAGTGCCGGCACAGCAGCGTGAACACGACGCAGATGAAGAACAGCTCGTCCCACAGCCCGACGGCGTTCACTCCCACGAACAGCCGGGCGATGTCCGTGTCGCCCTCCAGGGACGGCCAGTTGCGGTACGCCCCGGACCCGAGGAAGTACGGCGGCAGCACCAGGTAGCCGATGACGACCACGGCCGCGAGATAGATCCACTGCCCGCGCGACCAGCGCCGGCCCGTGGCGACCGGGAAGCGCACCGCGCCCGCGCCGTCGTCGTCGGCCAGGACGAACCGCGAGAGCGCCCACGGCACGAGCACCGCCAGGGAGAGCGCGACGGTGAACCGGACCATCCCGGCGTCCGACAGGTCCGCCGCGAGGGGGATCGCCGAGACGATCCCCATGCCCGCCGCGATCAGCGCGAGGTGCTTGCCCAGCGCGCGGTCCACCAGCAGACCGAGGACGACGCCCGCCACCAGCGGCACGTAGCCGAGCGGACGCGCGTGCACGGCGAAGAGCAGGATGGCGGAACCGCAGACGAGCACGGCGGCGGCGTAGCGGGCGACCATGTGCGCACCCTACCGACGGCGGACGGTCAGGCAGGACCGGGGTGCGACTCGCCCAGCTCGGCGAACACGGCCCGGTTGAGGCGGAACGCCTCCTGCGCCTCGGCCACGGCGGTGGCGGTCTCCGCGTCGTCCAGGTCCAGCCCGTCGAGGCGCTCGCGGTAGAGGTCCTTGAACCGCTTGGCCTTCGGGATCTCGGGGAAGTCGTAGAACTCCAGGCCGGCCGCACCCATGCCGTAGTGACGCTGCATCATGCGCTGGACGATCTGCCCGCCCGAGAGGTCTCCCAGGTAGCGCGTGTAGGCGTGCGCGGCGTACTCGGCGAGTCGGGAGCCGACGTCGTGCAGACGTGCCACGTACGCCCGCGTGGCCGGCAGGACGCGGATCTCCGAGCGCCAGCCCGGCCCGTACAGGTGGGCGAGGTCGCGCTCGATGGCCGGGACGCGGGTCAGCTCGTCGAAGACGAGGGAGGCGCCGCGGGCGTCGTGCCGGACGACGGCGCTCGCCTCCTCCAGCGCGGTGTACACCGAGAGCTGCTGCGCCGCGAGGTCGGCGTAGGCCGCCACGTCGAGGTCTCCGGACATCAGCCGCGAGACGAACTCCTCGGACTCGGCCTCCTGGTGCTCGGCGCGCGTCCCCTCGCGCAGCAGCACGGAGAGGGGAGCCTCGGGAGCGAGGGTGGGCATGGCGGCCTCCGGAAGGTCGTGACGACCTGACAGAACGTCAGGATGTCAGAACGGTAGCAGGCAAAGTTAGGCATGCCTACCCTCTGCCGTCGCCGCCCGACCCGTCATCCCCGGACGACGGCGACCACGCCGAGCACCAGCCCCCAGAACGCCAGGCCGATCCCGGCGGCGATCAGCAGTCCGTGCGCCCCCGTCGCGCCGCGCCGCGCCGTCCAGATCGCCCTGCCGGCCAGCACGGCGCCGAGCACCATCAGGACGACCCCCCACCAGAACATGCGCCCCATCGTCCGCGATTTCGGTTGCCCGTGCATCCTGAGGCTTTTGCCCCGATTTCTGCCCGCCTTCGCTGTGCCCCGACACACGCCCGACACACGCTCGAATGTTGCCTGCATCACAGAAGGACTATCTTGCGAGGGACCTCCGGCGACGGGAGCCACGACGCAGTGGCCACGGGCCGGAAGTCTCGTTACGGACCGAGACGAAGGGTGCGCTCACATGCGCTTGCGGAAACACCAGTCCAGACTCCGGCTCGCCGCCATCACCTCCGGCGCCGCGCTGGTCATCACCTCTCTCACCGCCACGGGGGCCGGCGCCGCGCCGGAGGACCCGGACGACCTCAGCCTCACCGAGGCGCAACCGACCGCGACGTCGCGGGAGGACGGCCCCAAGGCGCCCACGAGCGCGCTCGTCGAGACGCCGAAGAAGCTGCTCTCGCTCAGCTCGAGCAAGAAGGTCCCCGTCATGGTCAAGTACGACTACGACGCCGTGGCCTCCTACGACGGCTCCGTGCCGGAGTATGACGCGACCAGCCCCGCCGTCACCGGCGAGCCCCTGACGAAGAACGCCCCCGCCGAGAAGCGCTACCGGGGGTACGTCGAGAAGCAGGAGCGTTCGATCACCGCGGACGTCCAGGACGCCGTCCCCGGCACCGAGGTCGTGACCAGCTTCGACGTCGTCTACGGCGGCGTCGCCGCGCTCGTCCCCGGCGACGAGATCCCGGCGCTGCTCGAGGTGCCCGGCGTGGTCGCCGTGCAGGAGAACACGCTCGAGAAGCCGCTGACCGACTCGAGCACCGACTTCATCGACGCCCCCGCGGCCTACGAGGAGCTGGGTACCGAGTCCGAGGCCGGCGACGGGCTCGTGCTCGGCAACATCGACACCGGACTCTGGCCGGAGCACCCCTCGTTCGCCGACGACGGCAACCTCAGCGCGTACGACGGCCCGGCGGTCGCCTGCAACTACGGCGACAACCCGCTGACGCCCGAGGACGACCCGTTCGAGTGCAACGACAAGCTCATCGGCGGCTACTCCTTCACCGCGATGTACGACCTGCTGAACCCGGGTGAGTACCTGTACGAGGGCACCGCACGGGACGCGGAGGGACACGGCTCCCACACCTCGGGCACGTCGGCGGGCAACGTCGTCGAGGACGTCCAGACCATCGGCCCGGAGCTCGAGAAGATCCAGGGCGTCGCACCCGGCGCGAAGATCATCGAGTACAAGGCGCTCGGCCCGGGCGGCGGCTACACCTCCGACCTGGTCGCCGCCGTGGAGCAGGCGATCGTCGACGACGTCGACGCGATCAACTACTCGATCTCGGGCGGCAGCACCGTCTCCGACCCGGTCGAGATCGCGTTCCTCAACGCCTACGACGCCGGGGTCTTCGTCGCGGCGTCGGCCGGCAACTCCGGTCCGGGCGCCGCGACGGCGAACCACGTGAGCCCGTGGGTGACCACGGTCGCCGCCTCGACGCAGACGCGCGAGTTCAGCTCGACGCTCACGCTGACGGCCGACGACGGCTCGACGTTCACCGCCGACGGCGCCTCCATCGTCGAGGGCGTGGAGGAGCCGCTGCCGGTCGTGCACGCCTCCGAGCCGCCCTACTCCGACCCGATGTGCCTCGAGCCGGCACCCGAGGGCACCTTCGAGGGCATGATCGTGCTCTGCGAGCGCGGCGAGAACGCCCGCGTCCTCAAGGGCTACCACGTGATGCAGGGCGACGCCGAGGGCATGATCCTCTACAACCCGACGCTCGCCGACGTGGCCACCGACAACCACTACCTGCCGGCCGTGCACCTCGCGGACGGCACCGAGATGATGGCGTGGTTCGAGGAGCGCTCGGGGGTGACGGGCACGTTCACCGACGGCGCGCCGTCCGAGGGTCAGGGTGACGTCATCGCGGCGTTCTCCTCCCGTGGCCCGGCGGGCCCGGTCATCAAGCCGGACATCACCGCGCCCGGCGTGCAGGTCCTCGCAGCTATGACGCCGACGCCGGCGGCCCCCGAGAGCGGTCCGTCCGGCCAGTACTACCAGGCGATCAACGGCACCTCGATGTCCTCCCCGCACATCGCCGGCGTGGGCCTGCTGCTCCGCGCGGCGAACCCCGACTGGACGCCGGGGCAGATCAAGTCGGCCATCATGACCCAGTCGACCACCGACGTCGTGAAGGAAGACCTGACCACCCCGGCCGACCCGTTCGACATGGGCGCGGGCCGCGTCGACGTCGGCGAGTCGCTGACGCCGCCGTTCACGATCAGCGACACCACGGCGAACTTCGCCACGCTGACCACGGACCCGGTGCACGCGGTCGACCTCAACATCCCGTCGATCAACGCACCGACCCTGCCCGGCAGGCTGACCACCACGCGCACGCTCGAGAACACGTCGGGCCGCCACCTGGTCGTGCGCCCGAAGGCCGACGCACCCCGGGGCACGAAGATCTCGTTCAGCCCTCGGATCGCGACGGTCCGTCCCGGCAAGAGCGTGTCGTTCGACATCACGATCACCGACACCTCGGCCAGCGGCGAGCAGAAGTTCGCCGAGATCACGTTCCGCACCCAGCGCGGTCACGGCCACCTGCCGGTCGCCTTCGTGCCCACCCAGGGCAACGTGGCGCTGACCCAGTCCTGCGAGGAGGAGTCGATCCACTTCAAGGACCGGGTGGACTGCACCGTGACGGCGACCAACGAGTCGTTCAACGAGCAGTCGGTGTCGCTCACCACCACGGGCGAGCGGGCGCTGAAGGGCAAGCACTCGGAGTCGGGGGACCTCGCGGCCGCGGAGCTCGGCGTGCCGAGCGTCGACGCCCTCGACGGCTCCGGGTTCCTCGACCTCGAAGACTTCGGCATCTCGCCGGAGTCCTTCGGCGACGAGACGTTGACGAACTACGACGTGCCAGCCTACTCGTTCAACGGCCGGACGTACACGTCGCTCGGCGTCGACTCCAACGGCTACCTCGTGGCCGGCGGCGGGACGTCCGAGGACAACAACTGCTGCGACCTGCCGGACGGCGCGTCGTCGGCCCGTCCCAACTCGGTGCTCGCGCCGTTCTGGACCGACCTGAACAGCGAGGCCGGCGACGGCACCGCGGCCGAGGGTGTGCGCATCGGCAGCCTCACCGACGGGGTCGACAGCTGGCTGGTGGTCCAGTGGGACATGTACGTCTGGGGCACCCAGGACGCCCGGTCGTTCCAGGTGTGGATCGGCACCAACGGTGAGCAGGACGTCACGTTCGACTACGCGGACGCGATCACCGATCCCGGGATGCCGTTCCTGGTCGGGGCGGAGAACGCCGCCGGCGAGGGCGACATGGTCGCGGAGCTGCCGGACGGCAGCACCCAGGTGGTCACCTCGACCGAGCCGACCCCGGGCGGCAGCCTCACGTACGACGTGACGCTGAAGGCCAAGCGGCCCGGCAAGGGTGTGGTGCACACCGAGCTCGTGGCGGACGAGGTGCCCGGCACCACGATCGTCGAGACCCCGGTGAAGGTGACGGTGTTCAAGCACCGGCGCTGACCGCCTGCCCCCACCGTCTGGTCGGCAGTCCGTGACCTGATCGGCAGTTCAAGCTGCCGATCAGGTCACGAACTGCCGATCCGACCGGGCGACGAATCCTCATGACACGGGGCGCCGGCCGCCCTAGCCTCGCGACATGCCCTCCGTGCGCCTCCTCGACGTCCCCGGCCTCGCGCCGACCGCCCCCTACGCCTACGCGGCCACGACCACCGGCGACCACCGGCACGTGCAGCTCGCCGGTTCCTGCCCTCTCGACCTCGACGGCCGCACCGTCGCACCCGGCGACATCGCCGCCCAGACGGCGCAGTGCCTCGACAACCTCGTCACCGCGCTGGACGCCGCCGGGGCGACCCTCACCGACGTGCTCGGGAGCCGCGTGCTCGTCGCCACGACCGACCCCGGCGACCTGCACACCGCCTGGGACGTGGTGCACGCGCGGTTCGCCGACCATCCCGTGCCGAGCACGCTCGCCGGCGTCACCGTGCTCGGCTACCCGGACCAGCTCGTCGAGATCGAGGCCTGGGCCGTCGTCGCACCCCGCTGAGCTCGCTCCGCTGAGGCACCTCAGACCCCGTGAGCCGCCATGAGGCCCTCGTCTGAGGTACCCCCGGCCCCGAAGAACTGGGTGACCGGACGATCCGCAGACCCCCACCTCAGCACGAGCGTGGAGTCATGCCGGAACGACCGGTGGCACGGCGAGGGGACACATCATGAGCATGCAGGGACCCGCCTTCGAGGCGGAGCTGGCCTACCGACGCGAGCGCGCCGCCCGGTCCTACGGTGCGCCGTCCTTCTGGAGCCGTTGGCGGGCACGGCGCGCCGCACGGCGCCAGGCTCGCGAACGCGCGCTGGCCGTCCGGGCGCGTGACGCCGTCGACCGCCTGGCCGACACGATCGACACCGTGGCGGACCGCACCGACCCGGTCGCCTGGGACGCACGGATGGCTCGCCGGTCCGCCGAGATCGAGTCGGGCCTCGCCGCGCTCCACCCTGCGGCCGACCACGCCCGCCGCGCGGCGTGATCCCGCGCACGACGACGCGGCACCCCCCGGGCACGACGGCGGCCGGAATTCCCTCGGCCGTTGTCGGTACCGGGTGGGACGATGCGAAGGTGCGCCGCTCGTCACAGATCCCGCTCGTCGCTCGCGAGCACCAGGTCGCCGGGTTCCGCAGGTCCTTCGACCGCGCGGCCGCCGGCGAACCGGGCGTGCTCGTCGTGGGCGGCGACGCGGGCGTGGGCAAGACACGGCTCGTCACCCACCTCGCGGGCGCTGCCGAGGAGGCCGGCGGGCGCGTCGTCGTCGCCCACTGCGTCGACCTCGGCGAGATCGGCATCCCGTACCTGCCGTTCACCGAGGCGCTGGGACAGCTGCGCCGGCCGGCCGGGACGGGCAGCACGGACGACGACGTCGCGGCCTGCGTCACCGAGCTGGTCGCGGAGCGTCCGGCGCTCGCGCGGCTCCTCGACCCCGCCGGCTCTCATGCCGCCCAGGACGACCAGCACGCGGAACGCCTGCCGCTGCTCGACGGGCTCGCGAGCGCGTTCGCGGCGGTCGGCCGGGCCGGCGCACCGCTCGTGCTGGTGATCGAGGACCTGCACTGGGCCGACCCCTCGACGCGTGACGTGCTGCGCTTCCTCATCACACGCCTGCGCACCGAGCACCTGCTGCTCGTGCTCACCTACCGCAGCGACGACGTCGACCGCCGGCACCCGCTGCGGCCCCTGCTGGCCGAGCTGCACCGCTCGGAGCGGGTGGACCACATCGAGCTGAACCCGTTCACTGCCAGCGAGCTGCGCGACTTCACCACCGCGCTCAACGACGGCCCGCTGCCGGAACGCGACTTCGCCGACGTGCTGCGCCGGTCAGAGGGCAACGCGTTCTTCGCCGAGGAGCTGGTCGCCGCGGGCATGGCGACCGGGACGCTGCCCTGGTCGCTCGCCGACGTGCTGCACGCCCGGATGCAGAGCTTCGCGCCGGAGGTGCAGCAGCTCGTCCGCCTCGCCTCGGTCGCGGGGCGCCAGGTCCGCGAGGACCTGCTGCGTTCCGCGGCCGCCGGGACACCCGGGCTGGAGGACCCTGCCGTGGCCGCCGCCGCGCTGCGCGACGCCGTCACCCACCAGGTGCTCGCCGTCGAGGGTGCGCACCTGGCGTTCCGCCACGCCCTGCTCGCGGAGGCGCTCTACCTCGACCTGCTGCCCGGCGAGCGCGGCGCCATGCACCTGGCGTACCTCTCGGCGCTCGTGGCCTCGCCCGAGCTGGGGTCGGCGGCCGAGCGTGCGCACCACGCGCAGCAGGGCCACGACCTGCCGACGGCGCTCACGGCGTCCTTCGACGCGGCCGGCCGGGCGCGGGACCTGCTCGCTCCGACCGAGGAGCTCCGGCACCTCGAGCAGGTGCTCTCGCTGTGGGACTCGGTGCCCGACGCCGCCGCCCGCGTCGGCGTCGACCGGGTCGCCGTCGCGCTCGACGCGGCGGCCGCGGCGGCTCGCAACGGTCAGCCCACCCGCGCCGTCCAGCTCACCCGCCGCGCGATCGAGTCGCTCGACGGCGACCCGGCACGCCAGGCGAGCCTGCGGCACGTCCTGGCCCGCAACCTCCTCGACGTGGAGGAGGACATGAGCGAGGCGACCCGCCAGACCGACCTCGCGCTCGAGGTGCTGGCGACCGACCCGACGGAGGAGCTCGCCTCGACCCTCGCCGTCCGCGGGCGGATCGAGATGAACCGCGACGACGACGACGCGGCGCGCGACTTCCTGGAACGGGCGATCGACGTGGCACACCGGGCCGCGGCGCCGCAGGCGGAGGCCGACGCGCTCGCCTCCCTGGCCGTGATCGAGGTGGGCGACCCGGAGACGGCGGCCCGCCTCATCGAGTCCGCGATGCACCGCGCGATCGAGGCGGGCAGCCTCGGTGCCGAGCTGCGCTGCCGGTACAACCTCGCCACGACCTGGTACTACGCGGGTCGGCTGGACGTCGCGGAGCAGCTGCTGCGCGAGGGGCTGGCGCGCGCCAAGGAGACCGCCACGACGCGCAGCTCCACCGGCATCTCGATGCGGATGATCGCCGAGCTGTTGCGCTACGTGCGCGGCGACCTGACGGAGTCGGCCCCGCGGGACGGAGTCCCCGCGCTGGAGGCGATGGTGCTGGAGAGCGCCGGCCTGTACGCCGCGGTCGCGCGCGGTGACGGCCGTGTCCTGGACACCACGCAGGCGCTGCAGAAGGAGTGGGACACCGACGGGTTCATCGCGCTCATCTCCGGCGGCTGCCGCATCGACGCCCTCACCTTCGCGGGCCGGTACGACGAGGCGCTCGACCTGGCCGGCACCGTCGTCGCGCACCTCGGCGCCGTGTGGAGCACCTACTTCCTGGGCCGCATCTGGATCTCGGCACTCGCCTTGGCGGCGTTGGCCGAGGCCGCTGAGGGCTCCGGCGGGCCCGGTGGTGGCACGGAGCCGATGACGACCCTGCGCGCACAGGGCGACGAGCTGCTCGCGGTCGCCCGCGAGACGGCCGAGCGAGGCCGCCCGCGCGGCGGCGTCCTCGGCCCGGAGGGTCGCGCCTGGTTGCGCCGCGCCGCGGCTGAGCACGCCCGGCTCGCCGCCGCCACCGACCAGACGCCCGCGGACCCGGCCGTCTGGGAGGCCACCGTGCGCGAGTTCTCCTACGGCTACCGGTACGAGACCGCACGGTCACGGTTCCGCTGGGCGCAGGCGCTGCGGGCCGCCGGGGACCGCGCCGCCGCCGAGCTCGAAGCCGTCGAGGCCCTGCACGAGGCCCAGGAGATGGGCGCCCGCCCGCTGGCCGACGCCGTGCTCGCCTGGACGAAGCGTGCCCGCCTCGCCGTCCCCGGGGCACGCCGGGAGACCTCCACCCTCACCGAGCGCGAGGAGCAGGTGCTCGGCCTCGTCGCCCAGGGCCTGTCGAACCGGCAGATCGGCGAGCGGCTCTACATCTCCACCAAGACGGTCAGCGTCCACGTGTCGAACGTCCTGGCCAAGCTCGGGGTCTCGGGACGCGCCGAGGCGGTCGCCGTGGCCACCCGCCGTGGGCTGCTCACCGTCTGACGCACCGACCATCCCGATCCGTACCTGGCGAAGGAGCCTCGTCCATGAACGTCTACCCCGACACCCGGCAGATGCTGCTGCACTACCTGCACGAGGTCCGCGAGTCGCTCCTGTGGAAGCTGGAGGGGCTCTCGGAACGGGAGCTGCGGATGCCGCGCACGCCCACCGGGACCAACCTGCTGGGCCTGATCAAGCATGCCGCCAGCATCGAGTCCGGCTACTTCGGCGAGGTCTTCGGGCGGCCCTGGCCGACGCCGCACGAGGTGCCGTCGGACGCCCAGCTCGAGGAGGACCCCAACGCGGACTTCTACGCGACAGCCGACGAGTCCGCGGAGCAGATCATCGACCTCTACCGCCGCGTCGCCGAGTTCGCCGACGCCACCATCACCGAGCTGCCGCTGGACGCACCGGGACGCGTGCCGTGGTGGGGCGAGCGCGGGGACGTCACGCTGGAGCGGATCATCGTGCACGTGATCTACGACCTGAGCCGGCACGCCGGGCACGCCGACATCGTGCGCGAGGAGATCGACGGCGCCGTCGGGCTCGTGCCGCGCGCGACGAACATCCCGGACATCGACCAGGAGGCGTACGTGACGAAGGTCCGGGCCATCGCCGAACGGCTCCCCGCCTGACGGGCGGGACAATGGACGGGTGCAGTGCCCTCACTACGACGCCGGCCGGTGCCGTTCGTGCACCCTGATCCAGCTCGACCGCCCGGCGCAGGTGGCCGGCAAGGAGGCGCACGTCCGCGAGCTGCTCGCGGCGTACGACGGCGTCACCTGGTTGCCCGCGGTCACCGGCGCCGAGAGCGGCTTCCGGAACAAGGCCAAGATGGTGGTCACGGGCACGGTGGACGCGCCGGTCCTGGGAATCGTCGGCCCGCCCGGCCCGTACGCCGGGCGGAGCGTCGACCTCACGGACTGCGGCCTCTACCCGGCGCCGCTGCAGGCGGCGTTCGGCCCGCTGGCCGAGCTGGTCACGCGCGCCCGGCTCCAGCCCTACGACCTCTCGCCCGCCACCGGCCCGGACGGCGCTGCGCCCGACGGCGGCACCTCGCGCCGCCGCAAGGTCACCCCGCGCGACGCCGCCCGTCGCGGCGAGCTCAAGCACGTGCTGGTCACCCTCTCCCCCGACGGCGAGCTGATGGTCCGCCTGGTGCTGCGGTCCACCGAGGCGGTGGCCCGGATCCGCAAGCACCTGCCCTGGTTGCACTCCGCGCTGCCAGGGCTGGCCGTGCTCAGCGTCAACGTCCAGCCGGCGCACGCCGCGGTGCTGGAGGGCGAGCAGGAGATCGTGCTCACCGAGCGCGAGACGCTGCCGATGCGCGTCGACGGCATCACGCTGCACCTGCGCCCGCAGAGCTTCTTCCAGACCAACACCGAGGTCGCCGCGACGCTGTACCGGCAGGCCAGGCAGTGGGTCGACGAGGTGGACCCGGCGTCGCTGTGGGACCTGTACTGCGGGGTCGGCGGCTTCGCGCTGCACTGCGCGGCGCCGGGCCGGTCGGTGAGCGGCATCGAGCTCTCGGCGGAGGCCGTGGCATCGGCGACCGCGACGGCGGGCGAGCTGGCCGCGCTGCCGCCGGACGCCGTCGTCGGCGGTCGGGACGCCTCGTGGTGGCGCGACGCGATGCGCGAGGTCCGGTTCTCCGCGGGCGACGCGACCGGGTTCGCGCTCGGCACCGACACGGACCCGGAGCTGGTGGTCGTCAACCCGCCGCGGCGCGGGATCGGGGCGGACCTGGCGCGGCGTCTGGAGACGTCGGACGTGGGCCGCGTGCTCTACTCGAGCTGCCGGGCCTCGACGCTCGCCCGGGACCTGGCCGAGATGCCGTCGCTGCGGCCTCGGCGGGCGGTGCTGCTCGACATGTTCCCGCAGACGGACCACTACGAGGTGCTCGTCCTCCTCGAACGCGAGGTCGCAGCGCTCCGGCCGAGGTAGGCCGTCAGCCAGCCGATCCCGCCGACCGTCAGCTCGACGGTGCGCTCCTCCGGCTCGGGCCCGGGCTCGGGTGACGTCGGGGGCGGGTCCTCGGGCGGCGCCGTCGTCGGCGGGCTCGTCGGCTCCGTGGCGGGCGGCTCGGGTGTCTCGTCCACGGCCGGCTCGTCCGGCGCGGCGGATGCCTGCGCGACCGGGGGCGGAGCCGGGGCCTCAGAGCTCCCTCCGGGGAGTCCGCTCACCATCGCCACCGCTCGCGCAGGGAGGCCCAGCTCGCGGGCGACCACGTCGATGCCCCGACCCAGCACGTGCTGGGACCACAGGAGCCGCTGGTCGTCGTGCGGACGACGTCCGGGTCGGCCGAGCCGGCGGCACCGGGACGGCCGCACCCTCGCCGAGAACCGCGGTACACCTTCGGGTTGACTGGTCGTGTGCCACCCGAAGCCCGTCCCCGCTACTGGTCCCGCCTCGTCACGTGGTGGGCGTCGCCCGCGCGCCAGACCGACGTCCTCCAGATGCTCAAGTCGGCGGTGGCCGCCACGGTCGCGTGGGCGCTCGCCGAGATGGTGCTCGGCCTGGAGCAGGCGTTCCTGGCACCTTGGATGGCTCTGCTCACCGTGCACGCCACGGTGTACCGGACCGTCTGGCGCGGTGCCCAGACCGTGATCGCCGTCGGAGCGGGCATCCTGGTCTCGCTCGTCGTCGTCGAGCTCTTCGCGGCGACCGTCTGGTCGTTCGGGCTGGCCCTCCTGGTCGGCCTCGTCCTGGGGCGGGTCAAGGCGGTGCGGGACGAGGGGATCACCGTGGCGACCACCATCCTGTTCGTCATCACCTCGGGCTACGGCCTCCCGGACCAGCAGGCGATCGATCTGCTGCCGGACCGGCTCCTCGCCACCGCCGTCGGCGTGGTCGTCGCCCTGCTGGTCAACCTCGTCGTCTTCCCGCCGCTGAACGACCGCGCGGCCCAGCACCAGATCGACGACGTCGACCGGAGTCTCGGCCGGCTGCTCAGCGACATGGCCGCACAGATGCACCGGTCGACGGAGGAACAGGAGGAGGACGACTGGATCGAGCGCACCCGCTCGATCTCCGCCGACGTCGAGCACGCCTGGTCGCTCGTGCGCGGCGCACAAGAGGCCGGGCAGTGGAACCCTCGCCGACAGCTCCATCCGGACGACGAGCTCCACGACTACCCGCGCGTCCTCGTCCGGCTGGAGGAGGGGGTGGCGCAGGCACGGAGCATCGCGCGCCACGTGCGCGACTCCCACCGCGACGCCCAGGAGTGGGACCCCCGGTTCCGCGACCGGTTCATCGAGCTGCTCGCCCAGACCGGACGGCGGGTGGCGGATCCAGACGCGTCGGTCGCGGAGGTGCGCTCCGGCATCAGCCGCCTGGCGGAGGACCTCTCCGACGAGGACCTCTCAGGCCGATACTGGCCCCTCTACGGCGCGCTCATCGCGAACCTGACCGCCATCGTCGACGTCGTGGACGACGTCGCGACGGCACGGCCGGTGCGTACCTGACCCGGCCGCACCGTCGGCACCGTCAGAGCCGTCGCACCAGAGGCTGCAGCACCTCCGCGGAGATCAGCGACCACAGGTCCTTGGGGTCGGTCGGCTCGGCGATGAGGTCGACCTGCCGCAGGAGCCGGCGCGCGTCGGGGTCGGCGAGCACGGCCGCGTGCACGTAGCGCAGGGCGGTCCAGTCCTCGACGGCGAACCCGACGGAGTCGAACACGGTCACCTGGTCGGGGCTGGTGCGCCCGGGGGCGTCGCCGGTGAGGATCTGCCACAGCTCGGTCACCTCGGACGTGGCCGGGAGCTGCTGGATCTCGCCCTCGATCCGCGTCTGCGGCTCGTACTCGACGACGACGGCGGTGCCCGGCGCGGTGAGGATGCCGGCCTCGAGCTCGGTCTTGCCGGGGCAGTCGCCGCCGATGGCGTTGACGTGCACGCCGGGGGCGGCGTCCGCGAGCATGTCGAGGGTCAGCACGGTGGCGTTGCGCTTGTCGGCGGTGCAGGTGGTGACGACGTCGGCGCCCCGGACGGCGTCGGCGGCGCTGGTGGCCTCGTGCACCTCGAAGCCGAGGCTGCGGGCGTTGCGGACCAGCTTCTCGCGCGCCGCGGGGTCGACGTCCCACGCGCGTACGTGGGTGATCCCCAGGGCGGCTCGCATGCCGAGCGCCTGGAACTCCGCCTGCGTGCCGGTGCCGATCAGGGCGAGCGTGCGCGAGTCGGGCCGCGCGAGGGCGCGCGCCGCGAGCGCGGAGGTGGCGGCGGTCCGCAGCGCGGTGAGCAGCGTCATCTCCGCGAGGAACGTCGGGTACCCGTTGTGCACGTCGGCGAGCACGCCGAACGCGGTGACGGTCTGGAAGCCTCGCAGCGGGTTCACCGGGTGGCCGTTGACGTACTTGAAGCCGTAGGTGACGCCGTCGGAGGTGGGCATGAGCTCGATGACGCCCTCGTCGGAGTGCGAGGCGACGCGGGGGCGCTTGTCGAGCTCGGGCCAGCGGCGGAAGTCGGCCGCGAGGGCGTCGGTCAGCTCGGCGATGATCCGTTCGGGGCCGCGGGCGGCGATCCAGCGGGCGGCGGCGGGGACGTCCAGCAGGTCGACGGTGGTCATGCTCGGGCCTCCTTCACGACGGGTGCGGCGGGCGTGGTGCCACGGGCCGGGTCGGGCCGCAGCTCGAGGGTGCAGCACTTGACCGAGCCGCCACCCTTGAGCAGCTCGGACAGGTCGATGCCGACGGGCTCGAAGCCTCGGTCGCGCAGGGCGGCGTGCATCCCGGTGGCGCGGTCGGTGAGGAAGACGTGGCGGCCGTCGCTCACCGCGTTGAGGCCGAGCACGGCGGCGTCGGCCTCGGTGGCCTCGACGGCGTCCGGGTACCGCTCGCGCAGCGTCGCCCGGGACTCCGGGGTGAAGGCCTCGGGGAAGTAGGCGATCTCGGCGCGCGTGCCGCCGTCGGGCCCGCCGGTGCTGAGCACGGCGAGGGCCGTGTCGAGGTGGTAGAAGCGCGGGTCGACGAGCTCGAGCGTGAGGACGTCGACGCCGAGCCGCTCGGCGACCTCGGCGTGCGCGGCGCGGGTGGTGCGGAAGCCGGTGCCGGCGAGCATGACCTGGCCGTCCCACAGCAGGTCGCCCTCGCCCTCGTTGCGCTCGGCGGCCTGGCCGAGGCTGACGAGGCCGCGGACCGGGCCGGACTCGCGCAGCCATGCCTCGTACGCGACGCCCTCGGGCCGGCGCTCGGGGAACGTGAAGCGTGCCGCGAGCGCCTTGCCGCCGACGACGACGCCGCCGTTGGCCGCGTAGACCATGTCGGGCAGGCCGGGCTCGGGCGAGATGACGTCGACCGTGTGCCCGCGCGATTCGTACGCCGCTTTGAGCGCCTGCCACTGGACGACGGCGTGGCCGGCGTCGACCGGCACGGTGACGTCCATCCACGGGTTGATCGCGTAGACGACGTCGAAGTGCACGGGGGGGCACATGAGGAAGTGGCGCGGGGTCGCGGTGCGGTCTCGGGCGGTGTGCGTCGCCGTGCCGGGCTCGGGAGGCGCGACGGGCGGTGTGATCAACGTCATGCGGTGACCGTAGGGGGTGCGGCGTTGCCCCCGACGTACTGAATCATGCGCCTGGGATGCCCTTTCTGCATGATTCGCTACCCTTGACGCAACGAATCGCCGCCGACGAGTGGAGAATGCACCGTGGACGAGACCAACCGCCGGATCGTGGGACACCTGCTGCGCGACGGGCGGGCGTCCTACGCGGAGATCGGCGAGACCGTGGGGCTCTCCGCGCCCGCCGTGAAGCGGCGCGTCGACCGCATGCAGGCGCGCGGGGAGATCTCCGGGTTCACCGTCCGCGTCTCGCCGGAGCAGCTCGGCTGGCGCATCGAGGCGTACGTCGAGATCTTCTGCCGCGGCAACATCTCCCCCGCCGCCCTGGAGCGCGACTTCGGCCCGATCCCCGAGGTGGTCCGCGTGGACACCGTCACCGGCGAGGCCGACGCGCTGGTGCAGATCATGGCGGACTCCATGGCGGACGTGGAACGCATCGTCGAGTCGTTCCGGGTCGGCGCGCGCGTCGACAAGACCCGCACGGCGATCGTCATGTCCCGGGTGATCGACCGCCCGGCCCGTGCCGACGCGGGGTCGGTGTGACGGTCGGTCGTCGCGGCCGCGCCGCCAGGGTGCTGGCCACGTCCGTCGTGGTCGTGGCGGTCTCGGCATGCGGCTCGGCGGGCGAGCCGCCGGACGCTCCGTCGAGGACACCGTCGGCCCCGGCGACCACCGCGACCGTGCCCGACGACGTCACCTCGAGCCTGCGGGTCGAGGTCCGCCAGGATCGCACCCAGTACGCCGAGGGCACCGCCAAGCTGCACGTGACCAACGGCTCGGCCGCGACGCTGACGCTCCTGTCCGGGAGCATGGGGGCCGACGGGTTCGGGCCGAGCGGCCCGGACGGCGCCCAGCAGCCCGCGACGCTGCGGCCGGGGGCGGCGCGGGACGTCCGGATCACCCTCGGCGACGTGGACTGCGCGTCCGCACCACCGGCGTCGGGCACCCCCGGGGACGACGGCGAGGGCACCGTGCCGGTGCGCATGACGGTCGCGCTCGGTGAGGCCGCTGCGTCGGGACCGCCGAGGGAGGTGGCGCTGACCGCGACGGACCCGCACGGGCGCCTCGCCGCCGTCCACACCCAGGAGTGCGCCCGGCGGCTCGTGGCGTCCGGGGCGTCGCTGAGCGTGCTGCCGGACCTGGCGACCGAGCGGCGCGGCGGCGAGCTGGTGCTCCTGCTGCGCGTCCGGGTCGAGCCGGTACCCGGCGGCCCGCGGGTCGCGGTGGAGCGGATCACGGGCACCACGCTCATGGCCCCGGCCGACGGTTCGGAGGCGTGGACGGGCCACGCCGTGGAGCCGGACGGCGCCGGCGACGTGGTCCTCGACGTCGTCCCGCAACGATGCGACCCGCACGCCGTGGCCGAGGACAAGCGCGGCACGTTCACACCGGTGCTGACCACCGTGGACGGCGTCGCGCAGCCGCCGGTCTACCTCCCGCTGCCCGAGGAGGCTCGGGCAGCGTTCTTCGACTACGTCAGCGCCGCCTGCGACTGAAACTGAACGGGCGCCCGGCCCCTCCCCCCACCTGGCCGGTCGAGGAAGGCTGCCGGGCGCCCGGTCCGGAATCAGTCGGTGAGGCGCCAGGGGCCCCACGGCGAGTCGCCGGGCTCCTGGTTCCGCGTCCACCACTGCGCCTCGAAGGTGGCGCCGTCGTGCTCGACGAAGTCACCGGCGGTGAAGACCCGCGAGGGCGTCCACACGGCCGTGCCGTCCGCCGTCGTCGCGATCTCCTGCCACGAGCCCCACGGCGAGGCCCCCGGGGTCTCCGTGGTCCACCACATGGCCTCGTGGACCGCACCGTCGTAGGTGACCTGGTCGCCCGCGGTGTAGACCTCGCCGCGCACCCACTCCGGCGGGCCCGAGGCCTCCACCTCCCCGACGACGACCTCGGTGCCCGTGGCCGCACCGACCAGCGTCAGCGTGCCGGCCTGCCCGTCGGGCAGGGTGAGCTCGACCGACGCGGTCCCGACCTCGTCGAACGGCTCGGTGCCCACGGTGCTGTCGACGGCGAACCGGCCGAGCTCCTGCCCGTCGAGCTCGACGACCAGCTCGTCGTCCGTGACGTCGGCCGGGGCGGACATGGACCAGGACGACACCTCGAACGCCGTCGGCGCACCGGCCTCGAGCGCCTCGTTCACGCTGAACGACACCCCGACGGCGCGCTGGCTCGGGTCGACCCCGAGCGGCTCGTCCACGGCGTGCTCCGCCATGTAGTCGACAAACGCCGTCAGGTCGACCTTGCCGGTGTCCCGCGCGTCGGCGCCGTCGGCGAAGACGTGGAAGTTGTCCCCGCCGGTGGCCAGGAACGAGTTCACCGTCACCGAGTAGGAGGCATCGAGGTCGATCGCCTCGCCGTCGAGCCACATCCCCGTGATCCGGTCGCCCTCCGCGAGCGCCGGGTCATAGGTGTAGGTGAAGCCCTCGGAGGCCCCGAGCCGCAGGAACGGCCGCGACGGGACGTCGCCGGAGGCGTCGCGCTGCCACTGCTGCTCGAGCGCCGTCTTGACCTGCTCGCCCGTGAGCCGCATGTTGACCAGCGTGTTGGCGAACGGCTGCACCACGGCGGCCTGCTGGTAGGTCAGGGTGCGCGGCAGCTCCGCCTCCGGGTCACCGGTCAGGTCGGCCCGCAGGCCGCCCGGGTTCATGAACGCGATCTCCGCGGAACCGGCCTCCTCGGTCGCGGTGGCCCAGCGCTGCACCTCGGCGACGAGGTTGCCCAGGGTGGACTCGCCGCCACGGTTCTCGACGAGGACGTCCTCGCCGGTCTCGGCGTCGACGCCCCAGCGCTGCGCGCGGTGGTGGACGCCGGAGACCTCGCCGAGCGGCTCGGCACCGAGCTCGGCGGCGACGTTCTCGGCCTCGTCGACGATCTGCTGCACCTCGGGGTCGGCCGGGTAGTTGCCGAGCAGCGGCAGCACGTCGGTCTCCAGGCCGAGGATCTCGCCCGTGCCCGGGTCGACGGTGTAGACGAGCTGGTTGAGGTTCACGCCGTACTGCCCGGCGGAGACGACGGGCCGCTCCGTCACGGCCCGCCCGGCCCAGTCGGCGACGGGGACCCGGCAGTCGTACTCGAGGTGGGTGTGGCCCGAGACGATCGCATCGACGTCGCCGTCGAGCCCGGTGACGACGTCGCCGAACGCGCCGTCGGTCACGCTCGCGCAGTCGTTCGACGTGGCGCCCTCGTGGACGAGCACGACGACGACGTCGACACCCTCCGCGCGCAGGTCGTCCGCCTCGGCGTTCGCCGCCTCGACGATGTCGGTGACCTCGATGTCCTCGATGCCGGCGGGGCTGACGAGGAACGGCAGGTCCTCGGTCACGGCGCCGACGAAGCCGATCTCGACGCCGTCCTGGGTCGAGATGTACGAGGCGGGGACGGCGTCGTCGCCGGTGGCCCGCATCTTGAGGTTCGCGGCGACGTACTCCCACTCGGCACCGCCGAACGGGTTGGTCTCGGGGTCGAAGTCGCCGAGGACGCGGTCGACCAGGTCGTGGTACCCGCCGTCGAGCTCGTGGTTGCCGACCGCCGAGACGTCGAGGCCCGCGGCGTTGAGGGCGTCGATGGTCGGCTTGTCCTGCTGGATGAACGACTCGAACGTCGAGGCGCCGATGAGGTCGCCCGCCGCCGCGAAGACCGTGTTCGGGTTCTCCCCGCGCAGCTCCTGCACCGCGCCGGCGAGCACCGCCGCACCGGCGGAGCCGCCGAACGTGTCCTCGAGGATGCGGCCGTGGAAGTCGTTCGTGGCAAGGATCTGGATGTCGACAGGGTCGGCGGCCTGGGCTGGCAGCGCGCCGACGGTGGCGACACCCGCGAGCGCGAGGCCGAGCGTCGTGGCTCCGGCCACCTGCTTGCGCATGGTGTGCATGTGTGATTTCTCCCACTGATCGAGATGGATGAAATCACACTAGCCAGCGCCGCCCCCGCGCGGGCACCGGGCGGGTAACGATCGGGGAAACTACGGGCGACGCTCCGGGGACCCGGGGATCTGCGCCGGCTCCGAGAGGTGCCCGGTGCGCCGCAGCCACCACTCGACGACCACCGTGGTGAGCGGCGGGACGGCGGCCGCGAGCGCCACGAACGTGCGCCACAGCCCCCAGCGGTGCTTGAGGGCGACGATCAGCGCGACGACGACGTAGGCCACGAACGCCCCGCCGTGCAGCCGCCCGAACAGCCACACCCCCGCCTCGGTGGTCTCCGTGACGTACTTGAGGACCATCCCGACGATCAGGCCGGCCCAGGTGAAGGCCTCGATCCAGGCGACGACGGCGTAGAGCCGGCCGAGCCCGGAGAGCTGCGGCTTGGCGCCGGGTCGTGCCGTGGCGGTGCGGTCCGCGGGGGTGAGGGTGTCGGGCGCGGGCATGCGGGGGTCCTTCCGGGACGGGCGGGGTCGTCCGGTCCAACGCCTCGCCCGCCGTCCGGGTTCCCGCGGATCGGTGCTGCTCGGTGCTGCTCAGCGCTGCGCCGCGGGCCGCACGACGATCTCGTTGACGTCCACGTCGGCCGGTTGCTCGATCGCGAAGCCGACGGCGCGGGCCACGGCGTCCGGCGGGATGCTGGCCGCGCGGTAGGCCTCCATGGCGGCCGACGCGGTCGGGTCGGTGATGTGGCCCGCCAGCTCGCTCTCCACGACGCCGGGCGAGATCGTCGTCACCCGGATGCTCGGGTCGGACTCCTGGCGCAGGCCCTCGGTGAGCGCCCAGGCGGCGTACTTGGTGGCGGAGTAGACGGCCGACGTCGGGACGACCTCGTGGGCGCCGATCGACGCCACGGTCACGACGTGGCCGCCGCCCTGCGCGCGGAAGTGCGGCAGGACGGCCGCGATGCCGTGGAGCAGGCCGCGGAGGTTGACGTCGAGCATGCGGTCCCACTCGTCGACCAGCAGGGCGTCGAGCCGGGAGAGCAGCATGACGCCGGCGTTGCCGACGAGCACGTCGAGGCGCCCGTGCTCCGCCACGACGGCGTCCACCACGGCGGTGACCGCGTCGCGGTCGCTCACGTCGAGCTCGCGGGCCTCGGCACTGTGTCCGGCGTCGCGGAGCTCGCCGACGGCGGCCCGGAGGCGGTCGACCCGGCGAGCGGTCAGGATCACGTGATGGCCCTCGGCGGCGAGCCGGCGGGCGGTCGCCTCGCCGATCCCGCTGCTCGCGCCGGTGACCAGGACTGTGCGGGGTGTAGTGCTGTGTGTCATGACATCGACCCTGCGCGCCGGGTCGCGGTCCGAGGAAGGCCGCCCCGCGCCTGGGAGCGGCGCACCCTCCCTCGCGAGTCCGCCGCGACCTAGCATCGGGACCATGGCCTCGACACCGCTCGGCGACTTCCTCCGCGGCCGGCGCGCCCGCGTGACCCCCCGCGAGGCCGGGGTGCCGGTCGTGGGGGTGCGCCGCGTGCCAGGTCTGCGGCGCGAGGAGGTCGCGATGCTGGCCGGGATGAGCGTCGACTACTACGTCCGGCTCGAGCAGGGCCGGGAACGCCATCCGTCGGCGCAGGTGCTGGACGCGCTGAGCCAGGTGCTGCAGCTCGACGACGACGCCCGCCTGCACCTGTACCGGATCGCCGGTCTTGCCCCCGCACCGGGGCGGGTGACGCTGCCCGAGCAGATCGACGCCGGGCTGGCCGACCTGCTGGACCGGTGGCCGGACACTCCCGCGCTCGTCGTCGGCCGCGCCTACGACGTGCTGGCCACCAACGCCCTGGCCGGCGCGCTGTTCGACGGCTTCGACGACGGCGTGAACCTGGTCCTCACGGTGTTCCTCGATCCCGCGGCACGCACGTTCTACCCGGACTGGGACGAGGTGGCGAGCTCGACGGTCGCGGGCTTCCGGCTCCTGCACGGAGCCTTCCCCCACGACCCCCGGATCCGCGAGGTGCTGCGCACCGTGACCGCGCAGAGCACCGAGTTCGCCGACCGGTGGGCACGCCACGACGCGCGCGGCAAGGGGCACGGCAGCAAGCGGTTCCACCACCCGGACGTCGGCGGGCTCACGCTGCGGATGCAGACCTTCGACGTCCCTTCGAGCCCCGGTCAGCAGCTCGTGGTCTACCACGCCCACGACGGGTCGAGCTCGGCGGCCCTGCGGTTGCTGGGGTCGCTCGCCGCCACCCGCGGCGCCTCGGAGGTCTCGGCCCCGCCGGGCCGGCCGCCGTCGGACCGTCTGCCATGATCGACCGGTGAGCGAGCGCAGGGGACGACGCCGGTGGTGGGCCCTGGGTGCCCTGGGCGCGGGCGTACTGGCGGTCGCCGTCGTGGCCGCCCTGGTCTGGGAGGGCGTCCTGTGGCCGAACCGGCTCGCCACGGACGACTACGACGTCCGCGGGGTGGACGTGTCCGCCTACCAGGGTGAGATCGACTGGCCGGTGCTGGCCGGTCAGGACCTCGACTTCGCGTTCATCAAGGCGACCGAGGGGTCGAGCCACGTGGACGAGCGGTTCGCCGCGAACTGGGCCGGCGCGCGGGAGACGGACCTCCTGGTGGGCGCCTACCACTTCCTCAGCTTCGAGAGCCCGGGCGAGGACCAGGCGGCGCACCTGATCGGGCAGGTGCCGGCGACCACGGGTGCCCTGGCGCCGGTCGTGGACGTCGAGTACTACGGCGACTTCGCAGCGGACCCCCCGTCGGTGACCGAGCTGCGCGGCATCCTCGACCCGATGCTCGAGGCGCTCGAGGCGCACTACGGCGCCCCGCCGACCATCTACACGACCCAGGAGATGCGAGAGGTCTACCTGGGCGCGGAGTACGACCGTTACCCCTTGTGGATCCGGTCGGTCGTGCTCTCCCCGGAGGTGCCCCGGCAGGAGTGGGAGTTCTGGCAGTACTCCGACCGCGACACCCTGCACGGCTACGCGGGCGAGGAGGAGCACATCGACATGAACGTGTTCGACGGCACTCTCGAGGACCTGCGCGCCATGACCCTCCCCGGCAACGGTTCCGCGAAGTAGAGCCTCGTGTCGTCGAGAAGTGCGCGGGGTGCTCTTCCGGAGTACCGGAGGCTCTACCTCGCGGTGCCGGTCGGTGTGCCGAGCGCGGCCGCCAGCTCCGCCGTCGTCGTCACGGGGCGGTCGCAGACGAACCCGCGGCACACGTAGGCGGCCGGCCCGCCGGCCACGAGGGGTCGGTCCGCGAGCAGCGGCACGCCGTCGGCGTCCGGCGGTCCGTGCACGACGACGGCGCCCGCGGCGGGCGTGCGACGTGCGGTGCGCGCGAGGTCGGCCGCACCGGGGCCGCTGCCCACCACCGCGACCTGCAGAGGCCCGGCGGCCAGGGCCTCGGCCGCGGCGAGCGCCCAGCCGGCGAACCGCGGAGCCTGGCGGGCGAGCGCCCCGGACGCAGCCACGGCGGACTCCGCAGCCCCGCGGTGCCGCGCCGAACCGGTCAGTGCCGCGTACGTCACGAGCGCCGCGGCGAGGGCCGACTGCCCGGACGGCTCGGGCCCGTCGCTGGGATCGCGCGGGCGCACCACGAGCCGCTCCGCGTCGTCGGCCACGTCGTAGAAGCCGCCCTGCCCGGAGGCGTCGGCGAAGTGCTCCAGCGCGACGTCGAGCACGTCACCGGCGGCGGTGAGCCAGCGGGCCTCGCCGGTGGCCTGGTGCAGCGCGAGCAGACCCTCGGCGAGGTCACCGTGGTCGGCCGCCACCCCGGCCGGCGTGCCGACGACGCCGTCCCGCGAGGCACGCCGCAGCCGCCCGTCGACGACGTGCCGGTCGAGCAGCAGCTCCGCGCACCGGCGTGCGGCGGCCACCCAGTCGTCCCGCTCGAACAGTGCTCCCGCGTCGGCCAGCGCCGCGACCGCCAGGCCGTTCCACGCGGTGACGACCTTGTCGTCGCGGGCGGGCTGAGGGCGCGCGTCCCGGGCGGCCAGCAGCCGGGCACGCACCGGACCCCACCACGCGGGCTCCGGATCCTCGGGCAGCTGCAACGTCGAGGACCCGTGCTCGAAGGTCCCCGCCTCGGTGACCGCGAGGACCTCGGCGGCCCGCGTGCCGTCGTCGTCCCCGAGCACGTCACGGAGCTGTGCGGGCGTCCAGGCGTAGGTCAGGCCCTCGGTCCCGTCGGTGTCGGCGTCGAGCGCGGAGGCGAACCCGCCCTCGGGCGTGCACAGGTCGCGCAGGAGGAACTCCGCGGTCTCGCGCACCACCCGCTCGGCGAGCGGCGCGCCGGTCGCCCGCCACAGGTGCGCGTACACGCGCAGCAGCTGGGCGTTGTCGTAGAGCATCTTCTCGAAGTGCGGCACCACCCAGCGCGCGTCCACGGAGTAGCGCGCGAACCCGCCGCCGAGCTGGTCGTAGATCCCGCCGCGCGCCATCGCCTCGCACGTGCGCTCGACCAGGGCCGACGCCGCGACGTCGCCGGTGCGGGCGTGGTGGCGCAGCAGGTGCTCGAGCGTCATCGAGGGCGGGAACTTCGGCGCCCCGCCGAACCCCCCGTGCACCCGGTCCGCGTCGCGCGCGACGGCGGACACCGCTCCGGCGAGCGCCTCGTCGTCCAGCGGCGCCCCCGGCAGCGGCCCGGTCGTCCGGGCGATCGCCTCCGTCACGGCGGCACCGTGCTGCACGACGGCGTCACGCCGGTCGGTCCAGGCGTCGCGGACCGCGCCGAGCACCCCGAGGAAGTGCTCGCGAGGGAAGTAGGTGCCGCAGTGGAACGCCTCGCCGTCCGGGGTGAGGAACGCCGTCATGGGCCAGCCGCCCTGGCCGGTCATGGCCTGCGTGGCGGTCATGTAGACCGCGTCGACGTCGGGGCGCTCCTCCCGGTCCACCTTGATCGGTACGAACGCGCCGTTGATCACCTGCGCGACGCCGTCGTCCTCGAAGGACTCGTGCGCCATGACGTGGCACCAGTGGCACGCGGCGTACCCGACGGAGAGCAGCACCGGCACGCCGCGTCGACGGGCCTCGGCGAAGGCGTCCTCGCCCCACTGCCACCAGTCGACGGGGTTGTCCGCGTGCTGGCGCAGGTACGGGGAGGTGGCGGTGCGCAAGCGGTCGGCCATGCCCACCAGCCTGGCACAGCCCTGGCACGGCTACTTCGACGATCGGTCGCGGATCGCACGAGACGGCCCGGCTTCCGCGTGCGGATCGCCGCGCGACGGGAGAGGATGTCCGCCGTACCGTGCGACATTTGTGGCGACCCTCCGGACCCCCTGGCCGCTGCCACTTCGCAAAAGGGCGGGAGCGCTCCCGGAAATGGCTCTTCCCGCGCGAACTTCACCTACCGGGCACAGAGCGTCCGCGCGGTGTCCGGCGCCGAGCCGGGCACGCTGACGGGTCAGCGACGACGACGCGAGCGTCGACGGGAGGGCCGGTGCGGATCCCACCGGCCCTCGGCCAGGTCCCGCAGCGTGAGCAGCTGCTTGCGCATCATCAGCAGATCTCCCCACGCGAGCAGCGTCCGGCGGAGCGAACCCAGCGGGCCGCCGCCTCCGGCGAGCCGGAGCACGGCGACGAGCCGGCTGCCGTCCCCGTCCGGGCGGACGGCGTACGTGACCCTGACCTGGCCGAACAGCGCCAGCCCGGGACCCTGGTGCAGGCGGAGCGACAGATCCGACCCGGGTTCGACGTGCTCGGCGGTGAAGATCGTCATCACCCGCTGACCGACCGCCAGCGGCGGCAGGTCGGACCGCAGCCGGCGTGGGCTGCGGCGTCCGAGGTTGTCCGCCCAGTCATAGCTGTAGGGAGCGACCCGCAGGTTGCCCAGCCAGGACCACACCGCCTCCGGGGCCGCGTCGACCGAGACGGCCCGGAGCAGCCGGACGTCCTGCGGGGCGGACAGGCCGTCGCACGCATATCGGTCCGCCCTCTCGGCTGCCGAGGCGCCCCAGCTCCACGGGGTGCGGGAAAGTTTGGCCGCAGGATCGTTGGAGCGTCCTCGGATGGTTCGCACGATCGCAGGATACAATCTTGATGCCAATCGGATAGGCGCGAATCTGGGGTTATGTAGTCACTCGCGGGGAGAATAATGAATACGGATCAATCGCTCGCAGCGCCCCCTCCGGTGATCTCGGACGACGACGATCTCCGGCGTCTGCGGCAGAAGACGATCGAGCTGTCGCAGGAGATCGACCGCGCGTGCGCACGCGTCGACGACTCGCCGCTGCGGACGACCTGCGTCCGGGAGCTGGACGCGCTGGCGATCGAGGAGATCGCCGGCGCGACGTCATCGATCGTCATGGTGGCCACCGTCTCGCTGGCCGCCACCGAGTCGCGTGTCGCGATCGCCCGCGAGCTCCTGTCCGCCGCCGCCCGCGGCGTCCACGTGACGCTCCTGCTGAGCCCGCACGACCTCAAGCGCCCCAGCACCGTGACGACCCTGGACACCATGCGGCGCTGCGGCATCCACGTACGGATCGCGATGCACGCGCCGTCGATCACCCTGCTCGTCGTGGACCGCCGGGTCGCGCTCGTGCGTCCCGTCGACACCGACGAGCTCGGCGTCGTCCTGAAAGGGGCACACGTCTGCTCCGCCTTCGCCCAGCTCGCCCTCGCCTACTGGAGCCGGAGCTACGCCCCCAAGGGCGCCGCGTCCGACACCCCGCCCGCCTGGCTCACCGCGCATCAGCGCCGGCAGGTGCTGGCGCTCCTCGTCTCCGGGGACACCGACGCCGTCGCGGCACGCACGCTCGGCGTGTCCCTGCGGACGTTCCGCCGCTACGTCCGCCAGCTCATGGACGAGCTCGGGGCAAGCTCCCGCTTCGAGGCCGGGTTCCTGGCCGCCGAACGTGGATGGCACACCCCCCTCGCGGTCTCCCGGCGGTGAGGCGGCGGAGCGTCCGACGGCGGTGATCTCCACGGGGAGGGAGTCGAGGCCGCGCACCACGTTGTTGAGGTGACGCCGCGGCGCGCCGCAGGTGAAGGTGTCGACCTGACGGGCGAACGCGCGCAGGACCGCGTGCGCCTCCAGGCGCGCCAGCCCGCTGCCCACGCAGTTGTGCACACCGTGCCCGAGCGCCAGATGGTCCCGGGGGTCCCGTTCGATGTCGAACCGGTCCGGGTCCTCGTACTTCCTCTCGTCACGGCAGGCGGACGCGTAGGAGAGCAGGACGCGGTCGCCGGCAGGCACGTGCACCGCACCGATCTTCACGTCCCGCACCACCGTCCTGGTCATCATCTGCACCGGCGGGTCGTGGCGAAGGACCTCACGCACCGCCCTCGGGACCCACCGGTCCGGGTCCGCACGCAGAAGCTGCCACTGCTCCGGGTGTGCACCGAGCCGGTGGAGGGCGTTGCTCACCGAGTTGATCGTCGTGTCGATGCCTGCCACCAGATAGGTCGAGACGAGACCGGCTGCGGTCGCCCGGTCGATCTCGCCCGCGTCGACGGCGGCGTAGAACGTCTCGCCGGCCCCGCCGGGCAGCAGGAACGGGGGCACGGCGACGGTCGACAGGTAGCGCAGGAGCTCGTGATACTGCGGGAACGCTCGCAGGGTGCGCTCGTTGATCGGGCCGAAGCTGTTGATCCCCGCGTCGGCCAGCCGCAGGACCTCTCCCCGGTCCTGGAGCGGGAGACCCAGGAACGCGCACACGACGCTGAGCGGGAACACCCGCGCGAGGTCGGTCACCGCGTCGAACCGGCCTCGCGCCACGAGGCCGGCCACCAGTCGTGCGGCCTCGTCGTCGACCTGACCCTGCACGGCACGCAGGCGCGGCGTGTTCAGGTCGCGCATGAGGATCTCGCGCAGCAGCCTGTGCCGCTCACCCTCCGAGGTGAGGATCGCGGTGCCTTGCGACAGCCGGTTGAACTCTGTCGAGACCCCGACACCGAGATGTGCCGAGAAGGTCCCCGGGTCCGCCAGGCACGCCTTCACGTCCACGTACCGCCCGACGAACCACACGTCGTGCCGGGGCAGGTGCACCGCCGGGCCGAGTCCGCGCAGCTCGCGCAGCACCGGGTAGGGGTCCTGGAGGACCGCGTCGCTGAAGAGGTCGACGTCGGACGGCGCCAGGACGGTCATCTCGCCGGTTCCCACGACTCGAGGAACCCCTCCAAGGTGGCGCGGTACGCCTCCGGGTCCCGTTTGACGCAGTCCAGGTGGGCGCCGTCGAGCACCACGCAGCGCGCCTGGTCGTAGAGGGCGGCCACGGCCTGAACCTGGTCCGCCGACACCATCGCGTCGTCGGCCCCGACGATGAACAGCATCGGGGTGCGGTCGAGCGAGCCCTGGGACGCGGGGGGCGGCCACTCGGCGTCGAGCAGCTCGACCGCCCGAGCAGCGCACGCCGCCACGACCTCACGACCCCAGGGCGTGCCCAGCAACCACGGTGGCAGAGGCAGCGCCCCGGCCTCGGCGAACCCGCCGAGCAGGTGCGCGATGTCGGCGACCGGGCCGCTGTCGCACACCACCGCGCCGATCCCCGCGGTGTCCCGCAACGCGTAGACGCTCGGGAACGAGCTGAAGGAGAACCCGTACGCCAGCACCGGCCCGTCGTCCTGGAAGCGTTCGCTCGCGAACGTCGCCGCGGCCTGGATGTCCAGGGTGAAACGGTCGGCCATCCCCGGTCGGACGGCGTCCCGGCCGGACCGGCCGTGGTTGCGGTGGTCGTACATGACGACGCCGTAGCCGGCCTCGTGCAGCAGCGCCGCCTGGCGCAGGCTGGCGGACTTCGTCAGCCCGATCCCGTGCCCGACGATCGCAGTCCCGGAGCTCGCCCGCGTCGGCGGTTCGAGCACCCACAGGTGCAGGTCGACGCCGTCGGCCGTCCGCCGGACCGACTCCGAGAACTCCAGCCCGAGGTCCGTCGGCCGGCGGTGGTGCCCCCGGCGCGGGGGTGAGTAGAGCCGCGTCGCGATCGTCCGGCCGACACGACGTGCCAGGGGCCATGCCATCAGCCGCACCCCCCGGCGTGGTCGCCGCCGAGGTCCGGCACGCGGACGCCGGCAGCGAAGGCCTCCGCACCCGAGGGCGGGGCGACGCCGTCGTGCGCGGCAGCGGCGAGACCGAGCCGGTCGATCCCCCAGTAGGGCTCCCGCCCGACGACGACCATCGGGACGCCGAAGACTCCGTGCCGTTGGACCTGCTCCAGCTCCTCACCCGCCCACGACCGCACCTGCGGGTCGTCGGCGGCGTCGGCGATGGCCGGGTCCAGACCCACCCGCCGGGCGCACCCTGCCACGACCGACCGGTCCAGGATGTCCTCGGCCCGTTCCCAGCGCGCGGCGGTGAGGTCGACGGCGAACGCTCGGCCCAGGGCTGGGTCTTGCCGCAGGGCTGCGACCACCGGCAGGCTCGGGACCTCCCACCGGGGGTCCCGGTCCACCGGCCAGGTCGGTGCGAGGCCCAGCCCGGCCGCGCACCGCCGGACGTCCCGCAGGATGTAGAGGTGCTTGGCCCGCGACATGGCGACGTACGGGAACTCCAGGCGGCGGTCCCGCACCTGGTCGGCCATGGCCTCACCCGGCTCGAAGAAGACTCGCAGCTCGGCGTCCTGCCACAGTCGCGGCCAGTGCCGTTCGGCGAGGCGCACGGCGAGCCAGCTGTACGGGCTGCGCAGCGACAGGTACCAGCTCGGGGCCGCGCTCACAGCGAGAGCCCGCCGTCGACGCCGAGGACCTGTCCCGTGATGTACGCCGCACGGTCGGACAGCAGGAAGGCGGTCGTGTCCGCCACCTCGTCCGCGGTCCCGAACCGCCCGGAGGGGATGTTCTTGCGCACCTGGTCGCGCATCTTCTCGGTCAGGACCGCCGTCATGTCCGTCTCGATGAAGCCCGGTGCGACGACGTTCACCCGCACCCCCCGGGGTGCGAGCTCCTTGGAGAGCGAGCGGCCGAGGCCGATGATCCCCGCCTTGCTGGCCGAGTAGTTGGTCTGGCCGGCGTTGCCGTACACGCCGGCCACCGAGCTGAGCAGGACGATCGCGCCCTGCCGGCGCTTCATGAAGGAGTACGCGACGGAACGGCACGCCGTGAACGTGCCGTTGAGGTTGATGTCGACCACCTGCCCCCACTCGTCCTCCGACATGAGCGCCAACGGCCGGTCCCGCGTGATGCCGGCCGAGCAGACGAGCGCCTCGATCGGGCCGAGCTCGGTCTCGACCCGATCGACAAAGCCCTGGGTCTGGTCGAGGGACGTGGCGTCCACGGCCGCTGCGAGACATCTCTGCCCAGCGGCCTCCACACCGGCGGCGATCTTCTCGGCCTCCTCGTGCCGGCTGGCGTAGGTGAACGCCACGTCGTGGCCGTCGGCAGCGAGCCGCAGGGCGACGGCTGCGCCGATACCGCGCGATCCTCCGGTGACGAGAGCAACGGGGTCGGTCATCGATCCACCTCCTGGTGTCGGGTCTGGTCAGGGTCCGGCAAGGAGGACGCCGGCCGGCGTCCGATGGTCAGCTGGCCGACCTCGAGCACGTGCTGGTCGTCGCACCGGCTGCTCCCGGCGAGCACGGCCGCTCCGCCCGCGTCGGCCACCAGGCGCACCTCGTGCACGAGCGTCGCGGACGGTCGAGGAGCGGCGCCGAACCGGACGTCGCGCGCTCCGCCGAACAGCAGCACGGAGCCGGTCCGGACGTCCGGCGTCGGGTCGTCCCACGTCGTGAGCATGGCGGCCGCCTGCGCCCACGACTCGAGCACGAGCGGCCACGGGAGCTGCTCCGCACCGCCCGCGTCGACCACTCCGCCCGCCCCGGCCGTCACGGTGTAGGTCGCCGTGAGGGAGACCGTCGGTTCGACCGACTCGACGCGGTCCAGCAGCAGCATGGGCGGGCGGTGCGGCAGCACCTGCTCCGGCCGCGGGTGCTCACCGGCGCCCGCAGAGGGCACGGCGGCGGGTACCGCCGCGCCCAGCGGCTCCGGCTCCCGGCCCTGCCCCCTGACCTCGAGGTCGACGACGACGATGACGGCGCCGTCCTCGTGGGACAGCGTGTAGCGCGGGAGGCCGCGCCGCTCGGTGCGCTCGAGGAGGATCCGCTGGCCGGGGAACACGGGCTCCCGAAACCGGACCGAACGCACGCCGGCCCACCGGTCCCCCAGCTCGAGCACCTCCCGGTGGCGCGCCTCCGCCGCCGCCGCGATCTCCACGAGGAACACCCCCGGGACGATGGGATAGCCGGGGTAGTGGCCGCTCAGGGCCGGGGTGCCCACGGGCAGCACGGCCGAGAACCGGACCGTGCCGGGACCCGCCGCCGCCTCGCAGGACAGGTGCGCGCCCGCGAGGCGGGTGGCCGCGGGCCGGACGTCGGCCGTCAGGTCGGCGGTCCGAGCAGCTCCGGCCGTCACGAGGCCGTCTTCAGCTCGTCGCTCAGCAGGTCGTAGGCGGCCTGCAGGGAGGTGACCTCGGGCAGCCTCTCCTCCTTGAGCTTCACCTTGTACCGACGCTCCAGCACCATCGTCACCTCGAGCGCCATCAGCGAGTCCACGTCGAGGTCGTCCACGAAGCTCGCGTCGTCCGTCACGTCCTCCACGTCCTGATCGATCGTGTCCGCGACGAGATTCCGGAGCTCTTCCTTGTCGAGCACAGCCGCCATGACTTCCTCCTGGTGGGGTGGTGGTGAGAAGACGCCCGGGCGGGCGCCGTCGAGCTGGTGAAAGGGCAGCGGTCCGGCGGACCGCGCCACGACGTGGACAAGATCAGCGGGCGCGCGCTGGTGCACGACCGACGCGTGGTGGACCGGCCCGAGACCGGCGGTGATCCCGGTGCGCCGCAGCGCCGTCGGCCGCCCGTCGAGCTCCAGGACCTCGTCGCGGAACGCGATCCGGCGCAACGGCAGGGCGAACCCCACGCCGAGCGCCTTGAGCGCCGACTCCAGGGCGCACCAGCGTTCGATGACGGCGCAGGACTCGTCGTCCGGGCCACCGAGGCCGACCATGCGCAGACGTTCGGCGAGGGCCTCGCGCTCCCGCAGCGGACGGCACGTCTCGACGTCGACCCCCACGGGCCGGGTCGACGCCGCCGCCGCGACGACCGCCCGCGAGTGCGCCCACGAGACCCACACGCGCTCGCCGGCCTGGCTGCCCAGCGGGCGACGGCCCGTCCGCGAGCGCAGCTGCACCGGGGCCAGGCTGCCGGTCAGGGTGCGGACGGCCCGCACGGCCATCGCCCGAGCCGCCGCGGCCTCGGTGCCGGGCTCGACGTCCGTCCCGCACGTCAGCACGACGGTCCGGTCCCTCACGGTGCGTCCTGCGGAAGGCGCACGAGCGCGACGTGGACGGCGCCCTCCCGGTCGGTGCCGGAGATCAGGGCACAGTCCTGCGGCGCGTCCGCGCCGGCGGCCCGGAGGGCGGCGAGCGCCGCCTGGAGCTGCACGAGCCCGGACGCGGAGCCGACGTCACCGGTGTGCGCGGCGGCGTCGACCACGGAGACCGTCCGGAACTCTTCCGCGCCGAGGAGGCGTGCCGCGGCGCGCGTCTCGGCGGAGTCGGGGCCGGCATCGCCGGGTGCGACGACGCGGACGTGGGGACGGTTCGCGGCGGTCGGCTCCGACCCGCCCAGGACACGCTCGAAGAGCTGGTGCAGCACGGACTCGGTCGACTCCGGGTCGATCGCCAGTGCCGAGTCCAGGCCGAGGATCTCGCCGACCGGCTCCTCGCCGGCACCTCGCGGCTCGACGAGCACGGCCGCGGCCCCCTCCCCGAGCGTCGTGCTCCCTCCCCACACCTGCTCGAGCCGGGCGCGGGCGGTCGACAGCTCCTCGCTCGCCCCGACGATCATCCGCCGCGCATGGCCGCTGTGCAGCAGCCGCACGGCGTAGGCGAGAGCGGTGAACGAGCCGACGTGCCCCGTCGTGACCGTCGCGTTGGGGCCCTGGATCCGGTAGCGGATGGCGCACTGGCCGGCGGCGAAGTTCATCACCGTGTTGGGGAATCGTGCCGGGTCGACGTGGAACGGGCGGACGCCGGTGAACGAGTCCCTCGTGAAGTCCATCGTCGACTGGATGCTGCCCATGGTGGTCGCGAGGACGATGCCGACGTCGGGCAGGTCCGGCGTCTCGTCCCCCGGTCCGGCGTCCATCCCGGGCAGGCGCCCCACCGCGTGCATCGCGAGCCCGGCTGCCCGGTCCAGGGTGCGGGTGCCCTTGCGCCCGAGGTCACGCCTGATGTCGAAGTCGACGCCGCTCCCCCGGGCCGTCCCGTGCCCGCCGGGCGCGAGCAGGTCGGCAGGTTCTTGCTGGTTGAGCACGAGGCTCGCAGCCGTGATCTCGGCCAGTGGTGTGTGCATGCCGTGCCTCCTAGGCGTACCAGACGTGGTCGTGGGTGGTGAGCGCCTCGAGCACCCGCTGGGGCGACGCGACCTCGAAAAGCTCGGCGACGGCCTCGGTGACGCCGTGCTGCTCTGTCGCTCGCGCGTCCGCGAGGACCGTCAGGTCGCGCGCCGCGGCGAGGAGGCTCTGCGCACCCGCAAGGGCTCCCGGCACGTGCTCGTCAGGGGCGGCCGGGGCCGCCACCGCCGCGGCGCCGAGCAGGACGCCCTGACCGGTCAGCAGGATCGACGCCCTGCCGAACTGGAGCGCTGCGACCCGTGCGAGGTGCACGGAGTCGGCGAACTGCCGTTCCAGCGCACCACGGAACGGTCGGTCGACGATGACGAGGACGGACGGCATCACAGCCTCCCGACCGTGATCGTCCGGCCAGCTGCGCCGACGAACCGGGGGTAGAACATCGCGGGCCGGGTCCGGACCCCGTCGATGTGCTCCGTCGCGCCCCGCTCGTGGCTGCAGAAGTGGCACACCGCCCAGTCCAGCCGTCCCGGGTGCCGCGCGAGCAGCTCCTCGACGAACAGGGCGCTCGTCGGGTAGTCGACGTCACGGGCGAAGACGTTCCGGGGCTTGTCACGTTCGAGGCCCGACTGGCTGATCAGGGTCGCGTTGCCGCACGCCCACACGCCCACGGCAGCGCCCTGGTCGAGCATCGCCGAGGCGAGCGAGAGGGCCGTACCGAGGGCGTCGGACTCGTGCGGAGAGCCCAGCAGGGTGACCAGGATGTCGCGAGACCTCATCGCCACACCACCCGCGTCCGTCCGTCGAGAGCACGTGCGGCGATGTCGTGGTGGGTGAGCCGCGCCGCGGGGGCGACCCGGTCGCGCAGGCCGCGCCGTACGAGCGCGGCGTCGTCGAAGAGCACCTCGACCCCGCACTCGCGCAGAGCGTCCGCGCGTCCGTGCACCGCGTCGACGACGAAGTCGTCGGTGGCCACCGCCACCACCGGGTGCCCGGACCGCGCCAGGAGCTCGGGCAGCGGCTCGGCGCCGGCCTGCTCGGGACTGCTGAGGAGGAACAACCACGGCGTCATGTCGTGACCGCCCTCGCCTCGTGGTCGACGCCGTCACGCAGGTGCTCGTCGAGGAAGCCCACGACGTGCTCGACGTAGCCGGACGGGTCCGCCGACAGCGCACCGAGGTGCGCGGCCCGGGGCAGCACCCAGGTGCGGACGTCCTCCAGGTGGGGGGTCATCGCCGTCACCTCGTCGGCGGGCAGGAGCCGGTCGCGCCCACCCGCGACGAGGAGCACCGGCAGGCGGCAGCCGGACCGCGGCCACCGCCGCACCGCCAGGATGCCCGCGGCGACTGCCGGCGCGACCCTGCCGACGATGCGACGGGCCGCCGGTGTCGAGATCCGCTCGTCGCGCCAGGCGAGGGCCGCCGCGAACCGGGCGATGGCACGCCGGATGTCGACGACCGGCCCGCTGTCGCAGACCACCGCGCGGAGCCCGAGGTGCTCGGCGCTCGTCGTGGCGGCAGCGCACACCGCGGGCCAGGTGGAGAACGACATCGAGAGGCATCCGAGCGTCCCGCTCACGCGCGGGTCGCTGCGCAGCTGGCCCAGGGCGTCGAGCAGGTCCGAGGTGTAGCGCGAGGACATCCCGGTCACGCTGCGGCAGCGTCCGCTCTCGCCGTGGTTGCGCATGTCGACGGTCAGCACGTGGAACCCCGCACGGTGCAGGAGCTCGACGTGCGCGAGGGTCTCCGAGCGCGACCGTCCCACGCCGTGCTGGACCAGCACCGCGTCCGGACCGGTCCCCTCGACGAACCAGCCCTGGATGTCCAGGCGGTCGCGATGCGTGCGCCAGCTCCAGCTCTCGAACTCGAGGCCACGCGCGTCGGGGGTCTCCTGCAGCGGACGCGGCGCCGGGTGGTACACCTGCCAGGCGACGCCGACGCCGAACCAGACGGCCCGCACGGCCGCCGCCGCTTCGCGCCACAGGCCTGTCGTTCGCCCCGTCGCGCCGGTCGGCCGGCTCACGTCGTCAGACCTTCGCCACCGTCGGCCGCGATGACGTTGCCCGTCATCCAGCTGCTGCGGGTCGCCACCAGGGCCGACACGACCTCGGCGACGTCGTCGGGCGTCGTGAGCCGCTCGTGCGGGTTCGCCGCCCGGGCGACGGCGGCCAGCCGGTCGCTGCCGGGGATGCGGTCGAACGACGGCGTGATGGTCACCCCGGCGCGGACCGCGTTCACGGCCACCCCGCAGGGCGCCGCCTCGACCGCGAGCTGGCGGACGTGCGCGAGCAGCGCCGCCTTGGCCGCGGAGACAGCACCGTAGGACGCGCTGACGCGCGAGTCACCGGCGCTGGTCATGGCGAGGACGTGGCTGCCACGGCCGAGCAGACCCGCGTCGAGCAGTTCACGGGTCCACCAGACGAGCGAGTGCGCCATCACCTCCAGCGTCATGGTCATCTGGCGGGGCGTGAGGAGGGTGGCGTCCTCCCGGCTCTCACCGGGCCGGGACAGGTAGGGCAGCAGCGTGCCGAAGGCCAGCGAGTGGAACAGCAGCCCGACCCGCACCGGGCCTGCGGACGCGAGGTCGCTCACGATCTCCGCGCACGTCGCGTGCGACGCCGCGTTGGCGTTGACGAACCGGACCTCGACCCCGGTCGCCTCCAGGTCCCGGACGACGCCGGCCGCCTCCTCGGCGCGCACGGCGGTGTCCAGGTGGACGCCCAGGATCGACATGCCGTCGGCTGCGAGCCGACGAGCCACGGCCGCACCCATGCCGCTGGACGCGCCGAGGACGACGGCCCACTCGCCCGTCCGGGTGCCCTGCGCCGGGCGGGACCGCGGCCGGGTCTCCACGTCTGCTGTGCTCATGGGGTCATGCTCCTGACGGGATCGGATTCGTGGGTACTGACCGGTGAGTGCTCGACGACGACGCCGGTGGCGGCCCCCGACGGGTCGGCGACGACGACGGCGAGGTCGTCGCCGTCCCGGACGGCGTCGACCAGCCGCAGAGCACCTGCCAACGGGCCCGGGCCGTCGGACGACGATCCGCCCGGCTCGACGACCAGCACCGGGACGGATGCGGTCGGCTCGAGGTTCGCCCGCACCAGGCGTGCGGCGCTCGCCGGGTCTCCGGCCACGAACGCCGAGGCGGTGCGCACGTGCCCGCCGGCCCCGCCGGTGCGCAGCTGCAGCGCGATCGCGCCGCACTCCGTCGGCCTGCCACGGCTCTGCCCGCCGTCGGGCACCTCGACGGCCACCACGGTCGCCTCGTCGACACGGCCCAACGCCAGCGCCCGCCGCGCACAGGCGATCGCGTCCAGCACCGCGGTGCCCGTGCTGGTCACGGTGACGGACGGGCCGGTGGCGCCCAGGTCGTTCGCCGCGCGGGAGGGCACCAGGTTCACCGAGAAGTACGGCGCCCCGGTCGGCGGGAGCGACTCGGTCCCCTCGGAGAGGATCCGGCCGTCCAGGTCCGCCAGGCAGTGCGAGGCGGCCGTGCTGGAGCCGAGCCACAGCCCGAGCCGGTCCCCGGCGGTGGACTCCGCCGTCGACCCGTCCGGAGGACTCAGCCGGCGCACCGCCGCGAGGGCGAGCTGCGCGGGCAGGGGAAGCTGCCGATACCCGCGGCGGCCGAGGTGCTCCCGGACGTCGAACCACGCGCCGTCGGACGGTATCCGGGGTGCCTCCGGAGCGTCCTCGGGCAGGCAGACGGAGTGTGCGACCACTGTGACGCTCATGGGACCCCCTGGAAGACGAGGGTGGCGTTGTTGCCACCGAAGGCGTACGCGTTGACCACGGCCGCCCCGGCGACCGGAGACGGGACGTCGTGCAGGTATCCCGTCATCTGCGGCATGAGCTCCCCGACGTCGCAGTTCGCCGGGACCTTGCCCTCACGCAGGCACAGCACGGCCATCACGGCGGCGAGCGCACCGGCGCCACCGCCCGTGTGCCCGATGAGTGCCTTCGCGCTGTAGACGGGTGGCGCGTCCGCCGGCTCCGGCCAGAGGTCGCGCAGCAGCTCGGCCTCGACCTGGTCGTTCAACGTGGTCCCCGTGCCGTGCGGGACGACCAGCCCGATTCCCTCCGGGGCGAGGCCCGCCTCCTCGAGCGCGACGCTGAACGCGCGCCGCGCCTGCACGCCGTCCGCCGCCGGTGCGGTCGCGTGCCCGGCGTCGCAGCTGAATCCTGCGCCGCCGAGCAGCACGTCACCGGCCGCTCCGGCGGCCGCACCGTCCGTCCGGTCGAGGACGAGGGCGCCCGCACCCTCCCCGAAGGCCGTCCCCGCCCGGTCCACGGCGAAGGGGCGGCAGCGCTCGGGGTCCAGCGCCGCCATCTGGTTGAAGCACCCGAGAGCCACCCTCGAGTAGGCCTCGACCCCGACGACGACGACCCGGTCGCACTCGCCCGTCGCGATCAGGTCGGCGGCGTGGCCGACGGCGTAGGCACCCGCGGCGCACGCGTTGGCGACGTTGAGGACGGGCCCCTGGAGCCCCAGTTCGGTCGCCACGTCGGCGGCGATGCCGTACAGCTCCGGCGCCTCCTCGGCCGCGCCCTCCCGGACGCGCTCCGACTCGCCGCTGTTGCCCATGCACGACCCGACGACCAGCCCGGTGCGTCCCGGTCGCGGTCCAGGGCCGGCGTCGCGCACCGCCTCGGCTGCCGCCCGGACGGCCAGCCGCCCCGCGCGCGAGCGACCCGGACCGTCGAACGACCGGTCACGCTCGGACGTGCTGCCCGCGACGAGGTGGATCAGCCGCACCGGTCCGTCCATGTGCGCGTCACCGATCTCCACCGGTGCCACCACGGCATCGGTCATCCCGTCCCACACCTCGGCGACCGTGCTGCCGGCATGGCACACGGCGCCGATCCCGCTGACCTTGGCGAGGGGCATCGTGCTCAGCCCCGCACGGCGGTCAGGAGACGCTCGTCGAAGTCCACGAGGCTCCAGTCGCGCCGGTCGTCGATGACGGCGTAGCCGTGGGTGATCTCACCGACGGCCACCGGGACGAGCTCGCCGTCCCGCTCCACGTAGCAGGTCATGCTCGACGTGTAGGTGACGCCCTTGAAGTCGTGGACGACCTCGAAGACGGTGACGAGCTCCTCCTCCATGAGCGCCTCGCCGGTCAGCTCGATCGTGGAGCTGGGGACGACGGGGATCCAGTTCTGCTCGTCCAGGAGGGTGCGGATGCTGGCGCCGCGCTCCTCGAGGAAGAGGTCGACGACCTCCTCCATCTGGCGCAGGAAGCCCGACATCTGCATGCGCACCGTGTGGTGGCAGTAGAAGTACGGGATGCGCCACGACCAGACGACCGCGGGGCGGTCCCCGCTGCGCAGCCGGGGGTCGACGGCGGTGCTCACGCCGCCGCGACCGGTCAGGAGCGTGTCGCCGAGCGCGTCGGCCGGCACGTTCGGCGGGACCGGCACGGTCGGCTCGAGCCGCGCGACGACGGCGGGCCGGAGGAACGCGGGGACGTCGTCGACACCGTCACCGTGGCGGTCCTCGGCACGCAGCTGGACGGTGACGGTCGAGGTGACGGCCTTCACCTCGTGCCCGTCACGGTCGACCTTCCCCGCCACCTTCGCCGTCAGGCCGGAGTCCCCGACGGCGACCGTCACGGCGAACCTCACCTCGTCGTCGATGTGCAGGGCGTGCAGGATCCGCGTCGTGATGCCCACGAGGTCGACCCCGACGCCTGCCTCCTCGAACAGTCTGCGGCTGGGCCATCCGTTCTGCCGCAGCCAGTCGAGGACGGCTTCCTCGACGAGGTAGTTCACGTGCTTGAACCCGATCCAGGTGCAGATGTTGGTGCCCTCGAACCGAGGGCGGAGGGTCGTCTCGGTCGTCGCCCGGTCGGGTGCGGCGACGGTCTCGATCACAGCGGATGTCATGTCAGCTCCTTGCGTGGTTGACGCCGTCCCCGCGGGACAGGCTGGTGGCTCGACCGCGCCGTCGCGGCTCGTGCGGACCGGGGGTGCACCGTCCGGTGCGCCGACCGGTCGATCGCGTCCCGGACGACCCCGGCCACCAGCGCCGGGTCGGTCGTCATCGGGAAGTGGTCGCCCGCCTCGACGGGGTGCAGCCGTGCCCACGGCAGCACCCGCGCCAGCTCCACCGCGTCGGCCGGGGGCGCGACGCCGTCCGCGGTCCCGTACACCACGTGCACGGGGACGGTGGCGGCCGCCGTCTCGGCGGCCGGCGTGGCCAGGTAGGCGGACATGAAGGCCATCCAGCCGTACGCCCCCATCCGGTCGCGGACGGACCGCGCCATCGCCCGGCGGATCTCCGGGTCGATCCGGTGCCCGGTCCGGGAGACCAGCCCCGTCTCGAGGAACTCGTCGAACCGGGTCAAGAAGTGCTCCAGGGTCGACCAGCGGAAGTCCCGGGCGGAGGACCGGTAGAACGGGGAGACGATCACGGCCGCCCGGGGCTGCACTCGGTCGCGGCCGCACAGGTGCGCCAGCACGAGCGAGGCCGCGAAGGAGTGCGCCACCAGGACGTCGCCGGACCGCACGAGCCGCGACGTGGCCTGCTGCGGGTCCCACCCGGGCTCGGCCCAGCCGCCTCCCGCCTGTGCGTGCCACGGCACGTCCGCGACGTCGGCCGACACGTCGGGGCGCAGCCGGGTCAGCTCCGCGACAGTCTCGTCCCAGAGGCCGGGCGCGCCGGCCAGACCCGACAGGATGCGGACACGGGTGCTCACGAGGCGCTCACCCACCACGTGCCGGTCGGGCCCTCGACCGCGCTGACGCCGTCGTGGGTCGCGGGGACCGCCGCGAGCGCCGAGACGACGGCGAGCGCCGCACCCAGCGTGGCCGTGGTCCCGCGGACCTCCGCTCCCTGCGCCGGTGCGGCCCGGCCGTGGTCCACCGTCCGGGCCGGCCTCGTCGTCCCGGGACGTCCGAGCAGCAGCGCGACGGATCCGTGCGCGAGCTCGTCACCGGTCAGCGCGGCCACCTGGTCGGACGGCGCCTCGGCGACCAGGTAGAGCACCTCGTCGCAGCGTCCGGACCGGATGAGGTGGACCGCCCACCGCAGCGCGTCCCAGCCGCCTGCGGCGCCGGTGTCCATGGTCAGGCAGGGGCCGGTCACGCCCAGCCGGATCGCGGCGGTCGCCGCGAGGACGTTGCGGCTGGCGTTCGGCAGCTCCAGCGCGCTGGTCGACTGCACGCCCTCGGTCTCGATCTGACCGGCGACCTCGCACACGGTGGCGGTGTTGCCGTAGGCGGAGGCCGCCACGATCCCGCGGCGCAGACCGTCCTCGAAGAAGGTGCTCCCGTCGTCCCGGCTGCCCAGGGTCCACCTGCCGGCCGTGGCCTCCGCCGCGGCGACCATCGCGACACGCGTCGCCGGCGTCATGGTGCGGAAGCCCTTGCGCCCGACGGCGGCACGCAGGTCGAACGGTTCGCCGTCGGACGCCACGGGTGCGGACGACCCGGCGACGCCGTGGACGCCGTCGTCGGGGAAGCACACTCCCGCCGCCAGCACCTCGACGGTGCCGTAGGGCCCGGCCAGCAGGCGGGCCGACGCCCCGTCGCGTGGCTCCGTGGTGGTGCCGGCGCGCTGGGCCCGGACCGTCCCGGCCCAGGCGTCCGCCACCGCTCGGGGGCGCGGGTCGCGTTCGAGGATCGCGACGGCGTTGAGGCCGCCGAAGCCGAACGCGTCGACCTGTGCCAGGCGCGGGTCGTCGAGGTCTCGGGTCCGGCCGCTGAGCGAGAGGCCCGCCGCGGCCGGGTCGACGTGGTCGAGTCCGACCGTGCCGGGGAGCGTGCGCCGCCGCAGCGTCTCGACAGCCATGCACAGGCTGAACAGACCGGACCCTCCCGACGTGTGCCCGGTGGCGCCCTTGACGCTCGTCACCGGGACGCTGCCGGGCACGACGCGCGACAGGGCGGCCGCCTCCGCCCGGTCGTTGAGGACCGTCCCGGTGCCGTGCGCGTAGACGGCGTCCAGGTCGTCCGCGTCGATCCCGGCGGCGGCGTGGGCGGCCCGGATCGTGTGCTCGATGCCGGCGTCGTCCGGCGCGGTGGAGTGGAAGGCGTCGCAGCCGAGCGCCACGGCCCGCACCGCGACGAGGTCCGGGGAGCTCGCCCGGGCGTCACCCCGCCGCAGGACCACCGCGGCCGCTCCGTCACCCATGATCACGCCCAGGCGATCGGCGTCGAACGGCCGCACGCTCGTCGGCGGGTCGAGATGCACGCGGTCCAGGAGCCCGAACATGCTCTGCGAGAGCACGTCCACCCCGGCCACCACGACGGCGTCCGCCGTCCCCTCGACGATCAGGTCGCACCCCACGGCCAGGGCGTAGAGCGATGCCGAGCAGGCGTTGGAGAAGACCTGGACGTCCTCCGCGTCGGTCGCCAGGCGTACGCCCTCGACCAACGAGCTCTCGGCGTCGTCGAGAGGCTTGCCGTCCAGCCACGCAGACTCCACGGTCCGGGTCTCGCCCAGGCCGGTACCGACGACGACGGGGACGCCCCGCAGCGACGCCAGACCGGCGTCGGCGGCCGCGTCCTTGACCGCCTCGACCAGCAGCCGGGACGCGAGCAGGTGCTCACGTTCCGCCCTCGGGGGCTCGCTCACCTGGTAGGCGTTCCGGACGCCGAACCGCGCGGCCGGGAACGCGACCAGCGGCCCGACGCCGCTGTCCCCGGCCACCAGCCGTTCGAAGCACTCGTCCACCCCCGCGCCGACGGCGCACAGCGCGGCCGTCCCGGCGATCACCGGGTACGTGTCACGTCGCATCGGTCTGCTCCTCCTCGACGCGGGGCCGGCCCAGGACGACGACCGCGTTGTTCCCACCGAAGGCGAGCCCGTCGTTGACCACGACCTGCAGGTCGGCCGCCCGGCTCTCGTTGGGCACGCAGTCGACCGGGCAGTCCTCGTCGGTCTGCCGGTGGTTGATGGTCGGCGGGGCGAACCCCGACTCGATCGCGATGGCACAGGCGGCCGCACCGAGCGCGCTGGCCGCGCCCATGGCATGGCCGAGCATCGACTTGATCGACACCGTCGTGGGGACCTTCTCGCCGAAGACCCTGCCGAGAGCGGCGCACTCGGTGACGTCGTTGGCGCGGGTCCCCGTCCCGTGCGCGGACACGAGGTCCACGTCGGCCGGGGTGACGCCGGACCCGTCGAGCGCCGACTCGATGCACCGGGCGATGCCCGTCACGTCGGGCGCCACAGGGTGGGACGCGTCGCAGGACAGCCCGTAGCCCAGGACCTCGGCATAGATGCGGGCGCCGCGGGCACGTGCCGCCGACTCCGTCTCCAGGTGCAGGACGCAGCTGCCCTCACCTGTCAGGATCCCCTGCCGGTCGGCGTCGAACGGCCGGCAGACGTCCGGGGTGATCGTCCCCAGCCGGTAGAAGCCGGTGAACGTCTTGCGGCACAGGGCGTCCGCACCCCCGACCAGGGCGTACTGCGCCTCGCCGGAGCGGAGGGCCTCGAAGCCGTAGCCGATGGCGTAGTTGCCGGCCGCGCACGCCGTGGCGATCGTCGCCACGTCGACGTCGGAGAGACCCAACGACCGCGCGACCGCGGTCGACAGGCGGAACGGCTGGACCCTGCTGCGCAGCCGGTCGGCGCCGTCGTCCCCGACGCCGTGCAGCACCTCGAGCCGGACGAGCTCGTCGATGTCCTGCGACTCGCCGTCGGTCGTCCCGACGGCGACCGCTCCGCGCAGCGGCCGCAGCTGCTCCGCCGTCAGCCCCGCGTCGGCGATCGCCTGCGTCGCCGCCCCGACGGCGAACTGGGCTGCGCGCCCGTCGGGGGACGTCGCGTCCGAGGCCCGGGGGACCTCGCACGCGAGCTCGCGGTCGTAGCCCGTGGTGTCGAACGCCGTGATCGGAGCGGCGCCGGACACGCCGTCGCGCAGCGCCTCGCGGAACTCGTCGACGCCCTCACCGACGGAGCTGATGACCCCGATGCCGGTGATGACGATGCGTTCGACCGGCGCCGGCGTGACGCCGACGGCGGGCTCGTCCAGGACGGTGGCGGGCATCCCTACTTCCTCGCCAGCGCCTCGTCGACGACGGACAGGACCCCGTCCATGTTGACCATGCGCGCCATGTCGGCCTGCGCGATGTCGATCCCGAAACCACGCTCCAGCGAGGAGACGATCTCGATCGCCCGCAGCGAGTCGGCGTCGTGGTCCTCCTTGAACATGCTGGTCCGGGTGACCTCGTCGGGTTCGACCTCGAGGATGTCGCAGACGATGTTCTTGATCTCGTCCTGGATCTCGTCGATGGTGACAGTCATGGCGCTCCGCCCTTGTCGTGAGTTGGGTCCTGGTGTGCCGTGCGGCTGAACGGCCAGGACGAGTCTTGGCCGGACGCCGGGGCGGACCAAGGGTTCCGGCATGAAGGTGCAAGGCGGCCGTCTCCCCGGCGAGGGGCGTGGCAGCAACCGGTCAGTCCTGTACGCGGACGGGGGGCCGGTCCCTCAGCGGGCGCCTCAGGCCCGGACCGCGGGCAGGCGGCGCAGGAGGGCCACGTAGGCGACGTCGGCGACCAAGCAGACGACGTACAGCACGGTCAGGAGCGGTCCCCGTGCGAAGTCGTCGCGGCTGAAGAAGAACATGGCCAGCGAGAAGAGAGCGGTCCCGACGAGCTTCGCGACCGCGATCGGGATCGACTGCCCGCGCCGGTCACCGCGCGCCAACGCCATCTGCACGAAGCAGAGAGACATCATGACGTTGATCCCGAAGATGCAGTAGGCACCGCCGTAGTCGTCGAACTCGGCGATGAACGACAGCTGCAGCACGGTCGCGACGGCGATCGCCAGGGGAACCGTCAGGCGGCTCCACCGGGCGCCGAGCGACGGCAGCTCCCGGGGGACGTAGCGGATCACCTGGCAGACGATCACGACGTCGACCGCCGCCCACAGGAAGTTCGACCAGCGCAGCAGACCCTCGGCCGGGTGGACGACCGCGAAGATGAGCTCGTTGCCGATGTTCGCCGCCAGCGCCGCCAGCGGCATGCCGTAGGTGCGGTCCAGGAACCCCCGACGGACCACCAGGACGTACGCGAGGAGCCACGCGAGGGTCCCCAGACCGCTGATCACCGTGAAGACGGTGGCCGCCGGCACCGAGCCCAGCGCCAGCGGCAGGTCGGCGCTCGCCGGGATCATCGCGTCCGGCCACGCAGTGCGGTGAGCACCTCCCGGAGCACGGACACACCCGGGGCGTCCCCGAGCGCCGTCAGCGCGTCGCCGGCAGCGGCGAGAGACTGCCCGGCGAGCTCCGTCCCTCGTCGCAGGTTGCCTGTCCCGGCGACGATCTCGACGACCGCCCGGTGGTCCTGGTCGACGTCCGGCGCCGCGAAGAAGGCCTCGAGCACCCGCCGCTCGGACGTGGTGCCGTGCTCGTACGCCGTCACCACGGGCAGGCTCGCGCGCCGGCACCGCAGGTCGCTCTCCGGTGACTTCCCCGACTCCTCGTGCGTGCTCAGGTACGGGAGCAGATCGTCCTGCACCTGGAACGCCAGGCCGAGCTGGTTCCCGTACTGCCGCAGGAACCCGCGGTCGTCGTCCGCCCCGGCGACCACCGCCCCGAGCTCGGCGCACACCCGCAGGATGGAGGCGGTCTTGAGCATGACGACGCGGCGGTAGGTGTCGAAGGTCAGGTCGGCACGGACGGTCGCCTGCTCCTGCAGCACCTCTCCCGAGCAGAGCTCGTGCCCCATCGCCGCCACCAGCCGCACGGACTCCGCGACGGTCGCTGCCGGGAGGCCGCTCTCGGCGATCGCCCGGAACATGGCGAAGATCAGGGCGTCGCCCGTCAGGAGCGCACTCTCCGTGCCGTACGCCGACCACACGGACGGCCTCCCCCGCCGCGTCCGGTCGCCGTCGATGATGTCGTCGTGCACGAGGCTCGCGGAGTGCCCCACCTCCATGGCGACCGCCACCTTCGCGACGGCCGAGAGGTCGGCCCCGCACCCGGCGGCGGCGGCCAGCATGATCAACGGACGGACCATCTTGCCCGCGGGCAGGCAGGCGTGCTCCATCGTCACCCGCAGGCCCGCGCCGCCCTCGAACGGCAGGGTGCGCAGGAAGTCCTCGAGCCCGCCGCGCGCCACCCGCAGCAGGTCGTCACGGGAGAGGTCCGTGGCGGTCCGGACGCCCGGACCGGGCACGCCCAGCGGCCGGACCGGGCGGGCCGACGTCGACGGGGCGGTGGTCATGCTGGGCTCACCGCCAGCCGGACCGGCCCCGCGACGCGTCCCAGCGGGGCGTAGACGTGCCGCGGGGCACGGACAGCCGCGGGTCTCGACGGGTGGGCGATCTCGGCGCTCCGGAGCAACGTCGCGAAGACGGTCCGCACCTGCCGCTCGGCGAGCTGTCCGCCGACGCAGGCGTGCGGACCGACACCGAACGGCATGAAACCCGGCATCGCACCCCCGCGCACGCGCGCACCCTGCTGCCTCCGGTCGGGCGCGAAGCGCTCCGGGTCGAACCGGTCGGGCTCCGGCCACGACGACGGGTCGCGCAACCCCGAGCCGAGCAGCCCGAAGACGAGACTGTCGCGCGGGATGGGCCTCCCGGCGACCTCGCACTCCACGACGTTGCGCCGCATGACGTGCGAGGCGACCGGGTAGAGCCGCATCGACTCCCGCCAGACCATCCCGACGGTCTGCAGGGCGTCCTCGCCCGGAGCGGCGTCGTCGCAGACCTCGGCACGGATCCGCGCCTGCCAGTCCGGCGCGGAGGCGAGGAGATGGGCCATGCTGGCCGCCGAGTTCGCCGTCGTGTCGAAGGCCGCGAGCATCGTCGAGACGAAGGTGCGGACCAGCGTGTCGTCGTCCGCCCAGTCGAACGTGCCCCGAGCGGCCCGGAACCGGCTGAAGAGGTCGGGGCCGTCGACGCCGTCGCGCAGCCGGGCCATCAGGGCGTCGTGGAGCGTGCGGTACGTGCCGAGCAGGGGCCGGCGGACCAGGACGCCGGCCGGGCCGAGCGCAGGGGTGAAGCTGGCACGCCACAGGTTCGCGATCGCACGGTCGAGCTCACGCGCGCGCCGAGGATCGCGTATCCCGAGGAACGTCAGCGCCGTCATGTCCGCGAGGAGACGCCGGACGTCCGCCGCGAAGGAGGTCCGTCCCGACGCGACCCAGCCTGCCACCGCCCGGCGCACGAGCTCGCGACAGCCCGCCGCCGTGCCGTGACCGACGAGCTCCGGGGACAGCAGACGCCGTACGTCGCGATGCGGCGGCCCGTCGAGCGTCAGGATGCCGTCCCACCCCTGGATGCGGGGGTCCATCCCGGACAGGTAGAAGCCCCAGGCCGAGGCGGCCGACCAGATCCCGTCACGGTTGCGCGCCATGCGGGCGACGGCGGCCGGGTCCGCCACGCACACGATCGGGTCGACACCGAACATGTGCCGGTAGACGGGTCCGTGGCGTTCCCGCTGCCGCCGCAGATGGTCCTCGCCCCGCGTCGCCCATCCCACGAGGTTGGTCAGGCCGGCCGGGATGCCGGACCGTCCGGGGAGTTCCGACAGGTCGCGCGCGGGCCTGGTCCGGGGCACCCGTCGATCACCGCCGGGCGGGACGGCGACGGGCGTGCTCACCCGTGTCATGACGAGGTGGTCGGGCTCGCCAGGTACACGGTGCAGATGCCGTTGCTCATCGGGCGCACCGTGACGTCCCCGAACCCGGCGTCCTCGAGCATCGTCCGGAACGCGCCGGGCGACGGGAACGTGGCGACCGACCGTGGCAGGTACCGGTAGGCCGCGGGGTCCGCCGACAGCACCCGGCCCACCAGCGGGACGAACGTGCGGAAGTACGTCCAGAAGCCCAGCCGGAAGAGCGCTCCTCGTGGCCGGGAGAACTCCAGCACCAGGCACTCGCCGCCCGGAGCGAGGACCCGGCGCATCTCGGCCAGGCTCTCCTCGAGAGCCTCGAAGTTGCGCACCCCGAACACGGCGGTGACGAGGTCGAACCGGTCGTCGTCGAACGGCATGGACGCGCAGTCGCCCTGGACGAGAGTCACCTGCGCGTCGGGCGCCTCCTTGGTGACCCGGCCCCGTGCGAGGCTCAGCATGCCGGCCGACAGGTCGAGACCCGTCACCTCGTCGACGTCCAGCATCCGGTGCAGGTCGACGATCATGTCCCCCGTCCCGGTCGCGACGTCCAGGGCACGGCCGGGGCGCCGACGGCTCAGCATCTGTATCGCTCGACGCCGCCAACGGCGGTCGAGCCCGAGACTGATCACCCGGTTGAGGGCGTCGTACCGCTCGGCGATCGAGTCGAACATCGACCCGATCTGCGCCGTCTTCGCGCGGTCGTCCGCGTACGGCGTCACCCGTGCCGCCTCGTTCTTCGTCTCCTTGCGTGTCATGGCGCGTCGATCCTCTCGGGTTCCTGGGGGTGTCGGCGCCACCGGAACACGCCGTTGCCGGACAGCCAGAACGCCGCCGGCAGGAAGCTCACGACCGCACAGGCCACGAGCAGCCACCGGTCCACGGGGTCGACGCCGGGCGGGGTCGGCAGCAGCGCCGTGGCGAGCAGCATGCTCGACCCGATGAGCACGAAGTTCCGGTAGACGAAGAAGTCGCTCATCTTCCTCATGAAGTACGTGTGGTCACGCCACCGCCGCATGAACCGGAACGTCTCGACGGCGTGGAGGATCGCGGCGGGGAGCGCCACCAGGTAGAGCGGCCGGTCCACGGCCAGCCCGCACAGGAGCCCGACGACGACGATCGCCGTGACCCACGGGACGCGCGCGGCGTACTCCCTGCCGTACCGGACGACGAGAGTCCGCTTGCCGCCGGCCGCGTCCTCCTCCAGGTCCAGCATCTCCTGCACGTGGAGGCTGCCGAACCAGATGACCCCCAGGACGACGGAGACAGCGACCACCTGGAGGTCGAGGGAGGCGACCAGGTTCCAGCTGCCCGTGTCCGTGACGTCGGCGCCGGAGCCCAGCCGCAGCGCGAGGTAGGCCGAGCACACGAGGACGGGGCCGAACGCGACGAAGTTCGCCAGCTCGCCCAAGCCGTTGTACGACAGCTTGACGACGGCGTTGTACCCGAAGAGGAAGAAGAACCCCACCGCGACGCAGAGCAGGAACCGCCAGCCGACCTGGCTGATGATGACTCCCAGCAGGACCGCGTAGACGACCAGCAACGTCCAGAAGAACCGGCGCACCGACTCCATCCGCAGCCGCCGGCCCGTCAGGACGCCGCTCCCTCCCGAGAAGAGCGTCCGAGGGTCGGACGACTCCGCCGGGAACTCGTTGCGGTAGTGCTGGAAGTCCTTGATCTCGTCCCACACCTCCATGAAGGCGTGCGAGGTGAAGGCGGCCGCGACGACGACCGCGGCGAGCCATGGCTTGCTGTAACCCTCCGACCACGCCTGGAAGATGCCGGCCGTCGCGGCCAGCGTGCTCGCGATCGTCCAGTGCGGGCGGATCAGCCTGAAGTACGCCGAGCTCATGGCGCCGTCCCCTCCTCGGAGAATGCCTGTGCCAGCACGAAGATCTCCGCGGGGCCGGCCACGACCTCCGGGCGCTCGCAGCCGGAGGCCACCAGGATGCGACGCACCTGGTCGGCGAGCGCCGTCGGACGCTGCTCGTCGAACCGCCCCGAGTCCGGGTCGTACATCCCGTGGACCTCACCGCCCGGCGCCTCGTCGCACACGTACCCGTTCGGCACGGAGTAGACGAGCGTGCCGCCTGGACGCACCATGCGACGGGACTTCCGGACGAACTCGCCGACGTCCACGGAGGTGCTGTTGACCGTCCGCAGGGCGAAGAACAGGTCGAACGCGCCGGCCGGACCGTCCCAGCCCTCGAACGTGCTGTTCGTGCAGCGGACGGCGTCGTAGTCGTGCAGATGGGTCCCGGCGGCCGACAGCGCGCGCGTGCTCACGTCGACCAGGTGGAGCTCGACGCGGGGGTCGGGGACCAGCATCCGCACCTCGCGGGCGTCGTTCACGCCGACTCCCAGCGCCGAGCGCACGCCGACGCGCGGCAGCCGGTCCCGGATCGGTGCGGACCACGTCGTCGGATAGAGGTCGCGCAGGTCGTTGACCTCGTCCCAGCGTCCGTACTTGTCGTCGTAGGCGCCCCGGAGTGCCGAGAAGACCGTCGCGGCGAACGTCTCCAGCCCTGCACGCCGACCGGTCCGGCGCCAGGCCGCCTCCAGCGCGGCGTCCGAGCGGGCGTCTCGCGGGTGGAGGTCGGCGGGGTCGATCGGCCCGACCGACCCGCTCAGCCTGCTCCGGAAGGCCTCGACGATGCTCAGCTCGCGGTGCGGTCGCGCGGGCGCTGGACCCGCCGCCGCGGCCACCGCCGTCGGCTGCCCTGCCGCGGTCATCGTCGACCCGCGCAACACGTGGCGATCATGGCGCACCGTCCTTGTCTCCGATCGAGTCCTGGCGGGAGTCTTCAGCAGCGGAGTCGGCGGCCAAAGGCTTTCGGCATGAACATGCAAGGGCCGGCGTCGACACCTTCCCGGGTGGCAGCAACCAGACACGGTGCCCGGCCCGGCCCGGGCACCCACGCGCCGCTGGTGCTCCGTGCGGGCCGCGCCCACCGGGTCGGCGCGCCCGCCCCGGGTTAAAGTGCCTCACCGTGACTAAGGTGACCGCCCCGCTCCCTGCTCCCCTGCCCATCAGGACGAGCCGGCTCACGCTGCGCGCGTACCGCGACGACGACCTCGGGCCGCTGCTGGACTACTACGCCGACCCGGAGGTCGCGCGGTTCCTCCTCGAGGAGCCGTGGACCCGCGAGCATGCCGAGACCCAGCTCGCCCTGCGTCAGCAGCGCACCGGCGTCGACGGTCCCTCGTCGGCGCTGGCCCTGGTCGTCGAGCACGAGGGAACGGTGATCGGCGACGTCGCCCTGTGGACGACGGGAGACACCATGTCGCGCGGGGAGGTCGGCTGGGCCTTCAACCCGGCGTTCGGCGGCCGAGGCTTCGCGACGGAGGCGCTGCGCTCCCTGCTCGGCGTGGCGTTCGACCGGTACCGGATGCACCGCGTGGTGGCCCAGCTCGACGCGCGCAACGAGCCGTCGGCCCGGCTCTGCGCCCGGGTGGGGATGCAGCGCGAGGGTCACCTGCGGGCGGACTGGTGGTCCAAGGGTGAGTGGACCGACACCCTGGTCTACGGGCTCCTCCAGCAGGAGTGGCAGCGACCCTGAGGGTCGCGTGACTCAGGCGGAGTCGCGCACCACGAGCGAGGTCGGCAGGGTGACGGCGGACGGCTCCTCGCCCTCGACGACGCGCAGCAGGAGCCGCACCATCTCGGCACTGATCCGCTCGTAGGGCTGGCGCATGGTCGTCAGCGCCGGGTGGAGCTGGGCGGCCACCCCGTTGTCGTCGAACCCGGCCACCGCGACGTCGTCGGGCACCGTACGCCCCGCCGTCTGCGCGGCGGTCAGCGCGCCCGCGGCCATGAGGTCGCTGTGGACGAACACGGCGTCGACGTCCGGGTGCTCGGCCAGGAGCCGCGCCATGCCGAGCCGACCGCTCTCGCGCGAGTAGTCGCCGTGGACCACGAGCCCCTCGTCGAACCGCTCCCCCAGCGCCTCGCGGTAGCCCTGCAGGCGCAGGACACCGCCGGGCGTGTCCAGGGGGCCGGTGATGGTGGCGATGCGGCGGCGCCCGGAGGCCATGAGGTGCTTGGTCATCGCGCGACCGCCGGAGAGGTCGTCGGCCGCGACGTACGCCACCTTGTCCTCGTAGCCGAGGGGGACACCGCACGCCACCGTCGGGATGCCGAGGTCCAGGAGCTCGGCCAGCATCGGGTTGCCCGCGTGGGAGCTGATGAGCAGGACGCCGTCCACGTGCCCCGCCTCGACGTAGTGCGCCACCCGGCGGCGCTCCTCGGCGGTGCCGGCGACGAGCAGGACCATGGGCATCTCGCGCGCGGCGGCCGCCTGGGTGGCGCCGCGCAGCAGCAGGGAGAAGTTGGGGTCCTCGAAGAGCAGGTGCTGCGGCTCCGTCAGGAGGAACGCGATCGAGTTGGAACGGCCTGTGACCAGCGACCGGGCGTGCTCGTTGGCGCGGTAGCCGGTGCGCTTGATGGCGGCGTCGACGGCGGTGCGTGCCTCGGGCGAGACCCAGTGGCCGCCGTTGATCACGCGCGAGACGGTCCCGCGCGACACACCGGCGACGGCGGCGACGTCACGGATCGTCGGCCGCTTCGGGGTCTTACGGGCTCGGCGTGCGGTGGACGACGGCGGAGCCTGCGCGGGAGCGGGGGCCTCGGCGTCGCCGGTGGTCGGGCCTTCCATGGTCGACGAGTCTAGCCCGGTGGGCTGTGAACGATCACAGCCAGCCCTTCGCTGCTCTGATGGGTCCGAATTCGCTCGACCTCCGCCGTAGAATCGTTTCGATGACCACCGCCGGCCCCGCCGTCGACCCCCGCCGCGCCACCATCATCCTGGTCGCGCTGGCCTCGTCGACGTTCCTCTTCGTGACCGTGGAGTCGCTGCCCTCGGGGCTGCTGACCCTCATGGCACCCGACCTCGGCCGCCCGACCTCCCAGATCGGGCTCCTGGTCACCGCCTACGCGCTCGTGGTGCTGGTCAGCTCGGTGCCGCTCGCGCACGTCACCCGCGCCGTGCCCCGCCGGTGGGTCCTGGCGGGCTGCGCGGGCGTCGCCGCCGTGGCCACGCTCTGGGCCGCGCTGACGCCGTCATACGAGCAGCTCGTCATCGCCCGCGTGGTCACCGCGCTCGCGCAGGCGCTGTTCTGGGTGGCCGTCGTGCCCGCCACCGCCGGCCTGTTCCCGGCCGGCGTGCGCGGCAAGGCCATGGCCCGCCTCGCGATCGGCAACTCGCTCGCACCCGTGCTGGGCGTGCCGGCGGGGACCTGGCTCGGCGAGCTCACGTCGTGGCGGACCACGTTCGTCGCCGTCGCGGTGCTGTCCACGATCATCACCGTGATCGTCATCGTCATGTTCCCCTCCGTGGCGCCGTCGGCCAGCGGCGCGAGCGAGTCCCCCTTCCCGTCGGGGCGGCGGTTCGGATTCCTCATGGTCACCACCGTGCTGGTCGTGACCGGGGCGTTCGGCGTGATCACGTTCGTCACCCAGTACCTGCAGGACGTCGCGGGATACACGCAGTCCGACATCCCCGCCCTGCTCCTGCTGCAGGGCGGAGCGGGCGTGGCGGGCGCCGTCGTCGTCGGCAGGTTCCTCGACAAGCGACCCGTGGGCGCGTACCTCGTCGGCGCGACCGTGCTGGTCGTCGCGCTGGTCGGCCTGTGGGCCGCCGGGACGTCCCCGGTGGGCGCCGTGGTGTGCCTGGCCCTCTTCGGGTTCGCGTTCTCCACCGTGCCACCCGTGCTGTCGCACCGCGTGCTGCTGGTCTCGCCGCGCGGCACCAACATGGGTCAGGCGATCTCGTCGTCGCTGTTCAACCTGGGGATCGCGGCCGGTTCGGGGCTCGGGGCGCTGCTCGTGTCGATGGTCGACGTGCGTGCCGTGCCCCTCGTCAGCGCGGGCGTGGTCCTGCTGGCGCTCGCCGTCGCCCTGATCGAGGAACGGGTGTGCGAGCCGCTCGACTCCGTGGCCCGGCGGGCCGTCGGCGAGGTCGTGGAAGAGGAGTACCCGGCGTAGGGCTGCATCATGTCCTCATGGACGACGCCGCACGCTGCCCCTGCCTGACCGGCCTCCCCTACGGCGAGTGCTGCGGGCCGCTGCACGCCGGTGCGCGGCCCGCGGCCACCGCCGAGGCGCTCATGCGGTCGCGGTACTCGGCCTTCGCCGTCGGCGACGCTCCGTACCTCCTGCAGACGTGGCACCCGACGACGCGGCCGGCCTCCCTGGAGCTGGACCCCGACCAGCAGTGGCGCCGGCTCGACGTCCTGGCCACGCGCGGCGGCGGCCCGTTCGACGACGACGGCGAGGTGGAGTTCGTCGCGACGTTCCGGTCGGGGGCGGGGTCGAGCGTGCGCGGGCGGCTGCACGAGCGTGGACAGCTGCACGAGGTGAGCCGGTTCGTCCGCGAGGGCGGCCGCTGGTTCTACGTCGACGGGGACATCGCCGGGTGAAATATCCCACTGCGGGTAGTTCTGTCCATGGACAGCGCCCCACCGCAGGCCCAGGCTCGGTACCGTCAGCATCCCGCCACCATCAACTTCAAAGGGGACATCTCTGTGACCGACCACCCGCCGCAGCCCGGATCGCCTGCCGACCCGCCCTCGGCGCTGCCCGCTGACGACACCGCGACCGCAGTGAGCACCACGCCCGCCGAGCCCGCACGCCGGTCCCGCAAGGGCCTCGTGATCGGCGGCTCGATCGCCGCCGGGCTGCTCGTCCTCGGCGGCGCAGGCGCTGCCGCCTACGCGATGCTCGGCGGCGGCGGTGAACAGCCCGAGGAAGCGCTGCCCGCGTCCACGATCGGCTACGTGCGCATCGACCTCGACCCCTCCGCGGAGCAGAAGATCAACCTGCTGCGCCTCGCGGACCGGCTGCCGGACCTCAGCGAGGACCTCGGCATCGAGATCACCGAGGACTCGGACCTCAAGCAGGTCCTCGCCGAGGCGATCACGACCAGCGGCGAGTGCGAGATCGACTACGAGGCCGACGTCGCGCCCTGGATCGGTGAGCGCGCGGCGCTCGCCGCCGTCCCGGGCGACGACGGCGAGCCGCACCCGGTCGGGGTGCTGGCTGTCACGGACGAGGACGCCGCCCGCACCGCGATCGAGTCCGGCCTGGGCTGCGGCGAGACGGTCGACGCGGCGCAGGTCGCCTTCACCTCGGGGTACGCGATCATCACCGACGGCACGGCGACGGCCGCAGCCGACGTCGTGGCCGACGCCGAGGAGAGCTCGCTCGCGGACGACGAGTCCTTCGGCGCGGACATGGAGGCGCTCGGCGACGCGGGGCTCGTGTCGTTCTGGGCCGACGCCCAGAGCGCCCTCGACTGGTCGCTCGAGAGCGCCGGCGAGCTCCCCGACGACGCGCTGACCGAGGAGTACCTCGCCGAGCTGGACGGCTACACCACGATGGCCGGTGCCCTGCGGGCGAACGCCGACGGGATCGAGCTGGAGTTCCTCACGGCCGGTGACGAGGAGCTCCTCGCCCCGTACCAGACGTCCGGCACCTCCGTGGCGGCCGCTCTGCCGGAGACGACGCTGGTCGCCGTCGCCGGCTCGACGGCGCCCGACGCCATCGACGACGCGTGGGAGCAGTTCCGCGAGCTGTACGACTCGATGAGCCCCGCGCTCGGCGGGGGCGCGCTGATGTCGAGCACCGGCACCGGCATCACCTCGCCGAGAGCAGGGCTGGACACCGACGTCGACCCGATGGCCGACTACTGCCGGGACGCTGCCGAGAGCAGCCTCGGGATCACCGGTGACGACCTCTCCGCCGAGGACCAGATGATGATGGACGCCTTCATGGACGCGTGCACGGGGGCCTCGGCCGAGGAGGAGCCGACGACGATCGCGGACGACCCCTGGGGCGGGACGGACCAGGGCGGGATGGGCCAGGGCGGGATGGCGCCGCCGGACCTCGACGGCATGGTCGCGCTGCTCGCCGACGAGTACGACATCCACCTGCCCGACGACCTCACGACGCTCGCCGGCGAGCAGGTCGCCGTCGCCGTCGACTCGCGCGGACTGGAGTCGCTCGACACCGTCCAGACCATGGCCGACGTCTCCGTGGGCGTCCGCACCGTGGGCGACACGGACGCGCTGCAGGACCTCGCCGGCCGGATCGACAGCCTGCTCGTCGAGGCCGGTCAGGACTCGCTCGCGACCTCCCCCGCCGACGACGGGTTCGTGTTCGCGACGAACGACGCGTACGCCACCGAGCTGGCCGGCGACGGCGGACTCGGCTCGACCGACGCCTACCGCAGCGTCGTGGCGGACGACGAGGTCAGCAGCGTGCTGTTCGTCGACCTCGACCAGCTCACCGAGGTGCTGCGGCCCGCTCTCGAGGCGGAGCCGACGAGCCTGGCCTACCTCGAGCCGCTGCGCGCGGTGGGGATGACCGGCAGCGCCGACGACACGTACGTGACGGCGACGCTGCGCCTCAGCTTCGACTGACGTCGGACGTGTGACCGCCCAGTGGGGCGTGACGGCCGTGGAGCGGGCCCCGAGTGGGGCCGCTCCACGGCCGTTCTGCTGCGTGCACCAGCGCTGGACGTCATGCGGTAGATCGGCGAAAGTCGCGTTGCAGAATGGCGAGCCGAGGACTGCAGACCGGCGAGAACCTCGATGAACTGCGGGTTCGCCAGCCCACAGCACGACCACCGCTCCGCGGCGACCGTCTCGGCCAGAGACGCTCACCGTCTCGCAAGATCCGCGGTAAACACATCCTCGCGCTCCCTGTCATGCCCTCTGGCGCTGAGGGACACTGACCTCATGGCGCGGGCCTCGGAGACCGACTACCTCGTGATCGGCGCGGGGGCCGCCGGCATGGCGTTCACCGACGCGGTGCTGGACCACAGCGACGCGCACGTGACGCTCGTCGAGCGCCGTGACGCCGTCGGCGGCCACTGGCGCGACGCCTATCCCTTCGTCCGGCTGCACCAAGCGTCGCCGTTCTACGGGGTGGCGTCCACGCCGTTCGGCGGCGAGCTCCAGACCTCCGGTCCCGAGGCCGGCCTGCACGAGCGCGCCACCGGCGTCGAGGTCTGCGCCTACTACGAGCGCGTCCGGCGCGAGCGGTTCGAGCCCAGCGGGCGGTTCACGTTCCTCGGCGGCCATGACGTGTCCGACGGCGGACAGGTGGTCGCGCTCGGTTCCGGCGTCGAGCGCGACGTGCGCGTCCGGCGGCGCGTCGTCGACGCGCGGTACCTGTCCCCGCGCATCCCCGCGCTGGAGCCGCCACCCTTCGAGGTGTCCGACGGCGCGACCTGCCTGCCGGTGGGCGAGCTGCCGGCGGTCGCGGACTCAGCCGAGTCGTTCGTGGTGGTCGGGTCGGGGAAGACGGCGACCGACGCGATCGTGTGGCTGCTGGGCCGTGGGGTGCCGGCGGACGCGATCTGCTGGGTGCGGCCGCGCGACCCGTGGATGCTCGACCGGGCCGTGGTGCAGCCGGACCCGGCGATCTTCCTGGGGATGGCGGCGTCGATGATGGAGGCGGGGGCCGCGGCGGCCTCGGTGGACGAGTTCTTCCTGCGGCTCGAGGACGACGGCGTGATGCTGCGGGTCGACCGGGACGTGGTGCCGACGATGGCGCGCGTGCCGACGCTCGCGCGCTGGGAGCTCGAGCTGCTGCGGACCGTGGAGAACATCGTGCGGCTCGGGCACGTGCGGCAGGTGTCGCCGGGACTGGTGTCGCTCGACCGCGGAGACGTGCGGGTCGAGGCGGGCGCCGTCGTCGTGCACTGTGCGACGGAAGGGCTGCGCCAGCGGCCGGCCGTGCCCATCTGGTCGGACGGGCGGATGGTGCTGCAGCCCGTGCGGGCGGGGTTCCCGTGCTTCGGGGCGGCGCTCGTGGGGTACGTCGAGGCGACCCGACCGTCATGGAGCGACGCTTCGCTGAATGCCCTGTGCCCGACGACGCCGTGCTTCTCGACGCCGGCCGAATGGGTCGGCGCACAAGCTGCCGGAGCCGTGGCGACGGCCTCCTATATGGCGGCTCCGGACGTGGCCGCGTGGTCGCACTCGACGCCGCTCAACCCGACCCGGCTGACCGCTGCGGACCGGGAGCGGGACGAGGTACTGGAGGCTGTCGGGAGGTTCAAGGCGGTGTCGGAGGCCGGGGTGCGGGGGATGGCGCGGCTCGGCCGGATGTAGGGAGCAGGGCCGGCGGGCGGGAAGAGGCGTTGAGCCACGGGGGTAGAAAACGTTCAGTAGGACGCTTCAAAAACGTTGACTAGAGGCGGTTGAGAAGGGTGGATAGGTCGCGTGAGCAGCCAGTACACGCGTCGCGTCGTGGACAGCTTCCTCGACGACTTCCAACCCCATCTGCGCGCCCTGGCCCTGCAGGGCCCCAAGGCGGTGGGCAAGACTGCCACCGCGAGCCAACGGGCCCGCACGGTCTACGACCTCTCGGACGACCAGGTCCGCGAGATCGTCGCCGCTGACCCCGGAGTGCTGACGACTAGGTCCGGTCCGGTGCTGATCGACGAGTGGCAGCGCTTGCCTGCCGTGTGGGACACGGTCAAACGAGCCGTGGATGCCGGTAGACCACCCGGACATTTCATCCTCGCGGGGTCGTCGGCCCCTCAGGGTGCACAGGTCCACTCCGGGGTCGGACGCATCGTGCCGCGACGCATGCGCCCGCTGAGCCTGGCGGAGCGCGGGATCCAGGAACCGTCCGTCTCGTTGGCCGACCTGCTCGACGGCGGCTCCGACCTCACGGGGACCACCGAAGTGGTCCTGCGTGACTACGTGCGGGAGATCACCGCGTCCGGGCTGCCGCACCTTCGCACCCTGCCCGCCCCGGTGCGGGAGGTCGAGCTCGACGCCTATCTCGACAACATCGTGACCAAGGCCCTGGGGACCCGGCTGCTGCACCTGGACGAGGCCCGTCTGCTACGCGGCGAGTCGGGCTCCACGCGACTGTCTCCGGTCAAGGGGGCGACCAAGTCCATCCTCGGCCGACTGTTCGAGAACCTCGTGACGTCCAGTGTGCGCACGTACGCCGACGCCGCACGTGCGGGTGTGTTCCACCTGCGCACCGCCAAAGGTGACCGTGAGATTGACCTCATCATCCAGCGCCCCGACGGCAAGGTCCTGGCGATCGAGGTCAAACTGGCGACCACCGTGGACGCCGACGACGCTCGACACCTGCGCTGGCTGCGGGACAGGCTCGGCGACGACCTCGTCGAGGCCGTCGTGGTGACCACGGGCTCACATACCTACCGCCGGTCGGACGGCATCGGCGTCGTTCCGGCGGCGCTGCTCGGGCCGTAGCGCAAGCCAGGTTCGCCCGCGGTCCCGTCGGATCAGACCCGCGCAGCGGCCGTACAGACCGAAGGCGAGCTCGCCGACGCTCACGGCTCGCCCTCCAGGAGTCGGTCAACCGACGCCGCAGCGCATTCGGATCGCTCGAGTCGGCAGTCGTGGCCATGCCGGCGCGTAACGTCGGCGAGCGCCGAGGGGCGCGTCGGCTTGTCACGAGCGAGCAGGCCGAGTGAAGCTCAGCTGATGAAGGACAAGCGGATTCTCCAGGACTGGGTGCTGGAAGCGCTGGAACAACTGAAGGGCGAAGGCACTGTCATCGACGTCTGCAAGGTCATCTGGCAACGGCATGAGTCTGACCTCCGGGCATCCGGCGACCTCTTCTACACCTGGCAGTACGACATTCGTTGGGCTGCACAGGCGCTGCGGAACGATGGTCGCCTGCAGAAGTCCCCACCGAGGAGCCGGACCCCTTGGCGTTTACCCTGAGCTCGTGGAGAAGACCGTCCTATCGCGAGCCGGGAATCTCAGGCGCTCGAGACGATCCCGCCGGATCCAGCTCCACTGAGGTAGGAGTGAATGGACTCGGCGACCTTGATGCCTAGGGCGATCGGCACCGCGTTACCGATCTGCTTCGCGATTTCCGTCTTCGATCCGCACCAGAGGTAGTCCTCCGGAAATCCCTGAAGCACGGCCGCCTCGTAGTGGGTGATGGGTCGGTCCTCCGTGGGGTGTAGGTAGCGCCCCTTCTCAGGCTTGAAGAACTCCGTCCGGATAGTCACGGAGGGCGAGCCCAACCGAAGCCTTCCCATGACGTCACCAGAGCCGGTGTCGTGGCCGTCCCACACCGCGGTCGACAAATACTCGAGACCCGCTCGCCGAAGGTTCCCGTCGTCTTTGACCTCGACGCGGAAGCCCTCCGCACGATGCCGACCCGACGGAGCGTGTAGGGCCACGTCCACGTCGTTCACGCTGATGCTCAGCCTTCGCGAGGACGGCGAGCCGTTCTCAACCACACAGTATTCTCCGTCGACGAGCAGCGCACCGTCGGCGTCACGGAATTCGCCGAGCTTCTCGACGATGACCTCGTCGGCCCCGTCCTCGAACGTGCACCGGAAGCGCCCCCGGAGGTCCTTCCGGTTTCCACCTGACGGGATCGCACGGTACCTGGCTCGCGATACCGGCTCAGGGCGCCTCGTGATGTGCAGCTCTTGGGTCCGGAAGGCTCGTAGGTCCCGACCGAGGATCTCACTGGCGAGATCGCTGAGTTCCTGACCGCCGTCTAATTCTGTGGCTGTCGGCGTCCGGTGCCCTGTGCCACCGAAGACCTCATCGACGGTCCGCCACGGCTGGCGCGGGCCGGAGCCCAGATCGAACCCTCCGCGGCTGCGGGTATGGGTCGGTTCCGGGTAGCGGAAGTCGACCGCTCCTGCGGAGCCGCAGGACCGTACGCCGACGACGATCGCGCGGCGTCGCGCCTGCCGAGCCCCGTAGTCCGCAGAGTTGAGCAGGTATCGGCGTGCCAGGTCAGGGTCGATATGCTCGCGGTACGTCCCGGTGGGCGAGGCGAGCCGGTAGTCGGAGAGCTCGCCCCTTCCCATGCGAGCCTGCAGGTCGGCGAACTCTGGTGACCTGACGAACCGGTCCACGTTCTCGATGACGAATACCTTAGGCTGGACGATCTCCACCACCCGGATGAACTCCTGCCACAGCGTGTTGCGCTCGGCACGGATCTTCTTTCGGTTGAGGGCGGAGAAGCCCTGGCACGGTGGACCGCCGACGACGACATCGATGTCCCCTAGCTCCTCCGTCGGGTCCCACCCGGCGATATCCCGGCGGTAGACCTTCGGCGTCGCCCCACCGACCACCCGGGGCGACCCCGCGCCGAAGTTCATTGCGTACGTGGCGGCCGCGGCGGGGTCCCATTCCACAGCTCCGACGGCGCGGAAGACCGGAGGGCCGCCGGGTACCGCACGAAACTGGTGGAAGCCCTCCGTCAGCCCGCCGCAGCCAGCGAACAGGTCCAGGACCCGGATCGGTTCCGCCGACTCCCCACCATGTGTCATGTCGCTCATCGTATCCGGCTGCCGGCCTTGCTTTGACCTGTGCATTCGTGTCGTGGCGCGGCGTCCTCCCGAAACATGCAGACCTGCGTCCCAGCGTCCAGGGATTGAGGCTACCGTGGCGCCATGGCACAGATCGGACCGCACCCCGGGGCTTCGAGTCCCGGCGTGAGCCTCCGCATGAGCGCCGCACGCCGTCGGGACACCAAGCCGGAGGTGGACGTCCGTAAGCTGCTGCATGCACAGGCCCTGCGGTATCGAGTGACGTACCCGGTTCCGGGGAAACCCCGCCGCACGATCGACATCGCCTTCACGCGGGTGAAGGTCGCCGTGTTCCTGGATGGCTGCTTCTGGCACGGCTGCCCGGAGCACGGCACCCTCCCCCGGGCCAACGGCGGATGGTGGACCGAGAAGCTCCGGGCCAACCGTGACCGCGACCGCGACACGACAGCTCACCTCGAGAGCGAGGGTTGGGTCGTCCTCCGGTTCTGGGAGCACGAGCCGCCCGCCTCTACGGTCGACACCATCGCCGCAGCGGTCAGATCGCGCCGAGAGCCGCCCCGATCCTCTCAACGTCCGGAATGACCATCGTCCAACCGGCGGACTCCAATTCCCGGACCGTATGCTCCGACATCTCAGGCGTCGTGACCGCCACCATCCGGTCCGGCCATGCCAACGAAAGAGGAATCCCGTCGAGCACCTCGTCGCCGAGAGTAGGTACGGGCGCCTCGGGCAGACGGCGGGCGATCTCACCGGCAAGCGCGGCCTCGGCAGGAGTGGCATCGACGAGCGAGCCGTTCCATGCGGCATCCGGCCCTGTGGAGCCCACGCGCCCGATGTCTCCGGCCATGTCGCCCAGCGCGCCGACGATCCCGGAGCCGGGGCGCTCGAGGGGACCCACGATCGACAGCCTGTCGAGGTAGATGTTCCGGTGCTCGCAGCTCGTCTCCGGCAGGAGGAGGCACGCGTGGCACGCCGCCATGTTCAGCCCGTCGGAGCCCGACGACCCGGATTCCGCGCACACCGGGTCGTGGGAGCACCACTGCGCCCGCGCGGCCGCCGCCATCACGATCTCCGCGAAGAGGTCCGCGTCTGCGAGCGCCGCCAACCCGCCGAGGCTTCCGGCGGCGTCCGACGAGGCGGTGTAGACGAGAAGGCCCGCCTGCCCGGGCTCGGCGTAGATCCGCTCGCGCAGGGAACCCACCGGGTATCCGGCGTCGAGGCTGAGTTCCTGGAGCAGCGCGTGCGCGAGGGAGTGGATGGCGAGGAAACGGGCGCTCGGCCCCTCGGCCACGGGTGCGCCCGACTCAGTGGCACGCCGGCGCAACGCCTCCTCCAGCAGCGATTCGCGCTCCTTGGCGAAGGCCCCGATCTCCCAGCGGGTGACGGCGTCCTCGTCAAGCCTGACGAAGATCCCCTCGCCCAGCACCTCGGTCGCGGGCAACCACGCGAGGCGGTTCTCGCTGAGCCGGGCGAGGCGGGGGTCTGTGTTGTCCGTGGGCATCGGCGTGACCCGGGAGAAGCCCTCCAGGGCACGTACCTCGCGAAGACGGGTGGCCTTCGACACCTGTGCGACCAGGCCGCTCAGACGCGGGTCGTGCTCGACGCGGACGCACTGGAAGGAGTCGTGGGCCCCGCCGTCGTTCCCATCGGTCAACGCGCGGTACTCCTCCTCACGCAGGTCCCTTTCCGAAGGGGGCGATCCGGTATCCAGGCCCTTGCGCTGACGCAGGACGTCGGCGACCCCGTCAACCGTCAACCCGGGCTTCCCGGCGAGCCACTTGGGCAACAGCACGGAGAGCTCATCCATCGACAAAGGCCCCAGTAGATCCCAATGCTTGGTGACGTACTGGGAGTTGGGACTCGACCAGGGTGGGATGGAGATGCTGGAGCGCACGGCACCGAACCAGACGTTCGATGAGCCGCGCTGGAGGGCCCGCAACTGCTTGTCGCACTGCTCGTCGGGCGCCGTGGGAAGCCAGGGTCGTTTGCCGCCGCACCGCTTGATCTCGGCCAGGGCGCCACGGGAGAAGGAGCCGTCGAGGTTGTACGGACGCACTCCGCACGAGCAGCTGACGACGACGTCCGCGAGGGACGAGGACGCACCCTTGGCCTCGAGCTTCATGCGGTGCTCCCCACCCGCGGCCGCGGTCCCGCGATGGACCCACTGGAAGTACGGGAAATCCTCGATGTGCCCGTTCTCGCAGCACGCGACGAAACGCGAGGGGGCGATGTCCCGGACGCAGTCCGGGCACTGCATCTTCTTGGCGTCGAACTTCCAGAAGCGGTCGAGCCGCCGGCAACCCGGGCAGTAGTGGTACACCGGGAACCGGACGACCGGTACATCCCCTGACCTCTTGCCCGTCGCGGGTGCCCGGAAGCTGTGGACGCCCAGGGAACGCGCCAGGCGCGGTTCCTCGACGGTCGGCGACCACTTCTCGTCCCACTCGTCGATGCCGCAGATCATGAAGCTCTGGTCCCCCGCGGGGAACAACGAGCCGATGCCGTAGGTCGTGACGAGCTGGCTCTGTCGGGCCTTGGGAAGCTCACTCGTCGCCATCGTGGGCCACCGCCTTGGTCTTCTTGGTCGAGATGATCTTGAGAGTGCTCTCACGGTCGACGTTCCGCAGACTGGTGAGCGTCGGCCACGGGGTCTCCTGCGGAGGGAACGTCTCGAGGAGCGCAACACCGTCGGACGCGTCCGACGTCGCACCGGCCATGGTCATGAGCCCCTTGACGTCGTCGCGCTGCATCGGCCAGCGGGGGTACTGCAGGACCGCCTCGTCGTCCACGCCCTCCTCCCACTGCTCGACGAGGGCATCGAGGGCCTCACGCACCTCCCGGGCCGTCGCCTCCCCCGCCACGGCGCGTGCGCGGTCGACGACGACCTCGGCCACGGATCGCAACCCGTCGGACTCCACGGGAACCCTCACCGACTTGTCGCCCGCCGCACCGTCGAGGACGTGACGGGCGAGGATGACGAGCAGACCGTGGAGCCCCCGGTCCAGCGCCCGCGGCGCGAACGGCGTCGCCCCGGTCGCCTCCACCTGCCGGTAGAGGGACCGGTGGTAGGTGGTGAACGACTCGTAGTGCGAGAGGTCACGCGACCTGGACGCGTTGAAGAGCGTGAACACCAACCCGGGATGGCGTCGGCCGACACGGCTCGTCGACTGGATGTACTCCGACGTCGTCTGCGGCTGCCCCATGACGGCCATCAGCCCCAGCCGGTCGACGTCCACACCGACGGAGATCATGTTCGTGGCCAGCACGACGTCGGGGCTGGCAGGATCCGGCATCGGCGTCTGCAACGCCTTGAGCTCCTCGGGGATCTCGCTGGACTTCTTGCGCGAGGTCAGCTCCCGCGGGTCCCGCGTCTCCCGCTTCGCCGAACGGTTCCGGCCGGCGACGACGCCGATCCTGTCGCGGACGTCGTCGATCGACTGGATGTAGGCGGCGCCCAGGACCCGCAGGCTGTTGAAGTAGCCCAGGATCGTCCAGTAGGCGTCCTTCACCTCGTCCGGGGCGTCCAGGTCCTTCGCCCCCTGCAGGAGGGCCGCGTACGTTCTGACCAACAGCGTCGCGTGGCTCGTACCAGGGGCCATCAGACCCACGTACCGCCGGGTGCCCTTCTCGTCGGCGGAGGCGTCGACGGCGAAGAACGAGTCGTCCGCGTCGATGCCCGGTGGCGGGAACTGCGCCGAGGGCCGGTTGAAGACCGCCTGCACCTGCCCGGCAGCACGACGGATCGTCGCAGTCGAGGCGACGAGCTTGGGACGCGCGCGGCTCCGCCGGTCGGTCGCGAGGTGATCGATCGCCGTCTCGTACAGACCGACCAGCGTGCCCAGCGGACCCGAGATCAGGTGCAGCTCGTCCTGCACGATGAGGTCCGGCGGTGCGTCGTGGCCCGATCCGAACAGGCGTCCGGCCCGCTCGCGCCAGGCGAGCATGGCGAACTTGTCGACCGTCCCGACGACCAGCGACGGGCGCTCCCTGTACACGTCCGAGTCGACGAGGTGCACCGGAAGGCCGTCGCCCCCGTGGAACCGGCATTCGACGTCCGGGCACCGCACGGTGACACGGTCCGCGTACTTGTCCGCCTCGTAGTCATCGGCACTCAACGTGCTGCCGCACCACGGGCAGTGGAGTAGCTGGACCGGGTCTCCCCCGTCACCCGCGTCCTCGCCCATCCTGCGCTTGCGGATCGCCTTCGCCGCCGCCTTGGTGTCGTTTGGAGTCGCGCCCTGACCGACCCACAGCCCGAGGGAGAACGGGGCGCGCTCACGGAGTTCGGGGTCCTGTCCGCGGAAGTCCTCAAGCGCACAGATCAGTCCGGCCGCTCGTTCGAACTGCTGCAGCGTCAGAAGGCGGAGCGTGTATCGCATGATCACGCCGACTCCGGCACCGTCGCCGTCCTCACCGGCCCCGCGAAGGCGTCGGAGCACCAAGGCGAAGGCGATCAACCCGAGGTATGCCTCCGTCTTGCCGCCACCGGTCGGGAACCACAGCAGGTCCGCGAGGTCTCGGTCCGCGCTCTCCGAGTCGGAGAGACCTTCGAGGTTCAGCAGGATGAACGCCATCTGAAACGGTCTCCAGGCGCCGACGACGGGCGCCTGCGCTGCATCCGCGCCGTTGCGGACGAGCTCCTGGCGGACCCTCTGCTCCTGCATGACGAGGTTCATCACCCGGAAGGCGCGCTCGACCTCGGGATCATTGCCGATCAGCTGGACGCCCCGGGTCATCCGTGCCGCGGCCGTCCGCGCGTCGTCGAGATGACGCCGTGCGGTGGCTCGGTGCGCGTCGGAGAGGTCGGCCAGCTTCTGCTCCTGGCCGGTGATCCACTCCTCGTAGCGCCCGACGAGCCCCTCGAGCGGGCCCCGAAGGGTGTCACCGTCCGGCGCCTCGCCGAGCAGGGACATCCCGAGGCCCGGGACGTCGTCCCGGTCCGCCTTGGCCAGGCTGAGGTCGTGACTCGGGAAGAAGGTCGTCCACAGGTCCGTGACGGTCCGGCCCTCGTCCCAGGTGACCGCGACCCCGTGCCCGACCGCCAGGTGACGCTCCGACCGGTACAGGAGATCACCGCTCAGCTCGTCGGGGTCGCGGTGCTCCGATCGCGTCCGAGGGCTCCGATCGGCGAACTCGCCGTCGTCCGTCCGGACATGCATGACCGGGCGGAACCAGCTCAACGCGTCGGACCTGCCCTTCTCGGGACGGACCTTGGTGTTGACGAGGACCAGGGTCACGCTGACGACACCGTCCCGGGGCGGTCGGACCACGACGCGCAGCTCGAGCCCGTCGGCCACGGCCGTCCGGTTCGTCGAGGGTCCGAAGAGGTCGATCGTGACGGGGTCGGGCCGCTCGGTCCTGAGCTCCCACCGGTCGTGCCGACGTGCGTGGGCACGACTCGCGACGTCCTCCTCACCCCCCGCGGCGTCCGGCTCCGTCGCGACGGGCTCGTAGCGATCCGCCTCGATCTCGACCACGAGCCGCTCCGTCGACGCGGTCACCCCGCACGTGAGCCCCATCGTCGAGGGGTACCGCAGATGGGCGAACGACACACCGGGGTCGTAGTCGGCGTCGGGCGCCGTCCCCGCCTCACCCTCCGGCGCCTCGTCCGCGACCTCTACGGCCGCCCCGCCGTCGGACGCCTGCGGGTAGAGGATTCCGACGACGAACCTCTCGAGCGGCTCCTCGAGGAGGACGGCGTCGTCGGACGATCCGTGGAGGTCCGCGACGACCGCGTCGACCATTCGTTCTCGGGCCTGGTACCAGGGGTCGAGGTCACGCACGCTGGTGTTCCTTCCAGTCGAGGTCGAGCAATCCGGCGGTCACCGGGGCGAGCCACAGCCCGTGCGCGCCGACAGTGCCGGGCTGAGGTTTGCCGACCACCGTCGCCACGGACTCCACGCGAGCACCGGAGAGTCCCGGCCAACCGCGGCGGCCCTTCTCGATCGTGCGGATCCGGGCGACGAGGTCGTGGCCGAAGTCGTCCGACGTCCGTGCGACGGCCACGCCGTTGTGCAGCACCGTGTACACGGGCAGGGTGAGGGACGAGCGGTCCGGGTCGAGCTCGAGCTCGAGCCGGTCCCCCGGACGAACGACGGTCGAGAGGCGGTCCTGCGCCTCCATCGGGGCGACGCCACCGGGCTCGAGCGTGTCGATGTCGTCGACGCGGATCTCGAAGCCGAAGGTCTGCCACTGCTGACGCCCCCTCCGGTACCACCGGCGTGTTCTGGGGTGTCTGCTCAACCGGCGGTCGTCGGGACCGGTGGCCCGGGCGATCAGATCACGGGCGCGGGTGACCGCGACGAACCGGGTCCTTCCGGCTTCATCGGGTTCTGTGTCGTCGGCCCGCCAGGGCTTGGCGGGGAAGTCCACGAGGACGACGTTGTCGAACTCCAGCCCCTTGGCCCGATGCACGGTCGAGACCACGATGTCCGCCATCGGGTCGTCAACCAGATCGCGCACCAGTGAGCCACGGCCGGTCAGACGTCTGGCCAGTAGCTTGACGTCCACCTCCGTCCCGCGACCGCCCACGACACCCCTCACCGCACGCCAGAGCACCATGGGGTCGGCGTCCGGGAGGACATCGGCGACCCGGGACAGGAACTCGTCACGATTGACCGATGCGGTCGGGGCGACACCCAGCACACGCGCGACCCACCCGGCCAGCACCCGTTGCTGCGCGCCACGCCTCAGCTCGACACGGTGCCCGCGATCCGCGACCTCCCGGGCGATCAGCATCGCCTGACCGTTGTTCGCCGTGAGGAAAGCCGTCGTTCCCGGCCATCGGTCGGCCATCTCGACGGCCTCGCCGATGTCACCGACCGGGGTGATCCCGGCCTCGAAGTCGGCGACCTCCTCGGCGCCGCCCTCCTCGAGCACGCGTGACCGGAGCGCCGCGGCCGCCCGGGCGTCACGGCTCGTGGCCCGGTACTGACCGGTGAGCACCCGCGCCTCGACACCCCGCATCTCCCGGACGCTGTGCAGGACGTCCGCCGACGTCGTCCTCGAGCGAGGGCGCCGGCCGCTCGGGTCGGCGCGGAACTGGAAGTCGTAGATGCCCTGGGCGGGGTCGCCCAGAAGGCTGAAGCCGGCATCACCGGGGAGGTGTTCGAGCATCGCGAGGAGGAAGTCGGCACGGACCCCGACGACGTCCTGCATCTCGTCGACGACCAGGTGCTCGACGTCCTCCAGGACCTCGTCGGCCTCGCCGTCCCGCAGGAGCCGCGTCGCCAGGGAGACACGGGCGTCGAAGTCCAGGCCCTCTCCGCCGTCGTCGGCGTGGTCACGGACGATGCGGGTCGCCAGCGAGTCGAGTGTTCTGATCGTGACGGGTTCCGCACCGCGCCGGCGACGCCGGGCGTCGGCGGCGTGGACCGCCGCGTTCGAGAAGCTCACGACGAGGATCCCGTCGTCGGGGTCGACGCCCTCCTCCTCGATCAGCCGGTCGACCAGGGCCGAGACGACCTCCGTCTTGCCCGAGCCCGGACCCGCGACCACGATCTGTCGCGCATCCGCCTCGACCTCCACGGCGGCCCGCTGGCTGTCGTCCAGCGCGATCACTTCCGTCATCGTGACCACAGGTACTCGAACTCGTTGAAGGCGAGCATGTCGCCGTACTTCTGAAAGTTGTCGCGGACGTTGACGATGAGGACCTCTTCCGAACCTCCGTTCTTCGGTCCGCGGAGACCACGTCCGATCATTTGCTGGTAGACGTTCGGCGCGAAGGTCGGCCGCGCGACAAAGACCGCTTGGACCTTCGGGGCGTCGAATCCCTGCGTCAGCACGTTGTAGTTCGTGAGGACCCTGATCCGCCCCGCTTTGAACTCCTCGACGTAGTGCCTACGGGCCGCGGGCTCCGTGTCCGAGGAGATCGACACCGCCGGGACACCGCGATGCGACAGCAGTGCCGCCATGACCCGTGAGTTCTCGACCGAGGGCGCGAAGGCGATGACGGTCCAGTCCTCCGGCAGCTGAGCGATGGACTCGACGACACGGAGTGTACGCGTCAGGTCGCCTCCGAGTCGTTCCGTGACCGCGGAGGGAAGCCTGCGGAGCTTCTCGATCTCGTCGACGTCTGTCTCGGTCAGCTCCACGTCGGTCCCGTCGATGACGTGCTGACGGACGGAGGCGAGAACCCCCTGCTCCTGCAGTTCCGGGTACGGATCGTCTGCACGGTTGAAAGAGCCTCGGTCCAGACGGTTTCCGTCGTACCGCTTGACCAGCCGCTCGGTCTCGTCGTGAGAAGTACCGCGGAACGGTGTCGCCGTCAGCCCGATGAGTGGACGACGATCGCTCTCCGAACGACCTCTCGTCCCGCGGCCGAGCCAATCCAGGACCTGCGTGTACGAGGACGCGATGGATGTGTGGGCCTCGTCCACCACCACCACCGACGGCTGGCGAAGCCACTCGTAGCTCGAACCGGCCCGGTCTTTGACGGACCGGAGCTTGTCGATGCTGGCGACGACGAGCTGGAACGCCCCGGGCTCCTCCGGCACGTCGTTACTGGCCCACAGCCTGCCGAGCCGCATCGGCACCTGCGGGCCGATCGCACGCCAGACATAGGTCCAGCTCTCGGCCGCCTGCTCGCACAGCTCATCGGTCTGCGCGATCCATACCAACGGCTTGGAGAAGTCGATGTCCCCGTCCCGCACGCCGTTGACCAGAGCTTCGACAGCGACACGGGTCTTGCCGGCGCCCGTCGGCAGGGACACCATGCCGCGGTCGGGACCGACGGCTCGCAGGAGGCTCTTGATCCGGTCGGTGACGTTCTCCTGATACTTGTGCAGGTCACCGAGAACCGCGGGACCGTCGATGACCTCGACGGCCGGACGTTGCGACGCGGGAAACCCTGCCCAGTCCGCAGGGAACCCGAGCGAGGCGACCCAATGTCGGGTAATCCGGCGACCCGCCCACTCCTTCGGCGGCTCGAGGCCTGCCTCCTCCAGGGCGACCCTCAACGACTTCAGGATCCCGACACCATGAACGGCGCGTGCCAGCGCGGCGATCTCCTCGGCCCGGACCCTGTCCGGTCGACTCTCCAGGGCGTCCAGGGCCTGCTTGGGCACGATGCGCCGCAGGGCTTCTTCACCGACCGCCTCGAGCAGTCTTAGGTCGTCGCACGTCGCTCTTCTGATCTTCTGGCGACGCTGGTTGACTTCTGACCGGGCCATCTCGTCGAGGATCTTGGCGACCGCTCGCCGATCGATATCGAGACCGAGCGCCTCCGACGCCTGGGCGAGTCGCTCGGCGGCGTCGGTGGCGGTCACGTGGACGACCTGGTCCTCACGCAGCGCAGGGATCGGCTTCGCCTTCTGCCCCTGAGGCGTGGCGATCATCCTGACGATTCGTGTGCAGGGCTGCAGCTGCACGTCACGGTCCTCGTGAATGAGCCGCAGCTTCAGGGGAGGAAAGGCGTCAGTGAGGTAGAACGGCTCACCGGAACGCTCGACGACGATCTCTTCCTGCAGCAGGTCCTTTCCCGGCTGGAGACCCCAGAACTCGATCAGTCTGTCGACGTCCTCGGAGTCCGAGACCAGCATCGCGGGCGCCATCGCCTCGATCATCGAGGAGTAGACAGCGGGGTCATCGGTGACCCCGACGTGCGCGCGCTCGACGCTCTGCCGTCCACGTCCGACCCGGACCACCAGACGATCGGGGTCGATGTTGCCGGCGAGCCAGGTGTAGAACTCGAACCGCCGCGCGTCGTCGCCGTCCGAGGTGGTCCATGAGTCCGCGACCCCCTTCATCATCCTCCAGTCCCCCGGGGTGAAGGCCTCGAAGTCCGTCCGAAGGCCGATCGAATCCGCGAGCTGGTCCCCCACTTCGAAGACCGGCAGAACCCGCGGATCGAAGGCGTCGTTCGCCACCAGGACCTGGTGCGGTGGCAGCAGACCGAAGGCCGTCGGCAGCAGGCCGAACTTCCGGACGAAGTAGATTTCCGGGGCACCCACGCGCAAAGTGCCGTAGCTGCTGTTGGAGGTGTGCCTGACGGTCCAGGCGTCAGGTTTTCCTCGCGCCAGGATGTGTTGAGTCGCCGCAGCTCGGGCCTCGTCGCTCATCTCCAGCAAGGATTGGAGCGGCCAGGGGGGCGCAGCACCGTCCACGACCAGCTTCGCGCGGTCGGGCCGAGGCCCTGACTGGCCTTCGATGAACTTGTCCCTGACTTCCTCGTCGTACACGTGGAGCCAAATCTCGTGGGGCGTGTCATGCCGCCAGACGGGGGCGTCGACAGCTCCGATCTCGCGGAGAATCTCCGCGTCATCGCGGTGGAAGCGGGGATCGATGAGCCGGTTGCGGTCGCGACTCCCGTCTGCCGGCACGATCGCGCCCCCGAGAAACGCGCTGGCCGGGGCGACCCAGGTGTCGGCGGCGGTCCGCACCCGGGTCTGCAGCTCGAGTCGGTGGCCCAGGTCCTCACGAAGAATCTGGAGGGCCGTATCCAGAGGGATGTCCCGCATGACCTCCCAGATCCGACCCCAGACGGCGTCGGGCCGTCGGACGAAGTCGCGATGCTTGGCACGGGTCAGGAGCGCCCGCAGCTCACCGCTGCGATCCATGACGACCACGCCCAGCTTGGCGAGCGCTTCCCGGACACCGGGCATAGCGGCCAGTTCCGGGTCGACGAACTCCACGTCGTCGCGGACGTCGCCCGCGACCCGGACGAAGACTTTGCCGCGGGTGGGCGCCCGGAAGGTCCCGTCCTCGAGCCGGACGATCGGTGCATTGGCCAGGCCCCGCTGTGCACGGACCCGAAGCCGCTCGTCATGGCGCCCGACATCGTCGACGATCACAGCGGCGACCCGGATGGCCTCGGCCGACTCCTCGACGGTCCCGTTCTGAACGAGCGCGCCGAGCCACTCGTCGATCCCGGCGTTCCCCTCGTTGTCCGCGCCGTCACATCGAAGGAGGCGCCGAACCTTCATCCGGCGCTCGGGGTTCGTGTTGGCCTCCGGATGCACCCACGATCCCTTCGGCGCCCCCGGGACGTCCGACCACGCCTCCGTCCACCGTGCGGGGAGACTACCGGCCCACTTCAGCTCGCTCGGCACATGCAGCAAACCGTGGCAGTCCGGCAGGGACGGGACCTGTCGAAGCCGGTCGAAGACGGGCTGGTTGATGACGTCGTCTGCCCAGCCTCTCGCCTCGTTGCCTCGCGCCGGCATGGCGTCGAGAGCCCTGACACCATGCTCGGCCCCGGACAGGGCCGACATAACCTTTCCGACCAGGACAGGAAGTACACCGGTGAGGATCTCTTTGTTGAAGGTTCCCGCCAGGAGCCGGGTGCGATCGTCGCTGAGCTTCCATGGCGCGTTCACCACTCCAGAGAGCGTCGCTCGCTCCCGGGTCGGGAAGTAGGCCCAGAACGAGCCGTCGCTCGTCCCCGGGGGAACCCTGAGCGCGTACTGCACGGAAACCTCCTCCCGGGCCGCCACGTGGCCGCCGTCCCGGAGCGCCTCCTTCCCGGGGCGATACCGGGTGCCGGCCACCGCCCAGGTCGTCGTCTCCCCGCCTGCACTCAGCATCACGGTTCGTGGCTCCGAGCCGGCTTTCGCGAGCACCTCGCGAACAGCGGGCCTGCCGCGCTTTCCCACGGGGTCCTTCTCTTCCGCGAGGTTGCGGAGCCTCGCACGCCGGATGTGTGGCGAGAAGAGCACGAACTCAGCCGGGAAGTCGTAAAGCCGTCGCGATAGCCCTGTGTACGAGGTGTTCAAGGTCAGAACGACGACGGTGCTGGCCCACGCCATGATCTCGGCCAGGTGCGGATCGGACGCCGCCTCCCCGACAGGGTCGAGAAGTCGGGCGAGGCGCATCGTCGGATACGACGGCGAGGCGTAGCCCTCGGCGCGAAGCATCTTCTCGGACCAGTTCTGGTCGAACCCGAACGAGACCGAACGGCTCAGCACCTTGGGCGTGTCCGTGACGGCGAGGACCGACTTGAACCCGATGCCGAACTTCCCGACCGCCTCGTCGTCCTTGGTCGAGATGTCCGAGGCCATGACCGACAACAGGCCCTTCTCGTCGAACGGCACACCGTCGTTGGCGACGTAAAGCGCCTGCCGCGTGAGCAGGACCTCGACCCGCTCACCTCCGGACCGGGCGGCGTCAACGGCGTTCTGAAGGAGCTCCTCGAGCTGACGGTCGTTGTACCCGCCGGACGCGATGCGCAGCTCGTTGTTCGCGTCCTGCTCGACACGACTCGGGTCCTTCTCGTAGACCTCGAGACACCGCTCGGTCTGCTCGGCCACCACGTCGGCGAGACGCGAGGCGCCCCGCTCCCAACCCTGCAACTGCACGTCTGCACCAATCCATCGGCAACTCTCACCGGCCCGAAGGTCTCGACCGCTTCACCGTCGCAATCTATGTGATGCCTGTGACACCGCGAAGCCACATCGAGGCCGTATCCCATCGGGCGAGCGGCACACGGAGAGATTTCACCCGCTTCCGAACGCTTGTTCGAAGCGCGGCTCGTTCGCTCAGTTCAATGCGGCGGCGACATGTCGTCCCAGGGCCTCGCCCAGGGCGACGGGAACGGCATTGCCGATCTGCCTCGCAATATCGGCCCTGCCACCGACCCAACGATATCCGTCGTCGAACCCTTGGAGCCGCGCCGCTTCCCAGTGCGTGATGGCCCGATGCTGCGTCGGGTGGAGGAACCTACCCTTCTCGGGCCTGAAGAACTCCGTGCGTATCGTCACCGACGGACGCTCCCAGACCAGTCTTCCCATCACATCACTGGCGCTGCGCGGATTCTCCCGCCAGCACCTCATGGAGAGCTCCGGTGGTAGGTGAACTCGACTGCCTCCGTAGGGCACCGCCCGGAATCGCTCGAGGTCGATGTCGGCCCACATGCGTGTGAAGTGGAGTTCGGGCCCGTTGAACGGCCCAGGCAACCACCGTCCCCTGAAGTTCGTCCTCCCGGGACGGGGTTCGAAGTCGCCGACGAACGGCCTGACCCCGGCGAACGCATCGCGAACCGTGGCTGGTCGTGCGGTGGCCGCCGGAAGGGGACCCGGATGCTCCTCGTCACGACGGAAACCGATGACCACGGCTCGCTTCCGGCGCTGGGCCGCGCCGTGGTTCGAAGCGTCGACGACGTCGGCCCGCAGTTCGTACTCCGTCAGAGGTTCCTCGCGGAAGGAACTCAGAAAATCCCGGAACTCCTGGGAGCGCAGGAACGACGGGACGTTCTCCATCACGAAGGCACGAGGGCGGGCTCGCCTGAGCGTCTCGACGAAGTGGCGCCAGAGAGCATTTCGCTCGTCACTCGGGTCCCTCTTTCCAATGAGAGAGAATCCTTGGCACGGCGGCCCCCCGACCACAACGTCAACTCGCGGGACGTCGTCGTCGCGCAGCCATTCCTGGATGTCTCCCACATGCACGACGTCGCCAAAGTTGGCCGAATACGTCGCCGCGGCCGCGACGTCCTTCTCCACCGCAAGCACGGCGTGGAATCTGTCGGAACCACGGTGCAACCCGGCCGTCAGACCACCGGCCCCCGCGAAGAGGTCGATCACCGTCAGAACGCCTGCGGGCCGCGTATCCACTTCGTCGACGACACCCGCTGTCTCCGCTGAACTCTTGTCCACGCCCCGAAGGCGACCATCCCGCTGCACTCGAACCCTCTCCGAAAACTCCCTGTTCCGACCTGCTTCACGTGGGCTCGGGCCGCCCGACGGCGACCCACGCCGGATGCCGGCATCGGCCAACATCGACCATCTCCCGGACCGCCTCGAGGCGCGCGCGTGGTCGCGCTCAGGCGTCTGCCCAGCGCCGCGCGCGCCGGGTTCACCCTGCCGGAGCCACAGGTCGCGCGGCTGCAGGTCGACAGACTGCTCGAATCGAGCAAGCACCGGACCGCCGTCGCGCATCGCAAGCGTGATCGCACACTCGGCACCGCGGCGTTCTTCCACCCGTGACATCGCGACCGCGGAAATCGGCACATGAACACTGTCCAACCGCAGCCACCCCGATCGGGCCGTCGTGCACGACGACGGCGCCGTACCGGACGTCACCGTCGGTGAGGGTGACCTCGATCCGTGCGTGCGCCACAGGCGCCGGCACGGTCGCCACCAGGTCGTTGATCTGCGGGATCCGGGCGTTGGAGGCGGCCCAGGACCACTGGTCGCTGACCGCGGCCCGCAGCTGGATCGAGACAGCCTCGGCGTCGGACTCGGTGGGCTCTACGTTCAGCACGTCGGTCACTCTGGTGTTCCTCGCCGGTCGCGTGTTCAGTAGTCCGGCGCATCACCGGCGATTGGGGCGATGGTAGCCCGAGCCATTCACCTGTCGGTCCGTTCTTGGCCGAGTCCGGCCAGGCGTCGCGGGTGAAATCTCCGTCGTCTGCGAGCGCAGCCCGCCCGGGCGACAACCACCACCGGGTCCGAGCGCTCCAGGCCTCACGGAGCGTTCAGCTGCTGTTCGTACTCGCGCGCGGAGTCCATGATCTCGGCCTCTGTGACGAAGTCGTCCCACTCGCGGAGGTGCGGACGGTCCTCGTGCAACCCGTTCGTGCAGAGCACGTCGTTGTGCCAGTTCTCGTCGTAGGTCGGCGAGTACCGGCAGACCCAGGGCTCGTCGACCATCTCGACCCGATCAGACCATTCTTCGCAGAGCCCGTCTTGACGCGCGAGCTCGATCGCGGCCGGAGCGACATCGTACTTCTCGTGCTCCGAGCATGCTCCGCCAGCATCCGCTTCAGCGAAGCCTTTGAGCGACACATAGTCGACAAAGACGTCGTACTCGCTCGGACAGGCGCCACCCATCAGGTCGAGCTCGGAATTGATGGCCCCCGCCGTGCCCCCTGTGCGCTCCCGCGTCACCACAGTCTCCAGGAGCTCGCTGCAGGAGACCGTTGCGTGGTCGGGAACGGCGGCCTTCGAATCGCCGCCGTCGTAGGACGAGTAGGTGGACGGCGCGCATCCGACCAGAAGGGCCAGGCATACGCCTGCGGCGGCGATCGCACGAGGAGTGGTCAACGCACTCATCGGCCCGAGTAGTCGCAGGCAATAGCGTTGTAGCTGTGCGTCGCTGGCTCATCCGCAACGTGGAAGTGCGAGCTGCCGCTCTTTCGCAGCGTGAGCGACGCGAGCTCGCTCGAGGTCAAGGCCGAAGATGCCACTAGCTCGATGACCTGGCCGCCTTGCACCTTTGCCGTCGCGGCCAGGGCCTCGCCCCCGTCCGTCAGGACCTCGTACTTGCCCGCGTCGTTCACAAAGACGGCGTTGCAGGCGTAGGCACCATCCTTGAGTCCGGCTACCGGCGACTGGCTGTTGAACCACCAGACCACTCCGACCGCGGCGGCAGCCAAGACGGCATACGGCTTCCAGGTTCGCCAGACCGATTCGCTTGTCTCGTAGCTGTACGCCACAGGGGGCCTTCCGTCGAGAACATCAAGTTGACCTGGCAGAACGTATCGGACAGCACGGCTCCGATCACCGTCTGAACTGCGATTTCACCCACCTCCGGATCCTTCGCCGCACGGGGCCCCGGTCTAGCCTCGCGGGGAACGGCACCGCGTCGAGCCCGGCCAGGTCGATACGTGCGACGCAGCATCGATACGGGAGAAGATGACCCGAGCGACAGCGGGCGCTCCACCGCCACGAACCAAGCACCACCGAGAGGTACACGCGTGACAGCACCGACCACGGCGCCACGGATCACCGAGCTCGACGCCGCTCCCGGTTCCACCGTGGTGGTCCGTGACGAGGAGTGGCTCGTCACCCAGGTCGAGCCGACGGCGGACGGCCACTTCGTCCACGTGGTCGGCCTCTCGGGTCTGGTCCGGGACACGGAGGCCGTGTTCTCCACGGCGATCGACCACGTCGCCGTCGCGGACCCGGCCGACGCCGCCGTCGTGGCGGACGAGTCCCCGCGCTACCGGAAGTCCCGGCTCTGGCTGGAGGCGATGCTGCGCAAGACGCCGGTCCCGGTCACGCAGGACGCGTTGACGACGGCGCACCGCGCGTTGGCGGACCCGCTGCCGTACCAGTTCGACGCGGTCCGCAAGGCGCTCGCTCCGGACAACCTGCGGCCCCGCATCCTGCTGGCTGACGCCGTCGGCCTCGGCAAGACGCTCGAGATCGGCATGATCCTTTCCGAGCTGGCCCGCCGGGGCCGGGGTGAGCGCATCCTGGTGGTCACGCCCAAGCATGTGCTCGAGCAGATGCAGTTCGAGCTGTGGACGCGGTTCGCGCTGCCGTTCGTGCGCCTTGACTCGACGGGCATCCAGCGCATCCGCCAGAAGCTCCCCGCGAACCGCAACCCGTTCGCGTTCTTCAAGCGGGTCATCATCTCGATCGACACGCTCAAGAGCGACAAGTACGTGACGCACCTGCGCCGGCACCGGTGGGACGCCGTCGTCATCGACGAGTCGCACAACGTCACGAACTCCTCGACGCAGAACTTCCGCCTCGCCTCGATGCTGGCCCGGCAGACGGACGCGTTGGTCCTCGCGTCGGCGACGCCGCACAACGGTGACCCGCGGTCGTTCGCGGCGCTGGTCCGCATGCTCGAGCCGTCGGCGGTGAAGCCTGACGGCGTGGAGCTGGACGAGAAGCAGGTCGAGCGCCTCATCGTGCGGCGGCACCGGCACTCTCCCGAGGTCGCCTCGGTGGTGGGCGCGGACTGGGCGGAGCGCAAGGAGCCGCAGAACATACCGGTGGCCCCCTCGCCGATCGAGGAGGAGATCGCGGTCGAGCTGGAGGACACCTGGCTGTGGCCGACGAGCGGCTCCTCCCCGTACTCGGGCCGGGGTGGGGCCACGCTGTTCCCCTGGACTCTCGCCAAGGCGTTCCTGTCCTCGCCGGCGGCGCTGGAGGAGTCCGTGCGCAAGCGCCTGCGCGCGCTCGACGCAGGCACGGAGACCTCCGACGAGGACGAGTCGCTCGTCACGCCGGACGCCGACGACGGCGGCATCCCGGACGCGCGAGCCACCGCGGGCACGGGCACCCGTGCCACCGAGCGCACCGCCCTGGCTCGCCTGCACGATCTGGCGACCCGCTCGCTCACCGAGCGCTCGGCGAAGTACGACGCGCTGCGCGACCATCTACGCGGCATCGGCGTCGGCAAGGGCTCCGACATGCGTGCGGTGGTCTTCGCCGAGCGCGTCGCGACGCTGGGCTGGCTGCAGGGCCGGCTGACCAAGGACTTCGGCCTCAAACCGGAGAACGTGGCCGTCCTGCACGGCGGGCTCTCCGACGTCGACCAGCAGCGGATCGTCGAGTCCTTCAAGCTCGCCTCCTCCCCCATCCGGGTCCTGGTGACCGGCGACGTGGCGTCGGAGGGCGTGAACCTGCACAGCCACTGCCACCACCTGGTGCACTACGACATCCCGTGGTCCCTCATCCGGATCGAGCAGCGCAACGGCCGCATCGACCGCTACGGGCAGAAGAATCCTCCGCAGATCACGACGCTGCTGCTGGACCCGCAGCGCACGCGCCGGTTCGGGGGCGACCTGCGCGTCCTGACGCGGCTCGTGGACCGCGAGCACCATGCTCACCTCGCGCTCGGGGACACCGCCTCGCTCATGGGGCAGTACTCCGTCGCGGCCGAGGAGAAGACCATCGCCGACGTCCTGCGCCGGGCCCGCTCCCTGGAGAGCGTCGTGAAGGAGGTCGAGGAGGTCGCGGCGGACGACGGTCCCGCGGGGCTCCTGGCCCGCATGATGAACCTCGGCGCGAGCACCGAGACTCCCGCCGCACCGGCGAAGGCCCCCACGGGCGGCCGGACGGGCGTGTACGACGACGATCTGGCGTTCCTCGAGGACGCCCTCCTGCAGATCTACCCCACACCGGGGCAGGAGCCGTCGAACGGGGTGGCGTGGAAGAAGGCAGCGAACGCCTCGGTCGCCTCGCTCAAGCCGCCGAAGGACCTCCGCCAGCGCCTCGAGGTGCTCCCCCAGTCCTACCTCGCCGACCGGCGCGTCACGGAGGTGCTCCGTCTGGCGACGACGACGGCGCAGGGCACGCGCGAGCTCGCCAACGCTCGCAGCGCGGAGTCGACGTCGGTGTGGCCGGAGGCTCACTACCTCGGCCCGCTGCACCCGGTTGTCGAGTGGGCGTCCGACCGGGCGCTCGCGTCGCTGGGCCGCAACCAGGTCTTCGCTGTCCGCGGTGACGTCACCGAGCTGACGGTGCTGATCCAGGCCGCGCTGTACAACGTGCGCGGGCAGGTGGTGGCGACGTCGTACCTGACGGTGGCGTTCCCGAACCCGGGGAACCCGGGCTTCGCACTCCCGCAGCCGCACGGGTCCGCCGCGGCCGCGACCGAGGCGCTGCGCCTCGCCGCCGCGAACAAGGGCGCCATCGCCGGGGCGTCGGCCCTCCAGCCGTACGTGCGCCAGGCCGTGCGCTCGGCGGAGAGCGCGGTGGGCGACCAGGTCGAGTCCATCGAGATCAGCGCGCAGCAGCGGGTCGAGGCCTGGCTGGAGCGCAGCCAGCACTGGCGCATGGAGGCGTCCGCGCTCATCAGCCGCGAGGTGGGGGCCGCCCGGACCGGCATCACGACCCGGCAGTCCGACGTCGACGAGGAGTCCCGCCTGGCGCGCGAGATGCTGCCCGAGCGCACGCTGCTGCGCCCGCTGCTCGTCGTCGTCCCGCCCGGCCTCGACCTTCCCGCGCCCGAGCCGGAAGCCGAGCCGCACCGCATCGAGGAGAACAACTGATGGCCGCCAGTGACGCGATCGTCGTCGGCGAGGACTGGATCAGCGAGCACTACTTCTCCACGGACGGCAAGCAGTCGTTCCAGGCGAAGGTCCTGGAGCGGCGCAAGGCGTGGGACGACGGCGGTACGGACGCGCCGTCGGCCCGCACGCGCTTCGTCGCGGCCCGGGCGGACCTGCTCTCGACGCTTGCCGGTCTCGGCGAGGAGGGCGGCCGGTTCGCCGTGCTGCCCGAGCTGTACGAGCGGCTGCGCGCCGTCCTCGGCTACACGACGGCGGCCCTGCAGGCCAAGCGTGAGGGCCCGGTCGAGTGGGTGCACGCGACGGGCCTGGAAGCCAAGGCGCCCTTGGTGCTCGTCGAGGCCGTCGCGGTCAAGGACGTCGAGTCGCTGCTGGCCAAGGGCGACCCGGCCAAGCCTTCGGAGCGGGACCGGACGCTGCTGGAGCCGTACCAGGCTGACGAGAAGACCCAGATCCACTCGGTGGCCCGGCTGCTCTCGCACCTGTTCGTCCAGGACGAAGGGCCGGACTACGCGCTCGTGCTGGCGGGCGGCTGGCTGCTGGTGGCGGAGAAGGCCCGCTGGGCCGAGGGGCGCTACCTGGCCGTCGACCTGCAGCTCGTCGCCGAGCGCGCCGACGACAAGCGCGGCGGCGAGACCGACCGCGCACTGACGTGCGTCGAGGCGGCCTCGCTCGCCCCGGACCCCGAGGGCAACCTCTGGTGGCCCGGTGTGCTCGAGGAGTCGGTCAAGCACACCGTCGGCGTCTCGAAGGACCTGCGCGAGGGCGTACGCCTGTCCATCGAGATCATCGCCAACGAGGTGGTCCGCCGCCGTGCCGCCCAGGGGCTCGAACCGCTGCCGCAGGCCGAGGCGCAGAACCTCGCGCGGCAGTCGCTGCGCTACCTGTACCGCGTCCTGTTCCTGCTGTACGCGGAGGCCTCCCCCGAGCTCGGCGTCCTGCCCGTCGGCGAGCGGGTCTACGAGCGCGGATACAGCCTCGACCGCTTGCGCGAGCTGACGCTGGTCGAGCTCCCCGGCCCGGCCGCCGAGCACGGCACCCACCTCTACGCCTCGCTCGGCACGCTGTTCCGCATGGTCGACACCGGGCACGACGGCGGCGGCACCGGTCCCGAGGCGGGCGACGCCGGGCTGACCTTCAGCCCGCTCAAGGCCGACCTCTTCCGGCCGGAGGCGACCGAGCTGATCGACGCCGTCGGGCTCGGCAACGCCGCCCTGCAGCAGGTGCTGCGCCACCTGCTGCTCAGCAAGGAGTCGCGGGGCAAGGACCGCGGGTTCATCTCGTACGCCGAGCTCGGCATCAACCAGCTCGGCGCGGTGTACGAGGGCCTCATGAGCTACACGGGCTTCTTCGCCACGGAGGACCTGCACGAGGTCGCCAAGGACGGCAACGCCGAGAAGGGCTCCTGGGTGGTGCCGGTCGTGCGGTCCCAGGGCATCGCGCCCAAGGACTTCGTGACGATCGAGGACCCGGTGACCGGCGAGCCGAAGCCCGTGGTGCACGAGCAGGGCACGTTCGTGTTCCGGCTCGCGGGGCGCGAGCGGCAGCAGTCGGCGTCGTACTACACGCCCGAGGTGCTGACCCGGTTCACCGTCTCCCAGGCGCTCGTGGAGCTCATCGGCCCGGACGACCCGGACCCGGAGTCGGTGGAGTGGAAGGGACGAGAGATCCCGCGCAAGCTCTCGGCGCGCGAGATCCTCGACCTCACCGTCTGCGAGCCGGCCCTCGGGTCCGGCGCGTTCGCCATCGAGGCAGTGCGTCAGCTGGCCGCTGCGTACCTGCGGCGCCGTCAGGCCGAAACCGGCGTGAAGATCGAGCCCGACGAGTACGCGCGCGAGCTGCAGAAGGTCAAGGCGTACATCGCCCTGCACAACGTGTACGGGGTGGACCTCAACGGCACCGCCGTCGAGCTCGCCGAGATCTCCCTGTGGCTCGACACCATGGGCAAGGGCCTCGCCGCCCCGTGGTTCGGCCTGCACCTGCGGCGCGGCAACTCCCTCATCGGCGCACGGCGAGCCGTCTACCGGCGCGACCAGCTCGCCAAGAAGGCATGGCTTAAGGAGGTACCCGCGGACGTCCCGCTCGCGCCGTCCGACGGCGATCGTGCGGCCGGGCGGACCAGCTCGCTCGGCGACGTGGGCGGCCGTATCCACCACTTCCTGCTGCCCGCCGCCGGCTGGGGCAGCGCCGTCGAGGCCAAGGAGGCCAAGGAGCTGGCGCCCGAGGCGCTCGCCCGGCTCAAGGCTTGGCGCAAGTCGGTGCTCGTGACGCCCTCGAAGAAGCAGACCGACGAGCTGGTGAAGCTGGGGCACCGCGTCGAGGTGCTGTGGGACCTCGCGCACCGGCGGTTGGAGATTGCCGAGCAGCAGATCCGGCGGTCGCTCGATGTCTGGGGCGCCGAGGACCTGCCCGTCGGCGGTGAGGTGACCCGCGAACAGATCGAGGAGGCCCTCGCCGACGCGCGCGGTGCCTACCAGCGACTGCGGCTCGTCATGGACGCCTGGTGCGCGCTGTGGTTCTGGCCGCTGACGGACGGGTTAACCCGGGTTAAGGCCTCCGACGGCTCCGGCGAGGCGGGCGTCGTGGAGCCGCCGAACCTGGACGAGTGGATCGCCGGGCTCCGCGCCGTGCTCGGTGTGCACACCGAGACCGGTCCCACCGGGCGTGGCAAGGGCTGGCGCGGCGGCGACCAGACACTGGCGTCTTCCGCCGACTGGGACGAGCTCAACGAGACCGAGGAGCTCGAGCTCTCGTTCGCAGGGGCTGTCGCGTCCGAGCGGGTGCTCGCCGACTACCCGTGGTTGCGCGTGTGCCAGCGGGTTGCCGAGCGGCAGGGCTTCTTCCACTGGGAGCTCGACTTCGCGCCCGTGTTCGCTGCGCGGGGCGGGTTCGACCTGCAGGTGGGGAACCCGCCGTGGGTGCGTCCCGACTTCGACGAGGGAGCGGCACTGGCCGAGTACGAAATCGCCTTCGCCCTCGAAGGCAAGCTCGCGACCGCCCGCGCCAACGAGCTCCGCACCTCCACGCTCGCGAACCCAGCAGCGCTCGACTTCTATCTGGACACACTCGCCAACACGATCGCGACGCGCGAAGCAGTGTCGAGCGTGCCTGACTTCCCGCATCTGATGGGACTGCGCCCGGACCTCTACCGCTGCTTCATGGAACAGACCTGGCGCCACCAGGCGCCGCGCGGCACGACCGGTCTGATCCACTTGGAGTCTCACTTAACGGACGAGAAGGCGGGCCGTCTGCGGGCCGCGACCTACGAACGTCTCCGTCGCCACTGGCAGTTCATCAACGAGTTCCAACTTTTTGAGATTCAGCATCAGAAGCGCTTCGGCGTCAACGTGTATGGCGAGGAGCGTCAGCCACGATTCTTACAGGCAGCATCGATCTACCACCCGGACACCATCGATCGATCGTTTGCGCACGACGGGGTAGGCGCTGAACCAGGGATCAAGGATCTGGATGGACGTTGGGACATTCGTCCCCACGCAGGCCGGGTCCTGCTGGTAAACGAGACCGTGCTCGCTTCCTGGCATGCAGCCCTCGAGGATAGCAAAGTCCCGAATCGGGAGAGCCGGATGGTCTACACCGTCAACCGATCAGCCGCCAATGCCTTGGAACGAGTTGCTGCCGCACCACGTATCGGCTCGTTCAGATTGAACTTCTCCCAGGGCTGGAACGAGACGACGGACTTCAAAGCAGGGCGTTTCGTCAGGGAATGGGGCGCCCCGCCTTCCTGGGACGACGCTGTCCTTCAGGGGCCACATGTGTTCGTTGGCGACCCCGCCTACAAGTCACCCAATCCGTCAATGAAGCACCACCTCGACTGGACGGACGCCGACCTCGAGGACCTGGCCTCCGACGCGATCCCGGCGACCTCGTACAAGCCGCGCGGTGATCGTGGGGCCTACGACTCTGCGTACATGCATTGGACCCGCGACGTCGTGCTCAACCCGGACGGCAACCCAATCGACGTCCCCACCGTCGACCCGAAATACGTCCGCGACGTCGAGACCGCCACACGCGTCGACGAGACCATCGTCCGCACTGAGACCGTCTCCGCACGAGGCTTCTACCGCCTCGCTTGGCGGTGCATGGCGGCCAACACAGGCGAGCGCACCCTGATCCCCGCGCTCATCCCGCCCGGTGTTGCCCACGTTGACGGCATCTACTCCATGGCGCTGCCGGAGAACAGCCATCGAGATCTCGTGCGCATGTCTGCGGGATTCCAGTCGCTGGTGGCAGACTTCGCGATTCGTGCAGCGCCAAAATCGACGATCCGGTCAGGCACGGCCTCCCGACTCCCTGTGATTCCGGACGGGCCGTTGGCCAATCCGATCCTTCTTCGCACGCTCCGGCTGAACTGCGTCACCGATGCCTACGCCGACCTGTGGGCCGAGTGCTACGACGGGGCGTTCCGCGACGATTCCTGGACCGGGCTGCCGGAACGCACTGGCTGGGTCGACCTCGGCGACGTCGCGCCGGAGTGGAGCCCGGACACCCCGCTGCGCCGGGCCGAGGACCGCCGTCAGGCCATGCTGGAGATCGACGCCCTCGTCGCGCTGTCCCTGGGCCTGACCGCCGACGAGCTGTGCACGATCTACCGCACCCAGTTCCCGGTGCTCTACGGCTACGACCGCAACCGCGACCACTACGACGCCAACGGCCGCATCGTCCCGAACAGCGTCCTGACCACGTGGCGCAAGCGCGGCGGCAACGACGGCCGCTACTCCGACGAGGACCTCACCGCCACCCACCCGGGCAGCGGCGTCGACTACCTCTACGAGCTCCCCTTCGAGACCCTCGACCGCGAGGCCCACATGCGCCAGGCCTACGCCGTCTTCGAGTCCCGCATCCAGGAGGGTCGTTCATGACCAAGATGCCGCACGGGAGCGTGCCACCGAACCTCCCGCCGCCCCGCCCGGCGTCGTCCGCCCCTGCGCCGGGCTCGGGCTACCCACCGCCATCGTCGCCTCCGACGATGCCGCCGCCTCCGCCGGGCTACGGCCCACCGCCGCCGGCGCCCCTGCCCCCACCGGCCCCGGGCACTGGCGCGAGCAGCCAGTGGCAGCACCGGGCGCAGGCCTCCGCACCGCCCGCCTCCCCGAACCCCTACGCCTACTACCCGCGCCCCGACAAGTCGCTCGCCGTCGCGTACGTGCTGTGGTTCTTCTTCGGCTACCTCGGCGTGCACCACTTCTACCTCGGCAAGGTCGGGCGCGGCGTGGGCTACCTCCTCACCGTGGCGTGGTTCCTGATCGGCTGGCTCGTCGACCTGTTCACCCTCCCGGCGCAGGTGAGACGCATCAACGCCGAGCGCCGAGTGGGCCTGCGATGAGACGAGGCGAACGATGAGCACAGACGCGCCGGACGGGTATCGCAAGGAGATTCGCGAGGTCTACGTCAGGGAGGGCGCAGAGCTCTCCGACTCCCGCGCCCACCCGGGGTACAAGAGCGACCTTGCACGAGACCGGGACACGAACGACTTGTCGCACACGGTGATCGGCGACGAGGTGGACCCCGCGAAGTCCTCGGAAGACACGGCAGATCCCGTCCACGCCGGCCACGTCGTCGACGACGAGCTCGAGATCCCAGGAGCGCTTCTGGCCGTCGGGGCGGGCATCGCGATCGGCGCCGTCGGGTTCAAGTACATGCAGTACCGGAGGAGCGAGCGGCAGAGCGAAGCAGTCGCGGACGAGGCCTCGACTCCCGCCGCGGCAACCCCGGCCAGTTGGTACGCGGACCCGTCGGACACGACGCAGTGGCGCTACTGGGACGGGCGCGGCTGGACCCATCATGTCGCGCCGATGTCAGCACCACCGGCGATGCCGGCCGAGTGGTATCCGGACCCCTCGGACGCGGCGCACCTGCGCTACTGGGACGGGCACGGCTGGACACACCACGTCGCACCACGCCCAGGGACCGCCCCGGCAGTCCGTGCGGCCGAGGCGTCGCTGCCGCGCGCGCTCCCCGCCGACGGCTCCGAAACCTCGGTCACGATGAGCAGCGCCGAGTGGCAGGCTCACGGCCGTGCCTGGGCCGCGGTCGCCGCCATGGAGCAGGAGCTGTGGTGGAGGCTGGTCCATGCTCGGATCGCCGACGCCGACCCGACCCTGCTGGCAGCGCAGCACGAGCTCGCTCGACTCACTCCGGAGCAGGGTGCACAGCGCATCCGGCTGACCCTGGATGCCAACCCGCACCTGCGCGACGGGCTGGATCTAGCCCAGCTCCTCCGCATGGTCGGCGACGTGCGGACTGCGGAGCATCCCGAGAAGATCGGACATGTCGCAGCGCCGCGCCGCGAGATTGGAGGACACGCGTGATGGCAGCACTGGCCGGAGGACAGCAGATCCTCGACCTGCTCAGCGGGACGGAGGACCTGCTCGGCCAGGATTTCAAGTTCCGTCCCAACTGGTGGACCGGCCGGGTCGACCCGTCCGTGTCGGCGTGGCTTCACGAGCTCCCCGGCGACCCGGGCGGCCGCGGATATCACCGCATCGACCGTGGCCGGATGCTCGCGACCGGCGATGGGAGCGCGGGCTGGGAGTCCCGCGCCCTGCTGGCAGGTTATGTCTGGGGTACCGGGCATCTCGCGTTCCTCGTCGGGCGACGAGCACGCACCTTTCGCGACACCGAGCCCGCCGACCTGCAGAAGCGGTTGGAGTCTTCCGTCGAGGCGCTCGCCGCGGACGGCCCGACGATGGCCTACCGGGCGCTGCACCGCGGCCCAGGGTCGATCAAGCACCTGGGCCCGGCATTCTTCACCAAGTTCCTCTACGTCGCCGACGCGTCGAGGGTCGATCGGCCGGACGGCGCGCTGATCATGGACCAGTTCGTGGTGAAGTCGCTCAACGCGCTCCACGGCTGGTCGGAGCCCACCTACGGGTGGTCGCCGTCCCGCTATCCCGAGTGGCTCGCCGTTGCCACCGAGCAGGCAGCTATCGCCTCCGACGAGCTGGGCCGCCACGTGCGCCGCGACGAGATCGAGCTCGCCTATTTCCGCCACGGCAAGTCCGTCTGACGAAGGAGTCACGATGAAGGCCGACGCGCTCACACCGCGGCAGCTGTTCGACGGGAAGATGCACTACGAGATCCCTTCGTTCCAGCGCCCCTACGTCTGGAACGAGGAGGACCAGTGGGCGCCGCTGTGGGAGGACATCCTTCGCGTCGCGGTGAGCTACGTACCGCCCGAGTCCGGGGCCGCGGTCGACCCGGAGCGACACTTCCTCGGCGCGATCGTCTACGAGTCGCGGCCGCCCGTCGTCGGCGACGTCACCCGTCACCTCGTGATCGACGGCCAGCAGCGCACCACGACGCTCCAGCTCGTCATCGACGCCGTGCAGTCCGCCATCTCGACGCGTGGGCACGAGACGCTCGCCGAGGACCTCGAAGACCTTGCCCTGAACAAGTCCGCGGCTTTCCGCGGCAAGCCTGAGCGCTTCAAGCTCTGGCCCTCCCGCCAGGACCGCGCCGCGTTCGAGCAGGCCATGGACGACAGTCGGCCGTCCGACGGCGAGCACCGGGTGCTCGAGGCCCACCGGTTCTTCAGCAGCGAGGCCCGTGCGTGGCTCGAGGGCAAGCCCGACGATGACGGCAACCTCCCGCCCGGCACTGAGGAGCAGCGAGCCTGGGCACTGACGTCCACGCTGCAGGACGGCCTCTACGTCGTCGCGATCAACCTCACCGGGCACGACGACTCGCAGCTCATCTTCGAGACCCTCAACGACCGCGGCACACCCCTGCTCAAGGCCGACCTCATCAAGAACTGGGTCTACAAGGTCGGCACCGACGTCGGGGCCGACGTCGACAAGTGGCCCGACACCCACTGGGTCGACTTCGACGACGAGTGGTGGCGCGCGGAGATCACCCAGGGTCGGCAGATGCGGTCCCGCATCGACATCTTCCTGCAGTACTGGCTCACCATGCGGATGCGGGACGAGGTGAAGACCGAGCAGGTGTTTCGCACCTTCACCCAGTACGCCAAGCCGCACATGGCGGACGCGACAGGCGCAGAGGAGTTCCTCGGTGCGATGCGACGCGACGCCGACACCTACCGGCAGCTCACGCAGCTCGATCCGACATCGCCCGAGGGTTCCTTCCACTCGCGCGTCGTGGAGACGATGGAGCTCGCGGCCACCAGCCCGCTCCTGCTGTGGTTCGTCTCCGAGAACCACGAGGTCCCTGCGTCTCAGGTCGCCGTAGGGCTCAGCGCGCTGGAGAGCTGGGTCATCCGTCGGACCCTCGTCCGCGCCACCATGAAGGGCGTCAACCAAGTCATGGTCGCCATCCTGAAGGTCGTGGCCGACGCGCCTGTGGACACTGCTGGTGACGCCGTCCGCGACTACCTCGCCAGACAGTCCGCGGACGCCCGGTACTGGCCGACGGACGAGCAGATGCTCGCCGTGCTGCCCGGCCTGCGCCTCTACGGCAACATCCGGCAGTCACGGATCGCCGAGGTGTTGTGGGCCGTCGAGACGAGTCTGCGCACGAAGTTCAACGAGGACCTACCGCAGCCGCCCAAGCTGCAGGTGGAGCACGTGATGCCGCAGGGCTGGCGCACCCACTGGGACACCGAGCCACGCCTCGGGCCAGAGGCCGCTGCGGCACGCGACCAGCTCGTCAACACGCTAGGGAACCTGACGCTCGTGACGCAGCCACTCAACGGGTCCTTGTCCCACCGCCCCTGGACCGACTCCGAGGCGACCGGGATGAAGACCGGCGGCATGGCAGGTCGCGGCAAACGCGGGCTCCTCGAGGACTTCGCGCTCCTCGTCCTCACCAAGCACATCGTCAAGCAGCATCCGGACGCGTGGACCGACGAGAACATCCGGGCCCGGTCCAAGAACCTCACCCAGGCCATCTGCAGCGTGTGGCCCGGCCCGCCGGAGTCATCGATTCCGGAGACCGTGGCCGAAGCCGTCGACCCCGGCCACGCCTCTGAGCAGTAGGACAGCGCTTCCTGCGGAGGAGGTCTGTGTCGGTGTACAGGGTGCGGCAGGCACCTCGCGCGCCAAAGTCTGCAGCCGAGTACCCTGGTACCCAGGTACTTGCCGCTACCTTCGGTATCAACGTATCCTGCCTGGTCCCTACAGGAGAGAGTCATGGCCACCACACTCGCCCCCGTGAAGGTTGACGCCGCGACCGACCAGCTGCTCACCCAGACGTCGCACTTCCTCGGCACCTCCAAGAAGGACGTGCTCGCTCGCGCTGTGCGTGAGTACGTGGACAACCATCGAGACGAGATCCAGGCCGGCGTGACCGCGGCGCTAGCGCAGCTCGACGGATCCGTCACCTCCGCGGTCGCACTGCTCGCCGACGCCACCGACGACGAGATCGCGCGCTACGGCGGCATCACCGAGCGCTGAAACAGGGTCGGTGTCGGCCGTGGCCGGTACCGTGATCCGGCATGGCGGAGAATCCTCCCGTACGCCCCACGGTGCGCTGCCTCGAGAACGATCTCGGGCAGTCGTTGCCGCCTCTCGAAGTTGCCCTCCACGACGTCGACCATCCGTTGGTAGAGCGCGCTCAGGACGTCCCAGCCCAGGTGGAGGCACGCTCCGCCGAGCGGATCATCAGCCTCACCGACCGAGTCTGGTTCAAGCGACGTGCCGGGAGGTGGCGTGGCGCCGTCGGCGAAGTGACCGATACCGACGACGTCCTGAGCGGCTGGTGGCTCGCCGCTGCCGGCCGACGCGAGGACGGCAGCCTCGGAGACTTCTACGCCGATCTTGCCGCGACCGCCACCCGCAACGGCCGTGGCACCGGCGAGCCCGACTCGGGATGGCTGCTCCCCGAGGCTGCGGACACTCGTCGTCTCCAGCTGGAGACGACGACACGTGCGGTCCTCGCGATCCGACGCGACATCCGCCGGCTCATCGCTCGCTCTGTCCGCTCCGGCCACGGGTGGGCGCTGGAATTGGACCAGCATCGGCTCCTTGTGGAGGTCCGTTGCCGTGACGAGGCGTACCTCGCGCTGGGCACCGACGGGTTCGTCGACCCGCGGATGATCGCCGTCGTCCTCGACAGCGTTCCCGGCATCCCCAGCGACGCATGGCAGGCCGAGCCAGCCGCAGTGCTCGGCATCCAGCCTGGTGCGGGGCAGATCGTCTATTCCACCCTGCTACCGGCCGACGTGCAGAAGGCCCTCCTGGAGGAGTTCCCCGACGAGGGCGCCTGGTGACCGGCGACGCCGCCCGCCGACGTTCCGCGCAGCAGGGAACCGGCACCCGGCGCATGATCGTCGCTCGGCGGTGCCCGACCACGCCCGTCGGCGTCCTCGAACGCAGCGAGCAGGTATACCGGTTCGCGTACTTGGAGACCGTCCTGCGGATCGACGGCTTTCGGCCCCTCGTGGGTTTCCCGGACGTCCAGCGTCGATACCAGCGCGAGAACCTCTTTCATCTGTTCGCACAGCGCGCGATGAGTCCGCGCCGTCCTGACTACCTCCGGTACGTCGCCGAGCTCGGCCTGACGCCGGAGGAGCACGAACCGTGGGAGCTGCTCGCCCGATCCCACGGGACCCGGGAGGTCGATCACCTTCAGCTCTTCCCAGTCCCCGAGGTCGTCGACGGAACGGTGGTCTGCCGATTCCTGATCCACGGCATCCGGCACACCCCGGGCAGCCCTGAGGAGCGCGAGCGCACGATTCGAGGCCTGACCGTCGGCGAGCGCCTTCAACTGGTCGCAGAACCCAACAACGAGGCCAACCCAGCAGCCGTGCTCGTCACCACCGAGGACGGCGCGGTCCTGGGCTCGCTGCCCGGCCTCCTCGTCCGCGACCTCAACCAGCTCATCGCACACGCTGACATAGAGACCCGGGTGCTGCGAGCCAACGGGCCTGACGGCCCGGAGCACCTCCGTGTGCTGGCGCAGCTCTCGGCGTCAGGGCTGGGAGACTTCGAGTTCTTCAGCGGGCCGGGATGGCGGACGGTCCCCGATTCACTCGGGTCTACGGCCTGACCAGCCATGGTCTGGGGCAGTCGAGCGGTCAGTCGTCGACGAGCTCGCCGTCGACGATGTCATCGTCCACCACGCTGTCGGCGGAGGCCGACGTCGAACGCAGATGCCCCGGGATCTCAGCCGGTGGTGGGCCGAAGGACTTCCTGGTGGACCTGATCGTGAACTGCGCGAAGCCCGCGTTGCCGCCCGCTCCGATCGCGGCGCCGATCCCGAACGGCACCGATTTGCCGAGCACGAGGATGCCCTGCTTCGTCCCGTACTTCGTCACGAAGTTGTGGCCGAGCACCCGGTTGACGTTCTTCAATGCCTGGACCGGAACGCTCTGGACGACCTTCTTGCCCCAGTGACCGCCCGTCCGTCCGGCGACGCTCGTGATCGTGGAGCTGGCGGAGTCGCCGATGAGAATGCCGAGGAGCAGGGTGCGACGCCGGACGACGTCCTCGGTCGGGATCCCGTGGACCTCAGCGACAGCGAGCACGTACGTGGCCGCTGCCGTGGTGAAGACGCCTGCGTCGGCGACACCCAGGGCGAGACCTGCCGGTAGCCCGACGGCGGGAGCGGCGGCGACGCCTCCCGCCGCGCCGCCCGCGGCAGCCACGGCGCCGGTAAACTGCCGACCCAACAGCTTGATGACCTTCTCGGTGCTCGCCTCTGGGTCGCGGCGGACCGTCGCCCGAACATGGGCGAGGATCGCTGGACGGCCGATCTGCACCGACTTGTCGAGGCCCTTGAGCAGGGTCCGGGCGACAGCGTTGGGCTCCGTCGGTTCGTCGGTCGCCGTCACCATGAACACTCCTCGTGCATCGGATCGATATCAGCGACGAACCTAGCGGTGCCGCCGGGCACCGCGCAGTCACGGTGCGGGTGAAGTCTTGGCCTCCGCCCCCTCCGGACGTGGGAAGTTGCCCCGGGAGTCTGAAACGATGCCCAGGTGAGCGAGCTCCTCCCCGTCGTCCAGGCCGAGTCCCTGCGCACAGCACTGCTCGAGTACCTGGGCACCACGTTCGCTCTGGCCGACGCGAGCACCCGCGCGTCACTGGAGGACTTCCTGCGCTCGCCGTCGTCGGGCCTGTTCCGCGGCCCCTACGTGCGCCTGCGGCTGCCGTTCCGGCCGGCCGAGGACGGCTGGCGCGACTCGCTCGACTGGTACGGCGGGTATCCCGTCCCCTACGGCCACCAGGCCGCGGCCTTCCAACGCCTCTCGTCGCTCGGGCCGGACGGCTCGATGCGCCGCCCGGAGCCGACGCTCGTCACCACCGGCACCGGGTCCGGCAAGACGGAGTCGTTCCTCTACCCGATCCTCGATCACGTGCTGCGTGCCCGCCGCGCCGGGATCGGCGGCACCAAGGCGATCATCCTGTACCCGATGAACGCCTTGGCCAACGACCAGGCGAAGCGCCTCACCGAGCTACTCACCGCCGACCCGGCGCTCCAGGCCGTCACCGCCGCCCTCTACACCGGCCAGCAGGGCGCCGAACGCACCAAGGTCTCGCCCGCCGGTCTCATCACCGACCGGTCGGTGATCCGCGACTCGCCGCCCGACATCCTGCTCACCAACTACAAGATGCTCGACCAGCTGCTCCTGCGGCACGCCGACGCCAAGATCTGGTCCGCGAGCGCCCGCTCGCTGCAGTACCTCGTGCTGGACGAGTTCCACACCTACGACGGCGCGCAGGGCACCGACGTCGCGATGCTGATCCGGCGGCTCGGGCTGGCCCTCAAGGCGCACTGGCCCACAGACACCGGCGGGCTCGCCGACGCCGGGCTCACCGAGGACGACATGGCCCGCCCGCTCGGCACCGTCACCCCGGTCGCGACCTCCGCGACCCTCGGGGACGAGGGCGACCCGACGGCGATGCTGGCGTTCGCGCGCACGGTGTTCGGCGAGGAGATCACCGAGGACGCCGTGGTCACCGAGTCGCGGCTGCCCCTGACCGAGTGGGTGGGGGACGCGGCCGACGTCGCGGCCGCCCGCGGCCTCTCACCCATCGAACCCGAACCGCTGGTGGTCGACGCGCTCGGCGACGACCTCGGAGGGTGGGACGGCGACATCCTGCCCCGCCTGCGCGACGTCGAACCGGCCACGCTGACCCGCGCCGTCGTGGCCCACCTTTTCCGCGAGCGCCCGGCGTCCGCCGAGCCGGACGACGTCGTCGAGCCCGGGTGGGCGCGACCGGACCTGGCCGCCGACGACGCGGACGACCTCCTGACCCTGCTCAAGGCGCACCCGCTCGTCTCCCGGTTGATCACGGAGACCGCTGACGCGAGCGACCTCACCGCCCTGGCGCGCGCCGTGCCGAACCAGTCGACCGACCCGGCCCGCACCGCACGCACCGAGGCTCTGCTCGCCGCCGTGCTGTCCGCACTGTCGCACCTGCGCAAGGTCTGCGGCCGTTCCGCCCTGTCCGTCGACGTCCACCTGTGGATCCGCGAGCTCACCCGGCTGTACCGCACCACGTCGGGCGCCGCGGAGTTCGGCTGGCAGGACGACGGCGTCGGCAGCGACCCGGACGACGCCGGCACCGAGGCCCGCGCGTTCCCGGCGCTGTACTGCCGGCACTGCGGGCGCTCCGGCTGGGGCGTGGCCCTCGCGCCCACCGGCACCGACCTGGACGCCCACGACCACGACATCCGCGGCCGGCACCTGCGAGGGGACGACCGCTTCCGCACGCTGATCCACGCCCCGGCCGAGGGCGAACGCGCCGAAGGTGGCGAGAAGGTCGAAGGGCTGTGGTGGTTCCTCGTCGACCAGCGACGGCTCGTCACGTCTGCCCCCACCGAGGAGGACGCCGACGGCGGAGTCCTGCCCGTGCTCGCCCATCCCATGGACGACGGCGGCGGCAAGCCGTCCAAGGACGACGACTGCCCGTCCTGCGGCCAGAAGGACGGCATCCGGTTCCTCGGCTCGGCGATCGCGACCCTGCTGTCCGTGTCGCTGTCCAGCCTGTTCGGGACAGCAGGACTCGACGCCGCCGAGAAGAAGGCGCTGGTCTTCACCGACTCCGTGCAGGACGCCGCCCACCGCGCCGGGTTCGTCCAGTCGCGTTCGCACGCCCTGACACTGCGAGCTGTGCTGCGCCACGCCGTCGGAGACGGTCCTGCCGACCTGGAGACCGTCGTCGACCGGATGGTGAGCGAGGCGGGCGACGACGGGAGGCGGCGCTACCGCCTGCTGCCGCCCGAGCTGGCCGAGCGGGAGAAGTTCGCCGCCTTCTGGCAGAAGAAGTCCTGGGCCCAGGTGCACCACAGCGTGCGCCGCCGGGTGCGCCGCCGACTCCTGCTCGACGTGCTCCTGGAGCACGGGCTGCGCTCCGCCGTCGGGCGCACGCTGGAGGCCACCGGCACCGTCGTGGCCGAGGTCCGGGCCGATCCCGGCGTGCTGCTCGCGGCCGCACGGGCCACCCTGGCCGAGGTCGACCGGCAGGGCGTGCTCGAAGGCTTCGAACCCACCGAGGCGGACCTGCTCGCGTGGGCGCGCGGTGTGCTCGAGCACATGCGGCTGCGGGGCGCGATCGACCACGAGTGGTTCCAGAAGTTCCGGGAGGAGGACGGCAACCGGTGGTGGATCACCGGTGGTCGCAAGCGGCACGAGGGCATGCCCGGGTTCGGCAAGGGATCCAGCGCACCCGGGTTCCCGCGCGTCGGCGGCGCTGTGACCACGGTGAGCGGGCGGTCCAGGGCCGCCGGCGAGGACCTCGAACCCGTCGCCTCGCCCCGCGGCTGGTACGCCACGTGGACGGTCAAGTGCCTGCGGACCGACACCACCGAGGCCGCGACGCTCGCCCGCCTGCTCCTGGCGCACCTCGCACGCCTCGACGTCGTCGGCTCGCTGCTGTCCTCCTCCGGCGCCACCACGTACCACCTGTCGCCACGGGACGTCGTCGTGCAGGGCGCCGACCTCGACGCGCTGGTCGCCGGCAACCTGTGCCTCGAGTGCTCCGACTGCGGCTCCACCGTGCCCGCATCCACCGCCGTCGTCGACCAGCTCGACGGCGCGCCCTGCCTGGTCGCCCGGTGCACGGGGTGGCTGCGTCGGCACGCCCTCGCCGACAACTTCTACCGGAGCATGTACGGCGACTCCGACCCCGCCCGGGTGGTCGCCCGCGAGCACACGAGCATGCTCGAGGACGAGGTGCGGCTCGCCTACGAGACGGCGTTCAAGGCCAGCGACCCGCAGCCCGACGCCCCCAACGTGCTCGTCGCGACGCCCACCCTCGAGATGGGCATCGACATCGGCGACCTCTCGACCGTGATGCTGTCCTCCCTGCCGCGCACGGTCGCCTCGTACACCCAACGCGTCGGACGTGCCGGCCGCCTCACCGGCAACGCGCTGGCACTCGCCTACGTCACCGCACGCGGCGACCAGCTCCCGCGGTTCTCCGACCCCACCACGGTGATCAACGGCGCCGTGCGCCCACCAGCGACCTACCTCGACGCCGAGGAGATCCTGCGCCGCCAGTACGTCGCCTCGATCGCGGACGAGCTCGCCCGGCGCCCCGAGGCACCACACCCTCGCACCGCCACCGACGCCCTCGGCTCCAGCGAGCTCAGCACGTTCCTCGGGGAGCTCCTCGCGGTGTCCGAGGCGGAGGGCCCGGCGCTGCTCGACCGGTTCCTCGCCGGGTTCCCCGAGGTCTCGATCGCCGTGGCGGACCGGCTGCGGACCTGGGCGCTCCCGTCGGTCCACGCGACCTCCGGTGAGATCGTGCCCTCCGAGCTCGCCGCGCGCGCCCACGCGGCGTCGATCGCCTGGCGCACCCGCATGGAGACGCTCGCCCACCGCGAGAAGGAGATCCAGTCGGCGATCAACGCCCCCGACGGCCTCCGGGTCAAGGCCGAGTCCACGGCGGCCACCAGCGACGACGAGCGCGCGCTGCGGACGGCGCAGGCAGCCCTGCGCCTCACCCAGCACCAGCGCGGCCAGGCCTCGTCCGACCATTGGGTCGGCGTGCTCGAGGAGCACGGGCTGCTACCCAACTACACCCTGCTCGACGACTCCGTGGCGCTCGAGGTCTCGCTGTCCTGGATCGACCCCGACTCGCGCGACTACCGCACCGAGCACCTGGAGCTCAGCCGCGGCTCGGCCCAGGCCCTGCGCGACTTCGCCCCCGGGTCGACGTTCTACGCCCGCGGGTACGCCATCGCCATCGACGCCCTCGACCTCGGGCGCGGCGACGACGCCGTACGTACCTGGGCCTGCTGCCCCGCCTGCGGGTACTCGACAGACGTCACGGACGCAGACGCCCCCGGCAACGAGCCCGTGCCGGCGTCCTGCCCCCGCTGCGGGGACGAGGGCATCAGCGACGTCGCCCAGCAGGTGGAGGTGGTCGAGCTCCAGCGCGTCTCGTCCGTCATCCGCCGCGAAGAGGCGACGATCGACGACAGCAGCGACGAGCGCGACCGCGAGCGCTACACCATCCGCACGCTCGCCGACGTCGACCCCGCCGCGGTCACCAAGCAGTGGTTCGTGCAGGACTACGGGTTCGGCGCCCGCTACCAGCGGCAGATGCACATCCGCTGGCTCAATCTCGGCAAGGCGTCGGCGCAGGGGGCGACGGTCGAGCTCGCCGGGCAGCCGCACGACGTCGCCATGTTCCGCGTGTGCGAGCAGTGCGGCAAGCTGGACACGTCGACCGGAGCGAACCGGGCCTCCGAGCACCGTCCCTGGTGCCCGCTGCGCAAGGCAAGCACCGAACAGGTGCGCACGGTCGCCCTGGCCCGGTCGCTCACCACCGAGGGCCTCGTCCTGCGCCTGCCCGAGTCCGCCACCCTGGGCGACGACTTCTCGCTGCCGTCGCTGCGCGCGGCGCTCCTGCTGGCGCTGCGGCTGCGGATCGGCGGCGACCCGGACCACCTCGAGGTCACGAACGTCATCGACCCCAGCCCCGCCGCCGGGAGCCCCGCCGAGGCGCTGCTGCTGCACGACGTCGTCCGTGGCGGCACCGGCTACCTCGCCGAGCTCGCGGACCACGAGGCGGTGTGGACCATGCTGCGCGACGCCTGGTCCCACCTGGCGGACTGCCCGTGCCAGCGGGACGGCCGCCTCTCGTGCGAGCGCTGCCTCCTGCCGCACGCCGGTCTGCACGAGGTGGACCACGTCTCCCGCGCCACGGCCGAACGGCACCTCAGGGCGATCCTGCTCGGTCACTCGCAGGTCGACACGGAGGACGAGGTCCCGGCCACCAGCCCCTGGTCGGTCACCGTGGACGAGCCCGCCACCGCTGACCCCGAGTCGCACATCGAGCTGCTGTTCCGCAAGGTGCTGCGGGAGCGGCTCCGGACCATGGGCGCGACCCTCACCGAGAAGCCCGGCCCGAGCGGCAGCACGTGGTCGATCACCATGCCCGGCGGTGCCCACTGGCGCCTCGAGCCGCAGGTGCTCGTGCCCAGCGCCGGGACCAAGCCCGACTTCGTGCTGCGCAGCGACCGGCCCGGCATCCCGCCGACCGCGATCTTCACCGACGGTTGGCAGTTCCACGCCTCGCCGGCCGTCAACCGCCTGGCCGACGACGCCGCCAAGCGGCAGTCCCTGCGCGATGTCGGCTACCAGGTGCTCGCCCTCACCTGGGACGACCTGGACGGAGGGCCGACCGCCGCCGTCGTCCCCTGGCTGCACCCCCAGGCGACAGCAGCAGTGCTGAACGAAGCCAAGGACAGGCTCTCGCCCGCGACCCTTGCGCTCGCGGACCGTCCCGCGCTCGACCTCCTGCTCCACTGGATCGAGCGCCCCGACCTCGCGGCGCGCGAGGAGCTCGCACGCTGGATGCCGATGCTCGTCGCCCCGTCCCTCACCGGGGGCGTGATCTCCGCAGACGTCGGCATCGACCAGGTCGCTCTCGACGTGATCGACGGCGCGCCACTGCCTCCCGGCACCAAGTTCGGCGGCGTCTGGCACCACGACGGGCTCGCGATCGGCGTCCGCGACTTCGCGCTGGGCACCTACGAGATCGCCGTGGTGCTCGACGACGCCACCGAGGTGCTCGGTCCCGACCACAAGCCTTCTTGGCGCGAGTGGCTGCGTCTGTCCAACCTGCTGAACTTCCGCACGGAGCTCCCGCTCAGCATCGTCACGCGGTCGATGCTCGAGGGCGCCGCGCCGCAGGCTTCTCCCCCGGGCGACGCCGCGACGGCCGCCGAGGAGGCGAGCCGCGTCGAGGACGCGCTCCGGGCGCGGCTGGAGGAGCACCCGCGGTGGCAGCAGGTCGCGCGTCTCGCCACCGAGGCCGAGCACGACCTCCTCGTCGAGATCCTCGACGTCGCCGCCCAGGGTGTCGAGGCGCCGACCATCGGCGACGAGGTGGGCGACGGCGTCCCGCTCTCGCTGTCGTGGCCGGACCGTAGGGTGACCGTGCGGTCCGACGACCTGGACCCGACGACCACCGCAGACCTCGTCGCCGAGGGCTGGACCATCCTCGAACCCGACGCCGCCGCCATTCGCGCAGCCCTCACCCACTGAACCGGAAGAAGCAGCACCGATGCCGCAGATCATCCTCGGACCGTCGTTCGGCAAGCTCGACGGCGCCGTGCGCAAGGCCGCCTTCGCGTTCCTCGAGAAGCTCCAGGAGAGCGACGCGACACCGGGCCTCCACATCGAGCCGATCAACGGTGCCGCGGACCCACGCATCCGGACCGGCCGGGTCAACGACTTCTGGCGAGCCGTGCTGGTCAAGGTCCAGGGCCAGGCGGCTGAAGCGCACTACGTCTACCTCGGCACGTACCAGCACGACGACGCGATCAAGTATGCGAAGTCGGCAGTCGTGCGGATCAACCCCCGCAACGGCATCGCCGAGCTCGTCAAGGCCGACCAGCTCGTCGAACCCACGCTCGAGGAGAAGGTCACCCGGCTCCCGGCCAAGGCCAAGCCGAAGCCGGACGACGTCGATCTCACGACCTACCCCCTGCTGCAGACGCAGGGCATCGCTGTCGCCGACCTGCTCGACCTCGGGATCGACACTGACACCGCGATCGAGGCAGCCATCGCCGAGACCGAGGACCAGATGCTCGCGGTGGCCCAGCGGGCACCCGCAGCCTGGCAGGGTGACGCGCTGCTGGACCTCTCGATCGGTACCGGACTGGCCGCGGTCAAGGAGAAGCTCGGTCTCAGTGCTCCTGCGGCGGAGCCCGACCCGCAGAGCGACGAGCAGCTGCTCACCGCGCTCAAACAGCCCGCTGCACAGATGGACTTCGCGTTCATCGAGGACGACGCCGAGCTGCTTGCCGCGATCGAAGACGACAACTTCGGCCGCTGGCGGGTCTTCCTGCACCCCGAGCAGCGCGACTACGCGTTCCGGCCGCGCAACGGCTCGTTCCGCCTCTCCGGAGGCGCCGGGACAGGAAAGACCGTCGTCCTGCTGCACCGCGTGCGACACCTCGCCCGGACGAACCCCGGTGCGCGCATCGTCCTGACGACCTTCAACAAGACGCTCGCATCCTCGCTCCAGGAGACCTTGCGCCTCCTGGACCCCGGCCTGCCCGAAGCCGAGAACCTCGGCGACCCCGGCGTCTACGTCGCAGGCGTGGACGCGATCGCCCGTCGCGTCCTGGCACGGGCCGAGTCCGTCCACTCGGCGTCCCAGGCATGGGGCGACACCGTCGCATCGGTGCTGGGACCGCGGTCGCCCTACGTCCTGGAGCCCACCGCCGCAGCCCGTTGGGACGCCGTCATCTCTTCCCACGGGGCAGAGCTCTCGCCAGAGCTGCGCAGCCGAGCGTTCTTCGTGGCCGAGTACGCGACCGTCGTCGTGCCGAACAAGATCGTCAGCCGTGACGACTACCTGCGAGTGCGGCGTTCCGGTCGCGGCGTCCCCCTCAGCCGCGGCCAGCGCATCGCCGTCTGGGACGTCGTGGCGGCGTACCGCGCCTCAGCTGACGCGGCCGGGTCGACCGACTGGGACGAGAAGGCGATGATCGCTGCCGAGCACCTCGACGCCATCGCGGCGTCTGGCGGGGAGAGGCTCGCTGACCATGTGCTGGTCGACGAAGGTCAGGACCTCGCGCCGGCGCGACTGATCTTCCTGCGTGCGCTCGTCGCCGAGGGGCCAGACGATCTCTTCCTCGCCGAGGACTCCCAGCAGCGCATCTACGGACAGAAGATCGTCCTGTCCCGCTACAACATCAACGTCCGCGGCCGTTCCCGCCGTCTGACCCTGAACTACCGCACCACAGCGCAGGTGCTGCGCTACGCGGTCGGGGTGCTCTCCGGCGAGGAGTGGGTCGACCTGGATGCCGACGACGCCACCGTCACCGGCTACCGCTCCGCGCGCACCGGCCCCCCGCCCACCGAGGTCGGCGCCACCTCGCTCGTCGACGAGTACGAGAGCGCGGGTGCCGTCGTCGGGAAGTGGCTCGCCCAAGGGGACGCCCCCGAGACTCTCGGTGTGCTGGTCCGCACCAAGACCATCGGCGACAAGGTCGTCCACGCCCTCAGCGAGCGCAAGGTGAAGGCGAAGTTCGTCCAGGACGACGCGGCCACCGGCACCGGCAGCGTGCTCGTCATGACCATGCACCGTTCCAAGGGCATGGAGTTCAAGCGCGTCGTGCTGTTCGGCGTCTCCCCGGACGAGGGCGGCTGGGGCGTCGGCCACTCGTCGCTGCCCGAGGCTGACCGGGCAGACGCCGAGCTGCGCGAGCGATCCTTGCTCTACGTGGCCGCGACCCGGGCGCGCGACGAGCTGGCCGTGCTGTGGAACGGACGTCGGAGCGGGCTGCTGCCTGACGCGAGCGCCCTGGGCTCGCCTACAGCCGCTCAACGCTGAGAACGCGATCCGGCCACCCAAGGCGCTCAGACGAAGCCTCGGGCAACCATTCGCGCTGACTCCTGAGTCACGATGTGTGACTGTCCGGAACCCTCGATCATCCGCGCGCGACCAGGAGTCGACGACCAGGTAGGTGTGCTCAAGACGCACGTCGAATCCTCCGTGCATTCCGGGCACGGGCCACCAGATACCTTGTCCACGGTTGATCTCGGTGAGCAGCACGACAGGCAGGGGACGGAGCCGACGTCTCTCTAGGCCGACCTCACGGATCCGGCGATCGACGAGTTCCGCAAGCCGTCGTTCGAGCCCCTGGGCTGCCCGCCTCGACAGAGGGTTCCGGACTTCCGGAACAAGCCGATCCGCAAGGGCGTGGTGTCCGCGCTGTCGAGCGATCTCCTCCGCGGTCCGACCGTCGGCCGCCGGCAGAACGCGCGAAGCGCCGAGTGTCAGCAACCGCTCCACGACGGTCGGTGCTGCACCGTGCCACGCTGCCTGGTGCAGGGGCGTGAACCACGACTTGCCGCCGAGTCTCCAGTGGTGTGGCAAGAGCCCCGGTTCCGCCAGCAACCGCAGCACGGCGTCCCAAGCGCCCCGCCGTGCCGCATCCGCAAGCGCAGCACGTGCCTTGACCTGGGACTCAGTCAACTCCTCCGGACCGAGCGCGCCTTCCCATGTCAGCACACCGGCACCGCGCTCTGTCGACCCGCCTGGTCCGTCGACGCCCCGTCCTACTGTCGCGGCCCAGTGGTTTGACGACAGGTTCATCAGGTCGGCGACCGTTGCAGGATCGCTCCCCGTGAAGCCTCGCTCGTAGAGGAGACCCATCACACTCTCGGGGTGGGCGTCGGCAACCACCAGGGGGATCGCCGCAGCCACACGTCCGCTGAGGTCTGACCGGCACCGATCGCAGTAGGGGAGGCACCGCCCGGAGATCGTCATCTCGTCGTCGCGAACTGTGACGAGCCAGATCGCCCCGGCGCCACAGCGGGCGCATGTGCGGCTTCGATCGGGAGTGCCTGGCATGTCACCCACAGTCGTCACAGATCCCCGTGGCAGGCAGCTGCATCCCGCAGCCGGGGCAGACGGGATGCGCTCGCTCCTCAGCGACGCCCCGGCGAGTCGCACCGGATGGTCCCGCATAGTTCGGCATCTCCTCACGCTCGTACCCGCCGGACTCCCGGTGGACGTCGACGAACCCTCGGTTGAAGTAGGCGGCCGCGGCGCGGCCGTCCAGGTGTCCGACGGCCACGTAAGAGCGCCCTTGCGGTGCCCACACCCTGCTGTACTCGAGGCGCGCAGCGATCTCACGCATCCGGGGACGGTTCTCCACCGGGAGGTTCAACGCCTCGCACGCTGCGTCGAAGGACGGGTACTCGATACGTCCGACGCCGCGGATCTCACGGTCGCACTCGGTGCACAGCTCGAGCTCGGCCCGGTCACGCGCGTCCGCCTCGACGTACTGCGTCGGATCCGTCGTCGTCAGGTGCGTGCACCCCATGATGTGCAGCCTGCCGCGCGCCTTCGTCCGGAAGAGCACGACGGATTCGGACGGGGAGTCGGGTGCCGAACCTTCGGCGGTCATCGGCGCACCGCTCGATCGGAGACGCCCAACCGGCCCGCGGCCGGCTGCAAGTCCCGCGTGTAGCAGTAGAAGCCCGGGGCCCTCGCGCCGTCGGAGCGGAACGTCACCTTGTCGAGCCGACCCTTGCCGTTCGCGAGGACGTGCCACGGCACCGGACCGCGTGCCGCGCTGTCGACGAGGTCCTGGACGGCTGCCCGCCGGGTGTCGGCGTTGATGTAGACCGGCTGGCCGGCGACGACGGCGTGGAGGACTGCCCTGCCGCCATAGGTTCCGACGTTTGCCACGGCCTTCTCTCCCGTGCGGAGCCATGCCTGCAGGTGATCGAGCAGCTCGGCCTCCGAGAACGGTCGCGCCTTGCTCCCGTCGCCCCCGGAACCTGCCCCGTCCGGACCTGCCGCGCGACGCTCGGCCTCCGAGTACCGGACGTGCAGGTCGCGAGCCTCCGCCGGGGAAGCGCCTGCCTGTACCGCCGTGCGCACGTCACGCAGCGCGCGGGAGGTGGCTGCGTAGGCCCGGCCGACGTTCTCGGCCTCGTACGTGAGCGACCGGTCGGCGCTCACGCCGATCGACGCCCCGACCTCGATCGCGTCCTGGTTCGCCCCCATGTAGAGGAACGTCCAGCCGAACTTCTCCTCACGCTCGGAGACCAGGGCCTTGACCGCCGCGTGCGTGTACTCCTTGGACGCGTTCTCCAAGCCGTCGGTCATGATCCCGACGACGACGTTCGCCGGCCGCTGCTCCTCGGGCAGCTGCGCGATCCTCAGTGCCGTGGACTGCACGAGCCGCCCGATGGAGTCGAGCAGGGCGGTCATCCCCCGCGGCTTCAGATCGAGTGCTGGGGCCGAGTGCACGTCGACGTCCGTGTAGACCTCGTCGTACTGCTGGTCGAACTGCGCGAGCGTGACGGTGCAGCGTCCCGGGGACTGGCGCTGCTCGGTGAGAAAGGCGGCGAAGCCCTCCTCGGTGGCGGCCTTGATGGACTGCATGGAGCCGGAGCGATCGAGAAGCATCGCAAGATGCGTGAGGCTGGCGTCGGGCATGGGACGTCCTCTCGTGGTGGATACAGGAAGCGGGTGGTGCTCTGTGGACGTCAGCTCCGGCGTCGTCGGAACCGCAGCGGTTCGGTGGACGACGGCGCAGCCGGTCGAGGGGTACCTCGTTCACGGTCGTACCGGGCGCGCGTGACGCCCTCCGCACTGACACGACCGTCGCTGCCCGCGTACCCCCCGAGAACCTGTGTCCGTGCGAGGCGCGGCGGGACCGTGTTCGGCGCTACGCCGGCGGCATCTGCGACGGAACGGACCGACCTGCCAGCGAGCAGAGCCTCTGCCATCGCCTCGTCCAACGCGGTGTCGAGCAGAGTCCTCGCTCGGGCGAGGGGCTCGACACCGTCACCGGGAGCAGCGTCGGAGGCCTCGCTCAAGGCCGCACGGGCGGCGTCGAGGCGAAGCCGGGCTCGTCCGTCCTGGTTCGTCGTCATACCGATAGTGTCTGCGCAGTAACTGCACATGTGCAACAGGAGACCGCTGGTTTCACCCGCTTACCGGTCTGTCGCCCGGCGTGGCCGGACTGGCAGCGACGCCACAAGACGGCACGATGACGGGAGCCGTGGCAACCGCGGCACGTCGATGAACGGGATGTGGACGCGATGCAGGACGCCGAGACGGCCCTCACGAACGAGCTGCTCGAAGCAGTGCAGGAGCTGGAGCTCCGTCCTCGGGAACGCCGTTGGACGAGCGTCTCGTACTGCCTGCTCGACGCCGTCTGGTCGATCGGCGTCAACTACGACACCCACGTGGCCCCCATGGTGCGCCGCGTCGCCGCACTCGCGGGCGACAAGCGTCCCGTCGTGTCGACCGACGAACCGGTCGCCTCGGACCCGTTGCCGCTGAGCGCCTTCCGGCGCACGTTCCCGGACGAGGCCGCACTGCGCGGAGCCACCTCCCAGCACCTCACCTCGACGACCAACGGCATCCGGAAGTCCGAGGCGGCCATCCGCTACGCCGACATCCTGCTCGGCCACGGCATCGACACGCTCGCCGACACCCGCGAAGCGCTGGTCGACGACGAGCGGGTCGAGAAGGTCTCGACCGCGCTGCGCGCGATTCCAGGGGACGGGGTCCGAACCGACTACTTCTGGATGCTCGTCGGCGACGACGACCTGGTGAAACCGGACCGCATGGTCCTCCGCTTCCTCGGCAGGTACGGCGTCGACACCGACATACGGGGAGCGAAGGCTGTGCTGCGAGGGCTGTCAGGACGCCTTTCCACCGCCGAGCGCAAGGTCACCCCGTGGATGGTCGACCACGCGATCTGGCTCGCCCAACGATCCACGTGACGTCGTGACCATCGGGAAGATCAGTTCGACCAGTCCACCGTCGGGCAGACGCTGATAGTCGCACCGAACGCCTGTCCGATGGCAGCCAGGTCGCTCTTCGGCTATGACACATCTGCCCACACCTCGGCCTTCTCGAGCCGTCGCCGAACAGCCTCTCCGCCGACCTCCTCGATCCACTGCCGGTCCCCGACCACCACGAGCAGCGTCCGTGCCCGCGACAGCCCCGTGTACAACATCTCTCGCGCTCGTCCGAGATCGCGCACCCCGTTGACGGCGAGCACCACCACCGGTCGTTCGAGTCCCTTGAAACCGAGCACGTGCCCGTAGAACACGTCCTCGGCAGCGAAGAAGGCATCCCAGTACTCGGCGTACCCGCCGAGGGCCACCTCGTTGACCTGCTCGGGGTGCCGGCGCCCGGTAGCGAGCAGCGCCACGTCGCCGGGCGGCCACTCCTCCTCGAGGAGGGCCTCGACCGCGTCGTCCGCAGCTTCCAGCGCCGCAGTGGCGGGCACGTCCACCACCCGCACGAGCGGGCCGTCGAGCCCTCGCGGCTTCACCACGTCGTCCGACAGGGCACCGAAGACCTGGGCGATCTGCTTGGTGGAGCGCAGGTTCTCGTCCAGGGCGACGGGCACCAGCTCGAGCGGCACCCGACCGTCCCGGGGGAAGACGCGCTGCGCGTCGTCCAGGAACACGTAGACCCCGCCGTCGCCCGGGTCGCGCAGGCACTGCAGCAGCGACGGCCACCACAGGTCACCGAAGTCCTGCGCCTCGTCGACGACGACGGCGTCGAACAGGTCGCCCGCGGCCCGCTCGCCCGCCAGCCGGCCGAGCTCGAGCGGAAGATCACGCTCCCAGTACTCGGGGTCGTCGTCCCGCCCACCGGTGGCACCCCAGGAGAGCGGCAGGTCGTGGAAGAGGCCGACGTACGCGGGGCGCTCCCGCCGTGGCCAGGTAGCGGTGACCCGCTCGAAGTACCGTCCGAGGCCGCGCGAGTAGCACAGCAGGGCCACCCGCTCGCCGGCCTTTGTCCGCCGTCGTGCCTGCTCCAGCGCGAGGTACGTCTTGCCGGACCCGGCGCCTCCGACGACGCGCATCCGCCGCACCTGACCCAGGGCGTCGAGGATGCGCGCCTGGTCGCGCGTCATCTGCTCGAGCCGTGTCTCGTGCTCGATCGCTCGCGTGAGGTTCTCCGACTGGCTCGGGAACCCGCCGGCGATCGCGTCGACGAGCTCGCCCACCGCGGCGTCGTCCAGCGGGAAGTGCCCCTGGCCGTGACGCTCGATCGCGTGCTTGACGCGCTGGGCCACGCCTCCGCCGGATTCGACGTCACCCCGGTCGATCAACATCTCACGCGGCAGGTCGAGTGCGTCCCACGTACTCGGCACGTACCGGTGCGGAAACGCCACCAGGTGCGCCGTGCGGGACGACCCGGCGAGCGTGCCCCGCTCGCGCAGGAGCGCCTGCAGCGCATGCCGTGCACCCTGAACCTGCGCCACCGGGTCGATGCGGTGCCGGTGGGTGCCGCTGCCCTGGTACCAGATACCGTCCGCGCGCTCGATGTGGCCGCCCTTGACCTCGATCGCCGCGACGCCGACCCGGGGCCACGCGACCACCAGGTCGATCTCGTACTCCTGCTCGTCCTCCTGGAGGTGCACTCCGTGGAACACGACCGCCTCGTCGGGGAGCTGCTCGCACAGCGCCTCCCACACCGCGCGCTCCGATCCGCCGTCGTCGGGGAACCGCGGCTCCGGCGGAAAGGAACGAACCATGGGTGATTCATACCCGATCGCCGTTCCGAGTCCAGCCAGAAACCAAGAAATGGTCGCCGTGGTCACGCGATTTCACCCTCTCCGTTCATCGCCGGGTGGGTGAGATCTCCGTCGCCCTGGAGACGCGGGGTGAGGCAGCACCCGTTGAGCGACGTCGGGTCGTACTCCACGACGGCCATGCGGATCAGCGTGGCCTCGTGGAAGACGACGCCCGAAGACGCGGCCTGGGCGGCGGACGCCATCGTCGAGCTGTCTCGAACCTGCTGAACCGCCGCGCCCGGCTGCCTGCCGCGGCCATCACTTCACCGAGACCTCGACCCCGTCCGAGAACATCGAGTCGTGCAGCTCGAGCGTGGCCGGGGTGGCCTTCTTCGGCAGGTCGAACACGACCACGCCGTCGACGGTGTTGCCCGGGTTGATCTCGTTGAGGAAGCTGTTCGAGTCCTCGAGGTAGATCGCCGCCCCGGTGTCTGCGGAGTGGGTCCGCCCCTTCGTGTCGACAAGCTCCTGCGAGTCGCCGTCGAAGTACTGCGCCTCGTCGCCGATGTTCTCCACCGTCATGTGGACCAGCACGAACTGGCCCTGCGCCTTCTCGTTGAGGAAGTCGTCGCCGATCTGCTTGACGCCGTCCTCCAGCTCGGTGACGGTGAACTCGAACTTGCCGTCGCGCACGGCGTCACCCAAGCCGGGCAGGTCGGCCGCGGCAGGCTCCTCGGCATCCTCCTCGGCCGCGGCATCCTCGTCAGCCGCGCCGCCGTCGTCGGCGGGCGTGTCTGCGGCGGCGTCCTCGACGACGGTCGTGCCGCCGTCGGCCACGGCCGGGTCCTCGTCCCCGCCGCCCAGCTGCGCCCCGACGATCGCGACGCCGACGAGCGCGCCGAGGCCCGTGAGGACCTTGTGCCGGGCAAACCAGCTCTTGCGCTTCTCGGGCGCCGGGGGCGGCGGCGCCCAGCCCTGAGCGGGCTGACCGTACGGCGGCTGCTGACCGTACGGCGACGGGGCCGACGACGGCGCGGCACCGCCCGGTGCGGAGCCGGCGGGAGGCGGGCCGAAGGACGAGGGCTGCTGCTGCGACGGGTCGGGCTGCTGCATGGACATGGTGTCTCCTGAGCGGATGGGTCGGATGCGAACGGCACGATCGTGCGCCTCGGCGCCACCGCCTCGGATCCCCTGATCGGGTCGGCCCGCCGAGCCGAACGGTGGAGCCCGCGCGAGGAGCACGAGCCGATCCGGGGACGCCGCCGTCGGAGGCTTCTCGTACGCTCACCGCATGCACCCGCCATCGCCCCCTCCCCCGCCCGGCGGTCCGCCGCCCGGGTACGGCGGCGGTTGGACGGGATACGGCGCCCCACCCCCGCCGCCGCGACCCGCGACGCCCCTGCCGGTCGCCCCGCACCCGCCGCCCCGCCGCCGGGGCCGCACCGTCTGGAACGTCCTCGGCACCATCGGCGCCGTCGTCGTCGCCTGGTTCTGCGCGATGACCGGCCTCGCCATGGCCTCGCCGGAGACGCCGACGGACGCGCAGCTCGCGGCAGACATCCTGTGGTTCTTGGTCGCCGGCGGCGTCGCGACGGCGATGGTGTGGCGGCAGCGGCACCCCGTCGTGGTGTGTCTCGCGACGGCGGTGATCGGCGTCGTGAGCCCGCTCGGCGCCGTCGCCCCGCTGATCGCGCTGCCCTGGGTGGTGGCCCGCACCGACTGGCGCCGGAGCCTGCTGTGCGGGGGCGCCACCGCGGCCGCGCTCGTCGCCACGTTCTGGCGCGACGGCTCCCGCACCCAGGAGAACGTCATCTTCTCGGCGACCTTCGAGGACGGCGGCCCGATGACGTACATGTCGCCGCTCGGGTACACGATCCTCGGGGCGCTCGCGCTCGGGCTCGCCGTCGGGGTCGGGCTGCTGCGCCGCCGGGCGACCCGAGCCGACGCGGACGCGGACGCCGCCCGCGCCGTGGCCGTGGCCGAGGCCGGCCGGGCCGCTACCTGGCAACAGCAGTCGCAGTCTCTGCAGACGGAGCTCTCCCGGCAGGAGGAGCGTGACCTCATCGCCCGGGAGATGCACGACACGGTGGCCCACCAGCTCTCGTTGATGTCGCTTCAGGCGTCGGCGCTCGAGGTGTCGTCCGACGACGGCGAGATCGGGGACGCCGCCCGGTCGATGCGCGCCTCGGCGCACCACGCGCTGGAGGAGATGCGCACGCTCATCACGTCCCTGCGCGAGGGGGCGGACGGCTACGCCGCCCGCTCCTGGTCGCTGGCCGACCTCGCCGACCTGCTCGACGCGGCCCGCGAGCGCGGCGTCGACCTGGTCGCGACGGTCTTCGTCTCCGACGGGGACTCCGCGCCGGCGACCCTCACCCGCACCGTGTACCGGGTCGTCCAGGAGTCGCTGACCAACGCCACCAAGCACGCCCCCGGCTCCCGGGTCGCGGTGAACGTCCGGGCCCGTCCCGGGGACGGCATCGACATCACCGTGCGCAACCCGCCGTCGTCGGCGCCCGCACCGGACGCCGTGCCGGGCAGCGGCTCCGGGATCCTCGGGATGCGCGAACGGTGCGAGGCGCTCGACGGCACCTTCGACGCCGGATGGCAGGACGACGGCACGTTCCTCGTGCGCGTCCACCTGCCGTGGGCGGCGGCCTCCTAGATCCGCTCGGTGGGCCCGTCCCGCGGGCCGGCCCTGGCGATGTCGCAGGTGGGCGCTACTGTCGACGTCGTGGTGAGGGTCTTGGTCGTCGACGACGACGCGATGGTGCGGAGCTTCCTGCGGCAGATCCTGACGAAGCGCGGGATCGACGTCGTCGCGGAGGCCGCCGACGGCGACGAGGTGGTGCCCGCGGTGCAGGCGCACCACCCGGACGTCGTGCTCATGGACCTGCGCATGGAGCGCATGGACGGGGTGCGGGCCACCGCGGCGGTCGTCGGGCTGCCGGACCCGCCCGGCGTCGTCGCCATGACCTCGTTCGACACCGAGTCGACCATCCTGGACGCCGTGCACGCCGGTGCGGCCGGGTTCCTCGCCAAGGACGCCGGGCCGGACGAGCTGGTGGCCGCCGTCGAGGCCGTGGCGTCCGGCGACGGCGCGCTGTCCCCTCGCGCGGCCCGTGTGGTGATGGAGCAGGTGGCCGCGGCGCCGACGGCGCGTGGCCGGCGGGAGGCGCAGGACCAGCTGGCCCTCCTCACCGACCGCGAGCTCGAGATCGCCCGCTGCGCGGCCGAGGGGCTGTCCAACATCGAGATCGCCGGGCGCCTGTACCTGGGCGAGGCGACGGTGAAGACCCACCTGGGCAAGGCCTGCCAGAAGCTCGGCGTGAACCGCGTCCGCCTGGCGCTGCTCGTGGACCGCGCGAGCTGAGGACCGCGTCCGTGTGACGCTGCCGGCACCCGTCACGCAGGCGACACCCCGCCGTCGTCCCGATGTCACCCCCGCCCCCTACCGTGGCGCCATGACGATGCGACGAGGCACCACCCTGTCTGCCGCCACCGCGCTCGCCGTGGCGCTGTCGGCCGCGCTCGCGCCGGCGGCCGTCGGCGACGCCGGCCAGGGCCACGGCGGCCCCGGCCACCACGGGGGCGGCCACGGTCACGGCAAGAAGGCCGAGACGCTGCGCGTCGCGACGTACAACCTGTCGCTCAACCGCGCCACGGAAGGCGAGCTGCAGGCGGACCTGGCCACGGGCGACGACGCGCAGGCGGCCACGGTCGCGGAGGTCATCCAGCGCGCGAACCCGGACGTGGTGCTGCTCAACGAGTTCGACTTCGACGCCGCGGGCACCGCCGTCGACCTCTTCCGCGAGAACTACCTCGAGGTGGGCCAGGGCGGCGCTGACCCTGTGGAGTACCGCTACGCCTACTCGGCGCCGTCGAACACCGGGATCCCGAGCGGGTTCGACCTCAACAACGACGGCACGGTCGGCGGTGGCGACGACGCCTTCGGGTTCGGCGACTTCCCCGGCCAGTACGGCATGGTCGTGCTGTCCAAGTATCCGATCGCCACGGACGGCGTCCGCACGTTCCAGCACTTCCTGTGGAAGGACATGCCGGGCGCCCTGCTCCCGGACGACCCGGACACCCCCGAGCCCGCCGACTGGTTCAGCCCCGAGGAGCTCGAGGTGGTCCGCCTGTCGAGCAAGTCGCACTGGGACGTACCGATCCGCGTCGGCCGCAAGACGGTGCACGTCCTCGCCTCGCACCCCACGCCGCCCACCTTCGACGGCCCCGAAGACCGCAACGGACGCCGCAACCACGACGAGATCCGCTTCTGGGCGGACTACGTCACCCCCGGCAAGGCCTCGCGCTACATCGAGGACGACGACGGCGGCCGCGGCGGTCTGCGCGGCGGCGACCGGTTCGTGATCCTCGGCGACCAGAACGCCGACCCGCACGACGGCGACTCGTACGACGTCGCTATCGACCAGCTCCTGGAGCACCGGCGCATCACCGACCCGCTGCCGGCGTCGACCGGTGCCGTCGAGGCCAGCGCACTCCAGGGCGGCGCCAACGACGCGCACACCGGTGACCCGGCGTACGACACGGCCGACTTCGCCGACACCGCGCCCGGCAACCTGCGCGCCGACTACGTGCTCCCGTCGAAGCACGGGCTGCGCGTGCGCGACGCCGGCGTGTTCTGGCCGACGCTCGAAGACCCGCTGTCCCGCCTGACCGGGACCTACCCGTTCCCGAGCAGCGACCACCGCCTGGTCTGGGTCGACCTCACGGTCTGAGCGCCGTCCGTCAGGCGGCGACGGCGGCCCGGGTCTCGATCCAGTACCGACGCTTGGGCGCCACGCCCTCGACGGCGCGCACGTCCTCCAGCACGCCGCCGCACGCCTCGATGACGGCGGCGGACCCGACGTTGTCTTCGTCGCAGGTCACCAGGGCGCGGTCCACGCCGGACTCGGCGAGCAGCGCGAGCGACTGCCGGAGGATCTCGGTGGCGTACCCCTGGCGGCGGTGCGCCGGTGCCACGCCGTAGCCGATGTGCCCGCCGACCTCGCGCAGGAAGTCGGTGAGCGCATACCGGATCGAGACGCGTCCCACCGGCTCGCCGTCGACCTCGGCCACGAGGAAGTCGGCGCGGACGCGGCCCGGCGGGAGGTCGGTGCCGGCGGACTCGCGCCGGATCTGCTCGAGCACCTCGTCCCAGGTGCCCTCGGCCAGCAGGAACTCGAAGCCCTCGGGGGCGAGCTCGGCGTGCAGACGGCGCAGCACGGTCTCGTCGTCGGGTCGGGGCGGGCGCAGGATCAACGACATGCCGGGATTCTGCCGGACGGTGTCGACCGGGCCAACCCGATTTCCGCGCCGGGACGTCGGTATGATCAGGAGTATGAACGTTTCCGGCATGACGACGATCAAGGTCCCCGTGGCGTTGCGCGACCGCCTGCGTGAGCGCGCCGAGGCTCAGCACATCACGCAGGCCGAGGCGCTCGAACGTCTGCTCGAGAACGCGGAGGACCAACGCATCGATGCCTTCGTCGCCGAGGCGTTCGACCGCTGGCAGCCTGCCCTCGACAAGCTCGCGTGACCCGCTACGTCACGCTGTCGGACGCCCTGCGGATCGTGGAGCGAGGCGGCTGGGCCGTCCGTGACCTCGGCATGCTCGACTCCGTGGTCCAGCGCCCTCGTGCACACATGTACGAGGTCGAGCTGTACGACGGGCTGCACCTCAAGGCGGCCGCGATGATGGACTCGGCCAACCGGTTGCATCCCCTGGTCGACGGCAACAAGCGCTTGTCCCTGGTGCTCACCGATGTCTTCTACGCCCTGAACGGTCTGCGCCTGGAGTCCGACCAGGACGAGATGGTCGATCTCATCCTCACGATCGCCGGGGATCACCTGCCGTTGCCGTCGATCGCCGAATGGCTCTCGGCGCACGTCCGCACCCTCTGACCGAGACCCGACCAACCCTGGTCAGGAGCGGTCAGCCCGCCGTGCCGCCGTAGTGCGCGGCCAGCCGCCGCATCCCCTCGTCGATGCTCACCGCGGGGCGCCACCCGAGCTCGGCCCGCACGGCCCGCTGGTCGAACCAGTGGGCGGTGGAGAGCTGCTCGGCGAGGAACCGCGTCATCGGCGGTTCGTCGGCGCCGGGTCGCACACGCCAGACGGCCTCGACCAGCCCGCCGGCCGTCCGTGCCAGCCCGGCCGGCACGCGCCACCGCGGCGGTTCGACGCCGCCCGCCCGGCAGATGCCGGTGAGCAGGTCGGCCACCGTGCGCGGCTCGCCGTTGGTCAGCACGTAGGCCCGGCCGCGCACCGCGTCCGGGCGGTCGCCGAGCCGGTCGAGCGCCGCCACGATCCCCGCGGCCGCGTTGTCGAGGTAGGTGGTGTCGATGAGCGCCGCCCCGTGCCCCAGCAGGGGCAGCCGTCCCCTCGCCGCGCGGTCGATCACCCGCTCGACGAGCTGCGTGTCCCCCGGCCCCCACACGATGTGCGGCCGGACCGCCACGACGCGGAAGTCGTCGTCCCCGGCCGGGGTACCGCCGTCGTCCCCTGGTTGCGAGCGTCCCTGCGCGGCCCCCGCCCCCTGATGAGGGCCGGGCAGAGACGCTCGCCCGGCAGGACCGCGGTCGCGGGACAGCGCCAGCACCTCCGAGGCCGCCTTCGTGCGGGCGTACTCGCCGCGCGCCCGCGCCGGGTCGGCCGGCTCCGCGCCGACGCCCACCAGCGACGCCCCGGCGTGCGCTACCGACGGCGACGACACCTGCACGAACCGCCGCACACCCGCCCGCTCGGCGGCATCCAGCAGCACCTCCGTGCCCCGCACGTTGACGCGCTCGAACTCGGCCGGGTCGCCCGCCAGCGACACCTTCGCCGCGAGGTGCACGACGGCGTCGGCCCCGTCCACCGCTCGCGCCACGACGGCGGGGTCGGTCACCGAACCGGCGACGTCCTCGGCACCGGGCACGCCGGACAGGCTGCGCTGCAGGGTGCGCACCTGCTCGCCGCGCTCCACCAGCAGCCGCGCCACCGCGCCGCCCAGCAGCCCCGAAGCGCCGGTGACCAGCACGGTCACGGTGCGGACACCCGACCCCCGGCCAGCACGCCGTCGGCCCACCGCGCGAGCCGCGCCCGGTCGATCTTCGAGTTGTGGCGCACGTCCGTGGGCATCTGCGGCACCACGAGCACGGCCGCGAGCGCCACCGACGACGACGCCCGGACCGCCGCGTCGAGCTCCTGCGGCGCGAGCCCGGCCCGGCGGTCCCGTCGCCCGGCGTCGGCCGGAGGCTCCACCACGGCGACCGCCTGCTGCACCCCGGCGGGGCCGACGCCGACCACCGCCGCACGCCGCACGCCCGGCGCGCGCTCGATCGACTGCTCCGGCCCCACCGGCGCGAGCGGCCCGTCGGCCGTGGTCAGCACGTGCGAGAGCCGCCCCTCGATCCACAGCCGGCCCTCGGCGTCCAGGTGCCCGACGTCCCCCGTGCGGTGCCAGTGCCCGGGCGGCGTGTCCCGCTCGGCGGCGACGTCGGTGAGCCACAGGCGGTCGTAGCGCTCCTTGAGGTGCGGCGCGCGCACCAGCACCTCGCCCAGCACACCGGGCACCTCGGCCGACGACGGCGCCCCGGTCGCCGCGCCGTCGGCGTCCAGCGCGCTGATGGTCACCCCGCCCGCTGCGTCGTCCACGATCGGGCGGCCGACGCACACGCCGTCGTCGGGAGCGGTGGCCGCGGCGCGGATGCCCTCCAGGGTGATGTCGGTGACCAGCATGCACTCCGTCATCCCGTAGGGGGTGTGCGCGGCGGCGTGCGGCATGAGGGCCTGGACCGCGGTGAGCATCTCGGCGCTGATCGGCGCCCCGGTGGACAGGAACGTCTCGACCCGCTCGAGCGCGTCCCGGTCCGCGGCGTCGAGCTCCCCGGCGGTGTCGACCACGTGGAGGATCGCCGCCGGGGAGAGGAACACCATGCGGGCGTCCGAGGCGCGCACGGCGGCAGCCACCGCCCCGGCCGTCAGGGTGCGCGGCGCGGACACGTCCATGTCCGGTGTGACCGACCGCGTGCCCAGTGCCGGGCCGAGCAGCGCAAACGGCGCGAACCCGGTCACCAGGCCCGTCTCCGCACCAACCCCGAAGTGCGCGGCCAGCACGTCGCGCAGCGCCGAGAGCCGGGCGTGCGTGTAGACCACCCCCTTGGCCGGACCGGTCGAGCCGGACGTGAAGAGCACGGCCGCCTCGTCGTCAGGCCCGGGTTCGGGTGGCAGGTCGAGCCCCTCGCCCGCACGGGCGACGTCGACCAGCTCGTGGTCCACGCCCAGCGCGCGCCGCCGGACCGGGTCGAGCGGGTCGGCCGAGATCCGCACCCCCGGCCAGCCGAAGGCTCGCGCGGCCGCGAGCGCCGTCGTCCGCCCGACGAGGTACTGCGGCCAGGCGCCCCGCTGCGCACGGGTCAGCCCGCGGATCCCGAGCCCGGCGTCCGCCACGACCACGACCGCGCCGATGCGCAGGCACGCGTAGACCAGCGCCGTGAGCGTCGGGCCCGGCTGGACCAGCAGCGACACGCGGTCGCCCCGACGGACGCCGATCAAGTGCAGCCCGGCGGCGATCCGTCGCACCTGACGGTCCAGCGCCCCCCAGCTCACCGTGGCCGGGCCCGAGCCGGACATGTCGAGGACGGCAGCCTCGGAGCGCGTCGCGTCGTCGCCGGCCCGCTCGTCCAGACCCGCCCACATCGGCCGGAACGCGCTGCCCGACGGCGAGACGGCCGGCCCGGACGCAGGGTCGGGGGCCTCGGGCGCGGACGTCAAACCCGAAGTGGAGGGCCCCCCAGGGCCCGTGAACGCGTCCGCGCCCGAGGCCCCCGACCCCAGCCAGTCCAGCACCGGACCCGCGTAGTCCACGTCCTCCGCGATCAGGTGCCCCGCCCCCTCGAACCGGTGGACCCGCGCGTGCGGCAGACGCTCGATCAGGTCGTCGAGGTAGCGGTCGGAGAAGATCGGGTCACGCGGACCCCACAGCAGCAGCGCGGGCACCTTCAGTGCCGCGACGCCCGCCGCGATGCGGTCCAGCTCCGGCCGGCTCGGGTGCTCCGCGGTCGCGGGGATGTCCGCGACGAACCCCTCGATCCCTGCCCGGTCGCCCGCCGTCCGGTACGGCAGCCGGTACGCGTCCGCGACGGCAGACGGCAGGCGGGGGTGCGCCAGCGCGAGCGTCGTCTCCAGGAACGCCCGCGTGGTGCTGGTGCCCAGGCGGTGCACCGGCGGTGCCAGCGCGAGCCGCAGAGCCGCCGGGATCGGCACGTCCGCGGGCTGGTGCACCGCGGTGTTCAGCAGCGCGACACCGGCGAGCAGGTCCGGGTGGTCCACCGCCCAGCCGAGCGAGACCACGCCGCCCCAGTCGTGCCCCAGCGTGACCACCGGCCCGTTCAGACCGAGCGCGTCGGTGAACGCCCCCAGACCCGCCACACGCTCGGGCAGCGACCGCACACCTCCGCTGCGCGCCGACAACCCCATCTCGAGCTGGTCGACGGCGACCACCCGCCACGCGTCGGGCACACCACCAGGACGTTCGCCCGTCGCCGCGGCCTCGGCCACCGCCGTCTCCGTCGCGAGGTTCAGCAGATCCCGCCACAGGTAGGACCACGTCGGGTTGCCGTGCACGGCCAGCACCGTGCCCACCGGCTCGATCCCCCGCGCCGCCAGCTCCGGTCCGTTGTCCAGGTAGTGCCACTCGGCCACCCGCCCGTGCGTGGCCGCGCCACCGCCGTCGGGCACGCGCAGCACGTGGCTGAACCGTGGATCGAGTCCGGGCAGACCCGGCGGGACCGTGCCCCCGCCCGAGCTCACCACGCAAGCTCCATCATCGCCGTGTTGATGCCCGAGCCGACACCCATGAGCAGCACACGCTCGCCGGGAGTCAACGAGTCCTGCTGCTCGACCAGCGTCATCGGGACCGACGCCGGACCCACGTTCCCCAGGTGACCGAACGTGGTCGGCACCACCGAGCGGTCCAGCCCCACGGCCTCCACGATCGCGTTCGTGTGCACGCGCGAGACCTGATGGGTGATGTAGCGGTCCATCGCACCCCAGCTCCAGTCGGCCGTGGCGTCCTTCCAGGCGTCGACCACCAGCTCCAGACCACCCTCGAGGAGCCCCTGGGCGTCGGTGAACATGCCCTCCGTGCTGCCCACACACATCAGGTGGTGCTGCGTCGCGGCCCGCGTCACGCCGCCAAGCACACGGTGGCCCTGCGGATGCTCGTCCGCACGGCCCAGCACCGCCGCGGCAGAGCCTGAGCCGAGCGTCAACGACGCGAACTCCGTCATGAAGTCCTCGCGGCTGACGCCGTCACGCAGCAGGCGCTCGACCGTCACGTCCTGGATGTCGTCGGCGTCCTCGCCCGCGACCACCATCGCGTACCGCACCTGCCCCGACTCGATCATCCCGGCCGCGATGCTCATGCCGTTGATGAAGCCCAGGCAGGCGTTCGCCACGTCGAAGTTCACCGCCGAGCTCGGCAGCCCCAGCCCGTGGTGCAGCCCTACCGCCACCGACGGCTCCAGGTGCTTGCGCGTCACCGAGGTGTTGATGAGCAGGCCGACGTCGTCCGGCTCCACCCCCGCGGCGTCCAGCGCCTCGACGCCCGCCGCGATCGTCGCGGTGTTCGCGTCCTCCCCCGGACCCCAGTTGCGCCGGGCCTCCACGCCCGCGACCCGTTCCAGCAGCGTGACCGGGAGCTTCAGGCGCGACAGAGCCGGCGCCAGGCGCTCCTGCACCTCGGCGGAGGTCGTGACCCGCGACGGCAGCCGGCTCGTCACGGACAGCAACGCGACGTTGGCGAACCTGATGGTGGCGTTTCCAGACACTCGAGCTCCAGACATCCGGCCGCTCGAGGCGCCGGAACGACGATGATTCACCGGCTCCCGGGGGCGGGCTCCGGCTCGGTGGGCGTGTCGACACCCGCTCTCGAGGTTATGACGCTCGGGGCCTCGTCGCCGTTCCGGACCACGCTGTGGATCACGACACGTCACGACGCGCCGTGCCGGGTCCTAGCCTGGTCCGGTGACCACGCCGCTCCCGCCGATCGCGTCCGACAACTACGCCGGCACCCATCCCGAGGTGCTCGCCGCGATCACCGCCGCCAACGCCGGGTTCGCCGTCGCCTACGGGGACGACCCGTGGACGGCACGCCTCGGCACCCGCGTCGCCGAGGTGTTCGGCCCCGGCGCGGTCGCGTTCCCGCTGATCAACGGCACCGGCGCGAACGTCGTCTCCCTCATGGCGCTGTCGGAGCGCTGGGGCGGCGTGGTGACCTCCGACGTCGCGCACGTCAACACCGACGAGAACGGTGCGCCCGAGCGGGTCGGCGGGCTCAAGATGCTGCCCTGCCCCTCGGTGGACGGGCGGATCGAGCCGTTCCACGTGGAACGGTGGGCCGGGCAGCGCCACGACGTGCACCGCGCCCACCCCGGTGTGCTGTCACTCACACAGTCCACCGAGCTCGGAACCGTCTACTCCGTCGAGGCGCTGCGGGCGCTGACCGACACCGCGCACTCGCTCGGCATGGCGGTGCACGTGGACGGGTCACGGCTCGCCAACGCCGCCGCCGCGCTCGGCTGCTCCCTGCGCGCGCTCACCACCGACCTCGGCGTCGACGTCGTCTCGCTGGGTGCCGCCAAGATCGGCGGCATGATCGGCGAGGCCGTCGTGGTGCTCGGGCCGGACGACGCCACCCCCGGGTACGACGGCGCAGGGTACGACGGCGCAGGGTACGACGGCGCTGGGTTGCGGCGGCGCGCGGCCGCCGCGGTGCCGTACCTGCGCAAGTCGACGATGCAGCTCGCGTCGAAGGCGCGGTTCGTCTCGGCACAGCTCCTGGCGCTGCTCGGAGAGCCGGGTGCGCCGGTGGGCGGCGGCGTCGCGGCGGAACCGGTCGCGGCGGGTGCCGCAGGTGCCGCGGGCGCCGGTGCCCGCGGCACCGGTGTTCTCGGCGCAGACACCGCCGTCGAACCGCTGTGGTGGCGCAACGCCGTGCACGCCAACGCGATGGCGGCCCGGCTGCGGGACGGCCTGGACGCCGCCGGGGCGCTCGACCCGGCACCGGGTGGAGCATCCGCGCCGGAGGTGAGCTCCGCCGTCGGCGGCGTGCGCATCACGCGGCCCGTCGAGGCGAACGCGGTGTTCGCGACGTTGCCGAGAGTGGCGGCCGACCGGGTGCGCGAGCGGGCGCGGTTCTACGACTGGGCTCCCGGCGAGACCCCGGACCGGGTCGAGGTGCGCTGGATGTGCTCGTGGGACACCCCGGCCGCCGCGGTGGACGCGTTCGTCGAGGCCGTCGTCACCGCCCTGTGATGCGTTTTACCGATGTCGGTCATTCGTGTCGAGATCGGTAGTGCGCACTACCGATCTCGACACGGATTGCCGACATCGGTAGAACGGCACACGGGTCAGGATGGGAAGGGCAGCAACGGGTCGATCCGCGCAGCACGCCGCACGTCCCCGGGGAACGCCGCGACGAGCTTGCGCATCGCTCTGACGGAACCGTCCTTCGCTGTGAAGCGCAGCGGCCGCACACCGGTCGCGGCAGTGATCGCATCGTCGCGAAGCTTCTCCGCGAACCGTGCCGCGTCCGCGTCGTACTCCGCCCCGAAGGCCCCGTCGACATACTTGATCTGACCGTCGAACTCGGCGAGCACGCCGTGGTCGAGCCAGCCGAGGTCCACGCGGTACAGCCCTTCCGCGGTCTCGACCGGCAGCTGTGTCCGCGGGCGCGGGAGGCCCGCATGCGCCGCGAGATAGCGGATGAACGACTCCCAGGCGGACTCGGCCCCAGGGTCGGCCAGGCTGAGAAGATGCCTCGCGATCGCCCGCCCTCTCTGCTTGTTCCTCCGCTCCACGTGCTCGCGCACCCGGCCCTCGTCGAGCCCGTTCGCCAGTGCGCCGTCGAGCAGGACGAGCCCGTCCAGCGGAGGCATGGTCCGCAGGCAGTCGGCCACGGTCTCGGCGCGGTCCGTCACCGGGATGTCGTCGACCGTCGCGACCGTCAGCGGCAGCGGGCGCCGTCGGACGATGTCCTGGGCGGCAGCCTTGCCGGCCCGATATGCCTGCAGCACGTGGATCTTCGCGGGAGACCGCCAGCAGCGCATGCCCCAGAGGAGCGCGGCGCTGTCATGGCTGAAGACGTGCTCAGCACGCAGCTGGCGGTGGACAGCGCGGATCCGGTCGAGCGCCCGCTTGCGTTCGGCGACCGCCCGCGCGTCCTTGCTCGGTTGCTTCAGCCGGTAGGCGCCGTGGCGCAACCTCTCGATAGAGCCGTTCCGGAGCGCTTCACGAAGACGGAGGCGGTGATGCTCGCGTGCGATGAGAATCTCGGTCGTCATGCAGGCACCTTGGCGCCGGCCGACGGTGCGCGCGGCGCCTCTGCGCTGCCCTGTGGACGACCGCCACAGTGGACCGCCGAGAACCGTTGCGCGGCCTGCGGGCGACCTCTCTCCACCGGCAGCCTCCAACGTTTTGCCGATGTCGGTAGTTCGTGTCGAGATCGGTAGTGCGCACTACCGATCTCGACACGAACTACCGACATCGGTAAAACGGCCAGAGCGGAGCGGAACGGTCTCGCAGAGCGGAACGGACACACCGGACTGGACGGCCGCACGGAACCGGGACGCCCGATTCGGCCGGGTCACGACCGGCGCGTTACGGTCGTGCTGACAGGCCGCGACGGGGCGGCCCGCCCGCTCACCAGCCCAGGAGCCGCCATGACGACCGAGCACGCCACCGGGTTCACCGCCACCGCCTCGACCCACGTCGCCGAGCCGCCGGAACGGGTCTGGAACGAGCTGATGCACCCGGGCGCCCGCTGGATGCTCGGCGCCAACATCGAGACCGACTTCCGACCCGGCAGCCCGATCACGTTCGAGGGCCACTTCTTCGGCCGCCAGTTCGCCGACAAGGGCCAGGTCATCGCCGTCGACCGCCCGCACCTGCTGCACTTCACGCACTACTCGCCGCTCAGCGAGCTCCCCGACGTCCCCGCGAGCTACCACGAGATCCGCATCACCCTCGTGGCCGACGACGGCGGCACCCAGGTGACGGTGCAGCAGGGCAACATCGACACCGCCGAGCACGCCACCCGCTCCGAGCAGCACTGGCGCGACGCCCTCTCCACGCTCGCGCACCGGGACTCGGCCCCGACCTCGGGCCCGTGAGACGCCGGACGGCCGCGCTGGTCGCGCTCACCTGCGCGGCCCTCGCCGCCTGCGGCAGCCCGGGGTCGCAGCCCGCACCGACCCCCTCCCCCGAGCGGTCCGGCCCCGGCAGCGCGACCGGTCCCTCGCCGTCGGGCACCCCGGTCCCGCTGCCCTCGCCGTCCGCGGTGCCCGACGGCGGCACCCCGGACCCGCAGGACCCTGCGGCCGGGTGGAGCATCGAGCAGAAGGTGGGCCAGCTGCTCGTGGTGGGGACACCCGCCGACGCCGCGACCGTGGGGGACGCGACCCGGACGGCGATCGAGGACCACCACGTGGGCAACGTGTTCCTGCACGGCCGCAGCGAGGCGGGTCTCGAGGCGACGCGCGGGCTCGTGGAGTCGGCGATCGGCCTAGCGCCGGACGACGCGCCGCCGATGCTCGTCGCGACCGACCAGGAGGGCGGGTCGGTCCAGGTGCTGCGCGGTCCCGGCTTCTCCGAGCTGCCGCGGGCGACGGAGCAGGCGACGTGGGACGCCGAACGGCTCGAGGAGGAGGCCACCGCCTGGGGCGCCGAGCTCGCGGACGCGGGCGTCAACCTCAACCTGGCGCCTGTGATGGACCTCGTGCCGGCCGACAACCAGTCCGCCAACGCACCGATCGGCTACTTCTCGCGCAACTACGGCAACACCGCGCAGTCGGTGGTGCGCTCGGCGACCGCGTTCTCCGCAGGGATGCAGGCCTCGGGCGTGGAGCCCGTGATCAAGCACTTCCCCGGCCTGGGGCACGTCACCCGGAACACGGACACCACCGAGCGCGTGACCGACGACTCGGTGACCGCAGGCTCCGCGTCGGTCGAGGTCTTCGCCGACGGGATCGACGCCGGAGCGCGGTTCGTCATGCTCTCGAACGCCGTCTACACCCGGATCGACACGGAGAACCCGGCAGCCTTCTCCCCGGCGGTGGTGGGGCTGCTCCGCGAGGACCTGGGCTTCGACGGGGTAGTCGTGACCGACGACGTCTCGGCGGCCGCGGCGGTGACGGGCCTCGCCCCGGCCGAGCGAGCGCTCGAGGCCGTCGGCGCCGGTGCGGACCTCGTCCTGGCGTCCGCGGACCCGACGGTCGTGCCCGCGATGGCCGACGCGCTCGTGGCCCGGGCCCAGGACGACGCCGAGTTCGCTGCGAAAGTGGATGCCGCCGTCGGACGGGTGCTGACCGCCAAGGCCTCGCTCGGGGACTAGCGCCCGAGCCGCTGCCGGACGACGAAAGGCCTCCCGTGGCGGGAGCGGCAACGCGCCCCGGCCCCTGGGAGGCCTTCGTGGTGTCGCGCGGGACGCGACGCCGGTGTCAGATGCGCGAGGTCCCCGCGGTCCGACCGCCGACCACCTTGGAGGTGGAGGGCACCACGACGCGGTACTTGACGCGCTTGCTCGTGGAGAACTTGTACGTCGCCTTGCCCTTCTTGTTGAGCTTGACGGTCTTCTTGGTCTTCCACTTGCCGCCGACCTTGTGCTGGATCTTGACCTTCTTGCCCGCGTAGGGCTCCCAGGCCTTCTTCGACGTGTACTGCTTGACGCCGACCTTGACGGTCTTCTTCTTGCCGTTGGCCTTCACGTGGACGACGTTGCCGTACTTGAGCTTGCCGTCGATCGCGGACTTCATCTTGAACGAGCCGCCCGAGACCTTCGTGTCCTTGTAGGTCTTGGAGTCGTAGACGACGCGGACGTTCTTCACCTTGAACTTGCCGCGGCCCCAGGACGACTTCGCCGTGAGGTAGCCGGTGAGGTTCTTGCCGCCCGGGTACGCGTAGCCGAGGTCCACCTTGGACGCCACGCGCTTGCTGCCGCGGTACACGTCACCGTAGATGTCGGCCCAGCCGTCGAGGCCCGAGATCTTCGCCTTGGTGGTGATCCGGTAGTACTTCGTCTTCGAGCTGATGGCGGCGCCGCCATAGCTGGGCTTCACCGACACCGAGGTGACGTTGACGGGCGAGCTCGTCGCGGCCGAGGCGGGTGCCACGAGGCCACCGAGCAGGAGCGAGGCCGCTGCCACCGTCGTGGCGGCAAGCTTGAGTGCTGTGCGCATGGAGATCCTTCCAGAGGGTCGATTCCGGTGTCGGCCCCGTGACGGACGCTCCGAGTGCGCGTGCAGGCGTGCTGGCAGGCCGCTGACCCAACCAGAGAACCTTTCCCACGCGCAGCTCGGGCTACGTCGTCGGCCCGGCTCTGGCATGCGCCATCGGCGAGGCTTGCGACCTGACGCGCAGGATCCTAGACGCACGCGGGCCTGGATCGCCCTCGGTCCCAGCATGCGGCGCGTCGCGCCGGGATTTCACCCGCTCGGGCTCAGGAGTGCCCGCCGGCCGCGAGGAAGACCAGACCTGCCGCGACCGCGCCGACGACCGTGCCGAAACAGAGCAGCGCGCCGACGAGCCGGGCGGGCGAGGGCCGCGCGATGACGACCGGGCCCTTCGTGTCGGTGAACGCCCGACGGCGCTGCGCGGCGTCCGGGTCCTCCTGCGAGGTCCCGGCCACGAGACGCAGCCCCAGCGCGAACAGCGCGGGGATGCCCGCACCGAGGACGAGGCCCGCCACGACCACCTGGCCGAGAGCGCTCCACTCGACGAGTCCGTTCATGACTGCCTCCCCTTGCCGTCGGTGCTCGTCGCGCCCGAGCCGGTCGTCGAGATCGCGGATGCCATCGCCGAGGCCCGGCGTTCTTCGACGACAGGCCCGACCTGCGGCTCGCCGACCTCGCCCGTGGTCGCCACGGACGTCCGCAGGCGGGCGCCCTTGGCCTCGTCCCACTCCTCGTTGACGTTGTTGTGGTCGACCGGCTTGCGCCGCGAGGCCACCCAGATGGCGATCGAGGTGCCGACCAGCAGCGCGAAGACCAGCAGGGTGCCGAAGAACCCTCCGACGACGTGCTGGATCCAGAAGCACACCGCACCGACGAGGCCGGCCGCCGGCAGCGTCAGGCCCCACGCCGCGAGCATCCGGCCGGCGACGCCCCAGCGCACCTTCGCGCCGGGCATGCCGACACCGGAGCCGAGGATCGAGCCGGTCGCCACGTGCGTCGTGGACAGGGAGAAGCCGAAGTGGCTCGAGAGCAGGATCACCGCGGCGGACGACGTCTCGGCGGCCATGCCCTGGCGGCTGTCGATCTCGACAAGGCCCTTGCCGAGCGTGCGGATGATCCGCCAGCCGCCCAGGTAGGTGCCGAGCGCCATGAAGAACGCGCAGGAGACGATCACCCAGAACGGCACGCTGGAGTCCGCGGGGACGGCGCCGGCGGTGATGAGGGCCAGCAGGATGATGCCCATCGACTTCTGGGCGTCGTTGGTGCCGTGCGCCAGGGACACCAGCGACGCGGAGCCCACCTGGCCCCAGCGGAAGCCCCGCGTGGTGACGTCCTGCGAGATGCCGCGGGTCAGGCGGGCCACGAGGAAGGTGCCCACCGAGGCCACACCGATCGCGATGACCGGCGCCAGCAGCGCGGGCAGGAGCACCTTGGACAGCACGCCGGACCAGAGGACGCCGGAGGTGCCGGCGGCAGCCAGCACCGAACCGATCACACCGCCGACGAGGGCGTGCGACGAGCTCGACGGCAACCCGAACAACCAGGTGAGCAGGTTCCACACGATGCCGCCCACCAGCCCGGCGAAGACGACTTCGAGGCTGATCGCGCCGGCGTCCACGAGACCCTTGGCGATCGTCGCGGCCACGGCCAGGGAGAGGAACGCGCCCGCCATGTTGAGCACGGCGGACAGCAGCACGGCCGCCCGGGGCTTGAGCGCGCGGGTCGCGATGGACGTCGCCATCGCGTTGCCGGTGTCATGGAAGCCGTTCGTGAAGTCGAAGGCCAGAGCCGTCACGACGACGAGCACGAGCAGGAGCGTCTCGGTCACCCGTCCATGGTGGGGCTGCCGATGAACTGCACGCGACCATCGTCCGAGCACACGGTGAACTGTTCCTCATCTGTTCACCTTCTGTTAACTTTCTGCGAGCCCCAGCGTCTGCAGCGTCCACGCGTGCTCGAACGCGATCTCCTCCCAGCGGGCATAGCGCCCGGACACCCCGCCGTGACCCGCCGACATCTCGATCTTGAGCAGCGCCGGCGCCCCTGCGGCCCGCAGGCGCGCCACCCACTTGGCCGGCTCGACGTACAGCACCCGCGTGTCGTGCAACGACGTGACCGCCAGGATCCGCGGGTAGTGCGAGGCGTCGTCGGGCACGTTCTCGTACGGCGAGTACGAGCGCATGTACTCGTACACCTCCGGGTCGGCGAGCGGGTTGCCCCACTCCTCCCACTCCACGACGGTCAGCGGCAGCGACGGGTCCAGGATCGAGGTCAGCGCATCGACGAACGGCACCCCGGCGAGCACGCCCGCGAACTTCTCCGGGGCCAGGTTCGCGACCGCACCCATGAGGAGCCCGCCCGCGCTACCGCCGTCGGCCACCATGCGCTCCGGCGTCGTCCAGCCCGTGCCGACCAGGTGCTCGGCGCACGCCACGAAGTCCGTGAACGTGTTGCGCTTGCGGTCCAGCCGGCCGCCCTCGTACCAGGCGCGGCCCATCTCCCCGCCGCCCCGCACGTGCGCGACGGCGAACACGACCCCGCGGTCCAGGAGCGACAGGCGCGGCACGCTGAAGTAGGGGTCCATGCTGATCTCGTAGGCGCCGTAGCCGTAGAGCAGCAGCGGAGCCGGGTCCGCCCCGGTGCCCGCGGCGTCGAGCGTGACCGCGTCACGCTTCCAGACGAGCGAGATCGGCACCCGGGTGCCGTCCTCGGCCGTCGCCCACTCGCGGCTCTGGGCGTAGTCGCGCGGGTCGTAGCCGCCGAGGACCTCCTGGCGCTTGCGCACCACCCGCTCACCGGTCGCCAGGTCGATGTCGTAGACCGTGGGCGGCGTGACGAACGACGTGCCGTGCACGCGCAGCGCCGGCGTCGCGAACTCCGGGTTGGCGGCCAGCACCGCCGAGTGCAGCGGCTCGTCGAACTCCAGCTCGCGCGCGGTCCACGGCACGCCCGGCACCAGCCCGTCGAGCGCCACGACGGCGACGCGCGGCGTGGCGTCGCGGCGCACGGCGAGCACCACGTGGGTCGAGAACGCGTCCACCGCCTCCAGCCGCACGTCCGGGTCGTGGGGGACGACGACGGCGGCCGCGGCGGGGTCCGCCGGCCCGGCCCCGGCGGGGGGCACCTCGGCGGTGACCAGCTCGAAGTTCTGCGCCCGCTCGTTGTGCAGGATCAGGAGCGCCGGGCCACGACCCGGCAGCAGCGTGGGCTCGACCGTGTACTCGACGCCCTCGCGGCGCTCCCACACCACCCGGAACTCCCCCGCCGGGTCGTCCGCCTCCAGGATCCAGGACTCGCTCGTGCTCTTGGACCCCAGCTCGATCTGCAGGAACCGGTCGTCGCGGGAGAGGCCGACACCGAGCCAGAAGCGCTCGTCCGGCTCCTCGAGGACCATGACGTCGTCGCTCGACGGGCGGCCGACCTCGTGCCGCCAGACCCGGTACGGCCGCCACGCGTCGTCGACGGTCGGGTAGAAGACGTAGCGTCCGTCCGGGCTGATGACCGCCCCCGGGAACGTCTGCTCGATCACGTCCGGCAGGTCGGCGCCGGTGACCAGGTCGCGCACCCGCACCGTGTAACGCTCGTCGCCCGTGGTGTCCACGGCGTACACGAGACGGCTCCCGTCCCCGGAGACCGCGAACGAGCCGAGCGAGAAGAAGTCGTGCCCCTCGGCCTCCGTGTTCTGGTCCAGCAGGAGCTGCTCGCCGGCCGGCACCTCGCCCGGCTCGATCGACGGCGGGGTCCAGTCGTCCGGGTCGGCGACCGCCACGCGGGCGTGCAAGGGGTACTGCTGCCCCTCGACGGTGCGCACGTAGTACCAGTGGTCGCCCCGGCGGGCCGGCACCGAGAGGTCCGACTCGAGGGTGCGGTCCTTGATCTCGCCGAAGATCCGCTCCCGCAGCGGCGCCAGACCGGCGAGCTGCGTCTGCGTCCAGGCGTTCTCGGCCTCGAGGTGGGCGATCACCTCCGGGTCGTCCTTGGCGCGCAGCCACTCGTACTCGTCGACGAACGTGTGGCCGTGATGGGTGCGCTCCGTCGGGCGGCGGTCCGCCATCGGGGCGGTCGCGGCGGGACGGACGAGGTTCTCGGGGGCGGCTGACTCGGGCTGGGCGGGGGCGGCGTCGTCGGGCACCCGACCAGCGTACGGCGCAGGACGGACAGCGGGACTGGACCTCCGCCGTCGGGCACGGACGCGTCGATGGTCACGTCTCTGCAACGGTTTACGGCCGCTGCGCGGCCAAAGCCGCGCGTTGCCCCGATATCACCCGATCCCGTCGCGCGCGTGTGACGCAGGGGTGTCGTCCACGTCACAGTGCGCCGCTACACTTCCCGCACGTTCGTACCGCTCGCCGGTCAATGGGGGCTTCAGCACGCCTACATGGTCGGCACCGGTGCGGTCGCGTCCCGGGGTGACCCGGGGCATCTGACCTTGACCCGACGGAGGACCCCGTCCGATGACAGCGGACCGACCCACCATCACGAGCCGATGGAGCCGCCTGCTCGCGGCGATCGCGCTCGTGCTCCTGCCGGCGATGCTCGTCGCACCACCAGCGACGGCGAGCACCGACGAGCCCCCTTGCGAACCCGACGACGAGACAGCCTGCATAGCCGTCCTCGTGCTGAACGCGGACAACGACCGCATCAGCGACGTGGCGATCACCGTGGCCGGCGCCGGCTTCACCACGGACCTGACCACCACGGCCGACGGTCCCGCGACCGTCACCGCGCCGGAGGTCGGCAAGTACACGGTGACCATCGACCCGGCGACGCTGCCCGGCGACCAGCAGCTCCCCGAGGGAGCGGAGACCGAGCTGACCGTCACCGCGCAGACCGGTGGCACGGCGCGCGCCGCGTTCCGCGTCGGTCCCGGCGCCGAGGCGCCGGCCGCGCCCTCCGGAGGCGAGTCGTCCGACGGCGCACCGGCCGACGCCGGCACCGCCGACGACGGCGAGGGAGTGGGGGCCGCGCCCGAGGGCGACGCCTCCGAACGCGACCTCACCTTCGCCCAGGTGTGGCAGCAGATCGGCTCCGGGCTCCGGTTCGGGCTCCTCCTCGCGCTCGCCTCCATCGGGCTGAACCTCGTCTTCGGGACGACCGGGCTGTCGAACTTCGCGCACGGCGAGCAGTTCGCGCTCGGCGCCGCGGTCGGCTACATCACCATCAACCAGATGGGCATGTCGATCTGGCTCGGCGGGCTCCTCACCCTGGCCGTCTGCGCGGCGAGCGGCCTGGCACAGGACTCCGCCATCTGGCGCCCCCTGCGCAAGCGCAACGTGCCGGTGATGCAGCTGATGATCGTCTCCATCGGGCTCTCCATCACGCTGCAGTACGTCATCCAGCTGATGATCGGTGGCGGGTCCGAGCGGATCCTCTCCCGCAACCCGCAGCCCCTGACGATCGCCGGCGTCACGCTCAGCACCGCGTCCTGGCTGTCCATGGTCGTCGCGCTCGTGTGCGTCCTCGGTATCGCCTGGTTCCTCACGCGCACCCGCATCGGGCGGGCGACGCGAGCCGTGTCGGACAACTCCGCGCTGGCCTCGGCGACCGGCATCGACCCCGACAAGATCATCCGCATCGTGTGGATCATGGCGACCGGCTTCGCCGCGCTGGCAGGCCTCATGTGGGGCGTGTCCTTCGGCTCCTTCAACTGGCAGCTCGGCGTCCAGCTCCTGCTGCTCATGTTCGCCGCGGTCACGCTCGGCGGCCTCGGCACCGCCCTCGGGGCGTTCGTCGGGTCGCTGCTCATCGGGCAGGTCGTCGAGCTGTCCAACCTGTTCATCCCCAGCGACCTGCGCTACGCCTCCGCGCTGGTGATCCTCATTCTCGTGCTCCTGTTCAGGCCGCAGGGCATTCTCGGCCGCCGCGAGCGGATCGGCTGAAGGGAGACGCATCATGGAAGAATTCCTCCGCATCCTCACGCAGTCGATGGGCGAGCTGCTCGCCCCGACCACTGCGGCCTACGCGATGGCCGCCATCGGCCTCAACCTGCACTTCGGGTACACGGGTCTGCTCAACATGGGCCAGGCAGGCTTCATGCTGCTCGGCGCCTACGGGTTCGGCATCACGCTCACGTCGGGCGGTTCGTTCTGGCTGGCCCTGCTGGTCGCGATAGCCGCCGGGGTCCTGTTCGCCCTCATCCTCGGCATGCCGACGCTGCAGCTACGCGGCGACTATCTCGCGATCGTCACCATCTCCGCCGCGGAGATCGTCCGCTGGTTCGGCCGCTCCACCCTGTGGCAGGAGTGGACCGGCGGCGCGTCCGGCCTGCAGGGCCGCTACTACAAGGAACCGTTCCAGGAGCTCTCGTTCCTCCCTGACGGCAGGTGGGCGCTCGGGCCGCTCGAGTACATCAACACGGGCTCCGACTCCTGGTGGACCCGCATCGTCGCCTGGGGCCTCGTCGCCCTCGTGCTCCTGTTCGTCTGGCTCATCACCCGCAGCCCCTGGGGCCGCGTCCTCAAGGGCATCCGGGAAGACGAGGACGCCGTCCGCGCGCTCGGCAAGAACGTCTACTCCTACAAGCTGCAGGCGCTGGTCATCGGTGGCGCCATCGGCGCGCTCGGTGGCGTGATCTTCGCGCTGCCCGCGGCGATCGTCCCCGACTCGATGGGCCGCACCATGACGTTCTTCGTCTGGACGATCCTGCTGCTCGGTGGGGCGGCCAGCGTGTTCGGGCCCGTGCTCGGGTCCATGATCTTCTTCGCGGCCTACATGTTCATGCGCACCGGCATGCGGGCGCTGGCCGAGAACACCGGCGTCGGTGACGTCATCACGACCACCAACGTCGAGCAGATCGGCGGCATGCTCGTCGGTGTGACCCTGATGCTGCTGGTCATCTTCAGACCACAGGGCATCCTCGGGAACAAGAAGGAGCTGGCGTTCAATGTCCGTTGACGAGACCACGACAGCGGCAGCCGAGGTGCTGCGCTCCGTCAAGCACGTCCCAGGATCGGCCAAGCCGAGCCCGCTCCTGGTGGCCGACCACGTCACGCGCAGGTTCGGCGGCATGACCGCCGTGGAGGTCGACCATCTGGAGGTCCAGGAAGGCGTCATCACGGCACTGATCGGCCCCAACGGCGCCGGCAAGACGACGCTGTTCAACCTGCTCACGGGGTTCGACCGCCCCAACACGGGCGAGTGGAGCTTCCAGGGCAGGTCCCTGACCGGCAAGAGCGGCGCCGCCGTGGCGAAGGCCGGCATGGTCCGCACGTTCCAGCTCACCAAGGCGCTGTCGCGCCTCACCGTGCTGCAGAACATGCTGCTCGCGTCGCCGTCCAACCCCGGCGAGCGGCTCGCGCTCTCCTGGTTGCCGTTCCTGTGGAAGAAGCACGAGGCGGAGACCACCGAGAAGGCGATGGAGATCCTCGCCCGGTTCAAGCTCGACACCAAGGCCTCCGACTACGCCGGCTCCCTCTCGGGCGGCCAGCGCAAGCTGCTCGAGATGGCTCGCGCGCTGATGACCGACCCGACGATCATCATGCTCGACGAGCCGATGGCCGGCGTGAACCCGGCCCTCGTCCAGTCGCTGCTGGGGCACATCCAGGCGCTGCGGGACGAAGGCATGACCGTGCTCTTCGTGGAGCACGACATGCACGCAGTGCGCCACATCTCGGACTGGGTCGTCGTCATGGCCGAGGGTCGGATCGTGGCCGAGGGCCCGCCCGACAGCGTGATGAAGAACCAGGCCGTGGTGGATGCCTATCTCGGCGCGCACCACGACACCGACCTCGGGGACGACGCCCTGCTGGACCCCGAGATCCTGGCCCGGCTCGAGGCAGAGGAGGAGAAGCGATGAGCGCCACCACCACGGTCCCCGGCGAGAAGATGTCGGCCGCCGGCGTCCCCCAGAAAGACCTGCTCCTGCACGCGGACAACCTCGTCGCCGGCTACATCCCCGGCGTCAACATCCTCGACGGCTGCTCGCTCGAGGTCGCCAAGGGCGAGCTCGTCGGCATCATCGGCCCCAACGGCGCGGGCAAGTCGACGCTGCTGAAGGCCCTCTTCGGGCTGGTGAAGGTCTACTCCGGCACGGTCACGCTGGAAGGCCGGGACATCACCGGGATGAAGGCGAACCAGCTCGTCGCCAACGGCGTCGGGTTCGTCCCCCAGAACAACAACGTGTTCCCCTCGCTCACCGTCGAGGAGAACATGCGGATGGGGACGTACCTCAAGCCGAAGATCTTCGCCGAGCGCTGGTCCTTCATCGGTGATCTCTTCCCCGTGCTGCACGATCGTCGCTCGCAGCGCGCAGGCGCCATGTCCGGCGGTGAGCGGCAGATGGTCGCCATGGCCCGAGCCCTCATGATGAACCCGTCGGTGCTGCTGCTCGACGAGCCGTCCGCCGGCCTGTCGCCCGTGCGTCAGGACGAGACGTTCCTGCGGACCCGGATGATCAACAAGGCCGGCGTCTCCGTGATCATGGTCGAGCAGAACGCTCGCCGCTGCCTGCAGATCTGCGACCGCGGCTACGTGCTCGACCAGGGCAAGGACGCGTACACCGGCACCGGCCGGGAGCTGCAGGCCGATCCGAAGGTCATCTCGCTGTACCTGGGCACCCTCGCCGAGGACGTGGACGATGCCGCCGTCGCGGCCGACGCCGCGGAGGCAGCCGAGGCCGCGGAGGCAGCCGAGGCAGCCGAGGCCGCGGAGGCCGCGGAGGCCGATGTGAGGGAGGCCGAGGCGCCGGCGGAGCCCGCTGACGAGACCGGGTCCCAACCCGTCACCGACACGCCGAGGTAGTACGACCGCGCCGAGGTAGTCGGCGCTTCGGCGGACGAGGGCGGGCGTTCCGGGACACCGGGACGCCCGCCCTCGTCGTTGCTCGCGCCGACGCCGGAACTCACCAGACGCCCCCGCCGCACCGAGGTAGCACCTGACCCGTCGAGGTAGCACCAGGTCCGCCGAATCCTCCAGGTCCTCCCACCGCACACGGATCACGATCCACCCTTCGTGTTCCAGCGCTTCCTGACGCGACAGCTCGGCCTGTCGCACGATCGCCGGATCCCGGTACTCGCCGCCGCGAGAGGCCGGCATCGACGGCGGCGAGACGCGCGACCGACTCCCCGGGCGAGACTGAACGAGGGTCACAGAGCTCGAGGATGCGCCGTGCCTGGACGATGCCCCGCTTCCCCTTGGAGGCACTCATGATCCGGTCGACCTCACGAGGGTCGGCCCCACGCCGGAACAACGAGCCACAGGTCACCAGCGCGGCCGCCGTGGGGAGGGTGCGGATGCAGTCGGCCAGCGTCCTCTCCTTGGTCGTCACGGGGATGCCGCCGTCGACGTGACGGTTCACCGCGTACGTCACGTGCACGAGCCGCGGCACGTGAAAGGTCCAGGCACCGTGCAGGAGCGCGGCGGTCGAGTGCGAGATCGTGGGCGCCGACTGACCGTTCGCCAGGAGCCGGCGGACCTCGGTCAGGAGCGATAGCTCGTACTGCTCGTGACCGCCGTCTTCCTCGACCTCGGGCCTCTCGATGTAGAGCGACCGCCCGACGCGTTCGATCCTGCCCTGCTGGACGTACCGCGCGAGCGCCTCGGCGTCAGCGTGCGTGGTGTCGAGTGCGGGTGGCGCCGTCGGCGATTCCGCCCGATCTGCCGGGTACATCGCGCGCAGCGACGATCCCGGTGCACTCATCCTGTTCAGGATCCGGGTGATCCGCCGGATCGCTGCCGCATGGATCTCTTCGCTCATGCTCCGAGGCTCGCGCGGACCGCCCCGCCCGCGCGGCGCCGTCGGGCCCGATGGTGGACGAGCGCTCCTGAGGACAGGCTCAGTGCGGCGCCCCGCCACAGCGTGACCGGAGCGGCGTCGTCCTGCCTCGCCAGGCGAGGCACTACCTCGCCAGGCGGAGCACTACCTCGGAGGGGACGACGACGGCGGCCCGGCCATCGCGCGTGGATGACCGGGCCGCCGTCGTGCTCGCCGACCCGAGGGTCAGCCGTGCGGCATCACTCGATCGAACCCTCGATCTCCCGCTCGAACGAGTACTCGTTCGAGTCGTCGTACTGGTAGATACCGATGAAGGCCGACGACGGGTCGTTGGCATCGTTCAGCGGACCGGTGCCCGAGAGACCCTTGTACGTGATCTCCTCGCCGGCATCGAGCGCCGCGACGGCATCGGCGAACGAGCTCACCTCGGTGCCGCCCTCGGAACCGGAGACCGCGCGGATGTTGTCCGCGATGGTCCGGCCGTCCGTCGCTTCCCCGCGGGTCGCGGCCAGCGCGGCCAGCATCGTGGCGTCGTAGGACTCCGCGGCGTACGAGAAGTCGGCGAGCTCGCCACTCTCGTTCTCCGAGTACCAGGTCTTGAGGCGCTCCTTGAAGTCGTCCTCGGCCTGAGCACCGGGCAGCGTGCCCTGGACGCCGGCCAGCGTGCCCTCGTCGAACTGGTCACCGTAGTTGGACAGGTTGCCGTCGCAGAAGTACGTCGTCCCGTCGAAGTCCCAACCCTGGGAGACGAGCTCGTTGACGATCGCCACGGTCTCCTCGAAGGCGATGACGACGATCGCGTCCGGCTCGGCGGCGAGCGCGGCCGTCACCTGGGCACCGAAGTTGGTCTCACCGGGAGGGAACTCCTCGCCGGCGCCCCCGGCACCGTAGACGACGGTGCCGCCGCCGGCCTCGATGGCCGACTGCGTGTGGTCGCGCAGGCCCGTGCCGTACGCCTCGTTCTGCACGAGCATCGCGACGTCCATGTGGCCGCCGTCGAGGATCAGCGAACCGAGCGCGGCGCCCTGGACGGTGTCCGGCGGGGCGGTGCGAGCGAAGAAGTCGCCGTAGCCCGAGAGGTCCGCAGCCGTGTTGGCGGGCGAGATCTGCATGACCTCGGCCTCGGCGAACGTGTCGACGACCGAGAGGGAGACACCGGACGAGGCCGCACCGATGACGGCGGAGACGCCGCTGCTGATGAGGTCCGTCGCGGTCGAGCTGGCCACGGACGGGTCCGTGGTGTCGCCCGAGTCGCCCCACTCGACGGCTACCTCGTTGCCGAGGACGCCACCTGCCTCGTTGATGTCCGCGATCGCGAGGCCCACACCGGCGATCTCGGGCGGGCCGAGGAACGCGAGAGTGCCCGTGACCGGCAGGATCGTGCCGATGGTCAGCGGCTCGGCGTCGGCCGCGCCCTCGTCGGTCGTCTCCTCGGCGGTCGACTCACCCTCAGGCTCCGTGTCGGAGGCGCAGGCCGCCAGGCCAAGGGTGAGGACTGCGGCAAAAGCGATGCCCTTGGCAGCCGTCATGCGTCGATTCATGTGCTTCCCCTTCGGGGTCGGACTTCCCACGGCCACTCAATGCCGCATGTAGTGGCGCTGAACCTAACCCGATTGTGTGACGTGCATGTGTCAGATGCGCCACATCGGCGGGATCGTGACGAACCTGTTATGTGTCTCACACCTGCCGACCCGCGCGCCACGGGACGACCACCGCGCTCAGGCGCGGAACTGGGTGAATTCTGCGGTCGCCGGGTCGGAACCGGTCCGGCCCGACGCGCCGGCGTCGAGCCCCGAGACGGCGGCCATCTGCTCCTCGTCGAGCTCGAACGCGAAGAGGTCGATGTTGCTCGCCTGCCGCTCCGCGGACAGCGACTTCGGGATGACGATCGTCCCCTGCTGGACGTGCCAGCGCAGCACCACCTGGGCCGTCGTGACGCCGAGCGAGGAGGCGACCGACTCCACCGCGGGAGCCTCCAGGTCAGCACCGCGGCCGAGCGGCGAGTAGGCCTCGACCGCGATCCCGAGCTTGCGGCACGCGGCCTGCACGTCGAGCTGCTGGAAGGTCGGGTGGACCTCTATCTGGTTCACGGCCGGGACCACGTCCGACGCGCTGACCAGGCGCTCCAGGTGGTCCGTCAGGAAGTTCGAGACGCCGATGGCTCGCACCGCCCCGTCGGCCAGCAGCTTCTCGAACGCCTTCCACGTCTCGACGTAGAGGTCCTTGCCGGGCATCGGCCAGTGGATCAGGTAGAGGTCGACGACGTCGACGTCCAGCGCTCGCCGCGAGTCCTCGAACGCCCGCAGTGCCGAGTCGTAGCCCTGATCACCGTTGCGGAGCTTCGTGGTGACGAACAGTTCCTCACGCGGGATGTCTGATGCGCGCAGGGCCGCTCCCACACCGGCCTCGTTGTAGTAGCCCGCGGCGGTGTCGATGTGACGGTAGCCGCGCTCGAGCGCCTGCTCCACGTTCGCCTGCGTGCCGTCGTCGGGCACCTGGAAGACGCCGAGGCCGACCTGCGGGATCCGGACACCGTTGTTCAGGGTGATACTGGGAACAGTCATGCACAACATTGTGTCTTGTGCTGGTGCGATGGCGCGCGCTCGCGTACGGTTGAGGCTGTTGCAGTGTGTTGCTCGTACCGGGACGGTCTTCCGTCCTGCGTCGACGAGGTTGTGTCGTCAGGATTGACGCAGCGGAGTCGGCGGACCTTGGTCTTTCAAGAGTTGACGACGAACACCGTGATGAGCGCCCCCGACAGTCGGGGTCGCCGACTCTTGAAGGAGTACCCCATGGCCACCGGAACTGTGAAGTGGTTCAACAGCGAAAAGGGCTACGGCTTCATCGCCCCCGAGGACGGCACCGCTGACGTGTTCGTTCACTTCTCCGCGATCCAGTCGCAGGGCTACCGCTCGCTGGAGGAGGAGCAGAAGGTCGAGTTCGACGTCACGCAGGGCCCCAAGGGCCCGCAGGCGGAGAACGTTCGCCCGGTCTGATCTCACGCGTGACGGTCGCCTGACGGCGGCCCTCTCCTCGTGCGGACGGCCCGCACCCGTTGCCTCAGGGCAGCAGGTGCGGGCCGTTCTTCGTCTCCGGGCCGATCGCCGTCCGCCGGGAACCAGCGCCCGGCACCGCGCGTTCCCTCGGCATGGGCTTCCTCGACCGACTCCTCGGCAGGTCACGCGACGAGCGTCCCGCCATCCCCGGCATGACCGGCGGCGGGACACCGCGCGGCTACCAGTCCCCCACCCAGGCGTATCAGCCCGGCACGTACCAGCAGGAGCCGACGGCGGCACGGACGGCGCCGTCGTCCGGCCCGGACTCGTCTGGTCCGGGCACATCCGGCCCGGCCCCGGATCGCCACCCGGACGACGTCGCGATCGACCGCTACCGCTACCTGCTCCGCACCGCCCCACCGGACGCCGTCGAGCAGGCGCACGCCGAAGCGTTCTCCCAGCTCACCCCTGAGCAGCGCCAGCGCGTCCTGACGGAGGTCGGGGCGACCGTGCCGGAGTCCGAGCGCGCCACCTCGGACGATCCCCGGTCCCTGGCGCGGATGGCGACGCGTGCGGAGATGCGCAGCCCCGGCACGCTCGAGAACACGTTCCGCGGTCAGGGTGGCGCGGCACCCGGGTTCGGCGCGATGGTCGGCTCCAGCCTGCTCGGTACGGTCGCCGGCGTCGTGATCGGCTCGGCGGTCGCGAACGCGCTGTTCGGCCCGATGTTCGGTGATCCCTCGGCTCCCGTCGCCGAAGATGCTGCCGCGGCCGGCGACGGCAGCGGCGCCGAAGGGGAGGCCGGAGCAGCGGACGCCGGTGGTGGCGAAGCGGCCGGCGACGAAGGGATCTTCGGCGGCTTCTTCGGTGGGGACGGTGGCGGCTTCTTCGGCGGCGACGGCGGCGGGTTCGACATCTGACCCGGCCGGGCACCTACGTCGGCGCGAGCCGCACTACCTCGGCGCGAGCCGCACTACCTCGGCGTGACAAGGCGGAGGAACGCGCCGAGCTGTTCGAGGTCCCGCACGGACGTCGGCAGGTAGTCCGTCAGCCGCGGTGACCGGACGACGATCGCGCACCACTGTCCCCGCGAGACGGCCACGTTGACCCGGTTCCGGCTCAGCAGGAAGGCCATGCCGCGCGGCACCTCCTCCGGGGAGGAAGCCGCCATCGACAGGATCGCCACGGGTGCCTCCTGGCCCTGGAACTTGTCCACGGTGCCGACCGGGACGTCCTCGAGCCCTGCCGCCTCCAGCGCGCGACGCACGACCCAGACCTGCGCGTTGTACGCCGCGACCACGATGACGTCGGTCGGGGTGAGCCGCCGGGCCGCGCCGTTCGCGGCACCGACCCACTCCCGCCCGACGACGGCGCGCACCTGCCGCACCACGGCGTCCGCCTCCTCGTGCGAGGCCACCGCGCGGCCCTCGTGGGGCACCAGCACCTCGTGCACCCCGGGTGCGAGAGCGTCGAGCGAACGGCCGCGTGCGGTGGCGTGGGCGTGGAGCCTGCCGTCGTAGGCGAGGTCGGAGACTCCGGCGCACAGGTCGGGGTGCATGCGGCGGGACGCGGGCAGGAAGTACCCGAGCCCGTCCGGCAGGGTCTCGTGGCCGTCGGCGAGCCAGCCGAGCGCCGAACCACCCACGGCAGGGTCGGGATGGTTCCCCTGCGTGACCTGTGGCAGCTGTTGCGGGTCGCCGAGCAGCAGCAGCCGTGACGCGGCCCGCGCCACCGCCACCGTGTTCGCGATGGCGAACTGGCCTGCCTCGTCGATCACCAGGAGGTCCAGCCCGGAGTCCGGCCACCGCTCGTGCGCGAAGTCCCAGGCGGTCCCGCCGACCACGCAGCCGTCGCCCGCCTCACCGGCCGACGCGGAGAACCGTTCCAACGGTTCGGGCGACATCGGCTGCCAGGGGACGTCGTCCGGGTCGCCCGACGACGACTTCTTGGCGACCTGCTCGGCCGGCACGCCCGCCGCCAGGACGCCGTGGAGCAGGTTTCCGACGACGGCGTGCGACTGCGCCACGACGCCGATGCGCCAACCGCTGCGCACCAGTGCCGCGATGACGTGCGACGCCAGGTAGGTCTTGCCGGTCCCCGGAGGGCCCTGCACCGCGAGGTAGGACCGGTCGAGGCGCCGGACGGCCTCCTCGACCGCTGCCACGACGTCGGGTTCGCCGTCCTCGGCGAGCGCCGGGACCGGCAGGCCGCCGGTCACCCGCGACGGATGCCGCTGGAGCAGGTCGGTCATAGGCCCGGGGGGCAGCCGTTCGGCCATCGGCGCGCCCTCCGACTCCCCGGCGCGCCACGCCTCGAGGGCCGCCGACGCCGCCTCTGCCGTCGCGGACTCCTGCGGCTTGGCCTGGACGAACCCGTTGACGGAGATCGCGGACGGCGCCTCGGCGTGCGGCTCGTGGTCGCGGCCCACCGCCTCCCGCACGGTGAAGACGTCCCGCTCGCCGCCGTCGTCGGACACCCGGCGGACCGCGGTGATCTCGACCCGGCCGTGACATCCGCGCACCGCTCGTGGCCCGATCTCACCGACGGCGGCGGGCCCGGGCGCCTCGTAGAGGAGGAACGCCCCGACGCCGACCCGCAGCTCGGAGCCCTCGACGGCCGGGCAGCCCAGCTCGAGCACGCGCGACGGCGTCCGCCGGCCGGGCTCGACCTCCCAGTCACGCAGCACCCGGCACGACTCGACGACCGACGCCGAGCGCCGGCCCGGCCACTCGTCGGGGGGCAGCTCGAGGCGTGCGAAGTGCGCGTGCCAGAACGGCTTGCCCTCGCGGCGGTGGTACCCGACGCTCGCGCCGAGCAGGCTCAGCGCCCGGACGGCCGCGACGTCCCTCGGGTCGTGCGGGTGCGCGTGCTCGACGGCGGCACGGACATCGGCCTCGAGCCGGTCGCGGGCGGCCCGCGCCTCGTCGACGGTGATCTCCTCGGGGACGGCGAGCGGTGCCGCCACGGGCACCTCGACCGGGCCGACCACCTCGTCGTGCGCCCAGCGCAGCCAGTCGAGCAGGCGCAGGGTCGACAGGCAGTCGTAGCGGTTGTAGTCGAGGATCTCGGCGCGCCGGGCGGCGGCCTCGTCGCTCGCGCCCGCCTCGACGAGCTCGCAGTACTCGGCGTACTCGACCACGGAGGCGGCGGCGTCCGTGACTCCGGAGCGTGCCGCCTCGTCGCGCATGTACAGCGGTTCGAGCTTCTTGATCGAGCGGGACCGGTGCGAGATGCGCAGCCCGGCCCGCACGGTGGCGTACAGGTCGACGAGCACGCCGGCCCGCAGGAGCTCGTCGACCTCTTCCTCGTAGACGCCGTGGCGCGCCGCGATGGACAGCAGGTGCGTCCGTTCGTACGCCGCGTAGTGGTAGATGTGCATGTCCGGCCATCGACGGCGACGCTCAGCCATCTCGTCCACGAACGCGACGAGGGCGCGGGACTCGTCGGCCAGCGAGTCGGCCCACAGCGCGTGGAACGCCGGGCGCCCTTCCGCGTCGAGGTCGCGTGTGACCCAGCCGAACAGGTAGTCGATGCCGGACGCCGCCGGGGCGCCCACGCCGTCGGGCGGTGTCCACAGCGGATCACCCTCGAAGTCGAAGAAGACGTCTCCCTCGCTGGGCGGGGGCAGCCGCTCGACCGATCGCGGGTCGGTGAGCGCCCACCGCAGCTCGGCCGGGCCGTCGTCGGTCTCGATCTTGACCGACCCGTGCCCCGGCTCCGTGCCGAGCTGCAGCCCGGCCTGGAGACGCAGCCCGGCGAACCGGTCGGCGCTCATCCCCTCCGGTGGTGACGTCGCACCGGCGAGCGCCTCCACCGTGGTGATGCCTGCCTCGCCGAGCCGTGCACGCTGCGGGCCGTAGACCCCGGCGACGAGCAGGACGTCGGAGTGCGCCTCCGCGGCCGCGGCACAGTCCGGGCACTGCCCCAGACGACGGCAGGCCGTGTGACCGGGTGCGTCCCACTCGACGGGGGCGTCCGCGGCGACGTGCCGCTCGACCACCTCGAGCAGCCGCTCCCGGCGCGCCCGGAACACGGGCAGCACCTCGGCGAGCAGATGGTTCGTGACCTCCCCGGTGCCGAGCACCAGGTGGGCGTGCTCCGTCGGGTCGACGCCGGCCGCGAGGAGCTGGTCGGCGTACGCCGCGAGCTGCAGCACGGCGCGGACCTTCTCCCGCCGGGCCAGCTTGGTGTCCCAGACCGCGTACCGGGGGCCGCCGTCGCGCACGAGGAAGTCGGCCCGGCCGTGGAAGCGGCCGTCGAAGAACGCGGCCTGGAAGACGACGTCGGCGCCCTGCTCGAGGGCTCCCAGGGTGCGCGCGTGCGCGGCCGCGAGCTCGTCGTGCTCCATGCGCCGCGGCGGGGCGATCGCCACCACGCCGCCCGGGCCGTCTCCCTGTGCCCAGCCGAACCGGTCCACGAACTTGTCGAGCACCGCCTGCTCGTGCGATTGTCCGAGCAGGGCCGTGCGCTCGAGCATCTCGTCCCGTTCGCGGCGACGCGCGGGGGCACGGCCGAGCACCTCGTCGAGGCGTCGCAGCAGCGCATGCTCGCACTCTGCGGCGACCACGAGGTCGCTCGCCGAGTGCACGAGCCGCGGCGCCGTCGCCGTCGGCGCGTCACCACCATCGCCATCGCTCAGCAGGAACATGTCACAGGTCTACCAGTGGCCCCCGACATGGACCTCGGGCGGTCGCGTCCGCCATAGTAGGGCCCGCGCGATCTCGAAGGAGTCCCATGTCCGTGCGGTTCAACCCCCCTCCAGGCTGGCAGGTCCCTCCCGGGTTCCGGCCCGAGGCCGGCTGGTCACCCGACCCGTCGTGGCCTCCGGCGCCGCCCGGCTGGGAGTACTGGGTCGATGAGCCGACGGCGGGCGCGCCCGCCCCCTCGTTCGCCCCGGCCGCGGCCTCCGCCGCGCAGGACGTCGGCGCGACGTCGGTGCTCGCGCCGGTCACGGCGTCGCCGGCCGCCGCCCCGCCGCCCGCCGTGCGGCCCGCTGCTGCCGAGCCCGCGCCTGCCCCGCCACCGGCGCCGGCGCCCCCGCCCGTTCCTCCGGCGGACGCGATCCACCCCACCGAGCACGGCACGACGCCGGTGCAGCCGCCCGGCCACCCGACGCCCGACGTCCGCCCCGCGCCGTCCCGCAGCGCGACGGAACCGGCGGCAGGAGGCAGAGCGGTACGCAAGCGACGCCCTCCGACCATGATGGTCGCGGGCGTGGCCGTCGCCTGCCTGGCGCTGGGGATCATCCTGGGCGTCATGTTCTCGATGGTGCAGACGTCGGACGCCCGGCAGGATGTCGCCGACGCGACCCGGGAGGTCGAGGCGGCCAAGGTCGCCCAGGAACAGGTCGAGGCCGACCGCGCCGCGCTCGAGGAGCGCGCCTCCGCCCTCGACAGCCTCGAGAAGGACCTCCAGGAGCGCGAGACGGCGATCGCGGACCGCGACGCCGAGCTCACGAACCGGGAGAACCAGATCGCCGACGCCGAGCAGCAGGCCCAGGAGCAGCAGCAACAGCAGGAGCAGGAGCAGCAGCAGCCGGGCGGCGACCAGTGGTGGTACTGGGACTGCAACGGCGCCCGTGAAGCAGGGGCGGCCCCGATCCAGCAGGGTCAGCCCGGCTACCGCGGCAGCCTGGACGGCAACGGCAACGGCGTCGCCTGCGAGCCCGGGGAGTAGTTCCTGACATCGGGGTGATCCCCGATGTCGCACCACGGTGGCCCCCCGTACCGTGAACGGGTGGTCGACGTCCTCGGAGCCCAGCTCTACGCCTGGTCCGCGCTCATCGCGCTGCTGCTGTTCGCCCTGTTCGTGCGGCGGGTGATCGGCGTCCGGCTCGGTCTGCCGCGCACGCTGCTCGCCGCGGCGGTCGGGATCACGCTCGGCCCTGCTCTCGTGACGGGCATGATGCCGGTCCCCGACCCGTCCAGCGACACCCTCGACCTGCTGCTCTACACCGCGCTGCTGTCCGTGGTCACGCTGGTGGTGGCGATGTTCGCGCTGGCCGCGATCGAGATGCTGGTCCCGAACGGGTCCCTGCCCGGCCCGGTCAGCACCGTACGTGGGCTCCGGGGCCGGGCGCGGCGCACGCGCCGCTACCTGCGGATCCTGCGGGTGCTGGCCCAGCACGGGCTGGCGCGGTTCCTGCGCGGTGGACGTCATCGGGGCGTCGCGACGCCGGAGGACCGCCGTGCGCTGGCCCGCTCGGTGCGGCGCGCGATGGAGGACGCCGGGGTCACGTTCGTCAAGCTCGGCCAGCAGCTCGGCACCCGCCGCGACATCCCGCCGGAGTTCGTCGCGGAGCTGTCCCGCCTGCAGGACGACGCGGACCCGCTGCCGTGGCCCGCCGTCGAGGCGGTCCTGACCGCGGAGCTGGGCGCCCCACCGACACAGGTGTTCGCCTCGATCGAGCAGGAGCCGCTCGCCTCGGCGTCGGTCGCCCAGGTTCATGCGGCGCGCACGACGGCGGGACGCGCCGTCGTCGTCAAGGTGCAGCGCCCGGGGATCGGCTCCCAGGTGGCCGGTGACCTGGACATCCTGGACCGGCTGGCGCGGACGTTGACGGCGCGGACCGCGTGGGCGCGGCACCTCGGGCTGGCGGACCTGGTGGCAGGCTTCGCGGCCGCCCTGCGCGAGGAGCTGGACTTCCGCGTCGAGCGGGACAACCTCGCGACGGTCGCGGCGGGGCTCGAGGGGTCGGACGGCATCGTCGTGCCGGCCGCCGATCCGGACCTGTGCACGGCCCGCGTGCTGGTCATGGAACACCTGGCGGGCACGCCGCTCGGGGCGGCGGGACCGGTGCTCGCCCGCCTGGGCGAGGACCGCCGTCGGGCGATCGCGGAGAACCTGCTGCACGTGGTGGTGGACCAGGTGGTGGCGCACGGCGTGTTCCACGTGGACCTGCACCCGGGCAACCTGCTGGTCGCGGACGACGGCACCCTGGCGATGCTGGACCTGGGCTCGGTGGGGCGGCTGGGCTCACGGGCGCGCGACCAGCTCGTGCTGCTGCTCGCGGCGCTGGCGACGGCCGACTCGGTGGCCGTCACCGACGCGCTGCTCGAGGTGGTGGACCGCCCGGACGTCGTCGACGAGCATCGCATCGAGCAGGAGGTCGGGGAGATCCTCGCCCGGTACGCCGGGCCGTCCGCGGCGCAGGCCGCACCTGCGATGGCGGCGCTGTTCCAGCTCGTCGCCCGGCACCGGCTCGGCATCCCGCCGCAGGTGGCGGCCGCGTTCCGCACGCTGGCCACCCTCGAAGGCACGCTGCAGGTGATCTGCGACGAGTACGACCTGGTGGACGGTGCTCGCCGGTACGCCGAGCGGTCGGCGCACCGGGCCGCCTCCCCGCGGGAGGTGCGCGCCACGCTGGAGTCCGAGCTCGTCGGGCTGGTGCCGGTGCTGCGCCGTCTGCCCCGCCGGATCGACCGGATCACCGACGCCGTCGAGCACGGCCGGCTGCAGGTCGGCGTCCGGCTCCTCGCCGACCCCGCCGACCGCCGGTTCGTCACCCGGCTGTGGCACCAGGCCCTGCTGGTGGTGCTCGCCTGCACCGCCGGCCTGATGTCCGTGGCGCTCTACCTGGCGGCTCCCGGCCCGATGGTGACCGACGCGGTCGGCATCTTCCACGTGCTCGGGACCGCACTGCTCGGCGGGTCCGTCATCCTCGTGATGCGCCTGCTCGTCGTGATCTTCCGCGGCGCCGACGACGAGGACGCGGGCTGACCCGCCAGCGTCAGACGCCGTATCCCGCCACGTCGGAGCCGATCACTGCCAGCACGCCGAACAGGACACCCCACAGGATGATCGAGACGATCTGCCAGCCGATCACGGCGTTGCGCGAGGCCCCGAACGACACCATGGCCGCGGCAGTGATCTGGCTGGGCAGCACCGTCTGGCCGAGCAGGCTCACGCCGGGCACCCCGAAGCGGTCGAACCGCTCACGGAGCTTCGCGCGACGAGGGGAGTCGGGCTTCTCCCTCCGCGAGACGGCGGCGGTTCGCACACGGGCCGTCGCCACCACGAAGATCACCATGGTGACCAAGTTGCCGACGACGGCGGCCGCCACCGCGACCGCCGGGTTCAGGCCGGCGAGGACGCCCAGCGCGGAGCCGGCGTAGGACTCGACGAACGGGATGGCCCCCGCGACCATCACGCCCACCCACTGCAGCAGCGGCGGGAGGGACTCGGTGAAGGACTGCAGGTTCTCGATCATGGCTCGGCGCTCCTGGATGGTGGTGGAAGGACGTGACACCATCCTGGGGCCGGTCGGAGGCCAGGACCGGTGCGAGGACGCACCGGTTCACGTGGCCTGGTCACGGACCTGCCATGACATCTGTCATCACCGTCGTCCCGTCCGTGTAGGTGACCTCGGCGCGTGCCGCGAGCGCCGCACCGCCCGGCGCCCACACCGCCCACCAGCCGTCGGCCACCGACGCCTCGACCCGCTCGCCGCTGGTGAGCGTCAGCTCGACGGCCGCGACGTCGTCGCCGGCCTGGCCGAACGCGGACGTCAGCGCGCCCTCCGTGCCGTCACCCTCGGACCACGAGGCCGTCCCGCGCTGCAGGGTCGTGAGGTCCCGCGCGTCCGGGGCGGGGAGGTCGACGCCGGCAGCGCCCGCGGTGACGACCGTCGGGGGCTCGTCGGCCGGGGCCGTGACGAAGCACTCGGTGTACGCGCCCTCGCCGGCCATCACCACGTACGTGTAGTCGCCGCGCACGTCGACCAGCACCGGCTCGACGGGCGAGTCCTGCACCACGGGTCCGTCCGGGCCGTCGACGATCTCGGCCGCCCCGGCACCGCACTGCTCGGTGCGCAGCTCCTGCTCCGCCTCGGGCACGGCGTCCGGCACCGGCGTCCACGACGCGTACGCGGCCGGGGAGTCCAGCGTGACCGTGGTGACCACGACGGCGACCGCGACGGCGGCCGCGGCGCTCGCGGCGGCCGCGACCCGGCCCGGGCGGCGGGCTGCCGGCCGGCGCTCGCCGGCGGGGGCGACGCGCGGCTGCGCGAGGATCTGGGCCAGGGCGTCGTCGTCGGCGTGGCCCGGTGCCCGCAGCTCGCGTGCCGGGTCGAGCTCGGCGAGCTCGTCGAGCATCGGGGACCTCATCGCGCCTCCTGGAGCTTCTGCAGGACCTCGGCCGTCTCGCTCGGCACCTCGGAGAATGCGAGCAGACGCTTGCGGGCGCGGGTGAGGCGCACGGAGAAGGTGGAGGGCCGGCAGCCGAGCACGCGGGCGGCCTCGACCGTCGTCAGCCCGTCCCAGGCGACCAGCGCGATGACCTCGCGGTCGCCGTCGGAGAGGAGCTCCCAGGCCTGGCGCAGGTCGGCGCGGTCCGCGGCGACGTCGTCGGCGCCCTCCCGGACGAGGGTGGGCTGCTGCTCGATCCGCACGTTGAGCGCACGCCAGCGGCCGTGCGTGCGCAGGTGCGTCGCGAGGACGTTGCGCGCCACCCCGAAGAGCCACGGCCGGGGGTCGGCCGGGACGTCGTCCAGCCGCCGCCACGCGACGAGGAAGACCTCGGAGACGACATCGTCGACCAGCTCGGGCGCGACCCGGCGCGCGACGAAGCGCGTGACCTGCTCGTGGTGATCGACCCACAGCCCGGTCAGCCGCTCCTGCGCCTCGGCGTCGTCCACGCTCCGCAACCTTCTTCCACCCATCACCCTGTCATTGCCGGCAGGGCCGCGATGTCTACACGGTAGGGCACGACCTGTTGCGCCGGAGGTCTCGGCCGGTACGCTCGCACCCAACTCGTGCACGCGCCACCGCACCCGATCTCGACATCGACGACGACGCTCGACAGGGCGAGGAGAACGACATGAGCCGACGCAGGACCGTCCACCGCCACGCCGTCGCGATCCTCGGCACCGCCGCCCTCGCACTCGGCCTGGCTGCCGCGCCGACGTCGGCGCCTGCCGCCGTCGCCGCCGACGAGAACCTGCCGGGCGTGCCGGAACCGGGCAGCCCCGCCGACGTCTGGGAGTCCTGGGCCGCCGAGGAGCGGGCGGAGGCCGAGGCGACCGACTGGGACGCGGACGCCGCGACCCGTGGCTGCGAGCTGCAGGAGGTGGAGATCTCCGACGAGGTCGACGTCGACTACAACCGGGCGATGGGCGCACCCGACGACCTGTCCACCCACCGCGTGGACCTCGTGGAGGACTGCTCGTCGGCGAAGGCGGAGCGCCTCATGAGCTCCGCGGAGGACGGCGCGACCGGTGACGTCAGCACCACGGCGCTGTCGCGGGGCACCTCGTGCAGCAGCACCCACGGGCCCGGCACCGCCTGCGTGTACAAGAGCGGCGGGCGGGTCTACGCGTCGTGGAAGTACCGGGGCTCCGGCAGCGTCAAGGGATTCCTGCGCATCTACCGGATCTCGGCGTCGTCGTCGAGCTGCTACCGCGGCAGCACGTGGCTGACCGGCCCGAGCTCCACCTGGAGCAGCGGCATGACGCGCAGCATCTCCAAGTCGAAGACCACCACCACCGGGTACTCGGGACACATCTGGAAGAAGGTCGTGTTCGGGCACACCGACTGGGGTTCGGCCTGCTCCAGGCTCTGAACGTCGCTCGGTCCGCGACCGCCCTCACAGCACGTGTGCGAGGAACTCCTGCAGCCGCGGCTCGCTCGGTTGGTCCAGCACGTCGGCCGGCGGGCCCTGCTCGACGATGACGCCGTCGTCCATGAACACCACGTGGTCCGCGACCTCCCGGGCGAACCCGATCTCGTGGGTGACGACCACCATCGTCATGCCGGACGCCGCGAGGGCCTTCATCACCGTCAGGACCTCGCCGACCAGCTCGGGGTCGAGCGCCGAGGTCGGCTCGTCGAACAGCATGAGCTCGGGGTCCATCGCCAGCGCCCGCGCGATCGCCACCCGCTGCTGCTGACCGCCGGAGAGCTGTGCGGGGTAGTGGTCGACGCGATCGGTCAGCCCGACCCGGTCGAGCAGTTCGAGCGCACGGGTGCGCGCGGCGCGCCGCGACAGCCCGCGAACCTGCACAGGCGCCTCTATGACGTTCTCCAGCGCCGTCATGTGCCCGAACAGGTGGAACCGCTGGAACACCATCCCGATGCGGGAGCGCTGGGCGGCGATCCGCGTCGGGTGCAGGCGGTGCAGCACGCCCTGCGCGTCCCGGCGGTAGCCCAGCAGCTCGCCGTCGACGTGCACCGACCCGGCCGTGATCTCCTCGAGCTCGTTCAGGCAGCGCAGCAGCGTGGACTTCCCGGAGCCCGACGGCCCCAGGACCACCGTCACCGAGCCGCGCGGCACCTCGAGGTCCACACCTCGCAGCACGTGCAGGCCGTCGCTGCCGTGACCGAACACCTTGTGCACGTCGCGCGCCTCGACCATGGGGGTCGCCTGGACGTCGGTCATGGGGTCACCTCGGCAAACGGGTCGTCACGGGTGGTGCCGGCCGCACGGATCGCGGCCTGCCTGCTCGGCCGCCGGTTCCGCCGTCGGCGGCCGGGGCCGCCGCCCCGGCCGGGCCGCGCACCGTCGTCGAACCCGCGCCCGTAGTGCTGCTCGAGGTGGTGCTGGCCGACCATGAGGACCGACGTGATGAGCAGGTACCACAGGGCCGCCACGATCAGCAGCGGGATCGGCTCGAACGTGCGCGAGCCGATGGCGCTGGTCGCGTACGTGATCTCCAGCGTGAACGGCACCGCGACCACCAGCGATGTGGTCTTGAGCATCGAGATCGTCTCGTTGCCGGTGGGCGGCACGATGACCCGCATGGCCTGCGGCAGCACGACACGGCGCAGGATCCTGCTCTCCTTCATGCCGAGCGCACGCGCCGCCTCGGCCTGGCCCGCGTCCACCGACCCCAGCCCCGCGCGCACGATCTCGGCGAGGTAGGCCGCCTCGTTGAGCGCCAGCCCGACCAGGGCCGCCCAGAACGCGGTGATGACCGTGCGGGTATCGAAGACCAGCAGCTCGGGGCCGAACGGGATGCCCAGGCTCAGGCGCGGGTACAGCACCGAGATCAGGCCCCAGAACACGAGCTGGGTGTAGATCGGGGTGCCGCGGAAGAACCAGATGTAGCACCACGAGACCCACCGCATGACCGGGTTGTCGCTGCGGCGCATCACCGCGAGCAGCACCGCCAGCACCACGGCGATGGCCATGGACCCGAACGTCAGCACGAGCGTCCAGCCCACGCCGCGCACCACGTTGACGTCGCGCAGGTACAGCCAGACGGTGTCCCACCGGAAGTTCGGGTTGGTCACCAGGGCGTTGACGACCATCGCGGCGAGCACGAGGACGATCGCCCCGGACACCCAGCGGCCCGGCCGCCGGACGGGCCGGGCGCGCAGGGGCTCGGGCAGCGGGGAGCCGGGCTGCGAGGCGCCCGGTTGCGGGGTCTCGGCCGTCATGTCAGACGCCGGGGTCGAGCTCGGCGGTGGCCAGCGCGCCGTCGGCGTTGCCCCACGCGTCGAGGATCGCCGTCAGCGTGCCGTCGTCCATGAGCTGCTGCAGCGCAGCCTGGACGGCCTCGGCCAGCTCGGTGTCGTCGTGCGAGACCACGACGCCGTACGGGGCGGCGTCGGTGATGTCGCCGAGGGTCTCGAGCTGGCCGTCCGCCTGGTCCACGGCGTACGCGGTGACGGGCGAGTCCGCGTACATGGCCTGGACCTTGCCGCCGACGAGGTTCGTGGTGACGTCGGCCTGCGAGTCGTAGGGCAGCACCTCGACGACCTCGGAGCCGGCGGCCTCGCAGTCGGCCGAGACCGTCTCGAGCTCGCTCTGCTGCACGGTGCCCGTCTGCACGCCGACGACGACGCCGCACAGGTCGGTCGCGTCGACCCCGTCCGGGTTGCCGGCCGCCACGGCGAGCTGGGAACCCGCGTCGAAGTAGCTGACCATGTGCGCCACCTGCAGGCGCTCGGCGTCGATCGTGAAACCGGAGACGCCGACCTCGTACTTGGTGCCGACGGCGGGGATGATCGCGTCGAACGTCGACGGCTCCACCTCGGCCTCGAGCCCCAGCGTCGCGGCGACCGCACCGGCGATGTCGACGTCGAACCCGACCGGGGTGACGCCGTCGGGCGCGACGAACTCCGCCGGCGCGTAGGACAGCTCGGCGCCCACGGTCAGCACGCCGTCGGCGGCGACCTCCTCCGGGACGAGGGCGGCCAGGTCGGCGTCGGCCTCGATGCCGGAGACGTCGTAGCCCTGGGTGGCCCCGGACTCCCCCGCGCCGTCCTGAGCGGCGGCGTCGCCCGACGCGGACCCCAGGTCCTGCGAGGCGGTGGTGCAGCCGGCGAGCAGGCCGGCGCCCAGGGCGCCGACGGCGAGCACGGACAGGGACTTGGCGGGGCGGGCGCGCATGACGGTCTCCGAGGGGTCGCGGGAGGGGACGACGCCGAGACCCGGTCCGGGCGATCAACGTCTATGCAGGAGTATGCATACCTATTCCGCGTGGGTCCAAACCGGCCAGGCATGACGTGCGTCACGCCCCGCGCCGGGGCCCGCCAGATCAACCAGGACGCGTTGCCATGGAGTAGATCGTCTCGCCCGTCGGCTGCGTGCCGACGCTCACCGTGTCCATGACTAGCGCCTCGCTCGCCGATGGCGGGCCGACCTCCAGCAAGGGTGTGAAGATGTATACGTCAGCGCCGGAGCACTCGACGTCGACCTCGGCCCGCAGCTCTTCGCCCTGCAGGGTCGCGGTACCGGTGATCTCGATGCCCGCGGCCCCGTTGTTGGCGACCACCGGCGTGACGGTGTCTTCGCCGGTGGCTATGAAGCGCTGGGTGAAGGTCCCGCACTCAGGGGCTGTGAGGGTGGCATCACCCGTCGCCTCGAAGGATCCCTGAATGTACGGCCTGATGCGGACGTCGCCCACCGCGTATTTTCGCTGAGCCCCGTCGACGCTCAGGACCACCTCCGAGAACGTCGTCTCCGTGTCGACCGGGACCGTGATGCTGAGGTTTCCCAGCCGACGCTGCCCGAGCCCTTCGAACTCGCCGACCGTCCCTCGATGGATCTCGAGCTCGTCGATCTCTACCTCGGGATGACCGGCGATTTCCACCCACTCGGTAGACTCCCAGATCGCATCGCCTGGAGGCGCGACAAAGAGCAGGTTCAACGGGAATCCGCCCTCGTCGCTCTCGACGACGTCAGCTGCGGTGACGGCGAACGCCACCGCTCCACCGTCATCCAGCGACGCATGCTCGACCTCGGGCTGCCCCGAGGCCGAGCATGCGCAGTTCAGGGCTACCGCTCCGGCGGCGAGGCCCGTCACCAGGAACGACCTCGGGATGCGGGGCCGCGTCGCCATATGTGACCTTCTACTTGTAGGTGACGGTCAGGTACTGCTCACCGCGGACCGGGGAGTAGAGGTACGAGTACTTCCAACTGGAGTAGGACTTACCGACGTACGTTCTGGTCTTCACGTAGTAGCGCTTGTAGTCAGACCGCAGGGTCAACTTCGAGTAGCGCTTCTTGTTGGCGGGAATGGTCCCACCGACCGACCACGTCGCAGTGTAAGAGGAGGTGACACCGAGCGATCCGGAGACGGACTTGGCCGAGACGCCGATCGAGGACGTCAGGCTCGCGCCCACCGTTGTCGACTTGGACCAGTTGTAGCTGCCTGCCTTGGCCCAGGTGCCGGTGAGGTGTCGCACGAACTTCTTGTTGACGTAGACCGGGCCGGATACCTTCCTGGTCTGGCGTCCCGCTCCACCGACGCACGCAATGCACCCGGAGACGTTCGTCGGTGCAGCCTCCACAACAGCGGCGGGCTGGGAACGCACGGGGTCCGCGGCGGCCGACCCGGCCGCACCCGTACCGAACACCAGCGCCGCAGCAAGCACTACCGCAGCGCCTCGCTTGACACCATTCATCTCACATCTCCTCGCATGTGTAGTTGTCTCGACAAAGGAGACATGAGGACGGTGTCCTCCGGGAGGTGAGATTAGCGTCGACTCGACGGGTCGGCCACCCGAACGGAGGAGTGGTCTACGTGTCGTGCTCGATGATCCCCGCGTCCTCGCGATGGTCGTCCTCGCCGCCCGGCGGGAGGTCGGCGCTCTCGGGACGGGCGCGGAGGGCGAGGATGCTGACGATCAGCCCTCCCCAGATGATCACCATGGCCACGGCCATCATGAGGATCGCTTCGGTGGTCATCGGACGGCACCCTTCTGCTCGGAGACGGTATCGACCGGGTACGGCGGCCACGCGGCAAACTCGTCACGGCCACGCCAGCGCGGCAGCGTGAACACGATCGCCCCGACGACAAGCAGCGCGACCGAGCCCCAGCCCGCGAACAGCAGGTACGTGGTGTCGTAGCCCTCGTACGGCTCGTTGATCCGCGTGATGACGTACTGGACCAGCATCACGATGAGCATCACCGGGACGATCGCACCGACGCAGACGTACCACCAGCGGCCGACCTGGAACGTCGAGACCGCGTTGAGGTGATAGCGCAGTTCCGGGCCCCGGCGGTAGAACCAGATCACGAACACGCACATGAAGATCGCCGAGGCGACGATGCCGATGTTGTTGACGAACGCGTCGGCCGTGTCGAGCAGGATCAGGCCTGTCGTGGTGCTGAACCCGAGCACGGAGACCGTGCCGAGCACCACGCCGAGGCCGATCGTCGCTGCGCGGCGAGACAGCGCGAACTTCTCCTGCAGGGCGGCGGAGACAACCTGCAGGATCGACACCAGCGACGTGAACCCCGCCATCACCAGCGACCCGAAGAACAGCGCTCCGAAGAACGCGCCCGCGGGCATCTCGGAGACGATGGCCGGGAACGTCACGAACGCGAGCCCCACACCGGCGATACTCAGGTCCGCCACTGCCATCCCCGCGTCGGCCGCCAAGAATCCGATGGCCGCAAAGACACCCAGGCCGGCGAGCAGCTCGAAGCCGGAGTTCGAGAACGCCACGACCAGACCTGGTCCGGACATGTTCGACCGGCGCCGACGGTACGAGGCGTACGTGATCATGATGCCGAACGCCACGGACAACGAGAAGAAGATCTGCCCGTAGGCCGCGATCCACACATTCGGGTCTCCGAGCGCACTCCAGTTCGGGGTGAAGAGCAGGTTGAGGCCGTCGACCGCACCGTCGAGTGTCAGCGCGCGCACCACCAGGGCTATGAAGGCGACGATCAGCAGCGGGATGAAGACGACGTTGGCACGCTGGACGCCCCTGACCACCCCGGCCGCGAGGACCGCGATGACGGCGACCCACACAAGAACCAGTGGGATGAGGACGGCGGCGACGAAATCGAACGTCAGCACCGTGTCCACACCGGCACTCTTGGGCAGCTGCAGGTGCTCGCCGAAGAAAAACGCCTCCGGGTCGTCGCCCCAGTCGAGGCCGAACGAGTAGACGAAGAAGCTCGCAGCCCAGGCGACCACGGCCGCGTAGTAGACGGCGATCAGCACGCAGATCATCACCTGGAACCAGCCGAGGCCCTCCAGCCACCCCTTGACGCGCCGGAACGCCTGCGGGGCGCCCCCGCGGAAGCGGTGGCCCAGCGCGTAGTCCAGGAAGAGGATCGGGATGCCGGCGGTCAGCAGAGCCACGAGGTAGGGGACCAGGAAGGCCCCACCGCCGTTCTCGTACGCCACCCCGGGGAACCGCCAGATGTTGCCGAGCCCCACGGCCGAGCCGACCGCCGACAGGATGAAGCCGACCTGTCCGGTGAACTGCTCGCGTGGCGCCGCAGTCGTCTTGTCAGTACTCACGAGTCCCACAGCCTCCGGGTCGTTCGCCGTCGAGTCAAACCACGTCACCTGCGATCATGCGCGATACGGCCCGCACAGGCAACGGCTCAGCCGAGCTGTCGTCGGCGGAGCCTGCGGTTCCGCTGCGGGCGAGGGCCTCGTTCCTCAGCCCGCACCCTGCGCTGCACCTCCGGCTCAGCCGAGCAGCCGGGCGAGGTAGCCGCCCTGCAGGCGCGCGCCCGGGTCGAACCGCTCCGCCAGCGCCTTGAAGTCGCCGAAGCGGGGATAGAGCGCTCCGAGCTGCGTGGGATCGATCGCGAAGACCTTCCCCCAGTGCGGCCGGGCGCCCAGCGGCAGCAGGAGGTCCTCGACGGCCGGCAGCACGGCAGCCACCTCGGCGTCGCGCGGGTGCCACGTGAAGTGCAGGGCGACGGAGTCCTCGGGGAACGGGCTGAGCCACAGGTCGTCGGCGGCGACGGTGCGGATCTCGCACGTCTGCAGCAGCGGCGCGACCTGCGGCGCGAGCCTGCGCATGCCCTCGATCGCAGCGACGGCGTGGCGCCGCGGCATCAGGTACTCGGACTGCAGCTCGTTGCCGGACGACGGCGTGAACTCCAGCCGGAAGTGGCTCAGCCGCTCGTGCCACGGCCCGGGCACGCCGAGCTGCTCGGTGCAGGCGGCGGTGTCGACGCCGGGCAGGGGGTGCACCGGGTCCGTCGCCCACCGCAGGCCGTCCACCGCCGAGGGTCGCTGACCGGCGCCCTCGGGGACGAGCGACTTGAAGAGCACGTGGCGCACCGACGACTCCTCCCAGCTCGTGAAGAGGCTGACGGAGTAGGCGGCGCCGGTCAGGGCGTCGAAGCTGCCGAGCACGGTGTCCCAGGGCACGTCGACGGCGACGTCCTGGCGGACGTCGTAGCTCGGCCGGGTCTCCAGCTCGACCCGCGTGACGATCCCGAGCGCCCCGAGGGAGACGACGGCGCCCGGGAACACCTCCGGGTCGTTCGCGCGGGTGACCCGGCGCAGCTCACCCGCCGTGGTCATGATCTCGAGCCCGACGACCGGCCCGGCGAGCGACTGGTTGGTGTCGCCGGACCCGTGGGTCGCCGTCGCGACGGCGCCCGCCACGGAGATGTGCGGCAGGGAGGCCAGGCTGCCCAGCCCGCGCCCCTGGAGCTGCAGGGCGCGGGAGACCTCGCCGTAGCGCAGGCCCGCGTTGACCGAGACGACGCCGGTTGTCGGGTCGAGGTCGACGGCCGGGCGGCCGTCGTCGAGCCGGTCCACCTGGACCTGCGTGCCGCGCGTGTCGGCGATGTCGTTGAACGAGTGCCGCGACCCGAGGGCGCGCACGGGCCCCGCCGCGGCGAGCACCGCCGCGAGCTCGTCGAGGGTGGACGGCCGCGCGAGGGTGTGCGCCGCGTAGTGGAGGTTGCCTGCCCAGTTCTGCACGCGCCTAGCCTGCCACGGCTCCGTCCCGGTAGGTCGCGAGCGCCGTCGCCGCGTCCCGGACGGCGGCACGCTCCGCCGGCGTCGGGTCGCGCTGCCACTGCAGCTCGGGCTCGCCGTCGCGCCCGGGCCGGGCCGGCCAGCGCCAGCGGGCGGCGAGCAGCCCGTCCACGGCGACCGTGTGGACGAAGGCGCCGATGCGGCCGGGTTCCGGCGCGCGGGGGTCGCTCCAGACTCCGCGCGTCTCCCGGTAGGAGGCCAGGATCTCGTCGTACCCACAGAGCAGGTCGACCACAGGGCTCGACGACGGCGGCGGGTGGGTGGCGGCGTCGTGCAGCTCGGGCGTGCTGACGGGCAGCAGGCCGTCGAGGTCGCCGCTGCCGGGGACCATGACCGCCTCGCCCGTGTCGAGCAGGACGGCGAGCCCCGCGCGCAGCTCCGCGAGCGTCAGCCCGCACCACTGGCCGAGGTCCTTGGCCGTGGCGTAGGCGCGGCCGGGCAGGAACCGTCGCCACAGCTCCAGCACGGCGGCCTCCCGGTCGAACCGCCTGCCGAGCGGTCCGTACCCGGCCGGGACGCGCGAGTCGAAGGGCACGTACGTGTGCCGGCCCTGCGCCGTCGGCCCGCTGACGACGACGCCGCGCAGCTCGGCGTGCATCAGCACGTGCGTGACGACGATGCCGGGTGCGTCGTCCGCCGCGAGCCCGCGCGCGACCAGCGCCGTGGCGAGCTCGGTGCGGGTGCGCGCGCCGACGGCGACCTCGTCGGCGATGGCGTCGATCGCGGCCGTGGGGTCGCCGAGCCCCCACTGCTTCTCGGTGGAGGCCATCGTGCGCGCCACGCGGGGCGCGGTGAGCTCGAGGAGCCAGCGCGCGTCGTCGGGCCGGACCAGGTGCCACGTGGGCCGCAGGGCGTGGGTGCGCAGGACCGCGCCGTCGTCGAGCGCACCGAGCGCAGCGGCCTCGTCGGGCCGCGTGCCGGGCGTGACGCGCCGGCTGAGGCCCCAGAGCGTCGGGCGCAGCTCCTGTCCCTGGACGGCGAGCAGGTGCCCGACGGCGGAGGGCAGGTCGGGCAGGTCGGGCTCGCGCAGGCGCTGGGCCCGGAGCCGGGCGGCGCGGACCGTGACGGCGTCGACGCTCATGGAGGCACTCTGCCACCAGGTCCGGACATCTCGCCGCTGTTGTGGGCGCGATCGCCGGGCCGCAGACGCCCCACAAGGGACGAATCGGGCCAGAGATCGCGCCCACAACCCCTGCGGGTCAGGCGAGGGTGAGGCTCAGCGTCGCGTAGGAGTGCGCCGGGAGGGTCACCTCGAGGCCACGCGCGTGCGGCCGGACGGCCTCCAGCGCGACGGGCGCGACGGCGTCGGGCGCGTCCGGCGTGTTGTGCGTGGCCAGCCCGGGCGCGCTCAGCACCCGGGCAGAGTGCTCGACGACGTCCCGGCCGCGCAGGTCCAGCACGACGGTGCGCTCGGCCGTCGCGTCCAGGTTGGTCAGCGATACCAGCGCCGTGTTCCCACGGGTCGACGCCGACGCCGAGACCAGCGGCAGCTCGGCCTTCTCGCCGGGCCGGGAGGGCACGCCCTGCAGGTGCACGTCCAGCGAGTCGGCGTCGTGGTGACCCGCGTTCATCTCGAACACGTGATAGCTCGGCGTGCGGACCAGCGCACCGGACTCCGGGTCGGTGAGCAGCATCGCCTGCAGCACGTTGACCGTCTGGGCGATGTTGGCCATGACCACCCGGTCGGCGTGCCGGTGGAAGGCATCGAGGTGCACCGAGGCCACCAGGGCGTCGCGCAGGGTGTTCTGCTGGTACAGGAACCCGGGGTTGGTGCCGGGCTCCACGTTCCACCAGGTGCCCCACTCGTCCACGACCAGCCCCACCCGCTTGTGCGGGTCGTAGCGGTCCATGACCTGCCCGTGCCGGGTGAGCAGGTGGTCCATGTACCGGGCCCGCTCCAGGGCGAGGTACCACTCGTCCTCGGTGAACTCGGTCGCCGAGCCCTTGTCCGCCCACGGGCCGGTCATCGTGTAGTAGTGCAGCGAGACGGCCTGGAAGGGCGCGGCGGGGGTGCCGGCGTCCTCCGCGCGGTCCAGCGCGTCGAACGACTGCATGAGCACCTCGGTCCAGTGCAGGTCGGCGTCCGAGGCGCCCGCCGCGATGCGGTACACCTCGTTGCCCGCATGGTTGCGCACGTACGTCGAGTACTGGCGCGCCAGCGACGCGAACTGCTCGACGCGCAGGTTGCCGCCGCAGCCCCAGGCCTCGTTGCCGATGCCGAAGAACGGCACCTTCCACGGCTCGTCGCGGCCGTTGCGACGCCGCAGGTCGGCCATCGGCGAGTCGTCGGCGCGGGTGAGGTACTCGATCCACTCGCTCATCTCGGCCACCGAGCCCGAACCCACGTTCCCTGCGATGTACGCCTCGGTGCCGAGCAGCTCGCACAGGTCCATGAACTCGTGGGTGCCGAACGAGTTGTCCTCGACGACGTCGCCCCAGTGCGAGTTGACCATCCGGGGGCGGTCCTCGCGCGGGCCGATGCCGTCGCGCCAGTGGTAGTCGTCCGCGAAGCACCCGCCCGGCCACCGCAGGTTCGGGATGTTCAGGGCGCGCAGGGCCTCGACGACGTCGGACCGGATGCCGCGCTCGTTCGGGATGTCGGAGTCCTCGCCGACGTAGAAGCCGCCGTAGATGCAGCGGCCGAGGTGCTCGGCGAAGTGTCCGTACACGTGCCGGGAGATGCGCGGGCCCGGCAGGTCGAGGTCGATGATGGCTGTCGTCTGCTCCATGGGAGCAGTTTATCGATATAATCATGGAGACGAAAGAGGGTGACCGATACCGTGACCGGCGTGAGGCCGACCATGAGCGACGTGGCGCGCGCCGCGGGCGTCTCCGCGATGACCGTCTCCAACGTCCTCACCGGGCGGCGGCGCGTCAGCCCCGCCACCCGGTCACGCGTGGAGCAGGCCGCCACCCACCTCGGCTACGAGCTGAACCTCACCGCCCGCCATCTGCGGGCCGGGCGCACCGACACCGTCGCGCTCGTCGTCCCGCACTTCGACCACCCCTACTTCGGCGAGCTCGCCGCCCGCCTCGCAGGACTCCTCGCGGCGGAGGACCGCCACCTCGTCGTCGAGCAGACCGGGGCCAGCCGCGAGGCCGAGCTCGCCGCCGTCGCCCGCGCACGCGCCCGGTGGCAGCTCTACGACGGCGTGGTGCTCTCCGCCGTCGGGATGACCGCCGCCGACCTCGACGCCATGCACACCTCCGTCCCCCTCGTGCTGCTCGGCGAGCAGGAGATGTCCGCCCGCTACGCCCACGTCCGGATGGACAACGTCGGCGGCGCCCGCCTCGCCACCGCGCACCTGCTGGCCGCCGGAGCGCGCCGCATCGCCGTCGTCGGCGGCGCCGAACCCTCCGCCGAGGCCGGCATGATGCCCGCACGCACCCTCGGATGGTCGCTCGCCCACGACGACGCCGGGGTGCAGGCCGCGCCGGAGCTCATCGTCCGCGCGCCCGCCGACCTCACCTCCGGCCGCGACGCCGTCCGCCGGATCGTGCGCGAAGGGCTCGACCTCGACGCCGTGCTCGCCGTCACCGACTCCCTCGCCGTCGGCGTCCTCGCCGGTCTCGCCGAGGCCGGACGGCGGGTGCCCGACGACGTCCAGGTGGTCGGGTTCGACAACCTCGCCTCGTCCGAGTTCACCGTCCCCGCCCTGTCGACGGTGGACCCCGGCCACGAGTGGTTGGCCACCGAGACGCTGCGGCTCCTCGAGGCCGCGATCGCGCGCGGCCCGGCAGCAGCGGCCGACGGCGCAGCGGACGTGCCGCAGCACGTCACGGCACCCGCGCGCCTCGTCCTGCGCGGCACGACCCGGGACCACCGCGACTGAGGACGCGACGGCGTCAGGCGCCGGCGGGCTGCTCCTCACGGATGATCGGGATGCGGCCACCCATGCCCACCATGTCGAGCACCTCGATCACGGCGTCGGAAGGCTCGAGCAGCTGGACCGGCGAGCCGGTCTCCTGGCCGAGCATGTAGATCTGCAGGATGAAAGCCACCCCGGACGAGTCGAGGAACGTGACGTCACGGACGTCCAGCACGATCGGGGTCGCCGAACGACGGGCCACGACGGTGGCCATCGCGTCGCTCGCCGCCTCCCGCAACGCAGCGTCCACCTCGCCCCACAAGGTCAGGTAGGTACCTTCCTCCTGCTGCTGGCAGGCGATGCCGGACCCAGGGTCGGGCTCGAGTTCTGTGCTGTGGTCGGTATCCATGGGGTGTCAGGCTCCCGTAGTGCCGTCGGCGACCGTGGTGGCGCTTCTCCCCCCGTCGAAGGCCATGGTCGAGTGTTCACCGGTCTCGTGGATTCGTCCAGTGGAACCGGACGATCATTGCCCGAGGCTCACGACCCGGGAGGTGGATCCGGGTCGGTGACGTCAGCGACCTCGGCGCCGAGCACCCGGATGAGGTCGTCGGCGTCGAGCGTCGCGGCGACGCCGTGACCTCCCGCACCGACCGACACGCGCCCCGCACCAGCGACGGAGGCGTCGGCGACGACCGGCCAAGCGGTCGACGCACCAAAAGGGGTGATCGTTCCACGCTCGTAGCCCGTGACCTCCCGGGCCACGTCGGCGTCCGGCATCGACAGCCGGTTCACACCGAGCAGCGACCTCAGCCGTGCCCAGGCGATCGTCCGGCCGCCCGGGACCAGCACGAACAGGAAGTCGTCCGCCCCGCGACGCACCACGAGGGTCTTGAGGATCTGGTGCGGCTCGAGCCCGCGCGCCGTGGCAGCCTCCGCGAGGGAGCCGACACGACCGTGCCGGGTGAGCTCGAACTCGACCCCGGACGCCACCAGGCCGCGGCGCGCGCGTGCCTCGGTGTCCGACCCGGTCATCATGCTTCCCCCAGGACGCGCTGCGCGGTCGCCGCCGCGTCCACCGGCCCGTCGTGCTCCGTGCGTTCCGTGCGCCAGTACTCGGCGCCGTCCCGCGTCCGGGCGACCAGCCCGAGATCGATCATGGCGCGGCGCAGACCGACCGGATCGTCCGCCAGCTCGGCGAGCCGGTCCGTGAGCTCGCGCTCGGTCCACGGCTCGAGCAGGCGCGGCATCGCGAGCGTCGCGAGGTACCGCGTGACGGCCCGCTTGTCACGCCATCGTCGCGGGCTGCGCCGGAGCCGTCCGTCGTCCAGGAACCGGCGAGGGTCCCCGGCGGGCTGCTGGTCGGTCACGAGATCCTCAGGCCCTGGGCGTCGGCGTCGTCCGAGTCCGCGTCGTCACGTCCCAGAGGGCTCTGCAGGAGCGACTGCGGCCTCGGCTCGGGCGCGTCGTCCTCCGTGCAGTCCGGCTCCTGCTCGGAACGCTCCTCGTCCGCGAGCTGCTTCTCGTCCGCCGGCTGCTCTTCCGCGGCAAGTTCCTCCTCGCAGAGCTCGTCGGCGGGCGGCTCGTCGGCAGGCGGCTCCGTCGGCTCGGGCGACGGCTCGTCGGCGGGCGGCTCGGTCGGCTCGGTCGGCACGGGCGAGGGCGTCGGCTCCGTCGGTGTCGGTGTCGGCGACGGCGACGGCGACGGCTTGTCGGCAGGCGGCTTGGTCGGCGTGGGCGTCGGCTTGGGCTTGGGCTTGGGCTTCGGGTCCTTCTTGTCGCCGTTGCCCTTCTTGTTCTTGTCCTTGCCCTTGTCCTTCTTGTCCTTCTTGCCGTCCTTCTTGTTCTTCTTGTCGCCGTCCTTCTTCTTGCCGTCCTTCGAGTCCCCGGAGTCCTTCTTGCCGTCCGACCCGCCCGTCGAGTCGCCACCGGACCCGTTGCCGTCCGACGACCCGCCACCGGTGGAGGAGCCGCCGTCCGTGGCGAAGTCGTCCGTCGAGGTGGCGCGGTCCGGGATCGGGCCGGCGGCGAAGAACTCGAAGTGCCACGGCTCGGGCTTGCTGCCGTCGAGGCGCGCCCAGGCGGGGTTGTCCCAGCCGTAGTCCGGCCCGTTGACCCGCAGCCACGCGTACTCGGCGGACCGGCCGCCCGAGATCGGGGTGGAGAGGTCCAGGGCGAGACCCCAGCCATGGTTCGACGTGCCGGGCACGGCGGCCAGGTGGGGCTTCGCTGCACGCACCGCGACCTGTGAGGCGTACGAGCGGTAGGAGTCCGTGATGGGGATGTTCGTGCCGAACCGTCCGCGGTAGGCCTCGTTGAGCGCTTCGAGCTGCAGCGCGGCGTCGCACCGGAGCATGTGGCCGGGCGCCCACGGGACGGCGCACAGCACCGACGTGGGGATCCGGCCGTTGCTGTAGCCCGCCGTCGAGGTGGCGTGCTGATCGACGACCGAGCGCAGCGCCTGCGACAGCGAGTTGGCCGCGGCGTCCAGCGGGAGGCCGCCCGCGGTGACCGGGGTGCCGTCGCTCAGCACGAAGGTCCCGTCGGGCAGCTCGGTGACCGACGGGCGGATGTCGACGACGTAGCCCGCTGCCGCCGGGTCGAGGAGCGTGGAAAGACGCGTCGCCGCCACCACCACGTCGTCGAACGTGACGGCGTCGTCCACGTGCTCGTGCTCGACGTCGCCCTCCACCCCGAGCGTCTCCTCGGCACCGGGCTCCTCGGCATCGGGCTCCTCGGCACCGCCGAAGCCGCCGGCCGTCGAGGGCATCTCCGGCTCGGCCGAGGCGTCCTCCTCGTCGGACCCGGAACCGCCCCCTGCTGCGCCGTCGTCCGGCAGGACCGGGCTCGCGACCCGCAGCGCCCCGTCGCCCTGGAGCAGCTGGTCCAGCGTGGGGAGCCGGAGGCTCGGCACGTCGACCGGCTCGATGGGCTCCAGGTCCGCCGTCGACCGCGGCCCACCGGTGTCACCGGCCGCGCCGTACTCGATCTCGGGGTCCCCGGCGTCCGCGAGGTCCTCCGGGCGCACCGACCCGCCGTCGTCGTCCGCGGGCTCGTCGACCTCGGCGGGCGGCCGCAGCTCGTCGCTGCCGAAGTCCTCGGGGTCGCCGAAGGGGACGTCGCCCGCGGGCTCGCCGGCCGGGTCCGGCGCCGTCGGTTCGTCGGCGGGCTCGTCCGGTACGGCGTCGGCGACGTCCTCGCGCTGCTGGGGGACGCCGACCCGTGGCGCGACGGCGGCGTCCCGCTGGGCGACGTAGATGCTCAGCAGGGTGCCGAGCTCCGCTGCGGCCTGCTGCACCTCTGGGTCGAGCGCGCGGCCCGAGTCCACGGCGGCCAGCTCGGCCCGCTCGACCACGTCGAGGATCTGGCCCACCGTCTTCGGGCCGGTCGACGTCGAGGCGCCGACGACGCCCACGACCACCGGCTCGGTGTCGACGGGCGCGGTGAACTCAGGGTGCTCGGTGAAGTCGTTCCAGGGAAGGTCGGAGACCGAGCCGGCCATGATGCCGGCGGCGAGGGTCAGAGCAGCCGCACCGGCGCCGACGGTGCGCAGGACCGAGCGGCCTCGCTCGGCGGACGCGGGCCGGCGCGGCACGGAGCCGTCGACGCTCTCGGCGTCACGTCCTCCCAGGTCACCGTTCTGCTCGACCGCCACGCGGAACCCTTCTGCCAGCCGCTGTGCTGCACGACGCATCCTCGCACACCAACGTGACCAGATGCTGCGGGCAACGTCCCCCCAAGAACCACTGTGCGGCACCGCGACGAGTCCCGCCAGTCCTCCCAACCACCGTTCACCCGGAACCGTCCAGGTCCGCCCGAGGGCACACTGGACCCATGAGCAGGCCCTCCGCATCGACGCCCCCGAGCATCGACCTGAACAGCGATCTCGGTGAGCGGTCCGAGCGGTCCGCCGTCCGGGACGACGCCCGCATGCTCGCCGTCGTCTCCAGCGCGAACGTGGCGTGCGGATTCCACGCCGGGGACCCCGCGACGATGCGCCGCACGGTCCGCGGAGCGGTCACCCACGGGGTCGCGATCGGCGCGCACGTCGCCTACCGGGACCGTGCCGGGTTCGGTCGCCGGTCGATGGACGTGCCCAGCGACGAGCTGCGCGCCGACGTCGTCTACCAGCTCGGCGCGCTGCAGGCTGTCGCCGCGGCCGAGGGCACGCGGGTGCGGTACGTCAAGCCGCACGGTGCGCTGTACAACACGGCGGCCACCGACGAGCGGGTCGCGGTCGACGTCGCGGCGGCGGTCGCCGCCGTGGACCCGGCCCTGGTGGTGCTCGGCCTGCCCGGCAGCGTCGCCCTGGCCGCCGCGGCCGACGCCGGGCTCGCGACCATGTCGGAGGCGTTCGCCGACCGCGCGTACACCGCAGCCGGGACCCTCGTGCCCCGCGGCACGCCCGGCGCAGTGCTCGACGACGCCGAGGAGGTCGCCGCCCGCATGCTGCGGCTCGTCGCGTCCGGCCTCGTCACCGCCGTGGACGGCACCGACGTCCTGGTGCAGGCCGACTCCGTGTGCGTGCACGGCGACACCCCGGGTGCGGTCATGATGGCCGAGCGGGTGCGCGAGGTGCTCGCCGGCGCCGGCGTCCAACTCCGATCCTTCGTCGAGGGCACGTGAGCGTGCGGGTCCGGGTCGCCCGGGACGACGTGCTGCTCGTGGAGGTCGCCGACCTGGCGGCCGCCACCGCTTTGCACCGCTCTCTGTCGAGCGCCCCGGTGCCCGGCGTCGGGCAGCCGGTGCCAGGGGCCCGGACGGTCCTGGTGCCGTTCGACCCGCGGGTCCTCCCCGCCACGACGCTCGCCGCTGAGCTGCGCGCGCGGGCCGAGGTGCCGCCGTCGGGCACGGAGCAGCCAGGACGTCTCGTGGAGGTGCCCACGGTGTACGACGGCGCCGACCTGGACGGCGTCGCGGCCCACCACGGGTGGAGCGTGGCCGAGGTGGTGCGCCGGCACACGGGCGCCCGCTGGACGGTGGGGTTCGTGGGCTTCGCGCCCGGGTTCGGCTACCTCGTGGGCGACGACCCGGGGCTGGTGGTGCCGCGGCGGGCGAGCCCGCGCACGCGTGTCCCGGCGGGAGCGGTGGCCCTCGCCGGGCCGTACTCCGGCGTCTACCCGCGCGAGAGCCCGGGCGGCTGGCAGATCGTCGGGCGCACCGCCGTCGTCACCTGGGACGAACGGCGGGACCCGCCCGCGCTCTGGGTCCCGGGCGACCGCGTGCGGTTCGTGGCGGTGCGAGAGTCGGTGCGCGGTGTCTCGGCTCCGTTCGGCACTTCCGGCTCCGTTCGGCAGTCCGGACTGCCGAACGGAGCCGGAAGTGCCGAACGCGGCGCGCTGGAGGTGCTCGACCCGGGAGTGCAGACCCTCGTGCAGGACCTCGGCCGCCCCGGCCGGGCGGACCTCGGCGTCGCGACCTCCGGAGCCGCCGACCCCCGCAGCCTGCGCGCCGCGAACCGCGCCGTCGGCAACCCCGTCGACGCCGCCGCCCTGGAGACTCTCGGCGGCCTGCGGCTCCGGGCGCACGGCCCCGTCGTGGTCGCCGTCACCGGCGCTCCCACCCCGCTCAGCACGGTGCCCGACGGCGGAGGCCCCGCCCGCCCGCACCGCCTCGGCCAGGCGTTCGCGCTGGCCGACGGCGACGAGCTGTCGATCGGGACGCCGACGCGCGGGCTGCGCAGCTACCTGGCGCTGCGAGGCGGCCTCGACGTGCCGGCCGTGCTGGGCTCACGTGCCACCGACGTCCTCGCCGGGCTGGGCCCCGACCCGGTGCGCGCCGGCACCCTGCTGCCCGCCGGGCCACCGCCGTCGGCCGCCGTGGCCCTGACCACGACGGGCGCGCCCGACCCGGCCACCCTGCCTGCACCGGGCGACGTCGCGACGCTGCCGCTGGTGCTCGGCCCGCGCGACGACTGGTTCACCCCCGAGGCTCTGCGGCTGCTCACCGAGCAGGAGTGGGAGGTCACGGCGCGGTCCAACCGCGTGGGGCTCCGGCTCGCCGGGGCGGCGCCGCTGGACCGGCGCTCCGCCGTCGCGCACGCCGAGCTGCCCAGCGAGGGCTGCGTCACCGGAGCGCTGCAGGTGCCGCCCGACGGCCAGCCGGTCCTGTTCCTCTCCGACCACCCCCTCACCGGGGGATACCCCGTCGTGGCCGCGGTGCCGACGGCAGACCTGTGGGTGGCCGGCCAGATGCCGCCCGGCGCCCGGCTGCGCTTCCGTGTGACGTGAGTGTGCGCAAGATCTCCACGGACTCTTTGTCCACAACCACACACATCGCGCAAGGTCGCGGGCAGGATAGGGGCATGACGTCAACGACGACCAGCACGACGACCGGTCGAGCACCGGGCCGCGCCGCAGCGGCCGGACTGCTCGCCGTCACCCTCACCCTCGGTGCCTGCTCCGTCCCCCACGACGTCGAGCGGTACATCGCCGATGCCCAGGTCCAGGCCGACAGCCTCGACGCCGACCTCCAGCAGCTCGCGGACCAGACCTCCGAGCTCACCACACTCGGGGAGGACGTCACGAACGCCGTCGACTCTGCACAGGCCGCCACCGACGAAGCCCGCTCCGCCCTCGACAAGGCCGCGGAGTCGTCCGACGGCGCCGTCGTGGCGCTCGCGGACGCCCAGGTCGCGCTCGAGGCCGCCTCCGCCGAGGTGAGCTACGTGATCGCGAACGCCGACGCCAGCCCCGAGGTCGTCACCGCCCTCACCGAGCTGCAGGAGCAGATCAACGCGCTGCGGGGCCAGACGGAGAACGCCGGCGAGTAGGGCCTCAGGCCGGCCGCCGCCGGCCGAGCCACTCCCGCGCCGCGGCGACCAGGAGGTCCACGCCGAGCTCCAGCGTGGGCTCGGGCACCGGCGCGAAGAACGGTGAGTGGTTCGGCGCGACCTCCGCGGGCAGGTTGCCCATGCTGGCCGTCGACGGGTCGAAGCCCTCGAACAGCGCGGCATCGAAGCCGCCCAGGAACCAGTACACGAGCGGGGCGTCCGCTGCGGCCGCCAGGACGCCGACGTCCTCCGAACCCGCGAGCGGCGGCAGCTCCACGACGGCGGGCCGCCCGCCCGCGGACTCGATCGTCGCGCGGCGGGCCTCGAGCGAGCGTTCGAGCGCGGAGCGGGTGCGCCCGGCGGCCTCCGGGTCGTTCACGGTGGCGCCGAACGTCGAGACCTGCTCGTACTCCGGCGGCTGCGGGGCGCCCGACGCCACCGCCTCGGCGTCGACGATGCGGTGGATGGCGGCGAGCACGCGCTCGCGCACGGCCTCGTCGAACGTGCGGACGTTGACCAGCAGCTCCGCGCGGTCCGGGATGATGTTCGCCTGCGTGCCGGCGCGGACCGCACCGACCGTCACCACCGCCGCCTCCCGCGCTCCGACCTCGCGCGCCACGATCCCCTGCAGCCGCTGGATCGTCGCGGCCGCCATGAGGACCGGGTCGACTGCGCCCTCCGGGCTGGACCCGTGCCCGCCGCGCCCGTGCAGGACGATCCGCATCGAGTCGGCGGCGGCCATGGCGGTGCCCGGCGTGAGGTTGACCGTCCCGACCGGGAGCGGCATGACGTGCTGGCCAAGTACGACGTCGGGCGTGCCGATCCGCGCGTACAGGCCGTCGTCGACCATGGCTCGTGCGCCGGCGCCGACCTCCTCCGCCGGCTGGAAGAGCACCTGGAGCGTGCCCGACCACTCCTCGCGGCGCTCGGCCAGGTGGGCTGCCGCGCCGAGGAGGCACGTCACGTGGACGTCGTGCCCGCAGGCGTGCATGGTCGGCGTCTCGCGCCCGTCCGGCAGGGTGGCGGTGTCCGTCGAGGCGTAGGGCAGGTCGGTGCGCTCCGCGACGGGCAGGCCGTCCATGTCGGCGCGGAGCAGCACCGTGGGGCCGTCGCCGTTCGCCAGGACGCCGACGACGCCGGTACCCCCGATGCGGTCGTGCACCGCGAAGCCCGCCGTGCGCAGGCGATCGGCGACGACGCCCGCCGTGCGGTGCTCGGCGAACGCGAGCTCGGGATGCGCGTGCAGGTCGGTGTAGACCGCGGTGAGCTCCGCGGCGGTGAGGGCGCTCATGCCGCCATCCTGCCCTGCCGACCCGCGACCGTCGCCGCACGTACGCCGTGGGCGAAACCGGAAATTGAGTCGGCACGACTCAAGTTGCACCCCTCAGCACCACCCACCCGAGGAGGAATCATGATCGCCACCCTGAACCGTCCCCCGTTCGCCGACGTCCGGATCCGCGACCCGCGCCGTCTGCCGCTCGCACCCGCCGAACGCCAGACCGCACCGGTGGACGTCTACCGCCAGGGCGAGGACCTCGTCGCCCGCTTCGACCTGCCGGGCATCGACCCGGCCGACGACGTCACCGTCGAGGTCGAGGGACGCCAGCTCGTCGTCCGCGGCGAGCGCAAGGACCACCGTGACGAGGACGCCGAGGGCCGCCGGTTCTCGGAGGTCCGCTACGGCGAGTTCCGTCGTGTCGTCCCGCTGCGCAAGGCCGTCGACGGCACGGCCGTGACCGCGTCCTACGACGCCGGTGTCCTGACGGTCACCGTCGCCGGAGTGTTCGCGGGCACGACGCCGCAGCGCATCGAGGTCACCACCGCCTGACCCCAGGTCGGGCAAATGTCACGGTCCGGACCGGTTCGGTGCGTCAAACCAGTCCGGACCGTGACGTTCGGCGTGGTCAGTCGAAGTAGGCGGGCACGTCGATCGGACCGCCGGCCGCCGCGAACTCGGCATCCACCGCCGCACGCAGCCCCGCGTCGCACAGATAGTCCAGCGCCGTCTGCGCGAGCCCGGCGGCGCCGTCGACGGCGGCCCGCTCGGCGTCCGGACCGCCCGCCGCCGCGGCGAACGCCTCCGTGTGCAGCGCCACGGAAGGCTCGGACACCTGGATCAACGGGTGGATCCCCGGCACCCGGAAGCTGACGTTGCCGAAGTCCGTCGACGCCGCCAGCGTCTCGGACACCACCCCGCCCGGCAGCACGTCCCGCCCTCGCGCCTCCTGCGCCGCCACCCACCGCCGGGTGAGCGCCTGGTTGGTCCGCACCGGCAACGACGGGTGCGCGCCGTCGTCCCAGTCGATCTGCACCTCGGTGCCGGTGATGAGCGCGGCACCGCGGGCGACGTCGTCCAGTCGGCGCGACAGGTCACGCAGCGTGTCCGGGTACTTCGAGCGCGCGTAGAGGTGCATCACCGCACGCTCGGTGATGATGCTCGGCCGGGTGCCACCCTCCACGATGGTGGCGTGGACCCGGTCCGACGGCGGCATCTGCTGCCGCAGCAGACCGATGCCCTGGTAGGCCAGGGTCGCCGCGTCCAGGGCGTTGCGACCCATGAACGGCTGCGCCGAGGCGTGCGCCGCCCGGCCGGTGAAGGTCCAGGTCAGCAGCCGCCGCCCCAGCCACACCTGGTCCGCGACGTCGACGCCGTACGGGTGCACCATGATCGCGGCGTCGACGTCGTCGAACGCCCCGGCGCGCGCCATGACCTCCTTGCCGCTGTGCCCCTCCTCGGCGGGCGTACCGAGCAGCACCACGCGGCCCGACGGCGCCCCCTCGCCCGCCAGCACCGGCTGCAGCGCGAGGAACGCGCCCACCCCTGCGGCCGCGATGACGTTGTGGCCGCAGGCGTGGCCGATCACGGGCAGCGCGTCGTACTCGGCGCAGATCGCGATCGTCGGCCCGTCGGCCGGGTCGGGGCCTGTCAGCTCGGCCCGGAACGCCGTGTCCACGCCGTGCACGCCGAGCTCCGCCTCGACGCCGTGCTGCGCGAGCAGGTCCACGAGCAGCCGCGCGCTGCGGTGCTCGGCGAACGCAGTCTCCGGGTGGGCGTGCAACGACTGCACCACCTGGACCAGCTCCGGCCGGAGCGAGGTGACCGCCGTCTCCACCGCCGCCCGCAGCACGGCCGGTGCTCCGCCGTCGTCCTCGGACACGGGCTGCGCGGCCTGCGCCGCGAGGGCGACGCGCCGACGTGCCTCGGTCTCGTCGACGACGTGGTCGAGGTACGCGGTGCTGGGCGGGAGCGGTCCATCCACAGGCATGCCGTCATCGTACGGACCCTCCCACCGGGGAGTCCGGGAACCCGTTTGCCGGTCCGGCAACGCGGCTTTCACCGGGCGGCCCCCGGGGGGACCATGGAACGGTCCGCACCGCCAGGGAGGCCCCATGCCCAGCCAGGTCCGCATGCTCGACGACGTCCGCCCGGACGAGTCCGACCACGAGTTCCTGCCCGCCATGTCCCGCAGCTGGCTGGTGCCCTGGTACGACCTCACCGCCCGCCTCCGCGGCCTCGGACGCCTCTACCGCCGGACGGTCGAGCTCGCACGGATCAGGCCCGGCCAGCGGGTGCTCGACGTCGGCTGCGGCACCGGCAACCTCTCCCGGGAGGTGCTGCGCGCCGCGCCGGACGCCGTGGTCACCGGGCTGGACCCCGACGGCGAGTCGCTGCGCCGTGCGGCCCGCAAGCTCCGCCGTCGTCGGCGTGGCGAGGTCACGCTGGTTCGCGGGTTCGCGCACCGCCTGCCCGTGCCGGACGCGAGCCAGGACCACGTGGTCTCCTCCCTGGCGCTGCACCACGTGCCGGCCGAGGAGAAGGAGCGCCTCGCCGGGGAGATCGCCCGGGTGCTGCGTCCCGGCGGGCGGGTGACGATCGCGGACTTCGCCGGCGACCACGCGAGCGCGCACGAGCACGCGTCCGAGGGATCACCCGGGCACGGGGACGACGGCGGCACGCACCACGGGCAGCACGACCACGGGCCCGGGCGTGGTCACCGCCACCAGCCGGGTCACGGCCCGGGCAGCCGCACCCACGACGCCGACAACGCCGACGGGGGCATCGAACGGCTGCTCACGGCAGCCGGCCTGGCCGACGCGCGCACGGTGGAGCGCATGCCGCTGCTCGGCGACTCCGTGATCCTCGTGCAGGCCCACCGGTGACGACGCCGCGGACTCAGGCCCGACTCCACGGGTCGACGACCTCGATGCCGCTGTGGGCGAAGTGCCGGACGTTGCGCGTCACGACCGCGGCCCCGTGCGCCCTGGCCACGGCGGCGATCATCGCGTCGAGGTCACCGGCCGGTCGCCCGGCGCGCTCCTGACGGCTCCGCACCACGGCGTACTCGACGGCAGCGGGCTCGCCGAACGGCAGCACCCGGTCGCGGAACCTCTCCGAGAGGATCGCCAGCACCACCGCGTGGAGCGCCTCTCGCCGGCGTCCGGAAGGTAGCCGGGCCACGCCGAAGAGCAGCTCGCCCACCACCACGGACGTCGTCCACACGTCGTCGTGCGACCTCAGCCACCGCAGGACGGCGGGATCGGGCGCCCGACGCGTCAGCTCCGAGAGAACGTTCGTGTCGAGGAGGTAGGTCACCCCTCGAGCTCCACGGCCGGCCGGGACGGCGCCTCGGGACGCTCCGGAAGCCAGTCGTCATCCCACGCCGGATCCGCCCAGACCTCGTGGAGGGCAGAGCGCGCGCGGTCGATCCAGTCGCCGCCGGCCGGCGCGTCGCGAGGCGGGCCGTCCTCCGGCGCCTCGCCCCAGCGGACGTCGAGCGCAGGTGCCGTCACCGCGCCCGCGAGGATCGCGCGCACCTCGGCCTCCATCGAGCGATGGTGCCTGCGCGCACGCTCCTTGATCTGCCGGTGCAGCTCGTCGTCGAGCCCTCGCACGGTGATCGTCATCGACATCACTACCTCCCTGACAGCAGAATGCTAGCACCCTGCCGGAAGGCGACTCAGTCCGGGTCGCTCGGGTCCAGCGGCTCGGCGGGGTCCAGGTTCACGGTGCCACGCCGCCAGTAGCCGGCGATCGCGAGCTGGTCCGGACGGGCACCGGCCTCGCGCCGCAGGTAGCGGCGCACGGGCACCAGCTCGCCCGCCTCGCCGAGCGCGACGAGGAGCTCGCCGTCGTCCAGGCCGCCGAGGGAGCGCACGGCCTCGGCGAGCTGACCGGGGCCGTCGGTGCGGTAGAGGATCTCGACGTCCGCGTGGCCCAGCTCGGACTCCACGAACGACTCGTCGACGTCGTCGCCGATCTCCACGATCGCCGTCACGCGGACGTCCGGCCCGACGGCCTCCACCCAGCGGGCCGCGGCGGGCAGGCCGGTCTCGTCGACGACGACGGTCAGTCGTTCCACGCCCTCGGGGACGCCGGCGCTCACGCTCGGGCCGACGAGCACCACCTCGTCGCCGACGGCGGCGCGCGACGCCCAGGCCGACGCCGGCCCGCCACCGCCGTGCAGCACCCAGTCGAGATCCACCTCGGCGACGCCGTCCACGGTGCGCCACGCACGCACCGTGAGCTCGCGCGAGATCGAGACGACGCCCGTCGGTCGCTGGATCCCGCCGTCCGCGGCGACGGTCGGTGGGTGCAGCTCACCGGTGGCCGGGTCGGGCAGGAAGACCTTCACATGGTCCTCCGGCCCGGCCGCCCGCAGCGCAGCCAGGGACGACGGCGCGGCCGGGTCCGCGCCGTCGGCGTCGGCGTCGGCGTCGGCGTCCCGGAGGGTGGTGCGCACCATCGACCCGGCGAGCTGCCGGACGGCGTGCACGCGGACGCGACGCGGGATCAGGTCGAGCGAGGTTCGAGGTCGCGAGAGCACGCATCGATCTCATCACGGATACGCATCCTGGTGAAGGCGGCGCTGGTGCGCGGCGCTCGCGTCCGGGAGGATGGCCTCATGACCGATCCGTACCAGCCGCCGCAGCCGTACTCGACCCCCGACTCCTCGGGCGACCCCGGGAAGTCGCACAGCGGCGCTCCGCAGGCCGACCCGACGCCGCCCGCGTACGGGCAGGGGTACGGGCAGCAGCCCGGCTACGGGCAGACCCCGTACGGCCAGCCCGGCTACGCGCCGGTCTACGCGCCGGACCCGCCCGGCAAGACCATGGGGATCATCGGGTTCGTGCTGGCGTTTGTCCTCGCCCCCGCCGGGATCGTGGTCTCGGCCATGGCCCTGTCGGAGTCGAAGAAGGTCGGCTACGACAACGCGCTGGGCAAGTGGGGCCTGTGGCTGTCGATCATCTTCACGTCGCTCGGCGTGCTGGCGGTCATCGCGTACATCGGGTTCTTCGTGTTCTTCTTCGGCGCGATGGGCGTGGCGTCGAGCAGCTACTACTGATCGCTCAGGCGAAGAACACCCGCAGGTCGGCGACGACGTCGCCGGGCACCTCCATCGCGGCGAAGTGCCCGCCGCGCGGGAACTCGGACCAGTGCTCGATGCGTGAGTTGTCGCGCTCGGCGAGGCTGCGGATCGTCCGGAAGTCGTCCGCGAACACCGCGACGCCGAGACGACCGGCGGCGACGACGAGCTCCGCGCCGCTGCGCTGCTCCGCGTAGTGGTACCGCGCGGCGGTCGCGTAGGTGTTCGTGAACCAGTAGAGCGTGGCCTGGGCGAGCACCTGCTCCGGGCGCACCAGCGACGTGCCGTTGCCGAAGCTCTCGAAGAGCTCGGAGTACGCCAGCGTCGCGACGGGCGAGTCCGCGAGTCCGGCCGCGACGGTCTGCGGGCGCGACGCGTTCATCGCGTTGTAGCCACCCACCGACTGGAACCACTGCGCGTGGGCCAGCGCCGCATACTCCTTCTCGCCGAAGTCGTCCATCTCCCCCGGCGCACCGGACGGGAACGAGAACAGGTGCAGCACGTGCGCGCCGCGAAAGCCCTCCGGGTCGAGGACGGCGAGCTCGCGCGCGACCATCGCACCGCCGTCGCTGCCGTGGATGCCGTAGGACTCGTGGCCCAGCCCGCGCATCAGGGTGTCGTAGGTGCGGGCGACCCGGGCCATGGTCCAGCCCTCGCCGACCAGCGGCATCGAGAAGCCGAAGCCGGGCATCGACGGGATCACCAGGTCGAAGGCGTCCTCGGGGCGTCCGCCGTGGGCGACCGGGTCGACCAGCGGCTCGATCATGTCGAGAAAGTCGAGCACGGAGCCGGGGTACGTGTGCGCGAGGAGCAGCGGCGTGGCGTCGTCGTGCGCCGAGCGCACGTGCAGGTAGTGGACCGGCTGCCCGTCGATCTCGGTGACGAACGCGGGGTAGGCGTTCAGGCGGGCCTCGACGGCGCGCCAGTCGAAGTTCTTCCAGCGCTCGACCATGTCGCGCAGGTAGGACTCCGGGGTGCCGTACTCCCAGGAGTCGCCGGGGGCGGCCGGGGCGAAGCGGGTCCGCTCGAGGCGCTGGTGCAGGTCGTCCAGGTCGGCCTGCGGGACCTCGACGGTAAAGGGGCGGGTCGCGAGCTCGGTGCGGTGCATGGTGACTCTCCTTGGTGTCCGGCGGGCGGCTGCCCGCTGCGTGTCTCCGACACTAGGAAGAGTTCAGGAACGTTCCGTTCCTCTATTCTGGACTCCACGACTTTTTCTGGGGGCGGGATGACCACCACCGCGAGCGACAGGTCCGCACGCCTGCTGACGCTGCTCGGCCTGCTGCAGTCCCGCGCGGACTGGACCGGACCCGAGCTCGCCACCCGCCTGGAGGTCACCGGCCGCACCCTCCGGAACGACGTCGCACGCCTGCGCGAGCTCGGTTACCCGGTCGACGCGGTGCGTGGGCCCGGAGGGCGCTACCGGCTCGGTGCGGGCGCCCGCCTGCCACCTCTGCTCCTCGACGACGACGAGGCCGTCGCGGTCGCCGTCGGCCTCCGGACCGCGAGCGGCACCGCCGGCCTGGAAGAGCCGGGAGCGTCGGCGCTGGCCAAGCTCGAGCAGGTCATGCCCGACCGGCTGCGCCAGCAGCTCGCGGCGCTCCGCGCCGCGAGCACCGCCGGGCCCGAGAACACGGACTCCGACGTCGACGACCCGGAGATCGACCCCGGCGTGCTCCGCGACGTCGCGGCGGCCGTCCGCGACCGCCAGGGGCTGCGGTGCTTCTACCGGGGCGAGCCGATCGAGATCGAGCCCTATCACCTGGTCGCCTGGCAGCGTCGCTGGTTCCTCGTGGGGCGCGACGCGGCCGGGGGGACCTGGGCGCCGTACCGCGTCGACTGGCTGAAGCTGCGCACGCCGGGAGGGCGGCGTTTCAGCCCGGCGCCCTTCCCCGGCGACCTCACGGAGTTCGTGGTCCGGGAGGTCGCGCGGACCGGCTGGGCGGTGCACGCCCGCATCGTCGTGGACGCCGGCGCCGAGCAGGTGCTCGCGCGGATCAACCCCGCCGTGGGGACCGTGGAGCCGCTGCCCGACGGACGGTCGGTGCTGGTGACGGGCGGCGACAGCGTCGAGACGGTCGCCGTGTGGATCGGCATGCTCGGCTACGACTTCCACGTCACGGAGCCGCCGGGCCTGGTCGAGCACCTGTGCGTGCTGGCCGGGCGCTATTCCCGGGCCACCAGCCAGACGGCCACCGCGCAGAGCAGCGCCCCGGGGAGGGCGAGCAGCCCCGGCACCTGACCGAGCTGCAGCCCGGCCCACAGCGCCGTGACCGGCGGCGTGAGGTACAGCAGGGCGCTCACGGTCTGCGGTCCGCGCCGCCGCAGCACCAGGAAGTAGCACCCGTACCCGCCGACCGTCGACAGCACCACGACCCACCCCACCGCCACCCAGAACTGCGGGGCGGCGGGCGGTGCCATCCGGCCGGTCAGGACGGCCAGCGCGACGAGGGCCGCACCCGCCGCGAGCGTGTGGACCGCCAGGTCCCCGAGCAGGTCACCGTCGCCGGGTGCCCGCCGCTCCAGGACCGTGCCCACCGACAGCGACAGCATCCCGCCGAGCGGCAGCAGGTACACCCACCACGGCGCCGACCCCTGACCGAGATCCCCGAGCACGACCAGCAGGACACCGGCCAGGCCGAGCACCAGGCCGAACCGCTGGCCCGCCGTCGTCCGCTCGCCCCATGCCGCGCGCGCCAGCGCCGCGACGACCAGGGGCTGCAGCGCGGCGACGAGCGCCGCGGTCCCGGCGGGCACGCCCAGCGCGACGCCGCCGACGATCCCCCCGAGGTATCCGGCCTGGGTCAGCAGGCCGACGACGACGGCGTGGCGTGCGCGCCCGGTCGTCACGCGCCCCCACCGCGCGCGTCGCCCGCGGAGCACGGCGACGAGCACGAGGACCAGCGCGCACGCGACGAGGTACCGCCAGGCGAGCAGGGTCACGGGTGAGGCGTCCCTCGTGCCCAGCTCGGCGCCGACGAACCCGGAGCTCCAGAACACGATCAGCCCGATCGCCGCGATGGTGTCTCGTCCCATGGTGGCGAGGTAACCATACCGGTCTGTATACTCGCAGTACCCTCTTCTGCCCCGCCGAGGAGCGCCGCATGACGACCTCGACCGACACCCCCACCCCCGTCTTCGCCGAGCCCGAGCTCACGCCCGCCGGCCACAGCCTGCTCGACGCCGCCAGCACGCTCTTCTACACGCGCGGAATCCGCGCCGTCGGCGTCGACCTCGTCGCCCTCGAGGCCGGCACCACGAAGAAGACCCTCTACGACCGCTTCGGCTCCAAGGACCGCCTCGTCGCGCAGTACCTCACCCGCCGCGGCGCCCGCTGGCAGCACCGGGTCCTCGAGCTCGTCGCCGAGCGGACCGACGCCCGGTCCCGGCTGCTCGCCGTCTTCGACGCGCTCGAGGAGTGGCACGCCGGGCAGGACCGCGGCTGCGCCTTCGTCAACGCCTACGCCGAGGTGGGCGCCGACGACCAGGCGACCCGCGACGTCATCCGCCGCGAGAAGGACTGGATGCGACAGCTCTTCGTCTCCCTCGCCGCCGGGGCCCACCCCACCACGCGCCACGCGACCGGCGCCGCCGTCCACCTGCTCTACGAGGGGGCGCTCGTCATCTCCACCGCCGGAGGCCGCCCCGACGCGCTCGCCGAGGCGCGCGCCACGGTGGAGGCACTCCTGGCAGCATCCGCGCCCACCATCCAATGAGCTTGCGAGGGCTGCCAGAATGAGGGGTCGTGAGCACTGAGCCGTCCCCCGCCCCGCAGTCCGCCGACGACGGCGGCTTGCGCGGCGACCGCCGGGACCGCCGCGACGGCGGGACGCAGGCCGAGCAGCAGCGGGGGCAGCACGCCGCCAAGGGCGACGGCCGACGGCGGCGCGGCCGGGGGGCACGGAAGTCCGGCCCCACGGGTGGTCGCCAGAACGGCCGCGCACCGGCCCGGGTGAGCCGCGACCAGCTCGAACGGGCAGCCGCGGCGCGTGCCGCCGTCGTCGTGCCCGAGATCACGTACCCCGAGCAGCTGCCCGTCTCCGCGCGGCGCGAGGACATCGCCGCTGCGATCGAGACCCACCAGGTCGTGGTGGTCGCGGGAGAGACCGGCTCCGGCAAGACGACGCAGCTGCCCAAGATCCTGCTCGAGCTCGGACGCGGCCGGAAGGGTCAGATCGGGCACACGCAGCCGCGGCGCATCGCCGCGCGGTCCGTCGCCGAGCGCGTCGCGGAGGAGCTGGGCACCGAGCTCGGCGGCGTCGTCGGCTACCAGGTGCGGTTCACCGACACCTCCAGCGCGGAGACGCTGGTCAAGGTGATGACGGACGGCATCCTGCTCGCCCAGATCCAGCGTGACCCGGAGCTGCTCGCCTACGACACGATCATCATCGACGAGGCGCACGAGCGGTCGCTCAACATCGACTTCCTGCTCGGCTACCTGTCCCGGCTGCTGCCGCGCCGCCCCGACCTCAAGCTGATCATCACCTCCGCGACGATCGACTCGGAGCGGTTCGCGGCGCACTTCTCGCCTGCTTCCCTGGCGCGTGGCGGCGGGGCGCCCGACGCCGTCGTCGGCGTCCTGCCGGACCATGCCCCCGTCGTCGAGGTCACCGGGCGCACCTACCCCGTCGAGATCCGGTACCGGCCGCTCTCCCCGGACACCGACCCGGACGCGCCCGCGAAGAAGAAGGGCGAGGAGAAGGACCTCGTCACCGGCATCGTCGAGGCCTGCGACGAACTGATGCGCGAGGGTCCCGGCGACATCCTCGTGTTCCTCTCCGGCGAGCGCGAGATCCACGACGCCGCCGACGCCCTCGAAGGCCACCTCAAGGAACGCGTCCGCGACCCCAAGCACCCGCAGCACGTCGAGATCCTGCCGCTGTACTCTCGCCTGTCCGCCGCCGAGCAGCACCGCGTGTTCCAGCAGCACTCCTCGCGGCGGGTCGTGCTGTCCACGAACGTCGCCGAGACCTCGCTGACCGTGCCCGGCATCCACTACGTCGTCGACCCGGGCACCGCGCGCATCTCGCGCTACTCCAAGGCGACCAAGGTCCAGCGCCTGCCGATCGAGCCCATCTCGCAGGCCTCCGCGAACCAGCGCTCCGGGCGCTCCGGGCGCGTGGCCGACGGCGTCGCGATCCGCCTCTACGCGCAGGCCGACTTCGAGAGCCGGCCCGAGTTCACCGAGCCCGAGATCCTGCGGACCTCACTCGCGTCGGTGCTGCTGCAGATGATCTCCGTCGGCGTCGTCACCACGCCCGACGACGTCGCGAGGTTCCCGTTCGTCGAGCCTCCGGACACGCGGGCCGTGCGCGACGGCGTCCAGCTGCTCACCGAGCTCGGCGCGCTCGCGGTGGAGGAGGGCGCGACGCGTCTGACCGACGTCGGCCGCACCCTGGCGCAGCTCCCCATGGACCCGCGCCTGGCCCGCATGATCATCGAGGGGGCGAAGCACGGCGTCGCCCGCGAGGTCGCGATCATCGCCGCGGCGTTGTCCATCCAGGACCCGCGCGAGCGGCCCGCCGAGTCGCGGGCGCAGGCCGACCAGATGCACGCCCGGTTCACCGACCCGACGTCGGACTTCCTCACGTACCTGAACCTCTGGGAGTACCTGCGCACCCAGCAGCGCGCCATGGGGTCCTCGGCGTTCCGGCGCATGTGCCGGGCCGAGTACATCAACTTCCTGCGGGTGCGCGAGTGGCAGGACGTCGTCGCGCAGCTCCGGCAGATGTCCGGTCCGCTCGGCATCGACCTGTCGCGCCCCGCCCGGGCGGCGCAGCCCGCCGACCCGGAGAACCCCGACGACTGGCGGCACGCCTGGGACGGGGACACCGTGCACCGGTCACTGCTCGCCGGACTGCTCTCCCAGATCGGCATGCAGGAGACCAGCGAGGTCAAGGCGTCCTCCGTGGCGCACCTGCGCGGCGAGGCCCGCGCCCGGGCGCTGCGGCAGGCCGCCAAGCGCGCCCGCAACGAGTACCTCGGCGCACGCGGGGCACGGTTCGCCATCTTCCCCGGCTCGCCGCTGAGCAAGAAGCCGCCGGCGTGGATCATGGCGGGTGAGCTCGTCGAGACCTCCCGGTTGTGGGCGCGCGACGTCGCCCGCATCCAGCCCGAGTGGGCCGAGGAGCTCGCCGGCGACCTCGCCCGGCGCACCTACTCCGACCCGCACTGGTCCACCAAGCAGGGCGCCGCGATGGCGACCGAGAAGGTGCTGCTCTACGGCGTCCCCATCGTCGCGGACCGCAAGGTGCTCTACGCGAAGGTCGACGCCGAGGCCGCGCGCGAGATGTTCGTCCGGCACGCCCTCGTCGAGGGCGCGTGGACCACCCACCACCGGTTCTTCGCCGAGAACCGGCGCCTGCTCGCCGAGGCCGAGGAGCTCGAGGCCCGCTCCCGCCAGCGCGGGCTCGTCGCGAGCGAGGACGACCTGTTCGCGTTCTACGACGAGCGCGTCCCGGCGTCCGTGGTCAGCGCCCGCCACTTCGACTCCTGGTGGAAGAAAGCCCGGCACGACGACCCCGACCTGCTGACCTTCACGCTCGACCAGCTCGTCGACGCCGCCGCCGTGGACACCACCGAGTTCCCCGAGACGTGGACGCAGGGCGACGTCACCCTGCCGCTCACCTACCAGTTCCAGCCCGGCAGCGCCGCCGACGGCGTCACCGTCCACGTCCCGCTGTCGATCCTCAACCGCGTGGTCCCCGACGGGTTCGACTGGATGGTCCCCGGCCTGCTCGACGAGCTCTGCGTCGCCACCATCCGCTCGCTGCCCAAGGCCGTGCGGCGCGAGCTGGTGCCCGCGCCCGACGTCGGGGCCGCCGTCGCGCACTGGCTGCGGGAGAACACGCCCGAGTGGTCGGACATGACGCGGGCGGGTGACATGGCGTCCCCGTTCCACGTCGAGTTCTCGCGCGCCGTGCGGGCGGTGCGGGACGTCGTCATCCCCGACGACGTGTGGGACGCCGAGCGCGTGGAGCGGCTGCCGGCCCACCTGCGGATGACGTTCCGCGTCGAGGACGCCTCGGGCGCGTCCGGTTCGGGCTCCGACGATGCCCGACGGCGGAAGCCCGGCAAGGGCCGTGGAAAGCGGTCCGGCCGGGCTGCGACGTCCCACGAGCCGGTGCCGCTCGACGAGTCGAAGGACCTGCTGTCGCTGCAGAAGCGGCTGGCGCCGCAGGCCGAGGCGGCGGTGCGGGCGGCTGTCAAGGGGGCTGTGGGGGTCGCACTTCAGGAGGCGGCGCGGGCTGCTTCTGGGTCTGGGTCTGGGCCGTCGGACCCGGAGGTTGGTGTGCCGCCTCGCTCACGGGCCCCAGGGGGCCCTCCGCTACGGCTTGACGGCGGCACACCAACCTCCGGGTCCGACGGCGATGGGTCCGCCGCCGCTGGTCGGCCCGGATCCGGCGGTCGCGCCGCCACCAGACAGGCAGTGGTGGCGGAGGAGACGGAGCTGTTGACCTGGCCTGGTGGTTTGGCTGGTGGGGGGTTGCCTCGGGTGGTGTCGACCGACGTGGGGGGCGGCGTCGTCGTGCGGGGGTATCCCGCGCTGGTCGAGGAGCGCGACCGCAAGGGTGCTCCCTCGGTGGCGCTGCGGGTGCTGGCCGACGCGGCGGCGCAGGACGCCGCGCACGAACGTGGCGTGCGGCGGCTGCTGCTCACCGAGACCGGGCTGGCGACGGCGCGCGTGACCTCGCGGTGGTCGTCGAAGCAGTCGCTGACGCTCGCGGCGGCACCGTACCGGAACACGGAGGCGCTGGTCGCCGACCTCCAGCTCGCCGCCGTGGTGGCGCTGACCAGTGCGGACGACGTGAAGGCACCGGGGACGCCGACCGGCGGACCGATTGCTGTACAGATCCGGGATGCGGAGTCGTACAAGGAGGCTGTCGCCTTCGTGCGGCAGCACCTGGAGGACGAGGTGCACCGGATCGTCGGGCACGTCGTCGCCGCGCTGAGCGCGTGGCGGACCGTCGAGGGCGAGGTGCGGGCGTCGTCGTCCCTCGCCCTGCTGAACACGCTGCAGGACATCCGCGACCACGTGGCGGGCCTGGTCCACGACGGGTTCGTGTCCGCGACGCCACCACGGCGCGTGCCGCACCTGGTGCGCTACCTGCGTGCGGCGTCGTACCGCCTGGAGAAGGCGCAGTCGAACCCCCACCGGGACGCCGAGCTCGCCTGGAAGGTGCACGACGTCACGGACGCGTACGAACGTGCTCGCGCCGCCTACGCCGCCGGTGCGGCCGACCCGGCGCGGGCGGCCGAGCTCGCCGAGGTGCGCTGGCTGCTCGAGGAGCTGCGCGTGTCGCTGTTCGCGCAGCAGCTCGGCACCGACGGGGCGGTCTCCGAAAAGCGGATCCGCAAGATACTGAACCCCGGCGGTTGGTGATCCGGTCGATCGGCAGGCTCGGATCGGATCGGTAGTTCGTGACCAGATCGGCATTCGGCACTGCCGATCTGGTCACGAACTACCGATCCGATCCGCACGGGAACTGCCCGCACTTCCTATCAATGTCGCCGCGACGACGTCCCGGATCTCCTGGTCGCTGAACTGGTGGTCGCGTGCAAGGGTGACGAACCGTTCCGCCGCCTCCGCGACGGCGGCGCGTTCGAGTGTCGGGCCAGGGGACGTCACCACCGTGCCCACTCGTCGCCGGGTGCTGACCAGCCCAGCGCCCTCCAGATCCCGGTAGGTGCGTGACACCGTGGCGGCGGCGATGCCGAGGTCGTTCGCGAGCGCACGGACGGTCGGCAACCGCTCCCCGTCGGCGAGCGCACCTGCGGCGATGAGCGCAGCTAGCTGGGAGCGGAGCTGTTCGTAGTGCGGCGTCGACGAGTCGACGTCGATACGGACGGCGACGCTCATGAGGGGACCCCTGCGCGCTCCGCTCCGACAAGCACGTCCGGGGCCGGGTCACGAGAGGGCCAGCAGGCTGCCGCCACTGCGGCGACGGCCAACGACAGCCCGAGCAGAATCCCGGCGCCGCCCGCGATGATGTATCCCTCGCTCACCTCCGGACGAGGCCCGACCCCCATGGGGCCGACGTTCCCCAGCCAGAGCAACGACCGGCCGCCGATCACCACCAGGCCTGCCACGGTGAGGCCGATGACGAGCTGCACCCCACCCAGTGCACGGCGGGTCGTCCGGCGACGGAGCCACAGGTCCCATCCCGGGTCCACGCCGGACGCGGCAGGGCGCACAGCGACGAGACGCAGCACGAGCTCGGTGCAAGCCACGACGAGGATCCCGGCCGCGAGCACCGGGCCGGCCCACTCCCACCCCGGGAAGATCCGGACGGTGAAGGCCTTGTCGTCACCGAAGACCCTCGCGATGTGACGAGGCCCGCTGGCCATCAGCCCGAAGACAACTGTCACGACAGCGAGCGCGCCGAGCCAGCCCCGGACGAGTCGTCGCGCCAACGGGGGCGCGACGCGCGCGGGCGTGCGCGCCGTGAGCCGGGCCTCGCGACGTCCGCCCTCCGGTCGGGGCCAGGTCAGCTCGCCGACGGCGTAGACAGCGAGGAAGATCAGGAGCGACGCAAGGGGGGTCCCGGAGATCTGGGGCCCGCCGAGGCCCATCTGGAACAGGTGGTGGGGATACAGGACGACGAAAGCGTTCACGAGGAGCAGGAGCACGCCGGCGATCCCGCTGGTCAGCGTCGCGCGCCTGGCGGCCCGGCGAGCAGCCATCGAAGCGAGCCGTGCGAGTCCGCGCAACTCCCGCCAAACCAGGACGGCCGGCACCGCCACGCACGCCCCCAGGGCGCCCGCCCTTATCGCTTCGTCGAGAACCATCGTTCGCCTCCGCCTTGAGATCATTGACTGCAATCAATGTTCATTGAATCGCAGTGGAATGTCAAGGAGGTGACGGAGGTCGAGCATGATGACGCGAGGCCGGTCGGCAGCTCCGGCCCGGATCGGGCGCTTCAGCTGCCGAACGGATCTGCACGTGCCAAACTCACGACCTAGCCGGCGGGCACCAGCTCGCGCGGCGGCACGACCGCCCCGTCACGGACCACCCGGTCGCCCAGCGGCGCGTCCAGCTCGACGACGAACGGCGTCGCCGGGTTGGACGGGCACGTGTGGTTGCCGCCCCGCGGGGCGACGCCGACGACCAGGTCCACCACGTCGCTGGACTCGGTCAGCTCAGCCAGAACGACCCGGCCCTCCGCATCCTCGCCGCTGTTGCACGCGCGCTCGGTCACGAGCAGGTGGATCTCGGTCGCCGCGGCACCGGCCGGATGGTCCGGGTCCAGCGCGATGCCCGCCGCGCCGAAGGACTCGATCAGCTCCCGCGGACCGAGGCTGAGCGCGCAGGTGCCGGCGGAGCGCAGGACCCACTCCGGGTCCGCGGCCTCGCCGGCATGGTCGATCGCGAGGAGCTCGTGGGTGGGGACGTCGCCGCCGCCGAGATCCTCTGGCACGTCCAGCTCTCGCAGCAGTGCGACACGCTCCGGGGACTCCGTGACGATCGCCCACTCGGAGGGGTCGATCGGCGGGACCTCAGCGCCGTCCAAGGCGGCTCGGTTCTCGACGCCCAGGTCTTCCGCCGCCGGGAGATCCTCGATCGACGACTCGACGACGTCGTACGGAATCGGTTCGCCGTTGCAGGTGAGCTCCTCGGCAGGGCCTTCCGCCGGCCCGCCGGTCACCCGCGGCGACGACAGCTCGCCGCCTGCCCCGCACCCGGCCGCGAGCGCCGCCGTCGCGGCCGCGGCGACGAGACCACGCGTGCGCACTCCGCTCCTCATGCCCTGACTGTGTGCTCGGCCGCAGCCGTCTTGCACGCCCGGGTACCGCCGTCGGACGCCGCTCCCCCGGTGAGCGCGTGATGAGATCCTCGGGTTGCCCCGCACCCGAGCCCAGGAGACACCTCGATGCTCGACACGCTCCGCGACCTGCTCTGGCTCACGCCGACGGAGGCGCTCGCCGTCGTCCTCGCGACGACCGGGATGTACGTCGCGCTGATGATCCTGGTCCGCGTGATCGGGCAGCGGATGCTCGGGGCGATGTCGAACTACGACCTGGTGGCGGTCATCGCGTTCGGCGCGATCCTGGGACGTGCGGCGCTCGGGGACGCGGCGGTGCTGGGTGGCGGGCTCGTCGCCCTCCTGACCCTCATCGTGCTGCAGTCGGTCGCGGGGGCGCTGATCGTGCGGCCGCTCGGCGCCCGGGCGATCACGACCGCCCCCATCGTGCTCATGGCCGACGGACAGGTCCTCGCCCAGCAGCTGCGGCGCGCCCACGTCGCCTCGAGCGAGCTCGCCTCCCGGCTGCGCCTCGCCGGCGTCCACCGGTACGACGACGTCGCGGTCGCCCTGCTCGAACCCACGGGCGCGATCAGTGTGCTCCGCCGCGGAACCCCCGTCGATGCGGAGCTGCTCGACGGCGCAGTCGGTGCGGAGCTCGTCCCGCAGCACCTGCTGGCGTCCCGAGCCGGGGACGCGTGATCTCGTCGTCAGTTCGTGTTCAGACCGGCAGTCCGGACTGCCGGCCTGAACACGAACTGACGATCTGATCGGCGCGCCTCAGGGTGACCCGGGGTCGGATCCGGGGGTCACCGGATACCGAGCCACCGCCGTCGTGCCTAGCGTGGAAGCATGAGCAATCCTCAGACGATCCAGCAGCCCCGCAAGCTCTACCGGCCGGGCAACGGCCGCGTGTTCGGTGGCGTCTGCGCCGGCATCGCCGACTACTTCGGCTGGAGCCGAGGCCTCGTCCGGCTCCTGACGGCGCTGTCCATCCTCATCCCCGGCCCGCAGGTCCTGGCGTACATCGTGTTCTGGATCCTCATGCCGGACGAGCGCAAGGTCTACGGGGCCTGACCACCACTACCTCGGCGATGGGCGGTACTACCTCGCGCGGAGCGCTACTGGCTCGCGAGCGGAGGGAGCCGGGCCGTCCGCTGGAGGAACCCGGCGTGCCGCCCCATGCTGGACGGATGGAGATCACCGCCGAGACCGGCGACCTGACTCGTGCCGACACCGACGCCGTCGTCAACGCGGCGAACTCGTCCCTGCTCGGCGGGGGCGGCGTCGACGGCGCGATCCACGCGGCCGCCGGTCCCGAGCTCCTGGAGGCGTGCCGCGAGCTGCGGCGCACGGTCCTGCCGGACGGTCTGCCGGTCGGCGACGCCGTCGCGACGCCCGGGTTCGACCTCCCGGCCCGCTGGGTGATCCACACCGTGGGCCCGAACCGGCACGCGGGCGAGACCGATCCCGCGCTGCTCGCCTCGTGCTTCACCCGCTCGCTCGACGTCGCCGCCGAGGTCGGCGCCCGCAGCGTCGCCTTTCCTGCCGTGAGCGCCGGCGTCTACGGCTGGGCGGCCGACGACGTCGCGCGGGTCGCGGTCGAGGCGGTCCGCGCGTGGGGCGCACCGGGAGACGCACCGGTGCGCTCGGTGCGCTTCGTGCTCTTCCACCGGTCCCTCCTGGACGCTTTCGAGGCGGCCCTGGGCTGACCGGGCGGCCACCGGACCTCCGCCAGATCTTCGCCGGTTCGGACGATTCAGCCGTGGCGCCGATTCGTTGCCCGTGAAAACATGCGCAGCATCGCGCAGGGGGCCTGACGAGACAAATGGGGAGCACACGTGCGACGAGCAGTCATCACCGGGATCGGGGCGGTCACGCCCCTCGGCCTGACAGCGACCGAGACCTGGACCAGCCTGCGCGGCGGCGCGAACGGCGTGACGACGCTCAAGGAACCCTGGGCCGACGATCTTCCCGTGCACGTCGCGGCCCGTGTGGACGACGTCTTCGCCGACGCGCTGCAGGTGCGCGAGGTCCGGCGCACCGATCGCGTCGCACAGCTCACCCTGGTCGCCGGCCGGGCCGCGTGGGCCGACGCCGGCAGCCCGGACGTGGAGCCGGAGCGGCTGGGCGTCGCGGTCGGCACCGCCAACGGCGGCTACGGCACCACGCTGGCCCAGCACACGCTCCTCGACGAGCGCGGTCATCGGGGCGTGTCACCGCACGCCGTGACGATGGTGATGGCGAACAGCCCGGCGGCGTGGCTGTCCATCGACCTCGGCGCCAAGGCCGGCGCCCGTGCTCCCGTGACGGCCTGCGCGGCCGGCTCCGAGGCGATCGGGATGGGCCGCCAGGCGATCCTCGCCGACGAGGCGGACGTGTACGTCTGCGGGGGCGTGGAGGCGAGCGTCCTCGACCTGGTGATCTCGGCGTTCTCCCGGGCCCGGGCCATGTCATCGCGCACGGACTGCCCGGAGACCGCCTCGCGTCCGTTCGACGTGACCCGCGACGGGTTCGTCATGGGTGAGGGCAGCGCGATGGTCGTCCTGGAGGAGGAGTCGCACGCCCGGGCCCGCGGCGCCTCGATCCTCGGCGCGGTGGAGGGCTTCTCGCTCACCTCGGACGCGCACGACATCGTCGGCGGCGAGCCCGTGAACCAGGCCCGCACGATCGACCTCGCGCTGCGCTCGGCGCGGGTGACGCCGTCCGACGTCGGGCTGGTGCACGCCCATGCGACGTCCACGCCGTCGGGCGACCTCAACGAGGCGCGGGCGCTGCGCTCCGTCGGGGTCACGGCGCCGGTGACGGCCACCAAGGGTGCGACCGGCCACCTGCTCGGCGGCTCCGGACCGCTCGGGGTGCTGGCCGCGCTCGGAGCGATGCGGGACGGGGTCGTGCCGCCCACGCTGCACACCACGGACCTCGACCCGGAGGTGGACCTGGACGTGGTGACGGCGCCCCGGGGGACGACGGCGGAGGTCGCCCTCGTGGACGCCTTCGGGTTCGGCGGGCACAGCTCGGCGCTGGTGCTCACCCGGAGCTGAGCCGCCGCACACCGCACACCGCACACCGCACACGCGAGCGTCTCTGTGCGTCCCGGATCAGACCTCGATACGAGACGCACAGAGACGCTCGTCGCTCAACGGATCAGCCGGTCAGCTCCCACGGACCCCACGCCGAGCCACCCGGCTCCTGGTTCCGCGTCCACCACTGCGCGGCGTACGTGGCCCCCTCGTGGGCCGCCACGTCACCCTCGACGAAGATCCGCGACGCCGTCCACACGGACGTCCCGTCCTCCGTCTCGGCGACCTCCTGCCACGGACCCCACGGCGACGCCCCCGGCTCCTGGTCTCGCGTCCACCACGACGCCTCGAACATCCGCCCGTCGAACGACACCCGGTCACCTGCGACGTACACCGCCGACGCATCCCACACCGGATGCTCCGGTGCGCAGTCCTCGATCTCGACGACCAGCTGGGCGCGACCCTTGAAGATCGCCTCCCAGTCGCCCGTGATCTCCAGCTCGGTGCCGTCGGCCGGCCAGGCGCGCACCACGTAGGTACCCGCGTCGACCTCGCCGGCCGGCACGTAGCCGCCCGCCGCGCCGTCGACCCACTCCTTGAGCACGTACCGCTGCACGCCCTCGACCGGGACTCCCTCGATCGAACCCGACGAGCCTGCCTCGCAGTCCGGCTGCGTGACCGACACCTCCGGCGTCGCGGTCGCAGGACCGGTCTCCGCCGGCGTCAGCGTCCAGAACCGGTCGGCGGTCTCCTCGTCGGTCGCCGTGGTCGTGCCGCCCGAACCCTGCCCGACGGTGACCGTGGCGTCGAGACCGTTGCCCGAGGAGTCGACCACGGTCGAGCCGCCGTCCGGCTCGTCGAACGCGTAGCTGACCACGTCACCGTCAGCCGGCTGCCCCTCGGCCAGCTCGGCGATCTCGGCGGCGGACAGCGCACGGCTGTAGATCGCGACGTCGTCCAGTGCGCCGTCGAACGCCGGGTCAGAGCCGTACTGCGACCTCCCGAGCCAGTTGCGTCCGTTCGTCGCCCCCAGGTCGGCGGGCGAGATGGTGATCTGGTCGTTGGTGACGACCGCCTCACCGTCGATGTACAGCGTGCCGGTCGTGCCGGACACGGTGACCGCCACCTGCGTCCACTCGTCGAGGGGAAGGTTCTGCCCCGGGTAGTCGAGGCGCTGCTCTCCTCCGGCACCGCTCGTGGTGATGACGAAGCGCGGCCCGCTGCCGGCGTTGAGGGTGAGGAACATGCTCGAGCCCGAGCCCGAGCCGATGTCGAACACCCGGGCCCAGGTCGGCAACGCGGACGGGTTCACCCAGGTGGAGATCGACCAGTCGCCGTCGAGCCCGTCGACGACGCCGTCCGGCATCGTGACGTAGGAGTCGGTTCCGCACAGGTCGAGCGCCGTCCCGAACTGACCCGGCTGCCGCGGCCCGTCGGGCGTGCAGTTCGACGTCGGGGTCCCGTCGGTCCACTGGACCACGGGTGCACCCGGCTCGGTGCTCATCTGGTCGACGCCGACGGTCAGACCGGTCGCGTAGTTGGCGAGCCGGACGTTGCCCTGGCCGTCGGGCACGAGCTGCCACAGCTGGCTCTCGCTCCCGTCCTCCTCCTGGATGACGGTGGGTGCGCCGTTGCCGGTCGCCCCGGGCTGCGCGCCGAGGAGCAGTCCGGTGGCGGTGTCGGCGACGGTGTAGAGGCCCGAGCCGGCGTCTCGGATCTCCCACGTGCTGCCCTCGCCGGCTGCGGACTGGACGGCAGCGCCGTCATCCGCGCCGAGGGGCAGCCCGGAGTGGACGTTGTCGAGGGTGTACGTCCCCGCCAGGTTCTCGGTCTCTCCGGCCTCGGACACGACGACGTGGTAGCCGTAGTTCGGATTCATCACGACCGGGACGGTGATGGATCCGTCCTCGCCGACGGAGTAGGTCGTGTCCGAGATGGTGATCGGTCCTGCGGTGGGCGTGGTCCTGCCGTAGGACGGCGTGACCTCCAGCTTCACGTTCACGTCGTCGCCGAGAGCGAGCTGGTCCAGTCCGTTGACCTCGATCGAGGTCGGGCCGCTGTTGCCGCCCGCGATGACCCGCACCTCGTCCTTGGCGTCGTTCACCGACGCAGCCCCGTCCAGCGGGCTCTCGTTCGACGGCGGCGTCGTGGTGACCATGTTCCCGGTCATGTCGGCGTACCAGGTGTACAGCCAGTAGGCGCCGTTGGGTGCGCCACCGCGCTCGACCAGCAGGTCGCCCAGCGTCCCGGACTGGTTCCAGAAGGCGAGCTCGGCGCGGTCGATGCCGAACCGCTCGAACTTGGAGATGTACCCGACAAGTGGTCCGGGCAAGCCCACCTCCTGCGGGGAGGCGTACTCCGCGATGTCGATCGGCAGATCGGGCAGGCTCAGCTCGTCGAGCATGGCACGCACCGACTCCACGTCACCCTTGGTCTTCGACGACCGGATCAGCTCGTGCCACTCGAGCACGTCGGGGACGGTATCCGTCTCCTTCGCGAACTCGAGGAACTGGCGCATGTCGGAGATGTTGTCCGAGAAGCTCGGGCCCTGGATCGGGACGTCCGGTCCCAGCTCCTCGCGCAGTACGTCGTAGCTGAACTCCCACAGCTCCTCGAAGGTACCGTTCTCCTCCAGCCAGGTGTGGTCCGACTCGTTCCACGGGGCGTAGGCCACGATGTTGGTCGCACCCGACGCCTCGACGTCTGCCACGACATCCCGGATGACGTCCTCCCAGGCCTTGCGGTCCTCGGTGTTCTCCCAGCTGAACTGGTATGGCCAGCCGGGGTAGTAGTCCACGATCCGCACAACGATCCCGGCGTCGTGCCGCGCGGCGGTCTGCCACACGTCGAGGGTGTCGCCCGTCGGCTGCTGGCGACCACCCGGCGGCATCTGGACGAACGTGTTCGGCTTGATCGGGGCGATGAGGTCGTCGGACGGCACGCCCTCGTCGGCGATGCCGTACAGGGACCCCGTCGCCACGTGGGACACCTCACGGAACGGCTGGTCGGCCTCGACGACCAGCGTGGACTCCGGGCCCGGCTCGGCCGCCGCCGTCGTCGTGCTCACTGCGGCGCCCACGGTGCCCAGGGCCACGACGCTCACAGCCGTCATCGCCGTCATAGCGATCCGGCGGCGTCGAGCCTCCGGCACCGGTGATCTTCTCTTCAGAGACATCTTCGTACTCCTCGTTCATGGCGGAAGGCACCGCGTCGTGCCTTCCGCGGACGTCAACGTGCGAGTCTCGCGGATCTCGCCCCGGGGCCGCCCGGGGCGTCGTGCTCCCTCCCTTCGTCGACCTCACGCTGTCGAACCGGTTCGCTTCGGGTCGTCCCTCCTTCCTCAGGTGTTGCTGCTGGTCCGTCCGACGAGATGCGTCAGCGCGCCGTCGCGCAGGAACACTGGTACGACGTCGAGCGGCGCGTCGACGACGACGGTCGCGCCGCCGTCGTGCACCTCACCGGTCGCGGCGTCGGTCCACGACGCCCCGGCGGGCAGGTAGACCTCCCGCTCCCGGGCACCGGCCTCCAGCACCGGCGCCACCAGGACGTCGGGCCCGAGCAGGAACTGGTCGTCGACGTCCCAGGCGGCGGCATCGTCGGGGAACTCGTGGAACAGGCCGCGCATGGCGGGCTGACCGTCGAGGTGCGCGGCGCGCATCACCTCGCGCACGTAGGGGCGGAGCGTCTCGCGCAGGTGCACGTAGCGTTCCAGGACGCCGTACACCTCGTCGCCGAAGCTCCACAGCTCGTTCGGTCCGCCCGAGCGGAGCCGGCGCGACCCGTCGGCCGCGGTGACCTCCTCGTACGGCAGCCGGTCGCCGTGCAGCCGCATCACCGGGCAGAGCGCGCCGAACTGGAACCAGCGCACCATCAGCTCCCGGAAGCCGGGGTCGCTCACGTCCCCGGCGTGGAACCCACCGATGTCCGTGGTGAACCACGGGATCCCGGCGACCCCCATGTGGATGCCCGCGGTGACCTGGCGCGTCAGGTCCTGCCAGGTCGAGGAGATGTCTCCCGACCACACGAGCGCGCCGTACCGCTGGCTGCCGGCCCACGCGCACCGCAGCAGGTTCACCACGTCGGTCTCGCCGTCGGCGGCCTGCCCCTCGAAGAACGCCCGCGCGAAGGCCTGCGGGTACAGGTTGCCCACCCGCTGGTAGGGGCCGAGGTGCGTGCGGTAGGCGTCGTAGTCGTAGACGCCGAGCTCGGGTTCGGCCTCGTCCAACCAGAACGTGCGGATGCCGTGCTCGCCGTAGTTGCGCCGGCAGGTCTCCCACAGCCACTCGCGGGCCTGGGGGTTCAGCACGTCGAGGAACACGCTCGGCCCCTCGAAGGACATCTGGACGTCGAGCCCGCGATCGGCGCGCACCAGCAGGTTGTGCTGCCGCAGGTACGCGAAGTTCTCCGAGGACAGCGCCACCTGCGGCCACACGGACACCATGAGCTCGACGCCGAGCTCGTCCAGCTCAGCCACCATCGCGGCCGGGTCCGGCCAGAACTCCTCTTCGAAGCGGTAGTCGCCCATGTGCGGCCAGTGGAAGAAGTCCGCGACGATCACGTCCAGCGGCAGGCCCCGACGGCGGTGCTCGCGCGCCACCTCGAGCAGCTGCTCCTGGTTCCAGTAGCGCAGCTTGCACTGCCAGAACCCCAGGCCGCGCTCCGGCATCATCGGGGCGTGGCCGGTGGCGTCGGCATAGTTCCGCGAGATCGCGGCCGGGGTCGCCCCCGCCGTCACCCAGTAGTCGAGCTGTCGCGTGGACTCCGCGTGCCACTCGGTGCGGTTGCGCGCGAACGTCGCCCGCCCGATCGCCGGGTCGTGCCACAGGAACCCGTAGCCCGCGCTGGACACCACGAACGGCACCGACGCCTGCGAGTTGCGGTGCGCCAGCTCGAACGTGGATCCCTTGAGGTCCAGGACGTGCTGCTGGTACTGCCCCATGCCGGCCAGGTGCTCGTCCGGGTCCGCCTCGAACGCCACCGTCAGCTCGTGGCCGTCGCCCCCGGCGCGCGGCCGGAAGTGCCGGGCCCGCAGGTCGAGCGACCCGCCCCGGCCCAGCTCGCGGAACAGCAGCCGGCCCGCGGCGTCGTAGAACGCCAGGTCGCACCGGAACACCTCGTAGCCGACCGGCTCGTGGAACCACGACGACGCCGTCAGCTCCACCCGGAGCCCGCCGTTGACGAGGGTGGCCCCGTCGGGTCGCACCTCCACGGAGACGTTCGCGTGGGCGGCCGGGTCGGGCGGCAGCAGCGCCCAGTCGGTGTCGGCGACGTCGCCCATGACGGTCGCACGGACACGGACGGAGTCCCGTCCCCAGGGTTCGACGACGAGGACCTCGCCGCCACCACGCCACACGAGGCGCGTCCCGTCGGCCCGCACGGGGCCCGGCACGGAGTGGTCTCTCGGTGTGGTCACGGGGTCTCCTTCGACAGGTGCCGGGCGGGTGGGGCCGGCAAGGTCGGCACGAACACCCGCATGGTCGACGGGCCGCGCTCGGCCCACCGGTGGTACGGAACGAGCGGGAGCTCCAGCTCGGCCGGGGCACCGCCGTCGTCCCCCGGGTCCGACGGCGGACCGGACGCGAAGGGCGGCGCTCCCGTGCCGCCGTCGGGCAGCGAGAGCCGGCGGGCGCGGACGAGCGCACCGTCATCGTGCGGCCGCACCCCCGCGGCGGGGTCGACGCGGACCTCGTCCAGCGCGACGCCGGCCGGCAGGTCCACCGACTCCAGGCACAGCACGAGCGGCCCGCGCTCCACCGCGACCGTGCCGCGCGCGGCGTCGACGCGCGGGTCCGGCCAGGTCAGGCGCGGTTCGACGGGCAGCTCGAGCACGACGGCGTCACCCGCCGCGAGCGCCCCCGGCACCTCGGCCCAGCCCGGGGGCGCCGGACGGACGGTCGGGCTGCCCGACGGCGTGGCGAGCGTCGCGCCGTCCGCCCAGTCCGGGACGCGCAGGCGCAGCGTCACGGGCCGGTCGGGGACCTCGAGCACCGTGACCCGCACGGTGCCGGCCGTGGGATAGGTCGTGTCGACCCGCAGCACCAGCTCGCCGGCACCCACCGCGACGCGCACGTCGCCGCTCGCGTACTGGGCGAGCGTGACGGTTGCGGCGCCGTCGGCATCGTCGACGAAGGCCGCGTAGGTGTGCCACGAGGCGAGCGTCCGCGCCACGTTGGTGGGGCAGCAGGACACGTCGAACCACGGCGCCCGGGCGCCGCCCTCCGCGCGGGGGTTGACGGCGTCGGGCCGCATCGGGGTGCCCGGCTCGCGCTGCTGCAGCGGGTTGGCGTAGAAGAACGCGCGGCCGTCGGCCCGCGGCGAGGTCGCGACCACGTTGTACAGGGTGCGCTCGACGAGGTCGGCGTACCGGACGTCGTCCGTGGCGAGCAGGAGCCGCCACGACACCATGACCGACGCGATGCCCGCGCACGTCTCGCAGTACGCGCGGTCCGGGGGCAGCTCCCAGTCGTCGCCGAAGCCCTCGTCCTGGTGACGCGAGCCCATGCCCCCGGTGAGGTAGGTGCGGCGTTCCACGGACCGCGTCCACTGGCGTTCGACGGCGGCGCGCAGCTCGTCGTCACCGGTGTCGACCGCGACGTCGACCGCCCCGGCCGCGAGGTACAGCGCGCGCACCGCGTGCCCCCGCCACACGTCCGCCTCGCGCACCGGGACGTCGTCCTGGAAGTACGCGGGGCTGAGCAGCGCGATCGGCGCGAGCCGCCCGTGCCCGCGGCGCTCGACGAACAGGCGTGCCTGCTCCGTGTAGCGCGGCTCGGCGAGCGCACGCCCCAGCTCGGCGAGGCCGACCTCGATCTCCGGGTGACCGCACAGGCCGTCGCGGCCGTCCGGCCCGAACTCACGGCACACCTGGTCGGCGGCGCGGCGCGCCACCTCGACCAGCCGGTCCTCGCCGTGGGTGCGCAGCCGGGCGACGGCAGCCTGCAGCAGGTGGCCGGTGCAGTAGAGCTCGTGGCCCGCCGACAGGTCGGAGTACCGGGCCGGCTGGTCGGCGTGCCCGTAGCAGGTGTTGAGGTAGCCGTCGTCGTCCTGGGCGGCCGCCACCCGCTCGACGAGCTCGTCCCACAGGGCACCGACGGCGGGGTCCCCGGTGCGGCCGAGCTCCCAGGCCATCGCCTCGAGCAGCTTGTAGACCTCGGAGTCGGAGAACTGCCAGCCGGGCCGGGGGGTGCCTGAGGTGCCCACCGTGCCGGCGGCCACCCGGTCGAAGTTGGCGATCCAGCCGAGCCGCTCCATCCAGTCGAGGCAGTGCTGCAGGGTGGCGTGGGCGTTGGTCTCCTGGAGCCGTCCCCAGAATCCGCCGTCGAGCAGCAGCTCGCCGATGCCGAGCCCACGGCGGGTCCCGGCCGGCGCGACCGGACGGGCCTGGGCGCCGCTGCTGATGAGGGTGTTGGTCACGAAGATGTCCTTGTCAGTCCTTGACGGCACCGGCGGTGACGCCGGCTGCCACGTAGCGCTGGGCGACGACGAGCAGGATCGACGCCGGGATCGAGGCGACGACGGCGGTCGCCATGATCGCGTTCCACTGCGTGGTGTTGTTGCCGATGTAGTGGTAGATGCTGAGCGTGATCGGGATGAGATCGCCGTTGCGGTTGAGCGTCGAGGCGAAGATGAAGTCCGACCACGCCCACAGGAACGCGAACAGCGACACGGTGAGGATCGAGTTGCGGCTCATCGGCAGCACGATCGCCACGAACGTGCGCCACGCGCCGGCGCCGTCGACGCGGGCGGCCTGGAGCAGCTCGCGCGGGATGCCCGACATGAACGCCGTGAACAGCAGCACCCCGAACGGCACGGCGATGGTCGAGTCGGCCACGATCAGCCCCGGGACCGTGTTGAGCAGCCCGAGGTTGTTGTAGACGGCGTAGAAGCCCATCGCCATGACGACGGCGGGGATCATCTGGGCGACCAGCAGCAGGAAGTTCAGCGTGCGCCCGCCCCGCAGGTGCAGCAGCGCCAGCGCGTACCCGGCCGGGGCGGCGATCACCACGGTGAGCCCGACCGAACCCAGACCGATGAGGAGGCTGGTGCCCAGCGCCGGCAGCTGCTGGGCGAACACCGCCTCGTACCCCTCGAACGTGGGGTCCCACGGGAACCAGTGCGGCGGGTCGGCCCGCAGGTCACGCGTCTCCGTGAAGGAGACGTTCACCATCCAGTAGACCGGGAACAGCATCAACGCGGTGAAGAGGACGCCCAGGGCGGTCTTCCACCAGACCTTGCGCTCCGTCATGACGAGGCCTCCTGTCGGTGCTGGAGGCGCAAGTGCAGGAACCCGAACACCAGCGCGATGACGATGAGCAGGTTGCCGACGGCGGCGGCGGGCGAGAAGTCGGGCTGTCCCGTGCCGAAGGCCTCGCGGTAGGACCAGATGGCGAGCGTCGTGGACGCGTCACCCGGCCCACCGGTCGTCATCACCCAGATCACGTCGACGACCTTCAGGGTGTAGATCAGCCCCAGCAGGATCGTGATCGCCGAGACCGGCCGCAGCAGCGGGAACGTGATCGACCAGAACTGCCGCCAGGGGCCGGCGCCGTCGAGCGACGCGGCCTCGTAGACCTCCCCCGGGATGTTCTGCAGGCCCGAGTAGAGGATCACCAGGTTGAACGGGATGCCCAGCCAGATGTTCGCGATCGTCACCGACAGCAGCGCCGTGTCCGGGGAGGTGAGCCAGTTGATCTGCTCGCCGCCGAACGCGGTGATCACCGAGTTGACGATGCCGTTCTCGCTGTTGAGCATCCAGGCCCAGGTGGAGGCCGACACGATCAGCGGCAGCAGCCACGGCACGAGGAACATCGCCCGCAGGGTGCTGGAGAGCCGGAAGCTCGACCGGAAGAACACGGCCAGCGCCAGGCCGATCGTGAACTGGAAGGCGATCGACCCGAACGTGAACACGACGGTGTTCCACAGGGCCGTCGGGAACGTCGAGGAGCTGAAGACGTCGACGTAGTTCTGCAGCCCGACGAACTCGGCGTCGCCCTGCACGAACGCACGGATCGTGTAGTCGTGCACCGACAGGTCGATGTTGCGCCACAACGGGTAGGCGTAGAAGAGCACGAGGTACACCAGGAGCGGTGCGGCGAAGCCGACCGCCGCCCACTGGCTCGAGCTCAGCGTCCGTCGGCGACGGCCGCCGGGCGGCACGGCGGGCGTGGTGCCCGCCGCGCCGCGCGGCGCTCCGCGCGACCCGACGTCGGCCGGGGTGCTGGTCATGAGAGGTCCTTCTCGACGGTCGCGCTCGCATTGAGCGCGGTTTGCGTGGCTGAGGGGCGGCGGCCCGTCAGCTCGTGGCGGCCTCGGCGTCGGCCTGCGCGGCCTCGAGCGCCTCCTGCGGCGTCGCCGCACCGGACAGCGCGTTCTGCACGGCGGTCCACAGCGCCTCGGAGATCAGCGGGTAGTCGTTCCCGAGACCGTCGCTGGTGCGGCCCTTGGCGCTCTGCACGGCCTCGACCCAGGGCTCGAGGTCCGGGTTCTCGGCCAGCAACTGCTCCTGGCCCTCGGCGGTCGGCGGGACGTAGTACGCGAACGTGGTCGCCGTCTCGACGAAGCCCTCCGGCGTCGTCATGCACTCGACGATCTGGCGGGTCACGTCGTAGCGCGCGGTGTCCTCCTGGACGGGCGCGACGATGAACTCGCCACCGGTCGGGGCGGGGGCCACGCCGCCGTCCTTGCCCGGGAGCTGGACGAGACCGGTCTCGAACTCGGCCTCGGCCGCGCTGTTGACCTGCCAGGTGCCGTTCTCGGCGAAGGCGAAGTCACCCGTGAGGAACTCCTCCCACACCGTGTTCTGCGAGTTGTTGATGACGGTGTTGGGCGCGTAACCCTCGTCCAGCCAGCCCTTCCACAGCTCGAGGGCCTCGACGGCCTCCGGGGAGGACAGGTCTGTCAGGTCGGCGCCGGAGCCCCAGAACCACGGGAGGAACTGGAAGGAGCCCTCCTCGGTGCCGATGCCCGCGAAGGTGATGCCCTTGTGCCCGGCGTCGGTGACCTGCGCGAGCGCGGCGGTCAGGGAGTCCCAGTCGGTGATCGAGGCCGGGTCGACGCCGGCGTCGGAGAGCACGTCGGCGTTGTAGTACAGCGAGAGCGTGTTGGCGCCGATCGGGATGCCGTAGGCGCTGCCGTCCACGACGCCGGCGTCGAGCAGGTTCTGGTCGATCGCGGAGGTGTCCAGGCCGAACTCGTCGACCGTGGTCAGCATGCCGGTGTCCGCGAGGGTGGACACGGCCGGGTTGTCGATGAGGATGACGTCGGGCGACGTGCCCTCCTGCGCCGAGAGCAGCGCCTGGTTGGTCAGCGCCGTCGTGTCGTACGCGGTGCGCTCGATGGTGACGCCGGCGTCCTCGCCGCAGGCCTGGACGCGCGCCTCCCAGTCGGAGGAGCCGTCGTGCTGGGGGTAGGGGTCCCACCAGGTGTAGGTGCCCCCGGCGGCAGAGTCGCCGGACGCTCCGTCGGAGCTGGCGCCGTCGGACGACGAGCAGGCGCCGAGGATGCCGACGACGGCGAGGGCGGTGGTGGCGGCAAGGGTGGTGCGGGTGCGCCGATGGTGCTGCATGGCTGTTCCTCCTTGAACGGCGGCCGGTCCGACGTCGTCGGCGGCCGGTGGGTGCTTCGTGCTTGTACGGCGAATCGTGTCGAACCGGTTCGACGGTGCACAGCGAGAACCGGTCGTGCAGGTGGTGCGGAATCAGTCCCCTCGCGGGAGTGCGGTGCTCCCCCGGTCGACCAGCTCGGGCGAGACGAACCGGACCACGTGCGGCTCGTCGGGACCCGCCTGCCCCTCGATGCGCCGCACCAGCTCGCGCACGGCCATGCGGCCGAGCCGGTCGGGTGCGCTCTCGATCGAGGAGTACGGCAGGGAGAACGTACGGGCGAACTCGTCCGAGTAGCGCCCGACGACGGACAGGTCGGCCGGCGCGGTCAGCCGGCGATCGTGCAGCACGGTCGGCAGCGCTGCCGCGGCGGCCTCGTTGTTGACGAGCAGTCCCGTCGCGCCGGGGTAGGCGTCCAGCAGACGGTGCAGGTCGCGCCCCACCTCCGGCTGGTGCGACGAGCCGAACTCTGCGTGCAGGGTGATCCCCCGCGTGCGGGCCGCCTCGATCGCCGCGTTCTGCAGACGCCACACGTAGGCGCCACCCCGCTCGACGACGTGCTCGGGCTGCGAGACGAGCAGCAGCTCGCGGTGCCCGAGGCGGTGCAGATGGTCCACCATCAGGCGGCCGGCGTCCTCGAAGTCGAGGTCGAACACGTCCACGCCGGTGCAGTCCGCCGGCAGCCCGACGAGCGCGCCCGGCTGGGGTGCCTCGCGCAGGATCGGCAGGCGGTCGTCGTGCTCGGCGACGTTGAGCAGGACGATCCCGTCGACCATCCGCGAGTCCGTCATCCGCCGCAGCGCGTTGCGCCCGTCGGCCTCGGTGGACAGCAGGATGTCGTAGCCGAGCTCGCGGGCCGTGTTGGAGACACCCAGCATGTACTGCAGCATCGCCGGGGCGAACTCGTCCTCGAGGAACTGCGCGAGCAGCCCGATGACGCGGGTCTGCGCGGTGGCGAGCGCCCGGGCGCCGGCGTTCGGCGTGTAGCCGAGCTCGCGGACGGCGGCCTCGACACGACGGCGGACGTCGACGGAGATCGTGCGCTTGCCGGACAGCGCGTAGGACGCCGTGCTGCGCGAGACTCCCGCGACGCGGGCGACATCCCCGATGGTGGCCACCGTGCCTCCTCGAACTCACTCGTCGGTCTCTTCGTTGCGAACCGGTTCGACATTAGCGGGCGTGAGGCCGGTCACGCAAGGGTCCGTCGATGGCGGGTTTCCAAGCGTGTCGGGAGCGCTCGGTCGAACCGATTCGCCTATTCCTCTCCCTGACCCGCCGCACACCGAGCGCGTCGGGTAGGTTCGGCGCGTGCCCGCCCCTCCCCGCGACCTGCGGATCTGCTTCGTCGGTGACTCCTACGTGGCCGGCGTCGGGGACCCTTCGGCGCTCGGCTGGGTCGGCCGGGTCGTCGCGGCGGCGGACGCCGCGGGACACCCCGTCACCGCATACAACCTCGGCGTGCGCGGCGACACCTCGGCACAGGTCGCCGACCGGCTCGATGCCGAGCTCCGCCCCCGCCTCGTCCGCGGGACCGACGCCCGGGCCGTCCTGGCGTGCGGCGTGAACGACACGGTGGCGACCGCCGACGGCATCCGGCTCCCGGCGACGGTCAGCGTGGACGCCCTGCGGCGCGCGGTGACGACGGCGCGGTGCCGCACCGGCGACGGTGGCGTCCTCGTCGTCGGCCCGCCCGCCGTCGGCGACGAGGCGCAGAACCGCCGTCTCCGTGACCTCGACGCACGCTTCTCGCGCACCTGTGACGAGCTGGGCGTGGCCTACGTCGCGACGTTCGCCGCCACCGTCGGCCACGACGTGTGGCGTCACGAGGTCGCGATCGGCGACTCCTACCACCCGGGGGCCCTGGGGTACGCCGCGCTCGCAGCGGTGGTCGCACCGTCGTTCCTCGCCTGGGTCTCGTCCACCGGCGACCGGGCGGCACCAGCCTGTGGATGACGCCCGGAGCGTGTCGGTCCCGTCCGTCAGGCTGTGGGCATGACCCAGGAGACGACGCCGACCCCCGGCGCCCGCTGCTTCGGTGACGGCGACCCGCTCTACGCCGAGTACCACGACACCGAGTGGGGCCTGCCCGTGCACGGCGAGGCCGAGCTGCTCGAACGGATCGCTCTCGAGGGATTCCAGTCCGGGCTGTCGTGGCTGACGATCCTGCGCAAGCGCGACGCGTTCCGCGAGGTCTTCGGCGGGTTCGATCCCGAGCGCGTGGCTGCCATGACTCCCGACGACGTCGAGCGGCTCCTGGGCGACGCCCGCATCGTGCGCAACCGGGCCAAGATCGAGGCCACGATCTCGAACGGACGCGCGGTCCTGACGCTGCACGAGTCCGGACGGACCCTCGACGAGCTGTTCTGGTCCTTCGCTCCCCCACCGCGGGGGACCCGCGTCGCCACGTGGCAGGACGTGCCGGCCGCCACGGACGAGTCGAAGGCACTGGCCAAGGCCCTCAAGAAGGAGGGCTTCCGGTTCTTCGGCCCGACGACGGCGTACGCGGCCATGCAGGCGTGCGGGCTGGTGGACGATCACCTCGCGACGTGCCCGGTGGTCACCGCCGAGGGCGCGCCCGGCCGCTGAGCGGTGCCGTGTGCCCGGCCGAGGCTCAGAGCTCGGCCTCGTCGCGCGCGTCGTAGGCGTCGCGCGCGCGCTCGACGGCGGGCAGGTGCGCCGACGCCCACTCCAGCACGACGTCGACGGGCTGGCGCAGCGTCTTGCCGAGCGGCGTGATCGAGTACCGGACCGCGACCGGGCGCGTGGAGACGATCTCGCGTTCCACCACGCCGTTGCGCTCGAGCCGGCGAAGGGTGGCGGTCAGCGACTTCTGCGTCACCGCGGGGATGGCTCGACGCAGCTCGTTGAAGCGGCAGGGACGTTCGCAGAGCTCGTCGAGCACTCCGAGGGACCACTTGTCGAGCACCTGGTCGAGGAGCTCTCGGTGGGGGGCGTCGATGCGGAGCGCGCCGTCGGTATCCATGACGAAACCTCGTCTCGTTGAAGTGCCTTCCCGTGCCTAGATATCCTAGCGATACCTGCTTCGACAAGGAGAGACGACCATGACTGTTCAGCACTTCACGCCGGAGGGCATGCTGCAGCCCACCCCCTACCACCACGTGGCCGTCGGCACCGGCACGACCCACGTGCACGTCAGCGGCCAGGTCTCCCGCCAGGCTGACGGGACCCCGGTCGCACCGGGCGACCTGGCCGGTCAGGTCGCCCGGTCCTTGCAGAACACGGGCCTCGGCCTGACGGCCGCCGGAGCGTCGTTCGCCGACGTGCTGCGTCTGACGTTCTACGTGACCGGGTGGACGCCGGAGAAGATCGGCGACCTCATGGCCGGGATCGAGGCGGTCGCCGAGGAGATCGGCCTCCCGCTCCCCATGCCGCCGGCCAGCCTGATCGGTGTCGACTACCTCTTCGAGCCGGACGTCCTCGTCGAGGTCGAGGCGACCGCGCTGCTCGACTGACCCGCCGGGCCGTGCCGACCGTCGTCGGCGGCGGGCGAGGGCCGCACCGCGACGGCCGCTGCGAGCAACGTGCCGAGCCCGGCGGGGCGGGTGTGCGCCGGCCACGCGAGGACCGTCGTCACGGGCGGCGCGTCCGTCACGGGGATCGCAGCGTGCTCCGGCCACTGCCACGCCCGGCTCGACGCGGGGATGACCAGGAGGGTGCGCCCCAGTGCGACGAGCTGTGCGAGCTGGGACTGCGATCGCACCTCCGGTCCGGGGCCGTCGGGGTACGTGCCGTCCAGTCGCGGCCATCGCGCCATCGGCAGGTCAGGGACGCGTGCGACGTCGGACATCGTCACCTCGGCCCGGGCGGCCAACGGGTGCGCGGCGGGAACGATCGCCACCTGTCCCTCCGTCAGCAGATCCTGCGTCTCGAACCCGGCGAGATCGTCGACAGGGCGGTGCATCAGCGCGACGTCGGCCGCACCGCGGCGCAGGACGCCGGCCTGCTCCCCCACCTCGCACAGCATCACCTCGACCGGTACGGCGCCGTCCCTGCTCGCGTGCGCGTCGAGCAGGGACTGCAGCAGCTCGTGGGAGGCGCCGGCCTTGGTCACCAAGGTGATCACCCGCGACGGGTCGGCGGCGCGACGGGTACGCCGCTCGGCCGCCTCGACGGCGGCGAGCGCCCGCCCGGCCTCCCGGTGCAGCACCTCCCCGACGGCGGTGAGCGCGACGCCCCGTCGATCGCGGTCGAAGAGCTGCGCGCCGAGCCGCCGTTCGAGCTGCCGGATCGCCCGCGACAGCGGCGGCTGCGCGATGCCGAGCCGCTCGGCCGCGCGCCCGAAGTGCAGCTCGTCGGCCACCGCCGTGAAATAGCGCAGCTCGCGCGTCTCGAGGGTGTCCACGGTGTCCGAGCCTACGCGGCTCATACCTGTGGGGTATCACAGGCGACCCGATCGATCTTGGACGGACCGGGCCCGCACGCCCGAGCATCGTTCCCATGGAACAGCAGAAGATCGCCCTCGTCACCGGCGCCAACAAGGGAATCGGGTACGCCATCGCCCATGGTCTGGGCCAGGAAGGCTTTCGGGTCGCCGTCGGCGCCCGCGACGACGCACGACGGGACGCGGCCGTCCAGAAGCTGCGCGCGGACGGTGTGGACGCGTTCGGCGTCGGGCTCGACGTCATCTCCGACGAGAGCGTCGCCGCGGCGGCGCGGGCCGTCGCGTCCGAAGCGGGGCGGCTCGACGTCCTCGTCAACAACGCCGGGATCTCCGGCAGCCTCGCCGACGGCGCCCAGGACCCGACGACCCTCGACCTCGACGTCGTGCGTACCGTGCTGGACACGAACGCGTTCGGGGCGGTGCGCGTGACCAACGCGATGCTGCCGCTGCTCGAGAGCGCCGACTCGCCTCGGATCGTGAACATGTCCAGCGACATGGGCTCGCTGGAGCTGCACACCGGCCCTCTCCTGGCCGCCTATGCGGCGTCCAAGACGATGCTCAACGCGCTCACGGTCCACTACGCGCGCCGGCTGGCCGACACGAACGTCATCGTGAACTCCGCGTGCCCCGGCTACGTCGCGACCGACTTCACCGGGCACGACGGCCCGCGCACTCCCGACCAGGGCGCCGCGGTCGCGATCCGGCTGGCCACGCTGCCCGACGACGGTCCCCGCGGCGGGTTCTTCAACGAGGCCGGACCGCTCCCCTGGTAACCGTTCGTGTTGTGGGCGCGATTTCTGGGGCTGAAGATGGCCTCAAGCAGACAAATCGGGCCAGAAATCGCGCCCACAACACGGAGGGTGGGTCGGTCGGTCGGGTCAGTCGAGGCCGCTGTAGGAGTGCTTGCCGTTGAAGATCAGGTTCACTCCGGTGAAGTTGAACAGCACGCACGCGTAGCCGATCAGCACCAGGTAGGCCGCGCGGCGGCCGGACCAGCCTCGCGTCGTCCGCGCATGGAGGTAGGCGGCGTACACGACCCAGACGACGAAGCTCCAGACCTCCTTCGGGTCCCAGCCCCAGTAGCGCCCCCAGGCGTGCTCCGCCCAGATCGCGCCGCCGATCAGCGTGAACGTCCACAGGACGAACGCCACGGCGTTGAGGCGGAAGCTGAGTATCTCGAGCTGAGCGGGTACGGGCATCCCGTCCAGCCAGCGCCAGGACCGGCCGCTGAGCGCGACCGCGCCGTTCTCCCGGCTGTCCCGCAGGAGCTGGAGGACCGAGACGACGAAGCTGACGGTGAAGATGCCCGTCGCGATGATCGCGACCCCGACGTGCAGGACGAGCCAGTAGGACTGCAGCGCCGGCTGGGTTGCCGTCGCCGGGACGAAGACGACCTGGGCCAGCGCCAGGAAGAGCACGCAGAGCCCGACGACGAACGAGCCCAGGAACCGTACCTCGGCCCGTCGCGCGACCAGCACGAACGTCGCGAGCGTGATGAAGGCCCCGACGATCGTGAACTCGTACATGTTCGCCCAGGGGGCCCGCCCGGCAGCGATGCCACGCGCGACGATCGCCACCAGCAGGAGCACCGTGCCGAGCACGGTCACCGACATCCCCATCGCGGCGAACCGGCGGTTCTGGGGAGCGTGCGGTCCGCCGTCCACGCCGTCAGCGCCGTCAGCTCGGCCGTCGCCCTCCGTGGTGAGCGGGACCCGGGCCGGTGCCCGACGGGGCACGTCGGCCAACCGGGCGAGGTCGACGGCGAACATGATCAGCCCGATCGTCAGCGCGGTCGCCGCGGACCACACCAGGAGCTGGCTGAGCTCGGTGCCGGTCATGCTCACCAGAACACGGCCAGGGCGACGTTCACGAGCGAGAGGCCGCCGACAGCGTGCGCGAGGCCCACCGGGACCGTCTGGTCACGCTTGATCTTCGAACGGCCGATCCACGCCGCGACCAGGACAGCGACCAGCACGACGAGCTTGACGCCGATCTTCATGTGGTTGACGTCGCCGTCCGCCGACTCCGCCAGGCCCACGAGAGCGACACCGCTGGCGAGCTGCACCCAGCCGCCGACGAACTGCGACATGGTCACCGTCGGAGTCCGGAACCGCGCGAACCATCCACCCACCAGGGCAGCGGCGCCGAGGATGTGGACGAACAGGGCAAGCATCACCATCAGATCCATGGCCGTCACACTAGCCGACGCGGCGTCGGCAACATTCACGCGGCGGCTGTGATCTTCGCCCGTCGGCGCACCCGGCCCGGGACGTGGCGTCGCCGCCGGACGCCGCGGTCGTCAGGCTCGGTCAGGAGCCGAGCACGCCCGGGACCGCCGTGAGACGGCGCGCCAGCTCGTCGCCGTCCGCACCCGAGACGGTCGGCACCGCGGCCCGTGCACCCGAGCCCTCGAGGTCCGATCGCTCCGGGCCGGCCGCTGCCCCGCCGTCGGGCAGGTTGCCCGCGAGGACCTGCTCGGTGGGGCGGAGCCGGCGGATGGCCACGGCCGCCACCTGGTCGGGGCGGCGGTCGACGGCGCGCGCGTAGATGCCGGCGTCGTGCTGACCGTCGTCCCCCACGAGCAGCCAGCGCACGTGGGGGAACCAGGACATGAGCAGCTCGATGCTGGCGTTCTTGTGCGCCTGCCCGCTGCGGAACCAGCCGGTCATGGTGGGCCCCCAGTCGGTGAGCAGCAACGGACCCGGCGGGTAGGCGTTGCGCGCGAGGAAGGCCCGCAGCGTCGCCGCGGTGTTCCACGCGCCCGTCGAGAGGTAGACGAACGGCGCCTCCGGGTGGGCCTGCCGCAGCCGCCGGTAGAACGCGGGCATGCCCGGCACGGCGCGCCGCTTGCTGGAGTGGCGCACGAACGTGTTCCACGCCGCGAGCAGCGGGCGCGGCACCGAGGTGACCATCGTCGTGTCGTCGATGTCGCTGATCACGCCGAACCGCGTCTCCGGGCCGATGATCAGCAACGGCGCGTCCGCGGTGTCCTCCTGCTCCGGCGGGACCGTCGGCTCCGTCGCGCGCTCCGCCGCCGTCGCGGCCCCCGCGTCGCTCAGCCGGGCCCGCTGCCAGCCCGGCGGCAGCGGCGGGTCGGCCGGCACGTCCACCTGGACGTCGACGTAGCCGGCCCGGTCGCTCTGCACGACCTGTCGGGCGCCGCCGACCTGGACCAGGACCCTGCGGTGCGGGGCCGGCACCGTCAGGAAGTGCCGGAAGCCGCGGCGCCCCGCGCGGTGGGCGTTGTCCGCCGCGACCCGGCCCGGCGGGGTCAGCAGCACCCTCGCGAGCACCCGCACCCGGCGCGGCGAACCGTAGCCGGAATACGTCTCCATCCGCGGCCGCCAGCCGACGCGGCGCAGCAGCCAGCCCGCCGCCTCGTAGAAGCGGTCCTCGACCACCGCGGCCAGGTGCGGCCGCTGCGACGGGTGCGGGGTCACGGTCATCATGCGGTCATCATCCGATCACTGAGCGCCCGAAGGCGCCGATGATCAGCGACGAGTCTCCACCAGAAGCCTTCCACGCCGCTATCAGACCAGGTAGCGAGCCTGTGCGCACGGTGCGACGATCGCGGGCATGGATCTCTCCGTGCTCACCAGACCCTCGCCGCGCACGTCCGTGCCCCGCACGCTGGCACGGGTCGCGCTCGGCCTGGCGCTCGCCGGTGCGGGGATCTCGCACCTCACCGTCGCGCGCGAGGAGTTCCAGGCGCAGGTGCCGAGCTGGTTCCCCGTCGACGACGACGTCACGGTGCTGGCGTCCGGCGTCGTGGAGATCGCCATCGGCGGTTCCCTCGTGGTGCTGTCGCGGTGGAAGGTGGCCGTCGGTCTGGTCGCCGCCGGGTTCTTCGTGGCGATCTTCCCCGGCAACGTCGCCCAGTGGCTCGAGGGCACGGACGGGTTCGGCCTCGACACCGACGCCAAGCGCCTGGCCCGGCTGCCGTTCCAGGCGGTGCTCGTCGCCCTGGCGCTGTGGTCGACGGGAGCGTGGTCGGCGCTGCGGACCGCCCGTCGCACCGACCGGTCCGGCAGGTGAGCGACGCGCTGCGTGCCTAGCATGCTGCGATGAGCATGGACCTGCCGGACGGCGAGCACCAGACCCCCGCCGGCGTCTCGGACGCGACCGTCGAGGCGCTCGGCATGCTGAGCGAGGCGTTGGAGACCGTCGAGCGCGCCCGCGGCCACCTGTACACGTTCCACCAGCTCACCGGGGAGGCCGACCTGGCCCTCGGGGACGCGGTGGACAAGCTGCGCGAGGCCGGCCACGAGGACGTCGCCCGCCGGATCTCCGAGGACCTCGTCGGCCGCAACGTGATCGCCGGCCGCTGGACCTTCCAGATCGTCGAGGACTACGACGACGGCTACTGGCACGCGTTCCGCGCCCACGAGCGGGACGCCCGTGAGGAGCTCGCCGACGGCGTCCGGCACCTGGCGGAAGCGCGGATGAAGCAGGAGCGCCGCACCCACGCACGTCCCGGCCACGAGGTGGGGCCGGGCGACGTCGACCGCTAGCGCTCAGGCGCCGGGCCGCCGTCGACGGTTGCGGAACCACCGCCACCCGGCGACGACGAACGGGAGATAACGCAGGATCCGTGCCATCCCCTCACTCTTGGACGGAGCCGCTCGCCTCGCCACTCGGCCCGCCGTGCGGGGCCAGCCGCTCCACGAACGGTGCGACGAGCTCCTCGACGCTCGTCCAGACCTGCCCCAGCGGCACACCTGACTCGATCATCCGCGACCCGGAGTGCACGACGGCGTTGATGAGCTCGGCGCACCGCGTGACGTCGTGGACGCCGAGCGTCTCCAGCGTGTCGGCCAGCGGCTGCAGCAGCTCGTCGTGCATCGCGCGAGAGCCCTCCTCGACCGCGCCAGCGGGTCCGACGCTCGCGAGCGCCGTCGCGAGCGCGTGCTCCCCCTCGGCCACGAGCTGGAGGTTGGCGCGCATGTAGGCGAGGACGCGCGCCGGCTCGTCGGGCGCCTCGTCCATCGCGCGTGCGACCGTCGCCGACCATCGCGGGAAGACGTCCTGGACCATGGCGTGCAGCAGGTCCTCGGCGGAGCGGAAGTACTGGTACACGCTCGGCCGTGCGAGCCCCGCCCGCTCGGCGAGCGCGGCGAACGTCGGGGGCCGCCCGGTCTCGGCCAGGAGGGACCTGGCGGCGTCGAGCAGCGCACGTTGCTGTGCCGAACGGTGCAAGGCGACCGTGGGAGCGCTGATCCGCGGCACGACTCTCCTTCTGACGGGCTCTCGGGCCCTGACCGGGCCCGAGAGCGTGAGCTCAAGCGCTGAGTCTCCCATCTTCCATCTCGACGATGCGGTCGCAGTGCTCGAGCACGTCACGGTCGTGGGTCACCATGACGGTCGCCACGCCGTGCTCGTGCGTCTCGGCGGCGAGCAGCCGGACGACCTCGTGGCTGCACGCCCGGTCCAGGGCAGCGGTCGGCTCGTCGACGAGCAGCAGCGAGGGGGCGGTGACCAGTGCGCGGGCGATGCCCACGCGCTGCCGTTCGCCCCCCGACAGCTCGTGCGGCCGTCAGGGCGGGGATCAGGTTGCCCGACTGGAAGACGAACCCGATCTGCTCGCGCCGCAGCGCCGCCTGCCGGCTCGCCTTGAGCGCGCCCACGTCGACGCCGCCCACGTGGACGCCGCCCGTCGTCGGCTGGATGAGTGCTCCCGCCACGGCCAGCAGGCTCGACTTGCCGGAACCGGAGGGGCCGAGGACGGCCAGGAGCTCGCCCTGCGGGACGGTGAGGCTCACGCCGTCCAGCGCGGTGACGGTCGAGTCGCCGTCGCCCAGCTCCAGGGAGACGTGGTCGAGGACGAGGCCGTCCGCGTGGCGTGCTGCGGAGTTCGAGAGCTGTTCGACGGCGTGCGTCATCGTTGTCCTCCGAGTGCGGTCAGGGGGTCGACGCGGGCGATGCGGCCGACGGAGACGGCGGCGCCGAGGAGTCCGAGACCGACCATGAGTCCGGCAGCGGCAGCCAGCGGCCCGGCCTCGAGCGAGAACGGCATCGGCGTCGAGGTCAGGAGTGCGCCGAACCCGACACCTACGCCGATGCCGACGGCGGTGGACACGACGAGGACGACGGCGGCCTGACCGATGGCGTCCCGGACGAGGAAGGCGGTCGAGGCACCCATGGCGCGGGCGACGGCGATCTCGTGCTTGCGCTGGATGGTCCACACGGTGAAGAACGCGCCGACGACGAGCGCCGAGATCGCGTACAGGAACGCCTGGATGAGCTCGAGCGTGAGCGTCTCGGCGGAGTACCCGGGCGAACCGTCGAAGGACTCCTCGAGGCTCACGGTCGTGGTGGCGGCGACCTCGTCCCCGGCCGCGGCGTCGATGTCCGTCCCGGAGGCGGCGGTGAGCACGATCGCCGTGGCCTCGTCGTAGATCTCGGGCCGCGCCTCGGTCCCCTCGGGGACTCCGGCGTGGAAGTCGCCGAGAGGAGGTCGAGCAGCTCGCCGAGGTCATCGACGCGACGGTCTCGTCGCCGACCTGACCGAGGTGTGGGCCGCCGTCGGCACGGCCCCACCGGCGGGGACACGGCCGCAGCAGCGGACGGGTCAGGAGACGGCGAGCGGGTACGTCACCGCACCGTCCGGGCCCACCGACGGCGTCGCACCCCACCGCCCCAGCTCGTGCCGCTGCGGCTTCGCGCCGTTCATGAGGTGGACGACCTGCCAGCCGCGCGCCGCCAACGTGTTGGCGACGAGCAGCCGGTGGCACCGCCAGGGCATCGGCTCGCCGCACATGACGGCCACGTGGCGGTCCTGCGCCAGCCCGGTCAGGCGCGCGAGGCCCGCCTCGTACTCCGGGGTGAGCGTGTGATCGGCGTAGTTCTTGAAGCTGACGTTCTGCCATCCGGCGTTCAGCTCCGGGTCGACGTCGCGCTGCTTCGGCCGACGCCCGGCGAGCTCGGTGAGGTGCTCGTAGCCGATGCCGGCGTCCGCGAGCCACGTGGTCATCTCGTCGGCGTCGAACTGCGGGCTGCGCCGCGACCCGGGCATCCGGCGCACGTCGGCGAGCAGCTCGATGCCCGCCGAGGCGAGCGTGTCGAGCACGACCTCCCGCGGGCAGGTCCAGTGCCCGATCGTCCAGATCTCCCCCGTCACGTCCACCGATGGCCTCCTCCCGCCGCGGCCACCTCATCGTAGGTCGGTCCTGCGGCCGAGCGCCGCTCAGCCCCGGCCGCACGCTCCGCAGGTGCCCCGACGGCGCAGCCAGTACGCGTAGGTCGCCGCCCCGAGCGCGGCCGACCACAGCGGCCACAGCAACGCCGGCCCGACGGCGCCCCACGTCCCGGCGTCCAGCCCGAGCATCCCCTCGGAGAACCCGAGGGCGATCATGGAGACGCCGGCGGGCAGCACGGCCACGGCCACGAGGGTCGCGGGCACGACGGCGAGTCCCACCGGGACCCGCTTGCCGGCGAGACCGAGCATCCAGCGCGGGAAGACGTCTCCCCAGCGCTGGTACAGACCGAGCGTGAGCACCGCACCGAGCAGCGCGAACGTACCGAGACCGATGGGGCCGATGAGGTCGAGCCCGCGCATCGACTCGACGGAGTCGCGGGAGAAACCCAGGGGGATGCCGAGCGCCCACGCGATGCGGGTGAGGCCGTAGAAGGCGGGGATCGCCGCGCCCACGAGCGCCGCGACCCGGCCCCAGCGCGCGGCCCGGACCGGCGTCGTCCAGGCCGGGTCGGCGCCGTCGTGCCGTCGGCCGCACCGCTCGCACGCGGCGAGGCCGCGCCTGGTGGAGCGCACCGCGGCGACCGTGAGGAGCACCGCCCCGCACAGCACCACGACCTGGAACAGGAAGTCGGGTGCCACGTAGTGGTCGAGCGAGGCCCGCACCTCGGCGCTGAAGAGCGACATCACCAGGACGGCAGGCAGGTAGCCGAGCCCGGCCAGGACGGTGGCGTCCACGAGCAGGACGGCGGCCAGCAGCACCGCGACGGTGCCGCCGACGGCAGCGCGGCGCGGGCCGCTCGCGGTGGACCGTCCCCAGCGGATCCACGCCGCGAGCGCCGCACCGACGGCCGCGAGGACGGCGATGCCGGTGGCCAGCGTCGCGACAGGCACGTCGCGGAGCAGGCCGTGGTTGATCGCCTCGGGCGCAACCACGGCGGAGCCCACCGCTCCCCGGTAGACGAGCGCCAGGACGAGTCCGGCCACCCACCAGAGGACGGCGAGGTTCTCGAGGCGGCGGGACGTGCGGGGGCGGGACGGCCGGCCGCGCGACGCCCGGCCGGTCGGTGGTGACGACTGCTGCGAAGCTTCGTGTGTGGTCATGTCTCGAGCCTCGTGACCCGCGCCCACGAACGGATCCCCCGCCGCGACCAGCACGCTCCCCCGTGCGGGGGAACCTCAGCCCGCCCGCACGAACCCCGACGTGTAGGCACGCACCACGGCCTGGGTCCGGTCCCGCACGCCGAGCTTGCCCAGCACGTTGCCGACGTGGGTGCGCACCGTCTCGACGCCGAGGTACAGCTCGCCGGCGATCTCGGCGTTCGACATCCCGTCGGCCATGAGCCGCAGCACCTCACCCTCCCGTTCGGTGAGCCGCGCGGACACCAGGGCGTCGCCCGACGGCGGACGCCCGGCAGCGAGGCGGCGCACCGCGTCCGGGAACAGCAGCGAGTCGCCCTGCGCGACGGTGCGGACCGCCTGGGCGATCTCCTCGGGGCGGGCACGCTTGAGCAGGAACCCCTGCGCACCGGCCTGCAGGGCGTCGAGCACGTGGTCGTCGTGCTCGAACGTCGTCAGCATCACCACGCGCGGCACCGGCCCGCTCGTCCGGTCGACGACGGCGCGGGTCGCGGCGATGCCGTCCACCCGCGGCATGCGCACGTCCATGAGCACGACGTCGGGCCGCGTGTCGGCGACGAGCTGCGGGACCCCGGCGCCGTCCTCCGCCTCGCCGACCACGGTGAGGCCGGGCTCGGCGTCGAGCACCACGCGCAGCCCGGCGCGCACGAGCGGCTCGTCGTCGACGACGGCGACGCGGACGTCCTCGGTCACGGCACCGATCCTGCCGCACCGGTGCCCGCGGTGCCGAACCGCACACGCACGACCCACCGGTCCGGCTCCTGGCCGCCGTGACGGGGTCCGGCCTCCAGGGTGCCGCCGAGCAGCCCCACCCGTTCGGCCATGCCCGCCGTCCCGCGGCCGGTGCGTGGGGCGCCCGACGGCGGCCCCTCGGCCGTCGGGTTCGTCACCTCGATCTCGACCCCGCCGTCGTCGGCCGTCACCCGCACGGCCACCGGGGTACCGGGCGCGTGCCGCAGCGCGTTCGTGACCGACTCCTGCACGATCCGGTACGCCTCGCGCGACACGGCCTGCGGCACGTCGGGCTCCGGCGACGTGCCGGCCGTGCCCGACGACGGCGGCAGGCCGTCCAGCGCGACGTCGGCCCCCGTGCGCCGCACGTCCTCGACGAGGCGCGGGACGTCGGCGAGGGTGCGCACCGGCGGTGCGGGCGCCGTCGGCGACCCGTCGCCCGCAGGACGGCCCGCGGCACCACCGGGTCCCGGGTCGCGCAGCAGTCCCAGCACGTGGTCGAGGTCGGCCATCGCGGCGCGGCCGGTCGCCTCGATCGCGGCGAGCGACTGCCGCGCGGCGTCGTCGTCGGACCCGACCTGCCGTACGGCGGCTGCGGCCTGCAGGGTGGTGACGGTCAGGGCGTGCCCGACCGAGTCGTGCAGCTCGCGCGCCAGCCGGTTCCGTTCGACGGCGCGCCGGGCGGTCGCCTCGAGCTCGGCGATCCGCTCGGACTGGTCGGGACCGAGCAGCGGCAGCGCCGCCTGCCGCAGCACCACCCGGACGAGCGCCGCCGCATACGGGAGCGCGAGCAGCAGCACCAGGGCCGCCGCCAGGGACAGCAGTCCGCCGCCGAAGCCTCCGACCTCGTGGAACACCCCGATCACGACGTCCTGGTCGAGGCCGAGCCCGACCAGCACGAGCTGCGTCGCCAGCGGCACCACGAGCAGCAGCGCGAGGGTCGCCGCGGCACCGGCCGCCAGGTGGAGGCCGTACCACGCCGCCGCGCGCCACCGTGTCGCGGCGAGCAGCCTGCCGCCGTCGGACCGTGGGACCGGAACCTCCACCCCGAGGAACGTCCGCACCGCCAGGATCTCGAGCGTGCGCACCGCCCCCAGGAACGGCGGCACCAGCACGATCGCCGCCGTCACGCCGACGAGCACCGCCAGGGCCACCCGCGAGATCTCCGGCGCGGCGAACATCTGCGCGAACCCGGTCACGAGCACGCCGTACGCGCCGGCCACGACGCCGCCGAGCACCAGGTACACCCCGGTCTGCAGCGTCGACACCGACGTCAACGGGCGCAGCGCACGGCGCCACCCACCGCGCGATCCAGGTGCAGGGTCCATGCCGGTCAGTCTGGCAACGAGCGCGCGGCGGCGCCTCCCCCGCGCAGGGGAGCTGTCACCGCCGGCGGGTCACCACAGGACCAGGAGGATGGCCACGATCGTGAGGTCGGCCAGCACGTGAGCGACCCACGGCAGGAGCAGGCCGTGCGAGACCCGGCGCAGCACACTGAGGACGAGACCGTAGCCACCCGCGAGGAACACACCCCACCACCCGCTCGGGAAGCCGTACCAGTGGGAGGCACCGAACATCGCGGCGGCGAGCACGACCGCGACGGCGCCGCGCAGGTCGTGACCCAACGCCCGCTGCGCCACCCCGTTGTAGGCGCACTCCTCGGCCGCGGCGTTGACGAAGGCGAACGTCAGCGCCCCGAGCACCAGCACCCAGACGCCCTGGCCGTCGAGGATGTCTCGGTAGACCTCCTGTCCGGTGCCGACCTCGTCCGCCGCCCACGACCAGACCACGAGGGCCAGCGCCGCGACCGGGACGATCGCGACGGTCAGCCACACCCCCGGCCGGTTCACCGTCCCGGCCCGGAACCAGTCGGTCACCAGGGCGAGCCGGCGCCACCGGCTCACCAGGACGTAGAGCACGACGGCGAGGACGAGCGGCACCGGCCACAGGGCCACGCCCGCCGCACCCGCGACGCCGACGGCCTCGAGAGCCGCACCCGCGCCACGGAGCACCCCGGTGACCGCCACGAGACAGAGGGCCAGGGCCGCCACGCTCCCCGACCCCGACGGCGCTCCGCCGCGCGTCGCAGCACCGGCCGTCACCAGCACTAGCGCCGCCGCCGCGATCAGCGGCCCGGCCACCGGGTGCCCACCCACGACGACGGCCGCGACGAGGCACGCGGCGGCGAGCAGCGCCGGCACCACGGCACGCCGGTCCGGTGCCGCCGCGCCCTCTCCCACGCCGGTCCCCGCCACCTGCTCCATCCCCGAGCCCTTCTACGCCGCGAGCTCCTGGCCGCTCAGCTGGTGGATCGACGTCATGACCTGGTCGGTCAGCTCGCGGCGGGCCTGGGCGGGCCGCAGCGTGGCGGTGATCTGGCGGTTCGGGTCGATCGGCACGCCGAAGTCGACGCGGATGCCGCGGACGGGCCGGGGCAGGCGCCGTCCGACCGGCTGGACCTTGTCGGTGCCGTGCATCGCGACCGGCACCACGGGCGCCCCGCCCGCGAACGCGAGCCAGGCCACACCGGTGCGCCCCCGCTGCAGCCGCCCGTCGCGCGAGCGGGTGCCCTCCGGGTAGATGCCGAACGCTCCCCCGCGCTCGAGCACGTCCAGCGCGTCCTGGAGCGAGCGCTGGCCGGCGCGCGGGTCGTCCCGGTCGACGGGGATGTGGCCCATCGTGGTGAAGAACCAGCGCGAGAGGCGACCCTTGAGCCCGCGGCCCGTCCAGTACTCCGCCTTGGCGATGAACGTGACGTGCCGCGGAACCACGAGCGGCAGGATGATCGAGTCGATCACCGACAGGTGGTTGCTCGCGATGATGACCGGCCCGCGGCGGGGGACGTTGTGCAGCCCGGTGACCTGGGGACGCAGGAACACGTACACCAGGAGCGAGCACACGAGCTTGAGGATGCGGTACGTCACCGGCTCATCATCCCTCAGCCGAGGGTGACGAGGTAGTCCTCGGCCTCGTCGTCCCAGGCGAGCCGGACGGCGTCGGCGGCCGCGGCGGCCTTGCAGAACTGGAGGAACCCGCCGTAGCCGAGGGCCTTCTCCGAGAAGTCGGGGCGACGCTTGCGCACGTGGTTCTTCAGGCCGGAGAGGGCCGCGGTGCCGCCCGCGTCCTGCACGACGGCGCGCAGCAGGTCGAACGCCTTGGCGCTGTCCGGCTGCTCCGGGAGCTCGACCACCGGGTCGCCCGACGACGGTCCGTCGCTCAGGACGATGACGTCCCGGTCGGCGAGGTAGCGCAGGAACTCCCCAAAGGTGCGGAAGCCGTAGTCGGACTCGCTGAACGTCGGCTCCTTGCGCACCAGCGTGCGCTTGAGCTGCGACGCCGTCACCGAGCCGGACGCCGAGCCCTGCAGGCCGGCGAGGGTCTGGGCGACCTTGACCTCCATGGTGGGCGGCTCGCCGGTGGGGGCGTCGTCGTCCTCGTCGTTGGCCGGTTCGGGCGCACGGTCGGGCACGTCGACCGGTTCGGGCAGCGTGATCTCCGGCTTCTTGCGCCGGGTCCTGCCGCCTGACGCCGCGGTGGCCGGAGCCTCCTCGGCGGGCGGGAGCTCCTCCGCGGCGGGCGCGGCCTTGGCCCGGCCGCCGGTGGCGCGCGAGCTGCCCGAGCGGCCGGAGCCGGAGCGCCGCGCGGGGCTCTTCTTCTGGGGTGCCTCGGACTCGTCGGGGACCTCGACGCCCTCGAGCCGGTCGTAGAAGAGGAACTCGTCGCAGGCCGACGGCAGCAGGCGGGAGGTGGACTTCTCGACCCCGACGCCGATGACGCGCTTGTCGAGCTCGCGCAGCTTGTGCACGAGCGGGGAGAAGTCCGAGTCGCCTGTACACATGACGAACGTCGAGATGTACTCACGCTCGAAGGCCATCTCGATGGCGTCGACGACCATCTTGATGTCGGCGGCGTTCTTCCGCGACGCGCCCATGCGCTGCGGCATCTCGATGAGCTCGACCTGATGACGGGTCAGCATCCGGCGGTCCTCGTCGAAGTACGACCAGTCCGCGTACGCGCGCCGCGTCACCACCCGGCCCCGCACGGCGAGGGCGTCGGCGATCGGCTGGAAGTCGAACTGCATCCCGCCCAGGTGCTCCCGGGCGCCGAGCGCGAGGTTCTCGTAGTCGAGGAAGACGGCAAGGCGCTCTTCGGTGTCCATGCCCGCCAGCCTACGGCGCCACCAGCCGAACCGGTGCATCTCATCATACGGTCGCGGTTGTCCGCAGGGTGAACCGTGCGTACAGTCGAGCCCGAAGCCATCCAGAGCGGCCGAGAGTCCTGGCTCGACGACGCCGCAGCAACCCGTTCTCCGACGGAAGCCTCCCGAGGACGAAGGTGCTCAACGCCAGGCCCGATGGAGTGACGCATGGTCGCAGAGGCACACCCGCACGTCCCGACGCCGTACCGCCCGACGGTGAGCTTCGAGCTCATGCCGCCGCGGCGCCCCGAGGCCGCCCCCAAGTTCTGGGAGACGGCGCGCCGCCTGGTCGCGGCGGACCCCGACTTCATCTCGGTGACCTATGGCGCCGGTGGGGGCGACCGAGCCACCGCCCGCCAGGTCGTCGCGACCCTGCTCGCCGGCACCCCCGTGCTCCCCATCGCCCACCTGACCTGCGTGGGAGCCTCCCGCGAGGACGTGTCCGCCGTCGTCGACGAGTTCCTCGAGGCCGGCGTCCGGAGCTTCCTCGCCCTGCGCGGCGACCCGCCGAAGGACCAGCCCGACTGGCGGCCGCCCGCGGACGGCGTGCACTCCTCGATCGAGCTCGTCGCCCTGCTGCGCGAGGTCGAGGCCCGCCGCTGCGCCGCCGACCCGGCCGCCGCCGTCCGCGGCGCCGCCCGGCCGCTGACCGTCGCGGTGGCGACCTTTCCGGACGGCAACCGCCAGGCGGGCACCACCCGCACGCAGGAGGTGCAGCGCCTGCTGGAGAAGCAGCAGGCCGGAGCCTCGTTCGCCATCACCCAGCTCTTCTACGCCGCGGACAGCTACACCGACTTCGTCGCCGAGGCCCGTGCGGCCGGCGTGACGATCCCGATCCTCGCCGGGCTGATGCCCACGACCGAGCCGCGCCGGCTCCGTCGTGTCGAGGAGCTCACCGGCGTCCCCGCGCCCCAGCACCTGCTGGACGCGCTGGACGCCCTGCCGGACCCGGAGGCGCAGCACGCCTACGGGACCGCGTACTCCGTCGAGCTCGCCCAGCGCGTGCTCGACGCGGGCGCACCCGGCCTGCACGTGTACACGTTCAACAAGTACCGACCCGCTCTGGACCTGCTCGAGGGTGTCCACCTCGGCGGTCGGACGCCGCACGGCGTCCCTGACCTGGCCAGAAGGCCGCTGGTACCGGGCATCCCGACCGTGGCTCCCGCCGTCTGACGCCTTGCCGAACATCGAGGTCCCGCCCGCAATGCGCGGTCATTGCGGGCGCGACCTCGACACTCGGCGACGTCGCGACGCGGAAGCACCGACACCTGGAGTGCTCATGACCACACCGACCGAACCCCACCGCCCCACCACCGCGTTCCCCGGCGGCACGATCCTCGGCTATCCCCGCATCGGCCGCCGCCGCGAGCTCAAGCGCGCCGTCGAGTCCTTCTGGGCCGGGCGCACCGACGCCGTCGACCTCGAGGTCGCGGCCGGCGCGCTGCGCCGCGACACCCTGCGACGCCTCGTCTCGCTCGGGCTGGACCCCGAGGACGGCTCCGTCCCCGGCTCCTTCTCGTTCTACGACCAGGTGCTCGACGTCGTGGCGCTGCTCGGTGCCGTCCCGACCCGGTTCCGGGACCTGATCGACGGCGACGACGGATCGCTCGACCTGGACGGCTACTTCACCGTGGCCCGGGGCCGCGGCGACGACGCGCCGCTCGAGATGACCAAGTGGTTCGACACGAACTACCACTACCTGGTCCCGGAGATCAGTGAGACGACGCCGATCTCCTTCGCGGACCACCGCATCGTCCGTGAGTTCGCCGAGGCCAAGGAGGCGGGCGTCACCACCCGGCCGGTCCTCGTCGGGCCGGTCACCTTCCTCGCGCTGTCCAAGGCCGCCGACGACGCGGGCGAGGGCTTCCACCCCCTCGACCGGCTCGACGACGTCGTCGCCGCGTACGCCGACCTGCTGCGGGCGCTGGCCGCCGTCGGCGTGCCGTGGGTGCAGCTCGACGAGCCCGTCCTCGTCTCGGACACGGTCGACGCCACCGCCGAGCGGGTCGATGCCGCGATCACCTCCGCGTACCGCGCGCTGGCGACCGACCTCGCCGCACGGTCCGACGACGACGGTCTCGACGCCGAGGCGGAGCGCCCGGCCATCCTCGTGGCCGCCCCGTTCGGCGGGCTCGCGACCGGCACGTCCGGCGAAGCGGCCGACGGCGGCACCCGCGACGGCCTGGCGCTGCTCGCCGCGACCGACGTGGACGCCATCGCGATCGACCTGGTCAAGGGCTCCGTCCCCACGGGCCACGGGCCGCACGGGACCGTCCCCGGCCTGGAGACGAAGACCCTCGTGGCGGGCGTCGTCGACGGGCACAACGTGTGGCGCGCCGACCTCGCCGCCCGGTTCGACCAGCTCGCCGCGCTGCGCCCGCTGGGCGCCGGCGCCCTGACCGTCGGCACCTCGACGTCGCTGCTGCACGTGCCGCACGACGTGGAGGACGAGTCGTGGGAGGGGCCGGCCGCCGAGCGCGCGGGTCGCTCCCCCGAGCTGCGCCGCTGGCTCGCGTTCGCCGACCAGAAGGTCCGCGAGGTCACGACGTTGGCCCGCGCCGTCACCGACGGCCCGGACTCGGTGCGCGCCGAGCTCGACGCGGCGAGCGCGGCGCTGGCCGAGCGGGCGACCGCACCGGGCGTCGTCGTCCCCACGGTCCGCGAGCGCCTGGGCGCGCTCGTCGAGGGCGACTTCGCCCGCGGCGCGCACGCCGAGCGGGTCGCCGCCCAGCGTGAGCGGCTCGGGCTGCCGCCGCTGCCCACCACGACGATCGGCTCGTTCCCGCAGACGGCCGAGATCCGCAAGGCGCGGTCGGCGTGGGCCCAGGGCGAGCTCGACGACGAGGCGTACACCGCCGCGATGCGCGCGGAGATCGCCCGGGTGGTCGCGCTCCAGGAGGAGATCGGCCTCGACGTGCTGGTGCACGGCGAGCCGGAGCGCAACGACATGGTGCAGTACTTCGCCGAGCTGCTGGACGGGTTCGCGACGACGGACCTGGGCTGGGTGCAGTCCTACGGGTCGCGCTGCGTGCGGCCGCCGATCCTGTGGGGCGACGTGACCCGCCCGGCCCCGATGACGGTCGGGTGGACCCGGTATGCCGCGTCGCTCACCGAGAAGCCCGTCAAGGGCATGCTGACGGGGCCGGTGACGATCCTCGCGTGGTCGTTCGTGCGCGACGACCAGCCGCTGGCGGACACCGCGAACCAGGTGGCGCTGGCCCTGCGCGACGAGGTGCGCGACCTCGAGGACGCCGGCACCGCCGTCGTGCAGGTGGACGAACCCGCCCTGCGCGAGCTGCTGCCGCTGCGCCGCGCCGACCAGCCGGAGTACCTGCGCTGGTCCGTCGGGGCGTTCCGGCTGGCGACGGCGGGAGCGGAGGCCTCCACCCAGGTGCACACGCACCTGTGCTACTCGGAGTTCGGCGAGGTCATCGGCGCGATCGACGGGCTGGACGCGGACGTGACGTCCATCGAGGCGGCACGCTCGCGCATGGAGGTCGTGCCGGAGCTGCATGCCGCCGGGTACTCGCGGGGCGTCGGGCCGGGCGTCTACGACATCCACTCGCCCCGGGTCCCGTCCGTGGACGAGGTCACCGAGCTGCTGCGGCTCGCGGTGGGCTCGATCGACCCGGACGTGGTGTGGGTGAACCCGGACTGCGGGCTCAAGACCCGCGGGTACGCCGAGGTGGAGCCGTCGCTGCGCCACCTGGTCGCGGCGGCACAGGCGGTGCGCGCCGGCCTCTGAGCGGCGCGGTCGTGGCCCCGGGCGGTGAGGTATCTCATCGCCCGGGGCGACCGCCGTGTGCCACGATGGTGATGGTCCCGTCGCACGGACGGACCGGATCGGCACGAGGAGCGAGAGATGCAGCGCGTCGTCGCGGGGATCGGGGTGGCCCTCGAGGCCTGCTCGGTCAACCCGTCGACCCAGGCCGCCTGCCGCTGACCCCACGGGGTCCGTGCGGAGGTGCCTGGCTCAGCCCTGCCCTCCTCCACCCAGCCCGCCGAGCCTTCGACACGTCGATCCGTCGATCCGTGCCGTGGCCCCCCGGGTGGGCCCTGCTCCCCGAAAGCCGACCCATGACCCCCTTCACCGAACCGCAGATCCGCGCCAGCCTCGTCAACGCCACGCGCAGCGAGCGGCAGCGGATGATCCTCCCCGACCTCGCGCAGCTCCGCTGGGACCGCCTCGACTACCTCGGGTGGCGGGACCGCAAGCAGCCGCTCGCCGCGTACGCGATCACCGAGATCGAAGGCGAGCCGGTCGGCATCATCCTGCGCGCCCCGGAGACCAGCAGCCGCCGCGCCGCCATGTGCGCGTGGTGCGAGGACGTCGCCGACAACAGCGACACGTCCCTCTACGTCGCACGCCGCGGCGGAGCGCCCGGCCGCAGGGGCAGCACGATCGGCACGCTGATCTGCACCGACTTCCGCTGCTCGCGCAACGTGCGGCGGCGGCCCACCCTCGCCGAGTCCGGGGCCGACGACGACGGGGCGCGCGCCGTCGTCGTCGAGCGGCGCATCGAGGGCTTGCGCGAACGTACCCGCCGGTTCCTCCAGGAGGTGCGCAGCACCGCCTGACCGGCGTGCTGCAGCGCCTGGCTGCACCTCAGCGGCTGTTCGCCGAGAGCGAACAGACTCCTCTTGGCACTCTCGGGGCGAGAGTGCTAAATCATGAGGTGTAGCCAGGCGACGCCGGACGGACCGGCGCGCTGATCGCGGTCGGGGCCGCACCGTGCGGCCCTCGTCGAGGAGGTGATGCGCGATGGCTACCTACTGGGACCCGTTCCAGGAGATGGACCGACTCTTCGGGTCGCTCGCCACGTCGAGGAACGCTCCGGCGATGCCGATGGACCTGTTCCGCGAGGGCGACCACTACGTCCTCGCCGTCGACCTGCCCGGCATCGACCCCGGCAGCATCGACGTCTCGTGCGAGGACCGCACGCTGACCATCCGTGCCGAGCGCACACCCCGCTCCGGGGAGGGTCAGTGGCTCCTGCGGGAGCGCACCTCCGGCACCGTCGCGCGGCAGCTCACGCTGGGCCGAGGGCTGGCGCTCGACAAGATCACGGCGTCGTACGCCGACGGCGTGCTGACGCTGACCATCCCGGTGGCGGAGGACGCGAAGCCGCGCCGGATCGAGGTCAGCCACGAGTCCAACCGCGAGGCCATCGAGGCCGGGAAGAGCTGACCGCGACGGCGCCCCGGGATCGGCGCCGGTGAGGGCTCAGCCCTTGCTGGCGCCGATCATCGGCAGCCCGAACGCGAGCCCCGTGGCGAGGATGCCTCCGGTGAACACGTACGGGGCGATGGACGGGTCGGCCGTCGCGCCGATCCCGATGAGGACCAGACCGCCGAGGAACAGCACGAACGAGACGATCACGCGCCCGAGCATCGCGCCCGGGGCGTCGTTCTGCGGGGCGGGGTTCACCTTGAAGTCGCTCATGGGGCCAGCCTAGCCCGGCGCCGTCCGGCGCACGACGGAGCCCGGTACGATCTCCGGATGCCTCGACCCGGACTCCCCCGCCGCGTCCTGGTCGCCGGGACCTCCGGGGCGGGCAAGACGACGCTGGCCGCCCGCCTGGCAGAGATCCTCGACGTCCCCCACACGGAGCTGGACGGCCTCTTCCACGGCCCGCGGTGGACACCCCGGCCCGAGTTCCGCGACGACGTCCGGGCACTGGTGGCGAGCGACGCCTGGGTCACCGAGTGGCAGTACCGGGCCGTGCGACCGCTCCTGCTCGAGCGGGCCGAGCTGCTGGTCTGGCTCGATCTGCCGGTCCAGGTCCGCATGGACCAGGTGGTGCGGCGCACCCTGGGCCGGCGGCGCCGTCGCACCGTGCTGTGGAACGGCAACGTCGAACCTCCCCTGCGGACGTTCCTCACCGACGCCGACCACATCGTGCGGTGGGCGTGGCGCACCCGCCGCTCGCTCGACCACCTCGACGAGCGGCTGGCGGTGCAGGCGCCGCACCTCGAGGTGGTGCGGCTCCGCAGCCGCGCGGAGGTCGAACGGTGGGTGGGACGCACCGCGAACCGCGCGGAGCGTCCCGTCCCGGCGCCACCCGGCGTCGTCGGGTCGACCTAGGAGAGCCTGCGGGCGAGCGTCTCGACGATCCGCACGTCCCCGTCGAGCCAGTCGACGTCCCACAGGCTGCCCGCGTCCAGCCAGCGCAGCTCGTCGTGCTCCACGAGCGGTGCCGGCTCACCTCCGGCGAGCGCGGCGAACCACAGCCGCAGCACGTGCCGGTCGGTGATGATCCAGGCACCGTCGTCGGGCCCCGTCAGCTCGGTCCCGAGGGTGACGGTGACGCCGAGCTCCTCGTGGAGCTCACGGTGCAGCGCCTCGTGCGGCTGCTCCCCCGGTTCCGCCTTGCCGCCGGGGAACTCCCACCGGCGGGCGAGCCTCGCGGGCCGGGACCGGCGGGCGGCGAGCAGACGCGCCGGTCGTTCGAGCGAGTCGACGATGGCGGCGGCGACGACGAGGCGACGGGTCATGGCCGCGAGTCTGCCATCCGCCGCTGGACAGACGTGTGCCCCGCTACCAGCATCCCCCGAGTGGTAGCGGGGCCAGACGTCGTCCAACCGATCAGGGCGTGCGCATACCTGCGGTGCGAGCCCAGGCCACGGCGTCGGCCCGGGTCGAGACCCCGAGCTTGCGGTAGACGCTGCGTACCTGCGACTTCACCGTGTTGCGCGTGACGAACAGCTTGCTCGCAATCTGCTCGAGCGTGACTTCCTCGGACAGGTTCGACAGCACGACCTGTTCACGGACCGTCAGACCAGGGTCGAGGACCAGACGGTCCATCTCGATTGCACTCATCGTTCTTCCTCCACGACGGCCGCCGATCGCCACGATCGACTTGGGGATCTGCCGTCACAGGAGGAGAGCGTGCAGCGCGCGGTTCATGACGCGCACCACAGAGCGGCTATGTGCGCAAGCGGGGTCGGAGCGTTCCCACGGTGGCTGTCGGGGCGCCTTCTGCGCGATATCTCCGCAGGCCAGGGGCATTTCTTCCAGTTGCGCGGAGCAACGGAAACCTCATTATCACAATCAGGTCACGGTTGCCTATCCAGCGTGCTGTGCGTACTCCTCCGCGCTGAGGAGCTGGCCCGCACCGGTCACCTCGACCTTGAAGAGCCACCCCGCGCCGAACGGCTCCGAGTTGACCACCGCCGGGTCGTCGATCGCGGCCTGGTTGACCTCGACGATGGTGCCGGAGACCGGCGAGTAGAGCTCGGACACGGACTTGGTGGACTCGATCTCGCCGATGACGGTGCCCGCCTCGATGGTGGCGCCCACCTCCGGCAGCTCGAGGTAGACCACGTCACCGAGCGCGTCGGCGGCGACGGACGTGACGCCCACCGTCGCGGGGGTCGCGTCGTCGACCCACTCGTGCTCGACGGAGTAGCGCAGGTTCGCGGGAAAGTCGGCCATGGGAAGGACTCCTGTCGTGGGGTAGGGCTGGCTAGATTGTGTCGGACGACGGCGCGGCGCGCCGGGTGCGGACGCTCAGCCGCGCTCGCGGCGGTAGAACGGCATCGGCACGACGACGAAGGGCTCCGCCCTCCCCCGCACGTCGACGGCCAGCTCGGTCCCCTCCGCGGAGACCTCCGGCGTCACGTACGCCATCGCGACCGGGTGGCCCAGCGTGGGCGACGGAGCCCCCGACGTCACCGTCCCGACCCGCGAGCCGAGAGAGCCGGCGTCCGAGGCGTCACGCTGCACGACGGCGTACCCCGCGCGGGCAGGGCGCCGTCCGGTACCGCGCAGGCCCACCAGGACCCGCTCCGGTGCGTCGTCGTGCCGGTCGGCGAGCGCGGCGCGGCCCACGAACTCGACCGGTGTGCCGTCGTCGGACACCTTGTCGAGCTTGACGATGCGGCCCACTCCGGCGTCGTACGGCGTGGTCGTCGTGTCGAGCTCGTGGCCGTAGAGCGGCATCCCGGCCTCGAGGCGCAGGGAGTCACGGGCCGCCAGCCCGGCGGGCACGAGCCCGTGCGGCTCCCCCGCCGCGAGCAGCGCCCGCCACAGCGCCACGGCGTGCTGCGTGGCGACCCAGACCTCGAACCCGTCCTCGCCCGTGTAGCCGGTGCGGGCCACGAGCACGGCCTCGTCACCGAACCGCATGCCGAGGCTGGCGTAGTACTTCAGCTCGTCGAACGCGGTGCCGCCGGAGTTCTCGGGGTCCTCGGTGAGCACCTCCGTCACGATCTGCGCGGCGCGCGGGCCCTGCACGGCGATCAGCGCCTGGCTCGCGGAGACGTCGCGCACCTCGGCGTCGAACCCGGCCGCACGCTCCAGGAAGGCGACCAGCACCGTCTCCGCGTTCGCGGCGTTGGCGACCACGAAGTACTCGTCGTCACCGGTGCGGTAGACGATCAGGTCGTCGAGCACTCCCCCGTCCTCGGCGCAGAGCATCGTGTACCGGGCGCCCGCGCGGCGAAGCTTCGACAGGTTCCCCACCAGGGCGTGGTCGAGGAACGCCCCGGCGTCCGGTCCGGTCACCGCGATGCCGCCCATGTGCGACAGGTCGAACAGGCCGGCGGCCTCGCGCACCGCGCGGTGCTCGGCGAGGTCAGAGGTGTACCGCAGCGGCATCATCCAGCCGCCGAAGTCCGTCATCGTCGCGCCGAGCGCCTCGTGCTCGGCGTGCAGCGGCGTCTTCTTCTCCGTCATGGCGTCCTCAGTTCTGGCCGAGCGGCTCGGCGTAGGCGTCGATCGGCGGGCAGGAGCACTGCAGGTTGCGGTCGCCGTGCGCCTGGTCGATGCGGCGGACGGGCGGCCAGTACTTGGCGGCGCGCAGGCCGGCGACGGGGAACGCCGCCTCCTCGCGCGTGTACGGGCGGTCCCACTCCACGCCCAGCAGGGTGGCCGCGGTGTGCGGTGCGTGCCGCAGCGGGGAGTCCTCGAGCGCCCAACGCCCGCTCGCGACGGCGTCGATCTCGCCGCGGATGGCGATCATCGCCTCGACGAACCGGTCCAGCTCGCCGAGGTCCTCGGACTCCGTCGGCTCGACCATGAGGGTCCCCGGGACGGGGAAGGCCATCGTGGGCGCGTGGAAACCGAAGTCGACCAGCCGCTTGGCGACGTCGTCGACGGTGACGCCGGTCTCGGCCGTGATCTGGCGCAGGTCCAGGATGCACTCGTGCGCCACGAGACCGTGGGCGCCCGTGTAGAGCACCGGGTAGTGGCCCCCGAGCCGTGACGCGACGTAGTTGGCGGTCAGCACGGCGTTCTGGGTTGCCGCCGTGAGGCCCTCGGGCCCCATCATCGCGAGGTAGGCGTACGAGATCGGCAGGATGCCGGCCGACCCGTGCGGGGCCGCGGAGACCGGCGGCACTCCCCCCTCCCGGGCCGTGCTGCCCGACGGCGTGGGGTCGCCCGGGAGGAACGGCACCAGGTGCTCGGCCACCGCGACCGGGCCCACGCCCGGGCCGCCACCGCCGTGCGGGATGCAGAACGTCTTGTGCAGGTTCAGGTGGGAGACGTCGCCGCCGAACCGGCCGGGTCGGGCGAGGCCGACCAGCGCGTTGAGGTTCGCACCGTCGATGTACACCTGACCGCCTGCGTCATGTACAGCGCCGCAGACCTCGCGGACATGCTCCTCGTAGACGCCGTGCGTGGACGGGTAGGTGATCATGATCCCTGCCACGTGGCCGCCGTGCTGCTCCAGCTTGGCGTGCAGGTCCGCGAGGTCGATCTCGCCGTCGTCGGCCGTGGCCACCACGGCGACCCGCAGACCGGCCAGCGCGGCCGACGCGGCGTTGGTGCCGTGCGCCGACGCCGGGATGAGCACGATGTCGCGCTGCTCCTCGCCGCGGGACGCGTGGAACGCGCGGATCGCCAGCAGGCCCGCCAGCTCGCCCTGCGAACCGGCGTTGGGCTGCACCGACACCGCGGCGTACCCGGTGATCCGGGCGAGCCGGTCCTCGAGGTCGGCGATGAGCTCCGCGTACCCGAGCGCCTGGTCGGCCGGCACGTAGGGGTGCAGGTCGGCGAAGCCCGGCCAGCTGATCGGCTCCATCTCCGCGGTGGCGTTGAGCTTCATCGTGCAGGAGCCGAGCGGGATCATCGTGCGGTCCAGCGCCAGGTCCTTGTCGCTGAGGAGGCGCAGGTAGCGCAGCATGGCCGTCTCGGACCGGTGCCGGTGGAACACGGGGTGCTGCAGGAACGCCGTGCCGCGCAGCAGCACCTCGTCGAGCCCGACGCCCTCGGCCGCGTCGGCGGGCGTGTCGGCGGGCGCGTCGGCAGGAGCGGCGTCGAACAGCCCGAGCAGCGCCTCGACGTCGGCCTCGGTGGTCGTCTCGTCGCACGCGATCTGTACGTGGTCACTATCGGAGACGTACAGGTTGTAGCCCGCCGCGACGGCGGCAGCGCCGACCGAGGTGGCGCGGCCTGGCACCGCGACGCGCACGGTGTCGAAGAACGCGCCGTGCACCACCTCGACGCCCGCCGCGCGAAGACCGCCCGCGAGCGCGAGCGCCCGGCCGTGCACCCGCTCGCCGATCGCCCGCAGGCCCTCGGGACCGTGGTAGACGGCGTACATCGAGGCCACGACGGCGAGCAGCGCCTGGGCGGTGCAGATGTTGGACGTCGCCCGCTCCCGGCGGATGTGCTGCTCCCGCGTGGCGAGCGCCAGGCGGTAGCCGACCGCGCCGTCGGCGTCGACCGAGACGCCCACGAGGCGGCCGGGGAGCTGGCGCTCCAGGCCCTTGCGCACCGACATGTACGCGGCGTGCGGGCCGCCGTAGAACAGCGGGACGCCGAAGCGCTGCGCGGAGCCGACCGCGACGTCGGCGCCGAGCTCGCCGGGGGAGACGAGCATCGTGAGCGCGAGGAGGTCCGTGGCCATCGTGACCAGGGCGCCACGGTCCTTCGCCTCGGCGATGACGGAGCGGACGTCGAGCACCCGTCCGGAGGCGCCGGTCTGCTGGATAACCACGCCGACGAGGTTGCCCTCGGGGAGGGTGCCGCCGTCGGCCTCGAACGCGGCGAGCCCGGCGTCGAGGCCGTTCTCCAGCGACGCGACGACGACGGGCAGGCCGACCGCCTCGGCGCGACCCTGCGTCACGGCGAGCGACTGGCCGAACAGGTCGGCGTCGAGCACCACGTAGCCCTGCTTCGCGCGCGAGGCCCGCCACATGAGGGCGACTGCCTCGGCGACGGCGGTGGCCTCGTCCAGCAGCGACGCCCCGGCGATCTCCAGCCCGGTGAGGTCCTCGACCACCTGCTGGAAGTTGAGCAGCGCCTCCAGCCGGCCCTGGGAGATCTCCGGCTGGTACGGGGTGTACGCGGTGTACCAGGCGGGCGCCTCGAGAACGTTGCGCCGGATGACCGGGGGAGTGATCGTCGGGTAGTAACCCAGCCCGATCATCTGCCGCTTGACCTGGTTCTTCGCGGCGACCGCGCGCAGGTCGTCCAGCACCTCCGCCTCGCTACGGGCGGCCGGCAGGTCGAGCGGCTCCCGCTCACGGATCGTGGCGGGGACGGCGGCGTCGACGAGCGCGTCGAGGTCTGCGTACCCGAGCTGGTCGAGCATCGTCGCCGTCTCGTGCCCGCGCGGGCCGATGTGCCGGTCGGCGAAGACGTCCGGGTCGAAGGGGGAGTGGGTCACGAGGAGCGCTCCGAGGGTCGGTGGACGAGGACCCTCCCCGCTCTGTCATGGGACCTGAGAGTTTTGCCGGTCCGCCTGTACGGGGCGCGCCGACTTGCACCGTCGGTGGGCCCGCCGCCGAGGCGTCGGACCGCTTTTCAGAGTTGCCTCGCCGTGACGGTACAGGGGCCTGAGAGATTCCCGGGGAGGGTTTGCTCCTTCGGCGCCGACCCCTGGCTGGGGCCGTGCTCTCCCGTCACGGTTCGAGCGGCTGTGCGGTCGTGCTGTTGTCCGGGCAGTCTACCGCCGAGGTCGTACCGCCGTCGTCGAGGTAGTACCTCGGCCGGGGTCAGGTGAGCTCGAGGCCTCGGGCCACGTCCACCATCGCGTCGACGACGGCGCGCACCGCCGGCCCCGGCTCGTGCCGCGTCGCCCGGTGGCGCACGATGACGCGGCGCGATCCGAGCCCGGGCATCGCGACGCGCTCGACGCCGTCGGGCACCTCGCCGCTCTCGACCGCGAGCGCCGGCAGCATGGCGATCCCCTGGCCGGCGGCCACGAGCGCGAGCGCGGTGTCGAAGTCGAAGTAGGCGTGCCGCGCCTCGATGGTGGTGCCGAGGGTGCGACCGAGCCGACGCAGCGCGCGGTCGGCTGCGGTCCCGCCGAGCGCGCCGACCCAGGGCAGGTCGCGGAGGTCGTCGAGGCGTTCGGGCGTGGGCAGCGACGCCGGCACCACGAGCCGCCAGGGCTCATCGAGCAGCGGCACGTCGTGCGCGCCGCGGGGGGCGGGGGCGTCGACGTCTCCGTCGTGCTCGAGGAGGACGACGTCGAGGTCGCCGGCGCGCAGCATCCGGACGGACTCGGCGGGCTCGTGCTCGCGGACGTCGATGGTGACGCCTGGGTGCTCCTCGGCGAGCGGGCCGAGCAGGGGAGCGACGACCGCGCGGATCGCCGACTGGAACGCGCCGACCTTGACGGTGCCGGTGACGCCCTCGCCGAGGTTGGCGATCTCCTGACGTGCCTCGAGGAGCTCGGCCTCGATGCGTTCGGCGACGTCGGCGAGGACGCGGCCGGCGGGTGTCAGGGTGACTCCGCGAGGCCCTCTGTCCAGCACCGGGAAGCCCTCCTCGGCCTCCAGACGAGCGATTTGCTGAGACACGGCAGAGGGGGTCACATGCAAAAGATCTGCCGCGGCGAGGACGCCGCCAGCGCGGTGCACGGCAAGGAGGAAGGCAAGCCTTCGTGGGTCGGTGGCCATGTAGTGATGCTAACCGGCATCTGCAGAAAGATTCAATTGTGCTGAACGGGTTTCGTGCCGCAAAATTGTTTTCGGCGCCCGACGAGTCAGTGGTCGGAGACGGGCGTCATCCCACCTGAAACCCCCGTGAGGAGGCTCGTATGTTGCCGTACCTGTTGTCCGTGGTCACCGCTCTTGGTTGGGTCGGCGCCATCGTCGGCCTCGTCGCCTACTTCCAGGTGTCCCGAGGGCGCTGGGCGCCCAACTCCATCCAGTTCCAGGCCGCCAACCTCTGCGCGACCTCCATGCTGTTCCTCGTCGCCGCGGTGCACGGAGTGTGGCCGTCGGTCGCCGCGAACATCGCCTGGATGGTCATCGGCACCCAGGCCGTCCTCATGATCGTCCGCGCACGCCGCGACGCCCGCCGCAATGCGGAGTACGCCGAGCGGGCCTACGCCGAGCCGACGTACAGCGAGGCCGGCACGGAGACGGTCTTCGCCGAGGCCGGCGCACCGGCGGAGCCCCTCGTCGACCACCTCGCGGTGCCGACGCCGCTCGCCATCCGCTGACGAGCTAGAGGGTGGCCTGCCAGGCCACGATCCGGTCGACGGCGCGGGCGACGACGTCGGGGGCCGCGGCGAAGGACAACCGCACCCAGTCGCGACCCCGCTCGCCGTCGAAGTCCGTGCCCGGCGTGATCGCGACGTCCGCCTCCGCCAGCAGGCGCGAGCAGTACGTCACGGCGTCCAGACCGAAACGGGCGACGTTCCCGTACAGGTAGAAGGCGCCGTCGGCCGGGGCCACCGGTCGCCACCCGAGCTCGTCCACACGGTCGAGCAGCGCGGTGCGCGACGCCGCATATCGCTCGACGTTCGCGGCCGCGGCCGCATAGCCCTCGGCGGAGAACGCCGCGATCCCGGCATGCTGGGCGAGCGCCGGGGGAGACAGGGCGACGTTCCCGGCGAGCGCGTCGACGGGACCGACCAGCTCGTCGGGCAGCACCAGCCACCCGAGGCGCCAGCCCGTCATCGCCCAGTACTTCGAGAACGAGTTCACGACGACGGCGCCCCGGTCGGTGGACGTGGCGGCCGTCGCCTGCTGGACGTCCTGGCTGTAGGCGATGCCGTGGTAGATCTCGTCGCTGATGAGGCGCACCTCGTGCTCGGCGCACCAGCGGGAGACGGCGTCGAGCTCGGCCGGGGCGATCATCGTCCCGGTCGGGTTCGCCGGTGAGGCGACGACCAGCCCGTCGAGCCCGCCGCCGTAGTACGCCTCCATGAGCTGGGAGACGGTGGGCTGGTAGCGGGTCTCGGGGCCGCAGTCGAGCTCGACGACCTCGCACCCGAGCGCCGTCAGGATGTTCTTGTACGCCGGATAGCCGGGGCGCGCGAGCGCGACGCGGTCACCGACGTCGAACGCCGCGAGGAAGGCGAGCAGGAACCCGCCGCTCGATCCGGTGGTGACGGCGATGCGGGCCGGGTCGACCTCGACGTCGTACCAGCGGCGGTAGTGCCCGGCGATCTCCGTGCGCAGCGCGGGCACGCCCAGCGCCTCGGTGTACCCGAGGTCCGCGCGGCGCAGGAGGTCCGCCGCCCGCTCCCGCACGACGTCGGCGGCACCGGCCGAGGGTTCGCCGGCGCACAGGTTGAGCACGTCGTTGCCCGCGGCCCGGCGGGCGTTGGCGGCGGCGAGCACCTCCATGACGGCGAACGGCGGGACCTGGCTGCGGCGCGAGACCTTCATGGCGCCCATCATGCCCGGCGCGAGCCGTTCGGGTCGTCGCTCTCGGGATGTTCGGGCTGCCCGGGATCGGTACCGTGGCCGTATGGGCGCCCACCGACGAGACCCTGAGGACCGTCAGCGCGACGGGTACGCCGCCGCGCCCGACCCCGCGCGCCGGGCCGCGCAGTATCGCGTCGACCGTGAGGTCGCCCACGACCTCACCGAGCAGCAGCTCAGCGGGCAGGACGACCGGGCAGGTGCCGAGCCCGCCGAGGAGACCGCCCCGCCGCGCCACCGCATGGACGACCGCGCCCGCTGGGTGGACACGGTGGTGGACCAGGCGATCCGCCGCGGCGAGTTCGACGACCTGCCCCTGCAGGGCAAGCCGCTGCCGGGCATCGGCGGGACGCACGACCCGGACTGGTGGTTGAAGAGCCTGGTCGAGCGGGAGCAGATCTCCGGCGTCCTGCCGGCCGCACAGCTCCGCGCCGAGCACTCCGCCCTCGACGAGACGCTGGACCGGGAGCACGAGGAGCGTCGCGTCCGGGAGATCGTCGGCGACTTCAACGCCCGGGTGATCGACGCGCGTCGGCAGCTCACGGGCGGTCCGCCCGTCGTCACCCCGACCCGCGACGTCGAGCGCGAGGTCTCTCGATGGCGTCAGCGGCGCCGGTAGTCTCGCGCCCATGACCTGCACCGTCGCGCAGCTGATGGCGCGCACCGCGGCGGCGCTCGAAGTCCCCGCGCGGCGCACCACCGTCGACGGCCTCGACGCGGGCGACCCCTCCGCCGTCGTGCGCGGCGTCGCCGTGACGACCCTCGCCACGCTGGCGGTGCTCGAGCGGGCGGTCGCGGTCGGCGCGAACGTCGTCGTGACGCACGAGCCGCTCTTCTACGACCACCAGGGCGCCGCGACGGCGGAGCTGGTCCGCGAGGCGGACCCGGTGCACGCCGCCAAGTCGGCGTTCGTCCGCGAGCACGGGCTCGCCGTGTGGCGGATGCACGACGCGTGGCACGACCGGCGCCCCGACGGCATCGACGCGGGCGCGGCCGCCGCGCTCGGCTGGACGTTGGACGCGGACGCGGCGGCCCGCGGCGTCGCCTGGAGCGACGTGCGCCCGACGACGGTCGGCGAGCTGGCCCGGCACGTCGCCGCCGCGCTCGGCTCGACCCAGACGCGGTTCGCGGGCGACCCGCACCGGACGGTCCGCCGGGTGGGTCTCGACCTGGGCTTCCGCGGGTTCGCGCGCAACCGTGCCCTCCTGCGCGCGGCCGACGTGGACGCCGTCGTCGTGGGGGAGGCGCACGAGTGGGAGGTCGCGTCGTACGCGGCGGACCTCGCCCACCTCGACGGCACGGGGTTCGTCGTCGCGGGTCACGTCCCGAGCGAGCAGGCGGGCATGAGCCTGTTCGCGGACTGGTTGCACGGCACGGTGCCGGAGGTGCCGGTGACGTTCCTGTCGACGCCCGACCTGCTGGCCGGGACATGAGCATCCCGCTCCCGGACCCACCGCCGGGGCCCGTGCCGGAGGACGGCTGGGTGCCCGACGTCCTGGACGGGTTCGAGCAGCGCACGCTCGAGCTCGCCCCGGACTTCGAGGGGGAGGTCGTCGCGACGCTGGTCCGGCGGCGGCACGACGGTCCGCTGCGGGGCGACGCGGGCGTCGACCTGCTGTACGTCCACGGCTGGATCGACTACTTCTTCCAGACGCACCTCGCCGACTTCTGGGAGGGCCTCGGCGTCCGTTTCCACGCCGTCGACCTGCGCAAGTACGGCCGGAGCCTGCGCCCGCACCACACGCCGGGCTTCGTCACGCAGCTCCGCACGTACGACGAGGACATCGAGGCCGCGCTGTCGGCGATGGGGCACGGGGCCGACGGCGGCACGGGGCGTCGGTTGGTCGTCATGGGGCACTCGACGGGCGGGCTCGTGGTCAGCCTGTGGGCGCACCACCGACCAGGTCGGGCGGACGCGCTGGTGCTGAACAGCCCGTGGCTGGAGTTCCAGACCCGCAAGGTGGGTCGGCTCGTCCTGGAGCCGAGCATCCGCGCTCAGGCGGCGATCGCCCCGCGCAGCCAGCTGGCGAACGTGGACCTGGGGTTCTACGTCCGCACGATCTCGTCGCGGCACGGGGGCGCGTGGGAGCTCGACCCGGCCTGGCGTCCGGACGCCGGGTGGCGTGCCACGCCCGCGTGGCTGGCGGCGATCTTCGCGGGCCACGACCGGGTCGCGCGGGGTCTGTCGATCGACGTGCCGATCCTGGTGCTGCTGTCGGCGCGCTCGACCCCGCCGGTGCGGTGGTCGGAGGAGATGAACCGCACCGACACGGTGCTCGACGTGGTCGGCGTCGCCGCCCGGACGCCCCAGCTCGGCCGGGTCTCCACGCTCGCGCGGATCGAGGGCGCGCTGCACGACGTCACCCTGTCGGCGCCGGAGGTGCGCGACGTGGTGTGGTTCGAGACCGAGCGCTGGTTCCGCGCCTACGTCCCGCGGGCTCCGGCCCCGGAGCCGGAGCCGCGCGGGTGGCGGCGATGGTTCTCCTGGCTCCGGCGGTAGTCAGCCCTCGACGCGCTCGGGGTGCCGCCCGTCGAGCGCCGCGCGGGCGTGCTCCACGATGCCGTCGGCGGCCGCCTCGACCTGCGCGAGGCAGGTCTCGAAGCCGTCCAGGTCGCCGTACCAGGGGTCCTCGACGTCCAGGACGGACTCGCTGCCGCCTGCCGGGACATCGGGGGCCGCAGGGTCGAAGGACCTGTACATCCGGATGTCCACGTCTGTACCGTCCGCCACCGTGCGCAGCGCGCGGGCGTGCCGGGTGGTCATGGCCAGCACCAGGTCCCGCTCGGCGAGCAGGTCGGCGCGCACCTGCCGCGCCCGGTGCCCGTCCCCGGCCGGGTAGCCGTGCGCCGAGAGCACCTGCCGCGCCCGCGGGTCCACGGGATTGCCGGCCTCCTCGTCGCTGACGCCCGTCGAGTCGACCACGACCCGGTCGTCGAGGCCGGCGTCCCGGAGGCGCTCGTGCAGCACGATCTGCGCCATGGGGGACCGGCAGATGTTGCCGGTGCAGACGATCATCACGCGGTAGGTCCTGGAGGTCACGGGCTCCATGGTGGCAGACCGGCCCTCGGACCACGGTGCGCAGGCCGCGCGGTGGGACCCGCAGGCCGCGCGGTGGGGCGTGCCCGCACGTAACGTTGCCGCATGAGGTGGTCCGCAGACGGCTTGATCGCAGTGACGGGGGCCTCCGGGCGGCTGGGCTCGCGCCTCGCGTTCCGGCTGGCCGCCGAGGGTGCGCACCAGCGGCTGGTGGTCCGCGACCCCTCGCGGGTGCCGCGGTTGGCCGACGGCCGCGCTCTGCCCGAGTGCGAGGTCGCCGTCGCCGACGGCTATGCGGACGCCGCCGGGATGCGCGCCGCTTTCGACGGCGTGCGGACGGTCTTCCTGGTCAGCGCCCGGGAGTCCGCCGACCGCGTCGCCCTGCACACCGCGACCATCGACGCGGCTGTCGCCGCCGGGGTGGAGCGGCTGGTGTACATCTCGTTCGTGAGCGCTGCACCGAACGCCGTGTTCACGCTCGCGCGGGACCACTGGGCGACGGAGCAGCACCTGCGCCGCAGCGGCCTGCGCTGGACCGTGCTGCGCGACAACCTGTACCACCAGGAGCTGGCGAGCTTCGTGGGTCAGGACGACGTCATCCGTGGCCCGGCAGGCGAAGGGCGGGTGGCGTCCGTGGCGCACGACGACGTCGCGGACGTCGCGACCGCCGTCCTGCTCGACGAGGCGCCCACCCGGCACGACGGCGTGACGTACGACGTCACGGGACCGATCGCGCTGAGCCTCGCGCAGGTCGCGGAGCTGCTGTCGTCCGCGACCGGCCGCCGGATCACCTATCACGCCGAGACGGTGGAGGAGGCGCACGCGTCCCGTGCCGGTCTGGGGGTCTCGGACGCGGAGCTGGCCGGCTGGGTCTCCTCGTACACGGCGATCGCGGCCGGCGAGCTGGCGCACGTCTCCCCGGACGTCTCGCGGCTGGTGGGCCGCCCGGCGCGCTCCTTCGAGCAGTGGCTGGACGACTACCCGGTCGAGTGGGAGGACCTGCTGCGCCGCCCGACCGCCGGACCGACCGACCAGTCCCGCTAAATACCTTGGCGGACGGCGCCGTCGGGCATAGCGTCGGTCCTACGACGAAAGGAGGTGATCCGAGAAGTGAAGACTCTTCGGACCAGCGAGGTGGTCACGGGCTGAGTCCCGTGACCACCGGGACCCGCGGGTGCCGTGCCATCGTCCAGCACGGCGGGAGACCTCTCCGCCCCGCGGGTTCTCTCGTACCCTCCGGGCGGGCTACGCCCGGCCGCAGTTGTCGGTGATGGCGTCGGCCGCGATGTACTCCGTGACGGGGTCGGGCGTGGCGTCGCAGTCGACGAGGTCGGTCTCGATCTCGTCGAACGACGTCACGTCGACGTCCACCGCGTTGCTCCCGTCGCCACAGGTGACGGTCGCGCTGCCCGTCGTGCGCTCGGCATAGGCGTAGATCACGTAGGTGCCCTTGTCCGCTCCCACCAGCAGCGCGTCTGGCTCCGCGATGGCGGGGGCCTCCGTCGCCGCGAGCAGGCCGCCCCCGACGGCGTCGCGCACCATGGCCTCCTGGTCGTCGGTCGCCCCGGACGCGGCGCGCGCCCCGGCCGCCTCGCCCCGGCTCCACTCGCTGCGCACGGTGGAGTCACCGTCGCCGGACAGCCGCACCACCGTCACGGCCGTGTACATGTCCTGGGACTCAGGGGTGCCGTCCCACTCGACCAGCACGCCGCCGCCGCAGGTGCTCTCCGCGGCGGGCGCCGTCTCGGCCGCGGGACTCGCCGAGGCCGGACCGGTTCCGGGGTCGTCCGCGCCGGCACAGCCCGCCAGCAGCAGGGCGGTGCTGACGGCGGTCGCTGCTGCCAGCCGCCGACCGTTGGTCCTGGTTCTCGCTCCGTTGCGCCTCACGCGCCGCAACCTACCGGATGGAAAGCGCTTCATGACAGGATGAAATCGTCGCAGAACCACAACGATTCGGCATCAGGGCGGCGTCCGCCACCGGTTCAACCCTTCAGGCCCGCAGGGCGCGAGCCGCTGGGTCGCGAGGAGCGCGGCCGGCACCGGGATCACCACCGGCAGTCTTCTGGGTCCCGGCGACTCAGCTCGACGTGATGATGCGCATCATCAACGCGTGAACGGGTTCGCCGGGTCGATCGTCGAGCCCGGGCCGGCAGACGCGGCGGGCTCCGCGGTCCCGCCGTCCGGCTTGGGGCGGTGGCGCTGCGAGACCCGCAGGATCGCGATCCCCGACGCCGCGACGCACACGGCCACGACCGCGATGAACACCCCGAACGGGATGACGTCGAGCGAGAGCAGGACCACGGCCGTCACCAGGACGGCCCCCTCGACCATGGCGATCTTCAGGAAGCTGCGTGCCATGGCCTTGCCGGCGGGCGTCTGGTTGGTGTTCATCCCGCGAGCATAGAGCGCCGGTCGGGCCGTCCTACCGTCCTCGAGGCGGCGTCGACGGCTCGGCATCATGGGCTCCTGGGCTCGCGCAGGTGGGCGAGGGCCCGAGGAGCCCGCTGCTGGACCCCTCGTACCCCCGCCCGACCTTCACGCTGCTGCCGCTTCTGCTACCCGAACGTGACGTCGAGCGACCCGTCGGCCGCGAACGACCAGTTCAGGGAGCCGGCGTACTGACCGCAGGCGGACCCGTTCGAGCCGTCCCAGAACGAGTTGCCACCCGCGTCCGTGCCGCGGTAGCGGTCGGTGGACCCGCTGTCGCAGGAGACGTTGCCGCTGAACACCGAGGAACCGCCGTCGAAGTTGAAGTTCCGCTCCTCGTTGCCGATGCTCACGTTGCCCGAGACCGCCATCGACCCAGGGTTCCGGTTGTACGTGAACCCGTGCTTGCCGTTGTCGACCGCGTAGCTGTCCTTGATGACGTGGTCGACGGCGATGTCCTCGCCGCCGAGCTTGAACCCGTTCCGGTCACCGTCGTCGTTCTGCGTACCGTCCGACAGCGTCCCGTTGGAGTAGGCGAGCGAGTTCTCGATGGTCACCTCGCCGATCGCTCCGGTCGAGGACTTCGTGTAGAGGTCCCAGCCGTCGTCGATGTTGTGGTGCGCCACCGTGTCGCGGAAGACGTTCCCCGGACCGGAGGTGAGCTTCGCGGCGAAGCCGTCGGCGTCCTCACCGTCGGAGTCGGCGTTGTCGTGCGACTCGCTGGACACGACCAGGTTGTGCGACGGCCACTCGCTCGACGGCGCTCCCGCGATCAGACGGGAGAGCTGCAGGCCGGTGTCGTGGTTGTAGCGGGTCACCACACGCTCGATGATGTTGTGGTCACCGCCGAGCAGGATGCCGTTGTCACCGGCGTGCTGCACCACCAGGCCGTAGACGTGCCAGTAGTCGCCGCCGATGGCGAGACCACGGTTCGAGGAGTCCTCGGACTGTGCGGAGAAGTCGAGCACCGGCGTCTCGCCCGGGTAGGCGGAGAGCAGCGTGCGGTCACCCGAGGTGCCGTCGTTGCCGGGCTCGATCGTCACCGTGTCGGCCAGGTCGTACGTGCCGCCGCGCAGGAAGACCTCGCCGCCGGCGTTCACCCGGTCGATCGCCGAGGTGAGGGTGGTGGGGTCGCTCTCCGTGCCGGCTGCGCCGTCGGACCCGCCCGGCGCCACGTAGATGGTGTCGGCTCCCGGCTGGGGCTCGTCGGGGTCCGGCTCCGGGTCGGGGTCGGTCGGGTCCGTCGGGTCCGGCGTCGGGTCGGTGCCCGGGTCGCCGGCGTAGGTCTCGAACTCGGCCACCCGGGGTGTGCCGTTCGAGCCGGTGATCTCGAAGTTGATCTTGCGCAGCGACGTCGTCGGGATGTCGATGACGCTGGCACCGCTGCCCGTGGCCAGCACCTGATCGGTGTCGTGGTTGACGACCTGCCACGAGCCGATGTTGCCCTCGGCACCCGAGGCCTCGCGGATGTTGATGGACGAGACCGTGGTGTCGCCGCCCCACTTGATGGAGATCCGGCCGGTGGAGCTCGACGGCGACCAGTAGCTGCTCATGTCGCCGTCACGCACGTCGCCGTAGCTCGTGCCGCTGGCCTTCGACGAGCCGTCCGAGCCCGCGCCGATGCTGAGGTTCTCGCCGCTCGGCGGGTCGGTCGGGTCCGGGTCCGTGGGGTCCGTCGGCTCCGGGTCCGGGTCCGTGGGGTCCGTCGGCTCCGGGTCCGGGTCGGTCGGGTCGGTCGGGTCCGGCGTCTGCGGGTTGCAGGAACCGTCCGAGACCTGGAGGCCCTTGTTCGCCCCCGCCGTCTCGGCGAGCAGGTTCGGCACGCACTCGGCGTCGTCGAGCTCGTACGAGTACGGCACGGAGATCGACGCCGTCGACGTCGGGTTCGGGCCGGCCGGGTGGTTGTCGCCGCCGTCCGAGGACCAGGTGATGTTGTCCCAGATGTTTCCGCTGACCTCCCAGGAGCCCATGTCGTCCGTGTAGAACGTGCCGAGCGGGTCCTTGGAGTCCTCGAAGTAGTTGTTCTCGACCAGCGCCTTCGCGCCCAGCCGGGAGTTGATCCCCGACTTGACCAGGCCCACGAAGTGGTTGTTGTAGGAGTGCGCCGTGCCGGCACGCAGGAGCGGCGTGCGGGAGTCGATGTTCTCGTACAGGTTGTGGTGGTAGGTGACGGGACCGTTGCCGGTGTCGCCGTCGCTGGACCCGACGAGCCCGCCACGACCGGAGTTGCGCAGGATGCTGTAGGACAGCGTCACGTCCGTCGTGTCGGCCTTCATGTCGAACAGCGCGTCGTACCCGGACGACTCGCCGCCGGAGGCCTCGAGCGTGAGGTGGTCGGCCCACACGTTGCTGACGTCGCTCTCCATGCCGATGGCGTCACCGCCGTTGGAGGTGGGCGAGCCGGACTTCTTGACGTTCCGCACGTGCAGGTTCTGCAGGATGATGTTCTCGGACGAGCGCACGTGGATGCCGAGCTGGTCGAAGAGCGCACCGCTGCCCACACCGACCAGCGTGACGTTGCTGATCTCCTTGAGCTCGATCTTGTCGTCGGCGGTGTTGCAGCTGTCCCCGGACACCTTGCTGGTGTTGCCGTGGTTGATGGTGCCCTCGACCTCGATGATGATCGGGGTGTCGCTGCTGGATCGGGTGCAGAGGGCCTCGTGGATCTCGGTGCCCGTGCTGGCCCGGACAGTCTGCCCGCCGGCCCCGCCGGTGGTCCCGGTCGCGAATCCGGTGGCGGTGCCGGTGGCGGCCTGCGCGTCGGCCATCCACAGGGCGGTGATGCCCATCGTCCCCGCGAGGGCCATCGTGGCCCCTGCCGCGGTGAGCCGTCTTGCGGCTGTTCTTCTCATCATTGCCTCACTTCGTCATCGAAATCGGGCATTGCGTGTGGTGCGACGCGTCGCGGGCGGACGGTCCGCCGTCGGGCAGCTCCGCCCGTGGTGACGCGTTGCCTCATCGAGGAGCCCTTGTCGCGCCTGACTCCGGCGTTGGAACTGACACCCGGATGAGACCGTTCCCATCAGGAACCGGTTTCTCATGCTAGAGATCGGTTTCCCAGAACGCAAGTTCACCCGCAGCTTCACCCGATACGACAACCCGCGCGTGATAACTTCCGGCCCTCGGACATCCGCGGGGGCGACTCCGACGTGGCACCCGTGCGCTCCGAGCAACCGGCCACTAACGTGGCGCCATGACCGCTGGCCCCATCCCGAGCCGCCCCCGTGACGGGTCCGGTCCCGCTCGCACCGCGGTCATCGTCGAGGACGACGCCGAGATCAGCGCGCTCCTCGAGGAGGTCCTCAAGCAGGCCGGCTTCCAGACGTACACCGCTGTCGACGGCCGCAGCGGAGTCGAGCTCGTGACACGGATCGACCCGCTGCTGACCACGCTCGACATCAGCCTGCCGGACATCGACGGGATCGAGGTGTGCCGGCAGATCCGTACCGTCTCGAACACCTACGTCGTGATGCTCACCGCGCGGACGGACGAGATCGACGCACTGATGGGCCTCGACGCCGGCGCGGACGACTACCAGACCAAGCCGTTCCGGCCGCGCGAGCTGAGGGCACGCATCGAGGCGATCCTGCGCCGGCAGCACCGCGACCTCCCCCCGGGCGCCGCCCCGGTGACGCCCGCCACCGCCCCACCGGGCGTGCACCCGCCCGACGGCGTCGCCCCGGTCGCGACGACGACCGCCGACGGGCTCCTGGTCGACCGGGCCGGCCGCACCGTCCACGTGGAGGACGTCGAGGTCCACCTCACCCGCAGCGAGTTCGACCTGCTCTCCGCGCTCGCCGGCGCGCCCGGCCGCGTGCTGTCCAAGGACGCGCTGGTCCGGGTGCTGTGGGGAGGCGAGTACGACACCGGCACGCCGGTCACCTCTGCCGACCGGCGCGGCGTCGAGGTCCACATGGCCAACCTGCGGCGCAAGATCGGGGACGACCCGGCCTCGCCCCGGTGGATCAGCACGGTCCGCGGCGTGGGCTACCGCTTCGACCAGCGGCACTGAGCGAGAGCGGTCGACACCAGCGCTGCGGCCATCTGCGCGTCGATCATGACCTCCCGCGCCAGCACGCGCGCCGACTCCAACCCGTCGTCACCCGCGTCCAGAGCTGCTCGGCAGCGCGCGGTGGAATAGGCGAGGTCCTCCAGGCCCAGCATCACCGCCGAGCCATGGAGGCTGAGGAGCCGCGTCCTGGCCAGGTCTCCGTCACCGCGGACCAGCGCCCGGCGACAGGACGTCAGACGGCGCGGCAGCAGCTCCAGCCAGATCGTCGCGAACCGGTCGACCGCAGGCCCGTTGCCCTCCAGCTGGTCGATCAGGTCCTGCCAGGCCCGCGCAACGGCGGCGGACGGATCGATCGTGGTCATGCGCGCCCCCCGGGCGTCCTGGTGCGTCCGGCGTCGTCGGCCGTCGTGACCGCCGCGAGCGCGAGCTGCACGGTCATGTCCGGTTCCGCGAGGTAGATGGGCGTCGACACCCTCCGATGGTGAGCATCCGACCTCATGCGCGACTCCCGACGTGATCAGGATCCGCTCAGGATCACCTCAAGATCGGGGCCCGCCGGGGCAGGTCAGCGGCGCAGGACGCGGACCGTCTCGTGGAGCACGTCGCGCGCCGGCGCGACACGGTCCGGGCGCCCGTCCCGCAGCGCGGCCTCGACGTGCCGGGCGGCATCGGCCAGCTCGTCGTCGCCGAAGGTCCCCGCCGAGCCCGCGATCGCGTGGCACAGCCGTGCGGCTTCGCTCCGGTCCGTGGCGCCGAGCGGTCCCCTGCGGCGTACCAACAGCTCGAGCACCCGGTCCGCCCGGGCGAGGTTGCGCTGCCGAGCGCTGCGGCCGATCCGGGCGACCGCACCGTCCAGCCCGTCGTCCCCGGCGGCGCGCCCGGGCGATCCGTTCACGCTGGCCACCCGAGCATGTCGGCGAGGATCTGCGGCAGGGCGAGCGGGTCGAACGGCTTGGTGATCACTCCCGCCGCACCGAGACCGTCGAGCCGGCCGATGTCGTGCGAGCCGATCTTCGCGGTCAGGAACACCACCGGGACGTCCCGCAGCGCGTCGACGGCCCGCATCCGGGCCAGCACCGTAGGGCCGTCGAGCGTCGGCATCATGACGTCCAGGAGGATCACGTCCGGACGGACCTCGCGCGCGAGCCTGACGCCACCCACCCCGTCGCCCGCCGAGTGCACCTCGTGGCCTCCGACGGCGGACAGCGACAGCGCCGCGACCTCGCGGATCGACGAGTCGTCGTCGACGACCACCACGACACGCCTGGTTCCCACCTGTTCCGCCCCCCGGTGCCCGGACCTCGACGACGCTACCGTCTCACGACCCGCCACGCGCGGCACGCGCCGTCCGTCGCACCCAGAGCCGTCGGTCGGTCGGGCGGCGCCGGTCGGTCGGGCGGCGCCGGTCGGTCGGGCGGCGCCGACCGCGTTCACCTACCCTCGGGCCATGGACGAGGCGCGCCGCGCAGCGGCACGGGCGCACAGGCAGTTCCTGGGGTGGTCCTGGGCTGCCGGCGGGACCGTGCTCGTGGTCGCCGTCGTGCTCGCGGGCCCGTTCGACCCGGCCGTGCGGGAGGTCGCGTCCCAGGCGGCGCTCGCCGCTGCCGCCGTGTTCGCCTGGGCCAGCTGCGGTCGGCGTGCCGTCCGCTCTGCCGGACGACGGCGGCGGGCGTGGGGCGCCCTGAGCCTCGGTGGGGCGGTCGGCCTCCTGGGCAACGTGTACGCCACCGTCGTGGACGACCCGGCGACGGGCGACGTCGCCTACATCCTCGCCCTCACGCTCGGCGTCGTCGGACTCGCGTCGTTCCCCACCGTCCGCCGACGCGGCCTCGAGATCCCGCGGATGCTGCTCGACAGCATCGTCGTCGGCGGGTCCGTGCTGTACATCGCCGTCTTCGCCGTCGTCCTCAGCGGCCGCGACGTGACCGGCCAGCCCGCTGTGAGCGCCTACGTGCTGCCCGTCGCCGACGCGCTGCTCGCCACCCTGGCCGTTTTCGTGATGACCCGTTCGAGCGCCGCGGAGCGGGTACCGCTGGTGCTCGTCGGCAGCGGGTTCGTCCTCTACGCCGTCGCGGACGTCACGTTCGCGTTCTTCGCGGCCGAGAACGAGTTCACCTTCGGCAGCCCCGCCGACCTGGGCTGGATCGGGGGATACGCGGCCATCGCCGTCGCCGCGCGACACCCTGCGGCGTCCGGGAGCCCTGTCGACAGCCGGCGCCGCGACGGGTCGCCCGTGCTCGGCACGGTCGTGACGTTCGCCCTCTTCCTCGCTGCGGCCCTGGTCCGGGTGGTCGGGTCGGGCGAGGAGATCCCGTGGGTGGCGGACGCCCTCTGGATCGTGGTGCTCGTGGCGGTGGTGGCCCGGCAGATCCTCGTGGTGGTCGACAACGAGTCGCTTCTCCACGGCCTGGAGCGACGGGTCGAGCAGCGGACGGCGCAGCTCCGCGCCCTGGCCGCCGAGCGCGAGCGCACGCTCGAGTCCGTCGCCGACGGCATCTACGGCGTCGATGCCGAGGGTCGCCTGACCTTCGTCAACGCGGCCGCGTGCCGGGCGCTCGGTGCGACACCGGACGATCTCGTGGGACGTGACGCGCACACCACGTTCCACGCCTCCAGGGAGGACGGCTCCCCGTTCCCGGTGGAGAGCTGCTACATCACCGAGGCGGTGCGCGACGGCGTCACCGCCACGGCGGAGCAGGACGTCTACCGCCGGCTCGACGGCAGGAACGTGCCGGTCGAGGTCACCGCGAGCCCGCTGCGCGACGACAGCAGGATCCGCGGGGCGGTCGTCGTCTTCCGCGACGTCACCGAGCGCCGCGAGATCGAGCGCCTGAAGGACGAGTTCGTCTCGGTGGTCAGTCACGAGCTGCGCACGCCGCTCACGTCGATCCGTGGCGCGCTGGGCCTCCTCGACAGCGGCGTCCTGGGCGACGACCCCGCACGGGCGCGGCGCATGGTGCACATCGCGCTGACCAGCGGCGACCGGCTCGGGCGGCTCGTGGACGACATCCTCGACTTCGAGCGCATGGCGGCGGGCTCGACCTCCCTGGAGCTGGCGGAGCAGCCGGTCGACGCCCTCGTCGTGGCAGCGCAGGAGCAGGTCGCCGTCCTCGCGGACCTGGCAGGTGTCACCCTCGAGCACAGCCCGTCCCCGGAGGTCGTCCGGGCGGACGCCGATCGCATCGTGCAGACCCTCGTGAACGTGCTGTCGAACGCGGTGAGGTTCTCCGTGCGGGGCAGCACGGTGCGCACCAGCGCCCTGCCGGCCGGCGACATGGTCGAGCTGCGCGTCGACGACGACGGACGCGGGATCCCGCCCGCGAAGCTGGAGGCCGTCTTCCGCCGGTTCGAGCAGGTCGACGCCTCCGACGCCCGCGAGCGCGGCGGGACCGGTCTCGGGCTGCCGATCGCCCGCGGCATCGTCGAGGGCCACGGAGGCAAGATGTGGGCCGTCAGCGAGGGCGACGGCACGGGGACGAGCATCCGGTTCACCCTGCGGCGTGTCGACGCGCACCGCACGCCCACCGGCCCGTACGCCGCCGACGGCGAGCCTGCGGGCCTCACGCACGCTCCGCCGTCGGGCACGGACCCGCGCAGCACGGGCGACGACGACGACGCGGGCACGCCGCGCGTCGTCGTCGTGGACGACGACCCCTACGTGGTCGACGTGCTGAGCACCATCCTCGAGGAACGCGGGTTCGCGGTCATCGGCGTGACCGACGGAGAGGCCGCGCTCGACCTCGTCGCCGCGGAGCACCCGGCGGCGATCGTGCTGGACCTGGCCATGCCCGGCACCGACGGCGCCGAGGTGCTGTCGCGGCTGCGCCACACCGCCGCGACGGCTCGGGTCCCGGTGGTGGTGGTCTCCGGGACCGAGCCGACCGAGGCCGGTGCGAGCGCGGACCTCGCCGACGGGTGGCTGGTCAAGCCGGTCGACCCGGGGCGACTCGTCGCGACCGTGCGCGACGTCGTCCGCCGGCATCCACGCCACGAACGCGTCCTCGTCGTGGAGGACGACGACGAGCTGCGCGAGGTCGTGGCCGCCGTGCTCGAGCACGGCGGGCTCACCGTCACCCAGGCGCGCTCGGTCGGCGAGGCCCGGACCGCCCTCGCCACGGCCGAACCGGACCTGCTCGTGCTGGACCTCTCCTTGCCCGACGGCACCGGGCAGGCCCTCGTGGCCGACCTGCGCGAGGATGGACGGCTGGGGCAGGTGCCGCTCGTGGTCTACACGGGCAGCCCGGTGGCACTGCACGACCGTGCGGACCTGAGACTGGGCCGTACCGTCTTTCTCGCCAAGGAACGCACCGCACCCGACACCCTGCTGCGGCCGGTGCTGGACCTCCTTGACGCCGTCGCCGGCCGGACGACCGGCACGGACAACCCTCCACCCGACCTCCGAGGAACTGATGAGCGACAACCTGACGATCCGCATCAGCAAGGGCACCGGCACCGGACGGACGACCCTCGCGGCCTTCGACGCCGCCCTGGTCGCCGCCGGGGTCGGTGACTTCAACCTGATCCGGCTGAGCTCCGTCGTCCCACCTGGCAGCACGATCCTCAAGGTGGAGCCGCAGGACGGCATCTCCGGGGACCACGGGGACGCCCTCTACTGCGTCTACGCCGAGGCGCACGCCTCGTTGCCGGGGCACGAGGCGTGGGCCGGGGTCGCCTGGTCGGTGCGCGACGACGGCAGCGGAGCCGGTCTGTTCGTCGAGCACGAGGGCCCTTCCTACGAGCAGGTCGCCACGGACCTCGGCCACAGCCTGGAGGACCTGTCCGCGTCGCGCGGCGGCGTCTACCACCCGCAGGGCCGCCGGATCACCGGCATCACGTGCGAGACGCTGCCCGTGTGCGCCGTCGTCGTGGCGACGTTCCGGCGGGCCGGCTGGGCGGAGGCCGCCGATGGCCACTGACGTCACGTTCGAACCGACGCTGAGCGGTCCGGTGGCCGAACGCTTCTGGCAGCTGTACCTGGAGGCCTTCGAGCCCCTGCGGACCCGGGCGGCAGCGCGGCACGTGCTGCACCGCGAGGAGTTCGACGAGGAGATGGCCGACCCCCGCGTCCTCAAGCTCCTGGCGCACGACGAGACCGGCGACGCGGTCGGGATGACCACCCTGGCGACCGACCTCGCTGCCGTGCCCTGGGTCAGCCCCGAGTACTTCGCCGCCCGGTACCCGGAGCACGCGGCGCGGGGGGCCGTCTGGTACATCGGCTACACGCTCGCGCACCCCGGCCGGCGGGCGACCCGCACCTTCATGGACATGATCGACGCGCTCGTCGCCCATCTCGCGGAGCACCGGGTGGTCTGCGCCTACGACGTCTCCCGCTTCAACGACGACGGGCTGCGGTTCGCGGACAACCTGCGCCGCCACCTCGAGCGGACGCGCGACGTCACCGTCGAAGAGGTGGACCGGCAGACGTACTACGCGACGACGTTCCACTGAGGGTCCTCGCGGGCTCACGGCGCCCGGTGAGAGGCGTGCCGTCGTGGCTCATCGGCTGTCGACCCGCCCGATCGGGTCGGTGCTGCCACTGAAGGCGGTTCGCGCGGCAGGCCAGCCGGCGTCGTCCACGTGGAGCGCGGTGCGCAGGTACGCCGTGCTCAGGCGCTGGACGACGGCGACCCGCTCCGGGTTCTCGTCGGTGGTCTCAGCCACCTCGTACCCGACGATCCCGCCGAGCGCGTGCTCCGCGCCGTAGAGCGTGAGGAGATCGGTGGCGCCAGGGCTGTGCCGGTAGGCGTCGGTGAACCAGTCGGGTCCACGGCTGGACATCGCCGACTGGTCACGGTCGCCGGCCACGACGAGCGTCGGGGTGGTCAGCTCCTCGAACGAGGGGCGCATGAACGGGAAGTTCGCCTGCGCGAAGGGGTGCAGGTCGTCGCCTCCGAGTCCGGTGGCGGCGAACAGGATGCCCGCGGTGATGCGGCTGTCGGTCATGTCCGCACCGACCTGGCCGGACTCGTCGAGGATCCGCGCACCGAGGAGCGACTGGACCGACTGCGCGCCCCAGGAGTGACCGGCAGCGGCGACGCGGCTCCGGTCGACCCGGCCGGCGAGGCCCGGCACGGCGGCCTCGACGGTGTCGAGCTGGTCGAGGATGCGCGTGAGGTCGGCGATCCGCTCGGTCCAGATCGTCGGGAAGACGGGATGGTCGAACCCGTAGCCGTGGCGGCGCGAGTCCAGGTGCGTGGGCTGGACCACGACGAAGCCGCGGGAGGCCCAGAACGCCGTCACCGGCGCGTACCCGTCGAGGTTCCACCCGTTGCCGTGGGAGAACACCACGACGGGGAGGTCGGTGCCCGTCGCCGGGGCGGAGACGCGCACCTCCAGCGGCAGCGGTCGGCCCGGGGCCGACAGCTCGAGCGGAGCGACGGAGACGACCGGGGTGCCGGTGCCGACGATGCCGTCCAGTGAGTCGACGATCGATGTCGTCATGACAGATTCCTTCCTGAGGGGTGCGCTCTGCGATACTGGTATCGGAACGCTGTTCCGCCACAATACGGAGCGCTGTTCCGAAACGCAAGCCTGCGTCGTCGACCCCGAGGAGGACCCATGGCTCGGAGCGGACCCGAGCAGCGGCCTGCCGCGCAGCCCAGGCCGGCGGGGCGCCCCCGCCGGAACCAGCAGGACCTCCTGCAGGCAGCAGCGGCGGTGTTCGTCACCTCCGGCGTGGACGCCCCGGTACGGGAGATCGCGGCGAAGGCCGGGGTCGGTGTCGGGACCATCTATCGACACTTCCCGACCCGCGCGGAGCTCGTCGTGGCGGTGTACCGCCACCAGGTCGAGGCCTGCGCCGAGGCAGGGCCGCGGCTGTTCGCGGAGAGCCCGACACCCGAGGCGGCGCTGCGCGCGTGGGTGGCGCTGTTCGTCGAGTTCCTGGTCACCAAGCACGGGCTCGCAGGCGCCCTGCACGGCCAGGACGCGGAACCGGACGCGTTGCACCGGTACTTCATCGACCGGCTCGTGCCTGTCTGCGGCGCACTCCTGGACGCTGCCCGGGCGGCGTCCGGCCACGACGCCCTCCCGGTCGACGCCTACACCGTGCTCAAGGGCATCGGCAACCTGTGCATCGGGGCAGCGGCCGACCAGCGGCACGATGCCGACATGCTCGTACAGATGCTGATCAGCGGAGCGCTCGCCCACGACGTCCCTGAGCCCACGAGCTGATCTCGGACGGCAGAACGTCGAACACGTCATCTCGGACCGTCCGGCTGCCCAGAGAGTCCAGCGGGGCGTGATCGTGGCCACGAGCGCGGCACCGATCTCCGGGAACGGCGAAACCGGCTCTTCGTCGATCCTGTGAAGAGCGGCGCTGCCCGTCACCCCGCCCCTATCCGTGCAGCAGACCCGAAGCCATCATCACCACTCAGGTCGCACTCGCCGCCTGAGAACCGCTGTCACCTATCTGTTCAGCAGACCCTTGTGCTTCCTGACCGCGGTCGAGGCGTCAGGTCCAGAGTCGCTCGATCGGGAGCACATGGATCCGGTCTTCCACCTCGTAACCAGTCCCGCCCGTGTAGAGGGCGATCCCCGCTGCGAAGGACGATCCGAGACGATCGCGCAGGGCGACCAGCGGCGAGAGCTGTGTTCGCTTGACGTGGTCCCCTGCCTTGACCTCGATGGCGACGACCGCTCCGTCATGGCGTTCTAGAACCAGGTCGACCTCGACGTTGTCCCTGGTGCGCCAGTACCCGGCTGAGACGGGGACGTCCATCCAGGTCGTCTGCCGGATTGCGTCCTGGACGACGAACGACTCGAGCAGGTGACCGAACTCGGTGAGCGAGGACGGGTCGAGTCGCTTCATCTTCGCGGCGCTGAGGCGCAGCAGATGGGCGCCGATTCCAGAGTCGACGACATGGATCTTGGGAGACTCGATGCTCCGGGGCAGGACTGTCATGCCCCAGGCAGGAAGCCGACGAACGAGGAACAATGACTCGAGGAGTTCGATGTACGCGGAGGTCGTGTCCCACGACGGAACCACGTCGCTGGCGACCTTGGAGACGTTGAGGACGCTGGCTGTCTGCCCGGCGGTGCGCGTCAGCACGTCCCGGAGGTCGGACCTTCTGCCGATGCGTCGCAGCTCGCCGGCGTCTCGTTGGATCGACTGCCCCACGTGCGCCTCGAACCATCGAGACCGGTCAGCTTCGGTGGGTTGAGCGAGAGCAAGCGGCATCCCGCCACGCATCACTCGATCGACGTACTCGTCACGTGTCGCGGTGGCAGGCCGGACGTGGTGCTCAACGTCTCCTTCGAACGCACGCGCGATGAGATCGTTGCCGGTCGCGTCGAGCTCGGCCTGGGTCAGGGGCATGACCGGAAGCCGCTGGAGTCGGCCTGTCAGGGCCTGAGTGCCTTGCGGCAGGGAGTCGTAGCTGGCCGAGCCCGCGAGGACGAACATCCCGGGTCGTGTTTCGCGGTTCAGGCGAGCCTTGATCGCGTCCAGCAGGGACGGAGCCTTCTGGTACTCGTCGATAAGCACCGGAGTGTCCTCGCCGACGACAGCGGACGGGCTGTTCTGCGCGAGCTGAAGGTAGTCCTCCCGGTCCAGGTCGATGACGATGGCGTCCGACTCAGCCGCCAGTCCGTCCAGCAACGTGGACTTGCCCACGCCACGAGGCCCCTCCAGGAGAAGCACGGGGGTGGCCGACGAACGGTCGTGGACAACTTGGGTCAGACGTCGCGCGATCAGGCTTTTCACAACCCCAACGTAGCGGCATGTCGGAATCTGCCGCCACCCCAAGTCGGAGTCTGCCGTCCTCAAAAGTCGGATCCTGCCGACGGTAGACCTCGGATCAAGCCGCCGGCCTGGCAGCACCGATCAAGAGTCACCCGCCCGTGCTGCAGACCCGGACGGCTCCGGGGACGTCAGCCAAAGCCGCGAAGTCTTCGACGCTCGCTCCTACGACCGCCGCACCCTCGTCGAGGGCCTCTTCGGCAACGTGCGCTACAACGCCAGCAACATCAACCGCGGCTACCTACGCGTCCGCGGCTTCTTCGGCACGGCCTTCCTCCTGGCCCTGGCGATGCTGGGCTACAACGCCAAGCGCCTCCACCAGTGGAACCTCGAGCGAGATCGACCCGACCCCTGGCAGATCGAGCTCGACGAAGAACCTGAGGCGATCACACCCGATCCGATCTACCGCACCCGCGGACCCTGACCGCACCGCGCACCACAGCCGGGCCGGTCACGAACCACCCAGAAACGACAAACCTCCCGCCCGGATCACTCCGGGCGGGAGATTCGTTCATACCTGAGCCGTTCCAAGGAAACGACCCTCACGTGGGTGGTTCCCGAAAGTCCCTGACCAGCACGTCAACCACCAAGAACTGCACGCCAGGCACACCTCCGGCATCGGCCATCTGACCCGTGGTAACGACGATCTGGACGCCGGCTGCGAACTCGGCCACATCGGCGAACACCGCCAGAAGCCTGTCACCATGCAACCAGCCGAGCCGACTGTCGAGCACACCCGCCGGATCCTCGATGTGCAGCGGCGCCTCGAAGACGAGGTGTGGCAGGACGAGACCCGGCAGCCCTTGCCAAACCTCGCATGTGACCGGCCCGCCGACACCGGGCCTCACGGCGAAGATCTTCGAGCCAGAATCGACGTTCCAGAGCCTCTCCTCTGGAGCCCAGTCAGAGACGTCGCCGTCGGGCTCCCGCAGGATGCTCAGCGATTTGACCTCCTCGTACGACGCGACGTCCATGCCAAGGAGATGTCGGGGTCAAAGGCACTGGGGTCGGCGCTATCCTGGAGATGACCGTGATGGAGGTGGGCCAGGTGGCCAAGAAGATCAGTGCGAGCGGCGCCGCACAGGCAGCCGTCCGCTCGACGAGAGCGTCGGCGAAGCTCGAAGGTCGCGTCGTCAAGTCCACGCAACGCTCCGCGGTCACGGGCCGCTACGTCGCCGCGCGCCCCGCACGCACGAAGTGACCGGGCTCGACCCGGACTACGGCAGCACGCCGCTCGACTTTGAGGAGCTGGACGCCCTCCTGCCGGATGTCGCCGAAGCGATCGGCGACCCGCTGACCAAGGCCTCGGTCTACGAGCTGGAGCAGGCTTACGAGGATGCCGTGCGCAGTGCGTTCACGCTGCGCGCCGCGGCGGGTGAGCTGCTTCTGGCCGACCTGCTCACCGACCGAGCGCTTCGAGACCTGCATGCTCGCCTTTACGAGAACGCAACACACGCTGAGGCCGTGCGGATCCACCCGTTCGTCGACGGCAACGGCAGGTCCACCCGCCTCCTGGCCGACCTCGTCCTCCTCGCGGCGACGCCCGACGACGAGCCAGCGGTCGTGCTCGACTGGGACCTGGACAAGTCGCTCTACATCCCGGCACTGCGCCCGGTTCGACCAGGCTCGCGACCCCAGCGAGCTCGCAGACCTGGCCGACCAGGTCGCGGTCGAGGACGACTGAACGCCACCGACCACGCCGCCGGGAACGACGAAACCCCCGGCCGGATGAACCGGTCGGGGGTTTCGGGAACGGGTGGCTCCCTGATTCGGGAACTACCCTCACGTGTGGGGTTCCACCAACTCGCTGACCAGCGGGCGGGCTGTAGCCCAGACTGTGACAGGCACACCTTGGGGACGCGCTCAGGCACACCTGCCTGCAATGCTCGTGTTCCTCCCAAGGTCAAGGGCGGCAAGAAGCCTGTAGGCCCTGAAATCCACGGCGGGGGCAAGCCGGGATACATGTGGCACTGTCACCCTTACAAACGAACTCCTAAGATGCACTCGTTCTACGGCAACGCCCGCAAGTAATCACAAGAGGAGCGCAACGACCGTGATGATGACCCCACCTCGTTACCGTGAACTGGTCATCCAGGCGCGCCAGGCATACGAGGTACCAGAAACTGAGAGCATCGCCGACGTCGTTGCGCTCCTCGACACATGGACTGCAACGCCCATGACCGTCGGGGCATTCGAGGGCAACCTCTTCGATGAGTACGTGGACGAGGCTCTCGTCGTCTACCAGGCGAGCATCAACGACGAGCACTTGATCGCCGCGCACCTCACTCAGGACGAGCGCGATGGGTTCTTCCCCGACGACTCCGACCCTGATGAGCCTGAATCAACTGACGATGATGGCGAGAGTGACAACGGCTGGGCAGCAGTTTCCGACGAACTCGATGCCGCACAGCGAGTGATCGTCATCCTCGAGAGGGACCAGACCGACTCGCAACGCGTTGGCAACTACCGCGTTCACGGTGCAGGCCAGTGGGTTCGAGAATCTCTCTGGGCAGCAACAGGGATCCTGCCTCGCGACCCCGGAAGTACCGCCTCGGATCTCTATTCGCAGGCGATCGAACTCGTGCGACCCGAGCGACCAGACGTGCCCGTAGCCCCGTTCGACAGGCTGCCTGGCTGGCTGTGGTCCGCTTACGTGAAGTTCAAGCGCCCCCAGTGGCGACGTACCCGCACCCGGCACCTGGGGGCGACCAGTGGGCGGTGACGCACCACGGTCGAATGGCGACACGAACGAGTACATCTCGACGACAACGCGCCATGACCTGAGAGACGACCTGATCAGTGCTGTCCTTACCGACGGCGTCCGCATCGCCTCCAGGCGTGAAGCGTGGCGCGCCCTGACCTGGTGGGTTCCGATGAACTTGGTGGTACAGCCCGCCGTCTGGGTGCTGATAATTGGAGCCGGACTGCTCACCTGGGCGGCCGACGACCTGATCGTCTCCCGTCTACTGCCAGAGATGAGCATTTGGCCAGGGCTCGGCCGGGTCGGTCTGGGCGCAGTCGGCGTCTACCTGCTGGCCACCGCCGTGGCGTCAATCGTCGTTACCAGCGCACCCGGGTGGGTTCTCTTCTCGGACGACGAGCGCACAGCCGTCATCGGCGCCCGTGTTCGCTGCGAAGATACCGGCCTGTCTGTTGTCGTCAACAACCACGTCGCCCGCCATATCGGCACGGGGGAGGGTAGGCGTCTCAGAACCAAGTTGGGTCCCGGAGTTGCTGCGTTCATGACCAAGAACCCACACGTGGCGCTCCGGTACACGGCCCAGAACCAGGATCTGGCTCGCGCATACCTCCGTGACATCGCTACAGCGCTTCCCAGCCAGGACGACTGGGAGCACCACCTCGAGGGCCGACGCGCAACAGCGAGACGGGCTCGCTGGGACTGCTGCACGGATAGGTGACAGCGGTTCTCAGGCGGCGAGTGCGACCTGAGTGGTGATGATGGCTTCGTACTCGATGGGGGTCAATCGTCCGAGACGGGCCTGGCGGCGGCGCCCTGGCGGCCTACAACACTCGCGAGCTGCACCGCTGGTACGTCGCTGCAGGCCTCGCTGAGCCGTGGCAAGTCGAGCTCGGCGAACCACCCGACGAGCGCCCTGTCGGCTACACCACCCGCTCACGCACCGCCCGTCGGCGAGGACCACCCGGCCAGGCCAGCAGCACCAGCCACAACCCGACCACCTGACCGACCGGCACCGCCGGCCGGACAAGCACGTCCCGAACAGGTCCTGAACCACGCCGCGGCCACCGCAGGGCCACCGCCCGACACCACCACCGCCGTCGGACGACCGGCCCACCGGGCGCCCGACCCAGCACCAGCTGGCGCCACGCTGCACGAACCACCCATAAACGGCAAAAGTCCCGGCCGGGTGACCCCGGCCGGGACTTTTCGAAACTACACCGCTCTCGAAACCGAGAACGGCCTCACGTGGGTGGTTCCCGAAACTCGATGTCCAGCACCGGAGCGACCACCAAGGAGAGTCCAGGCACACCTCCGAGGGAAATTCAGGCACACCCGCTTCGCGTGTGCCGCCGCGATTCGCCGCAGAGGGGTCAGGTCCAGAGGCGCTCAATCGGAAGCACGTGGATCCGGTCGTCCGCCTCGTATCCCGTCGCGCCCGTGTAGAACGTGATCCCGGCGACGAAGGATGATCCCAGGCGGTCCCGCAGGGCGCCCAGCGGCGAGAGTTGCGCCCGCTTGACGTGTCGTATCGGCGGTGCTGCTTCCACACCGTCTTCCACGGGCCGAAACCGTGGCGGCAGGACTCGCCACGTCACCCCCGTTCGGTACCGGTAGTTGATCCCCTCGACCATCAACCGCGCGCGTCCGCCGGTGGCCGCCCCGTGGCCGCCGGCGCCGGGGCAGTGCCTCGATCCGCTCCCACTGCTCGTCCGACAACGCCTGGAACCGATCCGAAGAACTCACGCGCCCCCAGCATGCCCGACCCGACCCCCCGAACCCATCGGAGACACACCCTAGAGTCCACACCCCGCGACGACGGGATCCGGGGCCGACATCGATGGCCAGGACGAGCTCGAGCACCACGACGGCACACCGGGGCGGGGCGACCGCATACGGGGGCCGACGACGCACGACGGCGGGTCCACCGGGGGCCCATGCTCGCCCGCCAAAGGGTCGACGGCTCAGTACTCATCCTGCCGCATCGCCAGGCAGGCCGATGCTCACTCCTCATTGGCGCGACTGGCGATGAATCGGCCGGAACTACGGCGTGTACGGAATGATATTCAGGGCGTAGTTGTGGCCGAACATCTCCGACACTGGCGCATAGATGACCTTATCTGGCTCATCGCAGTTGAGGGGGGCCTCGGTGACACGCCGAGCACCAAGGTGACGTCCGGGTAGGGGTCGAGGCCTCCA